>NZ_JAUFPS010000035.1 GCF_030409315.1 Mucilaginibacter flavus | reverse complement strand
AGCATTTGCTGCAACTCAAAAGTCAGCTAACCCAGTGGTCAATTTGGCCCGGAACAGGGTGGTCAACATCTCCATAATATACATACAATGCACTTTGGATGTTCCTTATATTTTTCGACAATTGCCATAGCTTCGGGCATTAGTGGCATCCTGGAGGCAGCTCCGGTTTTCTGCCGGTTTGTAAATACCCATAGGTTTTTATCAATTCCGATGTGAATTTCTTCAGCTCGTAATTTTTGCACATCTGCGTAGGAGAGTCCTGTATAGCAGCTGAAAATGAAAATATCTCTCACGGTCTGCAGGCGTTCATTTCTGAAATTTTTAGTGGCGATGCTATTTAGTTCATGTTCGGTTAATGCGAGTCGCTGAACCGGCTTTTTAGTGAATTTGAAATTAGCGAAAGGATCTGATGGTAACCACTTGTTTTTAACGGCAATCAAAACAATTTTTTTGAAATTGGACAGATATTTCATGGTCGAATTATGGTTGCATTTTTGAATTCCTTTTAACCAGAAATCAAATTCAGCTATCGTTTCATGATCCAATTTTCTGATATCGAGATCTTCGGAACCATACTTCCATTTTAAAAAACTCTTCGTATGCTCCAATGTTGTCGCATATCGCTTAACGGTATTACTCGCAAATTCGGCACCTTCAAGTGCTTTAATTTGTTGGTTATGTTTAGTGAATACCTCAATAATCGTTCTTTTTTCTTCATCTGCACCCGTCATGTTCTTTTTAATGGCATCAGATGTTAATTCTTTATCGGCGTCCATCAATCGTCGCTTAGCCTGGTAAACCTGTTGCATCAGCGTATCCAGAAAAAAATTGAACTCCTTTGTGGCCTCTTTGTTGCCGGAGGATCGCCCAGTCTTCGCATTCCAGGTTGAAGTGTGACATTTTCGTTTAGTGGATAGTTCACTGGATTTGCCGTCGACAGTAATTCTCAGGTAAATAGGGTAGACGCCCTCTGGGCTGTTTTTGGGTTTGCGGATGAAGAACATCAACCCGAAGCTTTTTTCTAACATAATCATTCAATAAAAAGTTAAACAAATGTCGATTTTGACGGCTTTTTTATCAAGATGTTCAGTTATTGAACATCTTGATATACAGTTGTTTGTAAGCTTTTCGTTGAACGATTTTGAAATCACTTCCGAGTTCAACGAATCGTTCAACTAAAACATGCGATTGAATGAATCTTTTGGAGGGGGGGTATAATAAAAAAGCCCCTAAATCATTGATTTAAGGGCTTTTTGAAGCGTTTGACCTCAGCTTCTGTACTCAGAGCGGGAATCGAACCCGCACTCCGTTTACGGGAACAGGATTTTAAGTCCTGCGTGTCTACCAGTTCCACCATCTGAGCATGATGATCATGCCTTTTAACAGCCTTTTGATCTTCAAAGTAAAGCCTTTCTTTTAAAAGAAAGGCTTTGAGCGAAAGACGAGATTCGAACTCGCGACCCCGACCTTGGCAAGGTCGTGCTCTACCAACTGAGCTACTTTCGCATTGGTATTTTCCTGCTTGGAGTTGGCTGTGTGCCTATCTCGTTTGCGGGAGTGCAAATATAGACAGAATTGAATGTTCTGCAAGAGAAATTTTTACTTTTTTTTAAATAGTTTATAACTGGCTGGTTTTCAAAATATCAGCTATGAGGTCAGCTTCGTAACCACGGCTCATAGCGTACTGTTGTAGCTTGTAGCGACGTTTTAGCTCGTTTTTTTCGGTAAGGGTGGCCGCTTTTTTCTCAATAATGCGGGTTAATGCGGCGTGATAATCATCGAGATCGATGGTTTGCAGGGCTTTTTTTATCAAAACATCGGGCACTCGTTTAAACTTAAGGCCCTGTTTTATCTTGATGCGGCCCCAGGCCTTTTGCGCAAATTTGCCTTTGGTGTAGGCTTTGGCAAAACGGTCTTCATTTAAAAAGTTGCCTTGTATCAGTTCGCTTATTACCCGTTCAACCGCATCGGGATATAGGCCCATTTCATAAAGTTTATCGCGGGTTTCCTGTTGCGAGCGTTCCTGGTAGGCACAAAAATGTTCGGCTTTTACAAGGGCAACTTTCTCGTCGGTGATCTTTATTTTCTTTTGGCCATCCATTTATAGCGTCAAAATTCGTTAAAAATCTTTCTATTGTTAAATTAATATAAGCAATTTCGTACCATGCAGAGCAATCAGTACGCCATAACCGAGGTAAAGCAAATCATTAACGCAGGTGGGCAAATTGTTAAAGAATATACTATTAATACCCTGTTTACCGATAGCCGACGGATTAACAACCCAGCTGAGGGCTTGTTTTTTGCTTTAAGCGGCCGGCGTAACGGGCACGAGTTTGTTGCCGAGGCATATGCAACAGGTGTACGTAATTTTGTGGTTGAGCATGGCCCGGAGTTTAACCTGCCACAAGCTAATTTTTTAATTGTGGATGATCCTTTGGTGGCGATGCAAACTTTGACGGCTTACCATCGCAGTCGTTTTAACCTCCAGGTGATTGGTATTACCGGCAGTAACGGCAAAACCATCGTAAAGGAATGGCTATACCAGCTGTTGGCTGCAGATAAGAATATAGTACGCAACCCTAAAAGTTATAACTCGCAAATTGGGGTGCCGCTTTCTGTATGGCAAATAAACAGCCGTAACGAACTTGGGATTTTTGAAGCAGGAATATCAACCGTAGACGAAATGGATAAGCTGGAGGCTATTATAAAGCCCCAGATAGGTATCTTGACTCATATAGGCACGGCACATGATGAGGGTTTTAAAAACCGCCGGGAAAAGGTGCTCGAAAAATTGCAACTATTTAAGTATTGCGAAAAACTGATTTATAATTATGATCAGCTTCTCAATTTTCAGGCTGATATCAAAGCGAAGGAAACCTTTACCTGGAGCCGCAAAATGAACCAGGCCGATTTGCATGTATTTAGTGAAACAGCCATTGGTAAAAGTTATTATCTGCGTGCGCATTACCAAAAGCGTGAGATCGAATGCCTGATCCCTTTTGCCGACGAAGCTTCGGTAGAAAACGCCATTGTTTGCTGGGCTACCATGCTTGCTTTGGGCTATAGCCCTGTTGAAGCCGATAAACGTATTGAGCGTTTGGCTCCGGTAAGTATGCGTTTGGAGTTAAAAAACGGGGTCAACAATTGCTCGGTAATTGACGATTCCTATAACTCAGATCTGCAATCGTTAGAGATCGCGCTTAACTTTTTGGGGCAGCAAAATCAGCATCAGAAAAAGACACTCATCCTGTCAGATATTTACCAATCGGGCTTGCATCTGGACGAACTGTACCGGCAAGTTGCCAACCTCATCAGCAGTAAAAAGGTTGATAAATTTGTTGGGGTAGGCGAGGCCTTAATGGCATATGAACATTTTTTTAACGTAGCCGAACAGCACTTTTTTAAAGATACGGCCGCCATGCTACAACAGTTAAGACAGTTGAATTTCAAAGAGGAAACAATACTGATTAAGGGTTCACGGAGTTTTGAGTTTGAACGCATCAGCAGGGCATTGGCGCAAAAAGCCCATGAAACTATATTAGAAATTAACCTGAATACCTTGTTGGGCAACCTTAATTTTTACAAGTCAAAAATAGCACCAGGAGTAAAAGTAATGGCTATGGTAAAAGCCTTTAGCTACGGTAGTGGTACTTTTGAGGTAGCCAATATGCTGCAATATAACAAAGTTGATTATCTGGCAGTGGCCTATATTGATGAAGGTGTTTCACTACGGCAGGCGGGTATTAATTTGCCTGTTATGGTGTTAAATCCCGAAGCATCGGCATTTGATAAACTCATTGAGTATAAGTTAGAACCTGTGATTTATAGTTTTGGCTTGTTGGATGATTTTGTAGGGTACGCGCTTGATCGTAACATATCAAATTACCCGGTACATCTTAAAATTGATACTGGTATGCACAGGCTGGGTTTTGAAAATCATGAAATAGAAATGCTTTGCGATATGTTGGAGCAAAACCGGTATGTGCGTATCCAGTCGGTGTTTTCGCACCTGGCAGCAAGTGAGGCCTTAAAACACGATGACTTTACCAAAACGCAAATCAAACGTTTTGAGAAAGCTTTTAAAGAGATAGAAAAAACGCTGGGTTATAAAGTAATTAAACACCTGTGCAATACTTCAGGCATCATCAGGTGGCCGCCGGCCCATTATGATATGGTGAGATTGGGTATAGGCTTGTACGGAGTAGATTCGGCCGTTGGTGCTAACGAAAGTGAATTGCAACCTATAGCTACTTTAAAGACAAGCATAGCCCAGGTGAAAAAGATAAAAGGCGGCGATACCATTAGTTATGGCCGTAGTGGTAAATTAAATAAAGATGGTAAAATAGCCACAGTTCGCATTGGTTATGCCGATGGTTACCTGCGTGCTTTTGGTAACGGGATTGGTAAAATGCTGGTGAAAGGTACCCTGGTACCTACGGTGGGCAATATCACTATGGATATGTGCATGCTTGATGTAAGCGGTCTTGATGTACGCGAAGGCGACGAAGTAATTGTGTTTGATCCGCGGCATCAACGTATTGAAGAATTGGCCCGGCAAATAAGTACTATCCCGTATGAAATACTAACTAATGTTTCGCAAAGGGTTAAAAGAGTGTACTTTTACGAGTAGAAATTCAGGGGGCTTATGAACAATTTTGCACGTATATTATTCCGGTATTTTGCAAAGGGATTATTGGTAGTGGTACCCATTGGGGCTGCCATATTTTTAATGTACTGGGGCGTATCAACTATTGATAAAGCTTTAAATTTAAGTGATCTGCTGGTTGATAAGGCGGGGAAGCATTTGTATATCCCGGGTCTTGGGATACTAAATGTAGTTGTGGTTATTATGATTGCCGGCGTATTGGTAACCAATGTAATTACCGAACCTATAAAACGTTGGTTTAAGCGCTGGTTTAACCGTTTGCCAATTTTCGCGTTTCTGTATTCGTCTATAAAAGATTTGACCGAAGCTTTTGTAGGCGAAGAGAAAAAATTTAATGAAGCGGTTTTGGTGGAGGTGAATGAATTTGGCTTAAAAAAAATAGGTTTCCTGGTGCAAAAAGATTTAGCCACGCTGGGCTTACCCGGCGAAGTAGCTGTTTATTTTCCTTATTCCTACTCGTTTGCCGGGCAGGTTGTTATTGTTGATGCCACCAAGGTTAAGCATATTGATAAAAGCGCAGCCGATATGATGAAGTTTGTAATATCCGGCGGTGTTAGTGGGCTGGAGTAGCCGGCTCGCTCTGTTTTACATCCAGTGAAGGATTCTTTTTAAAGCTCCGTATCGCCATAAAAGTGCTCAGCAACATCAGCAAGGCACCTAATATGTATGGCGCGCCCGGGAAATAGGTAGCTGTGTTTTTATGGGTGAAAAAGTGAAATACCGAACTCATGAGCAGTGGGCCGATAATCACCGCAAGGCTGCTGATGCCGGCCAATGATCCCTGTAATTCTCCCTGCTCTTTGGCCGATACCGTACTCGTGATCATCCCTTGTAATGATGGCCCGGATATACCGCCAAGGCAGTAAGGGATCATGAAAACGTACATCATCCAACCCTGGTTTGCAAAGGCGATAAGCGTAAGGCCGAGCGTATAAAATAGCAGGCCCCAGATGATATTTTTTTCCTGTCCGAATTTGGGAATAGTATACCTAATTAAGCCGCCCTGTATGGCTACCAATACCACGCCGATGAAAAAACCAAGGTAGCCAATGCTTTTCAATTGCCAGTCGAATTTAAGGGTAACATAAAACGACATTACGTACTCCACCGCTTTTTGCCCTACGTATACCAGGGAAAAAGCTGCGATTAAACCGGTTAAAGCGGGGTATTTGGCAAGGTTGCGTAATGAACTTATTGGGTTTGATTTTTTCCATTCAAACGGACGCCGGTTTTCCGGTGCTAAGGACTCGGGTAGTACCAAATAACCATACCCCGCGTTGATAAACGCGAATGCAGCGGCAGCCATAAAAGGTAGCCTGATATTCAGTTCGCCCAGGAAACTACCCATGGCTATGCCCACAATAAAACCAACGCCCGAAGCAGCACCCACCAGGCCGAAGTTCGCCGCCCTGTTTCTACCTGTACTGATATCTGCAATATAAGCTGTGGCGGTAGATGTACTTGCGCCGGTAATGCCGGCTATCACCCTGCCCACAAACAACCAGGCTATGGTAGGGGCAAAGGCCATAAAAACATAATCGATACCAAAACCTATTAATGAGCTGAGTAAAACAGGTCGTCTGCCATACCTGTCGCTCAGGTTACCAACTACAGACGAAAACAGGAATTGCATAGAGGCGTAAGTGAACGTTAAATAGCCGCTATACTGCGCCGCGGTACTTACATCAACATGGCCCAGGGTTTCCAGCAATTTGGGCATCACCGGAATAATAACCGCCAAACCCAGCACATCAATAAACAGCGTAACAAATATAAATCCCAGCGCTGCTGAGTGCTTTTTAGGTTTTGTACTCATTAAGTTGTTAAAGGTTTAAGCGCTATAAAAGTTTTGCGCCGATTATAATAAATCGGTTACAGTGGCTTCTTTCGGGGCTGTTTTTTTAGTTTTATTAAAACTCCTTATAGCAAGTAGGGCTGCTATCAGCATCAACAACGCGCCAAGTATAAACGGCGCACCGGGTAAATATCGCTTGTCTTTAAAGTTGGTGAAATAGTAAAACAACGTGGTCATTGTCCACGGTCCAAATACCGAACTTAAGCTCATTAAACTGGTTAATCCACCCTGTAGTTCTCCCTGTTCGTTTGGCGGTACCTGGTTGCTCATCAAACCTTGTAAGGCAGGGCCGGCTATACCGCCAAGTGCATAGGGAATCATAAATGCAAACATCATCCAGCTATTGGTAGCAAATGCAAACAATATCAGGCCAAGGCTGTATAGCAATAAGCCCATCCATATACTTCGTTCAATTCCAAGTTTGGGCAGCGTTATTCGTATTAAGCCTCCTTGTACTAAAGCTATCATTGTACCTATGAAAGCTAATGAACAGCCTTCTAAAAACTTGCTCCAGTTAAATTTAAGGATAGTATAAAATGTCCAGACACTTTGTACAGATTGTGCCGCGAAATAAATCAGAAATAAGGAAACGGCGAGCCCAATAATAGAAGGATATTTTTTGAGTTGTAATAACGAACCAATAGGGTTAGCGCGCTTCAATTCAAATGGACGTCTGTGATCCATGGATAACGATTCGGGCAGAATAAAGAAACCATAAGCCGCATTCAACAAAGCAAGACCAGCTGCTGCAAAAAACGGATATCGTATGTTCCATTCGCCTAAAACACCACCAATCAAGGGGCCAATAATAAACCCTATCCCAAAGGCCACTCCAATTAATCCAAAGTTTTGCGCACGTTTTTCGGGCGGACTAACGTCTGCAATGTAGGCAGATGCGGTAGTAAAGCTTGCACCGGTTATACCAGCTATAACACGACCAACAAAAAGCCAACCTATAGACGGAGCGAAGGCAAGGAAAAGATAATCTACGCCAAACCCCAAAAGTGAAGTTAACAAAATAGGTCTCCGACCATATTTATCACTCAAATTACCAATAACCGGTGAAAACAAAAATTGCATGGCCGAATACGCTAATAGCATCAAACCAGCATAAAGTGAAGCCTGGCTTACCGTTCCGTGTATCAATGTTTCTATCAGTGTAGGCATCACTGGTATAATGATACCAAAGCCAATAACATCTATAAGTATAGTAACAAAAATAAAGCCTAATGCAGCCTGTGGTTTGAGTTTGGCAGGTTGGTCCATAATCCGCAAATTAGGAAAAAGAGTCAAGAGTTAAGAATCAAGAGCCGAGAAAAAAGCTGCAATTTTAAAAAAAGCGATGTGCTATTATTTCTTGATGGGTATTATTTAAGTGTTTTTAACATATTGAAACTATGAAACCTTGAATCAATGTTTATATATTTATAAAATACATTTCGACTGACTGAAAATATACTTATCATGAAAAAACAACAACTGTTATTGGTGTTGCCGGCGTTATTTGCCCTGCAAACCTCATTTGCGCAAACCAATGCGCTTACCTTATCAGATGCGTTTCCCAAACAATCAGAAAAACTAAAAATTACTTATAATTCAAAAGGGACGGCCCTTGAAGGTAAAAAAGATATCAGCGCCGAGGTATATTTTATTGATGGCAAGGATAACCCCGTAGCTGATGTTGATTTTAAAGCTAATGGCGGTCTGCTAACCGGCGATTTTACCGTACCGGCCAATGCCAAGGCTTTTTTTATTAAAGTGGCCGGTGGCGAAGATGTTGATAATAATGGCGATAAAGGATATCTATATCCTGTTTATAAAGAAAAGCAACCTGTAGTAGGCGCTTATGAATCGGAGGCATTTATACTAACCAGTGGATTGGCAACGCGCTTTGGAAAAATGAAAGCCGATAAAGAAAGGGCCTTAGAACTATTTAAAAAAGAAGACGAGCTTAACCCAACGGCCGAAAAGTTATTCGGTATTCAATATTACTCGATGCTGGCGAAGAACAATGATGCTGAAACTATCGCATTACTGAATGCTAAAGTAAAATCGCTTGAAACAAGTAATAAAGAGGAGGATTTGATTCTTGCCGCCAATATTCTTAATTGGACAAAACACGCCGCATCTGCCGATTCATTAGGCAAAATTATTACAGCAAAGTTTCCTCAGGGCATATCTGTTAGCAATGAGGCCGGCATGGCTGTTTACCGGGAGCAGGATCTCGCTAAAAAAGATTCACTTTATCAGGCATTTGAACAGAAATTTCCTTCAAAAGCGAATGATAAAAATGGCATGGTTGATTACGCCCGCGGCCAGCTTGCTACAGGTTTTATGCAAAAAGGTGATAATGCCAAATTTACCTATTACGCAAGCAAAATTCAGAATAAGGCAAGCCTGGCCGGTGCCTACAATAACTTTGCTTATGAGTTGGCTAAAAAAGGCGAAAAGCTGGATGAGGCTGAAAAGTTATCGAAGCAATCGTTGGATATAATGGCTGATCAGGTTAAAAACCCACAACCCGGATTATATACATCTCCTAAAGCAGCCGCAAAAAACGCCAAAGCATCTTATGATATGTACGCCGATACTTACGCTTTTATTTTATATAAAGAGAAAAAGTACGACGAAGCCTTAAAATACCAAAAGCAAGTTTACGCCACTAATACTTATAACGACCCGGAAATAAATGAGCACTACGTTTTGATTTTAGATGCCTTGGGTAAATATGCCGACGCAAAGGCCGTTATTGAAAGCGCCTTAAAAGATGGTAAAGGTTCTGATATTTTGAAAAGTGAATTAAAAATCGGTTACGCCAAATTAAAAGGCACCGATGCCGGTTATGATGAATACCTGGCCTCCCTTACAAATTTTGCGAAAAACAAAAAACGCGAGGAAATTACTAAGCAAATGATCAATCAACCAGCCGCGGCTTTCGCTTTAAAAGATTTTGATGGTAATACCGTATCGCTGGCAAGCTTAAAGGGCAAAGTTGTAATAGTTGATTTTTGGGCTACCTGGTGCGGCCCTTGTAAAGCATCATTCCCAGGTATGCAGACAGCGGTGAATAAATATAAGGATGATGCCGATGTGAAGTTTTTATTTGTTGATACCTGGGAAAACGGCGACAAATACACCGATGGCGTAAAGAAATTTATAGCCGATAAAAAATACAGCTTTTATGTTTTGCTTGACGAAAAAGGTACCGATGGCAGGCAATCAAAAGTGGTATCGCAATTTGGGGTAGATGGTATCCCTACTAAATTTGTCATCGACAAAAGCGGAAATATTCGCTTTAAAGTAGTCGGCTTTGACGGCTCGGCTGATGGTTTGGTTGATGAAGTAAGCGCGATGATTGATCTGGCTAAGGAACCAGCAACGGCATCAACCGAGGTTAAGAGTAAATAGGGTAGATTGAATATCAAAGCCTGGTCAAATAAAAATCGTCATTGCGAGGAGGTACGACGAAGCAATCCCCAATTTACAGAGCGAATCTGGATAGTTGGGGATTGCTTCGTTCCTCGCAATGACGATTTCTTTGAAAATAGGTTCCTTTAAAAATTCGGTTTCAGCACATACTTATTGTAGAAACGTGTAATGTGGTCAACCGCTTCTTCGGCGGTATCAACTAACCTGTACAGGTTCAAATCATCAGGATTAATGTTGTGTTGATCGTTCAGCATCTTATCTTCTATCCAGCTAAATAAACCTTTCCAGTAATCAATGCCCACAAATATGATGGGGAAGCGGGCGATTTTACCGGTTTGAATCAGTGTCATCGCCTCAAAAGATTCATCCATAGTACCAAAGCCGCCCGGCAAAATGATAAAGCCCTGAGAGTACTTCATAAACATAACCTTACGGATAAAGAAGTAATCAAATTCCATGATCTTATCCCTATCAATGTATTTATTATGGAATTGCTCAAAAGGCAACTCGATATTTAAACCTACCGATTTACCGCCGGCCTCATAAGCGCCTTTGTTGGCAGCTTCCATAATGCCCGGTCCACCGCCCGATATTACCCCATAACCATGCTCGGTAAGCAGGCGGGCGGTTTGTTCGGCCAGTTTGTAGTAGTTATTATCGTTGTGGGTACGTGCCGATCCAAAGATGGATACACAGGGGCCTATTTTAGCCAGTTTTTCAAAGCCGTCCACAAACTCGGCCATTATTTTAAAAATCTGCCAGCTATCAGTTACCTTAATTTCCTGCCAGTTTTTGTTTTCAAACGCTTGTCTTATTTTATCTTCTCCGGTCATATCTTTTTGTTATTAGTCCGGAAGTCGGGAAGTCCGAAAGTCCGGAAGAGTTCTTTTAGTCCGGAAGTCCGAGAAGTCGGAAAGTCCGGAAGTAGTTATTAATACTTTTTTAATTATTTATGTTTTTGTTGTTGATGCGATTTTTAAATGTTTTGCAAATGAACTTCCAACCTTCCGGACTTTACCGACTTTCGGACTTCCCGACTTTCGGACGGGAAGCCACCCACAGTCCAACAAATGTAATTAATCCGTTTACAATGATCAGCTCATTGCTAAAAACGTAGCCCCCTAAAAGCGATTTTGACTCTGCGTTTAAAAAGTAACATATGGCGGGCGATGCCACGCAAATAAATGGCACCAGTTTATCCCTCACCTGGCGGTTACTTACAAACAAACCAAAGGAGTATAAGCCTAATAGTGGTCCGTAGGTGTAAGATGCCACCGCGAATATGGCGCTTACTACGGCATCATTGTTAATAGCGTTAAAAATTACTATAGTCAAAAACATCAACCCCGAAAACGCGATGTGTACGGCGTGGCGTGTGGTAACCATTTTTTTACTGTTGATATCGGCCTTTTTATTAAAGCCCAAAAAATCTACACAAAAAGAGGTAGTAAGCGCGGTTAAGGCTGAATCGGTAGTGGCAAAGGTTGCTGCCGTTAAGCCTAACATGAAAACCATGGCCGGTACAATACCCAGGTATTTGAGGGCGATGGTTGGATATAGGTAGTCGGTTTTTTCAACGTGAATGCCGTATTTGTTGGCGTACATCCAAAGTAAAGCGCCTACGCTTAAAAAGAAAATATTGATTACCACAAACACCCCCGTAAAGCTGAACATGTTTTTTTGCGCCTCTTTGATGTTTTTTAAACTTAAGTTTTTTTGCATCAGGTCCTGGTCAAGTCCGGTCATGCCAACGGTGATGAACAAGCCGCCTAAAAACGCTTTGGTGAAATGGAATTTACTGCTCAAAAAGTCATTGAAGAAAAATATTTTGGCGTAGCTGCTGTTTTTGATAGCATCGGCAGCTTCAAAAATATTCATATTCAGGCTGCTGCAAATAAAATATATCGACAGGAAAACCGATAACACCAGGAAAAACGTTTGTAAACTATCGGTAATAATAATAGTTTTTAAGCCGCCCTTAAACGTGTACGACCAAATGAGCAACAAACAAATTAACACCGTAACCGCGAAGGGGATATGGTAACTATCAAAAATAAATTTCTGTAAAACAATCACTACCAGGTAAAGCCTGAATGCCGAGCCAATTACCCTGCTGATTAAAAAGATCCCCGCCGCGGTTTTATAGCTCCAGGTACCCAAGGCTCCCTCAATATAACTGTAAATGGAAGTTAGCTTTAACCGGTAATAAAGCGGCAGTAGTACAGTGGCTATAATAATAAACCCGGCCGCGTTACCCAATACAAACTGAAAGTAAGAAAATTCATCGCCCGATGGCGCACCTACTTTGCCCGGTACCGAAATAAAGGTTACGCCGCTCAACGCTGTGCCTATCATGCCAAAAGCAACCAGGTACCACTTGGAGTTGCGGTTGGCTACAAAAAAGGTATCGTTATCTGCGGATTTTTTAGATGTAAGCCAGGAAATTACCAGTAGCACCAAAAAATAACCTATAATAAAAGAAAGTAATACTCCGGGCGACATATATATATATGTTTTTAGTCCGGAAGTCGGTGAAGACCAAAAGTCCGGAAGGTACTTTGCAAAGTACAGAAGAAATCAAATAAACACAAACTTTTAATGTTAGTCTGGAAGTCGGAGAAGTCCGAAAGTCCGGAAGGTATTTTGTGAAGATCTAAACTCCCGCGGGCTTTCAGCCCGTGGGTTATCATGGTTGCAGCTTTTAGCTGCTCTGCTCACTGCATTAGTGACGTAAGCTGAAAGCTTACACCAGATTTACCCACGGGTTACGCTGCGCTAACCCCGCGGGAGAAAGGTTCGCTACCCCCGCGGGATAGAAGCTATCTTTCGGACTTTCCCGACTTCCGGACTTCCCGACTTCTTCCCCCTCAAATATTCTGCGCAATCACAAAACCACAAGCCCAGGCCCATTGAAAATTGTAGCCGCCCAGCCAGCCGGTAACATCCACGCATTCGCCGCCGAAAAACATTCCCGGTACTTTCTTTGCCTCTAACGTTTTGGACGATAGTTCATCTGTTGATACACCGCCGCGCATTACTTCGGCTTTATCGTAGCCTTTATCGCCGGCAGGTTTAACTTTAAAGTTATGAATCAGCTCGCTCAGGTCTTCTATATCTGCTTTGGTAAGCGATGCCAGGTTCTTTTCAACCGGGAGTTTCTCGCTCAGTGCTTCGGCAAATTTGCGGGTGTACAGGCCTGCAAGATAAGCCAGCAGCATTTTTTTGCCGTTGGTTTCCTTTTCCTGTTGTATCAGGTCGGCAATGTTTTGATTGGGGAGCAGGTCTATGTAAATTGATTCTCCGGGTTTCCAATATGACGAGATCTGTAATATAGCCGGCCCGCTCAATCCCCAGTGGGTAAACAAAATGTTTTCTTCAAAGCTGATCCTGTCGTTCCAAACCCGGCAAAAAATACTGTTTCCGCTTAATTGCTCGTACCAGGGCTGGTCTTTACCGGTAATGGTTAAAGGCACCAGGGCGGGGGCGGTGTCTGCAATTTTCATATCAAACTGCCGCGCCGTTCTCAATCCAAAATCGGTAGCGCCCATTTTGGGGATAGGTAAGCCACCCGCTGCTATAACTACACTTGGCGCGCTAATGTATTCCTGTTTGCCGTCAATTTCCACACGAACGGTAAAGCCATCGTCAGTTTTTTCAACTATTTTAACTTCGGCATTGCACCAAATCTCCTGGTCAAGGTCGTCGCACAGGTTAGTAAAAACTTGTACAATATCTTTGGCTTTATCACTTACAGGGAAAAGCTGACCTAAGGTTTTCTCTTTGCCTTCAATACCATAAGTTTCAAAAAAGCCGATGGTATCTTCCACCGTCCATTGTGAAAACGCTGATTTACAGAAATGTGGGTTTTGTGAAATAAACTGCTGATCTGTAGCGTAAAGGTTGGTGTAATTGCACCTGCCTCCGCCGCTTATTAATATTTTGGCGCCTACGCGGTCGGCCTTTTCCAATATCAGCGTATGCTTGCCCAAAAAGCCGGCTTGTACGGCGCACATGAGTCCGCATGCCCCGCCGCCAATAATTATTGCGTCAAAATGGGTTTGTTTTGTTAGTTTTGTTGTCATGACCGAGGTTTCGCAAATATCAGAATTTGGAAAGATACTCATCTTTCTGCTCACCGGAATAATTATGGTGTGCGTGATATTTTTTATCAACAGGTTACTGGCACCAAATAACCCCAATCCCGAAAAGCTAAGTTCCTATGAATGTGGCGAAGAGCCTACAGGCAATGCCTGGTTACCTTTCAATTCGCGTTTTTACGTTATTGCCTTAATATTTTTATTGTTTGACGTAGAAATGGTTTTTGTGTTCCCCTGGGCTACGGTTTTTGGTAACCATGAATTGATAGCACAGGACAGCCGTTGGGGCTGGTTCTCGCTGGCCGAAATGTTTGTGTTTTTGGGCATCCTGATCCTGGGCCTGGTTTATGTTTGGGCAAAAGGCGATCTGGAATGGATAAAAGCCAAGCCACTGGTGCCTACAACAGATGTAAATATCCCTGCATCTTTTTATGAGCAATTGAACCTGGAACAGGGCAAGTTTGTTGTAAAACCTTTTAGCATGACAAACGAGCCTATAGTTGCAGAGGCTGTTACCGCTGATGCACCTGCCGAAACCCCGGCTGTAAAAAAGCCAATGTTTAAACCCACCTTTAAAAAGCCTGCAAATGAGTAGTGATATCACCAGCGAAAGCGGCGGCGTAGTAGTCACCAAGATAGACGATTTACTAAACTGGGCGCGCCTGTCATCCTTATGGCCGCTAAGTTTTGGAATAGCCTGCTGCGCGATAGAAATGATGGGTTCTATGGCATCTACTTATGATCTGGATCGTTTTGGGGTATTCCCGCGCCCATCTGCCCGCCAGGCCGATGTTATCATTATAGCCGGTACCGTTACCTTCAAAATGGCCGAGCGTATTAAACGCCTGTACGAACAAATGCCCGAACCCAAATACGTGATATCGATGGGTTCATGCTCCAACTGTGGCGGTCCATACTGGCAGCACGGTTACCACGTGGTAAAAGGCGTTGATAGGGTAATTCCGGTTGACGTATACGTACAAGGCTGCCCACCCCGCCCCGAAGCGCTGATTGGCTCAATATTGGAGCTGCAGAAGAAGATAGAGGGTGAGCGTTTGGTGAGGGGGTAAGTTAATTCCATTTAACAAAATGCAAGTCACCCCATACAGAATCATATTATTCGGCCAAAATATTACCAAACTAAAAGATTTCTACATCGAAAACTTTGGCTTTTCACTTGTTGAAGAGATTGAAGACCAATGGGCAGTTTTAAAAGCCGGATCAATGGAACTCGCTTTTCATAAAATTGGCGAAGCATACCAAACTACCGAAGAGTTCAAAGCGGTAAGCAATACGAAATTGATTTTCAAAGTAGAAGGTGACCTTGCTGGTTTAAGGGAACGATTGATAGATAAAGGCGTTTTATTGGGGGAGATTAAATCTTTTGAAGGTATAAAGGCTTTGTTCTGTGATGGGGAAGATGTTGAAGGGAATGTGTTTCAGTTGGAAGAGCAGCTGGGGTAGCAGAATAGCATTTTAAAACATAAAACCAGGAGGCACCTACGGAGCCAAATCATCAACGTCATTTTTGCTACAAACACGGGGCTACGCTGTAACCTGTAATTATTAATAGTTTTACGTCGACGCTTTTTTCAACACTCTGTAGGAGTATCTGTTTATATCAAACGCGCGTGACTTTTTGGCTCCGTTAGGTGCCTCCTCTCTAAAAGCTTTTTTTCTGATATGCCCCAAGCGATAATATCCCTAAATTTAGCTGCCGTAAACTAAGTTTTTAAAATTTCGTAAATCTTTCGTCGCTTTGCTATTTTGCTCCTGAATACCCGGCAATCACGATTTTATAGCTCTATTACCTCACCGGTCTGTCGGCTACGCCCACACCCCAATGCTCATTAGGTTTATCGCCCATCACAAATTCCAACGTGCCGCCATTCATAATATCCTGCTGCGTAATATAAGTATGCGTATATGTTTTACCATTTAGCTTTGCTGATTGGATATAGATATTATCCACCGAGCTATTTGGCGCAAGTACCGTGAATTTTTTATTGGCTGATAACTGCATCACTGATTTGCGCAGCACCGGTGTACCAATAACATAAACGCTGCTGGCTGGATTAACCGGGTAAAAGCCCATTGCGCTGAAAACATACCATGCCGACATTTGTCCGCAATCTTCATTACCGGCATAGCCCGATGATGAGGTATTATACAATTCCCTGCAAATTTTAGCCACGTAATATTGGGTTTTCCAGGGCTGCCCGGCGTAGTTGTACAAATAACTGATGTGGTGACTCGGCTCGTTACCATGCGCGTACTGGCCAATAAAGCCCGACGCGTTGCCGTTAACCTCTCCCGGTTTGCTATCAAGGGTAAAAAAGGTATCCAGCTTAGCGGTAAATTTATTGTCGCCACCTGTTAAGGCAATCAGTCCTTTAACATCCTGGGGCACATACCAGTAATATTGCCAGGCGTTGCCTTCGGTGTAAGGGTTGCCACCATTGCCGCCGTACTGTAAGGGGTTAAAAGGCGTTAGCCATTTTCCATCGCTGTTTTTCGCCCTAAAGAAACCGCTTTGCGCATCATATAGATTTTTGAAATATTGCGAGCGCTCCATAAAGTGCTCATAATCGGCGGTTTTGTTGAGTTTTTTAGCCAACTACGCCACGCACCAATCATCGTAAGCCGACTCCAGGGTCACCGATACCGATTGGGTCAGCAAATTCTCGGGCATGTAATGGTATTTTTCCCAAACCTTAAACGGCGAGCCGGGATGATCTGTAACCGATGAGTTTTTAACTGCCTCGTACGCTTTTTGTATATCAAAACCCGGGATGCCTTTCAGCGCCGCGTCTACAATAACAGGGATAGCATGGTTGCCAATCATACAGTAATTTTCCTGTCCCCATAATTGCCAAATGGGTAAATAACCATAGGCCAGGTACTGGCTCAGCATACTGTTTACAAAACCAGCTGTGCGTTGCGGCTGTATCAGTGTATAAAGCGGATTGGCTGCGCGGTAAGTATCCCATAGCGAAAAAGTGCTGTAAAAGCCCGCTTTGTTGTTATGAATAGTATAATCAATACCGGTATAATCGCCGTTTACATCGGCGTAATTATTGGGTTGGATGAAGGTATGGTAAAGGGCCGTGTAAAAAATTTGCTTTTGTTGCTCCGTACCATCAACTTTAATTTTATCTAATTTTGTTTCCCATTTGGCATTGGCCTGGGCAACGGTTTTGTTAAAATCCCAGTCGGGGATTTCGGTATTAAGGTTTAACCTTGCATTTTGTGTACTCACCGTTGATAGGCCTACTTTGGCCAACAATGGCGTGCCATCGCCGGTATCAAAATTAAGTACAGCGCGTAAATCTGTGCCGTTTAATAATTTTTGATCAAAGTATTGGGTGCCGCCATCAACCAGGTCATTACTTTTAATGGTCTTGTTAAATTCGGCATAAAAATAAACTTTGCGCAGTTTGGCCCAGCCGGTAATCACCCTAAAACCTTCAATAGTGTGGTTGTTCACCATATGAAATTGAGCTGCAATAACGTGGCAGCCAAAGTTTGGTTTTTTAATAGAGTGTGCTAAATCAATAACCACCCGGCCCTGGCTATTTTTAGGGAACGTGTATTTATGAAAGCCGGCGTGTTCGGTGGCGGTAAGTTCTGCGTTGATGCCATAATCATCTAACTTAACCTGGTAATAACCCGCCTTTGCCGACTCGTGGTCATGAGAAAATCTTGAGCCATAACCACTGCCAACCTGCTGCGCGTTGCCGGCCCTGGTTTTTTCGTCGCCCGTGCAGGGCATAAACAAAATATCAAATAAATCCGGCGCGCCGGTGCCGCTCAAATGGGTATGGCTAAAACCGGCTATAAAATTATCGTTATGGTCATAACCACAGGCTACATCCCATTCCGGCTCGTCGCGCGTATCGGGGCTTAGTTGCACCATGCCGAAGGGTACAGTAGCACCTGGATAATTATTGCCTGATAGACTGCCTTTTACCGCACCGGTCCCTATAAACGGGTTAACATATTGGGTTAGTTTAGGGTTTGTTTGTGCCGATGTAAGGAACGGCAGACCACAGCTTAAAACAAGCAGCGATTTAATGAACAGCTTTGGTGTCATAAAAATAGGAGGCAATTATAATTGATTTTAACAGGCGTAATTAGCTTGCATTAACGCAAACGCCTGCATGGACGAATGTATAGCCCTTAGAGGGCTATACCAATAGATAAAATGCCAAAAAGGATGGACAATCTTTTGATTTGAATATTCGCCCTTAAATATTAGGCTCAGCCGGTGTTTTTAGCGGTAATACGGTACTGCTCTGGCGATGAGCCGATATACTTTTTAAAAATGCGCGAAAAATAATAGGGGTCCTCATAACCCAGGTACGCGGCTACGTCTTTTATTTTATCGGCGTTGGCATACAGCAGCTGGCAGGCCTTTTGCATTTTTAAATGAATAAAATAATCAATAGGCGGCATGCCGGTAGCTTTGCGAAAAAGGTTGGAAAAGTGCGATACCGATAAATTATGTTTGCCAGCCATGTCTTCTACACTTAGCTTTTTACTGAGGTTATCGCGCATGTTATGGATGGTTTTGGTAATGATATCGCCGTCATCATCCTTGTCGCTTTGTATATGCCGCTCGGGCATTAAAAAGGTGGCTATAATATGGTACAGGCAAAAGCAGGCGCTGTTGATGTTTTCCAGGCTGTAGCCCATCTCTAATGTTTGGTAGATGTTATGCCATATATTGATAGCGTTTTCGTTAAAAGGCGTTTGAACCGGTCCTCGGCTGATGGTTAAATTAAGCGACCGGTTAAAATCCTGGATCTTATCGCCGGTAAAGTGTACCCAATAAATTGTCCAGGGATCATCGTTATCGGCCCAATAGCGCATGTATTTATCTGTGGCTGGCACCAGGATGTATTGATTGCTGCGCACCTCGTAACGCTTGTTATCTACAATAAAATAGCCCTTGCCCTGTAAACAATAGATAAGGATGTTGTCTTCACACCCTTTACGGCGCTCACGGTAATGGAACGCTGCTTTGGGGAAGTAACCAATATGAGTAATGTAAATATGAAAAAGCTCGGGATCGCGCTCTTTAGCATCGCGTAATACTTTTTGCGGAATGCTAATGAATTTTTCACCCTCAAAACCCTGCCGTCTTTTTAAGCTCGTACTCATCAAAAATAAATGTTAGATATAATTGGTTTTACAGTGGGATACTACATTACAGGAAATATATAGCCTTGTGTAAAAGATGCTATTATAGATAAACAATTTGTAAATACCAACCAATTAGGGGTAAATGTATACTGCGCATACCATTATGCCAAAAATGCATATTTTAATATCTGGTTTAGTGGAATAATCCATTAAAAAAAATGTTTTGGCTATTATAAACGTCAATACAGCGCTTTACTTTTGATTTGTTCATCATAACCAATATAACCAGGTCTGCAGGTAATTCTTTACAAAGTTTAGTCTAATGCCGCTTATGGCAATAAGCTTAAACTGCCCGTGGGATTTTACGCCTCAGCCTCAATTTTTAAATATGCTACTACAAAATAAAGTGATTTTTTTAACCGGGGGTACCGAAGGTATTGGCTTTGAGTGCGCTAAAGCATACAGCGCTGCAGGGGCAAGGCTCAGCATTATTTCCAACTCGGAACAAAGCATTGAGCAAGCCCGAACGAAACTACAAACGGAAGATATACTATATATTAAAGCAGATGTAGGGGCTGCTGCCGATATTCAACAGGCCATTACCCAAACGGTAGTCTATTTTGGTAAAATAGATGTAATACATAACAACGCCGGCGTCAGTAATCCCTCCAAAGCGCTTCATGAAACTACCGAAGAGGAATGGAATACCCTGTTTGATGTGAACGTGAAAGGTGTTTTTAATACCACCCGGTACGGTATTGAAGAATTGAAGAAAACAAGGGGCAATATCCTCAACACCGGTAGCCTGGTTGGCGAAATAGGCCAGGAAATTCACGCCGCTTACAGTGCCACCAAAGGTGCCATAAGTGCCCTCACCAAATCAATGGCCTTGGATTACGCGCCTTACGGCATACGGGTGAACGCGGTGGCACCGGCTGGCGTGTGGACGCCTATGCTGCGTGCCTGGAGCCAGCAACAGCCCGACGCCGGCGCGATAGCACATTACCTTGATGACATTCACGCACTGGGCTATTGCCCCGAAGGCGACGTGGTAGCCGATGCCTGTCTTTTTTTAATATCAGACCAGGCCCGTTTTGTTACCGGCTGTATCTTGCCCGTAAGCGGTGGTGCCGAATTAGGTTATCGCCGTGTAATAAATCAAACTGTTCAATCTATCCCCCAAAAAAACGATCCTATTTAAGATGATTAAAAATATACAAGTTGATGATGTACGTTACGCCCTTGATGGCGCGGCCGGTAGCGATGCCATCCATACCGATCCAATTTATTCATACGCCGTAACCCGCTTGTTTGACGATAGCGGCCATACCGGCATTGGTTTTGCCTTTACGTTAGGTGAAGGTAACGACCTGGTTTGCAAAGCCGCCCAATATTATGCCGAAAAGATTAAGGGTAAAGATATTGAAGATACCATGGCCAACTTTGGCGAGTTGTTCAAAAGCTTATCTAATGATCAGCAGTTTCGCTGGTTGGGGCCGCATAAAGGCGTGGTACACCTGGCGCTGGCATCGGTAACCAATGCCTGTTATGATCTTTGGGCTAAAAAAAGGGGGTTACCGCTCTGGAAACTATTGATCGATCTATCGCCTGAGCAAATTGTAGCCACTTTGGATTTGAGCTATTTAGAGGATGAGTTAAACCACGAACAAGCTATCCAAATGCTGCGTTCGCAACAAGGAACCAAAAGCAACAGGGAAGGGATTCTTGAAAAAGGTTACCCGGGTTACGATACCTCGATAGGCTGGTTCAACTATTCGGACGAAAAAGTGCGCGAAAACTGCAAAATGGCCCTTGCAGAAGGGTTTACCGCCATGAAACTAAAAGTAGGATCTGTAAATCCCGAGCGCGACATTCGCCGGGCGCACATCGTGCGGGAAGTAGCTGGCGATAGCGTTAAAGTGATGTTAGATGCCAATCAGCAATGGAACTTGCCGCAAGCCATATCCATATGTAATAAGCTTAAAAGCATGAACCCTTACTGGATAGAAGAACCTACGCACCCGGATGATGTACTGGCGCATAAAACATTAGCCAACGCCATATCTCCTTTAAAACTTGCCCTTGGCGAACACGTACCTAACAAGATCATCTTTAAAAACTACCTGCAAACCGGCAGCGCCTCCTTTATTCAGGTTGATGCCGTAAGGGTAGGGGGCGTAAGCGAATTTATAACCGTGAGTCTGTTATGCAAAAAATATGGCGTACCGGTAGTGCCGCACGTAGGGGATATGGGCCAGCTGCACCAGCACCTGGTACTGTTTAACCACATAGCCATGGGCCACGAGGCGCTGTTTTTAGAGCACATCCCACACCTGCAAAAGCATTTTGTAAACCCCGTGAATATTGAAGGCGGCGTATACAAAACCCCGCAAACGCCGGGTAGCAGTTGCGATTTGAAAAAGTTAGAATAAGAGTCAAGAATCAAGAGTCAAGAATCAAGACAGAAGCAAAGCGGTGAAAGACTTACGAAGTTTTAGAATAAGAATCAAGAATTAAGAGCCAAGAATCAAGACGGGGAGCAAAGCGGTGAAAGACTTACGAAGTTTTTAAAACTTCGTAAGTCTGGGAACTGTGACATCAAGGAACACCTGACAAAAAAAGTCTTAACTCTTGATTCTTGCCTCTTGATTCTATTCCCCAAAAGATATGATACACACACCAGATTTGATCATTAGCGCTTTGTACATAGCCGTGATATTTATTATCGGGCTATGGTCGGGCATTCGTCATCAGCGCCGTACTAAAAATAACAATAACGCTGCCGGCGAATATTTCCTGGCGGGTAAAAAGCTACGCTGGCCCATGATTGGTTTGGCTTTGTTTGCCACCAATATCTCCTGCGTGCATTTGGTAAGTCTGGCACAAAGTGGTTTTGACACAGGTTTGCTCAATGGCGATTTTGAGTGGATGGCAGCTTTTACACTTATTTTGCTGGCACTTTTTTTTGCACCGTTCTACATCAAATCGGGCGTAGCTACCCTGCCCGATTTTTTAGAGAAACGGTATGACCGTGCCAGCCGCGACTGGCTGGCTATTATATCTGTAGTATCCGCCGTGCTGATTCATATTGCATTTTCTTTACTGGCAGGTGGTATTGTACTGCATACGTTGTTTGGGGTTGATATGTATACAAGTGTTATTGTAATCTCGGTAATTACTACCATATACACGGTAGTAGGAGGTTTAACTGCCGTGGTGGTAACAGAGTCTATCCAAACGATAGTATTATTAGGAGGAGCCATTATCATGAGTATTGCAGCCTACACCAAAATGGGGGGCTGGCAACCAATGGTTGATGTATTGAAACACACCGGCGAATTAAATAAGCTATCTATGCTGCGGCCGCATGGCGATGCCAGCGGTATGCCCTGGTACGCTGTGTTTTTAGGCTACCCTGTTTTAGGCATCTGGTACTGGTGTGCCGATCAAACTATTGTACAACGGGTACTGGGTGCTAAGGACGAAAACCATGCCCGCGTCGGTCCGCTGTTTTGTGGGTTTATTAAAATTTTGCCTGTCTTTATTTTTGTGATGCCCGGCCTGTTTGCTTACACGTTGGCGCAAAGCGGCCACCTGGATATCTCGGCTTTAAAGAGTATTGTAAACGGGAAAGAGGTTGTAAACAGTAAAGGTATATATACATTGATGATCACCCAGTTAATTCCGCCCGGATTAATAGGTGTATTGGTGGCGGCGTTATTATCGGGGCTGATGAGCCAGATTTCGGGAGCGCTTAATTCTATATCAACCATTGTGAGTTACGATATCTATAAACGCTACAAGCCGCAGGCTACTGATGCCAAATTGGTAAGCGTAGGTAAAATTGCCGCGGCCATATCGCTCATAGTTTCCCTGCTGATGTTACCGCTGCTAAATAATTATGAAAGCATCTTTAACGGGCTAAATGATATCATAGCCCATATAGCCCCACCCATAACCTGTGTGTTTTTGTTAGGTGTGTTTTGGCAAAAAGCATCGGCCATATCTGCAAAATATACTTTGTGGGTTGGGTCGGCAATTGGAGTGGCTGTATTCGTTATAGGCAAAGTTTACCCTACAGGGTTTATTGGGTCGATACCATTTATGATGATGGCTTTTTACTTGTTTCTAATTTGCCTGTTAATGCAGGTAGTACTATCATATATGTACCCGGTGGAACATTCCGCGGAAAGCGATGTCCTTTACTGGCGATCGCCATTGGAACCGCTAAGAGGCGTTGCCTGGAGTGGGTTGGGAAATTATAAGGTACTATCCGTATTGCTCATTGGCATTATGGCTGTTTTATTTTACTTATTCAGATAACAATTATGATCAGCAAAATTAACTTTATCAGCCTGTTTTCTATCGTCTTCGTTGCTGCATGTATTGGCTTAGC
Organism: Mucilaginibacter flavus; assembly: GCF_030409315.1. GTDB lineage: Bacteria > Bacteroidota > Bacteroidia > Sphingobacteriales > Sphingobacteriaceae > Mucilaginibacter > Mucilaginibacter flavus. The sequence continues at coordinate 135,090 of NZ_JAUFPS010000035.1, read as the reverse complement.
GGCATATAATCATAGCGGGCAACAAAACCCCAAACAACAGAATACTGCATCAACCGAACAGCAAACGGTAAAAATACAGCGCTTTGGCATGGTAACCGGGCTGAAGGCCGAAAAGATGGCTTATTATAAAAAACTGCACGCCCATGCCTGGGCGGATGTATTGAAAAAGATAAAGGAATGCAACATTCGCAATTACTCTATCTACCTTCAAAAAATAGAGGGAAGGTATTTTCTGTTTAGCTATTTTGAGTATACCGGAACTGATTTTAAAGCAGATATGGCTAAAATGGCAGCCGATACTACTACACAACGCTGGTGGAAAGAAACCGACCCAACACAAATTCCTTTGCCCGAAGCCGCCGCAAGCAAGCAGCAATGGCAAAAAATGGAAGAGGTGTTCCATACTAATTGATTAGATTATTTAACAACCGCTTTATGGCTTTGCGGAAAATAAGCGCCACAGCGGTGAATATTCCATTGTTAGTAACAAATGGAATATCTACTTTTAATGGATTTTTATATTTTTGATTTTTAAAAATTGTCGAACGACCATTATCGACAAACACCTTATAAACCAAACGTAGTTTTAGCTTTAATTTTATATGTGGATACCTTTTGTGTATTGACAGCGAATTTGGTATTTATATAAAACAGATTACGAGTAAAAAACACTAAATATAAATTTGAATATTAACCTGTTAACGTAAAATATGAGTAAAACTTTACTTCTTAAGTTAGATGTCCATTTTCGCGATTTTTCTCCATTTAATTTACCGCAAAAAAATGTGATATACTTTGCTGCAAACACTGGTAAAACCTTTTAATAAAAAGGTGAAGCTTTATGTTTGATTACAGCACCTATACCGATGAGCAGCTTACTGCCCTTTTAAAAGAGGGAGATGAGGCAGCTTATACAGAAATTTACCGCAGATATTGGAAAAAGCTACTGTTAATAGCCTGGAATCATAGTAAAGATAAAGTTGTTGCAAAAGATATTGTGCACGATGTTTTTATATCCTTATGGGAAAGGTACGCCCAGGTAGATATTGATAACCTGCCTGCATTTTTGGCAACATCGGTAAAGTTCACCATTTATAAATATTACCAGAAAGAGCAACGCAGAAATGACCTGGCCGCGCAAAATTACCAGTTTGAGACTGCTGTCAATGACGAAGATAAACTGGATGCCATCTTTTTGCAGGAGTATGTAAACGGCATTGTTGAAAAAATGCCCGAAAAATGCCGCCTTGTTTTTAGTTACAGTCGTAACATGGGCATGAAAAATTCAGAAATAGCTACCAAAATTCAAATTACCGAAAAAGGCGTAGAAGCTAACCTTACACGAGCCCTCCGTATTATAAAGGGCGAACTTAAAAACCACGGCTGGATGATCATCGCCGCGTCCATATTGTATCGTCTGTTTAAATAAAAAGCCGACAAATCTGTCGTTTTAAAAATAATCAAGTTTTTTTTATAAACCATGTAGGGTATCGATGCTTTTGCGGTACATACCTATAATAAGCGCAATAACCAATTGAACCGCCAAACCATTTATAACTTAATACGCAAGTATAGAGATAATACTGCTACGGAACAGGAAAAGGAAACTTTGACCGAATGGTACCGTAATGTAGCTAACCAGAATGCAGAATTTCCGGATGATGAAGAAACTGTGGAAGAGGAAATGCTTTTTCGCATTAATAACCAAATTAATCCGTTAAAGCGTCGTCGTCATTCTATCAGGAACTGGTCGGTTGCGGCATCTGTAATTTTTGTGCTTTCGTTTGGTACCTACTTCTTTACCAGGAAAACAGCCGATTCAAAAAAAAATGAATTAGTTCATAATACCGTTATTGTGCCCGGTAGCAACAAAGCTATCTTAACATTGGCCAATGGTCAAAAAATTTCTCTTACCGACGCTCAAAAAGGTACAGTTATTAATCAAAGCGGGGTACAAATATCAAAAACAGTTGATGGTCAATTGGTTTACACCGCCGCCCGGGATGATAAAAACGCTGCTAATGCTACCGCGGCCGTGCAATACAATAGTATGGAAACGCCAAGGGGCGGTCAATACCAGTTACTGTTGCCCGATGGCACCCGGGTGTGGCTTAACGCGTCATCTTTAATCAAATATCCTGTTGATTTTAATACCGGCAGCGAGCGTAAGGTTGAACTAAGCGGCGAAGCTTATTTTGAAGTAGCCCATAACAAAAGCCGCCCCTTTAGGGTGGTTACCAGCAGGCAGGTTGTTGAGGTTTTGGGTACCCATTTTAACGTGAATGCCTATAAAGATGAACCCAACACCAAAACTACGCTACTTGAAGGTTCTGTAAAAGTTACCGGCGATAAAGAAAGCGCCATGCTAAAACCAGGGCAGCAGGCCAACCTTACCGATGGTATTAAAGTATCTGACGTGGATGCTGAAGAAGCCGTAGCCTGGAAAAATGGCTACTTCAGGTTTGACGACGAAAAGCTGGAAACCGTTATGCGCAAAGTATCCCGCTGGTATAACGTAGATGTAGAGTACAGGGATAACGAGGTGAAAAATTACCTGTTTGCCGCGCTGACTACGCGTTTTGATAACCTTTCAACCCTGCTTAAAATAATGGATCAAACTGTTGATGCCAATTTTAGTGTTGAAGGGACAAAGATCATTATCAGTAAAAAGGTCAAAAAATAAACCATCCAATACCAATATAAACCAATTATTAACCCTAATTAAAAACAATGAGTATGAAGAAAAACGCTACCTGAAAAGTAAAATGATAGCTTATAGATAAGTAAGATCAGGAACACTCGCGATGTTCCCGATCATGAAAGCTTATAAGCTAAATGTGATGTGACTACACCCTTTTTAACTTTAACAGCCTTAACAAATGTATAAAAATTTTACTACAAACATTTGTATGCCTTCGGGCTACATCAAGAAATTTCTGCTCATAATGAAGATAACAAGCTTTATTCTCACGCTTGCCTTTATGCAGGTGAGCGCAGCGGTTTTTTCACAAAAAATCACTTATGTAAATAAGGATGCTACGCTGAAGCAAGTATTTAAGCAAATTAATAAACAAACGGGTTACAACATATTCTGGTCGCCCAAAAACATCGACAGCAACCATAAAATAGATGCCGATTTTAACAATGCATCTATAGATCAGGTGCTTGGCAAATCTTTAAAAGATATGCAGCTAACTTACCTTATTGAAGGTAAAACGGTGATCATTAAAGATGTAGCTGGTGTAAACGCTGCAATTGCAACCGATGCGGCAGCGCTGGATATTACCATAACCGGTACGGTGAAAAATGAAAAAGGGGAAGCCCTGGTAGGCGTTACCATAGCGGCTGGCGGAGTGAAAAAAAGCGGCACCTTAACAGATAACAACGGTAAGTTTGTGTTAGATGTAAAAGAGGGTACTGTAATCAAGGTTTCCTACATTGGCTTTAAATCGCAAACGTTTACCATTACAGCCGATAAAAAGGTGTATAACATTGTTTTGGAAGAGGATATTGCCACCGCCGAAACAGTAGTTGTAACAGCCTATGGCCGTAAGCAGGTAAAAGAAGCCATAGTTGGCTCGGTTACTACGGTACGCCCCGGCGATTTAAAAATACCGGCAAGTAACTTAACCAATGCCTTGGCAGGCCAGGTTGCGGGTGTTATTGCTTATACACCAAGCGGTCAGCCTGGTCAGGATAATGCCCAGTTCTTTATCCGCGGTGTAACTACTTTTGGTTACAAGCAAGATCCTTTGATTTTGATTGATAACGTGGAGTTAACCACCAATGATCTTGCCCGTTTAAACGTAGATGATATCGAAAGCTTTTCGGTATTAAAAGACGCGAGCGCTACAGCGCTTTACGGTGCACGAGGTGGTAACGGCGTAATTTTGGTTAAAACTAAAGAAGGTAAAGCCGGTAAGGCGCAAATTAATTTCAGGGTCGAAAATTCATCTTCAAGATCTGTAAAAACAATTGCACTTGCCGATCCTATTACGTACATGAGGGATTTTAACGAAGCTACCCGCACACGTTACCCCTTGAATCCGCTGCCATACAGCGAAAATAAAATTATCAATACCGAAAACACCATCAATCATGCGCCAGGTAATAATCCTTACGTTTACCCCGCTGTTGATTGGTTAGGTATGTTGTTTAAAAACCACACCAATAACGAACGCGGCGATTTAAGCTTGCAAGGTGGCGGTGGTGTGGCCCGCTATTATGTAGCTGGTTCATACAACAATGATAACGGTATATTAAGATCAGATATCAGGAACAACAATAACAATAACGTTAACTATAAAACCTACCAGTTACGCTCAAACATTAATATAAACGTTACCAGCAAAACAGAATTGGTTGTACGTTTATCAGGTACATTTAGCGATTACAATGGTCCGCTTACAAGCGATGGTACACAGCAAACCCAGTTGTATAACCTGGCTACGCATACCAGCCCTGTCGATTTCCCTGCCTATTACCCGCCAGATTCGGCCAATGTACTTACTAAACACATTTTATTTGGTAACGTAGCGTCGGCATCGGGCGGTGATGGTGCAAGCCAATACCTTAACCCTTATGCCGAATTGCTGAAAGGTCACCAAAACTCATCAGAGTCAAGAATGCTGGCTCAGTTGGAGTTAAATCAAAACATGGATTTTTTAGCATCGGGCTTAAATTTTCATGCTATTTTAAGTACTAACCGTTATTCGTTCTTTCAATCATATGTGGCTTACTCGCCTTTCTATTACCAGGCAACCAATTATGATAAAGCAAGCAATACTTACCAGTTAAGCTGGATAAACAGTTTGCCTACAGGTAATAACGTGGCCCGCGAGTATCTGCAATATGTTCCGTTTGGTAATAACGTATCATCATCATTCCTTTATTTGCAGGGCGTGGTTGATTATTCGCACACATTTGCAAAAGATCATAACGTTAGCGCAGCGTTGATAGGTACCGAGCAGCAAACGCGTTATAGTAATGCCAGCAGTTTGTTAGGTTCGTTACCTTATCGTAACCAAACTGTTGCGGGCCGTGCAACCTATTCATTCAAAAGCAAGTACTTTTTAGAGGGCAACTTTGGTTACAATGGTTCCGAGCGTTTCTCGGCCAATCACCGTTTCGGTTTCTTCCCAACAATTGGTGCATCATGGATAGTGAGCGAAGAAAAATTCTGGGGCGATTTGTACAATGTAATCGACAGGTTTAAATTACGTGCCAGCTACGGTTTGGTAGGTAACGATCAGATAAGCGGCCAGCGGTTTTACTATGTATCTGATGTAAACTTAAATGGCGGTAACCCCGCATCGTTTGGTACAACAAATGGTTATACCCGTAACGGTGTTAGCATCAATAACTACGAAAATGACGATGTAACCTGGGAAAAATCAAAACAAACCACTTTAGGACTTGAGTTTACCGTTCTGAAAAAAGTAAATGTTATTGCCGAGGTTTATAATAACAACCGGTACGATATTTTACAAAACCGTTCATCGGTACCAACAACACTTGGTCTTGAATCGGGCATAGCCGCTAATATTGGCAAAGCCAATTCAAAAGGTATTGATATTTCTTTAGATGGCAAACAAACTATCGGTCGTAATTTTTCAATAGCTGCCAGGGGTAACTTTACTTACTCGGCCAACAAATACACACAGTTTGAACAACCTGCTTATCCGGAAGCTTACCGCAGTAACATAGGTCAGCCAATTAATCGTCAGTACGGTTATGTAGCCGAACGTTTATTTGTAGATGATAATGAGGCTGCCAACTCACCTTCGCAAATATTTAGCAACGGTGGTTTTGCCCCTAAAGGAGGCGATATCAAATACCGCGATTTAAATGGCGATGGCAAAATTGATGGTGCCGATCAAACCTTTATTGGTAACCCCACGGTACCGCAAATAGTATATGGTTTTGGTATATCTGCTTCGTACAAAAACTTTGACTTATCTGGCTTTTTCCAGGGACAGGCAAAAGTATCGTTCTTCATTAATCCGGGTACAACGTCACCATTTATCAAAAGTCCCGAATCGCAGTACACCGGTAATACCCAATTGTTAAAAGCTTATGCCGATGATCACTGGTCAGAGGATAATCAAAACCTGTACGCTTTGTATCCAAGGCTTGGTCCTGATGGCGCTGTTATTGAAAACAACAGGCAAAACAGTACCTGGTGGTTACGTGATGGCAGCTTCCTGAGGTTAAAATCGCTTGAGGTTGGCTACACCTTGCCACCGCGCATAGCTAAAGCTATAAGGGTGAAAAATTTAAGGATATACTTTAATGGCTTAAACCTGTTAACCTGGAGTCCTTTCAAATTATGGGACCCCGAACTTGGCGGCAATGGTTTTGCTTACCCAATTCAAAAAGTATACAACATAGGTATCAACGCCAATTTATAGCATTAACTGAATATAATTCGATATATGAAATCATATTATAAATATCTGTTCATGGCACTTCTTGCAGTCTCTTGCGTGTCATGTAAAAAATACCTTGATGTTACGCCTGATAACGTAGGTACCATAGATTATGCCTTCAGGAACCGTAACGAAGCAGAAAATTATCTTTTTAGCTGCTACGCTACCTTACAACAATTAATTTACCCCCAAAATAACGCTGGTTTTACAACTTCGGCCGAAATTATTTTCCCGAATGACTTAACGGATAACCAGGGTATCGACCCAACCGGTTTTAACCTTATACGGGGCACCCAAAGTGCTCAAAGTCCCGGTCTTGATTACTGGGATGGTTATAATGGCGGGCAGGCTACCTTCAGGGCTATCAGGCGTTGTAATACCATGCTTGAAAATATTGATAAGCCGGTTGATTTAGGTGCGGATGAAAAAAAGAGATGGATAGCCGAGGTGAAGTTTTTAAAGGCATATTATCACTTTATTTTATACCGTATGTATGGTCCAATCCCTATTACGGATGTGAATTTGCCCATCAACGCTTCAACCGAACAGGTAAAGGTAAAAAGAGATCCTGCCGATTCTGTGGTAAACTACATGGTTAGGTTACTTGACCAGGCTACCCCGGATTTGCCTGCCGTAATTCAAAACCAGGCTAAAGAACTGGGCCGTATTACACAGCCTATAGCTTTGGCTGTAAAAGCGCAGATATTGGCAACTGCGGCCAGCCCATTGTTTAACGGCAACCCGGATTATACGGGTATTAAAAATAAGGATGGTAAAGCGCTGTTTACATCTGCTTATGATCCAACTAAATGGGATAAAGCAGCAGCGGCCTGTTTAGCGGCCATTCAATCGGCCGAGACAAATGGTAACAAATTGCACACGTTTATAGCGCCGGCAAATATCACCACCCTGTCTGATTCATTGAAAACCGTACTTGACCTGCAAACGGCCATCACCGAAAAATGGGATCTGAATACCGAAATCATCTGGGCCTTAAATCCGTATTTTCCTGGTCAAACCTATTGCGGCCCAAGGTTAACTTCAAAGGCGGCAGCCAACCCTCAATTCCAGGGAACATTTGCTGTGCCTATTTCTGAGCAGGAGTTATTTTACAGCGATAAGGGCGTACCTATCAACGAAGACAAAACCTTTGATTATACGAACCGCTATAGTTTGCAAACTGGTAATAGCGCGAGCCGGTTTTACATTGGCAACAACTATACAACCGTTAAAGCCCACTTTAACCGCGAGCCAAGATTTTATGCCGATTTAGGTTTTGACGGAGGCATTTGGTTTGGTAATGGTTTAGTTAGCCAGGAAAGCTTGTACTATCTGCAGGGACGTGGTAGCTCGGCTTTTGCAGGTCCTACAGATAATGTGAGGTTAAACATTACCGGTTACTGGCCCAAAAAACTGGTTAATTACTTAACCGTTTATGATGATGGTTATACTATTGCCGATTTCCGTTTGCCGCTTATCCGTTTGGCCGGTTTATACTTATTGTATGCCGAAGCGTTGAACGAACAGGGCAAAACATATAACGAAGTAGTCCCTTACTTAGATAAAGTAAGAGCCAGGGCGGGTTTACCAGGTGTTGTAAACGCCTGGAGCACTTATTCAAATAATCCAACAAAGTTTACTACAAAAGATGGTTTACGCCAGATTATACACCAGGAATCGCGCATCGAGCTTGCATTTGAATGCCAGCCGGGTTGGGACCTGCGCCGCTGGAAAGAGCTGCAATCAGTGTTAAGCCAACCATTACAAGGATGGAATATTTACGAGCCGGATGCTATAAACTACTACCGCCCAAGAACATTGGTATCTCCTGTTTTCAATGTTCGTAATTACCTGTGGCCAATATATAATGACGACCTTATAGTTAATGATAACCTTGTCCAAAATTTAAACTGGTAATCAACAGAATAGTGATCATCAACATATTAAAAGGTATGAAAAAGATAAAAAATTACGCATTGCTGCTTGTAATGGGTTTGATAATGACAAGCATATATGCCTGTAAAACCGATAACGGAGACAGGGAACCCATATCAACCGATAAAACAAAACCTGGTGTTATCACCAATGTTAAAGTAACTAATTACGAGGGAGGTGCTTATATAACCTATACGTTACCCAACTCTGATAATACACTGTATGTATCGGCCCAGTACGAGATAAGGAAGGGTGTTACAAGACAAACCAAATCATCATATTACTCAGATACGGTAAATGTTGAAGGGTTTGCCAAAGAGGCCGATTACGATGTAACCTTGTACACTGTGTCGCGCTCAAACGTGCAATCAGATCCGGTAAAGGTTACGGTACATCCAAAAACACCGCCCTATATTTCAATTAAAAGTACCACCGCTTTAACAGCCGATTTTGGCGGGGTAAACGTGGTGGCCTTAAATCCATTGAAAAAAGACATAGGGGTTATTGTAACCGCCTTTGATAAATCAACCGGGCAAATGGAAATACAGGATCAGCATTACACTCAATCCGATACCATAAATTACTCGGTACGAGGTTATAATACAGATCCACGTAACTTTGGCGTGTACATTACAGATAGGTTTGGCAATATATCTGATACCCTTAAACAGGCTATTACCCCCTTGTTTGAAGAGCTTTTGGATAAAAGTAAATTCAGCGTATACCAGTTACCTACCGATACCGAGATAGGTTATGGTTGGGTGCTTCCAAACCTTTGGGACGGAAAAACCGACGGTAACTCTGCCGGCTGGCATACCAACCCAGGCCATACCGCACCGTTTGTGTGTACTTTCAATGTTGGTTTAAGCTACAAGCTAAGTCGTTTTATAATCTGGGAACGTCCGGATCAATACGCTTTTGGACATGGTAACCCACGCAAGTTCACTATTTGGGGTTCAAATGTGGCATCGCCTAAAGATGCCCAGTTACCGGCATCATCGCTGGTAGGTACGGTTGTGGGCGATTGGACTAACCTGGGTAACTATACTTATCCTAACCCGCCATCGGGGCTACCACCGGCGCTTCACAATGCTGCTGATAACGCGTTTGTGCTGGCTGGGGTTGGCTTTAATATTCCGCTTACCGCGCCACCGGTTCACTTTATACGTGTAGGCGTTAACGAAACATGGTCGGGCGGTAACTTTGCCCACATTATGGAGCTTTCATTTTATGGTAAACCTCAATAGTAATTAAAACATGAAAAAGATTATATTATTACTAATAGGCTGCGTAACATTAGCCACGTGGTATGGTTGCCAAAAAGATAACCACGCTACAGATTATAAAAACTTTTACAACGGTCACGAAATTGTTTACACAGGCGCTGTTGGTTTGGCCATTATACAACCGGGCAACCTGGAAATTGGTTTAAAATGGAAAGCAAGCAGCGATCCAAGCATTGTTAAGTACGTTGTTTATTACAACAACAAAGCCGATTCGCAGGTGGTAGCCGTATCCGGAAAAACAGATACCATCAGAACCGTAATTAAAGGTTTATCTGAATATACCTACTCATTTACTATTTATTCTTATGATGCAAAAGGCAATAAGTCAATTCCTTATGAATTAAATAACGCCAAAGTTTATGGCCCTATTTATCAGTCTACTTTATTAAACAGGGCGTATAATGCTAATGCGCCATATACGGTAGATGCTAAAGGAAATGTTACCCTTAACTTTATTACGCCGGATACCATTAACGTTGGCACTAAAATAAAGTATACCAATAGGGCGGGGCAGGTAGTTACCAAAGTTTTAAGCGCGGATAGCTCCTCAATAACTATCCCTGATTACAAGGGGGGTACAGCGCTTACCTATAACTCAGGGTACATTCCGCAGCGTACGGCTATTGATACTTTTTATGCGTCGAGGTTTGATACCTTCCCAACCGTTTTAGGTTATGCCATGTGCGATAAATCGCTGTTCAAGAAAGTGAAATTGCCTAATGACATGAATCCATATGAAGGGGATACCGATATAGATAGGTTATGGGATGGTTATACCACGCCGCAAGGTTATCCGCAAATTTTCCATAGCGATGGCGCGCACCCGTTACCGCAAACTTTAACTTTTGATATGGGTAAACTATACAATAAACTTACCCAGGTTGAGGAAATTGGTCGTAACTGCTGCCACAACCCTAATGATTACGAAATATGGGGCATAGCCGATATTACCAATGCCGCTACAAACCTGCAACCAAATGATGCCGGTTGGAAAGCGGAAGCTATTGCAAAAGGCTGGAAATTATTAAAAGAAGTTAAACGTACCGATGATGGCCAGGCGCCATTAAAATCGGATTTGGATAATGTTAATACGCCAATCCGTTACATCCGTGTAAGGGTTATCCACAACGCTGATAATGAAGGCAGCTATACCAACATGACCCAGGTATCATTATTTTACGATGTGCTTAACTAAAGCTTAAAAGTTTAATTGTTTATAATTAGAATAGATGGAAGGAAATGTTCCCGGGTAGTAATGCCCGGGACTTTCTTTTTTTATAGAATATCATCGCTGTTTATCACACAAAATTTACACCTGTTACTATAATTTCATAGTAATTTGCCAAGATCGATGTTAAACGCAGCCCCTTTTATATAGATATTTAAGACATTCAATTTAAACCAAACATGATTAAAAAGATACTTTGTATTACCATTTTAACGCTTGGTTTTTGTGCTGCAAAAACAGTAAAAGCGCAAAACAAGCATGCTACACTACCCCGAAAAGATTTAACCATTTGGGCCGATAAGCCAGCCAAAACCTGGATGACCGAAGCTTACCCCATGGGTAACGGGCGCTTTGGAGGGATGGTTTTTGGCGGCGTGGCACAGGAACATATCCAGTTTAATGAGATCAGCCTGTGGACCGGCGACGAAGAAGATACCGGCGCCTACCAGGATTTTGGCGATCTTTTCATCAGCTTTAAAGGTAAAGATACCAGCATGGCCATCCCTGCCAACTATACCCGTAAGCTGGATATTAGCCAGGCTGTGCAACGTATAGCTTACACCGATGAAGGCATTACTTACAAGCGGGAATACTTTTGCAGCTTGCCGGATAAAGTAATGGTACTGCATTTTACTGCAGATAGAAAAGCAGCTTACTCGGCTATTATTGGTTTAACAGATGCGCATGGCTCAAAGGTAACAGGCGGTAGTAAAGGTTTACAGTTTGAAGGTAAATTAGTAAACGGCCTGGCTTACCAGGCATCAATAGTAGTAAAAACAGAAGGCGGTACCGCTAAGGTAGAAAGCGACGGCAAAGGCGGTTCGCAACTAAATATCAGCAGTGCCGATGGATTTACCATCCTTCTTTCGGCGGCAACGGATTACAGCAACAAACGTGACCAACACTGGTGCGGCGAAGCACCAGCAACTAAAATAAAACGTGATCTGGCTGCCGCATCGCTTAAAACTTACGATGAGTTATTGCGTACTCATGTGGCAGATTACCAGGGTTTGTTCAATCGTGTGGATCTTAGCCTGGGGCAAACGCCTAAAGATATTACATCGGCAACAACTTATTCGCGCCTGGCAAATTATCATAAACAAGCTGACCCGCAGTTGGAAGCTTTGCTATTTCAATATGGCAGATATCTGCTTATCAACTCATCGCGCAAAGGCGGCTTGCCGGCCAACCTGCAAGGCCTTTGGAACGATAGCAATAACCCGCCATGGCGCAGCGATTATCATTCCAACATCAACATACAAATGAATTACTGGCTGGCCGAGCCAACCAACCTGTCTGAAAGCCATATCCCTTATCTCGATTATATCAATAGTATTCGCGAAGCAAGAAAGGTAAGTACACAAAAAGAATACCCCGGCGTTCGCGGTTGGACGGTAAAAACTGAAAATGGCGTTTTTGGCGGCGGCAGTTATTTATGGAATACGCCCGGCAGCGCCTGGTATGCCCAGGGAATTTGGGAGCACTATGCTTTTACCAGGGATAAAAACTACCTGCAAACTTTTGCCTACCCTATATTAAAAGAGATAGTTGAGTTTTGGGACGATCATTTAAAACGCCGCCTTGATGGTACTTTGGTATCGCCGCTGGGATGGTCGCCGGAGCATGGACCTACCGAGGATGGCGTAACTTATGACCAGGCTATTGTTTATGACCTGTTCACCAATTACGTAGAGGCTGCCGATATTTTAGGTACCGATAAAAGTTACCGCGATCATGTGGCCGATATGCGCGAACATCTGCTTAAACCTAAAATTGGCAAATGGGGCCAGCTACAGGAATGGGAAACCGATAGGGACGATCCTAACGATAAGCACCGCCATTCATCAAACCTGTTTGGCCTGCATCCGGGTAAACAGATCAGTACCATAAAAACGCCCGAGCTGGCACAGGCAGCCAAAGTGAGTTTAACCGCGCGTGGTGATATATCAACTGGCTGGTCGATGGCCTGGAAAATGAACTTTTGGGCACGCTTGCAGGACGGCGACCACGCTTATAAAATTCTGAACAATTTTATTACCCTTGTTGGCAAGTCGGGTGTTAATTACGATGAGGGCGGCGGCGTATATTCTAATTTATTCTGCGCGCACCCGCCGTTTCAGATTGATGGTAACTTTGGCTATACAGCCGGTGTTACCGAAATGCTGCTGCAAAGCCAAACCGATGAAATTCAGCTACTGCCTGCCTTGCCAAAAGCATGGCCAACCGGCAATGTGAAAGGTTTAATAGCCCGTGGCAATTTTGAAATATCTATGGATTGGAAAGACGATAAAGTTACCAGGCTTATTGTTAAATCACGCGCCGGCGGCATTTGTAAATTGCGTGTTCCAAACGCTTTGAAAGCCGATTTTGCAGGTATTAATGTAGGCACAACCGGCGCCGATCACCAATACAGTTTCCAAACCCAGGTTGGTAAGGCTTACGTCTTTAAAAGTATCGACTAAATAATGGCTACAGTTTATCGCGCTGCATTTCCGCGCTACAGTTATTTGCTACTATCTGTTTTTATGCTTGCCTGGCATGCGCGTGCATCCGCTCAATCGGCCGTTGGTTACCATGGTGTTAACCAACGGGTTGCTTCAAAAGGAAGTGCAGCTTATTACGTAAACCCGGTTAAGGGCGATGATAACAATGCCGGCTCAACTCCGCAAAAGGCCTGGAAAACATTTGCGCATGTAAATAGGATTGCCTTAACCGCCGGTGATAGGGTTATCATTACCGGGGGCGGCGATATCAGGGAGTCTTTATTTTTAGTTGGCTATGGCAATAGCGAAAAACATGTGAAAGTGATGTTTGGGCCGGGTACTTATAATTTTTACCCCGAAACAAGTTTTAAAAAACAGCTTTTTATTACCAACACCAATGATGATGCCTATACGCCCAAAGCTATAGCGGTTTATATTGATAGCTCACAATATGTAGATATTGAAGCCAACGGCGCTAAGTTTTTGATGCGGGGTAAAATGATAGAAACCTGTGTTGATCATAGCCAGAACATTAGTTTACATGGCATTACTTATGATTATAAACGCCCTACAGTATCTGAATTAAAGATATTGAAAACCAGTGCTGATTATGCCGATCTGCAAATTCATCCCGACTCAAAATACAGCATCAAAGATAGCCTGCTCACCTGGGAAGGGGAGGGTTGGCGTTGTAAACCAATCTGGTTGTGGCAGGAGTTGAATACGCAAACCAACGAATTGCAACGCAAGGACATCAGCATGGACAACTTAAAGTATGCCGAAACCGGTAAAAACCAGGTACGGGTATATTTTAAAACCAACCCTGGCTTTGTACAAAATTTTATTTATCAAAGCAGGGATATCACCCGCGATTGCAGCGGCATCTTTTTAGTGCGCAGCAAAAATCTGCAATTAAAAAATATCCACATCAACTTTATGCACGGCATGGGTGTGGTAAGCCAGTTTTGTCAAAATCTCTCGCTCGATTCTGTATTGGTAAAACCCGCGGTTGGTTCCGGTCGCACCTGCTCGGCCTGGGCAGATATTTTGCACTTTTCGGGGTGTAGGGGTAAGATCATTATCAGCAATTCGTATTTATCGGGCGCTAATGATGATGCTGTCAATATCCATGGTACCTACCTGCGTATTGTTGAAACGCCAAAACCTAACCAGGTTTTGCTGCGCTTTATGCATGGGCAAACTTTTGGTTTTGAGGCTTTTGTGGTAGGGGATAGCGTAGGCTTTATTCATTCCAAAACATTGCTGCAATACGCGCAAAATGTGGTAACAGAAGTAAAACGGGTAAATGATAAAGATATCCTGCTTACGTTGAAAAACGCGGTAAGCCAAAGCCCCGATTCGACAGATGTTATCGAAAACATAACCTGGACGCCCGAAGTTTGGATTCACCAAAATACCATAGCGCAAATCCCTACCCGGGGCGTGCTGGTAACTACCCGCCGTAAATCTGTTATCGAAAACAATGTTTTTCTGCGTACCCATAACAGCGCCATTTCGGTAGCCGATGATGCCGCGAGCTGGTATGAATCGGGCATGGTGAACAATATGCTCATCAGCAATAATAAATTTAATTTATGTGGTGAACCTGTTGTGCTTATTGAACCGGAAAACACTTTGGATGCTCCCCAAAAAGTGCATAGCAATATTGTAGTTGCCCGTAACTGGTTTCAGTTGCAAGCTTCAACTGCGGTATCGGTGAAAAGTACATCAAACATTAAGGTAACCGGTAATTATTTCAACCTTTCAGACGCATTGAAAAAAGCGGAGGATTTAGTAAAGTTTAAAGATTGTGTTAATACGGAGGTATCGGATAATAAGATAAGTGTTGAAAAGAGATAGGGTTTACAGGGAAATCGCTTTTAGAATTTTATAGCGCATTTTGGGCTAAAGCCATTTTGCTTATTGCTTTTTTTCCGCCCCATAAATGGGACGGCAATGAGTTTTCAGATAGCTTTCAAAGTTGATTTTCTTAACTCATTGCCGTTAAAGAAAATAAATATAAAGGTGGCCTTAGCCCAAATTGCATAGCTGGGTTTGAAAAACGGATTTCCCTGATATGGTTTATGAGCATAGTATGAACTAACCAAGGGACGACTCACCCGGTCTACGCTGCGCTGGACCACCCTCTCTCCGGCTAAAGCCGCAAAGAGGGTAGGGGAAATAATGCAAAAAATTCCATGCCCCTCTATGCGACGAAGTCGGAGAGAGGGGCAGACGAGCGTAGCGATGTCGGGGTGAGTCGTCGCCAAAGTACAGAGCGTATCTTATTAATAAATTATCAGCGGATTATCCATCTTTTTAAAGGCTTTATCCATTTTTTGAAAGCCAATAAGCAAATACATTTACCCTAACCAATAATAACAAATTCAGGTAAATGAAGCGCTTTTATAACATCTATCCCGGGCCATGCTATGTCATAGTTCAGGAATATTTGTTGGGGCAAAACACCAATAAATTAAACCAATTAGCTCATTTATCAATAATAGAATAGTCAATGTTAAAACGTAAATACACTGTTATTTTACTACTCTTAACCCTTGGTTTTGCATCTGTAAAAGCCCAGGAAAAAAACACCCTTTGGAATGGTTTTGAAAAGGTGCAAATGAGTGTAGCGGGTCATGATGCTTATTACGTTAAACCTGCGCATCCACTACCTGGTAATCCCTGGGTTTGGCGTACGTCTTTTCCTGATTGGCATACCGAGATGGACAATATCCTGCTTGCCAAGGGATTTTATGTTGCTTTTATTAATGTAGATAACCAATACGGCGCGCCATCAGCTATGAACGCCTATGAAGCTTTTTATGCCGAACTTACCCGTAAACACGGCTTTGCTACTAAAGCAGCGCTTGAGGCGGTAAGCAGGGGAGCCTTATACGCTTATGCATGGGCAAAACGAAACCCCGATAAAGTTACCTGTATTTACGCCGAAACCCCGGTTTGCGATTTTAAAAGCTGGCCCGCTGGTAAACTAAAAAGCCCTGGCGATGCGGGTTCATGGAACGAGCTGAAACAGGTTTACCATTTTACCGAAGAACAGGCTGTAGCTTATAATGATAACCCGATAGATAACCTGGAAGGCCTGGCATCCTTCCGTGTGCCAATTTTGCATACCATTAGCCTGGAAGACAAACTTGCCCCACCTGCCGAGAATAGCGATATTTTAGCTAAACGGTATATCGCCCTGGGCGGCCCTATCAGCATTCATCCCATAACGCAAGGTCCGCTGGAGTTGCAGGGGCACCATTTTACGGTAGACAGGCCGGCGTATTATGCCGATTTCATTTACAATAACTCGTACCCGGTTCAAAAAATATTACCCTATGCCGATTATGTTAAAACCGCGGGCGGCTTAAATAATTTTTACTACGCGGTAACGGTTAAAAAGAAAGCTACCGTGTCTTTTCTGGGCGGTTCTATTACGTTTAATCCCGGCTGGCGCGATAAGATCTGTAAATACCTCAAAGAAACTTACCCCGAAACTGATTTCCATTTTATAGCGGCTGGCATCCCATCGCTGGGCAGTTTGCCGCATGCCTTTAGGGTACAACGTGATATTTTGGATAGCGGTAAAACCGACCTGATGTTTTTAGAAGCTGCCGTTAATGATCGTGGTACCGATAGTACTACCCAAGTGCGCGCGTTGGAAGGTATTGTACGCCATGCCAAACTAAGCAACCCCATGATGGATGTGATTATGATGGCCTTTGTTGATCCGCAAAAGATGGACAATTATGCTAAAGGGAAAGTATCGCCCGAATTATTGAACCACCAGTTAGTGGCCGATCATTACAACCTGCCTTATGTTAACCTGGCGCTCGAGGTAAATGATAAGATCAAAAACAAGGAGCTAACCTGGGCCGATGATTTTAAAGATATTCATCCCTGGTATCATGGGCAGGAACTGTACTTTGAAACCATGAAAACCCTGCTGCAGGAATGTGTTGCGGCAGACTATAAACAACCGGTAAAAACCAACCTGCCAAAGCCAATTGATAAAGCCAGCTATAACAACGGCAGCTACTACAATATTAATAACGCGCAATTGGGTAAGGGCTGGTCCATAGACCCGAAATGGAACCCGCGCGATGGTCTTTCAACCCGCCCTGGTTTTGTTGATGTGCCCATGCTGATAGCTACCCAACCCGGCAGCGAACTAACCCTGCCGTTTAAAGGTACAGCCGCCGGCATAGCTGTTGTAGCCGGACCGGACGCCGGGATCATATCCTATTCGGTTGATGGCGGAGCTTACAAAGACCTCGACCTGTTAACCGAGTTTTACAGCTGGATTCACCTGGGCGTTTATCACCTGCTGGCCGATAACCTGCCCAACGGTAACCACACCATTAAAATAAAAATAAGCGACAAAAAAAATAACCAAAGTAAAGGTAATGCCTGTAGAATAGTTAATTTTTTTGTGGGGAAGTGAGTTGATTGAGTGGTTGAATAGTTTGGTTATGCAAATAATAGTCTGTTTAAAAATGATAAAAAGATCGTCATTGCGAGGAATAAAACCGGCGGGCTTTGAAAGTGGATATGACAGCATCAAAAAAAAATGGGGTCATGCTGAGCTTGTCGAAGCACGCGGGCGAAGGCCTCTGCGCGCGAGTCTTCGACAGGCTCAGACTGACAGCCCTCTTTGTTTTTTACAACTTGTCATGGGGGGGAGGAACGACGAAGCAATCCCCCAATTACAGAGCGGATTTGCACGGTGACTCTGTGGATCGGGGATTGCTTCGTACCTCGCAATGACGGCTGTGTATGTGTTCAATGGGGTAAATGAAGTATTTAAATAAATTTAAGCAGCTCCTCAATCAACTCAATCCAACTTAATCAACCTAATCTAACTTAAACTATATGAAAAGAAAAGTAGGGCTGATAACAGCCTTTTTATTAAGCACCTGTTTGACATTTGGCCAGCTCAAAACGCCTAAAGCGGCGGTTGATGAATTTATGGATAAACGGTTTGGGATGTTTATTCATTTTGGCCCGGTTACGCAGCGCGGAACCGAAATTGGCTGGAGCCGTAATGACCAGGTGTCCGAAGATGATTATGATAACCTGTACAAAGAGTTTAATCCTACCTTATTTAATGCTGATGCCTGGGTAAAAGCGGCCAAGGATGCCGGTATGAAATACCTGGTAATCACCGCTAAACACCACGATGGATTTTTGCTGTGGCCAAGCGCGTTTTCGGATTATAATGTATCCAAATCGCCATTTAAACGTGATATAGTTGGCGAACTGGCCCGTGCCTGCAAAAGCCAGGGGATGACTTTTTGCATCTATTGTACTGTGCTTGACTGGCACGATAAGGATTATCCTATTGATAACCCGCATCACCCGGAAATAAATGCCCGCCCCGGCGATATGACTGCTTTTAAAACCCGCATGAAAAACGAGTTGAAAGAGGTGATCACCAAATATCATCCCTTTATGCTTTGGTTTGATGGCTACTGGGAAAAACCATGGACGCAGGCCGATGGCAAAGAGATTTACGAATACATTAAAAGCGTGAATGTTAATGTGGTTGTAAATAACCGTTTGGGTAAAATAAGCGATAAATTGGGTGGTGATGCCGTGGGCGATTTTTTAACGCCCGAGCAAACCATTGGCAAACTTAATATGGATGAGGCCTGGGAAAGCTGCATCACCATTTGCAACCAATGGGCCTGGAAACCAAACGACCAGATGAAATCATTAAAGCAATGTATCCAAACCCTGGTAACATCTGCATCGGGTAATGGTAACCTGTTGTTTAACGTTGGGCCGGCAATGGATGGCCATATGGAGGCAAGGCAGGTTGCGCGTTTAAAAGAAATGGGTACTTGGTTAAAGCAAAACGGCGAAGCCATTTATGGTACCAAAGGCGGCCCCTATGTGCCCACTGCCGAATATGGCGCGACCCGCAGCGGCAACAAAATTTACATCAATGTTTTTCAGCGCAAGGATAGCACGCTTGATATTCCGCTGTTGCCTAATGCCAAAGTTTTAAAATCATATTTTTTAAATGGTAATGTGGTTGCCATGAAATCGGATAGTAAGGGGTACCATATAGAGTTGCCCGCTACTTTGCCCGACGAAAATTGTTCTGTAATTGTACTGGAACTGGATGTGAACGCTTTAGACATCCCCGTAATAAAATCATAAACTTAAATGAAACTTAAAAGCTTTATACCCGCTACAACGGCGTTTTTATTAATCTCGGTTGCAGCATTAGCGCAAAAACAGCCGCTTACCCTGCACTATGATAAACCGGCATCGCGCTGGGAAGAAACCCTGCCCCTGGGTAATGGCCGTTTAGGGATGATGCCCGACGGTGGCGTAGCCCATGAAAAAATTGTGCTGAATGATATCACCTTATGGTCGGGCTCAGAACAGGACGCCAATAATTATGATGCCTACAAAAAACTGCCCGAAATTAAAGCGCTTTTACTGGCAGGTAAAAATGTGGAAGCACAGGCGCTTATTGATAAGGACTTTGTATGTAAAGGCCCGGGATCTGGCGGCAGGCAATGGGGTTGCTTTCAAACCCTCGGCGATTTGAATATCGACTTTGATTACAAAGGCGCTGATGCCGCAAAATTTGGAAATTACCAGCGCGAATTATCATTAGATAATGCCGTAGCCAAAAGCAATTACACCGTTAATGGCGTAACCTACAAACGTGAATATTTTACCAGTTTCGGCGATGATGTAGACATAATTCGCCTTACGGCAGATAAGCCACGTATGCTGAATTTAAGCATCGGTATAAATCGTGCCGAGCGATCCAAAACCAGCATTGTCGGCAACACGCTGCAAATGGAAGGTCGTTTAGATAATGGCACGGATGGCAATGGCATGCAATACATAGCCAACGTAAAAGCTAAATTAACGGGCGGTACATTAACTACCACCGATAATAGCCTGGTGATTAAGGATGCTACCGAAGTGATCATTTACGTATCGGCCACTACCGATTTCAGGAGTCCGGGCTTTAAAGCTAAAATGGAGCAGAATTTAGCTGCCGCCCTCAATAAACCTTACGCTTTGCAAAAGCAGCAGCACATAGCTAAGTTTCAAAAACTGTTTAACCGGGTAAGTATTAACCTGGGCGGTGCCGATGATAAAGAAACTACAGATCAACGCCTGGTAAGCTTTCACAAAGCACCCGCGGATGATAAAGGCTTACCGGTATTGTTTTATCAGTTTGGCCGCTACCTGAGCATTTGCAGTACGCGAGTTGGTTTATTACCACCAAACCTGCAAGGGCTTTGGGCCAACGAGGTGCATACACCCTGGAATGGCGATTACCATCTTGATGTTAACGTGCAGATGAACCATTTCCCGGTAGAGGTATCTAACCTGTCTGAACTGAACCTGCCTTTGGTTGAACTGGTGCGCGGTCTGCAAAAAAACGGCGAACGAACCGCTAAGGCTTATTATAATGCCGATGGCTGGGTGGCCCACGTAATTACCAACGTATGGGGATGGACCGAACCCGGCGAAAGCGCCTCCTGGGGCGTAACCAAAGCGGGTTCGGGCTGGTTATGCAGCAATATTTGGGATCATTACGCTTTCACCAACGATAAAAATTACCTGAAAAGCATTTACCCGATATTGAAAGGTTCGGCGCAATTTTACAGCAGTATTTTGGTGAAAGATCCTAAAAGTGGTTACATGGTAACAGCGCCATCATCATCGCCAGAGAATAGCTTTATGATGCCCGATGGCAGTGGTAACCACGCCAGTATCTGCATTGGCGCAACCATTGATAACCAGATTATGCGCGAGTTATTTACCAACGTAATCAGCGCCTCTAAAACGCTTGGTGTCGACGCGGATTTCAGAAAAGTTTTGGAAGCAAGACTAAAACAAATTCCACCGGCAGGCATCATCAGCAAAGATGGCCGCATACAGGAATGGCTGGAAGATTATCAACAAACCGACGAACATCACAGGCATATTTCGCACTTATATGGTGTTTACCCGGCATCAGAAATTACAGCCGATGGCACACCCGAACTGGCCGCTGCCGCTAAGAAAACCCTGGATGTACGCGGTGATGACGGCCCAAGCTGGTCGATAGCCTATAAGCTGTTGTTTTGGGCAAGATTGCACGATGGTAATCGCGCTTATAAACTGTTTACCGAAATCATGAAACCAACCACCAGCACAGGTATCAATTATGGTGCAGGTGGCGGTATCTATCCAAACCTGTTATCTGCCGGTCCGCCGTTCCAGATTGACGGAAACTTTGGTACCACAGCCGGTATTGCCGAAATGCTGATCCAGAGTCATGAAGGTTATATCAACCTCATCCCCGCCATCCCGGATAGCTGGAAACCCGCCGGCGAAGTAAAAGGTTTACGTGCCCGTGGTAATTTTACCGTTGATTTTAAATGGAAAGATGGCAAAGTAACCAGTTACAATGTTACCTCAACTACGCCACGTAAGGTTAAAATAAAAGTTAACGGTGTGATGAAGGAAGTAATGGCGCAGAAGGTGTAGGGGAGGGACGATAACAAAAAGCGCGGGCCCGTGCGAATCCCTCTTGAGAGGGACGGAGGGGTGTGTTATGCAAGCGATATTTGAACGCAGCATAACACACCCCTGCATACGCTTAGTCCCACGCGCCCTGCTCTCAAGAGGGGATTTGAAAAGCGACAAGCCCCGGAATAAGATAGGCTTTGTGCGAAAGACTTACGAAGTTTTTAAAACTTCGTAAGTCTGATATATAGCCCTAAATAATAAAAATGTCATTGCGAGGTACGAAGCAATCTCCAACCATACAGAGCGAAAAAGCAGAGCCGTTTTGCCTATGTAGAGATTGCTTCGTACCTCGCAATGACTATTGGTTGTTAAAAACAGACACAATAAATGAAGATACTTTTAAAACTCACATTCATCCTGCAAGTGGTAATGTTACCCCTCATTACCCTTGCATCCCCTCATAAACAAAGCACAACGGTTACCATTCCATATGGCAACGGTAACTCCATTGTTTACGATTTAAAAACCGGCGAGTACAATGTTTACAAAGGCAAAACCGCTATTTTTTCACATGTAAGTTCAACCTTTAAAATAAATAGCGTCACAGCATCTACCAAGGATAACTTAGTTAGAAAGTACAGCAAAAACACTATTGCCGACGGCTTTGGTAAAGGCGAAAAGCATGTGATTATCCTAACAGGTAATCATTTGCCCAAAACAGAGCAGGTGTTTTACACTTATCCCGGCAGGCAATTTTTCCTTACGCAGATTGTATTGTCAGGCAAAGGTCTCAGCAGCAATTCCATTATTCCATTTTCAGCCAATATTCCCGTGGTTACCGGCGATGCGCGCAGCATTTTTGTACCTTTTGATAATGATACTTTTATCCGTTACAATGCCAAGGAGTTTAAGGCGCCGTTTACCAATGTAAGTGCCGAGGTGGGCGCGATATATGATAATAATTCGCGCAATGGCTACGTGGTTGGCTCTGTTGAACACGAGGTTTGGAAAACAGGTATCCGCAGTGTATCAAAAGCCGATGTGGGCAATAAATTAGTAGCATGGGCCGGTTATACAGACCTAAGCGTAACCCGCGATCATATAGAACATGGTGAGATTAAAGGCAGTGTGGTGGCATCGCCTAAAATTTTTATTGGTTATTTTGACGATTGGCGCACCGGGATGGAAACATACGCCAAAGCCAACCGCATTGCCGAACCTCCCTTTGTTTTTAACTGGACAAAACCCACGCCCGTTGGTTGGAACAGCTGGGGCGTAATGCAGGAAAAACTTACCTACGAAAAAGCCACCAAAGTTGCCGATTTTTTCGCCGATAGTATCCCCGCTTTCCGCACCGGTAATACCGCTTTTATCGACCTGGATTCGTACTGGGATTTTATGCTGAAAGGCGGCCTGGAGGGCGATTACACCAGATTAAAGCAGTTTGCTGACTACTGCAAAAGCAAAGGCCTGCAACCCGGCGTATACTGGGCGCCGTTTACCGACTGGGGCTGGAAAGGCGGTCCCGACCGTAAAGTAGCTGGCACTCAATATAATTATGGCGAAACCTGGACAAAAGTTGGCACCGGCTACAACGATATTGATGGTGCCCGTGCGGTAGACCCTACACACCCAGCCACCCTGCAACACATCGACCTGGTGATAGGCAAGCTAAGAGAGTGTGGTTTTAAAATGATCAAGATAGATTTCCTGGGTCATGCCACTACCGAATCAACTCATTTTTATGATCCAACGGTAACTACCGGCATGCAGGCCTACCGCAAAGGGATGGAACATTTGATCGGTCAGTTAGGTGATCAGATGCTCATTTACGCGGCTATTTCGCCAAGTTTGGCCACCGGCAGATATGTGCACACACGCAGAATAGCCTGCGATGCTTTTAAAAGTATTGATAACACGCAATATACCCTAAACAGCGTTACCTACGGCTGGTGGCAAACTTATCTGTATAATTATATTGATGCCGATCATGTGGTACTTTCGACAGAAAGTGAAGGAACTAACAGGGCCAGGCTGCTTTCGGCGTTAATTACCGGCACATTTATTACGGGTGATGATTTTTCGGTACATGGGCCATGGAGTGATAGGGCCAAAGCCTGGTATCAAAATCCCGAGTTGTTAAAAGTTATTCAAAATGGGAAAGCCTTTAAACCCATAGAGGGAAATACCGGCGAAAATGCCTCAGAAATATTTACTCAAAAAATAGGGAATAGTATCTATATTGCCGTGTTTAATTATAGCAAAGAACCTAAAACTTTTGCCTTTCACGCACAGCGTTTAGGCCTTAGTGGTACCGCTTCTTATGAGTTGCATGAATTGTTGCAGGGTGATGTATTAGGCGGCACGCTTAGTTTTAAACTCGATGGCAGTGATGCTGCCTTATACAAATTAGATCTTAAAAAATAACCAATATCATAACCGTGAGAAGAACACAAAAAAAGCTGATCATGCCGGTTTGCCTTACTATGGCAAGCATGCTGGCAGCGGCAACAAGCTACGCGCAAACTGTAACTATCCCAGTTGAAACTCAAAACAACGCCCTGGTACTGCAAACCGATGGCGAAAAGAACCTGAAGATGGTTTACTTTGGCCATAAGCTGGGCAATGCCGGCGAATATCAAAGCATCCTGAGCCAGTACAAACAGGCCGATGATTCGGGCGTATTGAACGATGCTTATATGCCATCGGGTTCGGCAAGCCTTGCAGAACCGGCTATAACCGTTACCCATGCCGATGGCAATAAATCGCTTAACCTGGTATATGTAAGCCATAACGTTACCAAAATTGATGATGATATAAGTTTATTGACCGTCAACCTGAAAGATCCTGCTTATCCGTTTGAGGTTACTTTATATTACAAAACCTATTTTAAAGAAGATGTTACCGAACAATGGTCGGTTATTAAACATAATGAAAAGGGTTTGGTAACACTTAATAAATTTGCATCGGCCAACCTTAATTTAAAGGGCAGTGGCTTTTGGCTTAAACAATACCATGGCAACTGGGCCATGGAAATGCAGCCAGAGGAAGCCAAGCTAACCCACGGCATTAAAACCATTGATAGTAAATTAGGTACCCGTGCCAATTTGTATGAACACTCTATGTTTATGGTATCTATGGATCAGCCGGCTACCGAGGATGAAGGAAAAGTAATGCTGGGCGCGTTGGAATGGTCGGGCAATTTTAAAATCGACCTGGAATTGGATGTATCTAATAACCTGAGGGTAATCGCGGGCATCAACAACTCCGCGTCGGAATATCACCTTAAACCTGCCGAAGATTTTACTACCCCCGCTTTTGTTTACACCTACAGCGATCACGGTAAAGGCGATGCCAGCCGTAAGCTACAACGCTGGGCACGCAAATACAAAATTGTAAATGGCGAAGGCGACAGGTTAACGCTGCTCAACAACTGGGAAACTACCTACTTTGATTTTAACGAGGCCAAACTTGCCGACCTGATGAAGGACACCAAGAAGTTGGGCGTTGACATGTTTTTGCTGGATGACGGTTGGTTTGGCAACAGCCATCCCCGTAATGGCGATCACGCCGGCTTAGGCGATTGGCAGGAGAACAAACAAAAGCTGCCTAATGGTATAAGCTCCCTGGTTAAGGAAGCTACGAATAATGGCGTAAAGTTTGGCATCTGGATAGAACCTGAAATGGTTAACCCTGCCAGTGATTTGTACGTGAAGCATCCGGATTGGGTAATTAAACAACCTAATCGCCCTGAAAAATATTTCCGCAACCAGTTGGTACTTGATTTAACTAATCCGCAGGTGCAGGATTTTGTGTACGGTGTAGTTGATAATCTGTTCACTAAAAATCCAACCCTGGCTTATATTAAATGGGATTGCAACGCGGTGATTTATAACGCTTATTCGGCATATTTGAAGAAAGATCAATCACATTTGTACGTTGATTATGTGCGTGGCTTGTACAAGGTATTGGAAAGGGTACGTGCTAAATATCCGAAGGTTCCATTAATGCTATGTTCAGGCGGCGGCGGTCGTGTTGATTACGGCGCGTTAAAATACTTTACAGAGTTTTGGCCAAGCGATAATACCGAGCCTTTAGAAAGGGTATTTATCCAATGGGAATATTCCTTCTTTTATCCCGCCATCACCAGCAGTAACCACGTAACAGATTGGGGCAAGCAGCCACTAAAATTCCGTACTGATGTAGCTATGATGGGTAAATTAGGTTTCGACATTGTGGTGGGCCGTTTAAGCGAAAATGATTTGGCATATGTACACGGCGCACTTAAAAGCTACGATTATTTAAAAGACGCCATCTGGCACGGCGATCAATACCGTTTGCAAAGCCCCTGGGATAATGACGCGGCATCTATTATGTATGTAAATGATGGCAAATCAAAAGCGGTTATGTTTAATTATCTGGTGAATAACAGGTATGGTGCCGGTACTAAAGTACCCATCCGTTTAAAAGGTTTAGATCCGCAGAAAAAATACTCGCTTAAAGAGATTAACCTTTACCCGGGTAGCAATTCATCCATAGGTAATGATCTTACTTTTACGGGCGATTTCCTGATGACGGTAGGCATTAACCCCGATGTTAATAGCGGCCGCGCAAGCGTTGTAATTGAACTTGATGAGGTAAAATAACAAACCGATATTTAGTAAAGTAAGCCTGGGTGCCGCAAAGCATCCGGGCTTTTTTATGCGGATTGATTAAGGGATTATGAATAACATGTAACAACATTATTATGTAACATGTATGCAACAAGTTATAATTAATAATAGGTGGTATGTACTTTTATGGCAGCAGGTATTTAATGTCGGCTTAACAGTTTTATAAACTTATAAGCCCCATCACTTACCTGATAAACTGCCGCCTTACCCTATGAAAAAAACGCTACTCCTATTATTATCTGTTATTATGTTATCCAATATGGCCTATGCTCAAAACCGTCGGGGAGGTAATGGTAATGGCAACGGTAATTTTGGGCAACAGCGCAAGTCCCGTGATCAAAATGGACCGCTGCCTTTTAGAGAGGTTTTTGGGGTAGTTAAAGATACCGCTGGTAAAAAGCTGGAAGGCGCTACGGTAAAATTGGTTTCGGCGAAAGACAGTATGGTTACCAGTACCGGGCCAACAGGTAAATTTACCTTCAGGAGTGTAAAATCGGCAACGTTTGTAATTACGGTTACCAGTATTGGTTTTCAGCCGGTGGTGCGCAAGATGCTGAACAATGACGAGAGCAGGAGTTTGGAGCTTGATCCTTTTACATTAAAGCCGCAATCGCATATGTTGGGCGAGGTTGTTGTTAACGGCGAGCCGAGCATCACCTATAAAACCGATACCGTAGAATATCGCGCTAGCGATTACAAGGTACGCCCTAATGCTACTGTAGATGAGTTGATTAAAAAGATGGAGGGGGTAGAAGTAGCCAAAGATGGTACGGTAACTCACCAGGGACAGGCCGTAGTGAAGGCCCGTTTAAATGGTAAAGATTACATAGGCGGCGATGTTGCGCAGG
This sequence comes from Mucilaginibacter flavus, assembly GCF_030409315.1. Classification (GTDB taxonomy): domain Bacteria; phylum Bacteroidota; class Bacteroidia; order Sphingobacteriales; family Sphingobacteriaceae; genus Mucilaginibacter; species Mucilaginibacter flavus. Next base: position 107,713 of record NZ_JAUFPS010000035.1, on the reverse strand, counting down.
CTATTCAAAACCTGCCGGCCGATATTGTTGAAAAAGTACAAATTATTGACGATTATGGCGACCAGGCCGCCCGCACCGGTATAAAAGATGGCGACCCGCAAAAGGTATTGAATATTACCACCCGGCCCGACAGATCTGTAGGGAATACCGGGCGTTTAACAACCGGGTTTGGCAGCGACGATAGGTTTGATAACCGCCTGTTTTTTCAGCGTATTAACGGTAACGAGCAAATTGGCGTTATTGGCAGCTTTGTAAATACCGTGAATGGCGTTACCGGTGGCACAGGCGGTGGCAGCGGCGGTACCACTAAAACAGGCGGCCCGAATGTGAGCTATCGTACTTACCTTAATAAAAAAATACAGATCAATACCAGCTATAACTATAATTTCAGGGATGTAAATTCCATCAATAAAAGTGATGGGCAACAGTTTAGTACATTGGGAACCACCAATTTTATCCGCAACAGCAATTCGCAAAACAACAATAAAACGCACAACGTAAATTTTGAGCTGGAGTATAATATTGATAGCGCCAACTATTTAAAAGTGACACCAAACTTCAGTTACTCGGGTGCAAATTCGTCAAATACATCGCAAAACTTTAAAACCGGTTTAATTCACCAGGATATTTCGGGAATAACCAAAAGCAACAACACTGTACCAAGCTATGGCGGCACGGTGTTTTACCAGCATTTGTTTAAAAAACCTAAACGTAACCTATCATTACAGGTAAGCTATACTCATTCTGATAATGAAACGGTTAATGAACAGGATAACAATATTATTTATTACCAGGATTCTACAGCAAATGTTTTGAAAGACTCATTGGTGCATCGTTACATCAGCCGTACCAACCTCAGCAAAAATTTCAGAACAAGTTTTACTTATGTAGAACCACTTAGCGATGTTTCGCAGTTGGAGTTTAATGCCCAGGTAAACTCGCGCAGTTATGATAACCAGGCTTATACTTATAATATTGATTCGGCAGGCAGGCGAACGTTGGTAGATTCATTGAGCAATGTTTTTAAATATTCCTTTACCGAAACCCGCCTGGCCCTTAATTATCGCATACAGGAAAAAAAATACAACCTATCTTTAGGCGTTACCGGGGTGCCCACCGTATTGGATGGCACCAAGATTAGCGGGGGCGTTGTATCAACCCACCGTAGCAATTTTAATTTAATCCCGATAGCTCGGTTTCAATATGTGTGGTCGAAGCAGGAGCGGTTTTCGGTAAACTATTCGGGTAGTCCGCAGGAGCCCTCATTTAACCAGATCCAACCGGTAAGGGACGAATCTAACCCGCAAAACCCGGTGGTAGGTAACCCTAATTTAAAGCCCTCTTTCCGCAACTCTATCAACTTTCAATACAATAATTACCTGGTCGATTCGAAGTTCAATGTATCGGGTAATGCTAACATCAGCTTCATCAAAAATCAGATAGTAACCAATACCGTGCAGATTGCCGATACTTTGGGCGCTTTGAAAAACGAAACCCATTACATCAATCTGAACGGCAGCTATACTATTGGTGGTAACTACAACATCAGCAAGCAGTTTGATGATAGGAAATACAACCTGTCGTTAAACGGAACCATCAATTACGGGCACGGGGTATCTATGAGTAACAATGTGCAAAGCTTTACCACCACCTGGCATTATAACGAACGTTTTGGTCCGCAGATTAATCCAAGCGAATCTGTGGAGGTTAATCCTTATGTATCTTATGATGTGGCTAAGTCGTTTTTCACGCTGCCACATTCTGTAAATACCAACATCCGCACTACGGCGCTGGCAATTGATGGTAAGTTTTACTTTTTAGAGGGGCGTACTGCCACCTTTGGTTATAATGCAAGTAAAAACTTTGTTAAAGGGGTATCTCAAAACCTAACCCGTAACCCGTTGGTGATTAACGCGTTTGTCGAGAAGCAATTTTTTAGAAAACGTAACCTCACCATAACCTTCCAGGTATTTGATATTTTAAAACAAAATAACTTTGTAAACCAGGTAACTACGGAAAACTCGGTAACTAATACACTCAGCAACGCCCAAAGCCGCTATTTTATGCTAAGCGCCAAGTTAAACCTCCAAAAATGGAGCGGTTCGCTAATGCGCCACGGCCAGCGGATGAAGAGGCGAGGGGATGGTAGTTTTATAGAGTAGGGGGCCCCTCTAAATCTCCCCTTCAGGGGAGACTTTTGATTTGTAAGATTTAATAACTTCTCAACTATTCTTTTAAAGTCCTCTCCTTTGGAGTGGATTTAGGTGAGGCTCTTATATCTTTATCAAATCCTGCTTTAAAGCGGCTATTACAAGGCCAGTTCGGGATTTGGTATCAAATTTCTGGAACAAGGCCTCGCGGTAGTTGTCAATAGTATGCGGACTTAAGTTCATGACGTCGGCTATTTGTTTGTAGGTAAGGTCGCTGCAACATAGTTCAAGAAATTTTAGTTCATTGGTATTAACCTCAACTTGCTGAGTTTTCAGCGGCTGGTTGTTTTGGATGTTGCGTAATAGTTTACCGCTTACAAGTTCATTAATGTAAAAGGATTGTTTGGCAATGCCGGTAATGGCGTCTATAAGGTCGCCTGCTTTTGATTGTTTAAGCATGTAGCCGCCGGCACCACTTTTAAGCATACCGATAATAGGTTTGTCTTCCTCAAACATGCTAAGGGCAAGTACCTTAACTTCGGGATAGTTTTGCTTAATCCATTTGGTGCTTTCGTAACCATCCATTAAAGGCATGGTTATATCCATTAATATTACTTCGGGGATTGGGTTTAAGGATATTTTTTTAATCATATCCTGGCCATTTTCGGCATCAAACAATACATTTATTTTGTCAGAATCAGTAAGCAGGCTGGCCAACCCTTGTCTGAAAAGCGTGTGATCGTCAACAATGGCAATATTAATTTTTTCGGGGTGCATGAATATCTAATAGGATATAGTTACAACAATTTCAGATCCGCTACCTATGGTTGAGGTTATTGAGGCTATACCACCTATCATTGCAGCACGTTTCGTTATATTGTGAAGCCCCATTCCTGTTTTGCGTTTCAATGTTTCCTCAACATTAAAGCCTGCCCCGTTATCACGAATGATTAACTTAAAGGCATTTTCAATCTGCTCTAAAGTTATAAAAATTTCTGTAGCACGGGCGTGCTGTATAATGTTATTTATAATCTCCTGGAACAGGCGAAAAACAATAGTTTCCTTGTCGCTATCACTACTGAAAGCGCCAAAATTTTCTTTTTCAAAGTGAATTTTAAACTTATCTGATCGTTTTAGCCATTCTAATTCAAACTCAATGGCAGCAGCAAGGCCACGGTTTACTAATTCCTCGGCATGCAACATCCGCGATAAGGCTTTTACTTCTTTGATAGATCGGTTGGTAAGGTCATCAATAAAGGCGAGTTTTTCGGCCGCCTTTTCTTTATTATCCAGGTTGATAGAGCTTAGGGTAATAGTGGTGATACTCAGTAATTGCCCAATATTATCATGAAGATCATAGGCGATGGTTTTAAGGGTTTGCTCCTGCACTTCAACCTGGGTTTTAAGCAGTTCATTTTCGTAGGTTTTTTGCAACAGTAGTTTCTCTTCCTGGTGTTTCTTTTTTTTACGGTTGTAAGAAACAATATAGATGATGAGAAATAGCGGCGCGATCAGGAAAATGAGGGACGTAAGCCCTATGAGGAAAATGATCTCCTCTGAAGATATCTGCATAAAAAAGCGTATGACCAAAAAGAGTATAATATCACATTCAACAGGTTAAATATATAATATCGGATAGAATGACCGTGTATAATGATGGCCGATTTAGCAAGATAATCAAAAAAAACGTTGCAGGCCGTGCTGCCAAAGTAAAAAAACAATACTCCGCTAATCCACCAAAAAGGTGCCGAAAACATGAGGGGTTCAAAATTCTCGTCCATCAGCTTCAAATAGTAAAAATACAAGCTGGCAAATACAAACACTACCGACATTATGGTGGCAGTTGTAGATACAAAGGTTGTGAAATGTGTGCTAAATAGTTCGGCAATAAACATTACTATAAAAGCGCAGTACCACACAATAAGCCATTTGCCCGTTTTTTTGTAAGGCTTGTATAAGTTGTAAAAGATGTAGCTGTTAATACCGCATTCAAATAATAAAAAAGCATTGTATAATGGATAGTTATATATATGAGCTATCCTGTTCATATACACGCCGGTAAACTCGGTTATACAGGTTAGCAGCAAGTAGGGGATAAACAGCTTCCAGGCCGGGTCTTTATCCTTTATTAAAAAGATAAGGGCGGCCAGGAAGCATATCAATTCAGAACCAGTATTTATAGTAATGAATATCATTTAGTTTTATTTAATTAAGGTTGCACCAATGCTGCTGCAGGTAACAGGAGGAGGGCATTGTTCACCGCGGTTTTCTGGCGGATTACCAATAATAAACCCTTCAGGGCCTCCGTTTTGACCAGGCTTTTTCTTTTTCTTGTAGTAATCTGCATGATAGGTTAAACTATCGCCCGCACCTACACTATCTTTTGTTGATACCATTACCAATGTATTATAACCCCAGTACTTTTTATCTGGTTTGTGGCCCCTGTAATCAATTTTGTACGTGCTATCATAGGTGGCAAGGTATAAGCGCACGCCATCCCCCCCTTCACGCCTTACCCTTTGAACAAGGCTATCCATGCGGGCTAAACTAAACCAGATGCAACGGCTGTTTGAATTTTTATGCTTGCCGCCTCTGCTATCTAAAGAATCAACGGTACCGGCATGTTTTTCATAGTTTTTTACATATCTAAGCGCCGTTTCGTACGTAAGGGTATCTACATTAATGGCACCCGGTGCCGCATCTGTTATGGCAGACTGTTGGTTTGGCTTACAAGAGCTAAAACCTATTGCAGCAACAACAAATGTAATCAGGGCTATTTTTATTGTCATGATAATTGTTTTTAAGTTGATTCGAAAATGCTTATTTAAATGCTGATACACAATTTATATCCCGCCTTTTTTTACCCCTAAATAAACCTGTTAAAAAAGCTGATTATACCCTGTTTTTGCTTTGTGTTTTAAAACTAACATTTGTTTAGCAAACGAAAGGTAACTAACAAGGCATTGGTATTTAAAGGAAAAATTATTCCCTCGTAAGATATCGTTAAATGTGCGAAAATATGTCCTATGTTAGGCACGGTGTACTTAAGGATCAGTTTAATTCATTGATAAGATATTTAATACGATAGGTTTGTAGTTAGTTGCTTTGGCCCTATGTTGATTCTTGGAATATTTTAAGAATAATATGGAGATTATATTTAATAACATATATTTACCAGAGAAGTAATCAAGTCAAATCCGTTGTAAACTTAATTAGCCTAAACCATCAAAGTGTGGAGTTGTACATTGGAGAAATCCGTAATTAGCGGTATCTGACTTTAAAGTCTCCGTTATATAACTAATATCAACTATAAATTTTGTTAAGTGTTAATGAAAATTGGTATCGTATCAAATTCTAAAATTTGCATGCCCCTGGTTTCTTATTTAGGGGATTATAATAAAGCAGGGGTTATACTGTATCTGGGTAAATCCCGCAGGCCAGATGTATCTGCTAACGAAATATTGGCGCTTTGCAGGACAAAAGGAATTGCTGTGCATACAGAAAGTAATGCGGCCGAAATTTATCAATGGCAGCAATTGCATACTCCGGATATTATCTTTTTTTCGGGTTACAGTTATAAGGTAGATGTGGAACAACTAAGTGGAGTTCCAAAAGGTATTTTCAATATACATTTTGGTAAACTGCCGCAATATAAGGGGCCTTCGCCTGTGTTTTGGCAGCTAAAAAATGGTGAACGCAGTATTGGACTGGCTATTCATGAAATGACAAATACGCTCGATAGTGGTCCGATAGTATGGGAACAAAATATCAATAACGAAGAATACCATACATACAATTATATAAATCAGATTTTTAGTGAGTTACAGGTTGGGGGAGTATTGTCTATAATTGAAAAAATAGCAACCAAACAAATAACGGATAAAATATCGCAGAACGCAACCGAAGCAAATTATTACAAAAGACCACAACTGGCAGATGTAATGATTAACTGGGATAAAATGGAAGCAAAAGTAATACTCGATTTAATTAAAGCGTGCAACTCCTGGAATAATGGAGCAATTACGCTCATAAATGGGTATGAACTAAAAATACTTGACGCAGAAAAAGGCGCAAACAAATTGACCAAAGAAACGCCGGGAAAAATCACCATAAGAGAACATGGTTTTAGTGTAGCCTGTATCAACGATGAGGTATTAAACATCAATTTTTTTAATATGAATAACACCTATATCCCGGCCCGGCATGCGGGGTTTTATGGTTTAAAAACAGGGCAAATCTTCATCAGTAAAATATAAGGGGATGCCTGGTAAAAAACTGATAATTAATTTATCATGAATTGTCTTTTGCTCTTGTTTACAATCTGTGGGTAAGGTAGCTGGGCGGGTTTATTGCGTTACCAATAACAAAGCCACAAACAATTTGTTGACACAGGGGGATTAAAATCAAAAGTCAAAGGACTTTCGATTTTATAAGCCAAAGACGAGAAGCATAACATACGCACGGACAAAGCCATTTGTATGTTATCCCTAAAGCTTCCCGTCTTTGGCTTTTGTGGTTTTTAGGACGACAACGTTTTACATCTTTTAGCTTTAAGCCTTCGGCCTTCAGCTAAAACCTACATATTAGCCATCTTCACGGTAAACTTGCCATCCAGTGTACCCGTTGTGCTGTAGCCTTCCAATTTGGCATGTACTGTACCCTTAAAAGCGCCATCGGTAAAGCTGATAATATTGATGTTGCCGCCCGCGCAGTGTATCCCTTTTTCGTCGGGATTCTTTTTAGGGTCGTTGGCGCAGCCAAATGCTTCCTGTTTATCGGTATATATCATATAGGCGGTATTTTCTTTTGCCCGCTTAATGGCGTATTGCCCCGGTGCCATCCCTTTAAAGGTAAGCGTAAACATAATTTGTTTTACACCCGCGTACCGGGCATTTTTGGTTACCATAAAATGGCCCATAAACTGCATGGTGGTAATATTGCTTTCCCTTACGTAAAAGGCTTTGGCATTGCTCATGGCTACATCCATATTGATGCCTTTAGCAGCGGTGGCTGCCCTGGCCTGCGCGCTTACCTGGGCAAGCTGAGCCTGCAGCGCTGCCATTTTTGCCTGCTGGGCGGCGCTGGCGCTGGGCGGTAATTGCATCCCGGCCAGCTGGTTCATCTGGTTGTCATTGGGTTTGATAGTGTATTTTTCCTGCACAATACCTGCTGTAGGGGCATCAAAATAAAATACAATGGGGTTATCCTCTATGTAGATGGTTTGCAGCAAAATTATTTTGGCCAGGCCCGGGCGATTGGGTACAAGCTCAACACTAATGGTGGCGCACTTACCGGCAGGGATAGTAGCAGGAGCTTTGTAGGTAGCAAAATCATCATGTATATCAAGGCTACCTGCGCCTTGTTCCATAATTTTCCAGTTTTTTATTTGGTAAGGCTCGTTTGCCGGGTTCCTGGTATCATACCGGTAATCCTGCCCGTAATTGGCATCGCCCGGATTCATGGTCGCCGGGTCGCCCGGAAAAATCCGCAATTCCACGCTGATTTGTATTTGTTCGCCGGTTTCTACAATCTCTTTGTCGGGTTTCAGTGCAAAGGCCACTGCCCGGCGCGCAATAGCCTGGTCAAGTTGTTGCGGTGTGTATTGCTGCGCATTCACTGCCTGAATACCGCAAACAAGCCCAAACGCAATTATTAATATTTTTCTCATACTTCAATTTTTTTATGTTTTTATTCTTTGCTTTTTGGCGCTTTAATTATTCCGTTTTAATGCCTTAAATCTTGGCTCTTGATTCTTCTTCACCTCCCGCCTTCCAATACCCAGCGCGAGCTTTCGGCATCGTCCCAAATGGCGGTGCTTTGCAGCGCGCCGCTCTCCATATTGAGGTAAGTGTTGTTACCCACGTTCCTGATGCGCACCCTGTCAGAATTTGGTACAGGTTCTATATACCACATGCTGCCGGCGTATTGGTTGTTGTTACTAAGTTCAACAGTGCCGGGTTTGCCACTGCTCAGGCAGCTAAACAACCCTTTGCCCTTAATGATATAATAGTTGGTGCCATTAACCGGCAGTATTTCCCATTGCAATATCACGTGGGTTTGATCGGTATTATTGGTGGTTAAAAAGCCCGTGCGGTTATCAATGTAGGTGCCTTTCCAACTATTACGTATGGCGTAAAACGCGCCCCTGTTGAAGCCGAAGGAGGCGGCAGGTGGTGGGGGAGGAACACCCATGTTTTGCGTATTTAAAACCGTACCAACCGGCGATCCCTGGTTCATAAGGTAGGTAGCCGTTACCTTTGGTTTCTCATTAAGCGGCACTATGAAAATGGCTGTAGTGCTTATAGTTTCGCCGGCTTTAATCCAGTAACCTATATCAACAAAGCGTTTGTTTTTAACGGTTTTGTTTGGATCTCTTTGGTCTTTGTCATCAACCTGGGCAAATACGGTACAAGGGTTGGCCTGCAGGGTAGCTTGTTTGGAAGTAAAGCGGGCACCGGTGGCATTTAAAACATCAAACTGTACAATATATGGCGATATTTCATTCAATAAGATAAACCCGGTACGGTACAAAATAATCTTCGACTCGGGCGAGGTATTGGTCACAAAAAACTTTACAGAAAACCGGCTGAAATTGCCTTTGTCGCTTACTGCTTTTACTTCCTCGCTGTTGATGTGGTAACCCATGCTAAGGCCGTTTAACTCGGCCGGTTGAGTATCGGTAACATCGAATACCTGCTGCTGTTGTTGGGCATGTAATGGAACGGCAAACGCAAAAACTGCAAAAAGGCAGATGATTAATTTAGTTTTCATATCACTTGGTTTTAGGGTTGTCAAGCAGGGTAGGCAGGCTGGTTAAATCAATATTGGCCAATGCTTTTGTAATAAGATCATTACCGCCTTCAATTTTTACAATGATGTTGAAAATGCTAAGCTTGTTGATGGCCGGCGCGTATACTGGTGTAATGCTTTTTATGCTGCCATTGCCAGGCACTATGGTAAATTGCCCGTAATAAATGTATAATTTATTAGGAATCCAGGTGCCATCACTGTCTTTAAATTCGGCTACGTGAACATCAAAAACGGCATCGGGAATGGTGTGTTTAATCACGGCGGCATAATCGCTGCCGGTTACGCCACGGCCGGCCGTTTCGGGATGTTGCGCGTTAATAATTACGCTCACTTTGAGCTTATAGTCAGCTTCCATCTTTTTGTAGTCGGGCATCGGGCCTTGAAGTTGTTTGCTGCGGGCATTTAAGGTTTTATTGAGTTCGTCGGCAGTGATTTTTCCGGCTTTAAATAGCGTGGTTAGTGAATCGCTAACGGCCAAAACCGCTTTTAAGTAGGCACCGCCATTAAAAGTACCAGCGGCAGGTAGTACCGGCATCTTCTCGAACGTTAAGCCATAAGCGTCATCCTGTATAAAGGGTCTTTCGGCAGCACTTACTGAAACTTTGGTACGGGGAGGGTTATCGGGGCTGCAAGGTTCAATTTCTGATAGCGGACCGGTAACATCAATGGTAGCCTTGGTTTCCAGGTACAGTAAGTCGCCAGGCGCTCTTTTTCCGCCCTCGTTTTCACGGTGACTGATGTTTGGCACAAGGTTATGCAGGGCCTGCTGTACGTGGTTAAAAATTCTCCACAACAACGCGTTTTCGCAAGCCGATGGAGTGCGCCCAATTTCAGGGTTGTAGAATTTTGCATAGATGGTAGGGTCGCAATTGCAGCCGGGCAGTTTATCGCTCTGCTCATATTTGGGCTCGCGAAAAGCCTGGAATGTGCCCGAGATAGTGCCATGTATTTTGTTTATGACTCCGCCCGTGCCCTGCACTTCATAAACGGCATTACCGGCAAATGTAAAATACAGTTCGCCGGAGGTAAAGGTGTTGTAATGGATACGGATTGGACGATGATCGTTATCCGGGTGGATGTAAAAAGTAGTATTGGTTTTGCCAAGAATATTAAACTGATCGCCCTCAAACTTATCGCGGTAAACCACATCGGTATCGGCTTTATCATCCAGTATAATAATGCCGATATCAAAAGCGCCGTTCACAAATAAATGCCGCTCGCCATTGTTAGGGTTGGCGTACCAATACATATCGTAATTTTTATACTTTATGAGTGGGATGGTGACATTCTTATGTATAGGTGGCCCGCCATCAAGCGGACTAAACGTATAATTGAACGTGCCCGCAGGTTGCGCCATGCCTTTTATCACGCAGCAAAATAACAGCAGGGTAATGAAATGTTTTTTCATGGCGCAGCTGTTAAAGATCATGATGACATAGGTACAACTCGCCGGTTATTACGTTAACGGCTGTAAAATAAACTACATCTTTTCCGTTGATGGTTACCTTAACCGGGAAATCGGCATTCTCAAACCTGGTGTTGTCGCTAAAGCAAAGGCAATGATCGCCGGGCCAGCAAAAGGCATCATCATTTGCGCCAATAAAAAGGTGTTTTAGCTCTAAAGGATATTGAATTACCTGGGCAAGCTTATTGTTTTTCATTATCGCGGTACTGCCTTTGGCAGAGGGGAAAAATATGGCACCGCTGTTACGTATCCAGGCATAACCGCCATAATCAGCTAAAGGCACTTTTCTGCCATCCATCAGGTAGGCTATACTGCCATCGGCAGTTGTATTGATCACCGCGCTCATCTTGCCATCCGGGCTTACCAGGGGCGAACTCGTTACCATGTGGGGCAGGGTGATAGTTTGCCCTGTAGAACTGGTCATTACATAACTAACGCCTTTTCCGTAGCTCATGCCCATGGCTACTACCACCGACGAATCATTGTTGTGCGATACCATAGCCGACATAAACCGGGCAAAGGGCTTGCCATTAAACGTAAACTCCTGGTCTATTTTGCCCGGCTGCCTGCCGCTTTGTACGTGCGGACCTTTTTTTAGCATGGCGGCCTCCATATCATGATTGCTGAAATCTTTACTTTGAAAATCCATTTCGCTGCCATTATACGCATCGTTAAAAGATACATTTAGCGGTGGCTTTTGCGCCGTTTTTTGCAGTTTTCCGTTTTGATAGTCGTAAACGCCAAGCACATCGGCAATCTGGGCTACAAATTGGTTGTTAACCACTTTAAATGATAAAAAATGTAAGCCAAAATTGCCCCCGCCTTCACCACCCATGGCCGTGCTAATTTCGCCTTTAGTATATACTTTAATGAGTGTACCAAACTGGGCCGGGTTGGTAAATTTGCCATCAGAAGAGGCCGGTGAGGTATTGGCAGGCGGCGTATCGGCAGTGCCCACCACGCTGCCAACTTTACTTTTCAATTTCTTTAAAAATTGCGCGTTTACGGCATTGGTAACCGTAAGCAGCAAAAGGATGTAAACTAATTTTCTCATTTTATTTAGGGTTAATGATTTTCAGGCTTCAATAAGTTGTGGTAAAGATTTGGGGGCCAAAACGGGTTTGTTTTCCTCTATAAAAGGCATATAATAAGCAGTGAGGTTGAGGATAATCATCACCGACGAGAAAAAGTAAAGGCCCATAAAAAAGGCTATCGACACATGGAAAATAACAATGCCTGCCAGCCACCATTTGCGGGTTTGCTGTATGTTGATGAACAGGGGATACAGCAACTCAAGCATAACCGTGGCCCAGCCAATGAGCAGGGGGATAGGCGTATTGTACAGAAAATCGAAATTAACAGATTCGGTAGCGTTATAACCGTGCAACATGCGCCAGATGGATTCGCCGTTGCGCCAGTTGTAACCCATTAGTTTTTCAAGTCCCGAGAAAAAGTACATGATACAAACATGGGTTTGAAAAAGCTTTAAACATTTACTTATCCTATCGGCAGATGGTGAAACTTTTTTAAACCACAAAACATCCAGCGAAAACAAACTGCCAATCGGGAAAACGCAACAGTAAAACAAGGCTATTGATGTAAACAGATCTACCCCATAGCTGTAATACTCCATTGAATTGGTTATCACCAGGTGTAGGGCCAGCGACAAAATAGCCGCCGGGCGCGTAAATAATCCAGCCAGTAAAAACAGCAGCGTTAGTGGATAAAGTATCCTGAAAAATAGTAAAACGGCTTCATAACTTATGGGGATAATACCCTGTATGCTTTTATATATGCTGTATATGGATGGGAGTAAAAAATCGCGGGTAGCGTTGGCAATATCCGGCGACACAAAAGCATGTGCCGAAAATATATTGTCAAAATCAGGCTGTAAGGCCATAAAATGGGCAAAGGATATCAGGGCTATGCCGCAGCGCAGGCAAACCATCCACAATGGGTTTTGTGTGGTGGCCACGGGTTGTTTAAAAATATTTTTAATGAAGGTTTTCATTTGCTAATTTTTACCTCCTTAAGCTTTATTAAATAGGGTTGGCGGTTGCCCGCGGTGTACTCTTTAAGGGTGGGGAAACCAACAATGTTATAGCTTACAAACAAGCTATCCTGGGTGCATTTATTTTGATTGTAAATTTTTACCGCTATGCTTTTAAACAGCAGGTCCATAAAGCGGTCTTCAAGTTTGTGATCGGTAGAATCACGGGAATCTATAAGGTTATTGGTAACCCGGGCCGATAGTACAGAAAAACGCATTGCGGCCTCAAAGCCGTTAAAAAGTGCAGTATACTTTTTACCGCCGCTTTCGCCAATGATCAGTCCGCTGGCTCGTATATTGGGCGCAAAATAACCATAGGGCGATCCTGCGGCAGTTAGTTTTCCATAATATCTGAAAGGGGTGTTAAAAAACAGGTTGTTATAAAAATATTGTACAGGAGCGTTTTCTTTTACTTTGTAAAACCGGTATAATTTATCGTAAGCAAAAAATACCGAGGTTAACACAATAAACACAATGTGAAACCTGCTCCAAATACTAAATATAACCGCCCTGGTTTTCATAAAATAAAAGAATATGGCCGGCAGCTTAAGCCGCCAGCCAGTACTCACCCTAATTATTAATTTTTATAAGCTTCAAGTACAGATGTCATCGCAGCTACCGAAGCTACACTGGCGCTTGAAGCGTAAATACCACGTTGGGTTACTTCAATATCTTCGCCTACAGGTTTGTTAACAGTGGTTTCGGTAAATACTTCGGCACCAACAGTTTTATCAGCTACGCTGTAGCCTGTTAGTTTTGGGTATTTTGAATCGGTTACCTTTTTGTAGGTTACCGTAGTTTGCTGGCTGAAATTTTTGATGCCATACTCTTTGGCAAAAATGTCTTTCAATTTGCTTTTGTTGGCATCGCTCATAGGCACAATGGTGTGCGCTGTGTATAAGCTGGTGCTTAGCTTGGTAAAACCTAATTTTTGAGCGTTTTTAAAGAATGAGAATGCCACAATGCACGTAATGCCCAGCATTACTGATAATAATTTTTTCATTTTTTGTTTTGTTTGTTTTTTGTTTCTACTCGTATGGCTTTTCGATTTCGCCCCGTTTTTCCGGTTTCTGGTCTCCGTTAATTAACTATGATTTGGTTTGGGGTTAATTCTTTGTAAATGTGGTAGCCGAAATGGAGGTGGTTACATTGATGATCTGCGTGTTTTTAGGATCGGTATTGTCGTAGTAATTGCCTCTTAAGTTAACGTCTGTTATTTTTAATGAGAAGGTATTGCCTGAGCCTGCGAGCACTGCCGAACCGCCGGAAATTGAGGAGTATATACCGGTGTTTTCTTTGTTTTTTAAATCGGTTTCAAATACCAGTAAGCCCACCTGGTTGTCGGCAGGTGTGGTGTCGGTATCGCCAATAACAGCATAGGTGCCCACGCCGGAGGTTCCTTTTTTAAATATGAAGTTTACCAGCAGTTTTGTGGAGTTGTCATCGGCTATGGCAGAGTCGGTAACGGCGTCAATTGTAGCAGAAGATGAACTGTGTAAGCCTTTTGAGGTGTAGGCTTTTCCCCTGAAAGTAAATTTGGCCGCAACTTTAGTGGGCGTGTTGTCGTTGTTTTTTGAGCAGGATGCCATAAACAAACCTGCTAAAAGCGCTAAGCATAAGAATTGATTTTTCATAAGATGTGTGTTTAGATTTGTATATAAATTTTTGTTTTTCATAGGTAGATTAAGAGTAGGGGGGATTACATTTTTACAAACTCAACTCGGCGGTTATTGGCTTTGCCTTCAATAGTCACATTATCGCTAATGGGTTTGGTATCACCAAAACCTTTGGTTGTAAGGCGTGCTGCATCAATGCCCATAGTTACCAATTGCGCTTTAACAGCATCGGCACGTTGTTGTGAAAGGGTTAGGTTGTGCGCTGGCGTACCGCTGTTATCGGTATGGCCGCCAACCTGGAATTTTATTTCGGGATTATCCTTCAGTACTGATACGATCATGTTAAGCGTACCCATACTCTCGGGTTTAATACTGGCCTTGTCAATATCAAAGTTGATACCGTGGGTAATTATTTTGGCATCAGTGAATTTTTTGCCCAGCATGTTCATGCCGCCGCCGCTGGCCACCCTCATGTTGGCCAAAATAATCGGCTGATCAGCATTGCCTATTCCTTCAATATCAAATGCATGTGGTGTAATACCCATATTAGGTACTACCAGGATGCGATACTGATCAACATAAATTTTTAACTGGTTCTTTTTACAAGCTATGGCCACGTGATGCCATTTATTGGCGTAATTATCACCATTTGAAGGTGTTTTTCCCGATAGATCTACCTTACCAATCTCCGAACCAAATTGAGCACCTGCACCGGATTCGCCGGGAGAAATACTAATATTACCCAGGTCGTTGTGGGCCGCTGTGGCATCGGCATTACTGCTATAAAAATAAATGCGTGGACCGTAGCCACCATTAAAAAAGCTGTCAAACTCGATAGTGAAGGCGTCGCCTAAATAAGATGGCGATTTGATAAGCGGACTAACATGCGCGTAGTTACCATCGGTAATTAAAAGTGATTTTACGTCCCCGGTTTGGTTTACTACCGCCTGGCCTGCCCCAAGGTTCCAATGAGCGGGGAACTCGCCGGTCTGATCATCATCAAAATGATCTTCAAATAATATTTTATCGCCGGGGACAAAGTCATAATTGTTAAATGCTTTAAAATTGGGGACGGTTTGGGCTGTGCCGGCACTTGCGGTAACGCTGGTATTTGCACTAACATTTGCCGCTGCATTGCCTCTGTTAACAGTTGTGGCGGTAGTGGTGTTGCCGCCGCTGGTAGCTGTACCGGTTAAAATGGTATCGGCCGTATTTACTACTTTATCTGTGGCCTTATCCAGGTGCTGATCTATTTTGGCGTTTGCCTTGGTTTTTAGTTTGTCTTTTGCCTTGTTA
Organism: Mucilaginibacter flavus; assembly: GCF_030409315.1. GTDB lineage: Bacteria > Bacteroidota > Bacteroidia > Sphingobacteriales > Sphingobacteriaceae > Mucilaginibacter > Mucilaginibacter flavus. Next base: position 92,326 of record NZ_JAUFPS010000035.1, on the reverse strand, counting down.
AGGATGTTGCCAAATTGTGCCTGTGCGGTAAAGCAGGCAAAAAACAGGAACAGGGCAGGTAATGTCTTTTTCATTTCGATGTTTTTTGGTAACACGAAAGTGACAAATACGCAAATGGGTTCCGGGCGTTTTTAGTAAGTGGTTATTTTGGGTAGTAAGTGGCGGAGAAGATTTCGGATTTGGGATGTTCGATTTCGGATTTATTATTTTTATTGGCAGCTTGGAATCTGTGTACCTGGGAGAAGTGCTAATCCCAACTCAAATAAATCAGATATCGAAAGAACTGTCTTGCCGGCTACCCAAACGCGGGCCACAAGCTGGGAGACCCCGAGCGGACGGGAAATTAAAATGTGCAAATCCCAAATCAAATAAATCCGAAATCGAACATCCCAAATCCGATATCAAATAGTAGCTAATTGCTCCAAAAAGGCTGTTTTTCTTCTGCGGCTTACTTCAATTTCGGTGTTATCGCTCATGACAACAGTGCCGCCGTCGCCTTTGATATATTTTTTGATGTGGTTGAGGTTGATGAGGTAGGAGTGGTGGATGCGAAAAAAGTAATGCGCCTGCAAAATATCGTCAAACTCCTTTAGGTTTTTGGTTGATGTGATGCTGGTGCCGCATAGGTGCACATCGGTGTACACATTATCGGCCTTGCAGTAAATAATATCGTTAATGTTTACAAACTCAATGGCACTTACAGATGTTATGGCTATTTTGCCGAAATTGGTTTTTGGCTGCTGTAACTGGTTTAGCAGATGAGGCACCTGTTGAGCCGCTTGCCTGGGCTGATCCTGTAGCCGATCAATTGCTTTGGTAAGATCATCAAGATCAATTGGCTTTAACAGAAAATCAATAGCCGAAAGTTTGATGGCATTGAGCGCGTAGTGGTTGTGGGCCGATACAAAAATGATTTTAAAATCAACCTTACCTAACTCTTTCAACATATCAAAAGCGTTTTTGCCGGGCATCTCTACATCCAGAAAAACCACATCAGGCTTGTACATATCAATCCGTTTAATTCCTTCGTCGGCACCGGCGGCTGTGGCCACTACTTTAATGTGCTCAAAATTCTGACTAATCAGCTGCAACAAAATGTTGCGTCCGCGTGGCTCGTCGTCAATAACTATGGCTTTCAACATATATTAAAATTGTAAAGGTATGCTAATGGTAATTTTTGTGCCCGATGCCTCTCCGTTGGCTTGTTCCAGGTCGTCTATTTTAATGGCTGCTTCGTTTTGTAGCAGGGCAAGGCGCTCTTCGGTAATTTTTATGCCCATGCTTTGTTTTTGAGTACCATTAATGGTTTTAAACTCTGCAGATCGTACCCTTCCAACTCCATTATCTTCAATAAGGCAAAGCAAAACGCCCTTTTCCTGTTTAAAACTGATGGTTAGTTTTTTATCCCCTTTTTTATGGATGAGGCCATGCCATAGCGCGTTTTCGGCAAAGGGCTGAATGATCATGGTGGGTATCCTGATAAAGGAGGGGTGGATGTTGGCATCGGTTTGAATATCAAACTCAAAATCATCGTTAAAACGCAGTTTTTCCAAACTAAGGTATAAGCGCAGTGTTTCAATTTCAGCCTCCAGTGTAATGAATTGTTTTTCGGAGTTTTCCAGTATCATCCTCACCAATTTTGAAAAACTGGAAAGGTAGGTATATGCCGCTTTGGTATTTTTACTCACAATACATTCCTGTATGGAGTTGAGCGCGTTAAAAATAAAATGTGGGTTCATTTGCGCGCGAAGAGCCCGCATTTCAAGATCTGATAATTGAAGTTTTATCGCCGCCTTTTTACGCTCCCGGCGGCGCTCATTACGGATGATAAACACTAACGATGAGGCAGCAAATAGTACCAAAAGGGTTTCAAACCACCAGCTTTTCCAAAACGGGGGTTTTATAATAAACACCAAATGTTTTTCGGCACTAACCAAACCATCAGATGTAGCCGCTTTGTATCTGAAGGTATAAGTGCCGGCTGGCAAACTGTTGTAATTGATACTGCCTTTGTTGCCTACATAGTTCCAATCTTTATCTATTTTATCAAGCTTACCATAATACCGGTTTTGCAACGGGTTGGTATAATTAATTAATGCCCAGTTAAAAGTTACCTTCCTGCTGCCGGCAGGTATAATGTATTGTGTTGATACGCTATGGTCATCGGCATTTACGCCGGTAAGCAGCAATCTTTTTTTCGCGGGTTTGCGCAGTAATTCTTGCGGGGTAAAACTTGTGAAATAGTTTTCGCCAACAAATAATATTTTTCCGTTGGGCAGTGAGCGCAGGTTGCCATTCATATCGTTGTTAATCAGTCCATCCTCTTCGGTATACTGGTTAAAAGCATGCGTGATCATGTTAAAAACTACCAGCCCTGTTTTGGTAGCTATCCACATATTGCCCCGGCCATCTAAGGTATATTCATTAATTACTTTGTTCATACCGGTTGGCAGCGGCCAGCCTTCGCTCAAATTGGTTTTAGGATCGATAGCCACAATTGTAGTATTATCAACCACCCAAAGTTTCCCGCCAACAAAATCTATATTTAGTACCCTGCTATACGGGGTGATGTTGCCATCAATGAAGCGTTCAAATTTTTTTGTAGCAGGAGTGTACTTAACCAGGCCATAATCTAAATCGGCAAGCCAGGTGTTACCAATATCGTCGGTAACTACATCGGCAACGTTAACACCTTTGGGCTTCTCGTTTGAATCGGGCAGTTTAATAACAAGCGGACTAAATTTTTTTGTAACCGGGTCATACTCCCAAATTCCACGTCGCCATGGAAAAGCCCATATTTTGCCGTTGTTGATGTAAATATTGTTGATGAAATTATAGGGGTACTGGCCCGTTTCATTTACCTTATGGCACAAAATGCTTATCTTATCGGTAGTAAGATTAAGCGATAAAACCCCGGCTGACGTAGCCAATAAAAGCTCGTTTTTACCAAAGGGAACAATATTAAGCACGGCGGCGGCGTCCTGCGCATATTCGCCACCAAGGTTGCGTATAGTGGCAGTGTAATTTTTTATGACATTAAAAGCGTCATCATAAACTACCAGGGTAAGATTTTTATCTCCACCAATCCATAGTTTGTTATTCTGGTAAAAAATGGCGGGTTCCTGGTTGGTAATGTTAGGTTGTGTACTTATAAAATGATGTTTAAAAAGCTGCCGTGTAGGATCAAGTATGTAAACGCCTTTTACTGTAGATATCCACAATAAATTATCGCGCGATACATATAAACAATGCGGGTCAAGGGAGGCCGCTTCAATAATGGGCTTCAGATCGTTGTGCTCAAACTTATCAAATGGTTCTTTAAAACTGGTAAGGTTATCACTTATCCACATGCTGTAATGATTGTCGATTGTTTTTTGTTCAACCATGGTCATTACGTGTGTTGGGGCACCTTTTATGGTATGATAATTAATTGTCTGCCGGGTTTCGGGGATAATTTGTTTCATGCCCTTGCTCCAGCAGCCAATCCAAATCCGGCCTTTATGATCCTCAAAAACGGTGTTGGCCATACCATCAAATTCGGTATCGTTTTTAACACCATCGTACTGCTCAAAAAATTGTTTTTTACGGTCAAACATCCAAACACCGTTAACTGTAGCCAGCCATAAGCGTTTTTTGCTATCAATGGTAAGCGAATTAATATCGTTATCAAAGTTTACAAATTCCCGATGGTCATCCATATTATTGATGAAATGCCGGAATGACTTTTCGGTGATATCAAACAGTAATAAGCCTCCCTCAGTAGCTATCCATAGTTTATTACCCTCGCGTGCTAAGCCGCGCATGGTATTGTTATATACTGATTGATAGGTATGGATACTGTTGGTTGCCGGATCGAGCGAGGTTAAACCACCGGCTGTAGCCATCCAGATAGTATGCTGGTCATCTTCGGTAATGCCGTTTACCTGGTTGCTTTTCATCCGGTCGTCGCCGGTAGCGTTGTCGGCCTGCCATACGTTTACTACCGAACCGTCAAAATTATTAAGGCCATATGATGTACCCATCCACATAATGCCTTTACTATCCTGAAAAAAGCAATTTACCAGGTTATCGCTCAGGCCGTCTTTCTCGCTTATATGGTAAAAGAGTAGTTTTGATTTACTTACCTGCGCGTAAAGTCCACCCGTAAAAAACAGGTAAAATAATAGTAGTGATATAGGCTTGTTAAGGCGCAAAGGCTAAGTTTAGGAAAAGGTTTGTTTTAAATTTTGCGTTAAAAGTAGCACAATATATGATTTGATACATGGAAAATATTTTTCATCGGTTTGAAAAACAGTATTTTAAGTAGTTTTACGTAGCAGCATAGTCAATTTTAGAGCAGAATTTGGTTTAATTTGCAAAGCGGCAAATGTTTGGAATAGTACAAACTTTTTAAGCCTAACCGGGTTATATACCTTGAAATTTTTCAAATAATATTAATGAGCGAGCCGGCAAATCCCCTGAGTAACCAGCAACTATTAAATGTTTTAGCTACCTACCAGTATGGTATTGCCATACATTATGGCGATGACAGCATCATTCAATGGGCCAATGATGCCATGATTGCTATTTGGGGCAAGGATAAGGAAACCGTTATAGGTAAATCATTAGAAGATGCGCTGCCTGAGTTAAAAGGACAACCTTTTATTGACATGTTCAGAAAGGTTTGGCGCGAAGGCATTACCATATCCGGTACCAACACTGCGGCCGATTTGATTGTTGACGGTATTTTACAAACCTTTTATTTTGATTTTGAATATAAGGCTATCAAAACCGGCGAAGGCAAAACCCTATGCATATTGCATACCGCCACAGATGTAACTGCCCGTTACCTGGGTCAGCAGCGCGAGCAGGATATGGCCGAAGAATTAACCGCCCTTAACGAAGAGCTGGCCGCGTCAAATGAGGAGCTAAGAACAACGAATGAAGAGTTGGTAGCATCGCAGGAGCAATATCGTGTACTTTATGAAGAACTGGCCGAAAGTAATGCCCGGTTCAGGAGTATGGTTAGGCAAGCTCCTGTAAGTATTTGCATTATACGTGCTGCCGATTTGATGATACAGGATGTGAACGACGCTTATCTTGAGTTGGTAGGCCGACCGCGGACTGAAATGGAAAACCGCACTATTTGGCAAGCCGTGCCCGAAGCAGCCGAGGTCTATGCCCCTGTTATGCAACAGGTTATTAACAGCGGTATAAAATTTGAAGCGAAAGAGCATGAATTAGTGCTGATTCGTAACGGCAATCCCGAAACTGTATTTGTTGATTTTGCCTATGAACCCATGAGATCATCTGATGGTGAAACCTACGCCATAATGGTTTTGGGCATTGAAGTTACCGAGAAAGTGATAGCCCGCAAAAGTATTGAAGATGCCGAACAACGGAGCCGCCTGGCCATTGAAGCCGGTGAAATTGGTACTTACGATCTTGATTTAAAGGCAGGCACCATGATAACATCTGATAGGTTTAACCAGATATTTGGATATGATGAGGATGTACCACGCCAAAAATTTGTTGAGGCGGTTTATCCGGATGATTTAGCAAGACGCGCGCTGGCGCAGGAGGAAGCTTACAAAAATGGCAAGCTTTTTTACGAAGGCAGAATTATTCATACAGACGGAGCCATAAGGTGGATAAGAGCTCAGGGTAACGTTTTTTACGATAAGGACGGCACTCCTGTACGCGTATTGGGTACCTTACTTGATATTACCCGTGTACAGCAGCTTAACCAACAAAAGGACGATTTTATAAGCATTGCCAGCCATGAACTTAAAACGCCAATAACCAGTTTAAAGGCCTCCTTACAATTGCTGGATAGGATAAAAGAGAATCCGTCATCGGCCATGTTACCCAAATTGATAGATCAATCAAACAGGAGTATGCAAAAAATAAGTGCCCTGGTTGAAGACCTGTTGAATGTAAGCCGCTCAAACGCGTCGCAATTAACGCTCAATAAAACAACATTTAATATAAGCGAAATGCTTAATGTTTGCTGTAACCATGTAAGGGTAGCCGGCAAATATGAATTGATTATACAGGGCGATGTTGAGTTAGAAGTTTACGCAGACGAACATGCCATTGACCAGGTGGTTGTTAACCTGGTTAATAACGCGGTTAAATATGCGCCAGAGTCGTTGAAAATTTACCTTATTGTTGAAGCTATTGATGGTTACGCCAAGGTATCCGTAAAAGATAATGGCCCCGGCATCGACCCTGCAAAACAGGTTAACCTGTTTGAACGGTATTACCAGGTAGCAACATCGGGTTTTCAAAACTCGGGCCTTGGTTTGGGTTTATATATCAGCGCCGAAATCATTAAACGCCACGGCGGGCAAATTGGAGTAGATAGTGAATTGGGTAAGGGAAGTACGTTTTGGTTTACCATACCGCTAAGCGAATAGTTTTATATTGAAGCATTATTGCAAACTTTAAAAAAAAGGCCTTACTAACGGCAAGGCCATTTTTTAGCAGGTAATTTTATAAAAAGTCGTGATCGACAGCCGATAAAATCACGCCGTTGTGCGCGTTTACCACGCCATTGGCAAAGCCATTATTATCCACGAACATTTTTTCGTTTTCGATCATAAAATGGGTGCTGCCTACCTTAAAGTTGCCTTTAATGGTTAATACTTTATCGGGGTGCTGGGCATGTATCTCGTTAAGAATATGGCTTGATAAACCGTGAAACTCGTGCTCATCAAGCTGATAAACGTCGAGTACCGGTTCTTCATGCCCATTTTGAAATATTTTGACACGGTTGCCGGTAACCTGTGCGCGCATATCCGCACGTCCCTCAATTACATTGTTTGTAATTTGTACCATGCTACCATCTAAAGTGGATATTGTGGCATTAATAGAAAGCGGGGTATTTTCGTTTTGATTATTAAACGACAGGATTCTTAAAAACTCTGTGTTGTAATCGGCATCATTTAAAGTAAGCGTATTCAGCTCGCTCAAAAATATGGTGGTGCCAAAAATGAATGCATGTTTCATAACTTTATGTGTTGGTTTATAATAGTACAAGTACTAAAAACACAAAAGGTTTTATTTATCGAAGGATTTTTGGGACTGATGGATTTTGGGACTTTTGGACTATCGGACTATGGGACGCTGGGACTTTTGGACTATTTGACTATGAGACTAAGTAGTCGACAAGCGCAAATAACAAATCCCGCCGATGCATCGACGGGATTTGTTATTTGCGGCTGTGTTAGTTTCAAGCTCCAAAAGTCCTTGCTCCTTACTCCAAAAATCTTTTGTCCAAAAGTCCCATGGTCCAAAAGTCCCATGGTCCAAAAGTCCCATAGTCCAAACAAGTCCCAAACCTACTTATCCAAACCGCCCCTGCGGGTGGCTTTGGTTTGTACCGGCCATTTAAGGCCTTCGGTTTTGGTGTTGGTTGTTTTAACCGGATCTTCGCTTGCCATGTAGGCCATAATAGCGGCTAAGATGGCGTTGTTTTTAAGGTCGTCAAAAACTACTTTGTCATAAGTATCACGGTTGGTGTGCCAGGTATATGAACCGTACGACCAGTTAAGCGAACTTAACGAAAAGCCCGGCGCGCCAACTGCTACAAACGATGCAAAATCAGATCCGCCACCACCCGGCGTGCCTGGAAAGTTGGTTTTAATCCTGTTTTTAATAGTATCAGGTACAGCGGCAAGCCAACGGGTTAAGTAATCTTTTGACTCTACAAAACCCTGGCCTCCGATGTTAACTACACGGCCTGTACCGTTATCCTGGTTAAACAAGGCTTGCAGGTTTGCCACAATTTCGGGATGATCTTCAACAAAGGCGCGTGAACCGTTAAGGCCTTCTTCCTCGCTACCCCAATGGCCAACTAAAATGGTACGTTTTGGATGCGGATAAAATTTCTTTAACAAACGCATAGCTTCCATCATGGTTAAAGTGCCTGTGCCATTATCTGTGGCACCTGTGCCGCCATCCCATGAGTCAAAATGTGCTGATAACATTACGTATTCGTTTGGTTTTTCGCTGCCCTTAATTTCGGCAATGGTATTAAAGGTAGGCACTACACCAAGTTCTTTAGATTCGCAATGAATGGCGATTTTAGGGCTTTGGCCGCCATCTGTTAACCGGTAAAGCATGCCATAATCTTCCAGCGCGATATCAACGGTAGGAATGGTTTTGGTATACGCGCTAAATATCTTATCAACCCCAAATCCTTGCGACCAGTTGTTGGTAATAATGCCCGCCGCACCCGCGTTTTCAAGCGCTACAGGCAATGTTTTATTGTTAAAGCCGGTTTTGCTGACGCGCTTTTTCCATGCATCGGTTTGCGCGCTGCGATCGGCCTTCATTTTATCAAATGATTCTTTGGTGGCAAATTCGGTCCAGTTATAATCCGCGCGTCCGGTTGGCTGTAGCATTGATATCATTACAAACTTGCCTTTAACCTTTGGTAACCATTGCGCAAAGGCAGTGGAATCGGCCACATCCGGTAAAATGATTAGTTCGGCAGTAACGGTTTTATTGCCCATGCCGGGGCTCCAGGCTAATTGGGTACCCTCTAATGATTTTACTCTGGGCGCGATCATGTCAATGTGCGAAACACCACGTTCCCAGCCGCGCCATTCGCCCCATTTTTCATTGTGGGCTTTAATATCCCAGGTTTTATATTTGGCTACCGCCCAATCATTGGCTTGTTTCATTTGCGGCGTACCCACCAAACGCGGCCCTATGCCATCAAAAAGCTCATGCGCAAGTTTTTCCAGTTGTGAGTTACTGGTTTCTTCGGTCATGATGTTGTTTATAACAGGATTACTTGATTGAGCGCCCGCAATGCCGCTGCAAAGCATCATGCCCGCAACAATTGGCAATGCCCTTTGCCATAGGTTGAAGCTTAAATTTGTGTTAAAGTGTTTCATAAACCTAATTTATGAAAAAGGAAGGAGGTTAAAGCTAAACCGGTTTCAGGTAGAATAATTGTTACATTGAATCACAATTATGTACTTAAATTAGCCGGGTATTGATAACCTTACACAAATGCTAATTACTAAAAATATAATCCCCGCTTTTATTGTTTTTATATTAATGTTAGGATGTAGGCAGCCGTCAAAAGATAAAACGGTTGCTGAACCTGTGGTTGTTAAAGCTAAACCGATAATTGTTGATACCATAAAAAAAGTGCCTGCCAAGCCAATTGATGTCGACTCTCTGGCGAACTATTATATAGCACACGCCAAAAATGAATTGGTAGCCATGGCACGAAAGGAAACCACGGTAAAAGAAGAGGCTTTATTTGACCAGGAAGAGAAAATTGGCTCGACCAACTATCAAAGGTTTAACATCGGTCACGATTTTATTGATGAGGACGGTGCCAGGTTTATATCTGATAGCTGGATTTATATTGATAGTGCTACCGGTAAAATATTTGAATCTGACCCTAATGGGGCGCTGATAAAGTGGAGTAATTAATTGAGAGGTAATTAGTCGTCCTCTTCTAACTCATTTACAATTTCAACCGCGCCGAAAACAGAAAGACCTTTGAGTACTAAAACCTTGCTCGATCTGTTTTTACGGATCAGAAAACTTCTGTCGTCTTCCATTTCCGAAAGGATGTGGGTGGTATCGCTTTCTATGCGCCAGTCTGTTGGGATAGCTATGGTTACCTGGCCAAAAGCCTGCGAAATATCTAAAAAGGCAGTGCCGGTTATATCCGCGTGGGTAAAGTCAAGTTCGGTGTTGCCAAATACATTTCGTACACTGCCGCCTTTAAAGTCTTTTGAAAGGATAGTTCTTTTTATATCGCCAAAAATGGTGGTGGTATTGAAGCTGTCGTCGGCGTTTTGCATGGCTGTTCCTGATAAAATATTCATGAGCTTGATGATTAATGTGATACAAATGTATACCGATGCCGCCGGGGAGACTAAGCTATATCTGCAGGACGATTAAACTTGTCGGTAAAAGCCGGGAAAATATCGGTGAAAAAAATATTGGCCGGCAATTACCGGGCGCGATCAAAAAATGTCGATATCAGCAAAGGTAAACCGGATGCGGTCTGTTGAAATGTCATCGCCCAGGTCCTTAAAAATAACAGGGAACGAATCCACCGCTTTATAGTGCAGTTTAAATAGGGAATGAAGCTGTGTGCCGCGGCTGGTATGAAATTGTATTTGCTGCAAGCCAAGCTTTTTTGCAAGTTTTATTAAATCACTCATCACCAAAGTGAAATTGGCGGGCGATACCGAAAGATCACCTATAAGGAGTGTGTTGTTTATTTTGGTCCAAACAACGCCACCGTCAACATTGATCACATGGGTGCGGGAGTAGGTTTTATTTTGCAGGTAGCCATTATTTCTGCTCAAGCCATCAAAACCCTCCATTAAAACACTGCCGGGTATACCTGCTTGATGTAGTTGATATTTTCTGAGCATGATATCAACATATCCCGAATACCATTTTTTTAATACAGGGAACTTTGCTGCAAGTTTAGCTATGGGGATAGCTTTTACCGGTATCACAAAGCAATCCATTTGCCCGGCCATTTGCCAGCCAAGTTTATTGATAAATCCCGGCAGTGAGTTTTGATTAGGGAAACCAAACAGGAATTTAATGCCCATCTGCACGCACAACTCAAAAGTGCGGTTGGCCAATTCTACAAAAAGACCCTTATTACGATAGTCGGGATGGGTCATTGTATCGGCAGATTGCGCGCACAATACCTCCTTACCATCAATCAGCATAAAACAAGGGATCACCCCATAAAATGCAATTGGCTGCAACTCTTGGTTGTATGCTATAAAGCCGGTATGCTCAACCAGCGTATAGGCTGTGTTGTATTTGCGGTCAAAAAAACCTGGCGCAGGTGCTTTGTTATAAACCGCGGTATGTAATTTGGAAACATCGCTTAAATTAGATGCGCTCAAGCGGCTTATTTGATACAAACCCTTTTCTTTAATGTTGCTCATATCTGCGTGTTATGGTGGCGTGCATCTGGTTAATTGGCGTTATAAACGGGTTTACGGTGAAACGCTCACGCATGGTATTGTCATGTTTATCAGAATATAATAAAAAATCCATCGCCAATAGTTGCCTGTAGCCTGCATCTTTAGCAGCGTCAATTACCGCCTGCGAATAACTGCCGTATGGGAAAGCCAGGCTATTTACCGGTTTTTGAACAAGGTTTTCAAGATATGTTTTTGTTTCTTTTAGCTCCCATGAGGCCTCGTTGATATCAATACAAGTAAGGTCATTATGATAATACCCATGTGCGCCGATGGTGACCAGGGGGGATGCAGCCAGTTGTTTAATTTCATTAGTAGTCATCTGCAGCCAGTAATCTTCAATGGTACTATTACTTTTAAAGGGGACTAAGGGGGACAGCAATTCCATCATTTCGGCTTTTTCATCAAACCCTGCCGACCGGAGTTTTGTGGTCAAACTAATTTCATCAGCCGTAGAAATGTATTTATCATACCGCCCCTTAACGTAGCGCTCGCCTTTATAATCTATGGTTTTTGGTCCGTATTTGTTTACAATTCCTAAAAAGTCGTTCCACAAAATATCGTAACCCGCATCGCGGATGCCGGTTATAAAGAAAGTGGCTGGCAGCTGGTATTGCTCCAACAGCGGCAATACGTATTTGCAGTTATTGGCAAAACCATCATCAAAAGTAATGCAGATGTTGAATTTATCTTCACTGAAGTTCCCGTTATAATAATCATCTAAAGAAACCACGTTGCAATACTTTTTATACAAGGCAAGGTGCGCTTCAAAAATCTGCGCCGTTAAAAAAATCGGGTTAAACAGGGTGTGATTAGTTTGGCAGATACCATGATAGATCATGATCCGGCTGCCCCGCGCGTTTTTTAAGAAATGTTCATAAAGGCCCAAGGCGTGGCCTATATCCCTGCTTAAGTATTTGGCTTCGCGGTAAAGTTTTGAACAGATCCTGGAGATCATAAAGGCTGTTTATACAGTGAATACGCTACCAAACTTAAATGGTTGCCTTCGCCGGAGTATATGTTTGAAATTGAAATAATCAGCCGCCTCAAAATAACATAGCAATAGTTTGAAGTGGAATGAATTCGTATTACAAATAACTCAGCCAACAATGCATATGCGTTTTTTGTATTTGCTAAACCACTTGCAGGGCAGGTATAGGCTCGCAATAAAGCAAATCATTATCGCCGGGTAAACAATCACATTTAATTAAAGATGAGGTGTTTATTTTGTGTGTGGTTTTGCACTATAACGATGAAGTGAAAATATAGCAGCAATACTTTCATAAATAATGCTTAAGGTTGTACAATTGCAATCTGTAAATTGAACCTTTAAAATACACCACCTTGAAAGTTATACACAGCGTACACCCCGCCGATTTTAAAAGCTATCAAACCGACCTTATCCGCGAGCGTTTTTTGATAGATAAGCAGGTGCAACCCAACCAGGTTAATTGCACCTATACGCATTACGACAGGATGATTGTGGGTTTCGCCAACCCGGTTGATCTGGAACTGGAATTGCCAAATTACCCTAACCTGCGTGCCGAATACTTTTTAGAGCGCCGCGAAATTGGCATCATTAACGTTGCTGGTGATGGGGTTATAATTGCCGATGGACAATCATTCGAGGTTAAAAAACTGGATTGCCTCTATTTGGGCAAAGGTATTCAAAGCGTGAAATTTACCAGTAAAAACCCTGGTGATCCAGCGGTATTTTATATGTTATCATCGCCGGCCCATGCGCAAAAGCCTGCTACTTTGCTAACTCATGCTGATGCCGTTAAGGTTACTTTAGGGTCGGCATCAACAGCAAATCATCGTACCATTAATAAATATATTCACCTGGAGGGCATTCAAAGCTGCCAGCTGGTAATGGGCTTAACCATTTTGCACGATGGCAGTGTTTGGAATACCATGCCGTCGCACGTGCATGACCGCCGTATGGAAGCTTATTTTTATTTCGATGTGCCACAGGGGCAAAAAATTTTCCATTACATGGGCGAGGGGAACGAAACCCGCCACATCACCATGGATAACTATGATGCCGTGGTATCGCCGCCCTGGAGTATCCATTCGGGCAGCGGCACAGCAAGCTACAGCTTTATTTGGGGTATGGCCGGCGAAAACCTGGACTATACCGATATGGACCCTATAGCCATTACAGATCTCAGGTAATTAAATATTAATCCCAAAAAAGAATTTTAAAGTGGAAAACAACTTCTCATTAGCCGGTAAAGTAATTGTAGTTACCGGTGGTACAGGTATATTAGGTAACGCCTTTGTAAACGGTATTGTAGCCGCGGGCGGCGCGGTAGGTATTTTAGGTCGTAACGCGCAGGTTGCCGAAGAACGCGCGGATGCTATCAACAAAAATGGTGGTAAAGCCCTTGCGCTGGTAGCCGACGTTTTAAACGAGGCCGACTTACAAGCCGCAAAAACCAAGCTGCTGGATACCTTTGGCAAATTAGATGGCCTTGTAAACGGAGCGGGGGGCAATATGCCACAAGGCGTTTTGCAGCCCGATGAAGATATTTTTAAAATGAACATAGCCGGTATGAAAACCGTTATGGATTTAAACACCTGGGGAACTATCATCCCCACCCAGATATTTGGCGAAGCCATTGCTCAAACCGGCAAAGGCAGCATTGTCAATATCTCATCAATGAACTCCAAACGGGCAATAACCAAAGTGTTGGGTTATAATATTGGCAAGGCCGCTGTTGATTGCTATAACCAGTGGTTTGCAGTTGAATTAGCTAACCGTTATGGCGATGCCATCCGCATGAATGCCCTCGCACCAGGCTTTTTCCTTACCGAACAAAACCGTAACTTGCTTACCACGCCCGATGGAGGTTATACCCAACGTGGGCAGTTGGCCATAAACCAAACTCCATTTAAACGTTTCGGCCACCCGGATGAGTTGATTGGCGCATTGGTGTGGTTACTGAGCGATGCCTCAAAGTTTGTAACCGGATCAATGATTTGCGTTGATGGCGGGTTTTCGATATTTGGGGGCGTATAAATATCTTTTTTCTGTAGAGACGCAATATTTTGCGTCTCCAGCTATACAGAGCGAACTTGCATAGCTGATTTGTGTGTTCGATTTGCATTCGGGAGACGCAAAATATTGCGTCTCTACGGGAAATGCCTTTAAATTTTAGCTTTATTTCACATTTTTAGCTATTAGTTTTAAACTTGTGAAATAAATCTAAAGATTTGCTGATGAAGTTTGGGGCTGTTACTATAAAAGATATTGCCAGGGAATTGGGTATCTCTACTTCGGCGGTTTCAAAAGCGTTGAAGGATAGTCATGAAATAGGCGAAAAAACCAAAAAACTGGTGCTTGAATGTGCCCGGCGCCTCAACTATAAGCCAAACCCCATGGCTCAAAGTTTAAAACAAGGCAATAGCAAACTAATCGGCATTGTAGTATCTACCTTTGACAATAACTTTTTCGCGCAGGTAATTGACGGCATCGAGTCTGTTGCTTATGATAGGGGCTATAATGTGTTTGTAACCCAAACCCACGAATCGTACGAACTGGAAAAACTAAATGTGCACCACCTGACTTTTCGCTCCATTGATGGACTGCTGATTTCTTTATCGACAGAAACCAATGATGTAAGCCACCTCAAATCACTTCACGCGCAAGGGTTACCTATAGTTTTTTTTGATAGGGTAAGTGATGAAATTGACACTCATAAAGTTACTGCCGATAATTGCAAGGGAGCATACGATGCCACCATGCAGCTAATTGAAGCTGGTTATCACAAAATCGCGCATATTACCAGCTCGCCCAATATTTCTATAACAACCGAGCGATTGAAGGGATACCAACTTGCATTGGATCATCACAACATAGCGCTTAATCAAAATTATATCAAATATTGCCTGCATGGTGGTAAGGATGTGGTAGAAATTGAAAACGCTTTAAACGACCTGCTTCTATCTGCCGATAAACCGGATGCCATTTTTACCGCATCAGACAGGATTACTACCACAACCCTTAAACTGTTACACAAAATGGGATACCGCATCCCTACAGATATAGCTTTACTGGGTTTTACCAACACCCAACTGGCCGATGTGATGAACCCTTCCTTAAGTACTGTTTATCAGCCCTGTTTTGAAATGGGGAAAAAAGCTACCGAAATGCTTATTAACTTAATAGAAAGTAAACGCCCCGTTACCGAATTTGAAACCGTTGAGCTCCCAACCGAAGTTTTTATCCGGGATTCCTCAAAATCAATAAAAACTAAACCCTAAAACGATTTTTTTCAATCAAAATGGCTTTTTTTCAAAATCTTAAGCTATCTTGCTACGCAATCGATGTAGTAAATAATTTTTGCTCCTGCGCGATAAAAACCTGTACACCACAATACATTTGATAACCAATTGTTAAAATAATTAATTCAAAAAACGGATCACAATTATGCGCCGCGGGTTGTATTTAAAAAAAATGTTGTTGAGTTTGCTGGTATTACCGGCATGTTTTTCAGCAAAGGCACAGGTAGTTACGTTAGATTATTATTTTAACCACGAAGTGCACAACAACGCAGCCGGCCAAAAGCAACGCTTTCATTATTTGTGGGATGAAACGGCTAACACAGGTTTTTCTATCTGGGGAGATGCCTTTAAAAAATTAAGTGCCACGCTGGATACGCTTGGCGAAGCTCCCACTGCGGCTAACCTGAAAAAGTCGGCAGTTTATATTATTGTTGATCCGGATACAAAAAAGGAAAATCCCAATCCCAATTATATCAATGAAAAAGATGCCACAGTTATTGCCAAATGGGTAAAAGGCGGTGGTGTACTGGTAATGCTGGCTAATGACAGCGCCAATGTGGAATTACCGCATTTTAACACCCTGGCCGCTAAGTTTGGGATGCATTTTAATAACGATTTGCAAAACCACGTAATTAACGACGATCATTTTGATGATGGCGCAATTGTTACCACGGGTAATGACATGTTTGCTACCGCGGGTAATATATTCATGAAGGATGTATGCTCCATAGCCATAAGCGGCCCGGCAAAAGCGGCCTTAAAAAAGAATGACGCGGTTATTATCGCGACAGCAAAATATGGTAAAGGAACAGTGATGGCCGTTGGCGATCCCTGGTTATATAACGAGTATACAAACGGGAGGCTGCCCGCCCGTTTTGAAAATGATAAGGCAGCAAATGATGTATCGGTCTGGTTATTAAAACAGATACCGGTACTTAAATAGACGTATTTTATATAGCGGCGTAAATGAAAAAAAAGGTTTCCATTAAAGATATTGCTGCACAGCTAAATATTTCTATCACTACCGTATCATTGATTTTGAACGGTAAATCAAAACAGGTTGGCTTAAGCGAAGCCCAAACCGAGCGGGTATTAAAGTATGTAGAAGAAATTGGTTACAAACCCAATATGCTGGCCAAAAGCCTGCGTACCGGTAAAACCAAAATTATTTGCCTGCTTATTGAGGATATTGCCGATCCGTTTTTCTCGACGGTAGCCGCCCATGTAGAAGAGTTGCTTAATCAGCATGGCTACAAAATTATTTACGGCAGTACCAAAAACCAAACCGCCAAAGCCATTGAACTGATAGATTTGTTTAGAGACAGGCATGTAGACGGATTTATTATATGTCCGCCCGAAGGCCTGGAAAGCGATATTACCGGTTTGCTTAATGAGCATATCCCATTGGTTTTGTTTGATAGGTATTATAAAGCTATTGATACCGATACGGTGATAGTTGACAACCTGGAAAGCTCCTGCAAAGCGGTAAACTATTTAATTGACCATAACTATAAAAACATTGGTTTTGTAACGCTCGATTCTGAACAAACCCAGATGCAGGATCGCTTGCAGGGTTACCAAAAAGCGATAAACGACCATGGTTTCACGCCATATATTAAAAAGCTTAGTTTCTCAAAAGTAAATCAATCCGGTATAGATGATATTGTTCTGTTCCTTACCGAAAATCCGCAAATAGATGCCTTGTTCTTCGGTACCAATTATCTTACCATCAAGGGTATTGAAGCTATTGACAGGTTAAAATTGAGCATCCCAGGTAATATGGGTGTGATTTCTTTTGATGATCACGACGTGTTTAAACTTTTTAAACCAGGTATAACAGCTATGGCCCAGCCGTTGCTGCAAATTTCGGAGCAAATGGTGAACCTGCTTTTGGAGCAGATAGAACATACTGGGTCAGATCGGAAAAGGAAAAAGATCATTGTGCCTGCCATTTTTAAAGAAAGGCAATCATCGGTATCAAAAGCCGAATAACTGATTGGCGGGTTGTGATAAAGGCTATAGTTTAAATTGAATGCATTGATGTTGCAAAGCCATTATAACATAAAAAGAGCGACTATGCTGATCCTGTCGTTTTTGATCGTTACAATAACTTATCAAACGGCGGGTGCACAAATAAGCACAATCGCAACTAATGGTTGGGCCAGTAATTCTGTAAATACGGTAGTATTTCGCAAAAATTCATTGGTTACTTTCAAAGGAACGCAATACGCCGCTTTTTATGATGATGAGCAATCTGTGGTGCTGGCAAAACGTAAACAAAGCTCATCAACCTGGCAAACACAACGCACCGCTTATAAAGGCGATGCAACTGATGCCCATAAGAGCATCAGCATTATGGTTGATGGCGATGGCTATTTACACGTAACCTGGGGGCACCACAATCAGCCTTTAAATTATTGCCGCAGTGTAAGTCCGGGAAGTTTGGAGTTAACCGCCCCAATGCCCATGACCGGCATAAAAGAAGACAAGCTAACCTATCCCGAATTTTATAAAATGCCAAATGGCGATTTGCTGTTTTTTTACCGCGATGGCGCATCGGGGAATGGAAACCTGGTATTGAACCGGTATCGGCTAAAAACAAAAACCTGGGTGCGTGTGCAAAACAACCTGATTGATGGCGAGGGCAAACGCAATGCTTACTGGCAAACCACTATGGATGCAAAAGGTACGCTGCACCTGTCATGGGTATGGCGCGAATCGCCGGATGTGGCCAGTAACCATGATCTTTGTTACGCGCAATCTGCCGATGGTGGCGTAACCTGGCAAAAGCTTTCGGGCGAAAAATATACCTTACCTATTAGGGCAACTACTGCCGAGTATGCCTGCATCATCCCTCAAAAAAGTGAACTCATCAATCAAACCTCCATGTTTGCCGATGAGCAAGGGTACCCCTATATAGCTACTTACTGGCAGGGCATAAATGACCGGGCACCACAATATCACCTGGTGTACAACATCAACAACCAATGGCAGGTTGCCGATCTGGGCTTTCGTAAAACATCATTTAGTCTTAGCGGTACCGGAACCAAAAGTATCCCCATTTCGCGCCCGCAGATACTGGCCTGGAAACGAGGTGGTAAAATAGCTGTCGCGATGGTTTTTAGAGACGAAGAACGGGGGAGTAAAGTATCAATAGCTGTAAACGATGATCTTAAAAATAACTACTGGCAGCTCAGCGATCTCAGTACAGCATCGGTAGGTTCGTGGGAGCCAACTTATGATACCGAACTTTGGCGGGATAAAAAAATCCTTAACTTGTTTGTGCAGTCAACTACCCAGGTAGATGGCGAAGGGAACGCCAAAGCCGCGCCACAACCTGTTGAGGTGATTGAATGGAAGCCACCAATAAGGTAGATGAACGAGATGCATTAAATTAACCCGTTTCTCAAAAAACGGGTCGTTATATTGAGCTATAAATTTTTTGCCGATGAAAAAGATCTTAATTTATTTTCTGCTGATAGTTATCCCAATGCTATCATTGGCACAAAAGAAAAGCGCCGGCCCTGCATTAACCCGCAAACTTTGGCTAAGCTACATGGATAGGGTGGCCCGACCGGTAATGTCAAACCTTGCCGCCGATGAGCTTAAACAAAAGATGCCAATGATGCTATCTGATAGGGTAGATGACAAAGAAAATCGTACTAAGGTTGGTTACCTGGAAGCATTTGGGCGTACTTTAAGCGGTATAGCCCCATGGTTACAGTTGGAAGGCGGCGATACCGAAGAGATCAAACTTCGCGATCAATATCGCGGTTGGGCTTTAAAGGCCATTGCCAATGCCGTAAATCCGCATGCTAAAGATTATATGCAATGGACAGGTGGGCAACCCTTAGTGGATGCCTCTTTTGTGGCCCTGGGTTTAGTTAGGGCACCGTGGCTATGGGAACATTTGGATGAAAAAGTTAAAGTGCAGCTAACAGAGGCATTGAAAGCCACGCGTAGCACTGTCCCGGCCTATTCAAACTGGGTGCTTTTTTCTGGAATGATAGAAGCCTTTTTATGCAAATATGATTTGGGGTACGATCCCCTGCGGGTTGAATTTGGCATCCGCGAATTTACCCAGCATTGGTACGTAGGGGATGGGATGTATGCCGACGGAATGAATTTTCATTTAGATTATTATAACAGTATCGTAATTCAACCTTATTTGAGCACCATTCTGGATGAAATAAACGCCAAAAAGAAAACTTACTTACATGAGCAGGAACAGCAGCTTGTTATTGGCGAGCGTTATGCTCAGATACTGGAACGAATGATTAATGCCGATGGCAGTTACCCCGCCACAGGCCGATCAATAGTTTACAGGGGAGGTGTATTTCATCACTTAGCCAGCATCGCCTATAAAAAGCAACTTCCCGAAAGCCTGAAACCTGCCCAGGTAAGATGTGCCTTAACCGCCATGATTACAAAAACGTTAAGCGCACCGCAAACATTTACCGCGGATGGATGGCTTAATATCGGCCTTTGTGGTAAGCAGCCCGGCCTGGCCGATTTCTACATTACTACCGGCAGCCTGTACATTTGTACTAACGCGTTTTTGCCACTGGGCTTGTCGGCTACCGATCTATTTTGGTCGGCACCCGATGAGCCATGGACGGCGGTAAAGGTTTGGAGCGGACAGGATGTACCTGCCGACCATGCCCTCGACATAAAAAAATAATAGCACACATTTAAACTATGAAACCGTACAGATTACTATTGCCCTTTTTACTGCTTTTAGGCAATTTGGGCATTGCCCAAACTAAATTAAACAGCTTTAATCCGGGTGCTATATGGCCCGATAATAAGGGTGTCCACATAAACGCGCATGGTGGCGGCATGCTTTATAAAAACGGCATTTACTATTGGTTTGGCGAACACAAAATTGCGGGCGATGCCGGTAACCGGGCCATGGTTGGTGTACATTGTTATTCGTCAAAAGATTTGTATAACTGGAAGGACGAGGGTATAGCACTAACTGTTTCGCCCGATACGGCCAATGATATTGCCAAAGGTTGTATCCTTGAACGGCCTAAAGTGGTTTATAATCCCAAAACAAAAAAATATGTCATGTGGTTTCACCTTGAACTGCGTGGCCAGGGTTATAAAGCAGCACGCGCGGGAGTTGCCACAGCTGATAAGGTAACCGGCCCGTATACATTTGTTAAAAGCTATCGCCCCAACGCGGGATTTATGCCAATATATCCTGAAGGAACGCCGGATAACGAAAAAGTTAATTGCGCTCATCCTGCTAATGAAAGTGAAGGCTTTTTTTGCCGCGACCTGCCCGGCGGACAAATGGCCCGGGATATGAATGTGTTTGTGGACGATGACGGTAAAGCCTATCACATATTTTCTGCCGAGGAGAATTATACATTGGATATTGCAGAGCTGAACGATACCTACACCGGCCATACCGGTAAATTTGCCCGGGTTTATGCAGGTCATCAAACAGAAGCGCCGGCTATTTTTAAACACCATGGAATTTACTACATGATTGGTTCTGGTACAACAGGCTGGGCGCCGAACCCGGCACGCTGGTTTACGGCCAAATCTATTTACGGTCCATGGGTTTATCACGGCAATCCCTGCGTAGGTAAAGGTGCCGAAATTACCTTTGGAGGCCAAAGCACCTATGTGTTGCCGGTAACCGGTAAAAGGATGCTTTTATTTTTATGGCCGATAAATGGACGCCCAAAGATGCCATTGATGGCCGCTACCTGTGGTTACCCATTACCTTTAAAGGCGATGATATAGAGATAAGCTGGATGGATCAATGGAATTTAACCGTTTTTAAAAAGTGATGAAATGCAGCAATTAGCCTTTAAAATGAAACTCTATGCCGGCAAGGCCCAGGAGTACCAAAAACGTCATGACGAGATTTGGCCCGAGTTGGCCGCGTTGCTAACAGAAAGTGGTATAAGCGATTATTATATTTACCTGGATGAAGAGACCAACACCCTGTTTGGAACTTACAAAGTAGCCGATATTGACGCGTTAGCAGTATTGCCGCAAAACCCGGTTATGCAAAAATGGTGGCTGTATATGAGTGATATTATGGATAGCAATGCTGATCATTCGCCGGTTAGCAGTCGGTTGGTTAAAATGTTTTACCTGCCGTAAACTTAATGTTATTTATGAAAAAGGCTTTTGTAGGGCTACTTTGTTTAGGCTTTTTGCTGCATCTTACAGCTAAGAGCCAGCAACTGCAGCCCGATACCTCCGATAACTATAAATTGGTTTGGGCCGATGAGTTTAATAAAGAGGGGGCTCCCGATAGCACCAACTGGACTTATGAACATGGTTTTGCGCGCAATCACGAATTGCAATGGTACCAGCCACAAAACGCCCGCTGCCACAAGGGATTGCTCATTATCGAAGCAAAGAAAGAACATCTGCCTAATCCTAACTATGTGCCGAATAGTTCTGATTGGAAAACAAACCGACCGTTTATTGAATACACAGCTGCCAGTATGAATACCAGCGGACTGCACAGCTGGCAATACGGCCGTATGGTAATGCGTGCCCGTATTGATGTAAGCGCAGGGCTATGGCCCGCCTTTTGGACTTTAGGTGTTGATAAACCCTGGCCCTCAAACGGCGAAATAGATATTATGGAGTACTACAATAACAACCTGTTGGCTAACATAGCCTGTGGTACGGCCACACGATATAAAGCCAAATGGTACAGCACAAAAACGCCAATGGCGACATTTAGTAAAAACTGGAGCCGGCAATTTCATACCTGGCGCATGGACTGGGACGAAAAATCAATCAGTCTGTATGTTGACGATCAATTGTTAAACCACGTTGAACTTACTCAGTTGGTAAACCAGGATGGCACCGGTTTTAACCCATTCAAACAACCGCATTACATATTACTCAACATGGCCCTTGGCGGCGATAACGGCGGCGACCCATCAGCAACCAAATTTCCGCGCCGCTATGAAGTTGATTACGTGAGGGTTTATCAACGGAAATAAAGCAAAATCTAAATTTCCTGTTCTTGCTCTTTCATCTATCTACCCTTTGTCCGCCTTCTTGTCCTTGCTCTCTCGTCCTTTTATCCTTAATCCGCTTAACGGTCTTTATTCCCTAAATCCTTCATCCCTTTCCTGTCCTTATTCCTTGCTCCCATAATCTTTTATCCCCCCTCAGTCATTTCTTGTTGTAGGTCAAGTTTTGTTGTGGTATATGGCCGTAATTTTGATATCAACAAACAAAAACAACATCATGGAAAATATAATCAACGGCATTCACCACATTACAGCAATAGCAGGCAATGCCAAACGCAACTATAATTTTTATACCAATGTTTTGGGTTTACGCCTGGTTAAAAAAACAGTAAATTTTGATGATCCCGAAACTTACCATTTATACTATGGTGATAAACAAGGTACCCCTGGTTCAATATTAACTTTCTTCCCCTGGGAAAACATCCAGAGCGGCAGGAGGGGAGCACGCCAGGCTACCGAAATTGGTTACTCTGTACCCGAAGGCAGTTTTGATTTTTGGCTGAACCGTTTTGAAAAACATAACGTGATCTACAATAAAGTGGCCGAAAAATTTGGCGAGCCATACCTTACTTTTTTAGATCCTGATGGTTTAAAACTGGAACTGATAGCCTCAAAAAATACCGATACCCGTTTACCATGGGAAACTGATGAAGTAAAAGCCGAAAACGCTACCAAAGGTTTTCACAGCATCACCATCACCACCAATAAAATGCAGCCAACTGCCGATATATTGACCGGTGTATTTGGTTACCAGTTATTAGAAAGTAACGTAAACCGTTACAGGTTTGTAACCAGCGCGGTTGAAAACGCGGCGATAGTTGATCTGGTTGAAGTAGCAGGCGAAGTTGCCGGCCATGTAGCAGGTGGTTCTGTTCATCATGTGGCCTTCAGGGTTAAAGACGAGCGGACTTTGATGGAATATCGTGAAAAAATCGCGGCTCTTGGTTTACACATTACCGATAAGATTGACAGAAACTACTTCTATTCGTTGTACTTCCGCGAACCGGGAGGTGTATTGTTTGAATTGGCTACCGATAACCCCGGTTTTGATGTAGATGAACCGGTTGAAGAATTAGGTACTCATTTGAAATTACCAGTACAACACGAAAAATTTCGCAGTACGCTCGAAAAAACATTACCTCAATTATATTGATCATGTACACCCATCAGTTAAAATATATAACAGCAGGCACCCCGGCAAAAAGCGCCGGGGCTGCTTTAATCATGATTCATGGCAGGGGAGGTACGGCGCAAAACATAGCCGCTTTGGCCAATGAACTTAACGTAAAAGATTTTGCCATTTACGCGCCGCAAGCCACCAACAACAGCTGGTATCCTTATAGCTTTATGGCTCCCGACGAGCAAAATCAGCCTGCCCTTGATTCGGCTATTGAAGTGATAGGCGAACTGGTAAAACAAGTTAAGGCCGATGGTATCCCCGAAGAGAAAATCTATTTCCTGGGCTTTTCGCAGGGCGCTTGTTTAACATTGGAATACATCACCCGCAACGCCCAAACTTATGGTGGCGCGGTAGCCTTTACCGGCGGGTTGATTGGCGAGAAATTGATAACCGATCATTACAAAGGCAATTTTAACAACACCCCAATCCTCATAACCACCGGCGATCCCGACCCGCATGTGCCCGTAAACAGGGTAGAGGACAGTGTAAAGGTTATGCAGGGGTTAAATGCCAATGTCAC
This sequence comes from Mucilaginibacter flavus, assembly GCF_030409315.1. Lineage (GTDB taxonomy): Bacteria > Bacteroidota > Bacteroidia > Sphingobacteriales > Sphingobacteriaceae > Mucilaginibacter > Mucilaginibacter flavus. Next base: position 68,359 of record NZ_JAUFPS010000035.1, on the reverse strand, counting down.
CCTTAAAATATACAAAGGCAGGCAGCACACTATTTCCATGCCCGAGATAGTGCTGGCTAATGAATTGATTTTTAATAAATAACAACAGGGGGAGAACCAAACTTACGAAGTTTTCAAAAACTTGTAAGTTTTCGTCGGCTTGTTAGTCGTTAAGATGATCTTTAATAAATAATAGCCGCGTGGATATCCAAACTTACGAAGTTTTCAAAACTTCGTAAGTTTTCGTCGCTTTGTTATTCTTTACTAAAGCTTTAGTGTTCTACAACAATTCGTACGACTCCTTAACACACCTGAATATCAAAGGCGTTAGTTCCTCCACCTTTGAAATCCTGAAGTGATTGGCATATCTGCCAGAATAAAATAAGCTTTTGTAAGGATTGAGATCGGTTAATGGCAACATTGAATAAAACTTTACATCTAATGCAGCTTTCATTGGCTTTACCACCAAAAAAGTTTGGTTGTGTACAAACACCACGCAGTTGGGTGTGGTGCTAATGGCTACATCATCCCAGTCGGCAACTTCTAAAAGTAATTTATCAAAGGCGAGCACCAGTTCCGCGCTTTTGCCCTCAAATAAGCTGTCCAGATTTACCTTGGCACAATAGTGCGTTTGCTTTTCGTTTTTTAGCTCACGCTCGCATTTTGGGCAAATCCAGGTCATTTGATTTTTGCTTGTGTTGAATTTATAATGTTAAGGTATAAATTTATTCGCGTTCCCGCTAAAACGGTCAGGGTTATTAAATGTCTGTTTCGGCAGGCGGCTTGTCCGTTTGAACCTTTTGCTGATTGGCTCTGGCGGTTTAACAGGGTATCTTTAAATTATAAATTTAAAAAACATGAAAACATCAATCTTTATAGTCGCCGCAGTTTTATTTACCAATATGGTTAAAGCGCAATCCTCCGGACCAGCCGAATTGCATTGCACAGAAGAAGCCTTTACCTTCCGCGCAAATATTAAATCGGGCTGGCATTTTAGTGCTCCCCAAATCGGCACGTCAGCACTTGCAAACTATACTTCCGCGCTCAACGCGTCTCAAAAACTAAATTTAATGGATGCTCCGCTCAATATGAGCCTGGGTATGCGTGCTGTTGAGTCGACCAATACCAGTAATACCGACACGACTAATATATTTCATCCCTCAAATACCATGGCGGTTACCGGGTGGATAAAAATTAAACCGGCTGATGAATTTCAATACCCATTTTTGCCTGGGGCTAAAGCGGCTAATATTTTCGGCTCGATTAGCAAGCCGCGTATTCTTTAGAGGTTGTTTTGAAGATATATAAAATTCCTTATTGCTTCATGCCCACCTATAACAGGTTACAAAAGAAGTCATCCTGAACTCGTTTCAGGACCCCACAGGACAGGTAACCCGCATGATGTATACACGGTGAGTGGGGTGCCGAAACAAGTTCGGTATGACGTTTGGATTTAAGATGATTTTTATTTTAACTTTCAGATTATCAATATTTTAAATCTGTAAAATTAATTATTTTAATACCCGCGTATTTAAAATTTGCTGTACAGTTGCTGCTCCCAAAGCTTGTGTCAGTAAACCAATATAGGGCTCAATATCAATTAAAGGCCAATCTGTACCAAAGGCGATATGCTCGGTGCCTATTTGCGCGACGCGTTTTTTGAGGGCGACAACGGCATCCCAGTCGGTTTTGCGTTTGGCGGGTTTATAGTCCTCATTTAAGCTGAGCGGGAATACAGCGCTAACCTCCAGGTATAAGTTATGGTGACTGCTGTTTTGATGCAGGTAGGTGCTTATGGCTCCAAGCGCGGCGTCCATAGGCTTATCGTATCCGCCCCAGCCGGCCATGTGGGCAATAATCACTTTTGTGTTTTTTGCATACGGCATTAATTGATGTAATAAAATGCGTGTATTAGCCAGTCCATCCCATTTTTGTCCGCTCCTGAAATGTACCAGCATTACCAAATGATTTTTATTGGCTATAGCAAATACCTTTTGTAATTGCTTAACCTGTGCCTTGCTCATAAGATTTACCTCGCTATTGGCAAAATGTAGCTTAAGGCCGTAAAAGCGTTTACTGTTTACACATCTTTGTATCTCTTTTAAAGCATAAGGTTTTAAAGGGTTTACGCTCAAGAAGGGTTTTAACCTATCAGGGTAACGTTCGGCCTGCACGGCTATCCAGTCGTTTTGTTTTTTTACCTCGTCATACTCATTGGCAACCGGCACCAATGGCGAACCAAACAGATACGCGTTTGAAAGGATAAAAGCTGAGTGAAACTTAGCCCTATCGAGCCGCCCGGTAATGGTATCAGCATCCAAAACAAGTGAGTCCATTTTGGTAGGAGCCTGGTGAATGGCCTTTAACATTTTATCATTCAGCACCACGGTTGCCGAATCCTGCAGGTGTACGTGGTAGTCGGTATAGTTGCCTTGTTTAACCTGGGCCCTCAGGCTAATGGTACAAACACTAAAAAATAAAACCGCTATTGTTAATTTATTCAAGCTGATAAAGTATTGATTAAGCAATTTAAAATAATACTAAGCGATTGAGAGTAAAAAGTTGAAATAGTTGGGGGGATGAAAATATGGATTGCGTCCATATTTTTTTTGGGGAGTTCCTTCAGGATTTCCTTGAGAAAAGATGCTGAGACTTTGGATATGGTTATCAAAATGTGGGTCAGTTAGTAGCCGAGCTCAGGGTTTGTTTTCAAGTAGACGAAAAAGCTATTCATCATCGGAGTCAATTTCGTGAAAATCGCTATAATCTATCTCTTCATCATATCTTAAATTCGGATATTTTTCGTCAAATCTTGAATGAAGAACGACATGAAGCCTTTTGAAAAGAAAATCTAATATTTCTTTTTTGTCGTCTACATCAATGGACATACTCACAATGTGTTCCTTAACCGTTGTGCTTTTTTGTTTATCGACGCAGAATAGTGATATGTAAAAGTTTTCTGTTCCGTATATAGATATACCGATAACTTTAAATCGCTCCAAGTCCAACTTGAAGTATCTCCCAAAACTTTCTAAATTATCGCCAAACTTAGATCCTAAAAAATCAGAGATATCAGCTGCTGCTGTCCCCTTAAAATCATTGTATTGAACATCTGCTTTCATATATTATGTAGTTATTTGATACTCCCTTTTAATGTGGCTAATGCGTCACCGAATACTTCTTTGATATTGCCTTTAGCAAATCGAAGTTGTTGGATGCCGAACAAATTAGAAAATTTCTCTGTTCCAGTTTGAAAAAATAAAAAAAAAAATAAAGTTATTGTCGACCCAATCGATATAATAAATTTCATAGATCTTACGAAATTGTAAGTTTTTAAAAACGATATTCTCTTAAATAGGCCTGTTGCATTTCTTCAAATTTAATTTGTTCATAGCCCTCGCACATTTCAATTTGTAACTGCACTCGATAATCGTACATCATGAATTTGTCCAATAAATCATCGACCTGCGCTGTATGAAGGTTCGGATCAATATGTTTCAATGCATTTTTATAGTTCTGAAGCGTATTTAATTTTTCAAATATTTCAAATTGCATTTGCATGAGAATTCCAATGTCATATTCATTCTCAATCAACATATCTCCATTTTTAATTATGTCTTTGTTTTTTAAATATCCGGTAAGTTCATTGTATTCTCGCCAGTTTTCAATGAATGTGACTTTTGTAGCATTATCACCTAAGACTTGCATGATTTCTTGCTTTTCATCTGCAGGACAACAAATTATTTCAATAGTTTCGTAATGGAAACTCAAGCCTGATGCATTAGGGTAGCGCCACTCTCTTTCCCACATAAAACCTTGCAGTGGAGTTTCCTCAAACATTGGAAAAATCAGAGGTTTAAGTTCCTTAAAAAAATTCAAAAGACTTTTATTTTGCCCTGCATCGTCTGATAACTTACATTCTTGCAACTCAATCTTACTACAGATAATTTGAAATTTGCTATTGGTCGTTTTATCCAGATAAACAACGGGGCGCACACCATAATCACGAATCATCTTGGCCTTGGAAAAGCCTATCCCGTAACGTTGATCTTGAGTAAAACGTTTTAAACTTCGTTTTCTGAAAAAGTCCAACGCAAAAATGGGGCTTTCCGTAAAGCATACGACGGGTGAATGAAATTGTGGTGTAGCGTAAATCGGTATACTTGCGTTTAAATGTCCACGATTTGATATGGATGATCCTTGATTGCTCCCCTTTAAAATTCCAAGCAAACTTCCTTTTTCTGTAAGGTGGATTAGATAAGGGGACATATCCGGTTTTTCTATTGGCGTCAGTTCAAAAGTAGGAGTGGTATTCTTCTCTTTTGCCCATTTAAGCGATATTTTTTTATCGTCGTTCATTTATAAATTTAAGATTAAGCTAAAATATTCACATTTTTAGTTTGGGTATTTTTTATTGTCTTTAGCCCTACGCTGCGTCGAAATTCTTAACACGAATCGAACAAACGGCTTTACCGACGAAATTACTTGACGATATTTGAGTATCGCTTTACAAACAATTCGACTCTTCTTCTATTTTTGAGTTTAAACCGCCCATATATCAGTCGGATCTATGGTTTTATAATTACCTCGTTTCTCGGCATCTTTTACCATAGCTACAAAGTCCGGGTTGTACGGGCTTTTCGAGATTTCAAAACTTATTTTCAATGCTCTCGCAACAGCTTTTAAAGCCAGTAGCTGTTCCTTGTTTTGAGGGTGCATTATTAATGATTCCATAGATAAATATATTAATTTATATCAGAACTAACTACGATTCAACAGCCTATTGAAACCGCTTAGACCTATTTCTTAACACACCGCTTTCGACTCACCCAGTCTACGCTCGCTGTACCGCCCGTCCTCCGGCTAAATCCGCAAAGAGTGATGAGGAAGAGAAAATTTTCATCCCTTCTATGCGACGCAGTCGGAGAGAGGGGGAGACGGGCGCAGCCTCGTCGGGGGTGAGTCGTCTGAGCCTTGTTTATGTCTTGCTGTGCTTCAGATACCACAAAGGCTACAATAATCTATTCCTTATTTAACAGCTCAGCGAAACCCAACGCTGACCTAATATAAAATTCCAATATCCCAACCTTCCACCCCAATCGAATAGTCCATCCCATTTATAAGTTTATCCATTTTTTGAAACATAGCTGCAAAATACATTTGCCTGCCAATAAAATTATTCCCCGTTAATTAAACCCAGCTCATGTTTAAAAGCTATACTTTTAGTTTAAAAGCGCTTATTGTTTCGCTTGCTGTTTTGTTGCAAGGCGTCAATTTATTTGCCCAGTCAAATGTTGTTTATTTAAACAGTTCGGCCAGCCAGATATGGAAGGTAAAGCCACAGGCCGATGTAAGCAATCCCGCTGATATTATCCAACCCAATTATAACATGGCTAACTGGGTAAACGCGGTAGTACCGGGAACTGTTTTTGCATCGTACGTAGCTGCCGGGTTAGAGAAAGACCCCAACTTTGGCGATAACATTTACAAGGTTGATCGTGCTAAGTACGATCGCAGTTTCTGGTATCGTACCGAATTTAAAATACCGGCCAACTATACGCAAAAAAACATCTGGCTTAACTTTAAAGGCGTAAACCGCAAGGCCGATGTTTATGTAAACGGCAGCAAACTGGGTACGCTTGATGGGTTTATGCAGCGCGGGCAGTTTGATATTACTGCCCTGGTAAATCGCGGGGGTATAAATGTGTTAACCCTGCTGGTATCTATCCCTAAACAACCTTTGGCTAATGTGGGAAGCCCCAATTATGTGGCAAGCGCAAGCTGGGATTGGATACCTTATGTTCCCGGGCTAAACTCGGGCATTACGGATAAGGTTTACCTGAGCAATACAGGCGACCTGACCATGCAGGACCCATGGATTCAAACCAAATTGCCAACCCTGGCCCGGGCCGATTTGTCTGTGGCTGTCGAGGTTAAAAATAATTCATCAGGCAGTCAGCAGGGTTTTATTAAAGGTGTCATCACCCCAGGCAATATCGAGTTTACCAAAAAGGTTTATGTGGATGCCAATGGGGTTACTACGGTAAAGTTTGATGCCCGGAATTTTGAGCAATTGATGATCAATCGCCCTAAATTATGGTGGCCAAACGGCTACGGCGAACCTAACTTGTATAACTGCAAGTTAAGCCTGGTTATGGGCAACGAGGTATCTGATGTGCAGGAGCTTAAATTCGGAATTAAAAAATACAGCTATGATACGGTTGGGCATGTACTGCACGTGGCCATTAACGGTACCCCGGTATTTATAAAAGGGGGCGACTGGGGAATGGCCGAATACCTGCTGCGCTGCCGTGGTAAGGAGTACGATACCAAGGTAAGGCTGCACAAGGAAATGAACTTTAACATGATCCGTAACTGGACTGGTTCGACCACCGACGAGGAGTTTTACGATGCCTGCGACAAATACGGCATTATGGTTTGGGACGATTTTTGGCTGAATGCTAACCCCAATCTGCCGGCCGATCTGAATGTTTTTAACGCCAACGTTATCGAAAAAATAAAACGCTTCCGTAACCACCCGGCTATAGCGGTTTGGTGTGCCGAAAACGAAGGCTGGTCTGAAGCTCCCGTGAATGGCTGGTTAAAAGAAAACCTGGCAACATTTGATGGCGGCGACCGTTGGTACCAGCCCAATTCGCACGCCGAAAACCTAACTGGCAGTGGCCCCTGGGATAACCGCGACCCTCGTTACTATTTTACGCCTTATCCCATAGGCACCGGCGGCAACATAGGCTGGGGTCTCCGTACCGAACTGGGTACCGCTGTATTCACCAACTTTGAAAGTTTTAAAAAGTTTATGCCGAAAGAAAACTGGTGGCCGCGTAACCAGATGTGGAACCAACACTTTTTTGGCGAACTGGCGTTTAATGCCGGTCCGGATAATTACGACCGCAGCATCACCGTTGGCTACGGCGCGCCAACCGGCATTGAAGATTACTGCCGCAAAGCCCAGTTTGTAAACATCGAAACTAATAAAGCCATGTTTGAAGGCTGGCAGGATCATATTGGCGAAGATGCTTCGGGCCTCATGACCTGGATGAGCCAATCGGCCTATCCATCAATGGTATGGCAAACGTATGATTACTATTATGATTTAACTGGCGCTTTTTGGGGAGCCAAAAAAGCGTGCGAGCCAATCCACATCCAATGGAACCCGGTTAATAATGCCATAAAAGTAGTGAACACCACCCGCACAGATGTTGATGGTTTAACCGCCCAGGCCGAAATTTATAACCTCGACGGGCAATTGGTAAAGCAATATAGTCAAACTCAGGCTATCGACGCGCTATCAAACACGGCCGTTGAATGCTTTAGGCTGAATTTGAGCGAGAGCAGGGCCAACCTGGCGTTGAACAAACCGGTTTACGCCTCATCATCAACCAATGGCGACGCCGGCCAGGTGAATGACGGCAACAACAAAACCCGCTGGGCCAGTAACTATAACGATAACGAATGGATTTATGTTGATTTAGGCAAGCAACAGGTGGTAAACGGTGTCGGATTGAATTGGGAGGATGCTTACCCAAAATCGTTCAAGATCCAGGTATCTGATGATGCCAAAAACTGGCGCGATATTTATTCAACTACTGATGGCCGGGCGGGGCAGCAACAGGTATCCTTTACCGAGGCTGCGGCAAGGTACGTGCGGATGCAAGGTGTTGAGCGCGCTACCTCATGGGGATACTCGTTGTGGAACTTTGAAGTTTACCAGGGCGATGTAGCCAGTCCGGGTCTCACAGACGTTCATTTCATCAAACTGAAACTAACTGATAAAACCGGTAAACTCATTTCTGATAATTTTTATTGGCGCGGCAATAAACGCAGAGACTATACAGCCCTGAACAGTATTGCAAAGGTAGATTTAAAGGTGAATTACAGGACAGTTAAAGTGGACGGTAAGTACTTTATCACGGCACAAATTACCAACCCGGCTTCATCAAAGGCGGTGGCCTTCGGCATCAGGGTGCAGGCACTGCGAACATCAACCCGCGAGCAGATTTTACCGGCTATTATGAACGATAATTATTTCTCATTGTTAAAAGGGGAAACCAAAACAGTTAAAATTGAGGTTGCAGATGATGTACTTGGCAATGATAATGTTAGGCTTATAGCAGAGCCATATAATAACCGAAAGTGATCTTTTAGTAGAGACGCATAACCTCTTGCAACCCCCATAGAATTGAAAGCAGTCTTACCATAAGTAAAGGCTGCTTTTTTTGTTGAGGTAAATGTTTTTTTGAATGATAGCTATCTATATTTAATTTATTATCATTGTGTTAGTATTACACAATAAGCAGGGCTTGTTTAATTGAGGTGTACCACTGGCCAATATCTTTATATCGCCAATTTTATGAAATCAATTTCTACATTTTTAGCGACAAGCGTTATGCTGGGCTTGTTTGCAGTAAAAGGTTTTGCCGCCGGGGTTGATACCATGCAAATACAAAGTAAAGTAATGCAAAAGGTGATAAAAGCCGCGGTGGTTTTGCCCGATGCTTACAAAGGCTCTACCAAAACATTCCCGGTTATTTACCTATTGCATGGTGGCACAGGTAACTACCGCGATTGGCTTTCAAAAACTGACGACAAGTTGCTGCTCCATAAACTTGCCGACCAATACCAGGTAATTATTGTGACACCCGATGGCGGCCCCATGAGCTATTATTTTGATAGCCCTATAGATAAAACCAGTCAATACGAAACTTTTATCACTAAAGAACTGGTGCAGCAGGTTGACGCCACGTATCATACTATTAAAGACCGTAAAGGGCGTATCATAGCGGGCTTATCCATGGGTGGCCATGGGGCATTATATCTTTCTGCCCTGCATCCCGATTTGTATTGCGCGGCCGGGAGCATGAGCGGTGTGGCCGACATCAATACTGCTATATGGCACGTACCCGCCGATTTTGCCAAATCGAGAGATCAAAATTTTGAACATTTGCTCGGTCCCAAAAAACAGAACGGCAACCCATACCCTGGTTACTCGGCTGTAACATTGATAGATAAGATTAAGGGCAATGATGTAAAGTTGATATTTGATTGTGGCGCTGAGGATATCATGATTGAACCCAACCGCGAGTTTCACAAGTTGCTTACCGATGCCGGCGTTCCGCATGATTATATCGAACGCCCGGGTAAGCACGAATGGCCTTATTGGTCAAAGGCGGTGCCCTTTCAATTCCTGTTTTTCTATAACGTATTGAAGGCTAACGGATCGCTGTAAAAACGCATTATACTGTCGGCGTTTGGCAGTTCAGCACCCACCTTTGTTTAAATTATTTAATTTTAGGCATGTTTTTTACTATTCCCGGTTGTCCCGCAATTGAAATAAATGACCTTTTAACGCTGGCCAAACAGGCAGGTGCAGCCATCATGGCTATCTATCATCAGGATGATTTTGAAGTGACGCTAAAGAACGATGAGTCGCCATTAACACTTGCCGATAGTGCATCGCACCGATTGATCATGAAAGGTCTTACGGCTTTAACTCCGGGTATTCCGGTAATGTCAGAAGAAGGTGAAAATATTCCTTATGAAGTGAGGAAGGCGTGGAAGTGCTATTGGTGCATAGACCCATTAGACGGCACCAAAGAGTTTATAAAACGGAACGGCGAGTTTACCGTAAACATTGCCTTGATGTACAAAAATGAGCCGGTTTTAGGCATTATTTATGTACCTGTAAGTGGTGACCTGTACTACGGTGGCATGGGTATAGGTAGCTGGAAAGAGACAGCTTCAGGAGATAGCCGGGAAATTCATGCCGATAAGCATGCTATAAACTGGATCTCTGCCGGTAGCAGGTCACATGCTTCAACCGCGGAAAATGTCCTGCTTGAGCAATACCCCATAACCGGCACCCTTACGGTCGGCAGTTCTATTAAATTTTGTTTGATAGCCGAAGGTAAAGCCCATATTTATTACCGGCATGGCCCCACCATGGAATGGGATACAGCCGCTGGCCAAGCCATTGCCGTTCACAGCGGTGCCATCATGACGACGGAAAATGGAGCGCATTTTGACTACAATAAACCATCGCTATTAAATGGCGGCTTTATTGTTAAAGTGAGATAAATTAAACACAGATTAAAATAGCTCAAAAAGGCCGGAATATTAATTGTGTAAATAACAATTAATATTCCGGCCTTTTTTTATATTGCGCCATGATACAGCGCCTGTTTTTCATGCTCGCATTCAGCGTATGCTGCAAGGTAACCGTTGCACAGCAGCAAATAATTCACAACCCAATAACACCAGGGTATTTTGCCGATCCTACTATTGTGAAGGACAAGGGCAGTTTTTTTATTTATGCCACCATCGATCCCTGGGGCGATAAGGAGCTGGCTGTGCTGGAAACCAAAGATTTTATAACCTTTAAACGGCATCACCTTAACTGGCCAACAAAACAGGCCTGTACCACACCAACTTCGCTTAATGAAATGGTTTGGGCTCCATCTGTAGTTAAAGGAAAAGACAATCGGTTTTACATGTACGTTGCCGTTGGAGGCGAGGTTTGGGGTGGTGTTAGCAATACTCCGCTCGGTCCCTGGAAAAACCTGAAGAGCGATAACTCACCTATGGTAAAATCAACTGATTATAAGGCGGTGCATAATATCGATCCCGATTGTTTTATTGACGCTGATGGCAGCGCCTATCTTTATTGGGGATCTGGATATAAATGGATCAACGGGCACTGTATGGCTGTGAAACTGAAAAAAGATATGGTTTCTTTTGATGGCGCTCCGGTTGAGGTAACTACCCCTCATTTTTTTGAAGGTGCCCATATGGTAAAACGTAATAAGGTGTACTACCTTATGTTTTCTGAAGGAAAAGCCATTGATGCGAGTTACCAGGTGGGTTATGCCAAAGGCAATAGTCCGCTTGGTCCGTTCACAGAAGACCAGCACCGGGTAATTTTAAGCACCTCTGCCGATAGCACCGTAATTGGGCCTGGACATCATACTACTTTTGAAGAAAAAGGCCAGCGTTACATATTATATCACCGCATTTTTCCGCAAAAAGAGTCATATGTGCTTAGGCAGCTTTGCCTGGACAGCCTGAATTTTGATGCCGGGGGCAATATCAAAAGAGTAAGCACCAAAGGAGTGAAACCATTTAATTAAAAGGGAATGCGCACCAATCGCGTCCCGAAACCTGATAACCTGTTATGATCATAAAAAAACGTTACGGACTGCTGTTATTGCTGTTTGCACTAATGCAGTTTGATGTTCACGGGCAACAAAAGCCCGCTATTGCAACCGCCAAAAAGATCAGCCCCGATCTTTTTGGGATCTTTTTTGAAGATTTGAGCTACGCGGCCGATGGGGGCCTGTATGCCGAGTTGGTACAAAACAGATCTTTTGAATACAGCCCGGCTGATAACCGCGACTGGAACTCACTGACAGCCTGGAAATACCAAACCGACGGTTTTGGTTACGGTACTATTTCTGTAGAAACAGCAAAACCCATACACCCCAACAACTCACACTACATATTGTTGAATATTGACGATGCAGGGCAAAAAGGGGTAGGGCTTGAAAATAGCGGCTTTGACGGTATCCCGGTGCAGGCAGGCAAATACTATAACTTCTCGGTGTTTTTAAATGTGCTATCGCCGCAAGCTTTACCGGTTTCGGTATCGCTAATTGATAAAAAGGGTAAAGAGCTTGGCACGGCATCGTTTACGGCATCACAGAAGGGTTGGAATAAATATTCGGAAAAGATTAAGGTAAATTTTGATGAGGATAGCGCCAAACTGGTATTGCTGGTAAAATCAACCGGCAAAATTGGTATTGATATGGTGTCATTATTCCCTGCCGAAACTTTTAAAGGGCACGAAAACGGCATGCGGGCAGATCTGGCTCAAACCATTGCTGCCGTTAAACCTAAATTTATGCGCTTCCCGGGCGGTTGCCTTGTACATGGCGATGGTGTTGCCAATATATATCGATGGAAAAACACCATTGGCCCCCTGGAGCAACGGGTTGAACAGCGCGACATCTGGAATTACCATCAATCTGTTGGCTTAGGCTATTACGAGTACTTTCGTTTTTGCGAAGACATAGGGGCTAAACCTGTGCCTGTGCTGGCTGCTGGAGTAAGCTGTCAAAATTCAGGCGGTACCTGGAAAATCGGCTCTACCGGGCAAAAGGGAATCCCTATGGAAGAAATGGGAGCATATATACAGGATATACTTGATCTGATAGAATATGCCAACGGACCTGTAAGTTCTACCTGGGGGGCCAAACGGGCCGCGGCAGGTCATCCGGCACCGTTTAACCTGGAGTATCTTGGCATCGGTAATGAAGACAAGATCACCGGGCTTTTTGAAGAGCGGTTCCGGCTCATTTATGATGCCGTAAGGAAAGCTCACCCCGAGATCAGGATCATCGGCACTGTTGGGCCAAGCCCGGCAGGTGATGATTTTGAAAATGGATGGAAACTGGCCGACTTACTTTCTGTAGGGATTGTTGATGAGCATTATTACGAAAAGCCGGAATGGTTTTTAAAAAACACCCATCGTTATGATCATTACAACCGGCTGCATTCAAAAGTATATATTGGTGAGTATGCATCATGGGGTAATACCCTGTTTAACGCCGTGTCAGAGGCTGTTTATATGACTAATCTGGAGCGTAACGGAGATGTGGTTCAAATGGCATCATACGCGCCCCTCATCGCCCGGATAGGTCATACGTCATGGAACCCTAACCTCATCTATTTTAATGGCAAGCAGGTTTTTCCAACGGTTAATTATTATGTGCAGCAACAGTTCGCGGTTAATTCGGGTAGTGAATATTTGCCGGCCGTAATGAGTTTTAAAGATAAAGCTTTAACAGATAGCATTGCAGGAGCATCCTGTGTAAGGGATGCTGCCACCGGAGATATCATCCTGAAAATTGCGAATGCAGGCCCGGCGTCACTTTCCGGGACCGCTGATTTATCTAAACTTGGAAAATTATCAAAGTCGGCCGCTATCACTGTAATCACCGGAGATCCCAAAGCCACAAATACTATAGCTCACCCTACCGCCATAGTTCCGAAAACAATACCGATAACGCTAAAAAAGCACTGGGACTTTACCGTACCTGCTTATTCATTAACGGTGGTGAGGATTAAAGGTTATCGAGTATCAAAAAGCCAATAGTAATTTAAATTATCAATACAACTTACATATATGAAAAGAATCGTTTTATTAGGTGCTTTTATCGGTTTTTACACTGTGCTCATCGCTCAGCCAAAACAAAGCTTCAGCGCTTATTTATTTACTTATTTTACCGGCGGTAAAGGCGGCGAACACATTCGCTTTGCGCTGAGTAATGACGGCTATCATTTTAGGGCCTTAAATAAAAATCAGCCGGTGCTTGATGCCGCTACTATCAGTGCTACCGGGGGCGTTCGCGATCCGCATATTATGCGTGCCGCCGATGGCAAAACCTTTTACATGGTTGCAACCGATATGAATACCGAAAAATATGGATGGGGGCCGGATTATGCCATGGTTTTACTTAAATCAACCAACCTGGTGAACTGGTCATCTGTATCAATAGATATTACTAAAACCTTTCCCAAATTTGCCGGCGTTAACAGGGTATGGGCACCTCAAACCATTTATGACCCGCAGGCGAAAAAATATATGATCTATTGGTCGATGCGGTTTGGCGAAGAGGCAGATAAAATTTATTACGCCTACGCCAATAAGGATTTCACCGGCCTGGAAACTGAGCCTAAACAGCTGTTTTTTAAGCCTGATGGCGGCGCATGCATTGATGGTGATATTGTGTATAAAAACAATAAATACTACCTGTTTTTTAAAACTGAAGGCTCGGGCGCTGGTATAAAAATAGCGGTATCTGATAAGCTTACATCGGGCTATATGCTGCGCGATAAATATGTGCAACAAACCAAAGACCCTGTAGAAGGGGCCGGCACCTTCAAACTAAACAATAGCAATGGCTATATTTTAATGTACGATATGTACACCCAGGGCAAATACCAGTTTACCCATACCGATGATCTGGAACATTTTAAACTGATAGATGATGAAGTATCAATGAACTTTCACCCGCGGCATGGTACGGTAATGCCTATCACCGCGCGTGAAGCCTCGGCGCTTACGGCCAAATGGGAAACTGTTGAAGATGTGATGCTATCGGCCCGTAATAAACAGATTAAAAACATCAATATAGTTTTTAATGAAGCCGCCAATGAACTTTATTTACCTGTAAAGCCAGGTACCAACCTGCATTTGTTTAACCCGGAGTTTTTGTTGTTTCCCGGTGTAAAGGTAAGCCCGGCAGTGCCGCAGGATTTTAGCAAGGGTGCTGTTAATTATTCGGTATCTATAGGTGGTAAAAAGCCGCAGGTTGTAAAAGTAAAAGTTGAAGAAACGCATAACCCGGCAATAGCAGGTTACTATGCCGATCCGGAAATATTGTATGCCGAAAAAACGGGCAAGTTTTACATCTATCCAACCAGTGACGGTTTTGACGGTTGGTCTGGTACTTATTTTAAAGCTTTTTCTTCTGCCGATATGGTAAACTGGAAAGACGAAGGCAAAATCCTTGATTTAGCGAAGGATGTAAGCTGGACAAAAAAGAATGCCTGGGCTCCCAGCATCATCGAACAGAAAACTGAAAATGGCTATAAATACTTTTATTATTTTGCTGCTGGGCAAAAAATAGGAGTGGCCACGGCAAATGATCCAACCGGGCCGTTTACAGATTCTGGCAAGCCATTACTTGCGCAATTGCCCGATGGGGTAAAAGGTGGTCAACAAATTGACCCCGATGTTTTTGCCGATCCCCAAACCGGGAAAAATTATTTGTATTGGGGTAATGGCTATATGGCCGTAGCCGAGTTAAATGCCGATATGGTATCTTTAGTGCCGGGCACCACCAAAATTTTAACCCCATACGCCCATTATAATGAGGGTACCTATGTTTTTTACCGTAAAGGCACCTATTATTTTATGTGGTCGGAAAATGATACCCGCAGCCCGGATTATAGTGTTCACTATGGCACTTCGCACTCGCCGACCGGGCCTATACAAATTCCGGCAAATAATACCGTGCTTACTAAAGATGCTGCTAAAGGTATTTACGGAACAGGCCACAACTCGGTAATCCAGATACCGGGGACCGATCAATGGTATATTGTTTATCACCGTTTTAATTACCCTAAAGGTATTACCATGGGCGATGCTGCCGGTTTTAACCGCGAGGTTTGCATCGACAAAATGGAATTTAACAGTGATGGAACTATAAAACCGGTAATACCTACGCATGAGGGGATTAAGCCGGTACAAGTGAAAAAATGATGCTGGATAGCTACTAACAAAAAGAGGCTGCCTTTTGGGGACAGCCTCTTTTTTTATTTAATCATAATCAGGTTAATTACCAGCCAGCATTTTGCTTTAACTGGCCCTGGCTTATCTGGATATCTTTGGGTGGGATAGGCCAAACATTGTCCCTTGCAGGATCAAAGTTACGGGCCTTCCAAACCACCGATCCATCTGCGCCATGCAAAGGTTTGGCGTAAGTTGCCTGGGCATCGCCCCAGCGTACCAAATCAAAATTCCTGTCGCTCCATTCGCCCGCTAATTCAACACGGCGCTCGTGTTTTAAGTCGGCCATTGTTGCGCCAGATTTTGGAGCCAAACCTGCGCGCACACGCACAAGGTTTAAAGCAGCATCGCCATTTTTACCCTGCATAATCTGGGCCTCGGCTTTAATTAGTAAAAGTTCCGCGTAGCGTAATAAAGGCACATTTAAATCTGTGGAAGGTTCATCGCCGTTAGGGCTTACATGTATGCCGCCGGCATAGCTAAATGGCTCCATGTATTTGTTAAACTGGTAACCTGTTAAGCTGTTGCTTTTACCGCCGATAGGGTAGGTATAAGTTTGACCAAAGTATTGGAATGAATCCCCTTTTTTCAGGATGGTCGCCGCAAGTCTTTTGTCGCCGGGTTCAAATTCGTCAACCAGTTCTTTAGTTGGCTGGTAGTAACCAAAGCCATTGTATAATCCCCAGCCTTTGTTTTCTAACATAGCCCCAGGTAAAATGCTCTGCCCGTTTAAGTTACTCGCAACCGACCAAATGTACTCGGAGCTGTAGTTGTTGGCAATTTTAAATACATCGGCATAATTGGCTAATAAAGCATGTTTACCACTTAAAATAACCGAGTCGGCGTATTTTTCGGCATTGGCGTAATCTTTTGCGTGTAAATACGTTTTGGCCAGATAAGCCCAGGCAGCAGTTTTGTGCGCGCGGCCATAATCGGCTGGGGCAAGCTTATCAAAGTAAGGTAATAAATTAGCTGCTTTCTTTAAATCGGCCTCAATATAGGCGTAGTTATCTTTTACAGATGCAGCTTGAAGCGGAAACGCCACAGGGTTAGTCCTGTTTTGAATAGGCGCGCCCTGCTTATCACTTCCGTACAAATCGGCAATTTCAAGGTGCATTACCGCGTGTATAAGGTAGGCCTGGCCCAAAATAAAGTTTTTGGTGGCTTGGTCCATAGTGATGCCTGGTACATTGGCAATTACATCATTAGCTCTTTTCATCACCACAAAGTGTAATGACCACGGGGCGTAAATACTACTTTCGTTACCGGTACATATAAAGTTTTTGATATTTTCCCTATCGGCAGATGTACGGCCAACCACCATATCATCGCTGGCGTTTATGAACCAGAAAAAACCACGGCCATACAAATCCTCGCTTCCGCTTTGTTTTTCGTATAAACCGTTAGCAGCCTGAAGCGCGTCATCTGATGTTTTCCAGAAGTTGGTACTTGTAGGTGTACCTGTTGGTTTAATATTATCTAAAGTGCCTTTTTTACAGCTTTGCGCAAGTGCTATGATCAGTACACCCGCCAGGCCCGCTGTTAATATATTTTTGATTTTCATCTTATTATCTCCTTAAAATTCTTGTTTGTATGTGATTATAAGCCTACGTTAACACCTACTAAAATGATGCGGGATTGTGGGTAAAGCCCAAGGTCGACACCGTTTTGGTTTATACCAACCTCGGGGTCTAAACCGGTGTACTTGGTAAAGGTTGCCAGGTTTTGCGCGTTGGCGAATACCCTCGCACTTCTTACCCCAATTTTTAACAGTAACGATTTTGGTAAAGTGTAACCAAGGGTTACGTTTTTGATACGCATGTAAGAGCCATTCTCTACATAAAAATCAGATACGTTACCAAAATTACCGTTGTTATCACTTGCCGATAACCGCGGAATAGTGGTATTGGTATGAGTTGGTGTCCATGCGTTTTTAGCATCGGCCAGCAGGTTGTAGTTTTGGATAGATGCATTTAAACCGGTGTATTTAACCGCGTTAAATATTTTGTTACCCATAATGCCTTGCAAAAATATGCTCATATCAAATGGGCCGTAACTTAAATTCGCAGTAAAGCCGTAGTTGAATTTAGGGAAAGGTGTACCTAAATAAGTTTTATCGGCATCGGTAAGTTTACCATCGCCATTCAAATCCGAAAACTTGATATCGCCTGGTTTAGCGTTTGGCTGTATAAGCGCGCCTGATGGGCCTTTATAGTTGTTTATTTCATCCTGCGTTTGAAACAAACCAGCGGTTTTGTATCCAAAGAAAGAATACAAAGAATATCCTTGCTGTAACTGAACCGGTACAAGGTTGTCCCTTACAGTTGGGTTACCCAATATCTGCTCTTCGCCGGGTAATATATCGATGATCTTATTTTTAATGTAAGAGCCATTTAATGCCAGGTTGTAGTGGAACGCTCCTGCATTATCCTGGTACTTTAAACCAAGCTCCATACCTTTATTTTGAATTTTACCACCGTTTACAAATGGCGGGTTTGCAACGCCGTATACCGCGGCTACAGGTGGCGCGAATAAAAATTGCGTATTGTTTTTAACAAATACATCGCCGGTAACGCTTAGTTTATCGTTTAATAAACCTAAATCAAAACCCAGGTCTGTTTGGGTTGCTTTTTCCCATCTCAGATTTGGGTTGGCCAAGCCGTCAATGCCATAACCATTTACTATAGCAGCCGGACTACCTAAATACCCTGATGTTTTTGATAAGGAAACAGATGTTGGAAAATCGCCCAAACCTGCAAGGTTACCAGATTGACCATAGCTTGCCCTTAATTTAGCAAACGAGATTGCACCGTTGGCCGGAAAAAATGGTTCTTTACTAATCAACCATCCGCCAGATACTCCCGGATAGGTTTCTGACCGGTATTGTTTGCTCAATTTAGATGTAGCGTCTCTGCGGATTATACCATTAATAAAATAACGGCCTTTGTAATCATAGCCAACCCTGCCGAAATACGAGATGAGTGCCGACTCGGTGAGATTACCCACCAAAGGGGTGCCAGATGGGCTAAGTGTGCCGTTAATTAAATAGCGATAAGCATCGGCCTCGCTCAAGTAATTATCGGTATTAACGCCAAAGTAATTATACTTGTCATCCTGGTAAGTATAGCCTGCAAGGGCCGATACGTGATGATCTTTGGCAAATACCCTATCGTAATTTAAAGTTTGCTCGGCAAGTATGGTGGTAGCGGTATAACTTTCCTGGTAAAGGAAGTTATCAAAAAACTTTTTGCCGGGTTCCAATACCCTTGTGCTAAAGTTTTTAACTGTACCAAGGTTTTTGGTTATTCCCAAATTTGAGCGAAATTTTAAACCTTTAAATAGGCTAACTTCCACATATGGGTTAATGGTGAAGCTATTTACCGCCGTGCTGTTATCCAGGCGTTTCAAATAAGCAACCGGGTTAATAACGTCGCCGTACGAACCGGCATAAGCTGCTGGTACGCCACCAAAACTGCCATCGGCGTTATATATGGAGGCATTAGGCGGATAAAATATAGCAGATAAAATGGCACCGGTGTAAGCACTTGAAGTATTAGCTCCCTGCCCGTTATTGTAAGAGTACGACATGCTTTCGCCAATTTTTAGCCAATCCTTAATCTGATGATCGGAGTTTACTCTGAAATTGTACCTCACCGAGTTGGTGTTTAGCAAAATAGCGTCGTTTTTGCGATAGCTGCCGGATACGTAAAAGGTTGATTTTTCGCTGCCGCCGCTTATGTTTAAGCTATAATCCTGTACGTGTCCGGTCCTGAAAAGCGCGTCTGGCCAGTTGGTGCGCGTGATACGTGAATCGGGGTTTACGGTGGCATCAAATGCGGGCAAACGGGTTTTGCCGGCGTTATCATAGGCTGTGTTAATGGCATCTGCATATTCGGCCGCGTTTAATGCCTGTAATATTTTCAATGAATTTTGCACGCCTCCTTTTACAGAAACATCCAGATTGGTTTTGCCTTGTTTGCCGCGTTTGGTGGTTATTAAAACCACGCCACCCGCAGCTCTTGCGCCGTAAATGGCCGCGTATGAATCTTTCAGCACGTCGATCGATTCAATGTCGTTTGGGTCAATTGGGCCGCCATTGTAAATGGTACCATCTACTACGGTCAGTGGTCCTTCGGTATTAAAGGAGCTTTGTCCACGCAGCCTGATGCTTGGCGTAGCGGTTGGGTCGCCGCTTTCGTTAATAACGGTAACGCCCGCAATTTGCCCCTGCAGCATTTCGGTAACCGAACCTACCGAGCGATCTTTAACATTTGATACCTTTAATGAACCCACGGCACCGGTTACATCCGATTTTTTTTGCGTGCCGTAACCAACTACCACAACAGCATTAAGGCCGGTAACATCGGCCGTTAGGGTGATGTTAAGCGGGGAATGATCGGCAATAACCTCCTGACTTTTATAGCCAATAAAGGTAAATACCAATACTTCGCCCTGCTCAACCGATATTTTAAAATCGCCGCTAACATCTGTTGAGGTACCTGCCTGCGTTGTTTTACTGCGGATGGCTACGCCTGCAAGCGGGCCATCCTTATCAACCACATTACCCGTAACCACTATTTTAGCGGGGGCTATCACCACCTTTTTGCGCGAAATAATAATGGTGCCATATTTTTCGTGGTACTCTAACCTTGTACCTTGGGTTAGGGCATTTAAAACATCTTTTAAAGGTTTGCCTGTAAATGTGGCGGCCTTTACTTTTACTGTGGCCACATCATTTAAATTGTAGTTGAACGCTACGGAGGTGAGCGCTTTTTTTAGCTTGTCGAGCGATGCATCCATGGTTTCGTCGGCAAATTTTACGGTTACCGGCTGATCTATCAGCGATAGTTTACGTTCGGCACGGGCCTGTCCCGGCACCAAGGTTGCTGAAAGGGTTAAGAGCAATAAAATTGCTGCCATTAACTTTCCTGAAATACGGGTTAAAAGTTTTTCCATACATTTGTTTTTAATCATAATTAGTAACCGCTTAATTGCTTTAGTTTTTTGCAGTTACATTCAATTAGCCAGTGCTTGTTGGTAGCAGGCATTGGTTTTCTTTTATTATCTATTTAATAATTACCGTGTTGTTTTGAAGCCGGTATTTTCGGCCATCAATAAGTTGCAGTATATCCAGTACCTGGGTTATAGTTAGCCTGTTTGAAAACCGCACAGAATAATGCTGCTGACTAAGCTTTTGCGTTTTAAACGCAAAATTTACATTGTACCTGTTTTGAAGGTATACCGCCACTTCGCTAAATGACACTTTATCCAAAATCAGTTCATCGTGCATCCAGCTTAACGAATGATCGTTGGTTACCTGCTGGCGGGTAAAGGTTTGATTGTGTTTGTTATAGGTAAGTTGCTGCTGTGGCGTATACATCCCAAACGTTTGTTTTTGATTATGTATCTCAACTTTGCCGCTGTTTACAAATACCTGTATATCCGGTAGTTGCTTATAAAACTTAATGTTGAAAGAGGTGCCCAAAACCTGTGTGGTAACCGCTGCGGTATGCACCAGGAAGGGTTTGGCGGCATCGTGCTTAACTTCAAAATAAGCTTCGCCATTAAGTAGTGTTACTTCGCGGGTCGCGGCGCTAAACCTGGTAGGGAATTTTAGTGAAGTACCGGCATTAAGCTGTACGGTGGTGCTATCGGGTAAAACCACTTTACGCATTTGCCCATAAGGCGCCGATATTACCTGGTAAGCTATAGCTGCATTGGTGCTTTTGTTTAAGGCAAGCTTATAATAAAATATGCCCGAAAGCGTGAAAACTAATACCGCCGCGGCAACTTTTAACCAGGTTGCGTTTAACCGCCTTACTCGGCCCGCGTTGATGGTACGGTTTTCTATTTGTTCCCAAACAGCCTGTTTGAGTTCGGCTTTGGTTTGAGGGGCATCGTCATGAGAGTCAAACTCATGCATCACGGTTTGCAGCAGCGCTAATTCATCATCAGTGCATTTACCTGCGGCGTATTTATCAAGTAGTTTTTTTAGTTCCTTTTCTTTCACTTCAAAGCTTTATACTATGTAAGTGACAACAAAGGGACTTATGTACTATATGAAATGAAAAAAAAGTATTAAAAATAAAAGTTCGCCGGTATCGTGATAAGGGATTCGATAATATTGATCTACAATTTTTTTAAGCCTGGCCAGCGCGCTGCTAATCTGGTTACGTACTGTTTGGTGGGATATGCCTAATTCTGTGGCAATTTGTTGGCCATTCATTTCGCGTTCGCGGCTGTAAAGATAAACCTGCCTCATTTTTTCGGGCATGGCATCTATGCCTTTATTAATGGCATAGTTTAACTCAGATATGCTTAGTTTTTGCGAAGTGCTATCTTCAAAATGTGCTTCCTGCTCATGGAAAATATCAAGCGTTTGGGGCTGTAGCTTTTGTTTTTTATACCACTTAAAAGCCATGTAATTTACCGATACCACTAAATAAGCCTCTAATGAACCGTTAAGTTGTATGGTGTAGCGGTTTTTCCAAAAAGTTAAAAACAATTCCTGAACCATATCCATCGCCTCATCTTCGTCGCCGGTTTTCTTTACCGCCGTGGCTATGAGTTTATCGGCGTAACGGTCATAAATTTCTCTGAAAGCCCCATCGTTGCCACTTTGTAGTTCCAAAATAAGTTGAGCATCGGAGTGTTGTTTCACAAAGCCTGATTTGATTGCTACAAAGGAACAGTTAAGGTGTTAAAGTAAATTTAAATATATGTTAACGCTTTGGAAAAAGCAAGCGATGTTTCCCCGATTGTGGCCAACGAACAAACGTATTTTATAAATAGGTTTTTTAATAATGAAATTATTATCAAAAAACCTATTTATTTGATTAAATTTGAATTTGGTGCTTGTTTTATTATTAAGTTGACATTCCGGGTATTCTGTGAGATTAGGCTATATCTATGACGATCAGGAGCTTCTGCAAAAAATGATTGCAGGAGATGAGTTAGCCTTTGCCCGGTTGTTTGGAAAGTATAAAGGGTTTATCTACCACTTTGTAATGAAGTATGTTAACGCCCCATTGTTAGCAGAAGACCTCACCCAGGAGGTGTTCATTAAAATGTGGGAAAACAGAAATAATCTAAACGGGGTCGCCTCTTTTAAAAGCTACCTGTTTACAACTGCCAAAAATCACACATTAAACAGCATGAAAGTAGCTTTCCGCTCGGAAGCCGCGCTTGGCCTGGTAGTTAATGGTTTTATTGCCGAAAGAAATAACACCGAAGACGACCTTTTACATAAGGAGTATCTTGACTTTTTAAGACGTACATTAGAAACCTTGCCGCCAAGAACAAGGGAGATTTTTAAAATGTGCCGCGAACAGGAAAAAACCTATGACGAAGTGGCGCAGGAATTGGGAATTTCCAGGAACGCGGTTAAAAACCATATGGTAGCGTCAATGAAAGTGCTCAGTTTTTCGCTCAAAAAAGAATTTGGCATTTCATTAGGTATTTTTCTTGCCATAGTTTCCCGCCAATAACTTTTCAATTAAGCTCTTTTGTGATTTTATTTATTAATTGTTGGGCTATTCCGGATATTTTGGGGCCGTTTAAGGCTGTAATACTTTTCATATTAACTTTTTTTAAACTTTTTATAAAATCTTGCTACCCTACAGGGGCGTTTTTGTTGTCTTAGGCATAGAAATCTGTTTCTATGGATAATGATTATTATAAAGAGCTTGTAAAAAGGTACCTGGAAAAAAAATCGACCGACGAAGAGTTGGAGGTGTTTTTCCATTTGGCCGAAAAAGGAGAACTCGATAAATACCTTTCAGACGCAATGGACGAAGAACTTGAGCCTCCAGGATACCATGAAGATGGTACCAACATTAAAAAGATACGCCCATCAAAATGGTGGCTACCTGTTGCCGCTTCTGTGTTGATTTTGCTATCGCTTGGTTTTTACCTGCTTTTACAAAAACAGGATAATAAGCAAAATAAAACCCAGGTTGTTAATATACTGCCTGGCGGTAATAAAGCATTCCTTACCCTTGCCAACGGCAATAAAATTGTATTGAATGGTGCAAAAAACGGCAATATCGCTACTCAGGGTAATGTTACCGTACTTAAAGTAGCCGATGGGCAGTTAAGTTACGCCGCGAAAGGAGATGAAAATACAAACGCCGGTTTTAATACCATAACAACACCTAAAGGCGGCCAATACCAACTAATACTTGCCGATGGTACAAAAGTTTGGTTAAATGCCATGTCATCGCTCCGTTTCCCAACAGTTTTTAAAGGGGCTTTACGGCAAGTAGAATTAACGGGCGAAGCATACTTTGAGGTTGCCAAAAATAAGGCGATGCCGTTTATAGTGAAATCCAGTTTCCAGGCAGTGCGGGTATTGGGTACCCATTTTGATGTGAACGCTTATACCGATGAAAGCAGCATTAAAACAACCTTGCTTGAAGGATCTGTGGAGGTGAGTAATCAATACACCAAAACCATCATCGCGCCGGGCCAGCAAAGTGTTGCCGGCATACAGGGCGCTTTATTTAAAAAAGATGTTGATACAGAAAAAGAGGTAGCCTGGAAAAACGGCATTTTCTCTTTTGATGGCGACGACCTGAAAACAATTATGCGCCAGATATCGCGCTGGTACAATGTTGATGTAAGCTACGCCGGTAGTATCTCTGACGAAAAATTCCATGGCGAAATTTCGCGCTTCAGTAACTTAAGCGATGTGTTAAAAATACTGGAGTTGTACCAGGTACATTTTGAACAAAGTGGTAACAACCTTATCGTGTCCTATAACCCTCATCCAACTAATGATTAAACCAACTCAAAAAACAAAGCATTGCCTATGGTAAAAGCATACTAAGAAACCTCCGCAAACAGAAAAGCCGAAAGACGCTAATCTCCCGGCTATCAAAAGGCAAGCAGTAAACTTTGACCGGTGTCCTGCTTAATTATCACCTATTTCTAAATCAAAAGTATGAAATTAAAATTTCTTTACCCCTTTCTTTGCTTATTATGGGGGTTAAAGCAAAACCGCGCTGTTATAAAACTCACTACAATTTTTGTATTTATTTGTGCTTTACACCTATCGGCGGCAACTTTTGCGCAAACGGTAACTATTAAAAAGCAAAACGCGTCGCTCGAAACTATTTTTAAAGACATTAAAAAACAAACCGGGTACATGTTTTTTTACCCGGAAAAAATCAGCCTTAAACAAAGCCAGGATATTGACATCAACAATGTTTCGTTGGATGTGGCTTTAACAACCTGTTTAAAGGGGCTCGATCTCAGCTATACTATTATTAATAAAACCATTGTAATTAGTAAAAAGGTTCCCGAAAAACACGCACAGGGTAGCGCAGGGAATTTGGCTTCTCCTGTAACTATACAGGGAAAGGTGATTGATTCAATATCAAACGAGGCTTTGATTGGTGTTAACATCAGCGTTAAAAATAAAGCACAATACACGCAAACCAACGGCAGCGGAGAATTTACGCTAAACGTTCAGCAGGGTGATGTGCTGGTGTTTTCGTATGTGGGGTATAAGCCAAAAGAGATAACGGTTAGGGATGGCAAAATGCTTAAAATTGGGTTAACCCTTAAAACCAGTACCATTAATGATGTGGTAATTACGGGGTACCAGGTTATCAAAAAAGATAACTACACCGGCAGTGCAATCGTTATTAAGGGCGACGACCTGCAACGGGTAAATCCTCAAAACCTCATTAAAAGTATAGCCACGTTTGATCCGTCTTTAAGAATTGCCGATAATAATCTGCTGGGTTCTGATCCTAATGCTTTGCCCAAAATTACGGTTCGTGGTTCAACTACGTTGCCATCGGTAAACGGGCAAATTATTGATCGTAATAATCTTTCAAGTACATACAATTTGCCCGTTTTTTTACTGGATGGTTTTGAGGTTTCTTTAGAAAAAGTAGTTGATTTGGATATGAACCGCATCTCGTCGGTAACTATTTTAAAGGATGCTGCGGCTACAGCGGTTTACGGTTCAAGAGCTGCAAACGGTGTTATTGTTATTACAACCAAAGCGCCTATACCGGGTAAATTACAGCTTTCATACAACTACCAACTTACTGTGCAGGCTCCGGACCTTACAGGCTACCACGTGTTAAATGCTTCTGATAAACTACAATATGAAAAGCTCGCAGGCTTGTATAATGCTGCAAATAACGCGGCAGAAAGCCAGGACCAGTTAGATGCCGAATATTATAGCAAGCTGCGTAACGTGGTAAGCGGTATCAATACATATTGGCTATCGCAACCCCTTATCAACTCTTATGGGCATAAGCATTCGTTATATGCCGAGGGGGGCGATTCTACTTTTAGATATGGTATTGATTTAAGGTATCAAACCAATCCGGGAGTAATGAAAGGTTCATCGCGCAACCAGTATACCGGCGGCATGAGTTTCTTTTATAATCCCAGTCGTAATGTGTTAATCAAAAACGAGGTTACAGTTAGCCAGGTTAACTCCACTGTATCAAAATATGGCGATTTTTCTACCTACGTAAGTATGAACCCTTACTACCCTATAAAGGATGCAAATGGTAACTACATCAGGGAGATAGCTAATTGGGTTGTGGATACCCATTATAATGATCCGGTAAACGGGCAGTATAGAAATGAACCGGTTTACAATCCTTTGTTTGAAGCCAGTTTGGGTAATTTTAACAAGTCGGCATACCTGGAGCTTTTGGATAATATCTCAATCGATTGGAAAATTTTTAAAGGCTTGCGGTTGATAGGTTTAATGAGTGTTACCGATACTAAAGGCACATCAGATGTATTTGTATCGCCATTGAGTAATACGTTCTTTTACGGCCCTACTGCTGATATTCAAAACCGGGGGAGTTATGATTATACGGTTAATAATTCTTTAAACCTTGATGGTAATTTAAGGTTTGTGTATAACGCGCAACTTGGTGATCATTCCGTCAACGCGGCATTAGGTTCAAACATTACCTCGGCAACATCAAGCTATAAGGGATTTGAGGCCCGTGGCTTTTCAAACGATAGATTTACCAACATTGGCTTTGCCCGCACCTACACGCCAGATTCGGCACCTAACGGTGATGAAGCAGCAAGCAGGCTGATAGGCACCTTTTTTAATGGTAGCTATGCTTATAAAAACAAATATTTACTTGATGCAACTTATCGTATTGATGGCTCATCGGCTTTCGGTTCAAATAAGCGTTTCGCTCCTTTTTGGGCAACTGGTATAGGCTGGAACATGCATTATGAAGATTTTATCAAAAACAATTTCCCGTCAATTTCAAGGTTAAAAATTACCGCGTCTACAGGTATTACCGGCTCAGTTGATTTTCCGCCATCGCTTTCAAATACTACCTACACTTACCAAACATCCAACTGGTATTCAACAGGGGTAGGTGCAACTGTTAACGGCTACGGTAACGCCGACCTTAAATGGCAAAAAACAAAAAACTACGATCTATCGCTGGAGCTTGGGTTTTTCAAAGATCGCCTTTTACTTAATCCTCATTATTATTACAAGCTTACCAATGGTTTGTTATCGGATATCAACATAGCGCCATCAACAGGCTACAACACTTATAAAGCCAACCTGGGCGATATGGGTAACCGTGGTTATGAACTTTACTTAACCGCTAACGCTTACCGGTCAAAAGATTTGAACATTAATATCACCGGTAACTTATCGCACAATACCAATAAAATAGTTAAAATATCCAACGCTTTAAAAGCTTATAATCAAAGTGTTGATGATTACCAGTCAAATGCTGCCAACGATGCTCAGGGTACCCCGTTGCTACGCTTTGCCGAAGGTCAATCCATCAATACTATCTGGGGCGTAAAATCATTAGGTATCGATCCGGAAAATGGTAAAGAAATCCTGGTAAAAAAGGATGGATCATTAACCTACACTTATGATATTGCAGATACGCAGCCCATCGGCGATTCGGAACCGAAGATAGAGGGGTACCTGGGTAGTAATATATCCTACAAGCAATTGTATCTGAGTTTTACCTTTCACTACAGGTTTGGTGGACAGCAGTTTAATCAAACTTTGATTGACAGGGTTGAAAATGCCGATCCAAGATTTAACGTAGATAGCCGCGCGCTTTCACAAAGGTGGCAAAAGCCCGGCGATGTAGCTTTGTATAAAAACATTGCGGATTTGGGCACCTCTTACGCTACATCGCGCTTTGTGCAAAAGGAAAATACCATAGATCTGCCGGCTGTAACCCTATCTTACGATATCAAAAAAAGTTTGGCTAAAAGGTTGGGTATGCAAATGGTTAGAGCCAGCCTTACAGTTAATGATGTTTTCCACACATCAAGCATCGAAACAGAACGTGGCATAACCTATCCTTATGCCCGCAGTTTAACATGTTCAATACAAGCCACATTTTAATAATGACTAACATGAAAAAATATTTATACACCATTGTGGTTATCATGTTGCTTACATCATGCAAAAAGTTTTTAGATGTTAAGCCGCAGTCGCAAATAAATGAATCAGATCTTTTTACAACCGAGCAAGGTTTCAGGGAAGCTTTAAACGGCGTTTATACCCTTTGTGCCTCCCCTTCATTATATGGTGGCGATTTAACCTTTACTAACGATATTCTATCGCAAAATTACCAGTTTAATGATGTGATATTGCAATCAACCGCCAATTTCAATTACGCGCTTACAAGCGTGGTGGCAAAAAACAATAATACCTGGTCGGCTGCCTATCGTGCTATAGCCAATTGTAATTATATTTTGGCTGCTATAGATGCTAAAAAAGGATTATTTGCCGATAAGGATTACCAGTTGATTAAAGGCGAGACCCTGGCTTTGAGGGCTTATCTGCATTTTGATATCCTGCGCATGTTTGGTCCTTCATATAAGGTAGGTCCCAATATCAAGGCTATCCCGTATGTTACTACAGTAGGCGTAACCAGTACCCCGTTCTCTACCACCGCGGATGCGATTACCAAAATTATTGCCGATTTAACCGCGGCTAAAACCCTGCTCATGTCTGATCCTATCATTTCATCGGCTTATGTAATTGGCTACCCATCAACAGTAGGCAGTACCGAAACCTCCAGTAACGATCTGTTTTTACAAAACCGCCGCCATCGGCTTAACTACTACGCGGTTTGTGGCGAGCTGGCCCGGGTTTACCTGTACAAAAGCGACCAGGTTAACAGCCTTGCCAGCGCTTTGGAAGTTATCAATGCCAAAAGGTTTCCGTTTACAGATCAGGACGATTTTTTTAACAGTGACATTCAAAAAAAGGACAGGATTTTTTATAAAGAGTTAATTGCCGCCTGGTATATTAACACCAAAGCAATAAACAGCCAACTGCAAAGCCTGTACACAGTAAGCAATCCGCTTTACAGTGGCACTGTTGACCAGGTGAATGATATTTACGAGGTAGGGCAGGATGGTGCCGAAGATTGGCGCTATAAACAATGGTTTTTATCAACTGCTGCCACAACCGGTGGACCGAACAGGGCCATTTTGCAAAAATACATTACCAACCTTGATCCCGAACCTAATCTGCATCCGCTGGTTGCCCCGGCCATCCGCCTAAGTGAAATGTATTATATAGCTGCCGAAGCGAGTTATGATACCGATCCGGTTAAGGCAATTGGTTATTACAATACCATAAGGGCAAAACGCGGAATAGGTAATACCCTTGTAGATGTACCCGGCAAAGATGAATTTATCAACTTGTTGCTTGCCGAGGCCCGCAAAGAGTTTTATGCCGAAAACCAGATATTTTACATGTATAAGCGCTTAAATCATGCAATTGTGGTGTCATCAACGCAAAATATACAGCCATCAAATAATGTGTTCATGTTCCCGCTGCCGCAGGACGAACTGGCTTACCGAACCAACTAAAAGTAACAGATATGAAAAGAAAATTATTATTTGCCTTTCTTATTTGCGCGGCCCTGGCCAGTTGTAAAAAAGAAGCTTTAACCACTTATAGCGCACCCGATGGTAAGGATAATATTTACCTGGGTTATGCCAGTACCGACAGCGTTTTATACTCGTTTGCCTACAACCCAACCCTAAACCAGGATACCGTTTGGGTGCCTGTGAAAATATCTGGTAACAGGGCAAATCATGCCCGTAGTTTTGTTTTAAGTGTTGATGCTGCCAATTCTTCGGCTGTGCGTACGTTACATTATCAGCCTTTGAAACCCTCATATACCATGCCCGCCGATTCGGGAACTATACATGTACCCGTTATTATTTTAAATTCGGATACAGGTTTGGCCAACTATTCGGTAAAGCTAACTATCGAGGTTTCTGGCGGCACAGATTTTTCGTCGAACCTGCCGCTGGATATACGTTCCAAACAAATTGTTTTTTCAAACCGGTTAGAAGAACCGGCCTGGTGGCCATATTGGGGGCAGTTGGGCGGTTATAGCAGGGTTAAACATCAACTGTTTTTAATATCATCGGGTACTACAGATCTGGTGCAGCTTAATCCGCAGATCGATCCTAATTTTTACCTGTATATCCCCCGCGATTTGTACTACATCAACAACATGCACGAGTTTTTGATTGATCCTTTTAATTGGATTAAGCAAAACCCCAGCAAGGGATTTGTACTTACGCCACGCAACGATAATACCGGCGATTATGATTTTTACAATCAGGCATCGCCAAATAAAAAGTTCTGGCTCAAATACTTCCCAACAGTTAAGCAGCTCGTTTTCATGGATGAGAACAAAAATCAGATACTGATATAACCAATAATTAAAAAGCAATGAAGTACAAAATATTATATATACCTATGGTAATTGCCTTGTTTTTTTGCGCATGCAAAAAAGATTTGGGCAACTATAAGTATAACCCGCCATCGGAGCCTATTGTGGTAAATTTTACCAACGGCACTTTTAACGCGCTTGTTGGCGATACCCTAAGGCTTGAGCCATACATACAGTTTGATGGGGCCGATTACCTCAAAGATCTTTCTTATCAATGGGATATTTACGTTGATGAGGATGCCCGCACCGATACGTATACCGGGTACCCGCTTGCTATAGTGTATAAACTACCACCAAAGCTACGTAATGCCAAATTAACGGTTACGGATAAACGTAATGGTATCAAATACTTTTTCCCGTTTAAAATTCAGGGTAATACGCAATTTTCTACCGGCATAACGGTGTTAAGTGTTGATAATGGAGTTACCAAACTATCTTTTGTTAAACCGGATAGGTCTGTGCTGAGCAACCTTTATTTTTCGCTGATGGAAGAGAATTTGCCTAATAACCCTGTTCAACTATTTGCAAAGCCCCTGGCTTACCAAGCCGGCACAGCCGAAGATTACTGGGTTATTTGCCAGGACCCCACTAAAAACAGCGTGATTATTGATGGTAATACCATGCTTAGGAAAAGGTACTTTAACGAGCAATTTTTTGTTGCCCCTGCTACTATTACGCCACAAAGCTTTGAGGCTTCTATGGGGGTACCAACAGGGGTCATCAACAATAAGCTGTACTTGTCAATCACGTCTACGGCTCCGTTTGCGCCAGATTTTGGGAAGTTTTCAAACCCGCAATCGGGTACCTATACGCTCTCGCAGTTTTTTACCCGCACGCCTGGTTACTTCTTTGGGTTTGATTTGGCAACCAAAGCCTTCGTTTCTTTCGACGGTGGCGGTAATTATATGGGGGCCGACTATACGGTTAAAGGTAAAGGCTTTAATCCGCTTAATACCGGGATGAGCGATATTGTGTTTATGCAGGCTCAGCCAGGCCAGTCTTATGCTTATTTCAGGGATACGGATGGGAAGATATATGAGCATTCATTTTACATCGATATGGATGATTACTCGCAGCGTGCTATAGAAACCTATTACAAGCGCGAGTTTAAAGGCGAAAGTTATGTAAAGGCCGATACCAAATGGCAAAAATCGGCGGTTGATATCTTCTACTTTACATCAGATGATAAAATATACCGCTACAACCCTTTAAATCAGGATCTGCGCACCCTTGACGCCAACATGGGCGGCAAAAAAGTAAGCATGATAAAGCTAAGCGCCGATGGCAATACGCTTACCGCCGGAGTACCGGGAAGCCTGTATACCCTTGATGTTAGCGTAGGTAAAAATGGTGTTATTGTTAAACAGCTTGATGGCATCCCTGGCTCGCCGGTAGATATTGTAATTAAGTAAACAAAAAATTAAAATCATGAAATTTTTAAAGAACATATGCTGTGTTTCGGGCTTGCTTTTGCTTTTTTTGGCCGGTTCATGTAAAAAAAATAAACAAACAGCCACGATAGTACCTAACGACCCGCCGGGCTCGCCTCCTAAAACCTGGCAGGAACATTGGGGCGGTCCGCATACATTTTTACTTAACCGGGTGTATTTTGATAGTGATGTAGCTGTATACTATGACCCATCGATGGATAGAACAGTAACCTGGCCGTTCAAAACCATGTCTGATACCTGGAAGTACGTTAAAAAAACATATGGTGCCTTTGGCGATTCGGCAAGGTTGTACGTGGTAATGCACGGGATATCAACTCCTTTTGAAGAAGTACTTGGTGGTGGGCACCCGGCATCATATTTTGATGAAAGCCACGATTATCGTAACGCCATTGACTGCGGCCTGGATGATTGGAAATACCCTACCGGCCAGCAAATTGGTATCCCCATTCATGAAACAGGTCATATAGTTTGTGGCGCCAATAACGGCGTAAAAGGCTCTCCCTCTGATGTGCTATGGGGCGATAGTAAGTTTATGGAGATATACAACTACGATGTGCTCATGAACATTGGCCGGCAGGATGAAGCCGCAAGGGTTTATGACCAGCTTAAGGCCCAGGTTGATACCTTTCCACGCGCGGGTTCGCAATGGTTTAAAAATTGGTTTTACCCCATTTATTCTAAATATGGCCATGCGGCGGTACTTAGTAAATACTTTAAGCTACTGGCAGCCAACTATCCTAAAATGCCAAACCCGCACGGAGCAGAGTATACGCAAAATTTAAATTGGGGCGAGTTTGTTCATTTTTGGAGTGGCGCAACCGGCGATAATATGAAAGCCCAGGCAACTTTTGCCTTTGGTTGGACTGATGAGTGGGAACAGCAATTCAGGCAGGCGCAAAAGGATTTTCCTAATGTGAAATACACCTATTAGATTTTTTAACAACAAGAAATTATAATAATGAAAGCCATTAATAAATTAAGCATTTTAATATGCATGGCCTGCCTTGTGCTATTAAGTGCCTGCAAAAAAGATTTAAACCAACCTAAGGGCATAACCTATGGTGGGCCACCGCCAAAAACCTGGCAGGAGCACTGGGGAGGTCCGCATGTTTACCTGTTAAAAAGAATGTACTATGATGCCGATGATGCCATATACTACGATCCCAATATGGATACGACGGTTACCTGGCCGTACAAAACCATGTCGAAAGTATGGCAGTACGCCAAGAAAACTTATGGTGCCTTTGGCGATTCATCACGTTTATACGTGGTGTTGCATGGAATAGTAACTCCGTTTGACGATCCTTTGGGCGGCGGGCACCCGGCATCGTACTTTGATGCCAGCCATGATTACCGCAACGCCATTGACTGCGGGTTAGGCGATTGGTCGACCCCGACCGGGCAAATCATTGGTATTCCGGTACACGAAACCGGTCACATAGTTTGCGGTGCCAACAACGGCGTACAAGGTTCACCATCTGATGTGCTTTGGGGAGATAGTAAATTTATGGAAATATACATCTACGATGTACTCATGAACGTGGGCATGCAGGATGAAGCAGGCCGGGTGTTTACGCAAATGCAATCGCAAACAGACAATTTTCCGCGTGCCAACACGCAGTGGTTCAAAAACTGGTTTTATCCTATTTATTCAAAATATGGGCATGCAGCAGTGTTGAGCAAGTATTTTCAGTTACTGGCGGCCAATTTTCCGAAAAAGAAAAATGCCATAGGATACCAGTATACCCGCGATTTAAACTGGGGCGAGTTTATTCATTTTTGGAGTGGTGCTACAGGTGTAAACTTAAAAGCGCAAGCTACCCTGGCCTTTGGTTGGAGCATGGAGTGGGAGCAAGAGCTCAAAAACGCGCAGGAGGATTTTCCTGCTATAAAATACCCTTATTGAAAACTTAATATCAGTTATAGTTAGCTTTTGGAAGGCCGTCAAAAAAGCTCCCGACGATAGTTTCGGTGGGGTAGTTACATCGCCGACGGAAAGCGTTGGCGGCCGCCATTAGTTTTTTAAATTATGGTTACCAATTACTTAAAACAAATACAAATGAAAAAAGCACTTGCTATTATGCTTACCGCCCTGGCACCTTGCCTGGCATCGGCACAAACAACTAATAATTTTACCATTACCGGTCATATTGGTAAACTCAACGCGCCCGCCAAGGCCTACCTTGATTTTATGGATAATATGGATAATGGTGCAAATCACATTGATTCGGCCGTGGTGATTAACGGTACTTTTAAATTTACCGGCCGTAACTCTGGCTACGCCACAGCACGTATGGCGCTTTCTCATGATGGCAGCGGTAAAGACAGGGCTATTTACACACCCAACGCGGATGTGATTTATATTTACTTTGGTAAAGAAACTATAGATATCACCTCTAAAGACTCTTTATCAAACGCTGTTTTTACCGGCTCAAAAGTTTATGACGAGTATCAGGCTTTTGTAAAAGCTACCGGAGGCACGGTAATGCAGTTTGCTAAGGAAGCCAATGCTGAGATCAGCAGTACGCCCGAGTTACAAAACGACCAGGATTTTATAAAAGAAGTAGGCGATAGGTATCACAAAAAAATGGATGATCATGCTGCCAAACAAATTCAGTTTGCCAAAGATCACCCAGATTCATACTTCGGTTTGGTAGGTTTATCTGAGGGTATTGGCAACAAGTTCGATCCTAAACAGGTGTTCCCGATTTTTAACGCCTTAAAAAAAGAATACCAGCAAACAGATGCAGGTAAAGAGCTAAAACAGCGCATTGAGGCTATGGAAAATATTGTGATTGGCGCGCAGGCACCTGCATTTACCCAAAATGATGTCAATGGCAAACCGGTTTCTTTAGCCAGTTACAAAGGCAAATATGTATTGGTTGATTTTTGGGCAAGCTGGTGTTCGCCATGCAGGGCAGAAAACCCTAACCTGGTAGATCAATATAAGATTTATAAAGACAAAGGTTTCGAAATCATTTCGGTATCGCTTGATAGCGACCATGCTAAATGGGCAAATGCAATTGCTGCCGATAACCTAACCTGGACCCATGTGTCTGATTTAAAAGGCTGGAATAATGCTGTTGGCCAATTGTATGGAGTAAGGGCAGTGCCGCAAAACTACTTGCTTGATAAAGATGGCAAAGTGATAGGTATAAACCTTAAAGGCGATGACCTGATTAAAAAGCTGGCCGAAACATTTAAAAACTAAATTAAAACCCAGGCTATATAATGGCTAAAAGCTTATCATGAATTTGCTTTGGCGGTTATATAGCCTGGGTTTTATAATATGTATTTTCATAAACAACTAATGAAGAAATTTCATTTCGTTTTCCTGGTAAGCGCCTTGCTGATACAATGCGCCTACGCCCAGCAAAACAAACCGAATAAAAGGGACGAGGCGCTAAAAGTTGGTATTCAAAAAGCTTACCCTGCCTGCGTACGTATGTGGGCCTATGATACATCGGCCAATAAGCGCACCGGTGGCCAGTTTAGCGGGGTGGTAGTGGATGGGGATCACCATATATTAACCGCCGCGCACGTTACCTGGCCTGGCCTTACCTACAAAGTAATGTTCCCGGATGGGCGGGAAGCAATTGCGGTAGCCCTGGGCAAAATTGAGTTGGCTACCGATAAAACCCGCCCTGATGTAGCCATGATGAAAATTATTACCAAAGGCGATTGGCCTTACGCGGATATGGGAAGTTCAGCGGCACTGGTGGCATCTGAACCATTAATCAGTATTGCCTATCCCGAAAGTTTAAACCAGGATAAGCCAACGGTACGGTTTGGCAAGGTAACCGAGGCGAAGAACAGCCGGGGATTTATTACGTCGACCTGTATGATGGAACCCGGTGATTCGGGAGGGCCGTTGTTTGATATCCGGGGTAAGGTTATCGGGTTGCACAGTGCTATTGAAGTGCCCGAAGATGATAATTACGATGTACCTGTTGATTTGTACAAAAAATATTGGAAAAGTATAATTAAACCTACGGTTTATACTTCATTGCCAGATAGTGACCCGGTAGCTGTTCCGTCTTCTGCCGGTCGCAACATTTTCAATGATCCGGTTGCAATTACTCCGTTAAAATTAAATGACGTTTCCATAACTGTTAACAGCAGTATTAATGGCATTAAACAGCAGGTGTTAGGGACGGTTTTCCTGGTAGATCAATTCAAGTTGAAGAAGGTTAGCGGCCACCACGTTATTGTGAGTAAAAGCTCAATGGTGGGAGATACGGCAACGGTTACTATGGGTGAAAAAAACATCGCAGTAACAATTATTTCCCGGGATAAGGAAAATGACCTGGTGCTGTTGGCCCCTGTTTCAGACATTAAGGGTGGCATAAACTATGAAAATATTATCAAGGATGCTACGTTGGATTTAGTAGCCGGTACTTTTTTGCGTTCGCCCCAACCCGATACAGCTGACGTTAACGGCACACTTGGTAGCAAATTATTCGCACTGCCAAAAGTGACCAACGCAGGGTACCTGGGCATATTTGTTGGTGATAATAGTGCTCCGGCATCGGCGTTGTGGATAAAGCCCAATTCGCCGGCGGCTAAAAACGGAATACTTGCAAAAGATGAGGTTGCGGAAATAAATACCGTTGCAATACATACCGCGGGTGAATTTAAAGCCGAATTGCAAAATCATTGGCCCGGTGATACCCTCACTTTGAAAATAAAAAGGGCTGGAACTTCATTTACCAAAACAATAACGCTGGGCATTGTGCCCGTAGTTCACTTTAACCACCCTGCCGAATTATTTGCAGGCGGTAAAAGCGGCAGAAGAGATGGCTTTAAAGAAGTGTTTGCCCATGATTCCAGGCTTACTCCTCAAAAATGCGGCGGACCGGTATTTGATTCGGCCGGGCATTTTTATGGGATCAATATCGGCAGGTATAGTCGCGCCGTTAGTATAGCTATTCCCTCAAAAATAGTATTGGGATTTATCGCCGGTTCAACTCAAAAGCGATAGCGCTTACCCTTGAAGCAATTTTAATTTTTTGTAAAGCATGCGTAGTGGCGCAACGATATATCGTTGCGCCACTACGTTATATCGTTGTTTGAAATTTTTGTGTTAGACGCGAAGATGTGTAGGATAGTCCATCTGTAAGAATAACAGGCATTATCGGCATCATTTACATTTTAATGTTACAATGGCCGGATTTATGAAAACACTTGTATTATGCCTGAATTACCTGTCAAACAAATGTGGAATAGTAAAACTGTAAAAGCGGAATTAACACTAAATTAGCGATTGATGTATAAAAAGAAAATCCTGATAGTTGAGGACGAATTTATTATTGCAGATGTACTAAGCAACATCCTCAAAACCGCCGGTTATGAGGTTTGCGCCATTGCCGATAGTGTGCAGGAAGCATTGGACATGTTGGCCCAGTTTGAACCCGAATTTGTACTGCTTGATATTTACCTTAAAGGAAAACTCACCGGGATTGACCTGGCGCACCGGTTAACAGAAAAAAATATTCCATTTATTTACATATCAGCAAACTCCAATCAAAAAGTGCTGGAGGCAGCCA
Organism: Mucilaginibacter flavus; assembly: GCF_030409315.1. Lineage (GTDB taxonomy): Bacteria > Bacteroidota > Bacteroidia > Sphingobacteriales > Sphingobacteriaceae > Mucilaginibacter > Mucilaginibacter flavus. The sequence goes on along the minus strand of NZ_JAUFPS010000035.1, from coordinate 31,281 downwards.
AAGTAACCAATCCCTATGGTTTTGTAATTAAGCCGTTTAGGGAAAAGGATGTACTTATAGCGCTTGATATCGCGGTTTACCGGCATGAAAATAACCTGGAGGCGGGCTTAAAGCAAAACGCCGTATTGCAGAAAAAGATGGCCGAAATACTGGCATCGGGTATTAGCTGGGAGCAAAAAATACTGCAAATGGGTAAAACACTGCAGCCTTATATCCCTTTTGAGTTTTTATCGGTAGGGGCAAAGCAGGATAGTAATGTTGAGTTTTACGAAATAGCGTTTTCAAGGATAGGTTTTGATGAATATCAATTGATAGGTCCGGCTGAGCTGATGGTTATCACCAATTTAAAATCACATGAACTTGCGCAGCTTAAGGCAAATGATACTGCCGAGGTGATGGCCACCTGGTACGATGAAAACGAACTGAATGTTTTATTACGCCAGCCATCGCTTAAAAAGCTGTTTGTCGATACTTATAACTTAAAATCGCACTTATCATTACCTATATGTTTGCGGGGGGGCAAAACTGTTTATTTTAATTTTTACAGTCGCCGTACGGATGCTTACCAGGCAGATCACCTGGTGCTTTGCAACCGGTTGCAGCAGCTGTTAACCAGCTTTATGGAAAGTATTTTGCAGCTGCAAAATAACCCAATGGTTAATACGCTGCACAACTATTCTGTAAAGCAACCCATAAAACCAATTGAGCAACCTAACCCATTTAGCGGCATTATTGGCAGCAGCCATTTATTATTAACCGTTTTTGATAACGTGATACAGGTGTCAAGGGCCGATTCATCGGTGTTGATATTGGGTGAGAGCGGTACCGGGAAAGAAAAAATAGCCGAGCGTATTCATTCCCTGTCGTTACGTAAGGATAAGCCGTTTGTGCGTATCAATTGCGCGGCCATGCCTGCCTCGCTCATTGACTCTGAACTGTTTGGGCATGAAAAAGGCGCGTTTACCGGCGCGCACGAAAAAAAGATCGGTCGTTTTGAGCAGGCGCATACCGGCACCATTTTTTTGGATGAGATTGGCGAGTTGCCGCTGGAATCGCAATCGAAATTGCTTAGGGTGTTACAGGAAAAAGAAATTGAACGCATAGGCGGCAGGGTAACCATTAAAACAGATGTACGCATTATTGCCGCCACCAACAGGAATTTAGATAAAGAAGTGGCCGATGGCCGTTTCCGGCTCGACTTGTTTTATCGTATTAACGTATTCCCGATAGTGATGCCACCGCTACGCGAAAGGAAGGAAGATATTGCCGACCTGGCCCTACATTTCTTAAACATCTATAGCCGTAAAACGGGTAAAAATGTAAAGGGAATAGCACCGCAGGTTTTGGATAGTATGCTAAATTATCATTGGCCCGGCAACATACGCGAGCTGGAAAACCTGGTAGAGCGTAACGTACTGCTTACACGCGATGATATGATAACCAGTATGCAATTGCCAACATCTGTAGCCCAGGTAGCATATTCAGAACCTGCCGGCCCGGCTGTTACCACCATGAGCGAAGGCGAACGCGCGCACATATTAGCCGCCCTGAAAAAATGCAACGGCAAAATATGGGGCGAAGGCGGTGCGGCAAGCCTGCTCAACATCCCGCCAACTACACTTAATTCTAAAATGAAAAAGTTGGGCATCCGCAAAGATTTTGGAGCTTAGCCCTTTAAAGTTGCTGTTTTAGCAGCCACAATTTTATCGACACCAAGCCAAACCAACATCATTGCGGCAGGCAGTAATATGGCCGTTAAACCAATTTGCTTGCCCATTAACGCCCCTGCAAGGCATCCCACTAAAAATCCAACTATAAGCGTAGTCTGTTTTTTTAAACTTGCCCATATAGCGGCGTCTGCCGTTTTATTGGTAATGCAGGCAACCAGATCAAGCGAAAACTGGGTTACGTTGCCTGTCATTACCGTGGTGATGCCATAGGTAGCTTTGCCATATAATTTGCCAAAGGTATTTTGAAACGCCATTGCCGCAACAATCAGTAAAACAATTAATTGTACAATCCAGCTGGTTACATTTACGGGATGCAATGCTAGGGCGATAAGGCCGCTAACGAGCAGCAGCAAAGCTTCCAATAGGAGCAGGGTGTACATATTGCTCCACCTTTTTGCTATGCGGCCGCTCAGCATAATAGCCATTATAAAAACCGGAAAGGTGAGCAATTTTTGCCATGCCTTTGTATCGGTATGTTTGATAAGATCATAGGCAAACACAATAAAGTTGCCCGTAACATGGGCAGAAAATATTTCGCCGGCGGCAACAAAGGTCAATGTATCACAATAGCCGGCTACAAAACAAAGTAATAAAGTGGTGTTCCTGATCAGTTTTTCTGTTTCCATGATATTAGTTTTAAACCACTTAAAATTTTAAGGTGATGGTGCTGCCCAGCATCAGGATATCTTTACCCGGACCGGCCTCCTTTAAAAAATCGCCGGCGGTAAACCAGGTTAACTCCTCCCTAAAATACAGAAATTTATTGGGCGCATACTCCAGTGCTGTACCCAACTGTTTACCAATTTGTTTTGACGTGCCGCTTTTGCCGGAGTATAACATTTTACCGCTTACGGCATAAAGCCCATCGTTACGGCTCATGCGCCAAAATAAGTCATAATCTTCAGATAGCAGCAGCTTTTTAGTTAGGGCGAGCTGAACATATGGATGCACATCAAATAAATTTGAAGGGCCTATCAACGCTGCCAACCCAAAATAGGCTCCTTTAGGAAACAGCGGGTTAAAAGTATTAAGCCTGCCATCACCATAATTTTTATCGCCGCTTATGGCTTCTGTTTTTAACCCAACCTGCGGTTTTAATTTTGTTTCGGCAAAAGTATAAGCAACATTTGACGACATAGTCCAGGCCGAAATTTGGTCCTGTTTAAACCTGCCAAACTGGTAAAGCCCCTCAATATCATATTGCCAGGTATGCGTGGTTTCCCAAACGCGGGCGCCAACAGAGTGGCGCATTTCGCGTCCTTTTCCCTCATCAAAAACAGCGGTCTTTTTTAATATACCGAAGTAGTAAACATCAAAATTTTGTATCACGGGTACTTTGGTAACCGCCACATAGCTGCCCCAAAACCGGGTATTACTGTTAAATCCATCATCAAAAATGCCGGGTTTGGCTTGTACGTAGTGCGAATAAAAGAAATCTAATTTAATGTTTTGACGGGTGTACATCAGCTTAGCGGCGTCAAAAGCCTGCCGGTTGTTTGGTGCCTCGCGTACGGCTACCAGGCGTTGTGAACCATAGGAAAGTTCCTGCCTGCCCAGTCTTAAGGTAATGTTACCTCCGTTTTTTAAGGGTTCTGATAAGTCAAAAAATGCCTGGTGCAGGTCAAGCGGATTTTCATCAACCGGCGAGGGTGTTTCTGCCTCGCTGTTTGCCAAACTGCTTTGCAGCTGCACAAAGGCGCGGAAGTGGCTACCTGCATGAAAATCAACATGACCAAGGTAACGGGTTAATATAAAGCCATCTTTATCAACCGGGGCCGCGCCCCAATCCTGGTTTTCAAAATGGAAATACTGGTAGCGCACCTCGCCGCCAAAACTGAAATAAGTTTTTTTATCGGCCGATACAGGCTTAAATTTTAAACTATTGTACCAGTTGGCCGCTGTGTCTTTGGCCAGGTATGTATAGTTTTCATCGTACCTCAATTGCTTAAAGGAGTTTTCCTGCGCAAAGCAAGAGTAACATACCAGGAAGAGGATTATTGTACTAAAGGTTTTCATAACAAATGATTAAAAGGCTTATCAATAATTTGATTGTTTATGCCTTTACATTAGCTATTTATAGGCCTGTATTGTAAGTTATTGATAATGAGTTTTTTGTTTGGTTTTTGCTGTGGCTTGGATACTTGATTTCGGAATTTGGCGACTGGTTTTTATGATATAGCGTTGTTTGACGTAACCCATACATGTGCCAATAATTTGAAGAGTTAAAGCAGATAAAATGTCTGTAAATGACTGATCTACTGCTGTTGATAGGGGTTTTATGCTAAACTTTCAGGCAGCCTGATCACTATCGATGCCTAAACCGGGTAACGAATTATACTTAAGGGAAAAAATAGCCAATTTTGCTAAATGCCGGACACGTGTTTACGGGTAATTCCCAAACGTTTCATTTTGGAGTTGAGCGTTGTTGAAGGCACATCCAGTAATTCGGCAGCGCCACCGGGACCCGAAATACGGCCATTACACTTTTTAAGTACAGATAAAATGTAATCGCGTTCGTTATCGTCTATTGATTTTACTTGCGTAGGTTCGGTAACAACGCTTTCAGTTGGGGTTAATTTGTTGGCGATGGAAACCCGGTCTATCAGAGTACCTTTGCTTAACAGCACGCTGCGTTCTACCATATGTTCCAACTCGCGCACGTTGCCGGGCCAGTGGTAGCTATCAAGGTCATTTAAAGCCTGGGCAGAAAACGTCATACCGGGTTTGCCGGCCTTTTCGCCATATTTTTTTGCAAAATAGTTGGCAAGTACCGGTAGGTCTTCCTTTCTATCGCGTAGGGCGGGTAGCAAAATAGGGAATATGTTTAAGCGATAATACAAATCAAGGCGAAATTTACCGGCGGCTACTTCCTTCTCCAGGTTACAATTTGTTGCGGCAATTACTCTAACATCAACCTTTAAGGTTTCGCGGCCGCCCAGTCGTTCCACTTCCTTTTCCTGTAAAACCCTTAAAAGTTTCGCCTGTGATTCCAGGGGCAGCTCGCCTATTTCATCTAAAAAAATAGTACCGCCATTGGCCTGTTCAAATTTTCCAATCCGCCGGTCAACCGCCCCTGTAAAGGCTCCTTTTTCGTGTCCAAATAGTTCTGATTCTATCAGCTGGCTGGGTAAAGCGGCGCAGTTTACTACCACTATTTGCTTGTTTTTTCGCGCCGATAGGTTATGTATCGATTTAGCAAACCGTTCTTTACCAGTTCCGCTTTCTCCTAAAATTAATACCGAAGTTTCCATGGGGGCCACCAATGCCAGGTGGTCAAGCGCGGTAAGCAATAAATGGCTGCTACCTATAATGCCATCAAAGCCAGGTTTTTCTGCCGGTTTTTTCTGCTGCTGTTGCTGTGTTAAAGGTTGTTCTTTAGCAGGTTCGGGGAGGGCTGCCGGGTTAGTCAATATCCCGTCAATTACGGGTGCTAAACTTTTTTGCAGTCGTTTAGCTAATGCTAAATGGCGGCTGTTATAGGCATCACTTTTACGGTTGTAAAATGAAAAGGTAAAGCCTGTATGCCCCGGTACGGGAATGTAAATAACCAGGTTGGCAGTCATATTAAACATCCGGGCCACCAGGTTTTTTTCGGCATTTTGGCGGCAAATAGCGCTAAAGGCGGCATCGATATATATTCCTGTTTCATGATCCCCAGCGGCTGGTTCCTGTACCTTTAACAGATCAGCTTTTTTTAAACCGCTTATGTTAAGCAACTCGTCAAACCCTATTACCTGGTACTCATTAAAACCCAGGCGCAAAAAGCCGCGACCATGGTAAGGCAAACTATCCAGGTTTTTCATCCCAATGGCCAAATAATCAAAAGGGATATGTGGTTGCATCAGCTTGGCAATTTTCAAAAGTTTTTGCTCCCATGGGGCGGCATCGCTCATCAGATCGGTAAGGGTGCCTTGCAGTAATAATTCGCTGTTTCTTCGCGCGGCCATGTTTTGCTCATGCAGGTATTGCGCAATGTCCAGGCTTACCAATACGTCCTTTTCCCTAAAGGGTTTAACCATAAAACCGTAAGGGTTGGTCGCCTTAGCCTCTTCTAAAATTTTTTGATTGGAGTTAGCCGATAGGTAAACAAAGGCAATGTTTGCCTCGCTTAGTTGCCGGGCCAGATCGATACCTGTTAAACGACCTTTTAAGTGAATATCCAGCAATACCAGTTGCGGTTGATATTTATCTATCATCTCCTTTGCTTCATCTACAGAATCGGCTATGCCACAAACATCATAGCCGGCATTTTCGAGCATGATCGATAAATCATTGGCAACTATAAACTCGTCCTCTACAATCAAAATCTTTTTATTCATAACAAATGGTTTAAACTGCTTTTAAAAGCTTTTCATCAACAAAATTTACTTCAATGCTTGTTCCTTCATGGCTTTCAACTGTAAGACTTCCGCCCAATTGTTTACTTAAACCACGCATTAAACTCATGCCTAATGATTTGCTTTTAGAAATATCTGTTGGTTTATGAAAGCCAATGCCGTTATCCTGTATCTTTAAAGTAAAGGAGTGTTCATCAGCTGGTCCAAGGCTAATGTTGATATATCCCTTTCTACCATCCGGGAAAGCATATTTAATAGCATTAGTAATGGCTTCGTTAAGGATAAGCCCCAGCGGCACCGCGCGGGTAACATCCAGTTCAATAGCGGCAATATCCGCTTCAAATTCTATGCGGGTGCCAGTATCAAAACTTTCTTTAAGGTAATCAACCAAATCGCAGATGTACGATTTGATATCCACCAGCGCCAGGTTTTCTGACTGATAAAGCTTTTGATGTATTAACGAGATAGATTGCATCCGGTGCTGGCTTTCCCTGATGGCATTATAAGCAATATCATTATGGAGGTAAGTGGATTGAGTGTTTAGCAGGCTGATAACAATTTGAAGATTGTTTTTAACCCGGTGATGGATCTCCTTCATCAGCCACTCTTTCTCTTCAAGCAAGCCGTCTTTTTCCTGTACCAGTTGTATTAAGGAATTATTCTTTTCCTCAATTTCGAGGCGCTGAGCCTGCAGCTTGCGGTTAGTACGTTGTTTTTGGCGATAACCGTTAATAGTAAAACCCAGCAAGATAGCCAGTAACACAGCCGCGCAAATGGTAAGGCGTTGTGTAAGCTTTTCCTGCCTTAAGTTTGCCTGCTGTAACCGGGCCTGATTGGATAATAAATGAATACGATTTTCTTTTATTTTGAGCGATTGATCTTTCTTTTCCGTTTCGTACTCCACCTGTAGCTGGGATATTTGCCTGCTTTGGGTTTCATTAAATACCGAATCTTTAACTATTCCATACTTTTTATAACTTTTCAAAGCGTCGGCATACTTGCCCTCTGCCGAATCTAAACGAGCCTCTAACTGGTAGGCGCTTGCCGTGGCAAGCCTGTTGTGATGTACGGTAGCAATCCGTTGCAGTTGTGCCAGTTCACGGCGGGCGGGTACGTCTTGCAATGTAACCACATAATAATCGCTCAGCACCTGGTGAATAACCTGTTGAAGGCCCGTGTTTGGGTCCATACCGGCGCTATATTGTTCCAGCTTTTGGCTGTAGGGTCGCGCATTATCAAACTGTTTAAGACTAAAGTACGATTTAAGGAAAACCACCGAATAAGCAGCTTTAGATGAAAGATCCTGAGGGGGGTAGTTTTTAAACGCCGTAGTAAGCATTCTGATAGATTCTGCCGGTCTGCCCGTACCGGTATATATAGTTGATAAATTCACATTTTCGTTAATGATGCTTGACGTATCCTTGTATTTAAGCGCTACCGCCAACGATTTCTTATAGTATGCATAGGCCTTGTCATATATCTTCATTTTATAATAGGTCATGCCTACCCGGTTATACAATGGGCATAAGTTTATCGAGGTGTCTTTCAGCCGCTCGGCTTCCCTGATACCCAGTAAACCATATTTTACGGCCTGGTTAAAATCGCCGCTAACATTGTATACGGTTCCCAGCAAATCATACAAACCTTCCAGATCATTGTAGTTGATGGATTTATAAAGCGTTAAGGCCAGGTGTAAATCTTCTAATGATTTTGAATACTGCCCCTTTACCTGGTAAAAATCACCAAGAATGCCCAGCGTTGCTGCCTGGCGCGCAGTTGCGCCGGCTTGTTTAAACAGGGGCAAAGCCTGTTCGTAATAGGCTATCCTTACATTAAAATCAGTACCCTTAAAAAACTGGTAGTATTCTTCCAGTTTTAAGTATGATTCTGCCGCATCGCGTTTAAGGTTATTTTTTAAAAATACAGCAATAGCTTTGTACACATTGCCTTTGCAATTGGCGCTATCCTGTTTAATCTCATAACTATGTGCTAATTGCATGTAGCTATTGCCCAATCCTTTAGCAAACATAAGCGAGGTGCTTAGTTTTCCGGCCTGGTTGGCGTAGTTTATCGCACTACCCAGGTCTGCAGGTGTGGGCTTCGCGATGCCGTTATAATAGCCGCTTAGCTTTAGCAATAAGTTAACTTTTTGGGTATCGGCCGGGCTGCTTTTTAACTGTTGTTTTAATAATTCGGGGCTTGGTGCTTGTGCAAAGCCTGTTATATTTTGTACCAACATAACGCAGGCTATCATCATGATACGGGCACAAGCATACGTTTTGTTTTTATTGATCATACTTTTATCCCGCATTGACGCAATTAATGCTCATTTTATTTAAGTTGTTGATTTTTAGGTATTTGATTTTATTTAGGATAAGGTGGTGCTGCTAAATACATCGTCAAATGACGATAATTCGTCAAATGACGATGTATCCCCGGCAAAAGTGATGGCTATGCTTACGCCATTTTTATTTTTTACCGATAGCTGCCCGTTCAGTTGCCGGCACATGCTGGTCATTAAATTAATGCCGAGGGATTTGCACAGATCTATATTAAACCCAGGCGATAAGCCTTTACCGTTATCAGCAACAGATAAATTTAATTGTTGATCGCCCGCGCAGCTTAGCTCAATATCAATGCGGCCGCTGCCATCTGCCGGGAAGGCGTGTTTAATGGCGTTGCTGATGGCTTCGTTCAGTATCAGTCCTATGGGCACTGCTTTAAGTACGTCCAATTCGATATCGGCAATATCAATGTTAAAATGTATTCGGGCAGCGTCGTCAAAACTCTGTCTTAGGTACTGGATAAGCTCGTGCGTGTACTCTCTCATATTAATGAGCGCCCTGCTTTCTGATTGATACAGTTTTTGGTGAATAAGCGATATGGACTGCATACGGTGCTGACTTTGCCTGATGGCCGATGTGGCGTGCGGATCATTAAGATAAGCCGATTGGGTATTTAATAAACTGATAACCACCTGCAGGTTATTTTTAACCCGGTGATGTATTTCTTTAATGAGCAGTTCCTTTTCATCAAGCAGGTTGTCTTTTTGCGCGGCAAGTTGTTGTAAGGCCTCATTCTTTTGGTTGATGGCTTTTTCCTGTTCCTGTAACCGCGCATTTGCCCGCTTTTTTAGCCGGAAGCTTAAATAACCAATGGGTAGCAGCAAGGCAGTAATGAGCGCTACAATAAAAATAATCGTCCGGATAGCTCGTGTTTGACTAAGGTTAATATCTGTCAGTTTGTTTTGGCCGGTAAGCAGGTCTATATTTTTTTCGCGGACGGTAATCTCATTATCCTTCTTGGCCGTTTGATACAGTTGCTTTAGCTTTTTTATCTGCCCCTGGCTTGTTATATTAAGTAAGGAATCTTTTAGTTGCCTGTATTGAATAAAATGATGAATGGCCGATTGATAGTTTTTATGAAGCGAGTCGGTATGACTTGCATTTAATAGCAGCTTAAGTCGCGCTGCACCTGCATCGGTTTTTAGTACCTGCGCGGATGCCGTAACCTGTAAACAAAGCAATAACCCTATAGCTAAAACTATCCTCATATAGTACGCGGCATTACATAAAGCAAGCCAAGTATAGTTTTAACTACTATTTTGATAGAAAAAGCCTGCTTACTAACCGTTTGGTTTCAAAAAACTTCTGGTTGGTAATAATGCAACATCCGCCGGCCGTTGCACGCGCTATGTTGGCAACGGTATATCGTTGTGGTTTATTGGTGGTGTTTTTTACCTTATGTCGTTATCCCGCGCTACTTTATAACGATATAAAGCGATAATTTTTCATTGTTTTATTTTAATTAATTGATTATTAGGTACTTGTAATGATGGCTTGTTGCTTGCCATAAATGGTTCGTCGTGAATTAATATCGACAATCATCATGAAAGCAACAAATTCAAAAACCATTGTATTTATTACTGGTGCATTTGTGAGCAGTGCCTGCTGGGACGAATGGAAAACATACTTTGAGCAAAGGGGCTACCAAACCCTTGCACCTGCCTGGCCACATAAAGATGCCCCTGCATGCACACTACGCCAAAGGCATCCCGATGCCGATGTAGCCAGCCAGCGCCTGGCCAACCTAACCGCTTACTACGCAGATATTGTAAAACAATTACCAGAGAAACCTATCCTCATAGGCCATTCTATGGGTGGGTTAATTACTCAACTGCTGTTACAGCAAAGCCTTGCTACGGCTGGCATTGCCATCCACTCATTGCAGCCGCAGGGTGTTTTTACCTTTAAATGGTCGTTTTATAAAGCAGGGTGGCCGGCACTGGGCTTTTTTACATCGGCCAAAAAAACTTACCTCATGTCTTTTGCCGAGTGGCAGTACGCTTTTACTAACGGCATGCCTTATGACGCTCAAAAGGAAGCCTATTACAACCTGCTTGTGCCCGAATCAAAATTGGTGGTAAGGGATGCAACTACGGCGGCCGCCAAAATCGACTTTAAACGCCCTCACGCTCCCTTATTGTTTATTGCCGGTAGTACAGATCGTTTTATACCTGCATCGCTCAATTACTCCAATTACAAAAAATATACAGATAAGCAATCCATAACCGATTACAAGGAATTTGAAGGACGCAATCATTTTGTATTGGGGCAGCCCACCTGGCAGGAAAATGCCGATTACATATTGAATTGGATACAAAAGCTTTAAACCATCTTAACTATAAAACCAATGAAAACTTTACCCCTTATGGCAGTACAACTGCTTAAAAAAACTTTGCTGCTACTACTGTTTTTACCGGCCGCAGTATTTGCCCAGCAAAAGGCCGATCTGATTATTTACAACGCCAAAGTTGCCACCATGGCAAAGCCCGGCGAATTTAAACAGGCCATAGCCATGCAAAACGGGCTGATCCTGGCTACAGGTAATTCGCAGGAAATTTTAAACAACTATAAAAATGCCACAACCAAATTAGTTGATGCCGATGGGAAAACGGTAGTTCCCGGCTTAAATGACAGCCATATGCACGCCATTAGGGAAGGGCTTAATTTTAATATGGAGTTGCGCTGGGATGGTGTGAAAACGCTTAAACGCGCTATGGAAATGTTAAAAGAGCAGGCCGCGCGTACGCCGCCCGGTGCCTGGGTTAAAGTAGTAGGCGGCTGGAACGAGTTTCAGTTTGAAGAAAAAAGGCAACCCACTATTGACGAGATCAACGCAGCCGTACCAGATAAACCTGTATTTATTACCTACCTGTACGGTAAAGCTTTCCTTAATAAAAAGGGGATAGAAGTACTTGGGTACGATAAAAATACCAACTACCCGGGCAGCCTGGTAGAACTGGATAGCGATGGTAAACCAACGGGTTTGCTATATGCCAAAGAAACGCCCATGGCCATTTACCGCACGCTGGCGCTTACAGGCACGCTTACTCCCGAAGAAAGGATCAACAGTTCGGAATATTTTTACAGGGCGATCAACAGCTTTGGTATTACCAGTGTGGTTGATGCCGCCGGTGGATCGCAAAATTACGATGCTGATTACCAGGCCTCATTAGCATTGGCCAAAAGCGGTAAGTTAACCGTACGTGCCGCGTATTATTTATTTGCCCAGCAAAAAGGAAAAGAGTTTGCCGATTATGAAAAATGGATAGGCCAAACCTATCCTAATAAAAACGACCATTTGCTGATGGCCAACGGTTATAATATGGAAGGCGCGGGCGAAAACCTGATAGCATCTGGTGCTGATTTTGAAAATTTCCTGGAACCAAGGATTGTGCTATCGCCCGAAATGGAGACAGACCTGGAACCGGTGATCAGGTTGTTGGTGAAAAACCGCTGGCCATTCCGTTTGCATGCTACCTATGGCGAATCTATCGACAGGATGCTCAACGTGTTTGAAAAAGTTAACAAGGATATGCCCTTTAACGGCTTGCGATGGTTTTTTGACCACGCCGAAACCATCACCGATCCGGAACTGGCTCGTGTTAAAGCGCTTGGCGGCGGCATAGCGGTACAGTTCAGGATGTATTACCAGGGCGAACTTTATACCAAAATGTATGGTCAGCCCACAACCCAGCTTCCTCCTATTAAAAAGATGCTGGCTATGGGTATCCCCGTAGGCATGGGTACCGATGCACCCCGCATTTCAACTTACAACCCCTGGATGGCGCTTCACTGGCTGTTAACCGGCAAAACCATAGGAGGGATGCAGTTTTGGCCGCAAGACCAGGTGCTGGATAAGTTTACCGCGCTAAAATTATATACCAATGGCAGCGCCTGGTTTTCTGGTGAGCAGGATGTTAAAGGTAAACTGGTTAAAGGTATGTATGCCGATATGGTTATCCTATCAAACGATTACTTCACCGTCAATCCCGACGATGTAAAACACATCACATCCTTAATGACAGTGGTTAACGGGAAAATAGTATACGCGGCTGGTAAATACGCCGGTGAAAGCCCCGCGATGCCCGAAGTGATACCTGCCTGGTCGCCGGTAAAATACTTTGGCGGCTATCAAAAATAATCATCAGGTCAACATTCAACTTTAAAACCAATACAATGAAAAAGTTAAACTTAAAAATGGCTATAGCCGGCATACTGCTATGCCTAAGCCAAATTGCCTTTGCGCAAATGCCGCTGCCGCCAGTAGTGCCCATCTGGGATGCAAATAAAGTAACGCTGGGGCTGCATAAAATAGGCGATAATATTTACGCCATTATCCCAACCACTGCCGAAACCGAAACAAGTAAAGGTATCCCCCAAGCTACAACAGGTGGGTTTATAGTGGGCGATAAAGGTGTTTTACTTATTGAAGTAATGATGAGTAAACGCCTTTATGATCAGGAAGTGGCGCTTATTAAGTCGGTAACAGATAAGCCCATTATTTTTGCTGTGAATACCAGCGATCACGGAGATCATTGCTTCAGCAACTACCTGTTGCCGCCCGCAACTATCATTATCCAAAATGAGTTTGCAAAGCAAAGGCTTTCGGCACAGTATGATGGTATTAAAGATTTCATGACCACTTTATTTGGCACCGGGCGCGGCATTGAAAGCTCGGTTTTCAGACCGGCAGACCTGGTGATCCCCAAAAACAGCAATCTGAAGCTTGATTTAGGTGGTGGCAAAATAGTGGAGCTGTTAAACGTAGGCACAGCGCAATCTCCGGCCGATTTGTTTGTATGGATGCCCAATCAAAAAAAATTTTGGGCAGGAAATCCTTTTATTGCCGAAAGCCCTGCCATACCATGGTTATTTGACGGCTTTTTTCTTGAGCCCACAGCCAACCTTAAACGGATGTACGATTTTTTACCCGATGATGCCATCGTAATACCGGGCCATGGCCGCATTACCAACAAAGCAGGCATCAAATACACTATAGATTATGTAGAGGAGCTTAAAAAAGAGGTAGAGGCCGCCGTTGATAAAGGCCTAACCCTGGCGCAAACCAAAGAAACCGTAACCATGAAAGATTACGATAAGGGCTACGTACTGTTTAACTGGCTGCATTACAATTTTAACCTGCCCAACGCCTATAAAGATATCAGCGATAACAAGAAAAAATAACACATCAATAACACATCAATAACACAACAATAAAACACACAAATCATGAAAACAATAACAAAGATTAAACACCTAACTATGGTGTTATTATTAGCGATTTTTACTGCAACATCTGTAAGTGCAACTATCAAACCAGCAACGCCTCCTTCAAATTTTAAAAGCCTGTATGCAACAGTTAACGGCGTAAAAATTCACTACGTAATTGGCGGCAAAGGCGAACCCTTATTATTGGTACATGGCTTTGGCCAAAACTGGTATATGTGGAACCGTTTACTGCCCGAATTATCTAAACATTTTACCGTAATAGCGCCGGATATGCGCGGCGTGGGTGAGTCGGGCAAACCAGCTGGTGGTTACGATAAAAAAAATATGGCCGTGGATATGCATGAATTGATGAAAAGCCTCGGCTATCAGCATATCAATTTAGCTGGGCATGATATTGGTTTGATGGTGGCTTATGCCTATGCGGCCCAATTTCCGGGCGATGTTAAAAAGCTGGCTTTAATGGACGCTCTTTTACCTGGTATTGAACCGGTTTGGAGCCAGGTTAAAGCGCAAGCATGGTGGTTTGGCTTTTTTGGTCAGCCACATTCTGGCGAGATCGTTTCGGGCAAAGTTGGTTTGTTCTTTACGGATTTTTGGCCAACGGTAGGTTTCCAGAAAAACGCGTTTACCGTTGCCGAGAGAAATGAATTTATAAGGGCCTATTCTGTTCCCGGCGCCACAACCGGCGCGTTCCATTGGTTTGGCCAGTTTAACCAGGATGCCAAAGATAATGTTGAGTTTGCGAAGAAAAAACTTCCAATGCCGTTGTTGGCTATGGGGTCTGATCATTTTGCAGCATCATTCCTGGCAGCCCATTGTAAACTGGTGGCTACCAATGTACAGGAATCTATCATTAAAGATTCGGGTCATTGGGTGGTGCAGGAGCAAACCGCGCAGGTACAAAAAGATTTGCTCGATTTCTTTTTGAAGTAATAAAAAACGCAGTTTAATATTTTTATAAAAGCATCCTGTTTAATTGAGCAGGGTGCTTTTTTTATTGATAGCAAAGGCGATATTTAGCTTTTTAAAAATTACTGTTTAAGCATTGTTTTTTAAGTGTGGTAAAAACACACATTGGTTTAACGTTTTACGTAAACGTTTGCGTAAATAAATTTAGCGATCATAACAAATTCAGATTAATTTTTTGTGATTTTTAAATTAACAAAGGTGTATGATATCAAAATACCAGCGTTGCAATTAAGCCTGCCAGTTATAAAAGTTAATTGTTTGATTGGTTAAAGTTGACTCAATCATGAAAAATTCCGGTTTTAAGTATTTAAAAACGGGATTGTAAATTTTTACCCGGTAGCCCTGTTAAAGGGTTGTGGATAAAGCGTTTTTGAGTTGACGGCGAAAAGTTGAACAGCCACAATTTTTTAAAATGGAGTATTTTATGAATATTACCTGTTAAAGTTGTATGAATTTAGAAGAAGATAAAGGTTGGGTGTATCGTTTATATAGCGGTGATGTAACAGCATTTGATGCTATTTATCATAAATATCACCATGCCATTTATCGCAATATTTACAAGTTTACCAAGGATGAAGATGTTTCGCAGGATATTATGCAGGATATTTTTATCGCGCTATGGGAAAAACGGATGGAAATTAATCCGGATAAATCGTTAAGCGGCTGGCTGTTTGTATTGAGTTTTAACAGATCTATATCGTATTTGCGCCGTAAGCTTAAAGAAACCACCATTGTAAATACCATCCCTTTTGATGAAGCCGAACCCGACATTGAAAGTATCCAGTTAATTGATGACCAGTATTATTTACTTTACGAGGCCATCAATCAGCTTTCGCCCCAAAAGAAAAAAGTATTTACACTTTGCAAGCTGGAGGGTAAAACCTACGAAGAAGCGGCAGAAAAGCTAAACCTTTCAAAACATACCGTAAAAGAATATCTGGGAAACGCGGTTACCTCTGTTAAAAGTCACATCAATAGCAATCCGGTTGGCTTAAAAGCGGTGAGTGTTATAGTTTTTTGTTATTGGTGTAGTTAATGGGGCGAGTTGTACTTGTTGCTTTAAATAGAAACCTAACCAATACGTTAAATATAAAATTGTAGGGCCTTTACTATTAATGATTGTGACAAGATGTTTAAAATCCGTTCTGGAAAAATATTATCGTCAAAAAAATCGCCATTCCTTCGCTAATCCTTCTATTTATGGAATATTCGTTACNAAATAGAAACTTCTTACCCCTCTATGCGACGCAGTCGGAGAGAGGGGGAGACGGGCGTAGCCTCGTCGGGGTGAGTCGTCTGCGCCTTGTTCACATCATACCGTCCTTCAGATATCGGGAATCTTACCAAAGGCAATAACAATCTGTTTTCTTGTTTTTAAGCGTTAAAGACCTTTTATTATTTGACTGTTTTATACCATCGCAAAAAAATATTAAAAAAATCTCAAATCCTATCCCCCCGTTTTTTATGCACCTGCGTATTTAGCAAAAAGGGCTATTGGTGTGGAAACAACAATTAAAAAATTAGAGCGGCTTTACCAGGCAGATAAGTTAACTCCCGAAGAACGGGAGTGGCTTGCAGAGTATATTAAAGGTGATATCTCGGAGCTATACCTGATATCGTTGGAAGGTTTTAATAAAAATGTGCTGGAAGAAAAAATTCAGCTTGATCCAAATGTATCCAACAGCATACTCCACAACATCCACCAAAGTATTTTACCCCCAAAGAAGATCAACCCCGTTAAAAGCCTGATCATTAAAATTGCCATGGCCGCTTCGGTTTCAGCAGTTTTTGTTGCCGCTTATTTGTATAAAAACCAATTGGATAACTGGATAAATCCTGTTAAGTACCAGGAAACGGTAACGACCAGGGGCGAGGTGAAAATGATAAAACTATCAGATGGTACCGAAGTATGGCTCAATGCTGATAGCCGATTAAACTATCCGGATAAATTTAAAGGGGGTGTCAGGGAAGTTAAGCTCATAGGCGAGGCGTATTTCAAAGTAATGCACGATAGTACAAGGCACTTTATTATCCATACGGATAAGTTAAATACATCTGTTTTGGGCACCAGCTTTAATATCAAAGCCTACAAGGATGACAACACCATTAAAGTGGCTGTAATAACTGGTAAAGTAGCTGTTGCTACAAAGGGAAATGCCTTAAAGCAAGCGCCCGTTTTGCTGTTGCCCAATACCCAGGCTGTATACACCAAAGCCAAAGAAACCCTGGTTAGTGAAAAACTGGAAGATGCCGCTGCTTTAGCCGATTGGTACCAGGGCAATATGCGCTACCATAATACCCCGCTTACAGAGGTAATAGCTGATGTGCAGCGTAAGTACAACGTAAGTATTAAAGCCGATAAGAACCTGTTGAATTGTACCATATACGCCGATTTTAAGAACCTGCCATTGCAAAAAGTATTAAAGTTAATGGGAGCGCTTATTAACGCGCGTGCCGAGAAAGCTGGCAATGCCTACACCTTTAAAGGTAAAGGCTGTAACTAAGTAACACCAATTATAAAAGAAACCAATATAACACGCAACCTAAATTAAAGCCCATATGATTTAAGCGAAAACGGAAAAATAAATCCTCCAAAATGGCGGGGCCATTAGTGGAGGAAAATAAAATGAAAAGATTTAATTGATGGATTATGCAGGAGGCCTCACGAACCAGAGCATGTTCCAAATGACCTTTTACACCTTAATATAGCAAAAATATGAAAAAAACTATACTTGAAAGATTCTTTCGAGCCGTAACATATGTTATGAAAATTAATGCGATTATTTTACTGGTAGTCTGTTCTCTCTCGTCCATAGCCATGGCCGGAAACTCATACGGGCAAAGCGTACTTGACAAAACTGTTAATATAAAACTGAATAAAATACCCTTGTTTGACGCTCTTGAGCGCATCTCTGAAAACACAGGCGTACGGATCATGTACACGGGCAACAATGTTGATAATAACCTTAAAATAACACTAACAGCCAAAAACGAAAAGCTGGAAGATGTTTTGAAAAAGGTATTATTAAGCAACCAATACACTTATACCGAAATTGAGGGGAGTTTATTAGTAAAGCCCGCCCCAAAACCGCCGGTTGAGATAAAAGAAACCCCAGTGCCGGCCATTATTGTTACCGGTACTGTTGTTGACGATAAAGGTTTACCCTTGGTTGGCGTTTCGGTAAAAATTGTGGGGCTTACAGCCGGCGCTTTAACAGATGTTGACGGAAAGTTTAGGTTACAGGTTGCCAATGAAAAAGCCCAGATAAGGTTTTCATACATTGGTTTTGATAGCCAGACTATCACCGTAGGTTCACAAACTGTATTGAAAGTTACTTTACAGCCATCTGCCAATTCGTTATCGGCTGTGGTAGTTGTAGGTTATGGTACCACTACCAAGAAACAATTGACCAGCGCTATCGCTACCGTTAAAGCCGAACAATTTAATGCCGGTGTTGTATCCACACCCGCTGATTTGTTGGAAGGTAAAGTTGCCGGTTTAAATATCACCAACGATGGTAACCCCAACGGTAAGGCTTCTGTGACACTTCGTGGGCCATCATCAATAAGGGCTGGCGCGGCATCCGTACCGTTTTATGTAATTGATGGCGTGCCAGGGGCCGATTTTAACCTGATCGCTCCATCAGATATCGCTTCTATCGATGTATTGAAAGATGCGTCAGCAGCGGCCATTTATGGTACCAGGGCCACCAACGGCGTTATTATCGTTACCACAAAAAAATCTAAAGCGGGCCAAATGCGGATGACTTATAATGGTTACGCGTCAATAGAAAAAGTATCAAACCAATTCCAGGTTGCCAGTGCCGATCAGCTTAGAGCTTATGTTAAAGCCAACGGGCAGAGCTTTACACCGGCAAATGACAACGGAGGCAATACCGATTGGCAAAAAGCGGTTGAACGCGGTACAGGCGTATCCCAAAATCATAACCTTTCTTTTGGCGGCGGTACCGATAAAACCACTTACAGCGGTAGCTTAAACTACCTTGATAACCAGGGGATAGTAAAAAGTAGCGGCTTAAAACGTGTGATCGGTCGTCTTAACGTCACTCAAAAAGCACTTAATGATAAACTGAAGCTCGATTTCTCTATTAACAACTCGGTAACAAACTCAAACCTGTTGGTTAACGATATTCCGCTTTCAAGCGCAAACGGTCAAAGTCCCGGGTTGTTCAAATCTATTGTACAATATTTGCCTACACGCACCATTTATAATGCTGATGGTACTTTTTATAATGATCCTACTTTAAAATTGGGTTACAACCCGGTTGGTTTAATTACCAATGATACTTACAAGCAAAAAATTAACCTGTTGCTGGGCAATGTTCGTGGCGAATTGATTTTACCTGCCGGCCTGCTTTATAACTTCAACGTTGCTTATCAAACAACCAATACCGATAATAATACCTATTACAACTCGGCATCAGAACTTGCCCCAGGGTTAGGTGGTAAGGCCGTACGCTCAACTTACCAGGATACCAAAAAGCTTTTTGAAAACTATTTAACTTATAGTCATAACTGGAATAACGAGCATGATTTTAAAGCCCTGTTTGGTTATTCTATAGATCAAACCACTACAGGCGACGGTTTCCAGTCAACCAATCAAAACTTTATATCTGATGCCACGGGTTCAAGCAACCTGGCTTTAGGAACGCCGGCGGCGGGTTACAGGGTTGATTATGGCAGCGTTAACGTAGAAACTTTGCGCTTAATATCTTTTTACTCGCGCCTTAATTATAGCTACAAAGGCAAATACCTGTTGCAGGCATCTTTACGCCGCGATGGTTCAAACGCTTTCGGTACCAATAAACGTTGGGGATATTTCCCAGCCGCCTCTGCCGCCTGGCGTATTATCGATGAGGACTTTATGAAATCGCAAAATTTATTTGATGATTTAAAAGTGCGCGTTGGTTATGGTAAAACTGGTAACTCGCTGGGCTTCTCTCCATATACGCCTATAACCCTTTACGGCACCACAGGCAGTTTTTATTATAACGGCGCTTATATAGGCGCTATTGGGGTAACCCAAAATCCAAACCCTGATTTGAAGTGGGAAAGTACCGGCACCCTGAATGGTGGTGTTGATTTCTCCTTGTTTAAAGGCCGTTTAGGTGGTTCGGTTGATATCTACAATAAAAAAACAACCGATATGATCACCACCGTACCAGTATCATTGATCAACAACTTCGTATCCACCAAAGTTGAAAACGTGGGTAGCATGACCAATAAAGGTGTGGAGATTGCCCTTAACGGAACGCCTATAAAAACAGGCGATTTTACGTGGAGCAGCTACGGCAATATCTCGTTTAACAAAAACAAGATAACCTCGCTTGCGCCAAATCTTTCTAAAATATACGTAGGCGATCCTGAAGGGCCGGGGCAAAGCGGTATAAATGTTTCTATCATTGAAGCTGGTTATCCGTTGGGCGAGTTTTATACCCTTAAATACCTGGGCCGTACCAATGGCGTATCTACCTTTTTAGGCGCCAATGGTCAACCAACCACTACACCAACCAGCGCCGATCAAACTTATGCCGGTAACGCGCAGCCAACCTACACGTTTGGTTTTGGTAACGATTTTACGTACAAAAAGTTCAGCCTTAATTTCTTTTTCAGGGGGCAGGGCGGCAATAAAATCATGAACGCGTCGCTGGCCAGTTTTAACCAGCCAACCCAGGCTTCGGCACATGGCGTACCAACGTTAACGTTAAGCGAGCCGGGTAATGATGTTAATGCCAATTTATATTCAACCCGCTATTTGGAAAGCGGCGCGTTTATCAGGTTAAGTAACGCAACGCTGTCATACAAAATAACAGTTCCAGGTAATTACGTACATGGCATCCGTTTATATGTTACAGGTACCAACTTATTTATCATTACCAAATACAAAGGAGTAGATCCGGAGTTGAACCTGAATATTGACAACCAGGCAAGCGGCCAGTTTATTGGTGTGGATAGTAATAATTTTTATCCAAAAACAAGGAGCTTCCTTGCAGGTGTACAAGTTGATTTATAATAAACCATTAACCTAACTGACATGAATAACTTAAAAAAATATATAAAACCTGGCCTTGTTGCCATGATTGCCGGGGCAATTTATTTATCTGGCTGCACCAAATTGGATATTACCCCAAAGTCGGCGCTTACACCGGCTAACTTTCCAACTACACCCGCTCAGTACGTGGCGGCTACAGGGCCTATTTATACTTCGTTTCGTGCTGCGCCCGGGAGGCAGTATTGGCTGCTTCAAAACTTAAGTACCGATGAATGTGTACTGGTTGCGCGCGGCGGCAACTGGCTTGACGGTGGTACCTATTCAACCGTGAACCTGCATACTGTAACACCTGATAATGGCATGACAGAAACATGCTGGAGCGGTGGCTATGGTACCATAAGCTTGTGTAACCAGGTATTATCGTTATTTGACGCTACACCTGCAAGTGACGCAAAAAAGCAAACCGTTGCCGAAATTAAAACCATGCGGGCCTTATCGTACTTTTATTTAATGGATTTGTTTGGTAACGTGCCCATCAGCAAAACTTTTGGTGATACTACCAATTTGGGCACCCAGTCAAGGGCTACCGTATTTGCTTTTATTGAAAGCGAATTACTGGCGCAAATCCCAGACCTGAGCGGCACTGCCGGGGTTACCACTTATGGCAGGCCAACCAAAGGTTTAGCTTACGCCATACTTGCAAAAATGTACCTTAACGCCCAGTACTACATCGGCACACCAAGATATCAGGATGCGGTTACCATGTGCGATAATGTTATCAAAACAGGCCAATACGCTTTGGATGCCGATTATTTAGGCATGTTTAAACCAAATAACGGCCCTGGCATAAAGGATTTTATTTTCGCTATTCCGTATGATGGGGTGCAGGCGCAGGGGCAATACTACGCCCGTTGGACGCTTAACCCAAATTTGAAGAATAAATACAAGATGCCCTATACGCCGGATGGTCCCGTGTATACTTACAAAGACTACTACGCTCTGTTTAACGATGCTAACGATATCAGGAAAAAGCAATATTTAGTTGGTAAGCAATATAACAATGACGGTACACCAATAAACATTACCACTACCAATATAGGGTTAGATGCCAGCTATAGCGGCCCCGATCCTAACGGAGTAGTAGTACATCAGCTGGAGTTTACACCTGATATCATTTGGAAAAACAATGCAACTTTTGATATTGGCAATGATGAATTGGCGAACGAAGAAGGTTACAGGAACAACAAGTTTTACCCGGATAGCTTAAACACAGATCGTAACCAGGGTAACGATGTGCCTATGTTTAGGTATGCCGATATTTTGTTAGAAAAAGCAGAAGCTATTTTACGCGGAGCAACCGCCACTAACGGCGATTCGCCTTTGTCATTGGTTAACCAGGTAAGGTCACGTGCTAAGGCATCGGCAATGGCAGCTGTAACCTTGCAGGATATATTAGACGAGCGCGGGCGTGAGTTGTCGATGGAAATGTGGCGCCGTAACGATTTAATCCGCTTTGGTCAGTTTGAAAAACCATGGGGTATCAAAACAGACGCAAATCCCAATAAACGTATTTTCCCTATACCAAGGCCCGAAATGCAGTTAAATCCAAAACTGGTACAAAACCCTGGATATTAATTAACTTTAATGTAATGAATACAGGCTGTAATTTGCATGCCTGTATTCATTTTTTGTTTTCTGTAGCTTTGTTTTTTCCGTTTATCCGCTCAAATAATGAAACACCAATACAGCCTGTTTAGTAAACTATTTATTGTAGTTATTCTTTCTGGTTTATTAATTACCTTAAAAGCATCGGCCCAGGTAAATCAAGCTGAATCTTATGGGCTAATTTCACGGGTAATACCCAAGGCTGCATCGCGGTTTAAGGTTGAGGAAATAGCAGCCGTTAATGGTAAAGATGTTTTTGAAATACAAAGCGTTAAAAATAAGATTGTATTACGGGGCAACAACGGCGTAGCAATAGCTTCGGCATTATATCATTATTTAACCGTGTATTGCCACTGCCAGGTAACCTGGAACGGAACCAATTTAAATTTGCCGCTGCAATTGCCAGCTGTAAAAATAAAAATCCGTAAATATACACCTTACCAGTACCGGTATTACCTTAACTATTGTACCTATAACTACAGCATGAGCTGGTGGGACTGGAAACGCTGGGAAAAAGAGATTGATTGGATGGCCCTGCATGGTATTGATATGCCACTTGCCTTAACCGGGCAGGAGTATACCTGGTATGAGGTTTATAAAAGCTTGGGTTTTACCGATGGCGATTTGAAAAACTTTTTCTGTGGTCCGGCTTATTTTTCATGGTTTTGGATGGGCAACCTGGATGGCTGGGGCGGGCCGCTTCCTGTGAGTTGGATGACAAGTCACCGCGATTTGCAGCAAAAGATTTTACAGCGCGAAAGGGCCCTGGGGATGAAACCTGTTTTACAGTCATTTACCGGGCATGTGCCGGCATCGTTCAGTACCCGTTTCCCTAAATCAAAGCTCAAAAAAACAAATTGGAATAATGGTTTTGGTGACACCTTTATACTGGATACCGAAGATCCGATGTTTGAACAAATTGGGCGCAAGTTCTTGGAGGTTCAAACCCGTTTGTACGGTACCGATCATTTATACTCGGCCGACACCTTCAATGAAAATGAACCACCTACCGATGATCCTGCATATTTATCGGCATTAAGTTCGAGGGTATACCAGGCCATGAGTAAAGCCGATCCGAAAGCGGTATGGGTGATGCAGGGCTGGCTTTTTTACAGCGACAGAAAATTTTGGAAAACACCGCAGATAAAAGCGCTGCTTGAATCGGTACCAAACGATCACATGATTATGCTTGACCTGGCTACCGAAATTGAACCTGTTTGGAAACGTACGGAAGCTTATTACGGTAAACCATGGATATGGAACATGCTGCACAATTTTGGCGGTAATATTGGTTTATTTGGCCGGATAGAGGAGGTGGCCAAAGGTCCGGCACTCGCCCTTAAAGATTCGGCCTCTGGCAAATTGGAAGGGATTGGCCTTACTATGGAGGGTATTGAACAAAACCCGGTATTATATGAATTGATGACCAGTAATACCTGGCAAAGCGCCCCCATCAACGTTGATAACTGGCTGCAAAGTTATATTTTAAACCGTTATGGCAACGTAAACGCGCACACCCTTAATGCATGGCAGGTATTAAAGAAAACGGTTTATAATGGTAAAGATATCCGCGATGCATCGGAATCAATCATAACAGGCAGACCAACTTTTGATTCGGCCGCGGTATGGACACGTACAAAACTAAATTACGCGCGTCCTGATCTGATGCCCGCCTGGGATGAAATGGTAAAGGCAATACCCACATGCAGCAAAAGCGATGGCTTTAGGTATGACCTGGTTGATATTACCCGGCAAATACTGGCCAATTACGAGCGACCATTGCAAATAAAATGGGCAAAGGCTTACCAGGATAAAAATACCGCTGATTTTAATAAATATACAGAGCAGTACATAGCCATTATAAGTGATATGGATACTCTTTTAGCCACCCGTAAAGATTTTTTATTAGGCCCTTGGCTGGCAGATGCCCGCAATTGTGGTACCACAGCTGCCGAAAAAGCCTTGTATGAACGTAACGCCCGCAATTTGATAACGCTTTGGGGCGATGAAAAAAGCCCGCTTCACGAATATTCATGCAGGCAATGGAGCGGTTTGTTAAATGATTTCTATAAAGTGCGCTGGCAAAAGTTTTTTGCGTTGGCAAAAGCATCATTAAAAGAGGATAAGCCCTTAGATACAGACGCGTTTGATAAATCCATCAGCGCATGGGAATGGCAATGGGTTAATACTCAAAAGCAGTTTCCGTTGGTAGCTAAAGGTAATAGTGTGCAGGTTGTTGAGCAGCTTTATAAAAAATACCATGACCAAATCAATGCAGATTTGTAGTTCCCTCAGTTTTCAATTATCGACTCAATGCCTAAAGAACCCTTAATATCCGATCCTACGATAAACGCCGGGCATGTAAATAGCACTGCGGTCAAGTTGCCGCGTTTATTGTCATTAGATGCCCTGCGTGGCTTTGATATGTTTTGGATTATGAGTGGCGAAGGCGTAATACACGCCCTGGCCAAAGCAACTAATTGGCCGGTTTTGCTGTGGATGTCGGGCCAGTTGCACCATACCGATTGGAATGGTATTACCTTTTATGATATGATCTTCCCGCTTTTTTTATTCATAGCGGGCGTATCTATGCCGTACTCCATGCACAATAAAGTTATTAAAGCCAACGTAAGCGACGCCAGCCTATTGCCAACTTCAGAAAAACGAAAGATATACCTGTCTATGCTTCGCCGAACTGTGATTCTGCTTTTTCTGGGCCTGGTAGTTAACGGTCTTTTTAAATGGAACGGTTATGAACAAACACGTTTTGCAAGCGTGTTGGGGCGTATAGGCCTGGCCTGGTTTTTCGCGGGATTGATCTATTTAAATTTCGACGTTAAAAAGCAACTGATTTGGTTTGCCGTTTTGCTGCTGGGGTATTGGGCGGCTATGATGCTGATCCCTGTACCGGGTTACGGTGCAGGCGTTTTAACCATGAACGGTAGCCTGGAATCATACATTGACAGGTTGTTGCTGCCCGGCAGGTTGCACGATAAAATTCATGATCCCGAAGGTGTGTTATCAACCATCCCGGCCATAGGCACAGCTATGTTAGGAATATTTACCGGTCAGTTTTTAAAGTTTGAGTCTGCTAAATGGCCCATGTGGAAGAAGGGTATCGCGCTTTTTGTAGCCGGCATAATATTAATAGCCGCGGGTGGCTTATGGAATTTAACCTTCCCCATCAATAAACGCTTGTGGACAAGCTCCTTTGTATTATTTGTAGGCGGATGGAGCCTGATTTTCATGTCGGTTTTTTACATGATCATTGATGTGGCCGGTTATCGTAAATGGGCTTTTCCCTTTGTGCTTATCGGTGTAAACTCTATCCTCATTTACCTGGCATCCGAGGGTATGGTCGATTTTCATCACACGGCTAACTTTTTCTTTGGCGGGTTAATTCAATATACAGCACAAAGCTGGCAGGCGGTATGGCAAGCGGTTGCAATAGTAATTACGCAGTTGGCCCTTCTTTACTTTTTATATCGGAATAAGATTTTTTTGAAGATATAATGTGGCGGCTTAGGCTGCATTTTAGGGGGGATTTATCGTTTACAAAAAAAGCTGCAGAAACCATGGTTTTTTGCAGCTTTTTTCCCTTAGTTTAGAATGGTTAAATATAGATTGAATTAGATTTGAAAGATCATAGTTTTACAGACTTTAGGTCTTGGCTTGGCGATTATTTGCTGGTCCTGATGTTCCATTCAAGCATATAAAAATAGGAAAACTTAGCAAACTATTTGGCCGAGTACAAAACGTATCGGTCACTCAGCATATCCATATGAAAGCCTTTGTAGCCAGGGAAACATTTACGAATGATGTTTGATTTTGGTCCCATGTAACTTGCAGGCAGCAAAATAAAAATAGGGCCGGCATGGCCATAATGTACATAATCATCATAATCAATTTTGATGTCGGCGCTAATAGGATCTAAGGTGATGTAGCGGTTATGGTTAATCTCCAAACCAAGATCGGGGCTGATAAACACAAAGAGCGCATTGGTGTTTTGCTTATCCAGCTTGGTGATCTCATCTAACGAAGGCTGATCAATAAACATTTGAGCAAGGCCTGATGCGCCTTTAGCGCTTATGTTTTTATTATGAATATAGCTTGGCACAAAATACCTGAGACTTAAACCCGCTATTATAAGGCATATTACGCCAAATGCCACCCTGAAAGGCTGTTTCCAAAGGCTTACCAGGTAAACAACACCGGGTGTTACCAGCAGGCCGATGATCCGGAAATGCCTTGCTTCATAAGAGATACTGGCCTGATGTAAAAAGCTGTAGCCAAAAAAGATAGCCGAAGCTGTATAAAATACCAATACCAACAGCCCATATTTTTTGTTAGGAGCGAGTTTTATCACTCGTACTACCAGTATCACACTCAAGATGGCTGATAGAATTAATATGAATGCCGCGGTTGCCGAACCCACTATCGCAGCGTTACTGTGAAAAATAAGGCCATGAAATATATCATCAACCGAAAACCCGGCCAGCAATGGCGATGCCATCGGAAAAGCCAGTGATTGCCAGCTTAACACAAAGCCTGCTGTTTGCGCGGCAGGATTTGCTCCTTTTGATAGGTATAAGAAGTATACAACAGCAAGAGATACTGCGGCAGGGATTGCAACCCAGATGCCATTTTTAATCCACTCAGCGGCTTTTAATTGCTTTTGCGATAAACTGATCCACAGGTACAGGCAACCGGCACCGTACACCCACAGGAATGACGATTTACAGAAAAAGCCAATCCAGCCCGAAACTAATATGAAAAGTAAGAGTTTCCAGTCGGTTTTTTCAATACTGAGGCAACCATAAAGGAACCATCCGGCAAAGCCGAATAGTAAAACTTCGCCGCCGTTATAAAATACATAGGGGGTAAAAAAAGCTTGTTGAATAACTATAATCAGTACGCTTAAGGATGCCAATACGGGTGTGAAACCAGCTTTTTTGAAAAAAGCAAATAAACCGCCAATGCCCAATAAACTACATAGGGTAGTAGTTAATGCCGATGCCTGCCCGGTATTAACACCTAAAAACGATTTGAAAAAATACGGGATTAAATATTGACCTGGCGACCACCATGACAAAAACTCACTGTAATTTTTACTCAGATCTTCCTGATCAGGTTTTACCGCGATGTTAAACGCGCCGCCGGCCTGCATTTTTTGCAACACCTGGTAACCCCATGATGGATCGGGGTAAATGCCTGTAGGTGCAATAAATATTAGTGCTCCAAGTAGTAGTACCACAAGGTATAAGCCGTATAAAATTATTTTTTCGGCTGGTAGTTTTTGTTTAGGCATATAGGTATAGGGTAGAAGGGGGGTTAGGTAATGATTTCGCGTTCGCGGATCTTAACCGCAGGGTTGCCCTGGTAAACACTGTATGACAACAAATTTTTAGTGGCTATTGAACCGCTCGTAAGCACAGAATGGCTGCCAGCTGTAACGCCCAGGTTTACTATTGCGCCGGCACCGATCCAAACACCATCTTCCAAAACAACACTTTGGGTAATCAGATCAAATGATGATTTTTTATAGTTATGGCTGCCCGTAAGCAGCACCGCACCTTGCGATACGCAAACATTTGCGCCAATATTTACCATTATCAGGCTATCAATCCAAACGTTTTCGCCAATCCAGGTTTCATCGCCAATTTGTAAAAACCAAGGGTATTTAATGTTTACACAAGGTTTAATAGTTACGTTTTTGCCAATTCGTGCACCAAACATCCGCAGTAAAAAAACCTTAAAACCGCTTGCAGGGATCAGACTTGTTTTTAAAAACAAGGCATTTATGTAAAACCAAGCCAGCCGTTTAAATGCACTGCCGCCGGGATGAAATGGATGATTATTATAAGTTGATAAATTGGTTTTAAGCATGTTGATCAGTGGGGGCAGGGCTGTTGTTGGTTACCCAAAAATATAAGCTTATCATAATGATAACGTATAAAATAATATTAAAAATGGTGTGATGATCAATAATCTGACTGGCTTTTTTTGTCCAGAATAAAGCTAAAAGCACAAAGCGTATGATGTTTAATACCTGGATAGTTAATATTCCTGATATCAGGAAAAAAAATTTTTGTTTTAATTTTTTAGGATATGCAATTACAAAGGCGCTAAAAAAGCTCATCAAGCCAAGCCCCAGGCAGGAATAGATCAATACGATAGTGCCTTTGCCTACTACCAGCAGTTCGGTACCGTTGTGTAAGGCGGTAAATCCCATCCATGCCAACACCTGCGTGCTGCTGCTCAGCAAAATCCAACGCAAACCCTGTATGTAGTTCAGATTATTGGCCAAAAATGGAAAATATAATTTGCCCGGACTGGTGATACCAAAAAAAGCGATATTGAAATAATAAAAGAACAGGAACAAAAACAGGAAAGTAAATACAAATTTGAAAGGAGAAACAACGGCCGGTTTTTTGTCCTCTTTTTTTTGTTCGCCTTTCAAAATCTCGTCAATTTTAACATCTACAATAAGCCGGAACCAAAACCCCTGTAAAAAGTGAAATATTACACCTGTTCGGCCTTCTAAAATTCCCAGCTGAAAAATCATCCGGTAAATAAAATAAAGAAGGGGTCTTACATAGCGTGGCAGTTGCCACCATAAGTTTTTTAGCCAGGCGGTGCGTTCATCCGGTGAGCCAAATAAAGATGGCCGGAGGGTTTGCTGGCGTAATTGTTGCATACGTTCAACTTCTTCATGGGCCAACAGATCGCTGTAGCGGTTGTGTTTAGTTATCCAGAAGCTGATTTGATTTTCTTTTAAATTTTCTTCAAGGATATGCCCGTCTTTCCAAATCTCGGTTTTGCCGGGAACAATGAAACGATGATCCATATTTTCATTCAGATCTGAGTGCCCCAAGCCGTATCGGATCATTTTAAGCAGGTAAAAAGGATAATAACCACCATGTTTAATCCAATGACCCTTGAAGAAATTTTTACGGTTAAAGTATATACCATCAACATTAAGGTAATCTTCATCCTTAAAACCCTCCAGTTTTTCTTTCAGCTCTGGCGTAACTTCCTGGTCGGCATCAAGGCAAATCACCCAGGGTGTTTTTACGTTGAAGTTTTTGAGTGCGAAATCCCACTGTTTGGGATGATTTTCAAACGGATGCTGTAATATTACCGCACCTGCATTTTCTGCTATCGCAATGGTGTCATCTTCGCTACCCGAATCTAAAATAAATATCGGTGCATTGAGTCCATCAATGGATGCCAGTAAACGAGGCAGGTGCTGCTGCTCGTTATAAGTAAGTATAATGAAAGAAAATGCGGGTGTCAATGAAGCTTTGCTATGTTATTGTACAAACTTATATATTTTTCAACCAGGGCATTGTCACTAAAGTCATGATAAATAATGCCGGGAGCTTGCTGTTTAATACGTTGTAATTCCTGGGGCAGTTTTATTATTTTTTCAATGATCGCGGCAACAGATGCCGCGTTTGTTTTACAAAGCCAGCCAAGTTTATTCTGGTTTACGTAATCTGCCAGGCCAACTTCTTCGCTGATCAATACGGGTGTGCCAACTGCCAAACTTTCAATCACGGCGTTACCAAAGTTTTCATCGTATGATGGTAATATAAAAAGATCGTGCTGTTGCAAAACATCAAATTTATTTTCGTTGATGAACCCTGCCCAGCTTATTTTTTCGGCAATATTGTTTTGACTCGCCAGGAATTTCAAACCTGCTACATATTCTTCGTTTCCGTTGCCGGCTACAGTGAGGTGAAAAGGTGTGCTCACTAATGCAAGGGCGTTCAGCAGAATATCTAGCCCCTTTTTTTCTTCGATCCTCGAAAAGAAGATTAGTTTTATGGGTAATGAAAACAGATTTTCTTTGGGTTGCTTATGTGTAGGCAGCTTTACAAAATTGGGGATAGTAGTAGTGCTTTTAGGATTTATGATACTGTTTACGGCTTCATTTTCCCTGGCAGATGTTGCATGGATATGGCATCTTTTCAATAAAGGTTTAGTTAATAACACATGAATAATAGCCTTAATCAGCCTGTTCTTATTTTTAAAAGAATAGGGGCTTAAAGTGCCCCTTGCAGATACCACAACCCGCGCGCCACGCGTAAGGGCCAAAAAGCAGGATAACACCGAGACTAAATTCCACCAGAATAAAGGTATAAAATTGGCGACCGGAGTGGTTGTAGGAACACTAAATGCTGATGACAGACTGGCTGACAGCGATGTAATACAAGCAATAGCGCAGGCTTTTACCCAAACTGGGACAGATATAATTTACGGAAATTTAAATGTTATAAAGCCAGGCGGGAATATTAGCCGTAAGTGGGTGTCAAATCAGTGTAGAAAAAATTCCTTTAATTGGGGTTTTATGCCCCCGCATCCTACTTTTTATTGCAGGACTGAACTATTTGAAAAATTTGGTTTCTATAAATTGGATTATGGTTCTGCTGCCGACTATGAATTATTGTTAAGGTTCATGTATGCGCAGCACGTAAGCAGTTTTTATATTAATAAAGTATTGGTTAATATGCTTGCAGGAGGGGTGAGCAACCGAAGTCTCAAAAATAGATTGAATGCATGGAGATTTGATTTAAAAGCGATGCGTGTTAATGGTATTAAAATGCCAATACTTGCATTGGTTTTTAAACCCTTGCGTAAGGTGCGTCAATTTTTTAGATAGAATGGGAATTTCTCCCTAAGTAAATTCATATATCTGCAGCAATAAAAGCGAATCAGTAAAATTGCCTGTTAACATACCTGCATTTCCACATTCGGTCAATTTTATGATAATATTACCACGGTTGTTTTTTCGATTTTGGGTTACAACGTTAATCGTATTTCCTTAATCCGATATTTCGGTGATTATTTATCTTGTTTAAAGGATTTTAAATACGGTATTTGCTGTATTTTGGACTTGTTTACCGATAAGAATCACGCAGCAATAAACTATAAATTATCCTATTAATGATGTGTAAAATATTAAATAAACCCCTGATCCTTTGTTTACT
>NZ_JAUFPS010000034.1 GCF_030409315.1 Mucilaginibacter flavus | reverse complement strand
GCGGAGGTAATCCGGATATAGTATTCCGATGATTGATTTTTATTCAAGGTTTCGAACACTCAAGGTTTTAAACCCATCGCTACAATGCAAAAATTTACGAAAACTTTCCGCCCCTATTCATCCAGCTAATCACCGCTTTAATTTCACCGTAACTGTAATCATCGCCCAAAATTTGCTTTAATGGCGATAGCATTTCGCTGCCGTAACTTTCAACTGCATCTTTAATAACCGGCACTTTCGCTGCCGACACAATTTCCAATACGTCAATTTCGCCCGATTCGATAAAATGACTCAGGTGGCTTTCAATGGTCATGGGCGATAAATTACGTTCCGCGGCTATTTCGGCAATGCCTTTTCCCTGTCGATACATGGTAAAGGTTTCCATTTTGGTATCGTTGGTTTTACGGGGCTTGCTGCTTCGCTCGGGCCGATCTGTTTTTGGTTTTCGCTCGCGTTTGGGCGATTTATAGGCAATTTTAGATTCCAGTCCTTTCTCCTTGCAATAATCTTTTACCGGCTGCAATAACTCGCGGCCGTAGCGGGCGAGTTTTACATCGCCAAAGCCCGAAATTAAGCGAAGCTCATCCAGACTTTGCGGTAAAAACGTAGCCATTTCTAACAAAGTAGCGTCGGACACAATAATGTAAGCCGGTACATTCTCATGATGGGCAATATCGTTACGCACGCGTTTTAAGCGACTCAGCAATTCGGCCTCGTGTGGAGGGGCCTGTTCATGGGTATGTGTTTCTTCGGTGGTTTCGCTTTCAATAAACTCAACCTTTTGCAGGCCTTTTAATACAGCATGGCTTTGCGGGGTTAGGTTTAAAACGGGGTATTCCTGTCCGCCCATTTGCAAATAGCCGGTAGTGATCAGTTCTCGGATGTAGCGTTGCCAGTCGGGCTTGCTGATATCGGCACCAATGCCATAGGTTTTAAGTTGTTTATGCTCGTCTCGAATCTTTTCAGATTTTGACCCGCGTAAAAAATCAATCACATAGTTTACCCCAAAGCGTTCATTTAAACGGGCCACTGCCGAAAGTGCTTTTTGGGCGATGAGCGTGCCATCAAAACGTTTAAACTCCGTAAGACAAACATCGCATGAGCCGCAATTGGGCGGAAAGGCCTCATCAAAGTATTTCATGAGGTATTGCCTTCGGCAGCTTTGGAGCTGGCAATAGGCCACCATATCGTTCAGCTTATTAAGCATAATGCGGCTTTGCGCCTCATTTCCTTCAATGCGTGCGAAATGTTGCAACTTACCGGCATCCCCCGGCGAATACAACAACAAGGCCTCTGATGGTAAACCGTCCCTGCCCGCCCGCCCGGTTTCCTGGTAATAACCCTCAATGTTTTTAGGCAGATCAACATGCACCACATAACGCACGTTTGATTTGTTAATGCCCATACCAAAAGCGATGGTTGCCACAATGATCTTTATATCATCGCGCAGAAATGCTTCCTGATTTTTGGCCTTTACATCGTTATTAAGCCCCGCATGATAGGCCTCGGCACTAAAGCCCGCGTCTTTCAAATCGGCAGCCAAATCTTCTGTGGATTTTCGCGATAGGCAATAAATAATGCCCGACTCATCTCCCCGCTCATTCAAAAAATCGGTAAGTTGCTTAAAGCTGTTTCTTTTGGGCGTAACGCGGTAGGTAATGTTTTCCCTGTTAAAGGATGATACAAATACAGCCGGTTTATGCAGGTTAAGTTTTTCAAGGATATCTTTTTGGGTAAGCTTATCGGCGGTAGCAGTAAGCGCGATGACCGGCACTTTAGGAAACTCGGTTTTTAGCTGGGCCAGCATCAGGTACTCGGGACGGAAATCGTGTCCCCAGGATGAAATACAGTGCGCCTCATCAATGGCAATCTGCACCACGTTAAGCGTTTTCAAAAAGGGGACAAGCTTGTTCTCGGTGCCAAACAAACGTTCAGGAGCAAGGTACAATAACCGTATCTGGTTATTTTTTAATTTTTCTGCAAGCTGGCGCTGCTCATCAGGATTTTGGGATGAGTTTAAAAATGCTGCCGGGATGCCGCTTACATTCAGGCTGTCAACCTGGTCTTTCATCAGCGCAATCAATGGCGAAATCACAATGGTTAAGCCATTTAACAGTACCGCTGGCAATTGGTAACATAAAGACTTGCCACCACCGGTAGGCATAAGCGCCATTACATCTTGTTTGTTTAAAATATGCTGAATAATGGCTTCCTGCTGGTGCCTGAACGCGCTATAACCAAAATACTTTTGCAGGGCCGAAAGTGGATTCATATGTTAGATGTGCAAATGTGCAGATTTCAGATGTGCAGATTGATTTGAACACCCAATCTTTCGATGTGCAAATTACGGATTATTAGATTTGATTGCTAAAATTTTTAGATTTTTTGAGGGGCGATTGTCTGAATCAGAATTAACAGAATTTTTGAATTAGCAGAATGCTTTCAAATCAAATCCTGTTCAACTCTTTTAATCCGATAAATCCCGGTTCAGACAAAAAATCTGCACATCTGAAATCTGCACATCTGAAATCTGCACATCTGAAATTTGCACATCTGCACATTTTTTCACCATATTTAGCTTTTACTACGCTATATCAATTTTATGATAAAAAAACTACTCCTTGTTTTATTAGCTGTTGTTTCTGTATCAGCTTCCTTCGCTCAAAAAATACAATCGCCCGAGGAGTTCCTGGGCTATAAACTGGGCGAACATTTTACCCCGCATTACCGCATTGTGGAGTATTTTAAATACGTTGCACAGGCATCAAAAAATGTAAAATTGCAGCAGTTTGGTACCACCAACGAAGGCAGGCCATTGTTGGCTATGTTCATCGCATCAGATGAAAATATTGGTCGGTTAGAAGAAATTCGACACAACAACCTGCGGGTTGCCGGGATAGAGAGCGGCGCCGTGATTGCCAATGTGCCGGTAATTACCTGGTTGAGCTATAACGTGCATGGTAACGAACCCGCATCGAGCGAGGCCGCTATGTGGACGTTGTACGATCTGGTCGACCCCTCAAATACCCAAACTCAGGCATGGTTAAAAAATACCCTGGTAGTTATCGATCCATGTTTAAACCCGGATGGTCGTGACCGTTATGTGCATTTCTATAATTCGGTAGTAGGTGCAACGCCAGATGCCACACAAACCGCGCGCGAACACGCAGAACCATGGCCGGGAGGCAGGGTAAACCACTATTATTTTGATTTAAACCGCGATTGGGCTTGGCAGCAGCAAAAAGAAACCCAGGCTCGTGTAGGCTTGTTTAACCAATGGCTGCCGCAAGTACATGTGGATTACCACGAGCAAGGCTACAACGCCCCTTACTATTTTGCACCGGCAGCCGAGCCATATCACAAAGATATTACTCCATGGCAGCGCGAAGCCCAGATTTTGATTGGTAAAAACAACGCTAAATATTTCGACCAGAATGGCTGGATGTATTTTACCAAATACGAGTTCGATTTGCTTTATCCATCATATGGCGATACTTATCCTTTATACAATGGCTCTATTGGCATGACTTACGAGCAGGGCGGCATCAGCGCCGGCCTGGCTGTGGTTACCCGCAGCGGCGATACCTTAACATTGGTTCAGCGTGTGGCGCATCATCACTCTACCAGCTTAAGCACTATCGAAACGGCATCGGCCAATGCTCAAAAATTAAAAGATGAGTTTAAAAAGTTTTATGATAATAGCCGTGCCAACCCTCCGGGCGAGTACAAAACCTATGTTATTAAAAACGACAACAACAATAAAATAAACGCGTTGGCTACCTTATTAAAACGTAATGGTATCCAATACGGGTTCGGATTAAGCGGTAAATCGGCTACCGGTTATAATTATATCAATGGCAAAACCGAGCAGTTTAATGTAGGCGCTAATGATTTGGTTGTAAATGCCTATCAGCCCAAAGCGGTATTGCTGCATGTATTGTTAGAGCCTAAAACATTTATCCCCGATTCAAACACCTATGATATTACCGCATGGTCGTTGCCTTACGCCTTTGGTTTAAAAGCTTATGGTGTTAAGGAATCATTTAAACCGGCCACTGCCGAGTGGGGAATTGTTGCACCTAAAGCGTTGATCAATACACATGCGTACGCCTATGTATCGGCATGGCAATCTGTAGGTGATGTTAAGTTTTTATCGGCGTTGCTAAAAAAGAAAATCAAAGTGCGCTATACCGAAAAATCATTTGAGTCGGCCGGTAAGCAATTTGCCCCAGGCTCATTACTAATAACCCGTGCCGGGAATGACCGTGCCGATTTTGACCAGGTAGTAACCCAAACCGCTGCTGAGTTGAACCAGGAACTTACCCCGCTTTCATCGGGTTTTGTTGACAAAGGCTCTGACGTTGGCTCTAACGATGTTAGATATCTTCGCCAGCCTAAAGTAATGCTTGTTGCCGGCGATGGGGTTAATTCCGAAGCGATGGGCGAAGTGTGGCACCTGTTTGAAGCGCAGCTGGGCTATCCTATTTCATTAATCAGGTACCAGGATTTAGGCCGCACCCGTTTGGCAGATTATGATGTGGCGATTTTCCCGGATGGCCGTTATGACGATTTCCCGTCGGACAAATTGGTTAGCTGGGTTCGCGATGGTGGTAAACTTATCGCTGTTGAAAACGCGGTTGGCTACCTGGCCGATAAAAAAGGCTTCCTGATTAAAAAGAAAGAAGATAAAAAAGACGACAAGGAAAGAGATAAAACTGTTAAAGTTTACGGCGACCGTGATCGCGACGCCATTCGTGAGCAAATTCCCGGGGCCATATTTAAGCTAAACCTGGATAATACGCACCCGCTTGGCTTTGGCTTGCCAGATTATTATTACTCACTAAAACTGAACGACGATGTATATGAGCTTTTTGGTGATAACGACGGCTGGAATGTAGGCACCATTAAAAAAGACAGCTATGTATCTGGCTTTGCAGGTGCTAAAGCCAAACAAAAAATTAATAACGGCTTACTATTGGGCGTGCAATCACTGGGCCGTGGTACAGTAGTTTACATGGCCGACGATCCGCTGTTCCGCAGTTTCTGGGAAAATGGTAAGTTGCTATTTAGCAACGCCGTGTTTATGGTGGGGCAGTAAAAGCCCCCAGCCCCCTAAAGGGGGAGCTTGAAAATCAAACGGCCTTGCTTTTAATAAAGCAAGGCCGTTTGATTTTGTAAATATCTACTTGGCTAACATACAAATCAAAAAGCTCCCCCTTTAGGGGGCTGGGGGGCTTTGCGTTGTATCTAATTACTCCCCTTCACCCTTCCTTTTTCGTCATCGGCGCCGCTGTGGTGTTGGCGTACTTTGATGGAGTTGTTGCCAAAGTTATAGGTAAGCGTTAAGCGGCCCACCCGGGTATCGTTTCTTTGTCTTATGGTGAAGTTGTTATTAAGTGCCTGACTGCTTAAGTTGTTGCGGCGGATGTTGAATACGTCATCGCAAGCTACTTTAACATTAAACTTTTTATCGAAGAACGATTTGCTTATACCTAAATCAACCGAGTAACGTGGTCTTATTTTGTAAATGCCATAGGTTAACGGCGACTGGTAATCGCCCATAACCTCTAAACGGGCACCTGCAAACTTAAATGTTTGGGTGGTACGGGCCTGATAAGCCCACTGGCCGTCATGAAAATTGAAGCCAGCCAACGAGTCGGATTTAAAGCCGAGATAAAAGGCGGTTACGTTAACATTACCTTCCCACCACTTGGTGATAGTGAATGGGGTGTTAACATTAATATTGTACCCGGTTTGGGTTTGCAGGTTTTTGTTGGTTTGAAAAGTTTTTTCGCCCTCGGTTAAAATAAGCTCGGTAATGGCATCTGTTGTGCGGCTATAACCCAGGCTTAGGTTGAGCGATTTATTGTAAGTATAATTAAACTCAAAGTTTTGGGTATACTGCGGATTAAGGAACGCATTACCTTTATTAAAGGTATAAGGGTCAAGATAATAGATGAAAGGGTTTAAATCATCATAGCCCGGCCTATCAATACGGCGGCTGTACGATAAGCTAACTTCATTTTTATCATTAATGGTATGGTTGATAAACGCGCTTGGGAAAAAATTAAGGTAGCTGCGTTTTACAGGCGTGCTGCCTAACAGGTCGCCATTTGATTCTGTGTTTTCGGCCCTCACACCAATTTGTACCGAGGTTTTTTTGAATTGCTTGTTCAGGTTAATATAGCCGGCCACAATTTTCTCGTCGTAAATAAAATGGTTAGAGCGACCTTTATCATTAATATAAGTGCCACTGCTGTCAATCTGTGCCCTTAAATCGTTATCTGTTTTTACATTGCTGTACTTACCGCCGGCTTCCAGTTTAATGGTTTTTGTTAACGGCTTGGTATAATCAACCTTGGCGGTGTATATGGTAATTTGTGCCGGGGTTTGGTTGCGCAGCAGTTGCGATGGATGTTGGGCGCTGCCATCGGGCAAAAAGTAATCGGTTGTGTATTGCGCGTTATTACTGTTGTTAAATTTAGAGTAATCCAGATCAAAGCTTAATTCCTGGCCGTTGGTGTCAATTTTTAGGCGGTCGTTAAGGTTAACGGCAATGTTTTTGTACGCTTGCTTGAAAATAGAATTGGTACGCAATGATGAATCGGCCACGCCTGGTTGTGTGCCAATAAGGGTTGAGGTATTGTTATTGTCGTTTTCGGTATTTGAATAGCCGCTTACCACAAATCCAATGGTATGCTTAGGCGTAAGGTCGTAATCGGCCCCAACACGATAGTTATTATAATGGTTGGCATTAGGCATGTATGATTGCTGGGTAAAGTAATTGGTAATACCCTGGTCGTTTTTTACAACCCTGTCAAGCAGTAAATCATGCCCGCGTTTGTTATCACCACGACTAAAGGTACCAAACACGTTCAGGTTGCCATCTTTATGATTCAGGTTTAGGCTGCTGTTATCCCTCCAATACTGGCCCTTTGCCACACCAACGGTTACACTGCCATTGGTGCCCGATTGGGTATTCTTTTTTAATTTAATGTTGATAATGCCCGAATTACCCGCCGCGTCATATTTAGCAGATGGGTTGGTAATGATCTCTATTGATTTAATGGTATTGCCATCTGTTGAGCGTAATAAAGTAGCCAACTGTGCTGCCGATAAATAGGTAAGCTTATCATTAATCATTACCGTAACACCTTGTTTGCCTTTCAGGCTTATGTTATCGTCTTTATCAACCGTTACACCCGGTGCCCTGGCTAATATTTCCATGGCGGTATTACCGGCAGCAAGTACGCTGTTTTCCACGTTCATTACGGTGCGGTCTATTTTGCGCTCAATTAATGGCTTGGTGGCGGTAATAGTTACCGTTTTTAAAGCCGTGTTGGTGCCTGGTTGCAGGTTTAAAACCGGTACTTCAATAGTGGCAGAATTTTCGGTAACGGTAAATGGCTTGCTGATGGCCTTGGCATACCCCACAACAGATGCTTTGATCAAATATTTACCTGCAGGAATTTTATCGAAAGAGTAAACGCCGTTATCGTTACTTAGGGCACCTTTAACAACGGTTGAGTCGGTAGCTTTAATGATGCTTACGCTGGCATAGTCAAGCGGTTTGCCCTGGTCGTTGGTTAATGAGCCGGATACTTTGGCGCTGCCCGCCTTGCCGGCCTGGCCAAAGGATACCCCCCAGCTGATAACTACAAGCAGGAGTGTAAATAGTATATGGTTAATTTTAGTTTTCATTGTTGTTGGTTTAAAAATTGGGCAATAAAAAGCCGGTAAGGAAAATGTTTCCTTTTAAAATTTTGTAAATAAGTTTTTTAGCTGTTTGCGGCGCGCTGGCCTAATTGTGTTTAGTAATTATTTTATATAAGCAGGTGTTTTCATAATGTATCTGTTTAAGGGGCGGCGGATACGCGTATCCTGTTAAAAGCCCCGATTGGTATTTGTGTGCGTTTTCATATAAGATGCACAAAAGGGGTATTAGGTTACAGCGATTTTAAACTTTTTAATACCGGGAAGATGGTTTTAGCAATATCGCTTGCGATATTATAGGCTAAAGTATGATTGGGAGTGGTTGGGTTTGGGCCTGATGTTGAACTGTTTGCTTTCAGATGGGAAATAGTGCCTGCTTTAAAAGTAAAAGCGTAAAAAGGAATAATAAGCCCGCTAAATAATAGCAGGCTTATATATTTTATGAACGTTTTCATTGTTTAGGTTGGTAAACCGGTTATTGAGCAGCGTTTTTGATTGAGTCGGCTACTTCCTGCCTGCGCAGGCTATCAATGGTAGATTGTGGTACCGGAGGTATTTTACACTCCAGGCCATTTTCTGTCATCACAAATACAGATCCGTTTGGATTTGCAGGCTGGTTGCTTTGGCCGCAATCGTACAGGTTAAAGCCCATGTTGCGGTCAAGTTTCTGATCAATTACCAGTGTTGAATTTAACGGAACTTTAATGGTGATGTACAATTTTTGACCTCTCCATTTAGCACCGGCTATACGCTCAATCCTGCGGTCGAATTTCAAAACCGAGTCTTTTTGCGTAAAACGGTAGCTGATGTTGCGGGTGTTCATCAAAGCGTCTTCATAATCCCTACCGCGGGCGGTAAATGATTCAATCAACACCGGTTGTGGAACGTCGCTTTTCTCTACATTGATACTAACCGGGTCTGATGCGCCAAAATCATCGTTGCTGTTAAAGTCATCATCTAAAATAACCATTCCGTTAAAACGCTCCTTGATGCGCAGGCGGGTGCTATCTTCATTACTCAGATATTTGGCATCGTTGAGTTGCAGGTAATAGGTGTTGCTTTTTGTGGCTTTGATATTTACCGTATTGCTAAGGCGGGCTCCTTCCCTAAAATCGGCAGTTGCTTTTACGCCATAATATACAACCGCGCCAAGGGCAGCCAGCCATACACATAATAAAGTAGTACCAATAGTGCGGTTAAATGTGGCGTTTTTAAACAGGAAGCCTATTATTAATAATATAATAGTTAATAACGGGATAGCCAGCAATAAAAAGCCACCTGCCAAAAATATCATGCTGGTTTCCTGGTTCACAAAATTGAAAGGCGGGATATGGTAAATATCCTGTTTGCCAAAAGCCAAAAATGCTACAACAGTAACAATAAGCGCTATGGCCATGCCAAAACAGGCTAATAATATGGCACCGGCTATCAGCTTGCCTATTAAACTGCCCGCGCCACGCAGAAACACGCCTAAGTGGCTAAAAAAATCGCCAATGAAATCACGGGTTTTGTATACAAAAGGTTTGGCTTCGTGCTGAAAGTTATGCAGATGGTCTTTTACAGTACTTAACTCATCTTCAAAATTCTTTTTAAAGCCTTTTAAATCCTGCTTTTCGCCTTTCATGGCCATTCTATCGGCACGGGAAATAGCTTTGGGGACTACTATCCATAGTATTACATATAAAAAGACGCCACTGCCTGCCGCGCAAAAAGATATCGCGAAAGCTAAACGCACCCAAACGGCCTGGATATCGAAGTAGTTGGCAATACCCGCGGCCACGCCGCTAACCAAATGATCGTCCGGATCACGAAACAGCCTTCGGCGCTCAGTATTATAAGCGTAGTTGCCGGTGCCAGGTACTTTTGCATCGTTCTCGGCCGACTCGAAATCCTCAACAGAGCCCATTTGTTCCACAACAAGTTTAACGTCTTGCTCCACAATAACCTGTTTGCTTTGGCTTGCTAAAATTTCATTAAACATTTCGGCAATGCGGTTTTCAATGTCGGTAGTGATCTCCAAACTGTCGGCCGAGGTAGAAAAATGACGTTTTACGTCGGTCATGTAAAGTTTAAGTACGTCATAAGCATCCTCTTCTATGTGAAAAACGGTGCCGTTTATATTTATGATGATAGTTTTATTCATGATGGGTAATAATTTCAGGTTCTTTTATTTTCTTTCTCCAATGGCCGTTGTAACAGCGTAAACTAATTCCTGCCAGGTTTTATCCAGCTGTTCAAGCACATGCCGGCCCTCGTCAGATAGTACGTAATACTTTCGCGGCGGCCCGGAAATAGACTCAACCCAGTTGTAAGTGAGGAGGCCATTGTTTTTTAACCGGGTTAATAACGGGTACAGAGTACCCTCAACTACAAGCAGTTGGGCTTTCTTAAGTTCAGCAATTATGTCTGATGCATATGTTTCGCCCTTAGCTATGATGGATAGGATGCAGTACTCCAGTATGCCCTTCCTCATTTGGGTTTGTGTGTTTTCAACGATCATAATACAAAGATATATGTTTAAGATTGTATTATGCAATACATAGTACTAAAATTATTAATATTTATTTTTAAAGATGCTTTTTTTAAAAAAAAGTCCTCTTTTTTAAGATTTAACTTGACTTTTTGATAATGTAACATTACTTTTATGATTAATTAACTATTAACTGATCTTATTATTAACGAAATGAAAAAACTTCTACTAGCAAGTTTGTGCATTCTGTTGTTATGCCTAACACAGGTGCACGCACAAAACCGTACAGTTACTGGTACGGTTACGGCCAAAGACGACGGCCTACCCATTCCGGGAGTATCAGTAAAACTCAAGGGAACTTCGAGTGGTACACAAACCAACGCCGCGGGTAAATTCTCGTTAAGCGTGCCTTCAGGAGGTGTGTTAACATTCTCTTTCATCGGGTACAATACCCAGGAAGTTGCAACTGGCACAAAAAGCACATTTGACGTAGTGTTATTGAGTGCCAACAGCCAGTTGAACGAAGTTGTTGTAACAGCACTGGGTATCCAAAGGCAAGCTATTTCGGTAGGTTACTCTACTGCAAAAGTAAGCGGTAAGGATATCACCACTGCAAAACCAATCAGCGTTACCAACGGTTTAACCGGTAAGGTATCTGGTTTGCAGGTTACAACTACCAACAACGGCTTGTTTGCCCCAACACGTGTTACTTTACGTGGTAACAGGTCATTAATTGGTAACAACCAGCCGCTTTACGTGGTTGACGGTTCTATCTTCTACAGCGATATCAGCACGCTGAACCCTGAGGACATCGCTGAAACTACTGTATTGAAAGGTTCTTCTGCATCTGCGGTTTATGGTTCTGATGCATCAAACGGTGTTATAGTAATTACAACCAAACACGGTGCTAAAGGCTCGTCTGCTTTAACAGTGTCATCTACTTACCAGCTTGAAAAAGTTTCTTACATCCCAGAATATCAAACTCGTTTCGGTGCAAACGGTGGTGAGGGCGAAGTTTTTGATTTTTCAAAGTTCGTTGATCCTATTGACGGTCACTACACTTATTATCCTTACGAAAACCAAAGCTACGGCCCTGAGTTTAACGGTCAGTTAGTACCTATCGGCCGTCCTTTGCCAGATGGTTCATCTGAGTTGGTTCCTTATTCTGCCGTTAAAAATCAAAAGAAAAACTTCTTTGATACTGGTATCACTACTCAACATAACTTTTCTTACACTTCAGGTGAAGAAAACGGTAGCTTCTACATGTCTGGTCAGGATTTGAAAAGTAAATCTATTATGCCTAAAGATGAAGGCCGCAGAGATGTGTTCCGCGTTGGTGGCGACAAAAAATATGGTGCTTTTTCAACTTCTTATTCAGTTGCTTATACCTACTTAACTAAAAACCAAACAAATACAGGTGCGGTTTATAATGACTTGATCGAGTCGCCTGTTAACGTTCCGGTTAAAGATTTAAGGGACCCTACAAGTAAATATGGCAACCCTGATACTTATTACAATGATTATTATATCAGCCCGGGGCAAATTATCAACGAAACAAGATACTTGCAGGTTGAAAACCACATCCAGGCAAACTTTCAGGCAAACTTAAAAGTGGCTAAGTTTTTAACATTGTCTTATCGCTCATCTCTTGATAATACAAGCGGCAGAACCGAATATAAAGATGCCGGGAGAACTTATAGTGACTTCACCAAAAACGCTACTACTATGATCTACCCGAACAATTCTGGCGGATTAGATACTGTGTTAAATGATGGTGCAGGTCATAAATATGCCGCAAACGATGTATTGCCTGCATACGGAACAAGTGATTATACCAACCTGTTATTCAGTTCAGACTTCCTTGCTAACTACAACTTTAAACTTCCTTCTGATTTTAAATTGGACGGTACTTTAGGTGTTGCTTATTTAGACAACAAAATTACCAGCACTACAGTAAATGCTGGTTCAATAAACTTCCTTCCTTACAATACTCAAAACCTTTCATCTGTTCCAAGTTTAAGCGAATACTCGCTTCAGGCACGTAAGCTAGGTTACTTTGGTACCGCTACATTGGGCTATAAAAGCTATGCATTCGTTCACGGATCATACCGTACAGATTTGGATTCAAGGTTGTCATCAAAAAACAAATACATAGGTTATTATGATATTGATGGTACTGTTGTGTTGAGCGAAATTTTTAAAGAAATAGCAAATAACGATTACCTTAACTTTGTTAAAGTTCGTTATGCTCACTCAAAAACAGGTAACGCTTCTGCATTATCATCTGGCTCACAGTATATCGCTTTCGGTGCTTATCGTACTATACCAACTGTTGGTTTAGCCGGTGGCTTCCCTTACAGCAGTACAGGTATCTCGGGTTATTCACTAAGTGGTACAATTGCAAATCCTGATATTAAACCAGAAAACGTTACAGAAGACGAGGTTGGTTTGGATTTAGGGTTCTTAAAAGACCGTTTAACTTTAACCGCATCTGCTTATAAATCAATAACCAGAGACGGTATCGTAACTGCACAAATATCTCGTGCATCTGGCTTTACTTCAGCTTTACTAAATGCTGCAAACTCTCAAAATAAAGGTTTAGAGCTTGACTTACACGGAACTGTTATCAACTCGCAAGCTGTTAAGTGGAATTTAGGTGTTAACTATACCAAACAAACAAGTAAGGTTATCAGCATTGTATCTGGTGTAAATGAGCTTTCATTAGGCGGTAACACTTATGCGGTTAAAAACCTGCCATACGCACAGCTTAAAGGTTATGACTGGAGCCGTGACCCGGCAACAGGAAAAGTTATTGTTGATGCCAACACTGGCTTACCCGTAAGGGCTGCTGCTACCCAGCCATTAGGTAATGTTAACCCTACAGATCTGTTGGGCTTTACATCATCATTAAGCTACAAAGGCTTTACTTTAAACTTAACTATTGATTACAGAGGAGGGTACAAAATATTTAACGCTATTGGTAGCACACTTGATCACTCAGGTAACGGGGTAACTACAACACTTA
This sequence comes from Mucilaginibacter flavus, assembly GCF_030409315.1. Classification (GTDB taxonomy): domain Bacteria; phylum Bacteroidota; class Bacteroidia; order Sphingobacteriales; family Sphingobacteriaceae; genus Mucilaginibacter; species Mucilaginibacter flavus. The sequence goes on along the minus strand of NZ_JAUFPS010000034.1, from coordinate 146,612 downwards.
CCGGTCGTCAGCGCTTTGTATTCCCTAACTCTGTTTACAAAGATGCAAGTGGTAAATATGTTGATAACACCAATATCCTTACACAAGATGGTAACTATAACTTTTTCCCAACTACCTGGTTAGGTGTTGATGCTAACTACGTAATTAGTGCAGCTGCATGGAAATTACGTGAGGCTTCGTTAAACTACAACTTCCCTAAAGCGTGGTTAAGAGACGTTAAGTTTATTAAAAATGTTAACGTAGCAATATCTGGCCGTAACTTATTAATGTTCCGTCCATCAACTAATAAATTTACTGATCCGGAGTTTAACGATGATACCAGCAACGCAGTTGGTAGAACTACTTTGAACCAGGCTCCGCCAACCAGAATATTCAGCGGCACTTTAGCTGTAACTTTTTAACAAAGAAATTGATAGAAAAAATGAAAACGAAAACAATATTTAAGAGAAAGATCAGCTTTGGCTTGTTTTTCTCGGCTGTGCTCTTAACAGGTATTGTAGGCTGTCAGAAAGGAACATTCAGTGTTAATGATGTAAATCCTAACTCACCAACGTCTGCACCTGCTAAATACTCTTTAAGCTCATCATTAGCTGGAACTGCAAATTTAGTACAGGGTGGTAACGCCGACGTTTTGGAAAACTGGATGGGTTATTGGACACAAAGTGGTGGCTACACTCCAAGTACAACCTATGTAATTTATCAGATTACCAGTAGTAACTTTACTGGAAACTTTGATAACGCGTACTTAAACTTGTCAAACTACAACCTGTTGTTAAAAACAGTAGGTGCCGATCCTGTACAAGCTAATTATAGGGCAATCGCTATGATCATGGAGTCGTACGTGTACCAGCGTCTGGTCGATTTGTACAACAGCGTTCCTTATTCACAGGCTCTGATAGTAAATAGCACATTTTCATATAAATATGATGATCCTCAAACTATATACAATAGTATAACAGCAAAATGCGATTCTGCTGTTGCGATCATTGCCGCAAATTCAGCAAAAGCGACAAGCCCAGGTAATTATGATGTGGTGTTTGGTGGCGATATGGCAAAATGGACTCAGTTTGCAAAAACATTAAAACTGAAACTTTTAATGCGCCAAACAGAAGCTGGCATTGGAAGCGCAGCCGTTAAAGCTGCTTTGGCAAGCTACAAAACAAGTGACTTTTTATCTGTTGACGCCGCTGTAAATCCAGGCTATTCAAATGCTTCTGATGCACAGGAAAATCCTTTTTACTATGATGTGGTTGCAACTGCAACCGGTGCCAATGGTGCAAATACCGTTTACTGGCGCGCAAACAGCTATGGTGTTAACTTCTTTAAAAACAATAACGATAACCGCGGTAACTATGTTTATTGTCCACAAGGCGTTGAGGCTATTAACTACAAGTCACCTATAAGTGATCTTTCGAAAATTAAAGGAAGAGATTATGGTAGTGTTAATGGTAATGGCGAATCAAACACTGTAATTTCGGCTATTTTGGGTACAGGCTTTACTTCTGCTGGTGTACAAAAAGGTCCAGGTCAGGGAGCGTTATTAATTCCGGCCTCTGAAAGTTTGTTTTTGCAGGCTGAAGCAGTAGAACGTGGTTATCTTGCCGGAACAGCTTCAACTGTTTACAACGCAGCAGTTGCGGCTTCATTTGCATTTTTGGGAGCCCCAGGTGCATCCGATTACACCAGTCAGGCAAATGCGGTATCAAATTACTCGCTTGCTTCTGATAAAATTAAGCTTATTGTTACTCAGAAATGGGCTGCAATGAACTCTATTGATCCTTTGGAATCATATAGCGATTGGAGAAGATTAGGTATCCCAACAGATTTGCCGGTGTCAAAATATCCTGGCGTGACGGTGACGCATATTCCTTATCGTTTGCCTTATACTATAAACGAAACCACCTTAAATAGCGCTAACGTGCCGGCAGGTGGTGGTGGTAATGACCTGTTTACTTCTAAGATATTCTGGATGAAGTAAGCTTATCCGCTTATGTTTAATAAATAAATAATAAAACAGAAAGAAATGAAAAAATTAATCATATTATTAGGAGTCCTTACCGTCTCGCTTTCGTCTTGCTTGAAAGACAAGCCAAACGTGGATTTATCAAATATTGGCACGTTTGCCGAACTGCCGCATAGTGGTTTGCCATACTTCGGCTCTGATGCGATAACTGATGGACAAGATGCAAATGGTTTTGTTACAAGGGAGTTTTACATCAACATTACCGGCCAATATGCTCCATCATCGGACGTAACAGTGACCTTAGCCGTTGATAATTCATTAATCGACGCTTACAATGCCGCCAATCCGGCTGTGTTACCAAACATTCCATATACCCCAATACCAGCTGCAGCGTTTTCACTATCGGCTACTACGGTGACAATTAAGGCCGGTACCCGTACTGCGATAGTAACAGCGAAGTTTGACAAAAATAAAATGGACCCAGCTGCCAGCTATATGGTGCCAGTGAAGATAGCCAGCGCCTCGGGAAACAGTGTTGCTTTAAGTGCAAACTTTAACGTTCATTATTTCCACTTCATCGGTAATGACTTTGCAGGCCCTTATACACATCTTTATACAAGGTGGGAAAAGCCCGACACTACAACTTCGGCGCCATCTTCATATAAGGTTAACAAAGGCACTTCTATTTTTAATCCTATTAGCCCGCAAGAGTTTACCGTAGCTGCGTTTTATTACTCACAACCGCGTTATGATGTTACATTCGTAAAAACAGGTTCAGGTGCAACCGCTACTTACTCAAGCTTTAAAGTGACTTTTTATGGTACAGATATAGCTGATGGGTTTACAGCCAATGGTTTAACGCTTGCTACAGGGCCATTCTTCCTGCCTGCAGATTATCACACCAATCCATTTAATCCAAACGGTGTTTATACACACGCGCAGGCATTAAAATTATTTAGATTTTTCTTTACAACAGGCTCAAGAGCACTTATCGACGAGTACGTAAAATAAGAAGATAATAAAGATTTTTATATTCTTGAAGCGCCCTGTTTACAGGGCGCTTTTTTTTCAAAAAAATAACCGCAAGCAATACTTTATTATTTGCCCAGATATTTAACATAGTTTAACTATTACAAAAATGAAATTATTAATTCACGAAAATTTGCATAATAATCAATGCAGCCTTTTCGTTAATAAAGGGCTTTAAAGACTTGATATTTAGAGTGTTTATTTTTAACTTTAATAACTAAAAATATATAAATGAAAAACTACATCTTATCCTTAACCTTATGTGCTTTTGCTGCCCAGATTGCAACAGCACAATCTATTACAGCATCAGGTACAGTAAAAAACGAAAAAGGCGAAGCGGTGCGTTCTGCACTGGTGCAGGAGTCTGATACAAAAACAGTAACCTATACAGATTCGTTGGGTTTTTTCACTTTGCCGGTTAAAAGCACAACCGAACAAATTGTAGTGAGCGCCAAAGGTTATAAAGACGAAAAAGTGCTTGCAAAAGATAACAACATCATAGTGGTGCTTAAGCCCGGAAAATCAAGTTTTAAAGAATTGACGCCTGGTGATCCAAATAAAATTGTTGCCTCTGCCGGTGAGGTTAACACCAACCAGGGATATTCATTTTTCAACGTTTCATCAGCAGGCGGTGGTAATTTATTTAATGTTGCCCGTAAAGAAGACACCAAAGGCAGCCGTTATTTAGTAGGTGATGGCTGGGCTAAAGGCTATGTAGTTGATAAAACGGGTGCTACCGTAAAAAACGATAACTTTAGCTATAACTATGATAAAATCAATGGCTCGTTATTATTAACTCAAGATAAACGCGCTGCTGTTGATGTTGATCGCGATCAGATCAAAAGTTTCACTATTTACAACAGCCTTGATCAGCCGCAAACATACCAATTGGTAAGCGGTATCAATCCAACACATTATAGCCAGGTATTATCGGACGGTGCAAATTATAAGGTTTACAAATACACCAAAACAACATTTGTAAAATCGGACTTTAAAACCGACGGTATGACCTCAACAGGGAACCATTACGATGAATACGTTGACGAGCCGACTTATTATATTTTGAACGTTAAGAGCGGCGCTATGCAAAAAGTGAACTTGAAGGCAAAAGCGCTTAAACAGGCTTTTGCTGCCGACGCCGATAAAGTGAAATCTTATTTCAGCGCGCACGCCGATGATGAAGTTAACGACGCGTTTTTATCGGGCTTAGCCGATTCGTTGAATTAACAGGTTTAAACACTTTTAAATAAAAAAGACCATTAGATTTTTTCTGATGGTCTTTTTTTATTGTATTTTAAAACAGGCTATTAGCCCAACATTTAAACAGATTTTAAATATGAAAAAGATAGCAGTAGTAACTTTAGGTTTAAGTATAGCCGTAAGCGTAGCCGTGAAAGCGCAAAATAACAATAGTCTTTCAACCACCGGGATTACCTCGGGTGGAATGGCCTATAACCTTACCAATAAGGAAGACACGAAGGGCAGCCAGTTTTTATTTGATACCTGGGTTAAGGGGAGCATGGCAGACGCCAAAGGGAATGCCGTTAACGCCGACGGCTACTCATTTAACTATGATAAGCTTGGCGGTGCGCTGCTTTTAAGCCAGGATAAGCAAACTGCCATAGCCGTTGATAAAGATCGCGCCAGGACCTTTATATTGTATGATAAGGCCGATAAAGCCCTGAAGTTTGAATACGTGCCCGTTATTGACGCTAAGCTTTATTGCGAAGTGCTATCGGCCGGTGCTAAGTATAAAATTTATAAGCTCACCAAAACCAAATTCATCAAAGCCGATTACAAGAACGACGGCATATCATCAAGTGGGAATAAATACGATGAGTTTACGGATGAGTTTGGATACTATGTGGCCGACGCAAAAGGCGGCGCACCGCAAAAGATATCTCTAAAAAACAAAGCTATTAAGCAGGCTTTTGCTGCGGATGCTGATAAAGTGAAAGCCTATTTTGACGCACATAAGGATGATAAGATCAATGACGCGTTTTTGGCGGGGCTGGGGGATGCTTTGAATCAGTAAATTTGCCTTATTTATATTGAAAAACAAACAGCCCGTCGAATCTTCAACGGGCTGTCCGTTTGAAAATTAATTGGTATTATCGACCTGATCAAATCTGAAGGTCGTATTATCCTGCCTGATAATAGTTCCAATGGAATGGAAATCACCGGCTCCGACGGTAACCTGCGTATAACTACCGGAAACAGCAATGGCCGGGCCGTTAGTGTACACCGTTCCATTTAAATATGCTATATGACCATTTGATATGGTGCCTTTATCGCCCTGTAAAAAATAATGAATTGATGAGTTGTTTGGATCGGGAACATTTATAAAGGTTGAGGGTATAGTGTAGGGTGTGGCAGCGGGTAACGGATAGTTAATATCGGCAAATGCAATATGCGTTCCAGTTGTTACCCGGATAACTTTACCTGTAAAGAATAATATTCCGCCAGAACTGGTAGGGTAACTTTGTTTTACGTAATCATAAATCAATGGTATTGGACCATTCCCACTTAATGCTTGTGTATCTACAGCCTTAAAGTAGCTTTCAAGATCTTTGTGATAAGCACTGAGGTCCGTTACGCTCATTGTACCTTGCGTGCCACCAAATACATTTCCGTCTGGTCCGGTGTTTTGATAATCAACAGTGGCATAGTTATCGCCATACATTGATTGCCCAAACCCAGGTACGCCATTAACCAAATTAGGGTATTTTGCCTGGTCGTATACCAAGGGGCCTATTAAATAAATACTGGAACCATGAAAAGTTGCATGGTAAGTGTCGAAGTTTTCCCCTGGTTTTCGTGCTACCAACGCTAAATCCACATAGGTAGGCGCAGGGAGTGTATTTGTTTTCAGTTTCGACGTATTATCAGTCGATGCCGCATTTGTAGAAATCTTCGTTTCTTTTTTGCAGGAAGTTAAAGCAAGAAACAGGGTAAGAACCCCCAATAGTGATAAGTGTTTTTATAGTCATAATGAATGATATTTATAAAAAATATCATTCATTATGACTATAAAAACAACGGCTGAAAATGTTTATTGCAAATATTACTTTTTATCCACACTATATTTCCCTGGCCCAATAAATATCAGCCCGGCAAATACTATAGCATCTTCAATAGCGTGGGCCGCATCGCCTAAATTGCCGCCGCTGCCAAAGTGCATTAATGCAGCCACGATAAGGTTAATCAGCATCAATATACACACCGGCCTGAAGGCGAGGCCAATGATGAGTAAAAAACCGCCTAAAAGTTCGGTGGCTGCAGCCAGGAAACCCCAGGCCACCGGTAAAAAATGAATACCCACATATTTCATAGAGCCGCCAAGTTCGGTCCATTCTTTAGGGCCTCCCATTAGTTTGGGGTAGCCATGATATATAAACATAATACCCAAACCAACGCGGATAATTAATAAACCTAAATTTCTGTAATTGCCTAAATTGCTTAATAATGCCATATCTGGTAGATTGAAATTTATTTAATGAGTGATGATTATTATTCTGTTAATTCTTTAATTCTGAAGATTCTGATTCAGACAAAGTTTAATGCCCCCCCGTGTTCCTGAACGCTCAATGTAACCATACGTCCAAATATCAAACTACAATTATCGGGAACATGCCCAGTCGGGAAATCAAAGCATACGGGATAATCATAAGCTTTTACAATATCCATAATAATATCCGGCACGGTTTGGCCAAAGGGGATATCATTATCCTTGGCATCGGTAAAGCCGCCAACAACAAGCCCTGCCAGGTTTTTAAGCTTACCGGCACGATCAAGGCAGCGCAGCATACGGTCAATACTGTACAGGTATTCGCCTACATCCTCAATAAAAAGTATTTTACAGGTATAATCAATATCTGATACCGAGCCAGAAACCGCCACCAACAACGATAAATTGCCGCCAACAAGAATGCCTTTGGCGTTTCCTGGGCGGTTATGGTTATGCGTTGTAAATTCATAACTCAGCGCTTCGCCAAACAGGGCTTTGCGCAAAGTTTCCAGCGAGCGGGCAGAAGCGTCAGGTATATTCACCGGCATTTGCCCGTGTATGGTTTGCGCCTGGTAATTTGCAAATAAATGGGTATGCAGTACGGTGATATCGCTAAAGCCGATGAGCCATTTAGGATGCTTAGCAAAACGGCTAAAATCGACTTTATCAATCATCCGCACCGTTCCATATCCGCCGCGGGCGGCTATAATGGCTTTTATACTATCGTCATCAATAAAACGTTGAAGGTCTCGAGCTCTCTGATCGTCGTCGCCGGCAAACTGATGGTATGATAAATTTAGGGTTTCGCCCAAAACAACTTCCAGTCCCCATGATTGTAAAAGCGCGATGGCATCGGTCATTGGGTTGGGTAACTTTTTGGCCGGACAGGTGATGGCTATTTTATCTCCTTTTTTTAAAAAGTCCGGAAGTCGGGAAGTCCGGAAGTCGGGAAGTCCGGGAGTCGGAAAGTCCGGAAGTCCGGAAGACGCTCCGTTGGGTGTATTTTCTATGGAATCTGATTTATTCATATTTCAAAAACTTTTTTCTTTCGGACTTATGCGGACTTCCGGACTTTCCCGACTTCCTCACACTTTCCGACTAAAAAGTTATCTTTGCAAATTATTTATAAAGCCGCGATTTTAATGTCACAACTCAACAAATATAAACGATATACTGTTACTTCGGCACTGCCTTATGCCAATGGGCCGTTGCATATTGGTCACCTTGCCGGGGCTTATTTGCCTGCCGATATTTTTGTACGTCATTTAAGGCTCAAAAAAAAGGATGTGGTGTACATCTGCGGTTCAGACGAGCATGGCGCGGCCATCACCATCAAAGCCAAAAAAGAAGGTACCACGCCGCAGGCTATCATTGATAAATACCACGCCCAGATCAAACAAAGCTTTGAAGATTTTGGGATCGCTTTTGATATTTACCACCGCACATCGTCGCCAATACATCATGATCTTTCGCAGGAGTTTTTCCTGAACCTATATGAAAAAGATGAGTTTGTAGAAAAGCTGAGCGAGCAATATTACGATGAGGATTACCAGCAGTTTTTGGCCGATAGATATATTACCGGCACCTGCCCCAATTGCCATAATGAAAACGCCTACGGCGATCAGTGCGAACGCTGCGGAACGTCATTGAACCCAACCGACCTGATTAACCCCATATCAACCCTGAGCGGTAAAACCCCGGTATTAAAATTAACCAAACACTGGTACCTACCGCTTGATAAATACCAGCCCTGGTTGGAGCAATGGATAGCTACCAAAGACGGTGAATGGAAAACCAATGTGTTTGGGCAATGTACGTCATGGTTAAAATCGGGCTTGCAACCCCGCTCCATGACCCGCGATTTGGATTGGGGTATTGATGTGCCCTTAGAAGAAGCCAAAGGCAAAAAGCTATACGTTTGGATGGATGCGCCGATAGGCTATATATCGGCCACCAAACAATGGGCTATTGATAATGATAAGGACTGGAAACTATACTGGAAAAAACAAGCCGACGAGCAGGATGATGCCTGCCTGCTGCATTTTATAGGTAAGGATAATATTGTTTTCCACTGTATTATTTTCCCATCTATACTGCACGCCCACGGCGAATACATTTTACCACAAAACGTGCCAGCCAACGAGTTTTTAAATTTAGAGGGCGATAAGCTTTCTACCTCGCGCAACCACGCCGTTTGGCTGCACGAATACCTGGAAGAACTGCCAGGCAAACAAGACGAATTACGCTATGTGCTTACCTCCATACTACCAGAAACCAGCGACAGCGAGTTTACCTGGAAAGATTATCAGGCCCGTGTAAATAATGAACTGGTAGCCATTTTTGGCAACTTTGTAAACCGGGTAATGACCTTGATGCACAAATTTTATGATGGTAAGATCGAAGCCGCCACCGAAAAAATTGAACTGCATGACGAATACCTGAAAACAGAAATTGGTGTTTTTTACAATGAAATAGAAAAAAACCTGGAGGCGTATCGCTATCGCCAGGCGCTACAGGCGGTAATGTCTATTGCCCGCCTTGGCAATGTGTACCTAACGGAAAAGGAGCCTTGGAAGACTGTTAAAACAGATCCTGAAGCCACTAAAGAGGCCTTACATAATGGTTTGTTGATCATGGGCCACCTGGCTACCGTGGCGCAAGCATTTTTACCGGTAACGGCTAAAAAGATCCTGGGCATGCTAAACTGGCCGGAAGAGACTATTGCTTACGACCAGGAGATTCATTTCAACAACGGCCACCAGTTAAACCCGGCTTCACTGTTATTTGAAAAGATAGAGGACGAGGTAATAGAGCAGCAATTGCAAAAGCTACAGGCTAAAAAAGCCGCAGCCGCGCCTGCGCCAACTGTTACCTTACAGGCGGCTAAAGAAAATATCAACTACGAAAGCTTTGCCACCATGGATATCCGTACTGGAACCATCCTTGCGGCGGAGAAAGTAGCCAAAACCAAAAAACTGCTGAAACTGACTATTGATACCGGCATCGATCAGCGTACGGTAGTATCGGGCATTGCCGAATATTACGAGCCCGAAGCCATCATAGGGCAAAAGGTAAGCATATTGGTAAACCTGGAACCACGCGAGATCAAAGGCATCCTATCGCAAGGAATGATCCTGATGGCCGAGAACAGCGAAGGCAAATTAAGCTTTGTTGCCCCGGTAGAAGATTTTCATAATGGATCAGTGATACGGTAGATGTGCGGATCATGGATGTGCAGATATGCAGATTTCAAATGTGCAGATGGAAGGCAATTTGCAGATGATGTTTGGATTTTTTGGCTTGGTAAAAATTTGCGGTTGAGGTCTGTGATTTTTCGGGGATAATTTGCACCTTTGCAAGCTGAATGAGGGTTTACCCGCATCCAGCCATAACCGGTCCCGTAGTTCAACGGATAGAATAGGAGTTTCCTAAACTCTAGATATGAGTTCGATTCTCGTCGGGACCACATTTGCACCCATCCATGTGAACGGCATGAGAAAGATTGTTGAAACCCTTCAGGTAAAATCTGAAGGGTTTTTTGTTGATTGCCCGGTTCCGTACCTCCCCAACGAGACATTGCCTCTTGTTTTTCCTACAAAGCTTAATCACCTATGAAGCGAAGAGCCTTTATTTAATACCATTGCCCAGAGGGAGGGCTAAATAGCGGATTACAACCCTCTCTGTACACGCTCCACTCAAGCCCCCCACCTTAAAAGACGATTTTCCCGGGTCGCATTCAGGTTTAAATATTGCCCTTCGTTTTTTTATTAACTTTAAAGCATTTTTTACGTATAGCTGCTAAATACTTGCAGATTCATCTATCGTAAGCTGCTTTAATTACTTATGCCCAAAAACAAATTCGCGATAGCCAACTACCCTGGCGTTAAAAAGATAAATACTTTTTGGCTTGAGCTTAGAGGCGAAACATCCAGCTTTTCTTTAGAGAGCAGGATATTTCATTCTATAAGTATTTGCTTAATGCTTTTAGCTTGTTTTTATGTGCCCTACAATATTTTCTCGGGGATGTACGTGGCCTCACTATCGTTTTTTATAGTCGGCAGTGTTTTGTTTTATCAGTATTACCGTTCCAGGTATCATCATAAAAAGCATAATAATGTTGTATTTGGTTTAACAGGGCTTATCCTGTTTTCGGTAAATTATTTTGCCAATTCGGGTATCAGTGGCTCTACAGATTTAATATGGCCTGCCTATTTGTTAATGTTGTTTGCCATTTCGCCTTATAAGCAACATTTAATGTGGTTGCTTATTTATTTGTCGGCTTTTTGGGTACTTCACCTGGTGGCTTACCAGCACCCCTTGCTGGTGCAATATCCATTCAAAGAAGGTAAAGGGCAACTTGTTGACAGGCTTACCGCGTTTCCCATACCGGTAATTACTATTTACCTGATTATCAAATTCATCAGGCGCAGTTACGATAAGGAAAAGAGCGTAGTAGAGTTGCGAAATGAAGAGATCATGCTGCAAAAAAGCCTGCTGGAACAAAGTAATGCCGAAAAAAACAGGCTGATGTCTATCATATCCCATGATATGCGCGCTCCGCTCATCAACATACAAAACTACCTTGAGCTGCTCAATGAAAACGAGTTGGATAATGCCCAGCGCCCCGTGTTAGAAAAAGATTTGCTTGCTGCTACCAACAACACCATGCAAATGCTGTCAAACCTGCTTTACTGGACAAAATCCCAAATGGAGCGGGCAACGGTAAACTTACAGGAAATCAATCTTTTCTCGGCACTAAAAAATACGCTGGATATGGAGAAAATGCTGGCCGAAAAAAAGGGTATTGCCTTAAATTACTATATCGACAATAAAACAACGGTGATTGCCGATGCAGATATGCTGCAACTGGTAGTGCGCAACCTGGTAAGCAATGCCATTAAATTTACACCCAACGGAGGCGCTATAAATATAAATGCCGAAATGTTGGCCAACGAGTGCAAATTAACAGTTAGCGACAATGGCAAAGGTATTGCCCCGGCCGGGCAGGAAAACATTTTCCGCGTAACAGCTCAGCCAACCTTTGGTACCAATAATGAACGCGGCGTTGGCTTGGGTTTGTTGTTGTGCAAAGAATTTATAGAGCGGCAAGGTGGCCGCATTGGGTTTGACAGTGTTTTTGGAAAGGGATCGAACTTTTTTATTTTTATAGAGCTGAAATAGTTTTTGATTGCGTGGCAGCAGGCTTTTAAAAAGACAGGCAGAGAATAAAAGATAATTGATGCGCATGTGTGGTCTTCACTACAGGTCATGGTTGGGGATAAGAAGGAATCCGGCATCCCACAAACACAGGCTACATCCAACTAAACATGGTTAATAACTTTTACAGAACGCTCTCTTTGTAATCAAAACCTTCCAAATAGGAAACTCTCCACCTGTTGGCCACTTTTACCACCCTAAAATGATAAGAAAAAGTTTTCCAGCTTGGATCGGTGCCCGAATCCAGTTTACCCCAGTTCCATTTTAAGGCTCCGGCGTTGCTGCTAAGTTTAACAACCTCGATATCTACATTATCCCAGGAAAGATTATCCTGGCACAAGCACCATGCACTTGCATCGTTATCGAAATTAAATGGCGGGAGTTCACGGATATCCCATTTTTCGAATTTGTGATTTTTAATTTTTTTGTCGAGTGTTTGTATAATTTTGTTGTAGTTGTCAATAAACTCATCTGCGAAAAATCCGCTCCTACGTAGTTTTTCGAGGTTTTGCCTGTGCTTTTTGAGGTCAAATCCAATGCAAATATTGTTTTTGCTCAACACCGGGTGTAAATCAATTACACTTTTAGAAGCGGTCCATTTAAGCACCTGCCTGATGAGAAGGCGGATCTCATTTTTATCTTGATTGGTATTTACCGGTTGAGAATGAGTTTTTATAAAAGTTTTGGCATTACCGCTGTAACCTAAAAACACGAGTCCCAAGGTGAGGCTTAAAAGTGCTGTGTATTTCATGTTTTACTATCGTTCTATTATTATAAAGTCGCGGGTAATTAAAATTGCTTTTCCTCAACAGATAATTGCGAGCCCCGCTCCCGCAACATTAAATATAAATGTCCTGCCAGCATAACCAATGTGCTGGCAAGCCAAAGCCAATAACCTATTTGAAAGGATATAATAGACGATCTGATGTCTCCCTTTCCGTTTACCGCGGTAAACTTGAAAAACAAAAATAAAGAGCCGATAAAAACTGCGACAACACTCGCGATTAAAGATCTTTTTGGTTTTTTAACCGCCCAACCCCAGGAAACCCATATGGCGGGATTTGCCAGCCATATTAAATTGAATGAGGAAGAAGAAAAATCAAAAAAAGAGGATAATAATATCGCGGCCCCTTCCCCCGGTTCTCCCCGTCCATTCTCGGTATCAAAGTAGGGTAGGGCTAAAGAGATCATGAACAAGCCAATACTGAGGTATTTGAACGTTTTGATGGACTTAGTAGCTGATGCAGCCATTTACCAAGGTTAATAAGGTTAAACCTCTAAATTACACATATTTTCGATTGGTGTGTTGGCCGGGCTTTAAAATCAGCATCTAATCCCCATTTTATAACTACCCATGGCGCATTACTAAAATCCTAAAGCCTTTTGACTTTTTGTGGTAAAACGTTACATTTAGCAACCAATTAAAACTATTATTAAAGTCAAAACCCTGATCACCTCATGGCTCAAACTCCTGCTTACATCGAACCTAAAAACCATTATCAAATTTTAGACGGCCTGCGCGGCGTGGCGGCCCTTATGGTGGTAGCTTTTCACACCCTCGAAACCTTTAATGGCGGTAGTCGTTTTGCTCAAATTATTAACCACGGTTATTTAGCGGTCGATTTCTTTTTTCTGCTTTCGGGCTTTGTGGTGGCGTATGCCTATGATGATAGGTGGGTAAAAATGACTCAATGGGAGTTTTACAAACGCAGGCTTATCCGTTTACAGCCCATGGTTATAATGGGGTCAATTATTGGTGCTATATTTTTCTATTTCCAGGGCGGAGCTACCTTTCCGCTCATTGCCCAAACCCCGGTTTGGAAAATGCTGCTGGTGATGGTAGTTGGCTTTACATTAATACCGATAACCCCTTCTATGGATATCAGGGGCTGGCAGGAAATGCACCCGCTTAACGGCCCGGCCTGGTCGTTGTTTTTTGAATACATTGCCAATATCCTTTACGCGGTGGTTTTTCGCCGGTTTTCTAAAACGGTGCTTGCTGTGTTTGTGTTTTTATTTGCCTGCATGCTGGTACACTATACGGTGATGGGGCCCAAGGGCGATGTTATTGGCGGCTGGTCGGTAAACGAGGAGCAGCTTAATATTGGTTTTACCCGTTTGCTTTTTCCTTTTTTTGCCGGTATGCTGCTTTCAAGAATGGGTAAGTTAATTCATGTTAAAGGCGCGTTTTTAATTTGTAGCTTAATGATCATTGCTATTTTTAGCATTCCGCGCATTGGCGACGAGCACCAGTTATGGATGAATGGCTTGTATGAGTCGTTTTGCATTATTGTGCTTTTCCCACTGATTGTTGCTATCGGCGCGGGCGGCAAGCTTGTTGGCAAAACAGCCAATAGTATTTGTAAATTATTGGGCGATATTTCTTATCCTATTTACATCACCCACTATGCATTAATATATACGTTCACGGCCTGGGTGGGCGATAATAAAATTCCGCTGCACTCTGGTATTGGAATGGGTGTGGTACTGTTTTTATCAAGTATTGCTATCGCTTATGCTTGCCTTAAATTGTATGACGAGCCGGTTAGAAACTGGCTGCAAAAACGTTTCCTGGCAAAACGGGCGTAAGTTTAAGGGTTTAATATCGAACACTGAATGTCCAATATCGAATAATGAAGTAAAACCTTCGGTGTTTGATATTTAGTGTTCATTATCCGATATTTTCTACTCGTGCTTTTCCTTAACCTGCTATTAGATGGCAATGTCTCCCCATTTTGCTTTAACGCTATTAATGGGTATTTTGGTGGCTCATATCAGGCCATGAAAAACATCTTTTTAGTAACGCTGCTTGCATTAACTACCAGCGTTGCATCCGCTCAAAAAAAACCGAACACCGTAGATGCCTATTACCCCCTTCTGCGAAATACTTTTATTGAAGCCAACGCTTATAAAACCGTAGCCTTTGTTGAAAGCAGGTGGCGTGTTCCCGGTAATTCGGGATTTAACCAAAGCATTTTTGAGGTGGAGAAAACGCTGCAACAAGCGGGCTATAAAAAAGAAGTAAATGGTGAAGCCGATGGTCCCTTAACCTATCGCATTGAAACCCGCCCAATGAAAAGGCTTACCTGGGAACCAGTAAACGCCGTATTAACCATTGAGGGCGAGCAGGAGCCATTGCTGAAATTTGCCACCAACCGCAATATGCTGGCCATGTATTCGGGCAATACGCCGGCCGGGGGCATCACTGCCGAAGTGGTTTTTGTTGATCGCGCCAACATCAAAAGCATTGATAGTACCCAGGTAAAAGGAAAGATTGTTTTTGGCGAAGGCAACATCGGCCAGTTTTACCAGGCCGCGGTTAAAAATGGGGCGTTGGGTGCTATGACCTATAACCTGCCTGCCTACACCCAGCCCGAAAAAAACATAAATTCTATCCAGTTTGGCGGCATCTCCAACCAGGATTCTTTGAGTCAGAAATTTGGGATCTTACTGTCATACGCCGCTAAAGAACGGTTAAAAGCCGCCCTGCAAAAAGGCACTGTTAAAGTACATGTAGAAGTAGCATCCAAAATATATCAATCAAAAGAGTTAACCGTAGTGGCTAATGCCCGAGGTACCACGTTGCCCGATGAACGCTTTGTTTTCAGCGCGCACGTACAGGAGCCCGGCGCAAATGACAATGCCACCGGTGTGGGTACTTTAGCAGAAATGGCAAGAGTGACCGCGCAATTGATCAATCAAAAAAAGTTTGAACCCAAGCGCACCATCACCTTTTTATGGGGCGATGAAATAATATCAACGGGAAGATACATTAATGAGGATACCGTACGCGCCAAGGGCATTAAATGGGGGCTGAGCCTGGACATGGTTGGCGAGGATGTAAGCAAAACCGGCGGCACCTTCCTCATCGAAAAAATGCCCGACCCTTCGGCTATCTGGACCCGTGGCCAGGATAAACACACCGAGTGGGGCGGCAGCGTATTGCAGGAATCAGACATGTTTCCGCATTATTTTAACGACCTGGTGTTAAACCGTTGCAGGCAACAGGGTAAGGAAAATGGCTGGGTTGTAAAAAGTAATCCCTTTGAAGGTGGCAGCGACCATACCCCATTTTTGCAGGCTAAAATACCGGGCTTACTCATGTGGCATTTTACCGATATGTTTTACCACACCGATGCGGATAGGTTAAATATGGTATCGGCCCAGGAAATGAAAAACGTTGGCGTAAGCGCCCTGGCTACAGCCTACGCGTTGACGGCCGCCAATGAATCAACCACAATAAACCTGATAGATGAGTTGCAAAAAAACGCCACCGATAGGCTACAAACCGAATATGAACTTGGGTTACAAGCTATAAAAAATGGTTCGCCGGCAGATGCCGAACGCCACAAAATTGATGTTTGGGCCAAATGGTATACCGATGCCATTGCAAAGATGACAGATATTAACACCGCAGGAGCTACCGCGTCAATAAGCACCAGGATAGCATCGGCACAAAAAACGGTGAGTGAATTGAATTTGAAAATAAACGCCGGGCTTAAATAAAGAACCATAGAAAATAGGAAACCCCGCGATATTGCTACCGACGGGGCTCCATCCCCCTAATTTATATAGTTTGTTTTTGGGCGTTGATGCTCCCTGTAAGCAGCTTTTAATTAACCCTGCGCCTGCTCATGGCTACCGGGTTTTAATGGTTTGTTTTTGGGTTTTGTTGGCATCGCCCTTTCCGGATGGCGGTTGCGCGATAGCGCTGTTATGCAAAATATCATAATCAGCAGGGTTCCTATTATATCTCTCATCGTATTTAGGTTATGATTCCTGAAAAATTATTAACAGATCGATTTTTTTTGCTCCGTTTCTGTAACACAATTTTATGGAGCAGCGGCTGGGTACACAATACAAAGCAGTTGGTATTTTTTGAAGTGCCAATAAAGTTTAGATTTACTGATAATTAGTACGATGGAAACGAAAACAGAAAAACTATCGGTGATTATTGCAGATGATCATACTTTGTTCATAAACGGACTGTGCATGCTCCTGCAAACCGAACCCGATATCGAGATCATGAATATTGCCGCCAACGGCAAAGAGGTACTGGGTTTGCTACACACCCATACGCCTAAACTTATACTACTGGATATCAACATGCCCGGTATGAACGGGTTTGACGTGCTAAAAAGGGTGAAGGATTATCACCCTAAAATTAAGGTGATCATGCTATCTACCTATAATGAAGAACACCTGATTGAAAAGGCAAAGGCTGCCGGTGCCGATGGCTATCTTTTTAAAAATGCCGAGAAGAGCGAGCTGTTAAGGGTTATGCGCCTTGTAAGTGAAGGTACTCCTTGTTTCCCAACCAAGGTGCCTGTAGTAAATTCAAACTTTGATGAGCCGGATGTTTTTTTAAAACAGTTTCAGCTTACCAAAAGAGAGGTAGAGCTGCTGCAATTTATAAAGCAGGATTTTACCAATCAGCAAATGGCCAATCATCTGCACCTGAGTATTTACACGGTAGAAACGCACCGTAAAAATATTATGCAAAAGCTGAATTTGAAAAACCCGGTTGAACTTACCAAGTTTATATTACAGTATAATTTGTAAGGTGAAATGATATTTTAGATATAGAGAACTGATTTTGGCTAAAGCCAATTTGTTGCTTTTTTTCTTTCCGCCCCATAAATGGGACGGCAATGAATTTTCAATTTTTATTGAACCCAATTTTTTTTATTCGTTGCCGTTTGGCTTTAGCCAACGGTCTACAGGGTCGCCGAAAAGATGGCTTTAGCCAAAGTTTTGCGGGTTTGCAATGCTGAAAGCATCCCTGCCCCTATAAGCCTTTCTTAGCAAAAGGCACATACACCGATACCAACGTGCCCTTACCCACCTGCGAGTCAAATTCAACCTTACCCTTTAAAAAGTTAATCCTCGACCGGAGGTTGTTAAGCCCCATGCCATTATAAATAGCCGGATTGGTAGCGTCAAAACCTTTGCCATTATCTTCAATAGTTAGGCTGATGTTTTCTTCATCTTTAATCAGCGCGATGTCAAGCCTGTTGGCATGGGCATGTTTCATTACATTATGCACACTTTCCTGCAATACCCGGTACAGGATTATCTCGGTGGTATCATCAAAAGGCGCGTCAAATCCTTTACTGAAAAAGTTTACGGCCATGGTATCCGTTTCAATATTGCCTAAAAACTGTTTAACCACCTGCGCCAGGCCGGTTTCGTTAAGCGCCCAGGGCATCATATTGTGCGATATGGTACGCACCTCTTTAAAGCCGTCATCAACCATGGTAATGGCTTTTTCAAACCGTCGTTTTTGATCATCATTTACAAAGGGCAGTTCGGCTCCAATCACAGCAAGGTTGATTTTGGCGGCCGACATGGTTTGGCTTACACTATCGTGCAAATCCTGTGCAATTCTCCGTCGTTCGCTTTCCTCGGTTTCAATAATAGCTTTCATGGCAATATTGCGTTGCCTAAGCTGGGTTTGTTTATAATAAATGAACCCGATGAGCAGCATCAGCAATACAATAATAAAAGTACCGGTAACCCAATAGTTGCGCTTGGTTATTTCAAACTGCTGTTGTAATAGCTGATCTTCCCGTTGTGTTATCTCATATTTGGTTTGCAGCTCATCTATGGTTTTGGATTTGCCGGCCTTGTTTAGCGCGCTTATTACACCGCGCTTTTTAAAATAAATTAAAGATTGTTTATAGTTGCCGGTGCGCTCATATAAATCGGCAATTTCATTTACAGCGCTGGTTTGCATATCGGTATAGTTGATGGCAGTGGCAAAGTTTAAGCAGGTTTCAAGGGCATCCAACGCCTGCGGGTACATTTTTTTGCTTTTATATAACTGGCCCAGGTTAAAATAGTTGATGGTAACGGCCAGGGTATCATTTAATGATTTTTTGGTATCAATGGTTTTCAGAATATCCTCTTCAGATTCTGTTTTGTGCTTAATGCTTCCCATAACATCCGTCATAAAGTTATGGCTGTAGGCCTCAGAGGTGTTTTCACGGGTTTTTTCGGCAAAATCCAAAGAATCGCTAATGTCAAATGATTGCCTGAAATAGCTTAATGCTTCGCGGTAATTATGTTTGCTTTCATATAACGCGCCCATTTGTTTAAACGCGGCCAAAAGCACTCTACGGGGGCCTGTTTTTGGGGCCACGCTAATTACTTGGTTATACATCGCGATAGCCTTATTATAATTTTTTAGCCCGATATAGGCATTAGCTAAGTTGGTGTAATTGCCGGTAAGCGTGTCTTGTTTACTAAAAGGGGTTAATACTATAGCTGCCTTATCAAAATAACGGGCCGATGAATCATAACTGTGTTTTGCAAAATAAGTATTGCCAATGCCGGCTAACAATAAGCCTTTTTGTATTGATAGCTTTTTCTGGTGAAAAGCTATTTTTTTTAAACTATCTATGTTTTGCCCAGGGCACGGAGTTACAACCCAAAGAAATAAATAAAGAAAAAAGTATTTCATAATCGGTTTATGTGCCCAAATAAAGATAATACTTTTCAACCTTACCGGCAAAACACATGAAGGGGACCTGCTCACAGTTACTGAACACATCCCCGATAAGGCTTGTTGCTGTTGTAAGCCTTACATATATTGACAACGCTAAAATTGAATAACCACTAACACGATTAATGCCGAAGATACAACGGCTAAAAAAAGATATATGTTTTGCCTGCGTTTGGCCCCTATAATATCGGGTATTTTGCCTGTGCCATTAAGGCGTTTAAATTTGCGCATATATACGCGTGAAAGGTATATAAAAATAAGGGGTAAGCCGTAAAGCAAATACTCTAACGTTTTCATATGCTATTATTTTAGGTAAAACAATGGATTAAAGCCGGCTGGTATACTTTGCCACTTTCATATTACAATTTTATGAAGTGGTAAAGAGGCACACAATACAAAGCGGTTGGTATTTTTTGAGTGGTATATAAACCGTAATTTTATCCCAATAATTAATAACTTGGTTTAACGCATTACCAAAACAAACCGGAAAGGTTGTGTTATTGATAAAAAGGCTATCTTTAATATAGGTTAGCGTGTGCTATATAAGTACCATAAAACGTGATAATACCTACCCTTACATAAGAAATAAAAAGTTAATGGAAACATTATACATGCTAAAAAAAACCGGGGATACTTACGGCCGTAGCAGGATGCTAAGGACCGCTGTGTTTACGGTATTTATTGTAGCAGGTTGTTTAAACAGGGCCATTGCACAACACAGCTCCTTTTCTGATTGGAATGTTCCGCCGCCAGTATCGCCGGTACCAGCTAACAGCCAGGCCAAGGGAAGTTTCAACAACAAAAACACCACCGCAAAGCTCAATACTTTAACAATTATTGATGTGCCTGTACCGGCATTGCCACAGATACCGGCAATAGAGGTACCGGTTTTAGCTGCTATTGGCACAAGTGCTCCGGCTGCAAACCAGCCCGATATACCGGCACTCTCAGATGGGGGTGATGGGCTGCCGGGTCTTCCGGCTCCCAATACGCCAGATGCACCGTCAATGCCCAAACAACAGCTAACCGATGCTATAGTAGTTCAAAATACAGAATTGCCCGTACTGCAAGCGCCGGAAATGCCACCATCGCCAAAGGAGCCTGTTCCGCTGGTAAATGGAGTTATAATTAAAAGCATTATCCCGTTGATGCCCGCGGTGATTTGTGCGCCTGAGTTTTCATTGCCCCAAAGCAGCGGTCTTGATCTTTGGTCTATCCCGGCCTTGCCGCAAAGTGAAAATCCGCGGCTGATTAAGCAGGGAGCAGCCCAATTTGTAAAGCCTGATAATAAGGGGGCTGCAAATAAAAACCATAACAAGGCAAAAACTAAATAAACCGGCTTTTTAAATGAGCTTTAATAATAGTAGTGTCGCTGCTTACCCCCAGGGCATTATAACCAATAATATAAAAATGAATACCGCCCCCAACCGGTTTAAATATATGTTAATGGTGCTGCTAACCTTCATAAGCAGCCTGGCATTTGCGCAAGCTGTATTTAAAAAAGGAGATGAATTTCAAAGGCAGGTGTTAACCAGGTCAAATTGTGTATTGCAGCGCGGTAGCCAAACATTACATGTTAGTTCATTTTCAACTCTAATTAAAACCTACAAGGTAACCGACGTTACAGACAAAGGAGCTTATGTTGTTATTACCACAGATAAGCTTGTGGATACTGTGAATGCCATGGATCAAAACCTGGTATACAATTCGGCCAAACCTGCAGATCCTAATTCGTTTATACAGGTTGGTTTGCAAAAAATGATAAATAACCAGGCTGTTGTATCTGTAAACAAAAAGGGCGAAGTGCTAAGCATAAGGCGACCATCAACCGTAAATGATACCTTGTTGTCATTCACCGGTATTCAGCCAGAGAATTTAACGCCGGGCACAACTTTGCAGTTTATGGTAAATTTTTCGGTAAATCCGTCAATGAAAAAGGGTTACGCCTGGACCAATACCGCCAACTCATCAGAAACCGTTTATACCGTTTACGCGGTAAACGCGCTTACCACCACCCTTACCTACAAAACATCTGTTTTGGGCGATAATCTAAACAGCCGCATTAACGGATCGATATTAATTAATAACAATACCGGCGTTATTTTAAAGCGGAGTTCGCAAAGTGTATCAACCGGTTACGAAATGGTAAACGGAATTGTGTACACCGCTACCCGCAGAACGGCCACTGTAGAAGTAAATATCAAAAAATAACACACTTAATCTTGTAGCTTTGTTGCGGTTCTGTTGCGATTTGTAAAATATGGCAATTTATAACTTATTGATTTTTAACGATGTGTTGTAAGTATTGTTCCACACCTGTTGCGAACGCAACAACTTATAAGTCAGTAACAGGAATATACAAATAGCCGCTTAAACGGGCCGGGTAAACATTATATGCAAACTTTAATACAATTAAAGCGGGGCGAGCTTAAAGGGGCTGTTTCACTAACACTATCTGAGGGGCTTGAACATTTTCCGGAAGAGATCTTTGAACTATCAGATACTTTAGAAAGGCTTGATCTTTCATCCAATAAACTAACCGCGTTACCCATAGATTTTGGTCGGCTAAAAAATTTAAAGGTTTTTTTCTGTTCCGAAAACCTGTTTACCGCTTTACCCGAAGTATTGGCCGATTGCCCATTGCTTGATACCGTTGGCTTTAAATCAAACAGGATAGAAACCGTTCCCGGGAGGGCAATTAATCTCAATTTACGCTGGCTCATTCTTACCAATAACAAAATAAGCGTATTACCGCCCGAGATTGGGAGGTGCTCAAGAATGCAAAAGCTGATGCTTGCGGGCAATCAACTAACCGAATTGCCCGATGAATTAAAAAACTGCCAGGGCCTTTCTCTTTTACGGGTCTCCGCGAATCGGCTTACGGCTTTACCGGGATGGCTTTTAACTATGCCTAAACTTGCATGGCTGGCAATCTCCGGGAATCGGTTCAATATTAAACCCGATGTGCTGCCACCGGCCTTTATTGATTGGGCCAATTTGGAAATTAAACAACTATTAGGCGAAGGAGCCTCGGGGATGATCTATAAAGCTGCTACAAATGCCGGCGGTAAAGAAGTAGCAGTTAAAGTGTTTAAGGGAGCTGTAACCAGCGATGGTTTCCCCGAAGATGAAATGAATGCCTATATAGCCGCGGGCCACCATCCCGGCCTGGCAAAATTGATTGGGCAGATCAAAGGCAACCCCGAAGGTAAAACCGGATTGGTTATGGAACTAATACCTCCCCGCTTTTTTAACCTGGGTATGCCGCCCAGCCTGGCGAGCTGTACAAGGGATGTATTTAAAGAGGGCTTTAATCTTTCGTTAAACCAGGTATTGAAAATAGCGACTACTATAGCTTCATTAGCCGCCCAGCTGCACAGGCACGGTATTATGCACGGCGATTTGTACGCGCACAATACCTTAATAGACGAAGCCGGAAATACACTATTCAGCGATTTTGGCGCGGCATCTTTTTATGATATAACCGACGAACAACCGGCCCGTGCTTTTGAACGAATAGAAGTGAGCGCCTATGGTTACCTGTTGGATGACCTGCTTTTTTTATGCAACGAAAAAGGAAATGAAAGCATTTTGAAGAAGATAACGGAACTTAAAAACGAATGCTTAGCGCCAGCCATATCATCCCGACCGGGCTTTGAATATTTAACAGCGGAGTTAGGGCGCTTGCTGGAATTAAACTAACCGGTAGTAAACTATACCCCTGTTGTTTTTTGAGCCTTTGCGGGCGGGGTTTTAGGTTTAATAGGGTTTAATCGCTCGGCCTTTGCCGTTACCCTGCCAACAGGCCCGAAAGGCTTATTGGCTTGTTTAATATAATCCATAGCCTGCTGAAAGGTTGGCACCCATAGTTCGTTTTTGTTTTTGCTGATGTAATCCAGCATTTCCTGATGCGCTTTGGCCGATATGGTGATATAATCGCCGCCAATGCCATGAATCATCAGCACGCCCATTCCGCCGGCTTGTTGAACCTTTTTTACAAACGCGATGAGTTGCGCCCCGGTTGTATTATCCTCCACCCCAAAAGAAGGAACCAGCATAGGATCAAGGCGCTTAAAGTCGGTTATAAAATCGCTGGCATCGCCGCCGCCGCGGGCATATTTTATCTGGTTGAATTTTCTGAGCGAATCGACATAATCTTTACCGCCGGCGGTTGTTTCGGTGCAGGGGTAGGCGTAGGTGCGGTTTGTTTTGCCGTCAACGGCGTATAAAAAGTGGTTCATTACCTCAATCTCCCTAATCATGCTGTAGGGTGTATAATTTTCAGAGTGAACCGGGTTATCATCTGTACTTAAACAAGGATGAAAAATGGTATGGTTGGCCAGTTCAAAACCCCGTTTGCCAAGTTTGCGCCAGCGTGGAATAGTTGCCGGATCAATATCGCCCGTTAAAAAGAAAGTAGCTTTTAAATGTGCGGCCTCCAATTGGGGCACGGCCACATTTAGTTGCGAAACCAAAGCATCGTCATAAGTAAGCACAATGGCAGCTTTTTTATGCTGAGGCCATTTTATGCTTTCCTGGGCATGCCCGGCAAGGGCCGTTAATAAAATTAATAAGGTGGGTATTGTTTTCACGGTAAATTGTTAAAAAATGCCGAAATAGATAGTATATCAAATTTGGTGAATTTTACGGTCACAACAAATGAACATCAACCCTTTAATTATGTTCGGAATAAAATTTACCGGCATATGGCTATTCACCTTTAACCAGTATAATATGATTCCGTATTAAATATTTTGAATATTTAATAATAAATGCCATCTTTATTGCTCAATTACCTATAAACCAAATTGAAAAGAATTATTGCCTTGCTTTTACTGAACGTTCACCTGCTCAATATTGGCGGGCACCTGGCATTGCATCAATATTTGGTTTACAAAACAGATAAGTTTTATAACCAGCAAATAAGCAAAGGTTTATATAATGTTAAAGATTTAACCGAAATATCAATACCGGTTAATATGCCCAACATTCATGACTGGGCCCGGTTTGAAAACATAGCCGGGAAAATTCAATTTGGAAGCACCAGCTACAATTATGTAAAAATGAGGCTTACGCGTACGGCGCTTCACCTGATGTGTATACCTAATTACGATACCACCAAGCCTGTGGATAATAACGTGTTAGATGCCAAGGGAGTTAAAGATATTCCCGTACCACAAAAAGACCATGTGCCTTTTGGCAAAATAGTTTTACTGGATAACCTGAGTTTATCATTTGTTCAGTTTGAGTTTTATTGCCCAATAAAGAAATTAACTGAAAGGTTTATACAACCCATTCAGCCGCTGGTTCATTATCACCAGGATATACCAGAGCAACCACCCAAGCGTTTCTGCTAATTCTTCTTTCTCTTTAATCCGTTAAGAATAACCTGTTGTTGCAACAGGCTTGTTTTTATTATTCAATGTTGGTATTTGTTGCCTGTCATATTTTGATTAGCATGAACCATCTACGGATAGAGTAGCCTTAATTATCTGAATTAATTTATGACAATGAACAGCCAAGGTTCATAAACAGGAATAAGCATCTGTTTACGATTGCCGGTTGCCATAAGTGCCATTAAACTAAATAACCCGCCCGCGGTGTTATCACACAAATTTAATTTCCAATGAAAAATACCATAAAAATAGCCGTTGCAGTAGTGCTTTTCGGAGCGCTGGGCTTTACCATCATAGCATCCAGCAAAACCTCATCGCATGAGGATATGATTCAGTTACTTCAACAAATAAGCCGCCAAAACTATAAAATATCCAACCCGTTTAACCCCGAAGCTAAAATCGCTTTCTGCGATTCCTTACTCCGGTCTGATCCCGGCATGCAAAGCAATTACATTTTGAGCTCAAAGGCAGGATTGCTGTTAAAAAAAGGAAAAGAACAGGAAGCAGTGGGGATTTATGAAGAGCTGATTGACAAAATGGATTACATGTCGACCACGCAAATTCTTCCTGATATAGCCATAGCTTATATGCGCCTGGGCGAACGGAGCAATTGCATGCTTAACCATACAGGATCATCGTGTATTTTCCCTATTAAGGATGATGGCGTACACAAAATTCAGACAGGATCAAGAAAAGCTATTGAAACCTATACATTAATGCTAAAAATGCACCCCGATGACCTGGAATCAAAATGGCTTATCAATATCGCTTATATGACTTTGGGCGAGTATCCCCAAAAAGTACCGAAAGAATTGCTGATTCCCGGTTTAAATGCCGATAGCGTTGCCAGCATAAAGCCCTTTAAAGATATAGCCAAAAGTTTGGGCGTTAACATCAATGGCCGCGCAGGTGGCGTAGCCGTAGATGATTATAATAACGACGGCTACCTGGATATCATTACATCGGGATGGGACCTGAGCGACCCGATGCACTATTTTCAGAATAATAAAGACGGGACCTTTACCGACCGCACCGAACAAAGCGGTTTAAAAGGAATAACCGGGGGGCTAAATATTCAGCAAACAGATTATAATAATGATGGCAATATTGATTTGTTTGTATTGCGCGGCGCCTGGCTTACCAAAGGGTTTGGCAACCAGCCCAGCTCGTTATTACGCAACAATGGCGATGGAACATTTACCGATGTAACCATTCCAAGCGGCCTGCTTTATTTTCAACCTACGCAAACCGCCACCTGGGCCGATTTTAATAATGACGGCTGGCTGGATGTTTTTGTAGGGGCCGAGGCATCTACTCAGTCACTTGATGTAAATGCGCAAACCTGCAAGCTGTTTATCAACAACCATAATGGTACGTTTACAAATGTTACAGAGTCGGCACATTGCAATATTTTATCGTTTGTAAAAGGCGTAACCTCTGCCGATTATAATAATGATGGCTTTGCCGATATATTTATTTCGACTATGACCGGAGAAAAATACCTGCTAAAAAACAAAGGCCTTAAAAATGGCAAGGTAGATTTTGAAGATGTTACCCGCAAGGCCGGTTTGGCAAACAATAAAGAGCGCACATTTACTACTTGGTTTTATGACTATAACAATGATGGCTGGCAGGACATACTAGTAAGCGATTATAATTTTGATCATACATTGGGATATTACAGCGCTGCCGCGGCGGTGGGCAAACCCGTTAAAGATGCCGGTAACGTGTTCCTGTATAAAAACAACCACGATGGTACTTTTACCAATGTAACCAAAGAAGCAGGGTTAGATAAAGTAGTGTACAGCATGGGTGGTAATTTTGGCGATATTGATAACGACGGCTACCTGGATATGTATTTCGGTACAGGAAACCCCGATTTCAGATCGTTGGTACCCAATAAGCTTTTCAAAAATGTTGATGGTAAAAGGTTTGTTGATATTACAAACTCATCGCGTACCGGTAACCTGCAAAAGGGCCATGGCGTGGCCTTTGCCGATTTCAGAAACACCGGCAACCAGGATATATACGCGCAAATGGGCGGCGCTTACATAGGCGATTCATACACCAGCTCATTATACCTTAACCCACGTACCGATAATAACAACTGGATAAGCTTAAAGCTTAATGGTGTAAAAGCCAACAGGGCGGCCATAGGCAGTCATATCAAATTAACCTTTGTAGAAAATGGAGTTCAACGGAGCGTTTATAAAGATGTAAACTCGGGCGGCAGCTTTGGTTCATCGCCTTTGCGCCAGGAAATGGGTATTGGGCAGGCAAAAATTATCGACGATATTGAAATAAAATGGGCCGGAAGCAATACCGTGCAGCATTTTACCAATGTAGCGCCTAACCAGTTCCTGCAAATTACCGAAGGTGCAAGTGAATATAAAGTAACTCACTTAAATAAATTAACCTTTATTGATAAACAGGATATGGCCACATGTATGCCCGCAATGACGGCCCAAACAAAATAGTGGTTGATTTGTAATACTTCTATTACAAACCTTGCAGGTATTTTAAATAATTGAAGTACCTTTAAGGTAAAATCAATAACAACACTAAATCTGATTAAAAAAATGAAGAAACTGCTTTTATTATGCTTCCTGTTTTTGGGAATAACAACAGTAAGCAACGCCCAGATGCATGCAGCCAGCAAGCCCGAAGAAAAGGCTATGGAGTTGCAGAAAAAGTTAAAGTTAACCGATCCGCAATGCAAAAAAATTGCTGCAATCTACACCGCATCATCGGCTAAGTTTGATAAAATTAAAGCAGAAAATAAAGGCGATAACACCAAAATGCTGGTAGCTATTGAGCCGTTGCGCACAAGCACTATTAAACAAATTAAAGGCGTGTTAACACCTGCCCAGGGTGCAAAATACGATGCGCTGGTAAAAGGTGCCAAAGATTCTGGCGGTAACGGTTGGAGCGACGGCTGGAGTGCTCCTAAATAAGCATTGCTAAAGCAAAATCAAAAAGCCCTGTGTTGTAAAACACGGGGCTTTTTGATTTTAAAGGCGTTTGTTTTTGATGTTGATAAACGTTGCTTTGTAACAAACATCAATTAAATCATTTCAGATGCTTGCAGATGTTAAAAAAA
The DNA here is from genome assembly GCF_030409315.1 of Mucilaginibacter flavus. Taxonomy (GTDB): domain Bacteria; phylum Bacteroidota; class Bacteroidia; order Sphingobacteriales; family Sphingobacteriaceae; genus Mucilaginibacter; species Mucilaginibacter flavus. Next base: position 118,895 of record NZ_JAUFPS010000034.1, on the reverse strand, counting down.
GCATAGATTAGCGCATCTAAACGGTTTTAGTTGTGATTAACGATAAGGTAATTGTTGCTAATGCCGTTAAGATATCGCCCTATAAACACCTATGAAACATTTTTTTAGTACCTGTTTTCTGGCAGCGCTTTCTATGGGGGCGCTTGCCCAGGAAAAGTTGGGGGACACTGTAAAAGAAAAAACCGCTTTTCAGACCGCCAGTCCCTGGATGCCCGAAATTGATGTAAGAGCTGATATCGCCATTGTGTACGGCGTAAACGACCGGCCGGGCATGTCCTTTGAGCAACGCGTACAAACCTGGCGCGATCATGGCTATCAAACCAATTTCATGACCGGCATAGCCTGGGGCGATTATAAAGACTACTTTTTAGGTAAATGGGATGGCAAAAACCACCTTGGCGTAGGCCAGGTTACTATGAAAGGCGATACCATTTTTCATGGTAAGGATATGCCCTACGTAGTACCCGATGCCTCGTTTATTGAGTACATGAAAACCGCCGTGGTAAAAAGGGTTATCGACGCCGGCATTACCAATATATTTTTAGAGGAGCCGGAATTTTGGGCACGTGCCGGTTACAGCGCGGGCTTTAAGCAACAATGGCAAACCTTTTACGGCTTTCCCTGGAAACCGCAGGATGCATCGGCCGAGAATACTTACCTATCCAGCAAATTAAAGTATCACTTGTATTTTGATGCCATTAAACAGGTATCATCGTACGCCAAAGCTTATGGTAAAAGTAAGGGCGTCAATATTAAGGTTTTTATTGCTACCCATTCGCTGGTAAATTATTCATCGTGGCAAATTGTTAGTCCGGAGGCCAGTTTGGCTTCATTGCCGGGGATTGATGGTTATATAGCCCAGGTGTGGACGGGTACTTCGCGCGAGCCAACATACTTTAACGGTTTGCAAAAAGAACGCGTATTTGAAAACGCCTACCTGGAGTACGGCTCCATGGTATCTATGACCGCGCCAACCGGCCGTAAAATGTTTTTTTTGACAGATCCTATTGAAGACCGGGAAAAAGACTGGGCCGATTACAAACGCAATTACCAGGCAACCTTTACGGCCAAGTTGTTATACCCAATCGTATCAGATTACGAAGTAATGCCCTGGCCCGAACGTATTTATACCCATCCCTACAAGGTGGCCGGTACAAATGAAAAAACGTTGATTCCACAGTATTACTCTACCCAAATGCAAATTATGGTGAATGCTTTAAACAGCATGCCGCCATCAGTCAATAAAGTAACGGGCGTTAACGGTATTGGGGTGTTAATGAGTAACACATTGATGTTTCAGCGCTTCCCAACGCATAACGGTTATGATGATCCGCAGTTTTCCAATTTTTACGGGCAAACCCTGCCGCTGTTAAAGCGTGGCGTACCGGTACAAACTGTACATATGGAAAACCTACAATACGCGGCATCATTAAAAAACATTAAAGTTTTGGTGATTAGCTATGCCAATATGAAACCGGTATCTGCAGCTATCCATCAGCAGTTAACAGCCTGGGTAAAACAAGGTGGCGTTTTAATTTATTGCGGCCGGGATGATGATCCCTACCAATCGGTAATGGAGTGGTGGGATACCAAGGGGAATAAATTTACCGCCCCATCGCAGCATTTATTTAAATTGCTTGGCATCAACCCAACAAAAACCAACCAACAATTTAAGGTAGGTAAAGGCGCGGTTTATGTAATGCGCCAAAATCCTAAAGAATACGTTTTGCAAACAGGTAAGGATAGCGCGTACATCAGCACTGTAAAACAAGCTTATGAAAAAGACGCCCATGCTGGTGAACTCAGCTTTAAAAATAGCCTTTACCTTGAGCGTGGTCCGTACGATATTATATCTGTATTGGATGAAAACGCCGATAGCAAACCTTACACCGTAAAAGGACCTGTTATTGATCTTTTTGATCCGCAGCTGCCGGTGCTGGCTAATAAGGTTGTTAATCCCGGCGAGCAATCATTATTAATTGATCTGGCGCGCGTGGCAAACAAAAATATACCCCAGGTTTTAACATCGGCATCAAGAATTTACAGTGAAGGGGTAACGCCCAATAGTTACTCGTTTATTGCCAAAAGCCCGGTTAAAACATTAAATAGCGCCAGGGTGCTATTGCCAGTGCAGCCAAAACAAATTGTAGTTACCGATAGCAAGGGACAAGTTATTGCCGATGTTAAAACAACATGGGATACCTCATCAAATACCTTATACCTGGGTTTTGCCAATAGCCCGGATGGCATAAAGGTTAATTTGAATTGGTAAAAGAAACCTTTGAGAAAGGTTGATTACTATGCTCTCGTGCATGAATTTTCATGTGCGGGAGTTTTTATACTTGAAAACAAACAGACGAATCAATATAAATAATGAAAAAACTAATTCAACTGGCTTTGGCGCTTTTACCGCTCGCAGGCGTGGCGCAGCAAAGCACACCTATCAGTAGCCCGGTAGATTTGATCAACCCGCTAATGGGTACCGATTCAAAGCCATCGTTATCAAACGGTAACACTTACCCGGCAATAGCCCTGCCTTGGGGCATGAACTTTTGGACGCCCCAAACCGGTAAAATGGGCGATGGCTGGCAGTATACCTACAGCTCAGACAAAATTCTGGGGTTTAAGCAAACCCACCAGCCTTCGCCGTGGATGAATGATTATGGGATGTTTTCTATATTCCCAGAAACCGGTAAGCTAAAGCTGAATGAAAAAGAACGCGCGAGCTGGTTTTCGCATAAGGCCGAGATTGCCAAACCTTACTACTACAGCGTTTACCTGGCCGATTATGATGTAACAACCGAAATTACCCCAACCGAGCGCGCGGCTAACTTCAAGATCACTTTTCCTAAAAGCGATAGCTCGCACATTGTGATTGATGCTTTTGATAAAGGATCATATGTAAAGATCATCCCCGGCGAACAAAAAATTGTGGGCTACAGCACCAAAAACAGCGGCGCTGTACCGGCTAACTTTAAAGATTACTTTGTTATTTATGTAGATAAACCTTTTGAGCTGGCCTCAACCTGGCACGATTGGAAAAAAGACGGCGCATTGGAATACACCGGCGACCACGGCGGCGCGGTAATCACCTTTAAAACTAAAAACGGCGAGCAGGTTCATTTAAAAGTGGCCTCATCATTCATCAGCATTGAGCAGGCCGAACTGAATTTAAAACGTGAATTGGGTGATGATAAATTTGAAACAACCTGCCAAAAAGCAAAAGATACCTGGAATAAAACCCTGAGCCGTTTAAATGTTGAAGGTGGTACTGTTGATCAAACCAAAACATTTTACTCCAGCTTATATCGCATGTTGTTTTTCCCAAACAAGATGTATGAGGTAGATGCCAAAGGCGAAAAAGTACACTACAGTCCGTTTAATGGCAAAGTAATGCCAGGTTATTTATTTGCCGGTACAGGCTTCTGGGATACCTTCAGGGCGTTGTATCCGTTCCTTAACCTGGTTTACCCATCTATCAACAAAGAGATGCAGGAAGGCTTGATTAACGATTATAAAGAAGGTGGTTGGTTGCCCGAGTGGTCGAGCCCTGGGTATGCCGATTGTATGATTGGTAACAACTCAGCATCGGTAGTATCTGAAGCCTATTTAAAAGGCATGCGTGGTTATGATATCGAAACTTTATACCAGGCCCTGAAACATGGCGCTAATAATGAAGGCCCGAATGCAACAGGCCGTAGAGGCGTGCAATACTATAATACCTTAGGTTATGTGCCATACAACGTAAAGATTAACGAAAACGCCGCCCGTACTTTGGAGTATGCTTATGACGATTTTGCCATTTACCAATTAGGTAAAGCATTAGGTAAACCTAAGGCCGAAATTGAAGTATACAAAAAACGCAGCCAAAACTATCGTAACATTTTCGACCCTGCTACCAAGCTAATGCGTGGTAAAAACCAGGATGGCAGTTTTGAAACGCCCTTCAATCCGTTTAAATGGGGCGATGCCTTTACCGAAGGTAATAGCTGGCACTACAGCTGGGGGGTGTTCCACGATATTCAGGGTTTAATTAACCTGGTGGGTGGTAAACAGCAATTCGCGGCCAAGCTCGATTCTGTATTCAGCATGCCGCCAACATTTGATGACAGCTATTATGGTGGCGTTATTCACGAGATTCGTGAAATGCAGATAGCCAACATGGGCCAGTACGCCCATGGTAACCAGCCTATACAGCATATGATCTATCTATACAATCACGCCGGTCAGCCATGGAAAACCCAGTACTGGGCACGTGAAACCATGAACAAACTTTACAAAGCTACTCCTGATGGTTATTGCGGAGATGAGGATAATGGCCAAACATCGGCCTGGTACATTTTCTCGGCCATGGGCTTTTACCCGGTAACGCCGGCAAGCGACCAGTATGTGTTAGGTGCGCCGTTATTTAAAAAGGTTACCATTAATTTAGAGAATGGTAAAACGATTGTTATTAACGCCCCAAACAACAGCGCCGATAACAAATACGTAAACAGCCTTACCATTGATGGTAAACCATATAGTAATAACTGGCTAAGTCATAAAGGTCTATTAGGCGGTGCCGAACTTAATTTTGATATGCAGGCCACCCCAAATAAAGAGCGTGGAACCAGGGATGCAGATGCTCCGTATTCGATGAGCAACGAAAAATAATTTCAAATATTGTTCTGTTTTTAAGAAGGCTCGCCATTGGCGGGCCTTTTCTGTTTAAACATCTATTTATCAGTTAAATAAAATTGTAAAAATATTGTTTCTTTAAAGTGAAGAAGTATTTATTGTTAAAATAATTAATAATAACTAAACGGGTGTGAGGATTGGTTGGGCTTTTTTAAAAGAAAGACAATCGGGATAGAAGGTTTTGTAGGTGTAAAATAATTTGCTTTAAAAAGGTAGCCTTAATAGGTGGTCAAGTCAATAGATTGTACTAATCACAATAATTGAACTGTTTCTTTTTCTGAAGACGGTTTTTTATGCATTGTATTATAAAACAAACGAGGGAAATACCTCGCGTATTTCCCTCGTTCAAATTAACTTTATTAACTGTCTTATTATTAACTAAATGATTTAGTCATGTGTTAAGAACGAACAAAGGAACAAAATGTTTTAGTATTTATTCAATAAAAAATAATATAATTGCATTTAAATACTTATGTAATGGAGATGTTACATTTATTTATTTGATATTTTATAAATCTCCTGTAGGTTTATCGTTTTAAGTTTTTAACTATTAACTAACTCATTTATTTATGAAAAAAAGTCTACTAATGACTTTGTGCATTTTGTGGTTAGCTGCTTCACAGCTATTTGCGCAAAACCATACCGTAACCGGAAAGGTTACGGCCAGGGAAGATGGCCTGCCGATACCAGGTGTATCGGTGAGGATTAACGGAACTACCACTGGTACCCAAACCGATTCTAACGGAAGGTTCTCCTTATCGGTACCACAAAGTTCCTCATTAACAATCAGTTTTATTGGTTACGTTACCCAAACTTTGCCAGCCAATGGCCCTACACTAAATGTTGTTTTGGTGGCTTCAAGTCAGCAATTGGGTGAAGTTGTAGTAACCGGTGCTCTTGGTTTGAACAGAACACGCAATCAACAAGCTTACGCGGCGCAGCAAGTTAGCGGCGACGAGGTAAGCAAACAGCGTGGCAGTAACTTTGTAAGCGGTTTATCAGGTAAAGTGGCAGGTTTGGAAATCAGGCAGAATAACGCGCTTGGTGGATCAACCAACGTAGTTTTACGTGGTACAAAATCAATACTTGGTAACAACCAGGCCTTATTTGTTGTTGATGGTGTACCTTACAACAACGGAGGCTCTGGCGGTGGTAACCAGGGTAACAGTAACTCAAGCTCTGTAGCATCGGGTACTGGTGGTTATGATTACGGTTCACCTGCATCAGATATCAACCCTGATGATATTCAATCTGTTACTGTGCTTAAAGGTGCTGCTGCAACCGCTTTATACGGTTCAATTGGTGCTAACGGTGTAATTTTAATCACTACCAAAAAAGTTGCAAAAGGTTTAGGTATTACTTTTAACACCAGCTACGGTTACGGTGCTGTTGATAAATCAACCTTGCCAACTTACCAAAAACAATATGGTGGTGGTTACGGACAGTATTACGAAGACCCAAGCGGTTATTTCTTATACAGAGACATTAATGGCGATGGTGTTAAAGACTTAGTTGATCCTTTAACTGAAGATGCTTCTTATGGCCATGCTTTTGATCCTAATTTGAAAGTTTACCAGTGGGATGCTTTCAGCAAATACTCTCCTAACTATGGCAAAGCTACTCCATGGGTTGCTGCGGCAAATGATCCTACAACATTTTTTACTCACCCTGTTTCTAACAACCAGAGTTTGTTTATTACCAATGGTGGCGATAATGGAACTTTCAAGTTGGGGTATACCCGTAATAACCAAACCGGTTTTATGCCAAACAGTAATGAGTTAAAAAACAACCTTGATTTCTCAAGCACTTATAACATTACTAATAAATTAACAGCTGCTGCAAGCATCGCGTACACCCGTACAGATGGTAAAGGCCGTTATGGAAGCGGTTATCAATCAGATAACATTTTAAACTCTTTCAGGCAGTGGTACCAGGTTAATAATGATGTCCAAGAGCTAAAAGATCAATACTTTGCTTCAGGAGGTAAAAACATTACCTGGAACTGGGCAAGCCCAACAAACTTAGTTCCTATTTACTGGGATAACCCTTATTTTATTCGTTATCAAAACTACGAGACTGATACTCGTAATCGTTATTTTGGTAATGCAAGCTTAAATTACAAAGCAACAAGCTGGTTAAATTTATTAGGCCGTGTTACGGTTGATAACTGGAGCCAAATTCAGGAAGAACGTCGTCAGGTAGGTTCAGTAGGTGTACCTTCTTATACCCGCAGAAACCTGAGCTTTAATGAAACCAACTTTGATTTCCTTGCTACAACAGATAATAACATAACTAAAGACCTTAATTTTAAAGGGTTATTAGGTGTTAACATCAGGAAAAATACTTACCAGTCAATTGCTGCTACTACAAACGGTGGTTTAATTGTTCCTGGTATTTTCAGTTTATCAAACTCTGTAAATACACCTAATGCGCCAACTGAATCATATGTTCCGTTTGAAACAGATGGTATATTTGCCGGTGCTACATTTACCTGGAAAAAAATGTTGGTATTGGATGGAACTTTAAGGCGTGATGCTTCATCGGCTTTACCATCATACAGCAATAAGTATTACTACCCATCTGTTAATTTGGGTTTTACCTTCTCAGAATTGCTTAAGGAATACAGCTGGTTGTCTTACGGTAAAGTAAGAGCTAACTACGCCGAAGTAGGCAACGGTGGCACGCCACAAAGCACAAATAATTATTACACCATTACCACTGCTATCAATGGCAATCCTCAGGCTTACATTGGTACAACTCAAAACAATGCTACTTTAAAACCAGAGCGTACAAAAGCGGCTGAAGCTGGTGTGGAAATGGCGTTTTTTAACAATCGCTTAGGTTTCGATTTCACTTATTACAACAACAAAACAGTTAATCAGCTTATCCCGGTTACATTATCTACCGCAACAGGTTATAATGCAGCGTACATCAACTCTGGTACAATCCGTAACAGAGGTATCGAGCTTTCATTGAACGGTACACCAGTACAAACTCAGGATTTTAGCTGGAAATTGAACGTAAACTTTACCCGTAACAGGAATAAAGTGTTAGATCTTTACACCGATGGTTCTGGTCAGCAAGCTACAAACCTGCAAATTGGGTCATTCCAGGGTGGTGTTTCTCTTAATGCTACTTTAAACCATGCTTATGGCGATATTCGCGGTAATGGCTATGTTGATAAAGATGGTAATGCACTTGCTACTAAAACTGGTCAGCAAGTTGTAGGTACTGATGGTTATTATGTATTATCATCAAGCAACAACGTTGTTTTAGGTAATGTTAACCCAGATTGGACTGGCGGTATCAATAGCTCATTCAGGTACAAAGCGTTTACCTTAAGCTTCCTTGTTGATATCAAAAAAGGTGGTAGCGTATTTTCTTTAGATACTTATTACGGTATGGATACTGGCTTGTATCCTGAAACTGCCGGAAAAAATGATCTTGGTAACCCATCAAGAAACGCTTTAAGCGCTGGCGGTGGTGTAATTTTACCGGGTGTTACAAGCACAGGTGCTACAAATACAGTTAGAGCAGATAATACAGGTTCTGGCTTATACGGATATGAGCATAACCCGGCTGCCGGTTTCGTTTATGACGCCGGTTATGTGAAACTACGTGAGGCTGCGCTTGCTTATTCATTCCCACAAAGCGTTCTTTCAAAACTTGGTGCTATTAAAGGTATCGACTTAGGTGTAAGCGGTCGTAACTTATGGATCATCCATAAAAACACCCCTTATACAGATCCAGAAGAAGGATTAAGCTCAGGTAACCTACAAGGTTATCAAAGCGGTGCTTTCCCAACTGCGAGAATGTTTAACCTTAATTTAAAAGTAAGATTCTAACGATTATGAAAAAATATTTTTTAGCCGCATTGCTTCCTATACTTACGTTGGGGGCATGCCATAAAGACCTGGCTTCGTTGAATACGAACCCGAAGCTTTTCCCTACGGTACCTACCGCTGCGTTATTTACACAGGCAGAAAGAGTGCTTACCAATACTGTTACCACTTCAAGTGTAAATACAAACATTTACAGATTGATAGAACAGCAATGGCAGGAAACCACCTATACAGATGAAAGTAACTACATCATTAACACCCGTAATATTAACGGAGCTGAATGGAATGCTCTTTATCGCGACGTTTTAAACAACTTAAGGCTGGCAAAAACGATTGTGCCAACCGACGTTGCAATTACTGGCGCCGATGTTCAAAAAAATGATATCGCCATATTAGATATTTTGCAGGTGTATTCATTTTATTACCTGGTGACTACTTTTGGAGATTGCCCTTATACACAGGCATTTGATGCTAAGAATAACTTTCCTAAATATGACGATGCTGCAACTATTTACAAAGATTTGCTGGCGCGTTTAGATGCTGATATCGCTGCGTTAAATACCGGCTCAACCAGTTTTGGTGCTGCCGATTTAATTTACAAAGGCGACGTGAGCAAATGGAAAAAGTTTGCCAACTCTTTCAAATTGAAAATGGCGATGACCATTTCTGATTCTGATCCGGCTACTGCTAAAACAACTGCGGCTGCAGCTGTTGCAGGTGGTGTATTTACATCTAATGCAGACAATGCTACTTATGCTTACGCTTCTTCCACTCCTAACACAAACCCTGTTTGGGTGGATATAGTACAAAGCGGGCGTTTTGACTACGTGGCATGTAACACATTTGTTAACTACTTAAATGCACATACTGATGCTCGCGTAGGTAAGTACTTTACTGCACTGGCCGATGGTACTTATAAAGGGAATGATCCGGGAGCTAAATCAAATTATGATAGCTTCTCACACGTTAATCCTACACTAACAGCAACAACATTCCCTGGTTTGTTACTTGATTATGCCGAGATTGCATTTTACCAGGCAGAAGCTGCTGATAAAGGTTACATAACCGGAACCCCGGCTACTTACTATGCTGCCGGTATACAGGCTTCATTCACCTATTGGGGAGCTGGCGATGCGACAGTATATACTGCTGCTCTTCCTTACTCTACAGCTAATTTAGCTTACCAGAAATGGATTGCTGATTACAACAGGGGATGGGATGCATGGATTGAAACCAGGAGGTTAGATATTCCTGCTCTTGTTGCACCAAGTACTGCTACGAGTGCTTTCCCTGTACGTTTCCCTTACCCAATTGCTGAGAGCAACGTAAACGGCGCTAACTATAAAGCGGCTTCTGCTGCTATCGGTGGTGATTTGGTTACAACCAAATTATTCTTCGATAAACACTAATTATAGTTAATTTCATACAAAAAGAGGGAGTTGCCATAATGGTAACTCCCTCTTTTGTTTAAAAACTTATTTTAATTTCTACTGCAATAATCTGCAATTGACGACAAGTCAATAAAATGTATTGCAATAAATAAGCCCGATATTACAACTGCGCCACAAAATCCTTCATCGCCTGCCCTGGATCAGCCTGCTTCATAAATGTTTCGCCAATTAAAAAGCCGTTAAAGCCGGCTAATTTTAAATGCCTGATGGTTTCGGGATCGCTGATGGCGCTTTCGGATATTTTAAGGAACTCTGCGGGGATATGTTTGGCCAGTTGGTATGATGTATCCACAGATACGGTAAAATCGGCCAGGTTGCGGTTATTTACACCGATAGCGTCAAGTTTGGGGTGGATGCTACGCTCCAGTTCTTCCAGATTGTGTACTTCCAGCAGTACGTTAAGGCCAATGCTTTTGGCAAGGGTGGCCATTTTATCAATTTCGGCGGGGGTAAGGATGGCCGCAATGAGCAGGATGATATCGGCACCCAAGGCTTTGGCTTCAATTACCTGGTACTCATCTATCATAAAATCCTTTCGCAAAACGGGGATGGTGTTTACAGAACGTGCCCTTTTTAAATCGGCTTTGCGACCCATAAAAAAATTGCGGTCGGTTAGTACCGATAGGGCAGAAGCGCCCGCGGCGGCGTAGTCGGTAGTGACTTTGCTTACCCTAACTTTATCGTTGATAATACCCTTTGATGGCGATTTGCGCTTAAACTCGGCAATAATGCCGCTGCAGGTTGGATCAAGCAAAAAATCTTTGAATGAATAGGTTTCTCTATGGAAATAATCAGATTCTTCAAGTTCTACGTATGATGTACGTTTTTTAGCGTAAGCTACTTCCTTTTTTTTGTTGGCAACTATTTTATCAAGTATGGTCATGCGACTAAAAGTTGTAAAGAACCGTCATTGCGAGGTACGAAGCAATCTCCAAACGGCACAGGGTGATCCTGCGAAGTTTTTGAAAGCATGTCGTAGATTCCCAGACTTACGAAGTTTTTAAAACTTCGTAAGTCTTTCACCGCAACTACGGATGTATATTTATTATGTTAACGCAAAGTTATCATTATCCGGCAATTACGCCTTTAACCAGTTGCCCATCATTTCTTTACCAAACTCGGTAAGGATAGATTCCGGGTGAAACTGTACACCACGCACGTCATATTCCTTGTGCGATAACGCCATGATGGAATTATCAGCCTCGTCAATGGCGGTAACCTGTAATGTTTCAGGCAGCCCATCATTGCTTACCACCCATGAGTGATAGCGGCCTACCTTAAAGCTTTCGGGTAGGTCTTTAAACAACTGCTCGCTTTTATCGGTGACTTTTATGGGCGTGGCTATGCCATGCATTGGCTGACTAAGGTTATACAAGCTGCCGCCAAAAACTTCGGCAATAGCCTGCTGGCCTAAACACACACCGAAAATACTTTTGGTTGGCGCGTATTTTTCAATTACATCCAATAGCAAACCAGCCTCAGATGGTATGCCCGGGCCCGGCGAAAGGATGATCTTATCAAAAGCGTCCACATCCTCCAGCGAGAATTTATCGTTCCTCCAAACCTCGCATTGCAGGCCAAGCTCATTAACCAAATGCACCAGGTTATAGGTGAAAGAATCGTAATTGTCTATTATTAATATTTTGCTCATTTCTTTAAATTCTAAAAGGGAAAATCCTAAATTCTAATTTTTTAAATCCGAAATCGAAATTCCGAAATCCGATATCACTACAGTTCTTCCGCCAACTCCACAGCTCTTCTCAGCGCTGATATCTTGGTATCCACTTCCCTTAACTCGCTTTCGGCAACCGAGCCGGCTACAATGCCTGCCCCGGCCTGGTAATGCAGGGTGTTGTTTTTGCTGAGGAAGGAGCGGATCATGATGGCGTGATTAAAATCGCCATTAAAGCCCATGAAGCCGATTGCGCCACTGTAAAAGCTGCGTTTGGTTTTCTCGTTTTCGTCAATGATCTCCATCGCCCTGTATTTTGGCGCGCCGCTTAGTGTACCGGCAGGGTAGGTATCGGCCACAATTTTAAAAGAGGAGACGGCAGGTAATAGTTTACCGCTCACGTGCGACACCAAATGGATGAGGTGCGAGTAATATTGCACTTCTTTAAACGCCTTCACTTCAACCTGTTCGCAATGCCTGCTCAGGTCGTTACGGGCAAGATCTACCAGCATCACGTGTTCGGCCGATTCTTTGGGATCGGCTTCAAGAGCCCGGGCTATTTCGGCATCTTTTTCGTCGTCGCCACTGCGTTTAAATGTACCTGCTATAGGGAAAATGCTGGCCACTTTGTTTTTAATGGTGATCTGCGCCTCGGGCGATGAGCCGAAGATCCTGAAATCGCCATAATCAAAGTAGAATAAATATGGCGAAGGGTTAATGGAGCGCAAAGCCCGGTAAACATTAAATTCATCGCCCTGAAAAGCGCGGGAAAATGCCCGTGATGGAACGATCTGGAAAACATCGCCCCGGTAAATATGCTGCTTCATTTTTTCAACAATGGCAATAAACTCTTCGTCTTTTAAGTTCGATTGCTCGGGGCCATTGCTTTTGAAGCTATACTCGGGGAAGTTTTTGTTTTTGATCAGGTACTCTAATTTTTCGATACCGCCGTTGGTTGGTCCGCCTTCTGCCTGGTTATGGAAAATGTATAGCTCATTTTTAAAATGGTCGACCGCTATGATGTACCGGTATATGTGGTACTGCATCACCGGGATCTGGCGGGTTGCGTCGTCGCTATCTTTTAGCTTGATGGTTTCAAAGTGTTCAACAGCCTCGTGGGTGAAATAACCAAACAAGCCATTGGTGATCATTTTTACAGGGAGCGAGTCTGTTTCAAACTTGCCCACAAATTTATTAAGCTCCTCTATCAGCTCAAAGGTCCCGGCTTCGCTGGTTTCCTGGCTGCCATCGGGGTATTGTGTTTTAAGGATGCCGTTGTTGAGCACCAGGCCGGCAATAGGTTCGCAAACAATATAGCTCAAACTGTTTTCGCGGCTGTGGTAGTCCGAGCTTTCCAGCAGCAGCGAGTTGGGGAATACATCGCGCAGGCGCAGGTAAATGCTTACCGGCGTGGTGGTATCGGCCAATAGCTTTTTATAAGTAGTTGTTATTTTAAAGTTGCTCATTTTTATGTTTTCAAAAATTTTATAAATAAAAAAACCCGGCGAATTGGGGTCGCCGGGTTTTCACTTAGGTTTACAATTGATTAGATCATCTATGACTAAAAAACATACCCGGCTGCCAAATTTAATTGGTGCCACCAGATGTTTGTATGTGTGTTTTTAATCATTGAGGTCACAAATTTATAAAGAAAAATGAATTATCAAATTTTTTTGAAACTTTATTTATTGCTAAATCCTATTAGCTACGTGGGATAAGTATAATACCGGCCGAAATAAGTACTAAAGCGATGATATAGAACACAAAAACGGTTTTGTGCTTAGCCTCATCAGTAGCTGCTTTTTTTGATTTGCTGTGGCCAATGGTAATTAAAACCAGCGCGATGATCATAATAACCCAATGTTCAACAGTAAAATAGCGGGTTACTTTATTCTTCATGGTTTCGTTGTTAAACTGTACCAACGGACTTACAAAATACAACACAATACCGATAAGCAATTGTGTATGGGCCGATATCATGGCAAACAAGTTAAGCTTGCGATTGCCGTTGGTGTATAATTTTTTGCCCAGCCAGCCAATTAGCGAACCAATAATGGCTGCCACAATTAGCGCCAGTACAATATACCTGAAACCCGAGTGAAGATGTTGTAAAAAGCTGTAAGCTGTCATGCTATCAAAATTTTTTGCGTGAAGATAAGCAAAACTGACTTTTAAACCCCGGCAAATTAAACATTTGAAAATGTTTTTACATGAATTTGAAAGTAGTTAAGCCCAATAAATAGCTCATTCTCAAATTAATTATTCGCCCCCGGGTTTATAGGTACCGGCAATTAAAAAGGCGATGCCGCTAAAGCCCAAAGCCTCAAAAACGCTGGTCCACTCGTTGGCGGTAGATTCGCTTACTTTTGTTCCGTTGGCGGTATCATCTTTAGGGTTTTTAAGCAACGCCGCGCTGCGTTTCAGGTTATCCTGCTTTTGAGCGGCAACAGCCCGCGGAATATGCAGCGTAATGAGCCATAAAAACAGGGTTATCCCTAATAAATTAGCCGCCAGTTTTACTTTTATTTTAAACATGATAGCCGTACCGGCGGCAATGAGCGCGATGGCGGCAAAATAAGTCCAGAATAAAGGGAAGCCCACCCAGGTGGGTACAAGGGTTGCAACAAAAGAAGGGTATACAAAATGTTCTATCCCGAAAACGATCATGGTAGTTGCAAAAAAATAGGGGCCATAAGGGCGTAGCCTATCGGCAATGGCATCTATGCCGCTCACTTTTTCGGTCGGTAAGGAAGTGGCCACCACCAGCGCCCCGCCGCAAAAAGCCAATAACTTAAAGGCATCACCCCATCCGCCCAGGAAAAGCAGATTGGTTTTGATGTTATAAGGAATTTGGAAAACGATAAGGATCAACAGCATAAAAGCGCCAAGGTAATCGGCCACAATGTGTGAGTTGATGCCAAAAATGATGGCTACAGATACCAGGATGAGCATAATGCCCGCTACGCACATGCAAAACGTGCTTTGCCCAATAAACGCCGGTTCTGGCGGCATAATCACAGGCCGGAAACCAGTGCAGATGAATTGTAAAATCGCGATTGAAACTAACGACACGGCAAAAAACAAACGCCACACTTTGTTATAGGTTTCCATAAAGATTAGGGATAATGGTTATTGGATTTATATGCAATTTACAAATTCAGTTTAAATTATTCTAATCAACGAAAATATTGTGTATAAGGACTTTATAAACTCCCGTTCAGTTTGTTCAGAAAAAAAGTATTGGTAGCGCCATTTGTTAACGCTTTGAAAATCAATACATCGATCTGTAAAACTCTTTAACCATGCTGGCCGGACTTGGAGATAAATTTATTGCCGATGAAACCGCTATGCCATAAATGCCGGTTTTGAGCAGCTGCTCAACATCTTTTAGCTGTATGCCGCCTACCGCGATGACAGGTATATCAATAGGCGCTTTTTCTAATTCGCGGTAGCCATTAAAGCCTAATAAAGGAAAGTCATTTGGTTTGGTATCGGTGTGCGCAAACGGGCCGTAACCGCAATAGTCAACAACGCCGGTATTTTGTAGTTTTAATAGGCCCGTCAAATTTGTGGCAGATACGCCAAGCGTTTTATCCTCGCCAATAAAATTACGGATGGCGGCAAAATCGGCATCAAGATCTTCAATATGTACGCCCTGTACATCAACCTTATGAATAAGGTGATAGTGATTGGTAACGATGAGGGTAGCGCCCCAGTCGTCACAAATGCCGGCAATTTGGCTGATCTCGGCTATTAGTTCATCATCGGGCTTAGTAAGGCATCGGTATTGCACCCAGTTGGCCCCGGCGCTGCAGGCTGTTTCAACCTGTTCAATATGAGTGCGATCTGGAAGATCCTGCGTGAGGTAGTGAAACCGGGAGATATATTTTTTCATGATTTTAGTCCGGAAGTCAGTAAAGACCGGAAGTCCGAAAGATAATAAAAACTACAATCTTTCGGACTTTCCGACTTCCGGACTTTCTCACTACTTTATAACCTCGCTGATCACTTTACCCACATTACCATCAGGTGCCTGGATGTGTAACAGGGCCGCTATGGTGGCGCTAATATCTGTCATATGCGTTTGGCGATTAAGACTGCCGTGTTTAACTCCCCAGCCCATAAATACCAGTGGGATGTGGCTGTCATACGGTGCCCAGGTACCATGTGTGGTGCCTGTTGACGCGCGGTCGTTAGTACCATGGCCGGTGAAGTAACCTGGTTTTAAAATAATTTGGATTACACCACTATGCTCGGCGTTGTAACCGTTAATGACCATGCTGCGCAAGTCATCAGGAATATTGGCTGTTTGAATTTTTTGCAGATCGATAGCATAGGCAACCTGGCTTTGATTTTGCAGGTAAGCAATGCATTCGGCCTTAATAGCATCTTCGCTGATGCCCGCTTTTTTAATAGCGGCATTATTAAGGTTTACCTGGTAGTTATCCATGCTGATTACTAAATGATCTACCTTGAACTTATCATTCAGCATGGTGTTCAGCTCTTTTTGGGTACCGCCATCATCCCAGGTACCTGCCGGGATGTTGTGATCCTTCAGGAAAGTTGGGTTGTGGGCAGCGCCATGATCGGCAGATAAAAATACAGTGTAGTTGCCTTTGCCAACAGTAGCATCGAGATAGTTGAGAAAGGCGGCAATGTCGCGGTCGAGCCTTAAATAAGTATCCTCAACCTCTACAGAGTTTGGTCCAAATTGGTGACCGATATAATCGGTTGATGACAGGCTTACCGCTAAAAAATCGGTAACGGTATTTTTGCCTAATTGTTCACTTTCTACGGCGGCTTTGGCCAAGTCAAGCGTCATGGAGTTGCCGTACGGTGTTGAGCGGATTAATCCCATTTTGCCTTTATACAATTCTGATGTTTTGATGGGGAAGGTTGGCGCTTCCATACCGGCAAATTTACCCTCATACCTTGGGCTGTTATCCGGTGCGCTTTGCAGGTAAGTGTTTATTGGGTAAAGTGTATTCCAATCCTGTTTCAGATATTTTTCTGGAATCTTTTGATCGTTGAATTTTTTAACCCATGCAGGTAAATCGTTCATGTAATAAGTGCTGGTGATCCAGTTACCGCTGGCATCATCAAACCAGTAGGCCGCGTTTGCTGTATGACCGGCGGGTAAAATTCCGCCGCGGTCTTTCAAGGCGATGCCGATCACTTTTGAACGGAAGTTAGTGGCCAGTTTTAGTTCATCAGTAACCGTAGTAACCTGCAAATTGCGTGGCGACATCTGGCCGGCTTTTGAAGTACTGCCCACCGCGGTTACCGTGCTATCATCTGTACAATAAATAGATTTGCCGGTAGCCTGGATGATAAAATCGTTTCCAACAATGCCATGAAGGGCAGGGATAGAGCCGGTATAGATACAAGTATGCCCGGCGGCGGTTACAGTGGGGATGTAATCAATATTGGTATTATCGCAGGTAAAACCTTCGTTGAGCATGCGTTTAAAACCGCCGCTTTGGTAACGGTCATAATAACGGTACAGGTAATCCCAGCGCATTTGATCAACCACCAAACCAACCACCAATTTGGGGCGGGGCACAGAAGACGAGGCAGCCGGGGCAACAGTTTTTTTATTTTGTGCCGATACCGATATGGTTACCAATGATAAGGAAACAAGCAGCAGATATTTAAACTTCATTTTATGACGATTTTGAATGGCCAAATATCACAATTGCTGTGTGAACTTTGTGTTAAGTTATAGGGTATTGTTACAGACGGCCTCACCTAAATCCTCTCCAAAGGAAGCCTCACCCAACCCTCTCCAAAGGAGAGGGCTTTTGATTTACGCCAAAGGAGCAACCTAATTCCACCTGCTTTTTAAAGTCCTCTCCTTTGGAGAGGATTTAGGTGAGGCTAAACGTAAGCAACGCATGCTGGCTCGCGGTATGCAAATCCCGCCACACCTGGTTAATCTCGGTATCGGGGCTTGCGGCTTGCAGGCCGCAGTAGGGGTATAGCCGGTCAACACATTCGCGGGCGGTTTTGGCAAGGTTGCGGCTGGTTTGGCTTACTTCATGCAGATGCCCTGCAGGCTGCGTTAAACCACTTTGCCACGAGGCATCAACGGCTTGGTAAAAATCTTCGCGGGTTTGGTTTAGCAAATGTTTAGCATCTGCCAATAATTGTTTAGTAAACTTTTTTTGATCGGCGCTAAATCGTTTAGCTAATTGTTTTTCTTCAAAGATGCTGGCGCACAGATCAAGGAAGTGAACAGCCATGCCCGAGATATTGGCCGCGAGTGTAGCCTCGGCTAATTGTAAAAACGGGTATCGGTATAATGGTTCATCTACAACAGTAAACTCAGGGTCAATTTTAAAACAGCGGTCGGCCTCCACGAAAAGGTTGGTTACCTTATAAGCGTCGCTGCCGGTTGCCACCATACCGATGTATTTCCAGGCCGGAAAAACCTGCACATCCTTTTTTTCAAAAATAAAGGGGAGGATCAGCTCGGTACCGTCGGCATTTAAAACGGTTTCGTTCCCGTTTTTAATAATGCAATTGGCCGTGATGTGGGTTGCATGGTGTGCGCCGCTGGCATATTTCCAGGTACCGTTAATGATGTAGCCACCATCGGTAATAGTTGCCGTGCCGGTAGAAGCCCCGCTGCCTGCTAAACATAAATGAGTGTTGTTTAGCAATTGGTTTGCAATGCCCGGCGACAAAAACCCGCCAAACCAGCCGGCCCCGCTGCAAAGCGTTACCACCCAACCCAAACTACCGTTTGCCCAGGCCAGGCTTTCTTCTAACCTTACCATATCGGGCAAAGCCAATTGCAAGCCAGAGTAAGCCTGCGGCACCAGGAATTTAAACCAGCCTTGTTCATAAACCAACGCTAACTGATCGGGGTGCAAAGCACCTAATTGCTCCGCTTCGGCAGCTGTATCGCGGATGGTTTTTACCCATTCGGGTTTTAGCAGTTGTAAGGGATGGCTATTAGACATTGTTGGATTTTTGGGACTGTAGGACTATTGGATAAAGGACTTTTGGACAAAAGACAAAGGATAAAAAGCTTTCGCAAATTACGTCTTGATTCCTGACTCTTGATTCTTGACTCTCTTCACCCAATCGAAGTATCCAAAAAAGGCGATGATAAATAAAAATATGGTAAGCAGGGCAAACATGGGCAGGTGTTTGTAAAACAGGATGGGGATGGCAAACAGGTTTGATATGTTTAAAAACACCCAGTTTTCTATTTTACGGCGAGCCAATAGCCACATGCCCGCCCAGGCTGTCGAGGAGATGAGGGCATCCCAAACCGGCACGTTTGATGGTGTAAAATATTTAGCCGGCAGATTTTTAAGCAGCATATAAAAAAATACCCAGCCCACAACAGATATGGTGATGCTAATGATCCATTCGTTTTTAGTTTGCCAGCTAATTTTTACAGGTGGTTCGTTCTTCTTTTTTATCCAATAGATCCAACCGTAGATGCTCATCACCACGTAATAACCGTTCAAAATAGATTCGGCATAAAGGCCAACATCCAACAGCAAATAAATAGCTATAGCTGTGCCTAAAATGCCGGCCGGGTAAAGCCATATATTGTTTACCCGTGCCAGTAACACTTCGGCAACACCCAGTACAACGGCAAGCCATTGCACCCAGGTGGTTTCCTTTATCTGTTCTATAAAAAGTGAGATCAGATTATGCATTAGCGTATCGTTTGTTTACTGTAAACACCCTCATTAATTTGTCATGTATTAATTCGTGAAATTCGCCCAAATTCGCCCCATTCATGTGCATTAAAAGTTCAAACTCAATGATGCCATAAAGTTGCGCGGTGCCTGCGGGAAAAAGTAGTTATAGTTTACAACATGCCCACCTTCAATATCGGGATAGGTAGCGCCGTTAGCCTCATACTTTTTGCTGAAAATGTTGTTCACCTGCAAGCCCAATCCAATATTTTTTACCGAACGTATGCTAAAGTCATAGCGCAGCCTTACATCGCTGGTAAAATAGCCTTTGAGGTAACGGTTGGTCGCGTAAGGGTTACTCAAATTATCGGGCGCAATGCTAAAACCAGCCGGATTTTGATTCATGGTATTATCCAGGTATTGCTTGCTGATGTATTTGCTGATAAAAGCAAACTCGGCCCCTTTAAACGGAATAAAACTGATAATGCTTGCCGCGGTAAGCGACGGCGAATAGGCGATGGTTGTAGTTTTGAAGGTTTCGCCTACTAAGCTTCCATTATCATAATTAGAGAAAAACTGGCTGTAGTTTTTGATTTTGTTGGTACTTAACGTTGCTGTTAGTCCCCAATTAACCCAACTGGCTAACCTCGCTTTGCCATCAAGCTCAATGCCGGCGCGATAGCTGTCTTTCACATTGGTGCGCACTGCCGATCCTACATCATTCAATGAGCCGGTTAACACCAGCTGGTTTTTGTACAGCATGTAAAACCCGTTAATACCCCCGCTAAATATTTTACCAACGGTACGGTAGCCAGCCTCAAAATCTTTCAGGTTTTCGGATTTTGGCCTGTTTTGCGGCGGCGAATCTACATAGTCGTCACGGTTGGGTTCATGGTTACCCACCGCGAAAGAGGCGTAAATGTTACTATGCTCGGTAAGCTGGTAGGTGATGCCGGCTTTAGGGTTAAAAAAGTTAAGTTCGGCGCTTTGCTGGGCATTGTTCAGGTTTTTATCAATACCATAAAACGAATAGTAAATATGGCGGTACTGGGCATCGGCATAAAGTAATACTTTGTTAATGTGCCATTCGGCCCGGTAAAAAATATTAAAGTCGTTCTTTTTGGCGTTATCGCGGTAGTACTCATAATTGGGGCCTATGCCGGCGCTTTCTTTTGTGTATATAACATCGCCAAAATGCGCCCCTTCATATTGGTTGTACGCGCCGCCCAATGTCATGTTCAAATTAGTTTGGGGCTGATATTTTAAGGCATAGGTAACGCCGTAAAATTTATTATCTAACCAAAGCCTGCGCACCAAATCGGTGGCTTTGATGGTATCGGCACCAATAATAACCGGCTTTAGGCCATAGTTGGCCACATTATCGGCATTGCGGTATTCTTCATAATAACCGCTGCCTTTGGTGTAGTGCAGCGCACCGCTAAAAGAAAGCTTATCGCTTATCTTTTGATCGTAAAGTAACTGGTAATGGTTTTGCAGGTAGTTATCGGTTTGGTCTTTATAAAATGAGCCATTGCTCATCAGGCCCAATTCATTATAGGTGCGGTTGTCACTGCGTGTATTATCGCCAATAACATAATCGGCAATACCGTTCCAGGCCTGGTAAGTACGCTCATGGCCCGATATGACGTTAGCCCTTATCGTGCTGTTTTTAGTGTACCAGGCAGCACTAAGGTAAAGCGATTTAAGATCAGATGATGCCCTGTCAATATAGCCGTTGGAATGAATGCGCGACAATCGGCCATCTAAACTAAAATGCCCTCCTAATAAGCCAGTACCGGCATTAACCGTGTTTTTAATAGAACCGTATGAGCCTGCGGATGTATTGATTTCGGTATACGCTGTATCCCGGCGGGTAGTTGTTTGAATATTGATGCTACCGCCAAATGCGCCCGCGCCGTTGGTTGAGGTGCCCACGCCACGCTGAACCTGGATATTATCGACGGAGGAAGCCAGATCCGGCAGATCTATAAAATAAGATCCCTGGCTTTCCGCATCGTTTAACGGGATGCCGTTAATGGTAACGTTAACCCTTGTCGCGTCAGACCCACGGATGCGGATACCCGTATAGCCAATGCCAGCGCCGGCATCTGATGTGGTCACTACAGATGGGGTTAAGCTTAACAGGTAGGGCAGATCCTGGCCGAAGTTATTTTTGGCTAAATCTTTTTTGCTAAGGTTAGTAAAGGCCGTAGGTGAATTTTTAACTGCTCGGGTTGCGCTAACTGTAACTTCCTCGGCGGTAAACGTTCCATTGTTTAACGATAGATCGACTATGGTGTTAGCACCCAAAACAATGCTTTTATTGATGGTTTGATAGCCAACATAACTGGCTTGAAGCGTGTAGCTACCCGGTTTAAGGTTGGTAAATGCGTACTTGCCATTAGCATCGGCAACAACACTCAATGATGGATTTAAAACAGTGATGGTAGCGCCGGGCAGTGCTTCGCCGGATGTGTTGGTTACCTTTCCAGAAATAGAAAGTTGGGCCGATGCCATAACAGGCAGCAGCAGGGCGAAGATCGCCGCGAATACATTTTTCAAAATTTGTAAAACTAAAATTAGTTAAACCACCTGCTCATCAGGGTACAATGGCAGTACACTTAACTTGTTACCTCTCCCTACGCCGGCATTATCCGGATCAGGTGCGGGCTTCCTCCGTTTTGAGTTCTCAGTTTTAAGTTCTGGGTCGACAAGCGACTTTTGAATTTTAACTTTTGAATTTTGACTTTGAAGCCCTGGGTTTAATCTCAGCCTGTCTTTCAGTTTGGTAAAAACAAATTGTGGTTTGTTTATGATTACACCAAAGCAAGGCACCCCTTGAGAAAATTATGCCGCAAAGATAGTTTTTTAGTTGGATGCCTGCAACCCGGGGCTGGCCAGGCCGTTATAAGGGATATTGGCGGGGGTAACAAGCGCCTGATGTTGATATAATTTATAGCTTTGTTTCTATAATGAATAATTTACAACAACTGGATTCGGGGCGTAATAACAATTTTGATCTAATCCGTTTTATTGCAGCAAGCATGGTTATCTTTTCGCACTCTTATTGGCTTACAGGTAACTTATCTATTGAGCCTCTGGGTAAATTATGTGGTATAGTTAATTTTGGCTCATTAGGTGTTAAAGTGTTTTTTGCCATAAGCGGTTTCCTGATAACCAAAAGTGTAATGAGGCAGCCTACGTTAACCGGCTTTGTTTGGGCAAGGGTATTACGCATATTTCCCGGTTTACTTATGGCTTCGGTATTTTGTACATTTGTTATCGGACCAATATGTACTGTTTTGCCCCTGCGTCAATATCTTAACAATGGGGCTTTGTATAGTTTTGTGTGGCGGTTAACTATCCTGCACAATTATCCTAATACCCTACCAGGCGTTTTTATATCAAACCCTATTCCCAATAATGTAAATTCTCCTGTATGGACTTTGCCCGGCGAATTGATGATGTATATAGGTGTATTGTTTTTGGGTGCTGTATTGCTCATGGTAAAAAAGGGCGTTAAAACTTTAATTACCATAGTGCCTTTAGCAATAGCGGTGCTGGCTTTTGTTTGGGGTGTTGATTGGCTACAGGGAAATAATGTGTATATAGTTTCCTGGACAATACTGTTCTTTTTAGGTATGACCTGTTATTTTTTAAGAAGTAAAATAGTGTTGAGTGTCCCTGTTTTTGTAGGTATGGCTATCGCCTTTTTATTGCTTTTTCATTTCAGGTTTAAATTTATAGAAATAGCATTTGATGTGGTGCTGATGTACTGTATTTTAACTTTTGCCTATCATCCCAAGTTCCAGATAAAAAACTTTCATAAAATAGGCGATCTGTCATATGGCCTGTACATTTACGCAATGCCTATTCAGCAATTGGTGGTGCAAAAGTTTGCGTTGTTAAACCCCTTTAGTAATTTCTTTGTATCCTATGCTATGGTGTTGCCTGTGGCAGCGTTATCCTGGCATTTTATGGAAAAGCCTATATTGAAGCTCAAAACAATAACCTTATTTAAAGCGGATTGATGAGTTTTTACTGGTTGTTCAATTTTAATAGGGGCTGTTTATCAAATCATCTGAAAAAATAAATTAATATTAATCCCATCGTATTTATCACCTTTCTGCTTTTACCTTTCTGCTTTCGCCTCAAAAATGTACTTTTGCAAACTTTTATAAAACATTGTTATGCTTAGAACTCACACCTGCGGCGAATTAAATATCAGCAATTTAGGCCAATCTGTTACTTTATGCGGATGGGTACAAAAATCGCGCGATTTGGGCGGTACCACATTTATTGATGTTCGCGATCGTTATGGTTTAACACAGTTGGTTTTTAATACCGATACCGATGCGCTGATTCGCGAAAAAAGCCGTGAGCTTGGGCGCGAGTTTGTGATAAAAGTTAGCGGTAAAGTAGTTGAGCGTACCAGCAAAAACACCAAAATACCAACCGGTGAAATTGAAATTATTGTAGAAGATATCGAGATCCTGAACGCGGCTAAAATTCCGCCGTTTATGATTGAGGATGAAACCGATGGCGGCGAAGAGCTTAGGGCTAAATACCGTTACCTTGATTTGCGCCGTGCGCCCATCCGCAACAACCTGGTTTTACGCCATAAAATGGCACAGGAAATTCGCAGGTACTTAAGCGATTTGGATTTTATTGAG
This sequence comes from Mucilaginibacter flavus, assembly GCF_030409315.1. Lineage (GTDB taxonomy): Bacteria > Bacteroidota > Bacteroidia > Sphingobacteriales > Sphingobacteriaceae > Mucilaginibacter > Mucilaginibacter flavus. The sequence continues at coordinate 94,922 of NZ_JAUFPS010000034.1, read as the reverse complement.
GTTGAAACTCCGGTACTCATCAAATCGACCCCAGAAGGCGCCCGCGATTTTGTGGTACCAAGCCGCATGAACCCCGGCGAGTTTTACGCCCTGCCGCAATCGCCGCAAACCTTTAAGCAATTGCTGATGGTGAGCGGATTTGATCGTTATTTCCAGATTGTAAAATGTTTTAGGGATGAGGATTTACGTGCCGATCGTCAGCCGGAGTTTACACAGATAGATTGCGAGCTTTCTTTTATCACCCAGGAGGATATATTAAACATATTTGAAGGCTTAACCCGCCACTTGTTCACTACTGTAAAAGGGATTGACCTGGGCGATTTCCCACGGATGCAATATGCCGATGCCATGCGCCTGTACGGTTCTGATAAACCCGACATCAGGTTTGGGATGGAGTTTGTTGAGCTGAACGATATTGTTAAAGGCAAAGGTTTTGGCGTTTTTGATAATGCCGAACTGGTAGTTGGTATTAACGCCAAAGGCTGTGCAAGCTATACCCGCAAGCAATTAGATGAGCTAACCGAATGGTTAAAACGCCCGCAAATTGGCGTTACCGGTATGATTTATTGCCGTTATAACGAGGATGGCACTTTAAAATCATCGGTAGATAAATTTTACAGCGAAGACGAGCTGACCAACTGGGCGGCTGCTTTCAACGCCGAAAAAGGCGATATCATGTTGGTACTTGCCGGTCAGACAGATAAAGTACGCAAGCAACTGAACGAACTGCGTTTAGAAATGGGCAATCGTTTAGGCCTGCGCGATAAAAATAAATTCGCGCCGCTTTGGGTATTGGATTTTCCTTTGCTGGAGTGGGACGAAGAAACAAACCGTTACCATGCTATGCACCACCCGTTCACCTCGCCTAAACCCGAGGATATTGATATGCTGGATACCAACCCGGGAGCGGTACGCGCCAACGCGTATGATCTGGTAATGAATGGTACCGAAGTTGGCGGCGGTTCTATCCGTATCCATGATCGAGCTACACAATCGTTAATGTTTAAGCATCTTGGGTTTTCGCCAGAGGAAGCACAAAAACAGTTTGGCTTTTTAATGGATGCCTTTGAATATGGCGCGCCGCCGCACGGTGGTTTAGCGCTTGGGTTTGACAGGCTGGTATCAATATTTGCAGGTTTAGATTCTATCCGCGACGTGATAGCCTTCCCTAAAAATAATTCGGGCCGCGATGTGATGATTGATTCGCCATCAACCATCGCTGATACTCAGATGAATGAGCTTAAAATAAAAACAACCGTATAAATAAGTTGTTGGCAGCTGTAGCGTTGAAGAATTTTTGAGCGTATTGGGGTAACCTGATCGTATAAAAAATGAAAAAAACGCTACTGCTGCTATTACTACCCTTCGCTATGTTATCATCTTGTATCAAGTCAAACAATGATAATATAGTCCCTTTCGACGCTGTAAAACAAGCAGCTCTTGACGATGCCACAATACAATCGTATCTTGCGGCGCATACCGAAATTCATGCTGTAAAAGATACCACTGGTGTATACTACCAGGTAATTACCGCCGGCACAGGAAGTGCACCTGTTTTAACAAGCACTATAACTGCCGCTTATACTGGTAAATTAACCAATGGAACTATCTTTGATTCGAGCACGAATTTAGTATACCGCTTAAATTTATTGATTCCGGCATGGCAGGTTGCTGTGCCCCATCTTAAAGTTGGCGGGCAAATGCTTATTCTTACACCTTCACGTTATGCTTATGGTAATGCCCAGGCTGGTGTTATCCCTCCTAATTCGGTGCTGATATTTTCGGTTAACCTGAATGGCGTAACTAATTAACCATACACCGCCGGGTGCAAACCGTTATGAGTGTTTAAACCTTATGCTTCGGTATATTTATATCACCAACCACAAACCGATGATCAATCCATCGGTTTGTAATTAGTGTGGTTGATTTATTAACGTTAACACTGACTTATAAGAAATGAAAAAAATTATATTTTTAATTTTACTTCCTTTAGCAGTTTGCTCATTCTGGTCGTGCACAAAATCAACAGACCCGGAAATATCAAACGCTATACAACAAGCTAAAACCGATGACGCCGCCATTCAGGCTTATTTAACGGCTCATCCCGAAATAACAAACGTTAAGGATACCTTGGGTTGTTATTATCAAATTACCAGCCAGGGTACGGGCCCGTATCCTACCCTAAGTTCTACTATTCATGTGAGCTATACAGGCAGTTTACTTAACGGAACTTCGTTTGAAACCAATAATGATTTTAGCGCCGTATTAGGAACTTTAATTTATGGATGGCAAATTGTATTACCCCATGTGCCTACAGGCTCAAAGGTATTGATGTTCATTCCATCAATTTATGGATATGGTACATCTGGCACAAGCACAATCCCGGCCAACTCTGTATTGGTGTTTAATATCAATACTGCAGCCCCCGGGGCGTAAATTCCAAGCTTAGAATATCGTGCCCGGGATAAACATTCCGGGCTTTTTTATGGCTATATTTCTGTAGTTTTAGCAGCTGAGATTTAAAGGAAAGATGAAGAATTTATTACTGATAATATTTATTACAATTATTGGTTTGGCATCCTGCAAAACAGCGCCGCCTGTTGATGCTATAAAACAAGCCCGTACGGACGACTCGCTCATCACGATTTTTCTGTCCAACAACCCTTTGATCAAAGCAGTTAAGGATTCATCGGGTTTATATTACCAGGTAACAAAAGAAGGCACAGGTGCATACGCAACCGAAAACTCAACAGTTACTGTAAATTACAAGGGTAAGCTTATTAGCGGCCCGCCATTTGATGCCGCCAATGGTTTCTCCAGTCCGCTATCCAATTTGGTCAGGGCATGGCAAATAGGTATTCCGCGTGTGAAGGCGGGGGGCAGTATATTATTGATAGCGCCATCAGCTTTGGGTTATGGTTCTGCCAATCTCGGCCCAATACCTGCAAATTCCATCTTGGTTTTTGACATCGATGTTATCGCGGTTAAGTAATTAAAGGGCTTTTAGCCTTTTGCATTCGGCTTTGGGCTGTTTAAAATAAGTATGGTGCTTTATTTCAAAGTATTGTGCTTATATTAACTGTTCAAAAACGCCCCTGGATGAAAACACACCTACTCCCCGTTTTTTTATTTTTTTCGATACCGGCATTCGCGCAAAATTCGGCACAAAAAGCGCAGGTAAGCAGTAAGGCCGATGCCCTGCAAAACCAGGTTATAGCCTGGCGACGCGATTTTCATGAACATCCCGAGCTGGGCAACCATGAGGTGCGTACATCGGGCATTATAGCCAAACATTTACAGTCGTTAGGGATTGAGGTACAAACCGGTATTGCTACAACCGGTGTGGTGGGTATTTTAAAAGGAGGGAAGCCCGGCCCGGTGGTGGCCCTGCGTGCAGATATGGACGGCTTGCCCGTGGTTGAGCGAACCGATGTGCCTTTTGCATCAAAAGTAAAAACCACGTATAACGGGCAGGAAGTAGGTGTAATGCACGCCTGCGGGCATGATTCGCACATGGCTATCCTGATGGGAGTGGCCCAGGTGCTTTCGTCAATGAAAAGCGAATTGCATGGTACTGTGAAGTTTATATTTCAACCGGCGGAAGAGGGGGTAGAGCCAGGACAGAAAGGCGGCGCTGAAGAGATGGTGAAGGAAGGCGTGCTTGAAAACCCCAAGGTCGACGTAGTATTTGGCCTGCACATTAATTCACAAACCGAAGTTGGTAAAATAACCTACCGCCCGGGTGGAACAATGGCCGGTGTTAATGATATGCAGATTATTGTAAAAGGACGATCTGCACATGGCGCGTACCCATGGTCGAGCGTTGACCCTGTTGTGGTATCGGCCGAGATCATTAACAATCTGCAAACTATAGTAAGCCGCAACGTAAATGTAACCGAAAACCCGGCAGTGGTTACTATCGGTTCTATAAAAGGAGGCAACCGCTCAAACATCATCCCCGAAAAGGTAGAAATGCTGGGTACACTACGTGCTTTTACCGCTGCCGATGAAAAGCTGTTGATTGAGCGCGTTACCCAGATAGCCACAAAAACCGCAGAAGCACAGGGAGCGATTGCCGAAGTGAAAATTCCATACAGCAGCCATTACCCGGTAACTTTTAATAATCCCGAGCTAACACAAAAAATGTTGCCCACTTTGCAGCAAACTGCGGGCGCAGCCAATGTGTTGCTTAAACCACCAGTTACCGGTGCCGAAGATTTTAGCTTTTACCAAGAAAAAGTGCCTGGACTATTTATCTTTTTAGGCGGCATGCCAAAAGGGGCCGACCCACTTAAAGCGCCATCGCATCACACGCCCGATTTTTATATTGATGAAAGTGGTTTTACATTGGGCGTAAAGGCGCTATGCAATTTAACGCTTGATTACATGAATAGTAAAGGAAAATAAGACATCGCTGTTATTGGTATAATACCATATTGATGCTTAACTTTATAACCGCAATGGCCAATAAAATGAGATACAATAATTGAATATCATGAGGAAGGGTACGTTAACTGTGATATGCATGGGCTTGTTATTAATGTTTATAACCGGGCAAAAAGCTGTTGCGGCAGGTTTAAGTGTTGAGGATACTGTAAAAAAAGTAAAGCCCGAAGTTTTACAAACCATCAATACCGTTTTAAAAGCATCTTATACTTTTGATATTGACAAGGTTACCGATATGTATGCCCCCAATGCCGTGGTGACAGATGAGCAGGAACCATACTCCTGGAATGGGCAACTGGCCGGTGTGCAGTGGGTAAACTCGGTACAAAAAGCCGTTAAAGATTTTAAGATAAGGGACTTTTTTGTGAGTGTAAAAAAGATCAAAATCTTTCAGCAAACAGAAGAGGTAGCCTACCTGGTGGTCCCTGTTGAATATACCGGTACCATTAACGGCGATCCTTTTAATGAGGAGGGAGCTTTTTCCTTTGTTTTTAGGTATGTAAGCGGCAAATGGCTCATTAAAAGCCAGGCCTGGGTACCCAAAAATGCCCTCTGATATACTAACCTAACCTAAAACTCCTTTATGGAACCCGAATTTATTTTGTTTAAACGGTTTGATGACGTTGCCCTGGCCAATGCCCTAACCGAAGTGTTGGATGCCAATGGCATTGCTTACGTAACAGAGCAAAGCGATCATTCTTTTGATCCCGGTTTCAGGAATAATGATTTAACTAAACAATATTCAGTAAAAATAAAAGCCGATGATTTTGAACGCGTAACCAACCTGTTGAACGAAAGCGAATTGGAGAATGCTACCAATGCAGATAAAGATCATTACTTATTTAATTTTACCGATGCTGAGCTTATTGAGGTGCTGGCTAAGGCCGATGAGTGGAGCCCTTTTGATTACCAGCTTGCCCGCAAAATATTAACCGAACGCGGCGTTAACATCAATGAAAAAATCCTGACCGATCTTAAAGCCGAACGCCTGAAGGCACTAAAAACGCCTGAGCCGCCGCAAAACGGGTGGATAATTGTAGGATACGTTTTTGCCCTGCTGGGTGGTGCTTTGGGTATATTTATAGGCTGGTACCTGGTTACCTTCAAAAAAACACTACCCAACGGCGAGCGGGTATACGCATACAATGAAAGTGACAGGCAGCAAGGGAAATGGATTTTATACATTGCCATAGCTGTTACGGTGCTGGTGGTAGTTTACAGGATTTCGCAGGTGTTTACAGGCAATTAAAAAACGAGCATGAACAAAGGAATTGTTGTTTTATTATTGGCGATGCTTTTTGTATTCCATGCTTTTGCTCAGCAAAAAGATACGCAAAGAATAACAGATAGCATTGTTAACGAAGGTAAGGCCCTGTATCGATCAGAGTTTGCATCCTGGTTTGGGACAGATATTTTTTTGGCTAAATGCGCAAATAAGCGTGAATTAATTGGTGGCTATCTTTCATACGATACCCCTACAGGTCTAAACAATGTTTTTTATTCTAAAGGCGATGATCCATTTGTACTTGGAACTACCTCCTTCGGAAAGGATTTTGTGCCGGAGAATTATACGTTGGATACCACAAAAAGAACCTTCACTAAGGCCGAAAAAGAACTGTTTACCATGAGGGCAGCCGTAATCAAACGAATGGGAACCGATACCATTTTTAAGTATTACAAAAATACCAGGCTTAACCCGATACCCATAATTACCAATGGGGAAAAAAAGGTGTATATACTAACCGGACCAGGCGTTAATGGGGTAGTGGTTTTTGGAAACGATTACTTGGTAAACCTTGATGATAAATACCAAATAACAACAATAAACCGGCTGCATAAAAATATTATAACGGCTTATTATAAAAACACCCAAGATAACAACAGTATTCAGGATAGCACCAAACGGGAGGTGGCCGGAATGCACTCACATTTACCAACCACAGGCGATTTTATAACAGCGACAGATATTTGCACGCTGATGTTATATGAAAAATTTACTACCTGGAATCAATACTACATCATGTCAAAAAACTATATTTCTATATGGGATTGTAAAAAGAACGACCTTGTTGTATTAACAATGGAAGCCTGGAAAAGAATTGCCGATGATCAGGCTAAAAGGCACCCTAAACAATAATAACCTCATTTGGCCAATCTCCTTTTCATCTGTAGTAAAAACCAATGGCGCAGCCTCACGGCCGAGTTATTGTTTAAAGATCATCCCGAACATAATGCTTATTCGGCAGGTACAAGTGATAAAGCCCGCATCCGCGTAAATCAAAAGATGATTGATAAAGCCGATGTTATATTGGTAATGGAACGCCGCCACAAAGAAATACTAAAGCAACGCTTTAGATTAAGCGGTAAAAAGCTGGTGGTGCTTGATATTGAAGACAACTATCAGTTTAATGACCCGGAGTTGATCGAAATACTCAGAAATTTATTGAGCGAGTATTTATAATCAAAGGCTTCCGTCTTGATTCTTGACTCTATTAAAAAACTTTACTTTCACGGTAACCTGTTCTGCATTGCCGTTGCTGTTGGCTACCCAGGTAGGGCCGGCTTTAATCAGGTCGATAGCTTTTTGATCGGCTACGGGGCTAAGGCTTTTCTTGATTTTGAAATCGCTTAGCGAACCATCGTTTGCAACAGTAAAGGTAACGCTTACGGTGCCGGCTACGTCGCCATCGGGCAATACCGCGTTGGTTTGCAGGTATTTTTTGAGCGTGCTCATGCCGCCCTGCGGGTGTGCCGATACGATGGAAGCAGGTTCATCCTCACTATTTTTTTTGCTGCCATAACCAACAGCCACAACCTCGTTAAGCGCGCCATTGGGGTTAAGTTCTACCTTTAAGCTGTCGCCGCTTTTGGCGCTTATTTGTTTGGGCTGATAGCCGATGGAAGCTATTTCTAAAGTGGCTTTTTTGCCGGCAGTAGCGGGCATGGCAAAATAGCCATTAGCATCGGTAACCGTACTTTTGTTGGTGCCCTGCATCCTGATGGCCGCTCCAATTACCGGCGCTCCGTCATCTTTGGCCCTGATAATGCCCGAGATGCTGTTATAACTATAACCGGAGTTTGATTCGCGCGAGGTTATCGTTGTCAAGCCCTCCACTTTACCCTGTAGTTTTGACTCCAGCGGTGCCGCCGCTTTTTCCCGTGCTTTTTTAGCCAGCATAGCCAGGGTATCGGCTTTTTTATCATTATAGTTTAAGGCTACGATCTCGCTTAATGCCGAATTTTCTGACTTGTACTCCGCAGCAGGTTGGGGCGACTGAGCCATTTTTTTGAGTTCATCGGCATTAACCGCTTCGGCATTCTTATTATCGCTTGCCGAAATTTCCTGCTGATATACAGATTTATCTGCCTGTTTAACTACAAAATGTTTGGGGGTATTATTAGCTAATAAAGCAGCAGAAGGGGCTATCGGTGGTTTTGCAACTCCCGTATCCTTCAGTTCAACTTTGGTATTATCGGGTGTGGCGGGGATAACAACCGCGTTATCTTTATTAAGTGCCAGCTGTTTGTTTTCCTGAACAGGAGCGGCTTTCTTTAACCACAAACCGCCTATAGTTAATACCAAAAGTACAGATGCCGCTACTACCCATGTTCGCCAGGCAATTACGCGGCCCTTTTGTGGTGGCTCAACACGTTGCTGTAAACGGCTGCTTAAATCTGCAAGGTTAGCTTGCTGGTTTGTTGGCACGGTTTCAAAGCCTTCCAGCGCGTCCATCAAAAAAGGATCATCGAGCGCTTCACGTTCAAGCCGGTGCATAGCTTTGGCATCAAGTTCCCCGTTAAGGTACTTCCTGATCTGCAATATGTCGGCTTTTTTAGTTTCCACTGCTCTTCTCCAGGCAAATTTTAAGGTTACGTTTGCCGTTTTGTATATAACTTTTTACTTCGTTAAGGGTAAAGCCGGTTATATCGGCTATTTCCTTGTAACACTTCTCTTTTAAATAAAACAAGTCGATGCTTTGTTTTTGCGCGCCGGCCAGTTTATCAACGCATTTTTCTAAGGCTGCGTAGGCCTCTTCGCGGTTATTATCTTCATGATGCAAAAGCGGGGTAAATTCCACAACATCATCTAAATTAACCACAGTTAGTTTTTTGCCTGCCCTTAACTGCATTAAGCAATAGTTGCGCCCAAGCACATACAGCCAATTTCTGAATATGCTGATATCGTGCTTTTTAACTTTTTCTACCAGTTCTTCAAAAACACCCATCACCGCGTCTTTGGCCAGGTCTTCATCTTTCAGGTATTTTAAACAAACGCCATAAACCAGTGGCATATATCTTTCGTATAGTGCCCCTAAAGCTGCTACATCGCCGTTTTTGCGGTATGTGCTAAGCAGTTCTTCATCTGTTGATGTGCCTGTTTTGCCTGGTTTAATAAAATTGGTCATTAAAAGACTACAAAATAAGTGTTTTTTAACGGTTTATGGAAATTAACCGTTAATAACACAATATTAAAATCAATAGTATGGGCGTGTTTATTACTTATATTTAGCTGTTTATGAATAAAAATCGAAGTTTACAGGATAGCTGTTTTTTCAACAAAAGGTATTGTTCATTCAATAAATCTTTAATTATTGCGATAGCCTAAAGTTTTATTATTTTTGAGCACATTAAATTTACTGACATGAATTTTCCCGCTGAATTAAAATACACCAAAGACCACGAGTGGATAAAAGTTGAAGGCAATGAAGCTACCATCGGCATTACCGAATTTGCACAAGGCGAGCTGGGTGATATCGTTTACATAGATATTGCATCCTTAGGGAAAGAAGTTGCCCAAGACGAGGTTTTTGGTACGGTTGAGGCTGTGAAGACAGTGTCAGACCTGTTTATGCCGGTTACCGGTACAGTAACCGAAATTAACGCGGCTTTGAACAACGCGCCCGACCTGGTAAACTCCGATCCTTACGGCGAAGGCTGGATGGTGAAAATCAGCATTGCCGATTTGTCACAAATTGACGGCTTATTATCCGCAGATGACTATAAATCTGTTGTTGGCGCTTAATGAAAGCGACTTTTAAATATTACTGGCCCGCAATTTTGTGGGCCTTATTTATTTTAATTATCTGCGCCGTTGACCTGAAAGCAGAAAGCGAGTCCCCCATGTTTTTTGCCGGGTTTGATAAGCTTACGCACACAGGCTTGTTTTTTACCCTTACGGTTTTTTGTTGCAATGGTTTTATAAGGCAACAAAGGCCATCGTCTTTTCCGTATAAACAGCTGGCTATAGTAACCATAGCAGCTATTTTTTATGGCGGCTTAATTGAAATACTACAGCTAAAGGTATTTACCTGGCGTGATGCAGATTGGAATGACCTGTTCTGCGATGCCTTGGGCACCTGTATGGGGATTTTTGGTGTAATGTTTACAATTGGCGCAATTGGTAATGAAAAAAAGTAAATTTTTAATCCTGGCAGGAGCGGTTATACTCTTAAGCTTTTCTTCCTGCGGCATTTTTCACAAAGGCTGCGGCTGCCCAACGTTTGGGGTAACCAAAGGTGCAGGGAATAAAGGATGTGCAGATATGCAGATTTCAAATGCGCAGATGATGAGTTAATGAGTTTGCAGATATGCAGATTTCAAGTGATTTTATTATTCTGCTAATTCTTAAATCCTGTAAATTCTGATTCAGAGATTCATCTTTAAATCATTTTTCATCATCTGCACATTTGCACATCTGAAATTTGCACATCTAAACCACCGCTTTATTTGGATTTAATATAAATAAGCTTACATTTGCTGAGGTTAAAATTATACGATGACACTTTCACAACTTGAAGTAGGCGAAACAGGAATAGTAAAGGAATTTACCGACCTTGAAATGTCGGTAAAGTTGATGGAAATGGGTTGCTTACCCGGCGAGGAAGTTAGAATTTCGCGCGTGGCACCATTGGGCGATCCTATCGCCATTCACGTTTCTGGCTACCAGTTAAGCCTGCGTAAGTTTGAAGCCTCCACTATAGTTTTGCAGTAGTTTTGTAAGTCTTGAAAGCCGATATCAGAGTTGCACTTGTAGGAAATCCAAACACCGGTAAATCAACTCTTTTTAATATACTAACCGGTCTTAATCAAAAAATAGGAAATTTTCCCGGGGTTACTGTTGACAAAAAAACGGGTTTTTGCCAGTTGCCTGATGGGCGTACCGCCGAAATTATTGACCTGCCCGGCACCTACAGCGTTTATCCCAAAAGCAAAGACGAATCCATTGTATTTTCGGTATTGGCAGATAAAGCCAAAGGCATGGTGCCCGATTTGATTGTGGTGATCCTTGACGCGTCAAATCTTAAACGCAACCTGCTGCTATATACCCAGATAGCCGATCTTAAAATTCCGGTTGTGGTGGCCCTCAACATGATAGACGTATCCGAAAAAGCGGGTATTACTATTGATGTTAACCTTTTTGCTCAAAAACTGGGTGTGCCGGTTGTGCCCATTTCAGCCCGTAAAATAAAAGGGATAGACGAACTGAAAAGCGCTATCACTTACGCCAATAAAGTTGCCTTACAGCAGGATACTATTGATGTAGATGCTATTGCTCCACAACTGATTGCGCAAATTAGGGAAGAATACAAGGTAGATAACCCTTACTTTGCCCTGCAGTTGGCGCATCAGCATGAAACCCTCGATTTTTTATCGACACAGGAAAGCGACCGCATAGAAGAGTTGGAAAAAGAGCACGCTTTCCACTCGCAAAAAGCGCAGGCCACAGAAACCATAGCTCGCTACAATTTTATAAACGACCTGCTGTACGATACAGTTAAAAAGCCCGAAACGGCACACGACGAAACTGTAAGCAATAAAATAGATAAGATACTTACCCACAAAGTATTTGGCTTCGCGATATTTTTTGCCATCCTGTTGTTTATTTTCCAGGCTATTTTCTCTTGGTCGGCCTACCCCATGGAGCTTATTGGCGATTTATTTGCCTGGCTGCAGGCCGCGCTTAGCAAAGCTTTGCCTGCCGGTCCGCTGGTGAGTTTATTGGTTGATGGTATCTTGGCCGGTTTAAGCGGGGTGTTGGTATTTGTACCTCAAATAGCCATTCTCTTCGCGCTGCTGTCCATTTTAGAAGATACCGGCTACATGTCGCGCGTTACGTTTATGATGGATAAGGTGATGCGCAAGGTTGGCCTTAACGGCAAATCTGTAGTGCCGCTTATTGGCGGTTTTGCCTGCGCGGTACCATCCATCATGAGTACCCGTACCATCGAAAACTGGAAAGATAGGATGATCACCATTATGGTTACGCCATTGGTAGCCTGCTCGGCCCGTTTGCCGGTTTATACCCTGCTAATAGCCTTGGTAGTACCTAATAAAAACGTTTGGTGGGTGTTTAATCTGCAAGGCCTCGCGCTTACGGCCATGTACCTGCTCAGCATTGTATCGGCAGTTTTGGTGGCCTTTGTAATGAAATTCATTTTAAAAGCCCGCGAGCGTGGTTACTTCATTATGGAGTTACCAGTATATCGTATGCCAAGGTGGAAAAACGTTGCCTTTACCATGTACGATCGTTCAAAAACCTTTGTTTTACAGGCAGGTAAAGTGATTGTTGCGGTATCCATTATTTTATGGGTACTTAAATCATACGGACCCGGCGATAAGTTTGCCCAGATTGATAAAACATTCAGCCAGCCTCAATACGCCAAAACCATGACACCCGATAGCCTCACCAAGGTTATCGCTTCAGAAAAATTAGAAAACTCTTACGCCGGTGTATTTGGCCACGTAATTGAACCCGTAATTAAACCGTTGGGCTTTGATTGGAAGATAGGTATAGCACTTATAAGTTCATTTGCTGCCCGCGAGGTATTTGTGGGCACCATGGCTACTATTTACAGTGTAGAGGGCGATGCGGATAAGCTACAATCGGTACAGGAAAAAATGCACGAAGCCAAAAACCCCGATACGGGCCAGCCGGTGTTTACGCTGGCAGTGGCTTTCTCGCTCATGATGTTTTACGCCTTTGCCATGCAGTGCGCCAGCACCGTGGCCGTAGTATACCGCGAAACCAAAAACTGGCGCTGGCCGGCAGCCCAGTTCGCTTACATGACGGTATTGGCCTATACGGCAAGTTTTATTGTTTATCATTTGCTGAAGTAGCGATTTTAGTAGTAAGTAGCAAGTAGTAAGTATCAAGATTGATGGTTCATGGTTGATAGATCATGGTTCATGGTATGCCTGGTTTGAGCGAATCCAATTAGTTATATAACTCACTTCCGGCTATGATCTATGAACTATCAACTATGAACTTTCATGAGGTATGAACCATCAACTATATAAATAATAATCTCTTTGTAAATACTTGAAAACTTCCGGCTATGATCTATGAACCATTAACCATCAACTGATGAAATCATTATATTTGTGTTAGAGGTAAAAATTGGATAAAGTAAAAGTTTTAGAAAGGTATCTCCCTCCCGATGCTGCCCCGCTCATTGGCAGGTGGATTGACTACTTTAAATGCGAGTTTAAAATTTCGCGCAACCGCGGCACTAAATTTGGCGACTATCGTTCGCCTTATGCCGGTAAAGGTCACCGTATTTCGGTAAATTACGATCTTAATCCCTACGCTTTTTTGGTAACCACGGTACATGAGTTTGCACACCTGCACACCTGGAACGAGCATAAGCAAAAAGCCAAGCCACATGGCACCGAGTGGAAAAATAACTTCAAAAAAATGATGCAGCCTTTTTTTGAAAAAGAAGTTTTTCCGCCCGATATTAAACATGCCATCATCAGCTACCTGGATAACCCGGCAGCGTCCAGCTGTTCGGATTTAAACCTGTATCGCTCGCTCCGTAAATATGATGCCATTAAAGAAGCGGTTACCACGGTAGAAAAACTGCCTATGAAAGCGCTGTTTAAAATAAAAGGAGATCGTGTTTTTCGTAAAGAAGAGCAGCTTCGTAAACGTTTCAAATGCGTGGAGCTAAAAACCAAACGGGTTTACTTGTTTAGCCCGGTGGCCGAGGTGGAGCTGGTGGAAGAGTAGGTTTAAATTAGATAGATGAAAGTTATAAAATTGAAGCAATGAGGTAAAATGGCAAAGCGGCGAAAGACTTACGAAGTTTTAAAAACTTCGTAAGTCTGGGATCTGCTACATGCCGGGATGTGTTTAATGAGTGGCTTTAAACTCCTTTCCCTCCCCAACAAATTAAATCATTACTTTTACCGCATGGCAAAAGTTAAATCATTTGTGAATAATCCTTACCAGGAAAACACTTATATTTTGTTTGATGAAACCGGCGAATGCGCGATTATTGATCCGGGTATGTATACTGCTCCGGAGCAAAATGCAGTAACAAACTTTATAAAGGATAATAATTTAAAACCCGTTTTACTGCTTAATACCCATTGCCATATTGACCATGTGCTGGGCAATAAATTTGTATTTGATAAATACGGGCTTAAACCCCAGTTTCATGAAGGCGAACTGCCGGTGCTTACCGCGGTAGTATCCTACGCGCCGCAAATGGGTATCAGGTATGAGGTTTCTCCTATGCCGGATACGTATTTGCCCGAAACCGGGAGCATAAAATTTGGTAATACTACTTTAGAGTTTGTTTTTGCACCCGGCCATTCGCCTGCTTCGTTGTGTTTTTATGATAGGGCTGCCAATATTTTAATTGGGGGCGATGTGTTGTTCAGGATGAGCATCGGTCGTACAGATTTGCCGGGCGGCGATTTTAAAACCCTGATGGATAATATCGAAACCAAATTGTTTGCCTTGCCAGATGACTGTACTGTTTACCCCGGCCACGGCCCCGAAACAACCATCGGTTTTGAAAAACAAAACAACCCGTTTTTGACTTAGCATGCTGAAGATGTTATACGTTGAACGTTTTACGTTATACGTAACCGAAGCAAGATAACTATAAACACAGATTACGTATAACTTATCACGTACAACGTATAACCTAAAAAAGCTACAAGCACAATTGAACACCTCCGTATACATAGCTAAAAGATACCTGTTTTCGGGGAAAAAGATGCATGCCATCAATATCATCTCTGGGATATCTACGCTTGGGGTGCTTTTTGGCAGCGCGGCGCTCATTATCATCTTATCGGTGTTTAACGGTTTTGAAAAAGTAATCCTATCGGCATACAGCAATTTTACGCCCGAGCTTAAGATAGAAACCCGGCTGGGTAAAACTTTCGACCCTAATACGCCCTATTTTGATAGTTTGCATAAAGACGCGCGGATCTTCTCGTTCACGCAGGTTTTGCAGGAAAAGGTATTGGTCCGTTACGGGGATAAGCCCATCATTGGCACTATAAAAGGCGTAAGCGACGATTTTTTGAAGAATAAACAGCTGGATAGCATCGTACAAAACGGCTCTTTCACGCTAAAAAGCAACGGCAGACCTATGGCTGTTATTGGCGGTACTATTCAAGGTAGCCTGGGCATCAATGTACATGATGATCTGGCACCTATCGAAATCTTTTCGCCAAGGCGTGCGGTGGTGAGTTCGGTAAACCCATTAGATGAATTTGTGGTGCGTTCTATCAGTCCATCGGGTGTGTTTAACCTGCAGCAGGAATTTGATGATATTGTGGTAACCCCCATTGAGTTTGCCCGCGATTTGCTCGACCAGCCTAAAGAAATAAGCTCACTTGAACTTACCTTTAAAAAAGGTACCGACATATCATCCATTCAGAACAAAATAAAGGACGATATAGGTGATAAATTCACGGTTAAAAGTAGAAAAGAGCAAAACACCGAGCTATATAAAACGCTTAATTATGAGCGTTGGAGTATTTTTATGATCCTAACCTTTGTGCTTATCATCGCAATATTTAATATCATTGGCTCGTTAACCATGCTGGTTATTGATAAGCGTGCCGATATTGCCATTTTAAGCAGCCTGGGGGCTAACAAACGTACCATACAGGGCATCTTCTTTTTTGAAGGGATGATGATATCCTTAGCCGGTTTTTTGGCGGGTTTAGTGTTGGGGCTTGCTTTTTGCCTGTTGCAGCAGCACTATGGTTTTATTAAAATGGGTGCAAGCAATTCAATGATCGATTCATATCCCATTGATTTAAAAATAAGCGATTTTGGCCTGGTGTTTTTAACCGTAGGCGGTATTTCAATGATAGCGGCAGGCATCAGCGCCCGATTAAGTATTAAAGGATTGGACGATATCAAACAGGATTTGTAAATTTGTTATATGAGGATCAGGTATATTCAGTATTTCGCCTTCTTATTTATTCTTTTTTTAGCGGCATCCTCATGTAACAGGAAACCCAAGGAGCCGGCCAAACCGGTTGTTTTTAAAGGATTATATAGCTTTGGCCCCGAAATAAAATCATTTAAAGATTGCGATAACAGCCAGGAGTTTTGGGTTACCGATAGTTCGGCCACGCTGGAGTTGCGATACTCGCAAATGAATTTCGAAAAACCTTATGAGCCCGTATATGTTGAAGTACAGGGTGTAAAAATAAAATCGGGCAAAGAGGGTTTAGGCTCCGAGTATGATAGTACCCTCATAGTGAAAAAAGTAGTAAAAATAACCAAAGAGATTCCGCAGGATATGTGTAACTAATACCATACTTTGCAGCATCTGAATAAATAAACTTATCTGCCTTAGCGGCGTTAAATTATCACCATGGAATCAAAACGTCAGCAAAAATTTGCCGGAGTTATACAGGAAGACCTCGCGGCCATATTTCAGCGCGAAGGCATGAATTATTTGCCCAATACATTAGTAACCATCACCAAAGTGCGTGTAACGCCCGATTTGGCTATCGCGCGTATCTTTTTAAGCTTTTTTGGTAACACCATCAACCTGCAACAGTCATTGGCAAGCATTAAACTGCATGCGTCAGAAATCAGGTATAAATTAGGTGCCCGTATTAAAGACCAGGTAAGGATTATCCCCCAACTGGAATTTTTTATTGACGATACCAGTGAATACGTTGAACGTATGGACAAAATATTTGATAAAATAAGCAAGGAAGAGCGCCAGCCGGATACCGAAGAATAATTTTTTATTTTGATGGACCGTAACCAGCAGTTCAAAACTTATTTGCAAAACCACGCCGATGCCATTGGCAAAGTGGTTGACTACAAAGCCGGTACCGACCGGCTTTGTGCTTTAGATTTTACCGCCGCCAATACCGAGCTAAGCACCGGTATTATTGCCGATACCCAACAATTTACCCAATGGGTAAGCGATAAGCTCAAAGCCAATAATTGCCGCTACGGCATAGGCGGCTACTTGGAACACCGTACCATTTATGCTGTAAGCGCCCATTTTGATACGGAAGACGAACCTCGCCGCCTGCATTTGGGCGTAGACATCTGGGGCCCCGAAGGCACGCCCATTTACAGCCCGTTTGATGGCCTGGTACACAGCTTCCGGGATAACAATAATCTTGGCGACTATGGGCCCTGCATTATTCTGCAACACAATCTTGATGGTTTAACAGTGTATAGCCTTTACGGCCACCTGAGCCGCGAAAGCTTGATTGGTTTAACGGTAGGCCAGTCCATCAAAAAAGATGAGCAGATAGCCACCCTGGGCAATAATACCGAAAATGGTCACTGGCCACCACACCTGCATTTTCAACTGATGTTTGATATGGAGGGCAAGTTTGGCGATTACCCCGGCGTATGCAAATACAGTGAAATGGAAAAGTATAAGCTCAATGTGCCCGATCCGGGATTGGTGCTGGGGTTTTAGGGGCGTTCATGAAATCAAATAAAAATGGGGTCATGCTGAGTTTTTAAATCCACGGACTCTGAAAGTGGAAATGACTTTTAAAAAGTGAGGGTTTGTGCGAATCCCCTCTTGAGAGGGGCGGAGGGGTGTGTTATACGGGTGATAGAACGCAGGCTAACACACCCCGCCATCACCCAGTCCGGCTCTCAAGAGGGGATTCAAAAATAACCAATTCAAAAATGTCATAGATAGCCGTTTTAAATATGGTGCGTTTATCCCCTAATTATTGTCGATATTTATACTATGATCAAGCGCCTGCTCATCGGTATCGTTTTAGCAATGTCCATAATGGGCGTGGCTTATGCGCAGCCTGCATTTAAGGGCGGTCAGCAAGCGCTTGATGAGTTTATCAAAAGCAAAATCGTTTATCCCGAGTATTCCCGTCAAAACTGTATCTCTGGTGTTATTGATGTTGCGTTCAGGTTGGATAAAAACGGCAATGTCATGGATGCCAAAATTCAGCAGGGACCGGGGATTGATCTGGATGATGAGGCTTTACGCGTTATAAAACTTACATCGGGCATGTGGCAGGTTCCGGTAGATCATGTGGGCAGTACTTACTTGGTACAGCCCATTCGTTTTGACCCTAATCCGGCGCTTTGCCGTACTGCCACCGCTAAGGATATGCAGGCCGCCATTACTGATTATCGTAACCGGCAGGAGTTGGAGAACGCCGTAACCAATTATTACATCAATAAGTACCAGGGTAAAGCCGATTTGAGTAAAGAGCCAATCATCATCGCCCTAAAAAAGCAACTGGGTTTTGATGACGAACTGATAAGCGATTTGCTAAGCCAGGCCAATGAAAAACTCAAACAAAAAGATTTGGAAGGTGCCTGTACCGACTGGACTTTTATCCGTAACATAGGCAGCGATAAAGCGGATAGTTTTATTCAACAATACTGCAACAAAAAGCCCTAACCGATTTGTACTCGATTAAGGCTTTTTGAATGATTTCCGCAAACCTGCGGATAAGATCAGGCAGCTAAGCTTACCAGCTCAACATCCCCAATGGCCAACAACATTAAGCGGCCCTGGTATTCAACCCAAACATCGGCAAATCCATTACAATCATAGCCTAAAAACTTGATTATGGGGTTGCTGATGTTCAGGTTTTTCCATCTTTTACCAATGTACTTAAGTAACTGACCACGTTTTAAAGTTGTGTGCTTTGCCATAAGTTTAATTTTTAAAGGATGAAACAATAAACTAAGTTAATTAACAATTGCGAAAATATTTAACCTTTGGAATATAAATTTTCTTTTGTATCGGGTTTATTACAACCGGCTTTTAAACCTTTTGTGATAATACAAACGCCGTATTTTTATTAATTGTTTGTTTTGTAGGTGATTACCTTTAACTATTTGGTTTTTGTATAACTTTTAGGATCAAGTGCCGCCGGCGACCAGCCTTTAAAAAATTCCAGTACTTTATCTTTACTGTAGCCCTTGCCTTCTTCCAGGTATTCGGAGTTTTGGGTGTGCAGCCTGTTGCCCTTGCTATCTAAAACAATAAAAACCGGGAAGCCAAAACGTTGCGGATAACCCAGGCTGGTCATTAAGGCATCATTGGTGTTTTCCTGGCTGTAGTTTACATGCAGCACAACATAGTTGTTGTTCATGTAAGTGTTAAGGGAGCTATCCTGCGTTACCTGGTTGTTAAACTTAATACACCAGCTGCACCAGTTGCCGCCAATTTGTAAAAGCACATTTTTATGTTGGGCCGATGCTTGTTTAACAGCGGCACTTATCTCGGCCTTAGCATCTGCCGATGGATTATATAAGTGTGGTTTTTCCTGTGCTTTAACGCTTAAAGCAAATACCGAAATAAGGGTTATCAGGAGCAATTTTTTCATGGGTAGTTTTTGAACTTTTTATCCGCGTTAATTATGGTGACGGCATCATGTTAAAGCTACAAAAAAAGCATTCAAAATTTTTATGCTCTCAAAAATATTACAGCTAAATTGTTGTTTTAAGGCAATGAAAAGGCACTTGTGCACACAATGTGGAAAACTCTGAAATACAACCATAAATCAAGAACGATATTTTTGATATAACATACCCTTGGTATGCCCCGATGGTTGCTAAAAACCGTTGCGAAAGATAGGTGCCGGCGCGTATTTAAACTTGAGTTTTTTCAGTTATAAATAGTTAATATGTGTTAAAGCCCTGCGCAACGCGGGGCTTTTTTTATGAAAGGATTTTGGGATTTTGCCGAGAGTTATTTAAAGTGATTTGGTGAAGTTGACTTCGTTGCGCTTCTTACGGTGCTGTTATTTATTCTCCTCAATCCACCACTATCAACATAGCCGGCAAAATCAGCTTAAACGTGCTACCAACATCTTTCTCAGATGACACATCAATTTCAATGTCATGAAAACCGGCTATTGATTTTACAATAGGCAACCCCAGGCCGAAGCTATCCTGTTGTAATGACTGGCGGAATTTTTTAAAGCGGTTAAATATAAATGGCAAGGCCTCAGCATCAATACCAATACCGGTATCGGTTATGCTAATCACAAACTTATCATGCACGGCCACCGCCGTAATGCTGATGCTGCCACCTTCGCGGTTGTATTTGATGGCGTTGTTTATCAGGTTAAAAAACAGGTTGAACAGCAGGAATTTGTTGATGTTAACCATGTACCAGTTATCCGGTACATTCATTTCGTAATCGATATTTTTATCCTGCAGGCGAATGGAAATTTCGTCATAAACATCCTGCAAAAGTTCACTTACGCTTACCTTGTCCTCTTTTAAAAACTGCTCATTTTCTATTTGGGAAATCAACAACAGGGTTTTGGTGATGCTTTTTAGCCGGTTTAGGATTTTTTGCATTTCAAGCAGGCGCACCTTTAGTTCGTCATTTACATCCTCTTCTTCAAACATGTTTTCAATTTTTGATTGAAGGATGGATATGGGCGTCATCAACTCATGCGAGGCATTTGAGATAAATTCGCGCTCCTTATGAAACTTATCGGCAATGGTTTCTACCATTTTATGGATGCTGAGATCCAGGTGCTCAAAATCTGATGTGGTGGTACGCACCTTTCTGTACGATTGAAAGTTTGGAAATTTTTGGCCTACCAGTTTGGTTTTGATAATGATGCGGAGTGGCTTAAGTACGTAGGTGCTGTAAATCTGGTCGGCAAGTACAGTAAGCAATATCATACCTAACAGTACCTCAAAAGCAATGTTTTGCAGAGGGATGCTGGTTTCGTCAAGGGTATCTACGCTTTTACCAATTTCAAGCAGGTAGTTTTTGTTTTTTACTTTAAAAGTGTGGCTTAGTATGCGGTATTCAAGGGTATCACCCTCGCTAAACAAGCGCTTGCCACGTTGAATAGTATCTAAAAAATACTTAGGGTCAACCTCATCCAGGCTAATGTATTCGTCTTTAAGGGGCAGGTAGCTACCGTAGGCCTCGCCGTTTACAA
Organism: Mucilaginibacter flavus; assembly: GCF_030409315.1. GTDB lineage: Bacteria > Bacteroidota > Bacteroidia > Sphingobacteriales > Sphingobacteriaceae > Mucilaginibacter > Mucilaginibacter flavus. Next base: position 74,294 of record NZ_JAUFPS010000034.1, on the reverse strand, counting down.
TATAGGTTTCAATGCCCTGGCTTTTTACAATCTGCAGTAATTTGTTTTTTTGTTTAATTAGCTTGCTATCAACATAATTACTACTGATATTTTTGATCAATACGGGCACCAGCAATACAAATAGTACCACAATCACCAGTTTTGATATGGTGTTAAAAAGCGTAAGTTTTGTGCCGAGTTTCAATCCTTAAGCGTTGATCTTTATTTTATAACCCAATCCGCGTACGGTTTCCAGCCAATCTGGCGGGGCAAAAGCATTTAGTTTTTTCCGGATGTTTTTGATATGCGCGTCTATATAGTTGGAATCGTAATCATTATTAACCACACTGCCCCAAATATGTTCGCTAAGCTGCATGCGGGTAAGGGTTCGGTTTTTATGCAGAATGAGGTAGGCAATTAAATCAAACTCCTTTTTGGTGATGGTATTCACCGCACTGGTGCCATATGATATGGTGCGGTTGGTAAGGTCAATTAAAAAACCATCCAGATCCATAATATTATTTTTTACGCCGAATTTTCTGCGGATGATGGCCTGCATGCGGCTTTGTAACTCCAGCAGCGAAAACGGTTTGGGCAGGTAGTCATCGGCACCTAAATCAAGTCCTTTAATGCGGTCATCAATTTCTGTGCGGGCGGTTAATATAATACAGGCTGCGTCCGATCCTGATTTTTTTAATTCCTTTAACAGATCAAGGCCATCATAATCTGGCAGCCCGAGATCTATTAAAATAAAATCGTACAAGTTGGTGGCTATCTTTTCAGATGCCGAAGCACCATCGTAACAAACCTCGCATATGTAGTTATAGTTAGTCAGAAATATTTCCAACTCCTGCGCCAGCGCTTTTTCGTCTTCGATGATCAGTACATTCATACGCCAGGGCTAATAAAACAGGTAGTAAAAAGTAAAGTTGAAGAATGATTCCCGATGATTTTCAAGTACCCCTTCAACGTTAACCGGTATCGAATAACGCCATGAGGCTTCCAGCGTATAATGTGGTCTGTTGTAAGCTATAGGCACCTTAAAGCTGTAGTTGAGCATATTAAACCTGCGGTTGTAGCGTGCCGAATTTGCATCGTCCTTCACATATATATTATCAACCTCTTGCTTGTATTGATGATCTACAGAATAGCGTTGCACAAAGTTTTGGGTACCCATTATAAAATTGAACGATGGGTTAAAGGAAAGATAATCCTGATCGTCAAAAATGCTCCAGCTGGTTTCAATGTATTTGGAGTTGGTAACAGTAACAAATGCATCGTTCGATTTACCAAAAAGATAATCGGCAATTACGCTGGTTTTCAGAAAATGCCAGTCGTAAGAGTTTTTGAGGTTGATGTCATTTGATGAGGCCGATTTAATTACGTTGGCATCCTTATTAAAAATAAACCTGGTATAGCTTGCCGCACCCGAAAACTGTTTTGAAAATTTGTAAAAATAACCGCCCCCCACGTCTACCTCATCAACTGGCTTGTACCCCAGTACTTTTAAAACAGAACCATAAGCAAAAAAGCCGGGCTTGCTGTTATAAATTATATCGCCGGTAACAAAAGGGTATTTAACCGGGCTTGTGCGACCGAAAAACAAGGCATCGCTACCATAGTTTACACCCACCGAAACAGATTGCTTCCTGATAATGGTATCCGTATCGGCAACAACATGGTAATCCCTCCCGGTAAAACCAGTTGGGTTAATGCTTGCGGCATATAAGGCATTAGTGCCGGCAACCAAAAAAAGTAAGCAAAGGTACTTCATCAAAAATCGGTAAATTGTTTGTTAACCTGTTTAATCGCCATTTCTTCGTGGTATTTCCGGCGGACGTTCCAGCCCTTCGGGGCGTCGCTGTCTTTTGGGTTTTGGTTTGGCCGGTACGGGTGTGCCGTTTTCAATCACCTTTTCGGGTTTTGCCTGCCGCTTTGCCTTAGCTACCTCTTTAATTTTATTTTTTTCTTCCTGCTCCTTTTTGCTTTTGGTGGTGGTATCTGCCAATATATCATGCTTAGATACTATTATCAAATGATAATTATAAACAGAATTTGGTGTGCTGTTTGTAATGCCGGCAGATGATAAACATGGCGCAAATATCAATAACAGGACAATATACGCAAACCACTTTATCATTGGGAGGAAGAAAAACTTAAAATTATATTCAAATATCGGTCAATATAAGCAGTAACGCCCAATGGGAGGGGCACTGTTGATAACAATTATAGCCTGTTTACGGCTGCCTGGGTTAAAAGCAGATGCAAACAGGCTATTTGTACGTTTACCGTATCTATTATGATTGGTTTATTTAATTACAATATGATGATTAAATGCTGATGCCTTTTGAAGTATAAACGCGGTTTTGATCATCAATTACAACACAGGCAATTTGGTTTAATTGGTTAATCATGTACATGCCTGCGTTAACGCCAATGTTCATAACCGGCGAAGCCATGGCATCGGCCAGCTCGGCGGTGGGGCTCATAATGCTTACGCTTTTAATTTCGCTTACCGGGAACCCTTTTTTATTGCTGGCAGCGCTTTGGAATTTTTTATTGCCTGCGCTGGCGTATCTTTCGGCATTTATAGCGGTGGCAAAAGCCATATCGCTAATGTTAAGCTGCGCGAACGGCTGTTTCCTTTGTTCCGGATCGGCAGCGGCAACTGTCCACGGTTTAAAGTTTGGCTGTGTGCCCCAGGTTAGCAAGTCGCCACCTGAATTTATAACGCCGCTGCTAACACCATTCATTTGCAATATGTATTTTGCCCTATCGGCTGCGTAGCCTTTACTGTTGGCACCAAAGCCAATACGCATTCCTTTTTCCTTTAAAAAAATGGTTTGCTTAACAGCATCAAGCACTACATTTTGATAATTGGTTTGCATAACAGTGTAAGGCGCTGTTTTAACTGTTGTGTTTTCAACTAATGGGCTATCATTACCTGCGGCATTACCTGTAAAATAGGTGATATCAAATGCACCGTGGGTAAGTTCGGATATTTGTAAAGCCCTGCTGATCAGCCTGAAAATTTCGCCATTCGCTTTTACCGGCGCTATGCCAGCATTGCGGTTAATTTGCTTGATATTACTGTCGTCGCCAAAAGCCGAGAGGAGTTTCTCAACGCGGTTAATTTCATCAATAGCAATTTCAATTTGCTCATTGGCCAGTAAAGGATCATTACCAACTACACTAATTTCAAATTTATCGCCCATGGCGTGTACATTGCGCCTAAAGGTGGTTAAATTATTACTTAAGGTTTTTACAGCCAGCATAAAATATAAATTAATTATATAGTTAAAAATTAACGACTTAGGTGTTATAAAATAGCGAGTTGTTACATTTTAAAAACACTAAGTCATCACGCTACAAAAACTAAATTAGCGGGCTTCTATGAAATTAAGATGAAAACGGTTTTGCAATTACCGTAAATGTTTAGTTTTCACATTATTTAACAATTGGCAGACAATCTTTTTGGGACTGGCGGACTGTGGGACTTTTTGGAGAAAAGATTTTTGGAGCAAGGAATAAGGACTTTTTGGGGAGAGGGGTTTTATGGGATAAGGATTCTTTTAGATGGAGGGTTTATGGAATAAAGAACAAGTGCTTTCCTGGTTTTTTGTAGAGACGCAATATTTTGCGTCTCCCGCTGTACAGATCGAATTTGCAAAGCCGGTTGAAATGTTCGCCCCGTTTGGTTTTAGACGCAAAATATTGCGTCTCTACATTTTAACAAGATTAATTTAGCCCCTTAATCTATCAATATATTCTCGCCAAATTTTTGCGATACCGTGGTGTTTTCTTTTCCATCGATACTGATCACCAGTGAATTATCAAAAGGGATCTTTTCTATCAGCGTTATGCGGGTGCCTATTCCTATATCCAATTTGATGAGGTATTGTAAAAAGGTATTGCTGGTATCCCTCACTGCCGCTACCCTGCAAGTTGAACCGGTTTTTAGGTGGGTAAGTGATACCGAGAACGACTTGGGCACTTTGCCGTTTGCCTTCGGTATCGGGTCGCCATGAGGGTCGTACTCGGGGAATCCCAGGAATTTATCGAGCCTGTCGGCAAGGGTGGCATCGCTGATGTGTTCCAGTTCTTCGGCAATATCATGAATTTCGTCCCAGTGGTAGCCTAATTTCTCTAACAAAAAAACTTCCCAAAGGCGGTGGCGACGCACTATCAGTACAGCATCTTTCAAGCCCTGGGCAGTAAGTTTTACACCTTGTTTTTTATCGTATGCTATCAGCTGTTTCTCGGTAAGCTTACGGATCATATCAACAACCGAGGCTGGGTTATTACCCAGGTTTTCGGCAATAGCGGTGGGCGTTATCTTAACATCCTTTTGCTGTGCTATCCTGTAAATGGCCTTTAAATAATTCTCTTCTGATAATGTGTACATCGACGTAATTCCCTGCTAACACACAAACATAAATAAAAAGAAGGCTGTTTTAATAACCGGCCCGGCTATTAACAGCAATCGATTTTAAACTTTTATAGCTCGTTTTGGCTAAAGCCACCTTGCTTATTACTTTTTTCCGCCCCATAAATGGGACGGCAATGAAATTACAGTGGCTTTCTAATCTGATTTTTAATTCATTGCCGTTTTGGCTTTAGCCAACGGTTAATAGAAGTGACTAATAAGATGGCTTTAGCCGAAAAAATCAGAATCTAAAAAGCGATTTTCCTGGGGCATTAACGTAAAACAGGCCTCCTGTTTAAAGGAAGCCTGTTTTGTTATTTTATATCGTTACAGCTTAGTGCCTGCCATGGCCATGATCTCCGTGGTCGCCACCACGGTTGCCGTGATCTCCGTCCCAGTGGCCGCCACCGTTTCCATGATATTGTGGGCCTCGACCACCGTGATTTCCATTATCAAAATGACCACCACGATTGTATGTTACTACCCGGCGATCATGATTACCTCTCCAGTAGTTAGCATATCTGACATCGCGGCTATCGCGGATAATTACCTGGTCGTGACGGCCCCTGTAGCCAGCATACCGGGTTCTGTAAACATCGTGCCTTAGCCATGGGCTGCGATCATTGATCACTACTTTATAACCATGGTATAAGTCATAGTTGCGGTAACGCACCGGTAAATAAGCACGGTGTACCCAAACGTTGTTATCATAGTACACATACTGATGGGTAGGTACATCATAATAGGTATCAATATCGGGCATGTAGTAATAATTTGCGGTTTGGTAACCAACAGGGCCCCAGGCCGGCTGACTGCCAATGTTAACCCCTAAGCTAAAGCTTACCTGCGCGCTGGCAGTTTTTACGGCTAAGCAGCTTAACAATATTGCTGCGGATAAGATTATCTTTTTCATTTTGTAGTAGTTTTATAATGCGCTGTTATTGTTAAAATAATTACAGGTTGCGCATTGTTTGAATGTATGACAATGTTTAACGCAAAAAGTTTAAAACTTTAATTATATGGTTTAATGATAGATAGGTGAATAGCAAAAAAAGAGGCTCTCCGTAGTTGAAGAGCCTCTTTATATAAAAATTAACAATAAAAATTAGTCTCTGTGTCCGTGGCCATGATCTTCATGACGGTCATCATGTTTATCAACACGCACGTCTTTATGTACAACTACCTTACGGGTATCGCCATTCCAATGGTTTCTGTATTTAACCTCGCGACTATCGCGGATTACGGTTTGGTCTCTGCGGCCCCTGTAGCTGGCGTACCTGGTACGATAGACAGTGTTGTGAACCCATGGGGTACGCTCGTTTACCACAACTTTGTAACCGTGGTAAACATCATAATTGCTGTAGCGTGGAGGTAAAGCCGCAGAATGTATCCAAACGTTATTATTAAAATATACGTACTGATGCGCGTTTACATCATAATAGGAATCAATATCGGGCATGTAATAGTAGTCGGCACGATCATAACCGGTTGGCCCCCATTCTGGCTGACTACCTATGTTGATACTTAAACTGATCTGTGCGCTTGCAGGTTTTATTGATAAAAAGCCTAAAACTATAGCGGCTGTTAAAATGATCTTTTTCATGGTGTGTTATTGTTTGTTTTGCTTGTATGACAATAACACAGGTATAAAGTTTAGCCCATAGCACAGTATAGCCGGTAACTAATCGGTTACAATGTTTAAATGGATAAGTAAATGTCAGGTAATGAGGTTATTCGTCGTCGCTGTCTTTTTCGACAGCTTTTTTACCGGCCATGGCCAATACCGGTTTTCCAATCACTTTATAGTTGCCTTCGCCTTTTAGTATTGATGCCAGCTGAGTTTTATCCTGCATGGTTTTTACAGCCTGGGCCAGTTCCTGGTCGTATTTAAAGTTGGCTTCGTAGCGACCTTTTTCGTAGTAATATCTTGAGGCTATCTCGTTTTCAAGTACCTGTTTAATTTCGTCTTTGTGCAGCTGTAAGTCGTTCTTTTTGGTGGCCATCAGCTTGCTTTTCAGTATATCATACTCGGCCTGAATTTCGCTGAACTGTTTCTCTTTAGTTGCCTCGGTTTTGAGGTTATTGAGTTGTTTTTCTGACGACGTGCTGTAGCTGTAATTTTTATCTGCCAGGTATTTTACAAAATCGTTATACTCGTCATCTGATAGTTTGAACGATTTGCTGTCGGTTATTTTGGCGTGCTTGTCGCGGTAAATTGTGGCATAATCAAATATCAGCAACTTGCCTACTAACGCTTGTGTTACGTTAGCGAATTTTTCCTGCTTAACAAAAATATCCGGGTATATAGCGCTGCCATCATAAACCGAACGACCAGCTTTGGTTTTAAACTCATGGATCAATGAATCGGCTACTTTAACTACGCTGCCATCATCCTTACGGTGAGTGTAGTCAATTTCCTGGATACAGCGGCCCGATGGAATGTAATATTTGGCGATGGTGATTTTCACAAGGCTGTTGTAAGGCAAATTAAACGTCTGCTGAACAAGTCCTTTACCGTAGCTGCGCTGGCCGATGATGATGGCCCTATCCAAATCCTGTAAAGAGCCTGCAACAATTTCTGACGCTGATGCCGAATGGCTGTTTACCAAAACCACCAAAGGAAGGTTTGGCTCAAGTGGTGTGCTTACAGTGCTGTAAGTAAAGTTTTTATCTTTTATTTTACCTTTTTGTGATACTACCTCAACATCTTTTTGAACAAACAGGTTCACAATTTTTACAGCCTCCTGTAAAATACCGCCGCCATTTGAGCGCAAATCGAGAATTATACCGTTAGGGTTATTCTTTTTTAAAGCAACTAAAGCGCTGGTAACCTCGGCGGCCGAGTTCTCCAAAAATTTATCGAGCTTGATGTACCCCATATTACCCTGTACCATGCCGAAGTAGGATACATTGGGTTGCTTAATTTCATCACGTAGCAGGTTTTTTTCAAACGGCTGGGCAATATTATCCCTTTTGATGAGCAGCTTTATGGCCGCGCCTTTTGAGCCTTTAAGCAACAGGCTTACCTGATCGTTATTTTTACCGTCAAGATTAATGTCGTTTATTTTTAATACCTGGTCGCCGGGGTGCACATCGCTTTTTTGTGCCGGGAAGCCTTCAAATACATCAGATACGTATACTTTATTGTTGCGTACAAAAATGCTGGCGCCGATGCCGCCGTACTGGGTACTTATGTAGTGGAGTTTGTAATCTTCAATTTCAGATTCGGGTACAAATTCGGTATAAGGGTCAAGGCCATCTAACATAGCGTCAACACCGGTTTTCACCAGTTTGGCCGAGTTGATGTCATCAACGTAGTTAATGTTTACCTCTTTATATACCGATGCGAAAACGTCCAGGTTTTTGGAGATCTGGAATAAGTCGTCGTCAAAAGCCGCAACACCAACTGCCAGCGTAATTATGCCGGCAAAAAAGCCTATCTTTTTGTATTTTTTGAAGATCACCATACACTGCGCAACATTAAAGCTTATAAAAATACTAAAAGCATCCCGATTTTTGCAAATACAGGCTCATTTACAGCCTGTTATTATCAATATTCACCAACGCTTTTTTCAAAGTGAACACCACGTATTCCCTGTTACGGTTTACCAGGTCCATAAGTTTGGTTATCAGTGCCTCTTCCTGACCCTCGGTATATTTTAATTGTTCGTCTGTAAGGTGGTTGTATTTACGTTGAACTTTAATTTTTACACGTTCCCAATCCTTATTGGTGATACTGATCTCAGCCATGATTAAATTATTTTAAGCAAAAATATAAAAAATACACAGCAGGCGAATTTAAAATATCGGGCCCGGCCCGATATTTTACCTATAGGTGTTGAAGATGGGCAGGCACAGGGATGGTTTGGCTTAAACTATCGGCCAATGGCGACATCCGCCTGGTTTGTAAAGGAATAAGGCCCGACCAGATAGGCAGCTCCAGATCTTCATCGTCATCAACCGGCATGCCACTGCGTATTTTAGCCGATGCTTCTTCAATTTTAAAAGCCAGCGCTGTTGTTTTAAGCACTTCGCGGGCTTGTATAGGGCGCAGGTAATCCCAGCTGCCCGGCACAATTTTATCGGTAAGCCATTTAAATGCTTCTGTTTTGGTTTCTGCATCTTCTATCTTCTCGGCCTGCGCAAAAATGATTACCGACCGGTAATTTACCGAATGGTGAAAAGCCGATTTAGCAACTACCAGATCATCCATCAGGGTAACCGAAATACAAACGGGAATCCCTTTTTCCAGTTCACGTATAAAGTGACTGCCGACCGAGCCGTGTATATAGATCTTGTCTTCATACCTCACAAACGCGGTTGGTATCGAAAATGGTTTGTTATCATAGCTGTAGCTGATGGTGCAATACAGCGCTTCATCCAGGATGCTGTTGATTACTTCGGGATCATAGTTGGCCCTCTTGGCCGACCGGCTGGGAATTAGATGTGATTTTGGATTAGCCATAATGTTGTTTTTTATAAAATTATGCGTTTATTGGGTGGTTAAAATCATCCAATAATTATAAAAAGAGTAGTCCAATTTTATGCAGGCGCTTTCAGCACATTTAGTATTAGATAAAGAAGCGGCCTCGCCGGTTTATCTGCAGCTTACCAACCAGCTCACAAATTTTATTAAAACAGGGATTTTAATAGCCGGATACAGATTGCCCAGCACGCGGCAATTGGCCGAGCAATTAAACGTGCACCGTAAAACGGTTACCCGGGCTTATGAGGATCTATTGGCGCAGGGCTGGCTGGAGAGTTATGCAGGCAGCGGTACCTTTGTGGCCGCTAACCTGCCGCTTATTAAACCGAAAACGATAGCTATTAACGAAGCCGATACAGTTGTTAAAGCAGGGTTTGCCATAAAAAGCCCGGTCCATTTACAAAGAGCGGTGGCTAATCTTAATATTCCCCTGCACCTTGATGATGGTTTTCCGGATACGCGCATTGCCCCGGTGCAGGATATTTCAAGGGCTTACCGTACCCAGCTTTTAACCGGCAACCCTTATGTAAGGTTGGGTTATGGCGATACCCGGGGATCTGAATGGCTGCGGAACGAGTTGGCTACCTACTTAAATGCCACCCGTGGCCTGCGGGCAACGCCGGCCAATATCCTTGTAGTGCGGGGCACCATTATGGGGCTTAACCTTTGCTGCACCGGCTTATTAGAACCAGGCGATACGGTAGTGACAGCCAATCCCGGCTGGTTGGGTGCCGAGGCCAATTTTTTGCAGGCCGGTGCCAGGCTGCTAAAAATAGGTGTTGACGAATACGGGCTTAATATCGATGAACTGGAAGCACTTTGCCAAAAACAAACGGTTAGGCTGGTATACGTAACATCGCATCATCATTACCCTACCACCGTGGCATTGCGGGCCGATAGGCGGGTAAACCTGCTGGCACTATCCCGTAAATATGGCTTCATTATTTTTGAGGATGATTACGACTACGATTTTCATTACGAAAATAAACCCCTGATGCCACTGGCCAGCGCCGATGATGCTGGTATGGTAATTTACTGTGGTTCTTTTTCTAAAACGCTTTCGCCGGCTATAAGGGTGGGGTACCTGGTAGCGTCCGAAAATGTGATTGAGCATTTAGCAAGCCTACGCCGCATTATTGACAGGCAAGGCGATACCTTACTCGAAAACGGAATGGCTGAGCTGCTGCAAAGCGGCATTATTCAACGCCATTTGCGTAAATCTTTACGATTGTACCGCCAGCGGCGAGATTTGTTCTGAACCCTGCTGAACGATAGGCTTAAAGATTATGTACAATTTAAAATTCCCGAAGGTGGCCTGGCCGTTTGGACCCAATTTGATAAAAACATCAATTTGGATGAACTGGCCCAAAAAGCAATAAAAAAAGGACTGTATTTTCAGGGACTTAACAGCTCCGCGGCTCCCGGTTTTACCCGGCTTGGTTTTGCATCATCTACCCCGGATGAGTTGGAAAGCAGTGTAGAAATACTGGCTAAACTGCTGGCAAACTCATAATTATTTTTGCCGTTTTATAAAAAACAGAGGTAAAGCAACGTTTAAAACTTTGGCGCGTCAATTGATAGTCAATAAAATGGCTTCAATGCGGCCACTTATAAACTAACTATGTTAACCATGGGGACGATGTAAATTGTACCAAAAAGTATAGCTTCGCCCCCTCAAAAATTAAAACTTATGAAAAAGTACTTATTAAGTGCGGTATTACTGATAGCAGTAAGCATCAGTGCAAAAGCACAATTTTCTTTAGGCGTTAAAGGCGGTGTCAATTTTTCGAAGATTAATACCGATAATTTAAAGGAATCAACCCTCACAGGTTACCAGGCCGGATTATTTGCTCGCGTTGGCTCGGGCTTGTATTTACAACCAGAGTTATACTTAAGCGGTACAGGTGGTAAATTCGACTCAAATAATAACGGAACAGAGTATAGTGGAAAAGTAAGGTTCACCAACTTAAACGTGCCTTTGTTGGTTGGTAAATCTTTTGGGGGTAAAGATTTAAATTTCCGTGTTATGGCGGGCCCTATCTATACTTACCAGTTGGATAAGAGCGAAAGCTTCTCAAATAACTTCACCGGTGCTTACCAGGATTTTGGCAACTACAACAAAAGCACCTTAGGTTTCCAGGCCGGTGCCGGTGTTGATATTGGTGCCATCACTGCCGATTTACGTTACGAAGGCGGTTTATCAAAAGTAAACTCTAACTATGGCCAGCGCCAAAACCTTTGGGCTTTAAGTGTGGGCTTTAAGATTTTTTAATAGTAGATTAAGAATAGAAAAAAAAAGCTCCCGGCAGACCATACTGCCGGGAGCTTCTTTTTTAAAGCCCTCTCCTTTGGAGTGGGTTGGGTGAGGCTCTATTTTGCCCCAAAAGATATCCCGGTAACTCCAGCCGTTAACGCGCCAGCTTTTACCGGTTTATAAATAAAGAATAGCTTGTGCATTTTGCCATCGGTAACCGGGTTTACGGTTATGTGGGCAACGCCTCCTTTTTGGTCTTTGGCCGGCGTTGGCATGCCGCCTTTGCCCACAAGCGAGCCGCCAACAGCATCAAGGTGTAACTCAAAGTTGAAACCCGTGCTTGGCGCAGCTTGCCAAAATGTACTCAGGTTGATAGATTTTACACCGGTAAGGTCAATGTCATCAACCGCAAACCAACCTTCAGCTGCTGGAAGGATCATCAGGTTAATACCATTGTATTTAAACGCCGTAAAGCCATTGGTTTTTTCGGTGCCCTTAAATAGGTAGTTGCTGCTGTTTAGGGTAGCAATGCCTGTGCCGGTTAAGGCTTTGATCACGTCGGTACCATCATCGGTGTATTTTGCAGTTAACACCAGGGTGGCTGTTGGCGTTTTGCCCGCATCCGGCATAATGGTGCCCGATGGTGGCAACGATTTTTTCTGATTGGCCTTATTGCCTAATGACATTACCCAGGTAATAATTTGCTCCAGGTCGCCTTTTTTGATACTTGGGTGGGCCGACATGGCCGTTTCGCCCCAAACGCCCGCGCCACCCTTAATTACTTTTTGGCTAAGCTTATTCATCGCATCAGGATCTTTCTGGTATTTGTTGCTCACATCTATAAACGCGGGGCCAATTGATTTACCTACTTCTTTATGGCAGCTTTTGCAATCCATGCTCAGCATTAATGTTTTACCGGTATTTTCTGGCGCGGTTTGCTCTAATTGCGATGCCTCAACAGGTTTTTTATAACCATCAATATAATCAACGTTAACAATGATACGTTTCGGGTCGACCAGTTTGGTTGCCGCGCCATCTGTTACCGTAACCGCGTAGCTAAGCGGTACGCCGGGTAAATAGAACGATTTATTGCCCCCCGTTAAGTTTACCAAAACCACCGGCTGCTCGTTACCGGCATAAATATCAACATTTACAGCTTTACTGGCCGCGCCCTCGGCGTCTTTAGCTTCAACGCTTATTTTATAGTCGCCGGGTTTGGTGTAGGTGTAACTTAGCTGCGGTACATCGGTTTCTTTGGTGGTGCCATCGCCCATTTTCCAGCTATAGGTTATTTTATCACCTTCGGGATCTTTGGCTTGTACCGTTAGTTTTACAGTAAATGGCAGCAATCCGGTGTTTTTATCAGCCTTTACACTGCTGATGGTTGGTGGCCTGTTGCCGCCTATGTAATCAATGCGGAACAAGCCTGCATCGGGGTTGTGGCTAAACCATCCGCTGCCATACTCCAAACCGTATAGCCTTCCATCGGGTCCAACCTCCATATCAATCATTGAGTTTGATTTTAAGCCGGGGAAGAAAGGTTCCATTTTATCAAAGTCACCTTCGGGTGTAAGGCTCACGGCTTTGATCCAGCCACGCATCCACTCGTAGGCTAAGAACTTGCCATTATAATAATCGGGATAACGGGTTTCGGCAGGGAACATATCCGTATAATAAACCGGACCTGCCATGGCATTTCTGCCGCCTGTGCCCACTTGCGGAAAATCGGGCGATGGGCCATAAGGATACCATATAAACGCCGGTTGTGCCGGTGGCAAATCTGTTAAACCGGTGTTGTTACGGGAGTTATTTACAGGGTGTTTAGGATCAAACGCCGGGCCCGATTTGCCTGTAGCGTAATCATAAATATGGTACGGTTTATTATCGCCTACAAAATATGGCCAGCCGTAGTTGCCTGCATGGCGGGCCTGGTTCACTTCATCGTAACCCATAGGACCGCGGGTATCCAGGCTGTCATTATGGGCATCGGGGCCAACCTCACCCCAGTACAGGTTGCCGTTTTTCTGATCTACCGAAATGCGGTACGGGTTTCTATCGCCCATTACATAAATTTCGGGACGGGTTTTGGGTGTGCCTTTGGGGAAAAGGTTTCCTTCGGGAATTTCATACGTGCCATCATCCTTAATTTTGATACGCATAATTTTGCCGCGCAGATCATTGGTATTACCTGCCGAACGGCGGGCGTCAAACTGCAAATGACCCGGACGATCATCCAGCGGCGCATAACCACTGGTTACATATTTTTGCCCTTTTTCATCAAAAGGGGTAGAGTTATCGCCTGCAGAGAAGAACAGCATTTTATCGGGGCCGGGACCGAAAGCGATGGAGCCGCCCGTATGGCAGCAAATTTCGCGTTGGGCTTTTACTTCCAAAATCACTTTTTCGGTCTTTTTATCAACCGTATCATTCTTAAATGTAAAGCGCGAAAGGCGGTTCACGGAACTATCGGCCGGGCTATAGTAAATATAGATCCAGTTGTTGTTGGCAAAGTCAGGGTCTTTAGCAAGTCCCAGCATGCCCTCTTCGGCATTTGTGCCGGGAGTATGTAGTGTTTTCCAGTACACATCGAAAGCACCTACCTGTTTTACCTTTTTGGTAGCATGATCAAACTTCATGATCTCGCCGCGGCGCTGAATAACCAGGATATCGAAGTTTGGTAAAATGGTCATTTCGGTAGGCTCAAAAAACTCACCTGTTGATAGCTGGGTTTTGGTAAACCGATCTTCATCCGGCGGGTTTTGTGTGCGCACTTTTGAATAGTCCAGCTCTTTGTTTTCGCCAATGGCATATTTAATGCCGGCGGTTAACATTTTAAGATAGTTTTGATCTTTATAAGTTTCATCGGTATGGCCCATGGCGGTGTAAAACGCACGGCCGCCATCGTAATCATGATACCAGGTAGCAGGGTGCAAGCCCATGCGTTTGCCGCCTTTGTAGGTGCTTTCGTCAAGGGTGATCAACACGTGTACGTCAGGAGCCAAAGCTTTTTTAAAGCTGTAAAACTCATCTATACGTTTCCATACTTTGGGCAGGTGCCTGGTAGCGTCATTATCAGCATCAACTACGTTGTAAGTACCCGGTTGCACATTAGGGTTTTTATCGTGAATGCCGGGGTGGTCATAAAACCAATCGCCCATTAAACGGCCATACCATCCCCAGTCGTACTCGGTATCGGCCGCGGCATGGATACCTACGTAACCGCCACCGGCCTGTATGTAGCGCTCAAATGCCGCTTCCTGGCGGTAATCAAGCACATCGCCCGTGGTACTTAAAAATATAACGGTTGAGTATTTTTTTAGCGTGGTATCATTAAACATCGCCGAGTTTTTGGTGGTATCCACATCAAACCCGTTCTCTTTCCCCAGTTTTTGAATGGCTGCAATCCCCGCATCGATAGATGCATGGTGAAAGCCCATGGTTTTTGAAAAAATAAGTACCCGCGGTTTATCCGGACGGGTTTTGTTGCATGAAAAGTAAGTACAGCTGAGCGCTATAAAAACTAACAGGGCGATTTTTTTCATATCGACTTATTATGTGGTTGGTTTAAAATTGGTATTTCGAGGACGGTATTCTGGGAGCTATGGTATCAAATTGTTACAATTGACACACTACCAAATTTATAATTAATAATTGAAGTATCAATATCTATTGTGTTATTGTGACACAATATTTCTTTTTTAGGAGTAAGGATTTTTGGACGAAGGAATAAGGACTTTTTAAGGAAAAAAGTTTTGTTTTAACCGGAATTTTTTAAGTTGGTCGAATTTTAAAACTCTGATAATGCAGTAAATGCTTCGGCGATTGAGGTAGTGGTTGTCTGATTTTAATCTTTATTCCAAAAATCTTTGCTCCTTGCTCCCAAGAAAAAAAAGTCTTAAAAACAGCAAAGCCCCTGATGGGCAGGGGCCTTTACTAACCAATTATAAACCTAAATTATGAGAAGAGCTGTAGGAGAAGGAGTCGAACCTCCACGGAGTGGTTATTTTTATTGCTAAAAGTTTCCCAATTTCTCCGCCACCGCGACAAGGAGGTGTGTCTGCCAAAAATTTCACCATCCTACAGTATAAAAATCCCGTCTTTCATGGATTTGCTGTTGGGGAAGGATTCGAACCTCCACAGAGTAGTTAGCCCGCTTCGGGTTTTCTATGATCTCCGCCACCGGGACAAGGAGGTGTGTCTGCCAAAAATTTCACCACCCAACATTGATTTTCTTTTAAAGAACTACCGGCAATTGTCATTTGCTTGATACAAATTTAAGAGACCTGTCAATTCCTTGCAAATATTTCAACAAAAATATTTTATTTTTATTCAAATTTTAATTAAACTTGTATTTCAATATAGATATTCAAATTTATGTCCCACAGAAAAGCTCAAAATTTAGAAATTGATAATCTTGATATCCAGATTTTATCAATATTGATGAAAAATGCTACTACTCCATATACCGAGATAGCTAAAGAGTTAATAGTTTCTGGCGGTACTATCCACGTGAGGATGAAAAAGTTAGAGGAGATGGGGGTAATCAAAGGCGCCAGTTTAGAGGTTGATCCGCAAAAATTAGGGTATGATATTACCGCGTTTTTGGGCATCTATCTTGAAAAAGGATCACAATATAATGAGGCTGTAAAACAGCTTAAAACGATAAAAGAAATAGTAGAACTGCACTACACCACCGGTGAGTGGAGCATATTTGCTAAAATTGTATGTCATGATACTACCCACCTGCGCGAGGTTTTAAACGAGCAGATACAGGGTGTAAAAGGCATTCAACGTACCGAAACCTTCATATCGCTTGAAGAAAGCATCAGAAGGCAGATTACCTTAGAATAACCCCGTTCTTTAGATTTTAACGATTTTTTAAGAAGGGCTGTCATGTAAGTGACGGCCTTTTTTGGATCAGGATTTTCAGAATTTAAGAATGAACAAAATCTTTTCTAATTCTGGATTAAGTAGATTGAGCAAATTAATCGAGCTTTTAGATTTGATTTTCAGATGAATAACTATCAAAGGTAATTCTGCTAATCTTAAAATTCTGTAAATTCTGATTCAGACATTACGCCGCGTTCGATATATATTTCACCAAACTCCGCTTAGCCACCGGCAATAAAGTTTGCTCCAGCGGGAAAGTAATATCGCTATGCACATAATAAACCGCCGGATTGGGAATAAATTTATTGCGGTTGATGAGGTTTAGCTTCAGGGCCTCGGGCGTATTTACGATGCTGTATTCGTAGTTTTCAATAAAATTAATGTTGATGCCGCGGTATTTATCGTCCTTGCCTTCAAAAATGGTGATCTGGTATTCATAAATAAAGCCGGTGCGCTCCTTGCCATTCCTGAGCGAAAAGTAGCCGTGATAGGGCATCAGCGGCATGATACCAATGGGGTTAATATTGAGTCGGCTCTCCACAAAATCATAAATTTCTTTACCTAATTGAATGGCGGGGTTCATTTTGGCCAGAGCAAAGGCGATGGTCTGCTCAATTTCTTGCATGCTTTGATCATCCTGTATTATTTTTTGGTAGGTAAGCTTTACAGCGTCAATATCGGCCTGGGTTAAGCGCTGCGGAAAGGCCTGCTGCATGAGCGATTTGTTCTTTTTAAAATCGACCAGGTTGTTGTAGTGAAAAATTAAGTCGGCGAGGTTGGGGTACAGCCTGCTTTTATCAAAGTGGCGATTAATTTCCTGCAGGTAGTTTAGCAGGAGGTACTTTTTATGCTCAAAATCAATAAACCCCTCAATAAACCAGTTAACGCCCAGTGGTTTCATATTTTTCAGGCTCCTTTCAATAGCTTAAATTAAACAAAAAACACCAACTTTGCAATATGCCCTTAGGAACTCTTTATTTAATCCCTGTACCCCTTGCCGACGAAGCGGCGGCCAAATCATTCACCCCGTATTTGGTTGATACTATTAATAGCATCAAAGAATATATTGTTGAAAATGAGAAAACTGCCCGTCGTTTTTTAAAAGAAGCGGGTTTAAAAACGCCGCAAAGTGAACTTATTATTCATGATTATGGTAAACATAACCGCGATATGGGTAATGCCGATTTTTTTAAAGGCCTGCAAGCGGGTAATAACGTTGGTTTAATGAGCGAAGCCGGCTGCCCGGGGATAGCCGACCCCGGTGCAGAAATTGTTAATAAAGCCCACCGCATGGGTATTAAAGTTGTGCCACTTGTTGGTCCGAGTTCTATTTTGCTGGCGCTGATGGCATCGGGCTTTAACGGACAAAGCTTTACCTTTAACGGCTACCTGCCTATTGATAAATTGCTCCGTTCTAAGAAGATCAAAGAGCTTGAAAATCTGGCTACTAAAAACGACCAGACGCAGATTTTTATTGAAACCCCGTTCCGTAATAATCCGTTGTTAGAAGAAATCCTGAAAACAGCCTCGCCCAAAACAAAATTGTGTATAGCTACAGATCTTACCGCAGCTACGGAGTTTGTGCAAACCAAAACTATAGCCGAGTGGCAAAAGAAAGTGCCCGAATTACATAAACGCCCAACCATCTTTTTACTTTTTCATGGATAGGTAATGCAAATTACGCAGCAACATACCAGTGTGTTGATAGTAGGCGCCGGTCCGTCGGGATTGATGATGGCTGCCCAACTACTGCGTTATGGCGTACAACCCATTATTATTGATAATAAGCAAGGCCCTACCGATAAATCAAAGGCATTGGCAGTACAGGCACGGTCGCTTGAGATCTACCGGCAAATGGGCGTTATCGATAAGATAATAGAAGGTGGTAAAAAAGGTGGCGGCGTTATTTTTAATGAAGATGGCAAACAAATTGCCGAATTATCATTGGATGATGTAGGTGAGGGGCAAACAGCCTTCCCTTATATATTGATGTACCAGCAAAATAAAAACGAGCGCTCGCTGCTTGATTTTTTAACATTGAATTGCTGCCCCGTTTACTGGAATACATCATTGTTAAGTGCTACTCAAACCACCGGCCAGGTTGCTGTACAGCTGCAAACCGGCGAAAGCCTGCAAATACTTACCTGCGATTGGCTGGTTGGTGCCGATGGGGCGCACAGCGTAGTACGTAAACAATTACAAATACCGTTTTCTGGCGATACCTATCAACATAAATTTTACCTGGCTGATGTTAAGATTGCGAATAAACTGGGCGATAAGGTAGACTTGTTTTTAACCCGAAAAGGGTTTGCCGGATTTTTTCCAATGCCCGAAGAGGACTGTTATCGTATAGTTGGTAACCTACCCGATGGGTTTGATAATAAGGCAGAATTGCAAATTGGAGATATATTGCCGTTTTTAAATTCCATAACCGGCCAGGATATTGAAATAAAACAAACCAATTGGTTTACAGATTACAGGCTGCATCACCGGATGGCTGATAAATTCAGGGTGCAGCGTTGCTTTTTAATTGGCGACGCGGCGCATATTCATTCGCCGGTTGGCGGGCAGGGGATGAACACCGGTTTGCAGGACGCCTATAACCTGGCCTGGAAACTTGCCGGTGTGGTGAACGGGCAAATTAAAGCATCTGTTTTAGATAGCTACGCCGCCGAACGGATGCCCGTTGCCAAAGACCTGCTTAATACTACTGATAGAATTTTTAAACTGATACTATCCCGTAATTGGTTTGTGGGTTTGTTTAAAAAATGGTTACTGCCATCAGTATTGAGAACTGCCTGGAGTAAGCCTAAGATTAAAGAAGCGTTTTTTAAGCGGGTATCACAAACCGGTATTAGCTATCGTGATAGCCAAATTAACCTGCACCTGAGCCTGTCGACCGAGATAAAAGCCGGCGACAGGTTACCGTACCTTAAAGTGTACGACGAAAAGAAACAACAGGAAACCGACTTGCATGAATGGTGCAGCAAACCCGGCTTTACCATGATCACCCTCGGCAAATTGCAGGACTTAGATCTGTTTACCCTTGCCAAATGGATCACCCAAAAGTATCCAGCTAACGTCAACTTTTTTTACCTGCCACCATCAGCCAAAAACCAACAGGTGTTTGATGCTTTCGGAATCAAAGAAAACCGGAAAATGGCTATCATTGTTCGGCCAGATCTGCATATTGGTTTTATGAATGATGTGGTGGATATTGATATGATGGATAACTACCTGCAAAATGTGGTGGGGGTAATAGGAGGGACTGCCTCAGATAAAACCGGCGAATTTAAAAACTATTACCAGGGTGCTTAAGCAGCCCTTTTGAGCTTTTTTGTTAACGGGCAAAATCATAATAAAAAAAGCGCGTGTGTTTTTGTAACACAGACGCTTTTATCGAAACTATTATGAAAAAAGGGTATTGCTACCCAACTTTGCCCTGCAACGCCGCTGGATAACGATGTAAAGATGCAGCGGCATCGCCGTTTAATCAATCATGTATCGGTGAATGGGCATTATGTATGGATGAATAATATTAGGGTAGCTTAATACCGCTTATCTCGATTTCATCCAGTTGCGCACAAAATCAAGGTAGCTTTCGCTAACGGGCAATTCGATATCGGTGAGTTTAACTTTGCGGTTTTGGATAGAGCGGATTTTACTGATCGGCACAATATAACTGCGGTGAATCCGCTGAAATTTATCGGCAGGTAGTTTCTCTAATACCTTTTTCAGGGGCATCAGCGTAAGTATGGTTTTGGCGTTGGTAACATGAATTTTGATGTAATCCTCCATGCTTTCAATGTACTCGATGGAACTGAGGTCGATTTTTACCATCCGGTATTCAGAGTAAACGTACAGACTTTCGTCGGCAAGTTCATCTGTAGGTTGTTTGGTTTTGTATTTGTAATACTCAATCGCTTTTTCAACCGCCTTTTCAAAACGCTTAAAATCAATGGGCTTCAGGATATAATCAATGGCTTCCAACTCAAAACCTTCGTATGCAAAGTTTTTATAGGCGGTGGTGAAAACAACCATCGGCTTTACATCCAGGGAACGCACCAGGTCGATACCCGTAATATCGGGCATGTTGATATCAACAAAAAGCAGATCTATTGGATTAGCTTTCAAAAACTCGGCGCCTGTAATGGCATCCTCAAATGTTTGCACCAGTTGCAAAGATGGGAAACGGGCAACATAGCCGGCAATCAGTTTTAAGGCCAGCGGCTCATCATCAATAGCAATACATTTTAATAGCATAGGCCTAATATATAATTAAAGATGGTTTACCCGTGTATGGTTTCACTTTTGCCATAGTTTTGAATTACACCAGCCTCGTATTCCAAAAACTCTTTCCAGCGTTTATCAACATCAATCTCTACCGCGTATTTCTTAGCCAGGCGAATAAACATGGAATAATGTGTAGCCTCGCTAATCATCAACTCATGATAAAATTCAGATAAATAGGTATCGTTAATATTCTCTGAAAGTACCTTAAAGCGTTCGCAACTGCGGGCCTCTATCATGGCCGAAAATAATAACCTGTCAATCAACTGCGCTTCACGCCCGCCGCCAATAATGATAAATTTGCGCAGTTCATTTACATAATTATCTTTCCGCTCCCGGCCTAATACAAAGCCTCGCTCAATAATAATATCGTGCACCCGTTTAAAATGGTCCATTTCTTCCTGCACCAACAAGGCCATTTCCTGCACCAGGTCTGATAGGTTGGGATTTTGTACAATAAGTGTGATAGCATTGCTTGCTGCCTTCTGCTCGCAAAAAGCATGATCGGTTAATAGTTCTTCAATATTGCTTTCCACCACATTTTTAACCCAAAGCGGGTCTGTAGGTAGCTGTAATTTAAGTATGGTTTTCTCGCTCACAGGAACAAAGATAGGGAAGTAGCGTCAAGAAATTAGAATCAGGAATTAAGAGTTGATTTATTCTTCTGGCTTAAAGGCGGGGTTGTAAGCAATCAAGCGGGAATGGTGATGGATGGAGAGAACGACTATTTGTTCGTTCACTGAAATTGAATAAATAATCCGATAATTCTTAAAGATAAGTTCGCGGGTTAACTCATCATCAAGTTTTTCAAACTTTCTACCTAAAAGAGAATTGCTTTTAAGTTTGTTTGCTGCTGAACGAATTAGCTGGATTTCCCGATGCGCGTATTTTACAGAATCCTTACTGATATAGTTATAAATCTCTTTTAGATCATGCAGTGCTAACCTGGAGAAAATTATTTTTAGTTCCACTTTGCAATCTCAGCATCTAACTCGTCTTCTGTTAAGAAATCACCATCCTGTACTTGCTTTCTGGCGATCTCAATTTTTTGTAGAAGTATAATTTCTTCTACCACATCATCAACAGAAAATGTATCTGGCATATGGTCTATCAGTTCCTTCACTTTATCTTTGGTAAGCATTGCTCAATCTCCTTTTTTATAAATATACGATTTTACTTATACAAACTCTTGCTCTCGATGAATTTCAAAACCGGGTCTGGTACAAAGTATTGCACATTCTTTTTTTCGGCAATCGATTTGCGGATAAAGGTGGCGGAGAGTTCCATCTGTGGCGTCATGGTGATGGTTACCGATGGATGATCGGCAAGTTCGGCATTTTCATAACCAGGGCGGGGGTACACGTAAATGCGATAATCGCGCAGGATTAATTTATAGTTTTTCCATTTATGAAGGGTCCCCAGGTTGTCAGAGCCCATAATTAGGGCAAAATCATGCTCGGGGTGTTTTTCTTTAAGGTGGGTTAGCGTATCAATGGTGTAGGATGGCTGCGGCAGTTTAAGCTCCACGTCGCTTACTGTAATGTTAGTGGCGTTATCAGTCGCCAGACGGGCCATTTCCAGTCTATCATAGGTGTTAATCAGATCGCCGTATTTTTTTAATGGATTTTGTGGCGATACAACCAGCCAAACCTTATCCAAAGTAGTATGGTTGGCCATGTAATTGGCAATGATAAGGTGCCCTATATGTATTGGATTAAATGAACCGAACAGTAAGCCTATCTTCATTTTGCCCCCTAACCCCCTGAAGGGGGAATAAAGTAAATGTTATTTATTAATGTGTAAGCCTTGCCAAACAAAATTTGACACTCCCCCTTTAGGGGGCCGGGGGGCTAATAAAATTACTCACCAACTCCTTAGCCTCTTTACAGGCCGTTTCAAGATCGTAATTTTTGAGGATAATATCAAATTGCGGGGCGTATTTCAGCTCTTTTTCGGCTTTGGCAAAGCGTTCTTTCAATTTTTCTTCGCTATCGGTGCCCCGGCCGGTTAAGCGTTCAATTAAAACCTCCAATGATGGGGGCTGTACAAATATGGCTAATGCCTGTTCTCCATATTTACGTTTAAGGTGAAGACCACCTTCTACGTCAATATCAAAAATAACGGTTTTGCCTTTTGCCCATATGCGCTCAATTTCGGCACGTAGTGTACCGTAAAAAGTGCCGGTATAAACCTCTTCAAACTCAACAAACTGCTTTTTGGCAATACGGTGGGTAAACTCGGCCAGGCTAATAAAATAATAATCTTTCCCATCTTGCTCATCGCCGCGGGCCTGCCGGGTTGTGGCCGAAATAGAAAACTCCAGCTCGGGAACAATACCCAACAAATGGTGTACAATAGTGGTTTTACCCGCTCCAGAGGGTGCCGAAAATATGATGAGTTTACCGTTCATTTTTGTCATTGGTCAGTTGTCATTGGTCATTAGTTTTTGAACGATTAAGCACAAATGACTAATGACCGGTGACTAATGACTATAATACGTTTAAAAGCTGTTCTTTAATTTTTTCTAACTCCTCTTTCATGCCTACAACCAGTTTCTGGATGTTGGCATCGTTGGCTTTTGAGCCGAGGGTGTTTATTTCGCGACCGATCTCCTGCGAAATGAAACCAAGCTTCTTGCCATTCGCATCAGCATTTTTAAGGGTTTCTAAAAAGTATTCGCAGTGGGTTTTAAGCCTGATTTTTTCTTCGGTAATATCCAGCTTATCAATATAATAGATTAATTCCTGCTCAAAGCGATTTTGGTCAATAGCTTCACGGCTGGCAGCCTCGGCTAAGAAATTGTTTAACCTTTCGCGAATCAGGGGAACACGTTTAGGATCTTCCAGTTCAACCAGTTCCAGGTTTTTAAGGATGATATTGATGCGGTATTTTACATCATTTTCCAACACATTACCTTCATCGGCCCTAAACTGTTGAAAAGCGGCTAAAGCGGCCTGGAAGGTTTTTTCAACCTGTTTCCATTCGTCTTCAGATACCGTTTCTTCATCGTATTTCACCACTTCGGGCAGGCCCAAAGCAAGCTGTAACAAGTTTGATGTAGGATCATTCAGTTCCTGGCTTACATCTTTTAACTGCTGATAGTAATGTTTAAGCAAAACTTTATCAATACCGGCTGCTTTAACGGCACTGGTTGCCTGCTCTACGTTGATAGAAAGGTTTACCTTACCGCGCTCAATAAGCTTGCTGCACTCGTTGCGTAACTGAAATTCCTTTTCAGAAAATATTTTAGGCAAACGAAGTGAAAGTTCAAGAAACTTGCTGTTCAGGGATTTGATCTCAACGGTATATTTAGTATTACCGGAGTCAAAACTGGCAATTCCATACCCTGTCATGGATTTTATCATGTGCAAAGATAGGGTTTTTAGTTTTAAGTCGGAAAAGTCCGGAAGTCAGTAAAGTCCGGAAGTTAGAAAAGTCGGAAAGTCCGAAAAGTCAGTAAAGTCCGGAAGCTGGCCTTAGCTTGAAAAGTTTTTAAATCTCAGCCATCAACAGTTTTATCTTCCGGACTTTACCGACTTCCGGACTTCCCGACTCCCACCCCTTTAACACTTTTTCACACTTAATTTAAAATACTCTGCCTATCTTTACGTTTATACTTTATTAATGCGCATTCGTTTTACCCTGCAGTTACTCGTATGCTTTTGCTTTGTTTTAAATGCATCAGCACAGGAATTTACCCTTAAAGGGGTTACATCCAAAAAGAACACGCCCGAACGTGAAGGGCAGGTAATGATCAAAAACCTTAAAACCAAAGCGCTTTACATAAGCGATGACCTGGGTTGGTTTTCTGTTAAGGCTTCTGTTGGCGATACACTACTTTTCTCCAAAGAAAATTTTACTCCGCAAAAAATAGAAGTGCTTAATAACAGCGATATGCCTGTTTATATGCAGCCGCAAATTATATTAAAAGAGGTTAAAATTACCGGTCAAACCAAAAAGCAGGAGATCAACGAAATTATGGGCGATTACCGAAAACAGGGTACGTTTTACAATGGTAAGCCGCCTGTATCATCGTTTGTGACCAACCCGTTAACCGCTGTGTACGAGCTTTTTGGCAAAACTCCTAACCGGGCAAAACGCTTTGCTCAATTTTCGAAAGGCGAATTGGAGCAGGCCGAAATAAACAGACGATATAATGTGGCTTTTGTAAGGCAGGTTACCAAATTAGAGTCAGATACGCTGGCGCATAAATTCATGGATTATTACACGCCGACTTTTGATGATTTAAAGGGCTGGAATGATTATGACCTAATCCATCAAACCCAAAAATCTTTTGACTATTATAAGAAAAGTAATGATAAAGACAGGCTTGAGTTAATCAACTCGCCAACCTTTATCAAGCCAGATTCTACCAGGTTGTCAAAACCGGGACAGCACTAAACAGAAGAGATGTGTTATTAAATACCTAATGTTTCGCAGGCCTTTTCGGCGGCCAATTTCTCGGCGTTCTTTTTACTGAACTCTTTGCCAGATCCCGTTACTTCGCCATCAATAAGCGCTTGTACGGTAAATAGTTTAGCGTTTTCGCCTTCCTGGTTGGTAACCAATTCAAAAGTAATATCACGGCCATGGCGCTGGCACCATTCAATGAGTTTACTTTTAAAGTTGGTCTCGGTTTGCTCCAACGTGTGTATATCAATATGGGCTTTAATAATATGGTTTATCAAAAAGTTTTTGGTAAAATCATAGCCCTTATCTAAATAAACAGCGCCTATTAATGCTTCAAAAGCATCCCCAAGTAATGATCCCTGCCTGCTGGAGTTTAGCATGCGGCTATCATACTCAATCAGTTTATCAAAACCAAGCTTACGGGCAAGCTGGTTAAGGTTGTTACGGCTCACAATTTTTGAGCGTAACTCTGTTAAAAAGCCCTCATCCTCATAAGGATAAAGTTTAAACAATACTTCGGCAACAACACTGCCTAATACGGCATCGCCTAAAAATTCAAGACGTTCGTTACTGTTCTTGACTCCCTTTTTTACATTTTGGGCTACAGATTTATGCCGAAATGCCAACCGGTATAACGACAAATTGCCCGGCACGAAGCCGAGCAAATTCTTTAAAACCTTAACGTATTTTCTATTGGGCGATATATAAAGCTTGTAAAACCGACTGATAGGCATCAAACCACAATTAAGCTTGGTATTTTTTAAATATCACAGAAGCATTATGGCCGCCGAAACCAAATCCGTTGCTTTGAACTATGTTAATATCCCTTTTTTGCGCAGCATTGAAAGTGAAATTAACTTTAGGATCAAAAGATGGATCATCGGTAAAATGGTTAATAGTAGGGGGTATTATACCATTCTGTAAAGCAAGTATAGAGGCAATAGCTTCAACCGCGCCGGCGGCACCTAAAAGGTGACCAGTCATTGATTTGGTTGAGCTAATGTTGATGCGATAAATATCATCGCCAAAAACATCGTGTATTGCTTTTATCTCCTGCGGATCGCCAATTGGTGTTGATGTTCCGTGAACATTCACATAGTCAATATCAGCAGGGGTAAGGTTAGCGTCTTCTAAAGCCATACGCATTACCAGGGCCGCGCCAAGTCCGTCCGGATGTGGTGCTGTCATGTGGTAGGCATCGGCACTCATACCGCCACCAATCATTTCGGCATAAATTTTAGCGCCACGGGCCTTTGCATGCTCCAGCTCTTCTAAAATTATGGTACCTGCGCCTTCGCCTGCAACAAAACCATCCCTGTCCAAATCAAACGGGCGTGAGGCCGTTGATGGATCATCGTTACGGGTTGATAACGCGTGCATAGCGTTAAAGCCGCCAATACCTGCTTCGTTGATGATTGCTTCAGAGCCACCGCTTATAAACATATTAGCTTTACCCAAACGGATATAGTTAAATGAATCTATAAGTGAATTGTTTGATGAAGCACACGCGGATACTGTTGAAAAGTTTGGTCCGCGTAAACCGTATTTAATAGAGATATGGCCAGGGGCAATATCGGCTATCATTTTAGGGATAAAGAAAGGGTTAAAGCGGGGAGTACCATCGCCTTTGGCAAAGTTGGTAACTTCATCCAAAAACGTTTTCAAACCGCCAATCCCAGATCCCCAGATAACGCCTATGCGACTGGTATCTAACTTGCTAAAATCTAAACCCGCGTCTTTTACGGCCTCTTCTGTTGAAAACAGCGCGTATTGTACAAAGGGATCTAATTTACGGGCATCTTTACGACCCAAAAAACCATCCGCATCAAAGCCTTTTACTTCGCATGCGAACTTAGTTTTGAAATGTGTGGTATCAAAACTTTTGATAAAGGCAGCGCCACTTACTCCATTGATCAGGCCATTCCAGTAATCTGAAACAGTGTTGCCAATAGGAGTAAGTGCTCCAAGCCCGGTTACTACAACTCTTTTAAACTCCATTTAATCCAGTTAGGGGAGTCTTATTTAACGTTTTTTTCAAGGTAAGCAACCGCCTGGCCTACAGTACCGATAGTTTCAGCCTGATCGTCAGGAATAGCCACGTTAAATTCTTTTTCAAACTCCATGATTAATTCCACGGTGTCTAACGAGTCGGCACCAAGATCGTTGGTGAAACTCGCTTCTGGTGTAACTTCACTTTCGTCAACACCCAGTTTTTCTACGATAATAGCTTTTACTCTTGAAGCGATATCAGACATAGTCTTTATAGTTTAATGATTAATAAAAATTCAGTGCAAAGAAAAATAAATTATGTCAATAATCAAATCTAAAACTTTTACAATATATTTCGATAACAAATATTTTAGGCAAAGGGTTTGTATTTGTATTTTTGACGGCGTAAAAGTAATGATTTTGAACAGGAAATTTTTAAAGTTTGAGATCGATTTTGATTTTGTGCTCATCGCGGTAACATCTTCCCTAAAAGATTACCGTGTATGTTATCATATCAATAAATTTTTGAATTTTAATTTTGTTAAAACCGAGGATTTATCTGTAGATATTTTACGCGGAGCCGAGCCTGTTTTGTTTTCAAAATACTATTATAACTGGGAAACCACCGAAACAGATTTCTATTTTATTGCCAATAAAGGCTCTGAGGGCTATTTAGTGCCCGAAATGAAGAGCGCCGATTATTTTTTAATGATCCGCAATTATATTGACGATACCGACCTTGATAACCTGATATCAACCCTAAATAAAATCCCCGAAATTGTTGCCGCCGTAAAGATTGATCCGAAAAAAATAAAATCACGGGAAAATCTATTATTTTAGCGCAAAATTTTAAAAGTGTTGGTATCACACCTAACGTGAAACAAGCCAGTTTTATAACCAGAACAATATGAAATTATATTATAATCGTACTAAGATTGTTGCCACAATGGGCCCGGCATCAGGTAAAAAAGATGTTTTATTAGCCATGATAAAAGCCGGAGTTAATGTTTGCCGTCTTAATTTTTCGCATGGCCGCCCCGAAGATCATAAAGGCGTAATTGACATTATCAGGGAAATTAATGCCGAATACAACACCAACGTTGGCATCCTGGCCGATTTACAAGGCCCTAAAATCCGTATTGGTTTGGTAAAAGATGGCGGTATTCATTTAGTGAATGGTACCCAAATTAAAATTACTACCCAGGAGTGCATTGGTAACGACGAGCAGATTTACATTACTTACGATACCTTCCCACAGGATGTACAGGCAGATGAGATCATTTTATTAGATGATGGAAAACTGCAGTTAAGAGTAATTAGCACCAACAGGCTGGATACTGTTATTTGTGAGGTTGTACACGGTGGTATTTTAACATCACGTAAAGGCGTTAACCTGCCAAACACCAAAGTATCTATCCCAAGTTTAACAGAAGAGGATTTGATTAATCTGCAATTCGCGTTAAAATATGACGTGGAGTGGATTGGTTTATCTTTTGTGCGTACCGGCCAGGATATTGTTGAATTAAAAGAAATTATTAAACAAAGCGGCAAAGCTGCTAAAGTAATAGCCAAGGTTGAAAAACCAGAGGCAATTGATAACATCGACGAAATTATTGCCGCTACAGATGGCGTAATGGTTGCCCGTGGCGATTTGGGTGTTGAAATGCCTTTAGAAGAAGTGCCTTTGTTACAAAAAATGATTGCCCGCAAATGCCGCGCGGCTTCAAAACCGGTAATTGTAGCCACCCAGATGCTTGAATCAATGATCACTACCCCGCGCCCAACACGTGCCGAGGTTAATGACGTTGCCAACTCTGTATTAGATGGCGCTGACGCGGTGATGCTAAGCGGTGAAACATCTGTTGGTGAGTTTCCGGTTATTGTTATTGAAACAATGGCAAAAATTGTACGCAATGTTGAAGAGTTGGGCTATCCGTTCAATGCTGCTAAAGAAGCGCAAATTAATCCAGCTTCGGTAACCGACTTAAGCAACGCGCTTTGCGAATCGGCTGTTCACCTTGCACAAAGTACAGATGCTGTTGGTATTGTATCCATGACCACATCTGGTTACACCGCGTTTGAAATATCAAGCCACCGCCCTAAAGCAAGTACTTATATCTTTACATCAAACAAACAGCTGTTAAACGCGCTGAGCCTTGTTTGGGGTGTACGTTCTTTTTACTACGATAAGTTAGAAAGTACCGATGATACCATTAATGATGTTAACAACATCCTTAAAGCTGCCGAGCTTATTAAAACTGGCGATGTGGTTATTAATACAGCCGCTACACCAATTACTAAACAAGGTAAAACCAATATGCTTAAAGTAAGTGTTATTGAATAGTAACACGCTTTAAATAAATTAAAAATAAAGAGCTCCCTGGTTGAAAAATCAGGGAGCTCTTTTTATGTCGATATTTTTGCGCGGGGTAATTTTAGGATAAACAAAAACAGCGATAGGGGGTACCCCATCGCTGTTTTCAATATTTTGATAATGAGCTTTAATTACTCATTTTCAATAGCCGAAAATACTTCCAGCAGGATATTCCATTTTTTTGAAGTGGCATCAATTTCCCAAATACGTACGTAATTGTAATTGCCTACCACATTGCCTTTTGTAATGCGGGCGTGCCCGTAGCTATAAGCCAGGTCATTACTTACCGAGCGGCCTGCATCGGTAGTTTCGGCCGTAATGCTGATGGCTTCGTTGTTGATGAATTTCATGATCACATCCGGGCCACTCATTGGCGCAAAACCAGGGAAGTAATAACGGCCTTCGGCACTTAAAAACTCTTTGTAACTGGCCAGTGCCGATATGGTAAGCGAGTGATTAAATATTTTATCGGTATTTACAATAACGCTTTTGGCAGTAAACGGATCTTTGCTTGGTGCTGTTTTTGTGGTGGCGTCGGGCTCTTTAAAGTCGGTTACCACTTGCTCTTCCGGTTCGGGATGTTGTATGCCCAGGTCAATCAGCAACTTTAATTTATTGTTGTCGTCAACATCGGCACGCCATATAGACACATAATCGCCAAAAACTTTTTCATCATCGCCTTTGCCATTGTCATAAACATACGGCCCGGCGGTAAAGGCCAGATCGCCGTTGGCAGATATGCGGGCAAACTTTGGTTGCCAGCTTAATTTACCGGCTTGTTTATCAATGTTGGAGTAAAAATCAACTATTTTAACGGCATCGGGTTTAAAAACAATGCCATCCGGTGCGGCAACAGATAAAAAACCATCTTTAATGCCTTTACGTTCAACTAACTTATTAAAAGCCTCTTCGGCGGTTACAACTTTACTTACTTTAACCGGAGCTGTTTGTGCTGTAGCAAAATAGCTATAGCTCATAAGTGTGGCGGCTAATAATACTTTTTTCATGTTTTGATTAAATAATGGGGAGGGCAATTTAGTAATAAATTTTAAGTAGGTTATGCAATTGTAAATTGCTGCAAATTATGAATAGCTTTATGCTATTACATTTTTACATACACCTTGTGAAACGAAAACGATGATATTTAATTGTGGAGTTTGCATATAAATTGAGCGCAAGTTAATTTTAATGGTGTTTAGGTTACAAAGGTAACTATACGTTTAATTACCTGTTGCAACTATAATTAACGTAACCCAATATTATGTATAATGTTTTGTTTGACCATGCCGTTTTACAATTGAACAATAAATTTACGCTGTTATGAAGATGTCTTTTTTGATAGTATCCTTGCTTTGCTGCAGTATTTTAACACGTGCACAGCAATCGCAAATTTTAAATGATAACCAGGGCAAGCCTGTAATGCAACAAGGTTATACTGATGTGGAAGGAAGCCCGTACCTAAACGCAAACTGGTTTCCCGGTGTTGTTAACCTTGCCGGCGGCAAAGCGGTTACCGCTAAAATCAAATATGATCTGGTAAAGGACGAACTGCTGTTTCAAAGCCCGCGCGACTCCATGGCCCTTGCATTTGTTACCCCGGTTAAAAGTTTCAGCTTTGGCGTGTTTGGTGTTGATGAAACCAGCCTGGTGCCCCTGGTATTCAGTAATGGGTATGCCAGTATTGACGATCAAACCACTGCTTCATTTTACCAGGTAATTGCTGATGGAAAAGTTAAATTGCTTAAGCGGTACAGAAAGGTGATTCACTCCGATCAGGCATTTAATTCGGCAACCACTACCAAAAGCTTTGTTATGCGCGATGCCGTTTATTACTTAATAAAAGATGGTAAAATAGAAAAATTTAAGACATCGCAAAAAACAGTACTTGCCGCCCTTAACGATAAGGCCGATAAACTACAAACCTTTATCAAAACCAACAAGATTGATTTTAAAAGCGATAAGGATTTAGCCGGGCTGTTTACTTACTATAATAGTATTGAGTAGTAAGTATCAAGTAGTAAGATTTTTTTGGGGGAGAGACAAAATAGATAGCATGAGTAGTAAGTGTCAAGTAATAAATAAAATGTCTTACTACTTGATACTTACTACTTACTACTAATTTTTGCTCCAAAGCGTACCTTCCTTGCTATCCTTTAGCTGGAAACCAATCTGTGATAAACCTTCGCGGATTTTGTCGCTGGTGGCGTAGTCTTTATTGGCTTTGGCTTCGTTACGGAGGGTCACTATCAGGTTTAATATTTTTGGTAAATCATCGTTATCGGCCTGCTCGTCCTTTAGGCCTAAAACATCGCGCACAAAGGAGTGCATGAGGTTTTTTAGTGCTTCAAGGTTGGCGGCGTCAATTTTCATTTTGCCATCATGTACCGAGTTGATGATGCGCGATGCTTCAAACAATTCGGCTATTAATACGGGGCTGTT
Organism: Mucilaginibacter flavus; assembly: GCF_030409315.1. GTDB lineage: Bacteria > Bacteroidota > Bacteroidia > Sphingobacteriales > Sphingobacteriaceae > Mucilaginibacter > Mucilaginibacter flavus. The sequence goes on along the minus strand of NZ_JAUFPS010000034.1, from coordinate 42,757 downwards.
AAAATCATCGTTCATGGCAACGTAGCAACGCTCTAATAGCGGCGCTATTTCAATGTCGGTGCCGGCAGATGCTTTTAGGCCATCGAGTAACGCGTACGCGTTCATGAGGCGTTTAAAGCCTTTTTCAGACGCGTCCATAGCCTCGTTACCAAAATCGAGTGTGCTGCGGTAATGCGCTTGCAGCATAAAAAAGCGAACCATCATTGGGCTATATCCCTTATTAAGAATAGAGTTTTCGCCGCTGAAAAGTTCATGCGGTAAAAAGCTGTTACCTAACGATTTTGACATTTTTTGCCCGTTTACCGTAAGCATATTGGTATGTACCCAGTATTTTGCCGGATTTTTACCGCAGCAGGCTTCGTTTTGCGCAATCTCGTTTGTATGGTGTGTAGGTACCAAATCAAGGCCGCCGCCGTGAATGTCAAACTCGGTGCCCAGGTATTTCTGGCTCATGGCCGAGCATTCCAGGTGCCAGCCCGGGAAGCCCACGCCCCATGGCGATGGCCATTTCATGAGGTGCTCTGGTTTTGCTTTTATCCAAAGGGCAAAATCAAGCTTGCCATGCTTCTCTTCCTGGCCACCAAGCGTGCGGGTATTATTTAGGAGGTCTTCCAGGTTACGGCCGCTTAGTATGCCGTAATTTTTTGTCTTGTTGTATTTTTCTACATCAAAATAAACCGTACCATCAACCTCATAGGCATAGCCTTTTTCGAGGATGGTTTTTACCATTTCAATCTGTTCAATAATATGGCCGGTGGCGGTTGGTTCAATGCTGGGCGGCAGAGTATTTAAAATACTCATTACCTCGCGGAAGCCTACCGTGTATTTTTGAACAATTTCCATAGGCTCTACCTGGGTCAGCTTTGCTTTTTTTGCTATTTTATCGTCTCCCTCATCGCCGGCATCCCCTTCAAGGTGACCGGCATCGGTAATGTTACGCACATAACGAACCTTATACCCTAAGTGGGTGAGGTAACGAAACATCAGATCGAAAGAAATATAGGTACGACAATTACCCAGGTGTGCATCACTATAAACGGTTGGGCCACACACGTACATGCCCACATGCGGTGCGTTTAATGGCTTAAATTCTTCTTTTTTGCGGCTTAATGTATTGTAAACAAACAGATTTTGTTTCATGAAGGCAAACTTACGATTTTTTAGATTTTAAGCTAATCGGGCGTAGGGAATATTACACGGTTGATACATATCCTATCAGGTTTGATGTAACAGGTATTCAAATGTATATTTTGGCTCATATCCTAAACGCTGTTTTGCTTTATCGCATATGTAAACCCTATCTATACTTTTTGGAAACACCCAGTTTTTGTGCTGATAAATAGCATGGGCTTCAGGATAGTATTTAAGGATAGCTGCTTCGGGATTGTGCTTCAACGTCACAAGATCGACAGGCGCAAACGGCGATCCGCTGGATATGTTGAAGATCTCGAAGTTTTCAAAATGAGTGTTCAGCGCAAGCCGCAAAGCCTCCGCGCCATCCCGCTCATCTAAGCCCCGGTATAACCGGTGATTAATTTTAAGATTATCATCCTCGGGCAAAAAACGGCCAACACGGTATACTGAAGTTTGCAGGCCTTCTTTATAAAAAAAGTCCTTGCAAAGTTGCTCGGTGGTTTGTTTGGTGATGTCGTAAATATCGCGTGGTTGTTCGGGCAGCAGTTCATCAACCCAAACGGCTTTTGCGTCATCAACCATGGCATCGCCGTAAATAGATGTTGTGCTGGTGTATAAAAATTGTTTTACTCGGTTTTTTATACATGCGTTTAATAGGTTAAGGGTGCCTTTAATATTAACATCAATAAACGCGTCCCTGGGATACGCCAGATCGTAATGTTTGCCATGCAATGCCGCAGTATGAATAATGGCCTGGAAGCCGTTACATACATCCTCAACCACTTGCTTATTTGCAATGTCGATAAGCTTATCGGTAGTATCTGATGCAATTACATCTATTCCAAAAACGCGGTGCCCATAGGCCCTTAAATGATTTACGGTGCAGGAGCCCAATCTGCCGGATGAGCCGGTGACTAATATATTCATAGTCTTAATTCAAAATCAAATCGCTGCGCAGGGGGTAATGATCCGATAATTTTTTCTCGATGATCTGGTACGATGCTATATCAAATTGTTTGCTTGCCATAATATAGTCAATCTGGTAGTTAGGGAAATCGCCATTATAGGTACGGCCCAGGCCCGACCCTTTTTCGCGGAAAGCGTTTTTAAGGCCTTTAGCCATTTGGTTTACGGCGTATGAGGTAGGTGTGTCATTAAAATCGCCCGAGATAATGTAGGGATAAGGGCATTGCGCGGCATGTTCTTTTACTTTAACAATTTGCATGCTCCGTTTAATGAAAGCGTTTTTCAGTTTTACACCCAGCCTTTTGGTGGAGTGCATATCTGTTTTACCTTTTTTTGATACGCTATCAAGGTATTTGTAATCTTCGGGATCAAATTTGATAGATTGCAGGTGCACGCTATACACCCTGAACATTTTCCCGCCCTTTTTTACATCCACATACAGGCATTGGTTGCCCGATCCTTTTTCGTCAGACAGGCGGATCATCCCCTTGGCTATAATGGGAAGTTTTGAGAAAATGGCCATGCCTATACCTTCAGAATCATTAAAATAAAAAGGTTCAAAATAAAAGTTACTGCTTCCCAGTATTTTTTTGAGCGAATCGCTGGTATCATAAGGCCCTTTATACCGTGTATAAAACTCCTGGAAGCCGATAACATCGGGCGATTCATCGGCAATAAGCGCGAGGATTTCCTGTTTGGTAGATACATCGTTTTTTGAGCCATAATGTTTAAAGTTATGAACGTTGTAGGTCATCATCCTAACCGAGTTGATGCCCGGCGCAGGCAAAAAAGATGAGCGGGAGCGAAGGCCGATGTTGTTATTAAGTACCCCCCAGCCAATTACAATAGTTACCAATGATATAACTACAGGCCAGCGCCTGCGCAACAACCAGTAAACAATCAAAATTACATTGAGTAACAGCAAGGGCGGATAAGCCAAACCAAAAAAGGCAATTATCCAAAAGGTTTGGGGACTAACAACGGGGGCCAGGTAACTGAGCAGCAACGCTAAACAAAGCAGGAAGTTTATCCATAAAAATACTTTATCAATAAAACTTAATCCTCCTTTTTTATTTTTCATTCTTGCTTGCCCGTGCTAAGGTATCGCGCTCCTGCTTGTTAAGGCTATCATAGCCCGATTGTGATATTTTATCTAATATACGGTCAATTTCGTCCTGGCGGGGGTAGTCGGCGGTGTTTTTACCCGTATTGTTATATACAACCTTTAATTTTGACTTTGATTTGAATATACCCCGGATGCCTTCGATCCAGTCATGGCCTTTTTGTAATTGTTTAATGTAGATAAAACCAAGTAAAGCGCCGCCTAAGTGGGCGATTTCGCCGCCGGCATTGGGGCCTACGGTACCCAGGAAATCAATGATGAGGATAAAGATTACCAGCCATTTTAGCTTTACCGGGCCAATAAATATGAGCGATATGGTGTAGTTAGGCAATAAGGTTGCTGTTGCCACCACAATGGCCATTACACTTGCCGATGCGCCAACAATGGTAGTAGTAGCCGCAGCGTTAACGCTGGTAAAAAAAGGAAGGAAGTTTAAAGCCAAAAGATAAAATAAGGCACCTGCCAGGCCGCCCATCAGGTATAAACCTATAGTGCGCTTATTGCCAAGGTACTCTTCAAATATTTGCCCCATCCAATACAGCCACAGCATGTTGAAAAGGATATGCAAAATACCATCGTGCATAAACATATAGCTTATAGGCGTCCAGAAATGAGTGGGGAATTTGGAAAATGCCGCCGGCAACTGTAGGTATTCTGTTGCAAAATATTCTATCAGGCTACGATGCCCTACATTGGTAAATAGTTTTTCAAGAACGGCCGTCATATTAACGGCTAAAAATACAATTACGTTAATACCAATAAGCAGGTTAAGCTTATTGCCAGACCGAAGCATTTTGTACTGAATATTTTGCCAAAGGGTGCTCATGATATTTTGCCCGTTATTTATTGATAACTCCTGTTACGTTTAATAATTGCCCGAGTTTTGTAATTTCCAAATTTTTACTAAAAGATAACCAATTAAGGCACCCCCAAGATGGGCAAAATGGGCTGTATTATCCCATGAATATTGTTGGTAGCCAAGGAAAAGTTCAATTACGATATATACAGGTATAATGTATTTAGCTTTAATAGGAACCGGGATAAACATAATCATCAATTCCAGGTTGGGATACATCATTCCAAACGCTACCAGTAACCCAAATATAGCGCCTGAAGCACCAACCGTTTGTCCGTAGTAAATTGCTGCAAGTTTCTCACCTGCTCCGTGGTACTGATCAAATGTTTCCTGCAATTCGGGATGCGATATGGTAAAGGCTCCGGTAATAGCATGTACCTCATACGCCTGCACAGCAAAATTACAGAGTACGCCGCCTATGCCACATAAGAAAAACAAGTTGAAAAACTTTTTTTGCCCCATGGAATACTCAAGAATAGGCCCAAACGAAAACAAGGCGAACATGTTGAAAAAGATATGCGCGAAACCACCATGCATAAACATGTAGGTGATTATTTCCCATGGCCTGAAAAATGGAGAATTGAAATAGTACACTGGCAAAACCTGCATCACCTTTGGAAAGTACTTGCCAATGGTAATATCACCTATAAAAAATAAAATATTGATGATCAGCAGGTTTTTTACAACCGGTGTAATATTGGCAAAAGGCGATTGATTGTATCCGTTCATAGTATAGTAAAAGCCCGGGGGCTATTTTTCAAAGCGTTCCATTAATTCGGCCAAAGTAAAGGTACTGATTACGGGCTTACCGTTCAATGCCTGGTTGGGCGATTGGCAGGCAAAAAGCTGGTCTATCAGTTGGTTCATTTCCTCAAGCGATAGTTTGGTGCCGGTTTTTATAGCCGCGTTGCGGGCTAATGACCGGGCCAGGTTATCGCGTTTATCAACCTTTAAAATAGCCATGTTGTTTTTAAAGCCTTCTAACAAATGTTCTAAAAGTTCATGTTCACCAACGTTGTTCAGGTCGGCAGGGATACCGTCGACCACCACCGTGTTTTTACCAAACTCGCGGATGTCAAAACCGAGGGCCTTAATATCGGGCAATAGCTCGCGCAGCAACTCAAAATCGGCACCGTTTAATGTTACCGACTGCGGGAATAAACTTTGCTGACTTAAGCCCGAGTGGTTTTGCAATTGCTGTAAAAAGCGCTCATACAAAATACGCTCATGCGCGGCCTGCTGACTGATGAGCATAAAGCCCGATTTTATTTGCGACAATATAAACCGGTTATGGATCTGGAACAACTGCCGTTCACTGGGTTTGCTCACCTCTTGTTCATCAACCGAGATGAGCTTTTCCTCGTGCATTTCATGCTGCAGGTTGGTTTCTTTTTTGCTGATCTCGTACAAGGTATCCCAGTTCATAGGGATAGCCGCGCTGCGATGGTCACTGCTGCTGCTGTCCCTGAAATTAGGGTATTCTCTCAGCGGCTGCTTTTTATCGGCTGCAAAAGGGTTAAAATCGGGATTGAAAGATATGGTGGGCGCAACAATTTCCTCAAAAGGTTTTGGGGTTATCAGGTGCTCAATGCTGTTTTCCTGGTCAAAATCTAAACTCGGCGTAATGTTGTACCGCCCTAAAGAGCGTTTAACTGCCGACCGGATAATGGCATAAATAGCCTTCTCATCCTGGTACTTGATCTCGGTTTTGGTAGGGTGTACGTTAATATCAATTTTTGACGGATCAATATCAATGAACAGCACATAAAACGGAAAGCAATCATCGGGCAGTAACTCTTCAAACGCGGTTAAAACGGCATGATTGAGGTACGCGTCGCGGATAAAGCGATTGTTTACAAAAAAGAACTGCTCGCCCCGGGTTTTGCGGGCAAACTCGGGCTTGCCAACAAAACCGCGCAGGTTAATAATAGTGGTATCTTCTTCCACCGGTACCAGGCGCTGGTTATAATTATTGCCGAAAAGGTGAACTATGCGCTGTTTAAGTTGCGCGTTGGGCAAATGGTAAACCTCCTGCCCGTCATGGTGCAGGGTGAAAAATATCTGCGGATTGGCCAATGCAACCCGTTGAAACTCGTCGATAATGTGCCGCATTTCTACCGGGTTACTTTTTAAAAAGTTGCGGCGGGCGGGCGTATTATAAAACAGGTTTTTTACGGAGATAGAGGTGCCGGTATTGGCCGAGCAGGCTTCCTGGCTAATCACTTCCGATCCTTCAATAAAAATGCAGGTGCCTAATTCATCCTCGTGTCGGCGGGTTTTTAGTTCCACCTGGGCAATAGCGGCAATAGATGCCATGGCCTCGCCCCGGAAACCCATGGTACGGATGGCAAACAGATCATCGGCCTTGCGAATTTTTGATGTGGCGTGGCGCTCAAAGCACATGCGGGCATCGGTAAGGCTCATGCCGCAGCCATCATCAATAACCTGTATCAATGATTTACCTGCATCTTTTATAATGAGCTGTATTTTGCCGGCCCCGGCATCAATGGCATTCTCCACTAATTCTTTTACGGCTGATGCTGGTCGTTGTACCACCTCGCCAGCGGCAATCTGGTTAGCAACGGCATCCGGTAAAAGCTGAATTATATCTGACATCTAAAAAAATTCCCTTCAATTTCGTTTTCGATGCTAAATTAAATATTTGAAGGCATAACTTTATGATTTGATAATTGTATAAGTATAGGATGATGGAATAAAGACAAAAGATCAAAGACAAAAGATAGTAAGTCACTTAACACCAGTGAAGCTATCTTGATTCTTGACTCTTGATTCTTGACTCTCTTTAATTACCATCGTATGAGAAAACTCTTGCCTGCGCTGTTGCTTTTGGCCGCGGCCTGCAAACAAAAAGAATATAATGCCGATCTGTTAGTTAAAAACGCGGTTGTTTATACCGTAGATAGCAGTTTTACCACCGCCAATGCCTTTGTGGTAAGTAAGGGTAAAATATTAGCTGTTGGCAGTGCCGACTCGTTAGAACAAAAATATAACGCTCACGAAATACTGGATGCCAAAGGTGCCGCAGTCTATCCGGGTTTTATTGACGCGCATGCTCATTTTTATGAATACGGATTGGGCTTGCAGGAGGTAAGTTTAGACGGTACCAAAAGCTGGAAAGAGATTGTGGACTCGGTTGAAGCCTATGCTACCCGCAATCCCGATGGCTGGATAGTTGGCCGCGGCTGGGATCAGAATGATTGGGATAAAAAACAATTCCCCGATAAAGCTAAGCTCGATTCTTTGTTCCCGGTAAGGCCGGTGATTTTGAGCAGGGTGGATGGGCACGCGGTAATTGCTAACCAGGCAGCTTTGAATATAGCCGGAGTAAAACCGGGCCAAACCATAAGCGGTGGCGAAATTGAAACGGTCAAGGGTAAACTAACCGGAATTTTGGTTGATAACGCTGTGGGCATCGTCACCCGAAAAATTCCGGAACCAACACCGCCGGTTGTAGAAAATGCCTTGCTATCGGCACAAAAAAATTGCTTTGCAGTAGGCTTAACTACTATTGATGATTGCGGTTTACCCTACACCATGATTAACACCCTTGCCGATTTACAACATAAAGGCTCGCTAAAAATGCGCCTGTATGTAATGCTGGCAGATAGGCAGGAGAATTATGATTACCTGTTTAAACACGGCGCCTATAAAACCCCTTTACTTGATGTACGCTCTTTTAAGGTTTATGCCGATGGCGCGCTGGGTTCAAGAGGGGCATGTTTGCTGAAACCTTATGCCGATTCTGCCAGGTGGAATGGTTTTTTACTAAGCAGCCAGGCACACTTTCAGGAGGTTGCTAAAAAGATAGCCGAAAAAGGGTTCCAGATGTGTACCCATGCCATCGGCGATTCGGCCAACCGGGTGATATTAAAAATTTATGCTTCGGTTTTAAAAGGTAAAAATGATAAACGCTGGCGCATAGAGCACTCGCAGATTGTAGCGCCCGAGGATGTGAAACTTTTTGGCGATAACAGCATCATCCCATCGGTACAGCCCACACACGCCACATCAGATATGTACTGGGCCGGTAAACGCCTTGGCGAAAAAAGATTAAAATCATCGGGCTATGCCTACAAAACTTTGCTGAAGCAAAACGGCTGGATTCCGTTAGGGACAGATTTCCCGGTAGAGAATATTAACCCCATGTACACGTTTTATGCAGCGGTAGAGCGTAAGGATTTGAAAGGTTACCCCGAGCATGGTTTTCAAAAAGAAAATGCCCTGACCAGGGAAGAAGCTTTAAGGGGTATTACCATTTGGGCGGCCAGAGCCAATTTTGAAGAAAAAGAAAAAGGCAGCATTGAGCCAGGCAAGTATGCCGATTTTGTGATTTTAGATAAAGATATCATGAAAGCCAAAGGCACCGAATTGCCAACAGTGAAAGTGACAGGTACCTATATAAACGGAGTTAAAGTATATGATAAAAAATAAATGGGGCCGCATGGCCTTAGTACTATCGGGGTTTGCATTGTTTAACACCGCCTGCGCGCAGGTACCACCACTAAGCGGACAAAATTACGTAGCCGAAGAAAGGCTGGTGCAGAACTCAACTGTTTTGCTCAATAACGCTAAATATATGATCCCGCTGCAAAAGCTGGAGGATTTGAAAGTAGCCAGTGTGCATTTTACCAATCAATACGCCACCGCTTTTGATAGTCTGCTTAATAAATACACCAAAGTGCAGGCCTTTGAGGGCGGCACTTATACCGGTGCTAAAAATCTTACCAATTTAGCCAACGACTTAAAGTGGTATAACACCATTATTTTGCAGGTTAATGAGGCGGATTTGAACAACCCCGCATTGATCAATTTTATCAACACCACCCAAAAAACTAAAAGCGTAATTGTTGCTGCTTTTGGCAACGGGGCATTGTTAACCAAACTGAATGATGTTACCGTGCCGGTGATCTGGGCGGAGCGGGTTTCTGTTGTATCTGCCTCGTACGCTGCGCAGGCTATTTTTGGCGGGGTAAGTATCACCCAAAAGCTTACCAAAACCTACTCGCCGGTTTATAGTACGGGGATGGGCTTTACCAGCCAGCAAATAAGGCTGCAGTACTCGGTACCCGAAGATGTGGGCATTAAAACCGAAAACCTGGATGGTATAGACAAAATTGCCCGCGAAGCCATCAGCGAGCACGCTACGCCCGGTTGCGTTGTTTTGGTGGCCAAAGATGGTAAGGTTATTTTTAACAAAGCCTACGGCTATCATACTTATGATAATGCCATGCCCGATAAATTGACCGACATCTTCGACCTGGCATCCATGACCAAAATTTCGGCTACCACGGTGGCGACCATGCAGCTGTTTGACCAGGGTAAGTTAAGTATTGAAAATACCCTGGGCGATTACATTCCGCTGGCGGTTAAAAGCAATAAAAACGATGTAAAGATCAGGGAAGTGCTGCTGCACCAGGCCGGCTTTATCCCGGATATCCAATCGTTTGAAAAAGTAAAACCATCAGATCATAGCACTGATTCATCGGCAGCCTACCCAACACGGGTATCTGATCATTATTTTTTGCGGAAAGATTATTACAAAGATGTAATGTTCCCGGAAATGTTGAACTCGCCCCTTAAAACCCGCGGGCAATATGTATACAGCGATGTAAGCATGCTGTTTATGCAGGAGGTGATAGAAAACATCACCTCTATCCCCGAAAATACCTACGTGCAGCAGCAGTTTTACACCCCGCTGGGCATGCAAACCGCAGGCTTTTTGCCATTGTACAGGTTTAACGCTAACCAGATCATCCCAACAGAAAACGACCAGGAATATCGCCATAGTTTATTGGATGGTTACGTGCATGACCCAACCGCTGCCCTTAAAGGCGGCGTAGCCGGCCACGCCGGTTTATTTGCCAGTGCCAATGATGTCGCCATACTTTACCAGATGCTGCTTAACAAAGGCAGTTATGGCGGCGTACAGTATTTTAAACCCGAGGTGGTTGATTTGTTCACCACCAAACAATCGCCCGTGAGCAGGCGCGGTTTAGGCTTTGACCGCTGGGACCCCATAGCCGACAGGCACTACCCAAGCAAACTGGCATCTGATCAAACCTTTGGTCACACAGGTTTTACCGGCACCTGCGTATGGGTTGATCCTAAATATAAACTGGTATACATTTTTCTTAGCAACCGGGTAAATCCCAACGTAGGCAGCAAGCTAAGCAGCCTCAACATCCGTCCACGGATACAGGATGTGGTGTATGAAGCGATAGGAAAGGGTATGTGATTTCGGATTTGAGAATTTCGATTTCGGATTTATTTATTTGATGATTTGTTGCGACAACGCGAGTTTCCAGCCCGTGGGTGGTACGGTTGCAGCTTTCAGCTGTTGAGGGCTTCAGGTTTGGATAAAGATTATGTATACCAAGAATTACACTACCTTGAATTCGTGGTAGTTGAATTTCGGAATGGGAGTTTTTATTTTAAAAAGTAAATTGAATAAATCATAGATGGACGCCTATTCCAAATATTCCCCTGTTTTTATATCTTTTATATTAGGGATAACAAGTGCTATAATAATTCAATATTTAGCAGATAGGAGAAAGCTAAAAAGGATAAAAGGTGCTATTTTAGCTCATTTAAAGGATTCTATTCTTCCCTGTTGTAAAGGTCTAATTGAAAATTATCAGCTATGTCAATATATTCTAACTCATGAACATTCTGTTATTATAAATACGTTTGAAAGTTTCAATACGGATTTATATAAGGCAAATCATCCATCGGAGTATTACAAGCTATTTTATTCAAGCAAAGTAAAGAAAGACAAATTCTTATTGATCAGCCATATTTATTCACTTGTGTCATTTTTAAAGGAAAATTTACCTTTTGAAATGGATGAAAGTTACAATAATGAAATAGAACGACATTTAGATAAGCATGTTAAGGCAAATGAAAACAGGAATGAGCATAGAGTGACTTGCAACATATGCAAACGAATTCAGGAAAAATATAATAACTTATATGACATGCGAATTGAAGAGGTTAAGAAACTTGAAAAACTCGTAATTGAATTTTTGAAATAACTTATTGCCCCTGCGAGCTTTCAGCTGCTTTTCATGCAGTAGTTTAATAATAAAACGACTATTGATTTATGGAAAACTAAGTTTAACGGCATCTAGTATCAAAAATTAAGATGAAGAAGTCTTTCCTATATCTATCATTAGCGATTTTATTCGCCGGTTGTGCCGCTCCTAAAGAATATGTAATGCCATTTCTGAATTTTGGATACACCGGGGATAGGTTGTTTCCTGTATCAAAAAGCGACGCCGATTTTGAGTTTAGGGCCTGGGTAAACTATTCAACTTCGATTGATAGGGTTGTTACGATATCAAGCTCTAAGGATTTTGGCTTTGCTGGTAAACTACTCGAAATAAGAAAAAATACATTCACCCGCAGCAAAACAGATAATACGACTTTCAAACAAATAAATATTGTTCCCCGCAGTGGTTTTGAAGGATTTATAGCCAAGGCTGATTCGTTGAAACTTTTAGAAGAAAAAGATCAGGTGGCTGAGGGTTTTACGCCCGCTTTGCATAGCCCGTTTTCGCTATACGTTATTGAAATAAAAAAGAATGGGAAAGTAAATCAATTTAGGTTTAATACTTATTTCCCCGGAAGTAAAGAGCCAGTAGAAGATAAATATCAACGGATACAAAAACTCATTGCTGAGGAGTTTCAATTTGATGTTTATCCCAATAAATAACAAGGTAATAAGAGGGCGGCAGGTGGGGTTGTAGTCAAAGCCCCGCTTATTTTCTTATCTTTCATCATGAAAATAGTTGTACTTACAAAACAAATAGTCATCGCTTCTATTTTTTTAATGTTTGCTTCCTGGAAAGTAGCATTTCCATTAAATCAAACACCCGGTAGTGCAGCCAACATCAGAAAAACAGTTGATTCCCTTTACAAGGCTTTTAGTTTCAAAGCAGGATACCAACCGCAATGGGCAATAATTAAAACCCTTTCCCTACCCGGGGCAACGTTTGTGGCAGCACCGGCACCTGGTGTGAAACGCACTGGTGTGAATGTGGAGCAATTTATTGCCGATTATAAAGCGTATATCATTAGTTCGCCAATAAAAAAGACCGGTTACCAGGAAAACATCATAAGCGCTACTATTACACGAACTGAAAACGTAGCTAATGTAACCGTAGTTTTTAAAGCCATAGTACCGCATGAAGCAAGCAAAAGAAAGCCGGGTATGGATAATATACAGCTTTTACTTGACCATGGAAGTTGGAAAATTGTTGCTTTTACAACGCAGGCTGAGTCGGAGTTGGAAAAGTAGAGTTGGCACTTCAATCACACTCGATACCATGTCCAAAACGGATGATGTGCCCATCGGGATCTTCAATCAGCATTTCTCTTACATACCAGGGTTTATCATCGGGTACCGAAAGTATTTTAGCGCCGCGGGACTTTACATCCTCATAAAACTCGTCAACATTATCAACAAATATAGAAAGCCAGGTGCCAGGATTGCCCTGGTTTTGCTTACAAAAAAAGATCTGCACCTCGCCCTTTACCACGCCGCCAAAATCGGGCGGACTGTTCCATTCCCATTTTTCATCAAAGCCTAACTTTTCAACGTAGTAATTTAAACTTTGCACCACATCTGTGGAATAAAGTATGGGTACCGCTTTCTCAAATTTCATATGATTAAAAATAAGATTATTATACGGTTTTTAGGTGCCTATAAAGCTTACATGTTAAGGCAACTGGTAAAGCGCGTCGGCCTTGTAATATAGCTCATCGTTTTCGGGCGAGTTATTAATTACACAATTAAATAAAGCAATACCAAATAGTAAACGTTTTCTGCCGTCGGCAATCTCAACATCATCGCTCATCAAATCGGTTTGCCAGTTACTATCGGGATATATTCGTTTGTACTCTTTTTCAAATGCATCAAGTTTCAGATACAAAAAAGAATGATCAAAATAATGAGGCAAAGCGTAATAACCGGTAATACTCCCAACTTTATCCCTTAATGGCAAATCGCTTTTTTTGGCTTTGCCATAAAAGAAACAAAAGTACACCCATAAAGCGGCAAAGGGTATGGCCATAGCCATAAAATAAACAAAGTTGAGGTTATTTGTAAATGCAATGAAGAAGGTAATCGCGGCTGCCAGGAAAGTAAACAGGCGGGCGTAAGTGGCTAAAACGCTTTTTGAATTGGTATCAATATCAAGGCCGCCCCGGCGCTTAAACTCCGAAGCCGTAACATACATAGAGCCGATAGGAAAAAGCGGAATAAACATAATGTGGAAGAATTTAGTCTCTATCCATTGATCATTATGGGTTGCAATTTTACCGTAAAATCCCGTTCCGTAAGTAAATATCATGGTGATAAGTTTAGTTGCCTAAAGGTATGTTTTAAAGGACGAACGCGGAAAATAAAAATAAACAGTAGCTTTATTAAGCGAAACAGTTTCAATACCTGGAAATATACCATTGAAGTGAATTACTACACCATTGAGCCGCCTGATATTTTAAAACCTTATGTAAGGTTTTACTGGGTGCTGGAGCATGAGCTTGCGCCGGGTGAGGAGCAGTATGTTTACCGCTCTGTTGCCGATGGCTGTACCGAAATGGTTTTTCATTACAAGTCTGTTTTCGATGAGATCACCGACAGCGGCACAGATAATGGCGGTCCCTCGGGCATTCAGTTTCAAACCAACAGGTACCGGCGTTTTGTAACCACGCAAAGTTTCGGCATTTTTGGCGCTTATATTTATCCCTTCGCGGTACCACGTTTGTTTGGCGTACCGGCAAGCGAAACCAGCAACCTTGCTTTAGATTATGATACCTTTTTAGGTAAAGCCGGCCAATTGCTTGAAGAGCAGATGATGCTTGCTCCCGATAATCAGCAGCGGGCTGTTATATTATCAACCTTTTTGATAAACAGGTTAAAGAAAGGCATATTAAAGGACGATAGGATGGTAATTGCTATCAGGGAACTCATTCATGCTAATCATAACCCAACTGTTGAGCAACTGGCCAGCACTTACAACTTATCGGTAAGGCAGTTTAACAGGCAGTTTAAAACCTACGCGGGCTTTAGTCCTAAAACCTACCTGCGCCTGGTGCGCCTGCATGATGCTATACAACAATATGACCACCACAAAACGCTAACCCAAATAGCGCTCGATTGCGGGTACTATGATCAATCGCACTTTATTCATGATGTGAAGGAATTTACAGGCTACCATCCGGGTTTTTATTTTTCGGGTAAGGCCGAAGGGTTTATAAGTTTGTAAGTGAAATTCAAAAGTAAAAATTCAAAAGTCAAAAAACTCCGCCGTAGACTTATCCTATGTTGTTAAAAGCAGTGGGTTGAGTGATAGTCATTATACAAGGGGGCTACGGTGCATGGTTTTGTTAACCCAGTCCCCAATTAAAAAGATGTCCGATTTTTCCAATTTCGGATAGTAGCTACCCGCTACATTTGTTTAAAAACAAATCATTATGGAAGGCCAAAAAAGTATTCCCGAAAATTACCAGCGCATTATGCCATACCTTGTTGTAAAAGATGGCGGCAAATTTATTGAGTTTATGCAAAACGTGTTCGAAGCAACCGAACAGTACAAATCCATGCGCGACGAAACCACTATTATGCATGCCGAGGTAAATGTAAAAGGCAGCACCATTATGTTTGCCGATTGTACCGACACCTATGCGCAGCAAAACGCGGGCATGTTTATTTATGTAGATAGCTGCGATGAAACCTATCAGAAGGCTCTTGACAATGGCGCCGAAAATATTATGCCGCCGGCAAATCAGTCGTACGGCCGTAGCGCAGGTGTTAAAGATCCGTTTGGGAATACCTGGTGGATAACCAATGCGATATAGCTAATGCTTTTTTTATAAATTATCTGATTTTGTTTATGGAAATTAGCTTGTATTAGCATCTATCCATAAAACTACATCAAATGAAATCATTAAGGAAAGCGATTCTGTTAATCATGTTATGCAGTTGTGCCACCGCTACTATGGCACAACGAGATACTTTACAGGATACCGTTTATAAACATTTGCCTGATGCAAGGGTGGATAACCCCTTAATTGTTATTAACGATCATATCATCGGCGCCTTAAATGTTAACCCCAATGATATTAAATCCATCAACGTTTTTAAAGACAAGGACAATATCCCGCCCGGACTTAAAAACCTCGGTAAATATGGTATTATAATGATTACCCTTAAAGATGGCATTAAAGTACCGGCCAAATCTTTCGATGATATTAAACAATGGCTGGATATTAAAGGCGATGTAAAATTCGCAGTCGACGGTTTCTATATTAACGACCCAAGCCTGCTGGTAAGCACGCAATCTGTTTTTGAAATAAACGTACTAAGGGACGCCAAAGGTGAAGTAACGGCCATTAATGTATGGACACTTGCGCCGGGAGCACGCAAAGGTGGCATTCACTCGCCCCGGCCAGCAAACGCTAAACCCGGAGAGATTTATATCAGGTGATTTCTTTTGGGCGCAAAAGATATTCGGGATAAGTTTTCCAAAAGTTACCCAGCCCAAGCATCCCACCCCAAAGCCTGCTTTATTTTTTGTCCCTAAGTCTTTGCTCCTTTGTCTAAAAGTCCAATAGTCCCATCGTCCCAAAGTCTCACAAAATCTGATTAAACTCCAGCCGTTCCCCATCCGGGCCGGTGATGTTAAAATATTTGCAGCCGTTTTTCCAGAATTGCAGGAAAACCGGCTCGGGCTCCAATACATTAAAACCGGCCGCTGTTATTACTTTAAACGCTTCATCAATGTCGCTTACATCAAAAGCTACGTGATCTATGTGGCCATTGCCTCTCGTCTTAATCTCCGCCAGTCCGGCTTCAGGTAATTGATACAGCTCCATGATCATATTTCCGCGTTGCATCATTACACAGGTGCCCTTGCCGCCGTTATCGGTAAACGGGGCCTCCATCACGTTGGTAAAACCAAGCCGATTGTAAAAAAGCTGCGACACGGCAACGTTGGTAACCGGGATGCCGATATGTTGTATAGCGTTGATTGTTAAATTTATAGCGTTATCCATAATGGGTAGTATTGGTAAATGTAAATATTGGCAAAAGCAACTTAACTAAGTTAAATCATTTTACACAGTGTTAACACATTTCAAATAAATTGCTGTTAAACTTGCGTCCAATTATCCAACATAAATGAAGATCGGAATTGTTTGTTACCCAACCTTTGGCGGAAGCGGGGTTGTTGCCACTGAACTTGGTAAAGCCCTTGCAGACCGCGGTCACCAGGTACATTTTGTTACCTATAACCAGCCAGCCCGGTTAGACCTCTTTTCCGAAAACCTTTTTTACCACGAGGTTTCGGTAAGCAATTACCCTTTGTTTGATTTTCCACCCTATGAACTGGCCCTGGCCAGCAGGCTGGTTGATGTGGTACGTCACGAAAAGTTAGATGTGCTGCACGTGCATTACGCCATTCCGCATGCTTCGGCAGCGTTTATGGCTAAGCAAATTTTGATGACCTACGGTATTTATATTCCCGTGGTTACCACCCTGCACGGTACCGATATTACCCTCGTTGGGAAGGATCGTACGTTTAAACCGGTAGTAACATTCTCTATCAATAAATCGGACGGTGTAACTGCCGTATCTGAAAACCTGCGCGAAGACACTTATAAATTCTTTGAGATCGAGAACGATATTAAGGTGATTCCTAACTTTATTGATCTCAACCGTTTCAGTCTTAAAGCCAAAGATCATTTCAAAAAAGCCATTGCGCCCGCCGGCGAAAAAATATTGGTGCACACCTCCAACTTCCGTAAGGTAAAACGTACCGAAGATGTGATCAAGATATTTGCCAAAGTGGTAAAAAAAATTCCATCTAAATTGTTGATGGTTGGCGATGGCCCCGAGCGCTCTGGCTGCGAGTACCTTTGCCGCGATTTGGGTGTTACCGATAACGTACGCTTTTTAGGTAAACAGGACGCTATTGAAGAAATACTTTCTGTAGCCGATTTGTTCCTGATGCCATCACAATCTGAAAGTTTTGGTTTGGCCGCCTTGGAGGCCATGGCCTGCAAAGTACCCGTGATTAGCAGTAATGCCGGCGGTTTACCGGAGTTAAACGTTAACGGCGAAACCGGTTTCCTTTGCGATGTTGGCGATGTTGAAACTATGGGCGAAAAAGCTATCTACATTTTAGAAGATGAAGCCCGCCTGGAGCAATTTAAAGATAATGCCCTGGCCCGCGCCAAGCAGTTCGATCTATCAACGATATTACCGGTTTACGAAAACTATTATTTAGAAGTGATAGAGAAGTGTAAGGATAAATGTAAGGATGCGTAACAACTTAGAAATAGACATTTTATAAAGCTCCTGTACCTTGAAAGAGGAGATAACAACACGGCGAAAGACTTACGAAGTTTTTAAAACTTCGTAAGTCTCGGGTCTACTTCATTTTAAGCCATCTTCCCGCATGGCCCCCACCCCAATATTGTAACAATCTTCTTATTAAAAATCTGCGCATCTGAAACCTGCGCATCTGTCATCTGAATTTTGCATATTCGCAAAAAAGTATTAACAGATGAACAAAGGGTTAAAAATAGCTATTGGGGCAGACCATGCCGGATTTGATTATAAAGAAGCTTTAGCTGCCGGTTTCGAGGCAGATCAATTAAAGGATTTCGGCACATACTCCAATACCTCAGTTGATTACCCCGATTTTGCCCATCCCGTTGCATCGGCAGTTGAAAGTGGCGAATACGACCTGGGTATCCTGGTTTGTGGCAGCGCCAATGGTGTAGCCATCACCGCAAATAAGCACCAGGGCATCCGTGCCGCCATCTGCTGGAACGAAGAATTAGCCGTACTGGCCCGCAGCCATAACAACGCCAATATTGTATGTATCCCCGCCCGTTTTATCAGTATTGATGAAGCCCAAAAAATTGTGAAAGCATTTTTAACCACCGATTTTGAAGGCGGCAGGCATGCTACGAGAGTAGGGAAAATATCTTGTTGAGAGACTTTGAGACTATTGGACTTTGAGACCAGCGGACTATTGGACAAAGGAGCAAGGATATAACGATGGAGACAGAAGGACAGGAACAGCCTCTTTGCAAGTTCCCAATGACTACTGACCATTGACCAATGACTAAAGAGAAACTGACTAATTAATTATCATAAATGAAAAAAGTAACACTGTTGGCATTTTCTACGGCTTTGGCTGTAAATGCCTTTGCGCAGCAAAACCCTACTGCTATGAAGTATGGGAAGCTGATTAGCGCCGAAGACGCTAAAAGACACCTGAGCATCCTGGCGTCTGACGCATTTGAAGGTCGTGAAACCGGTAAGCCGGGTGCCGAAAAAGCCGCTAACTACATTGCCGGCGAGTTTAAAAAATTAGGTTTACAGGCTCCTGTAAACGGATCGTATTTTTTTGATGTACCATTGGTACAAAGCGTGTTAAAAGTATCGGCATTTACCGTTAACGGTAAAGCTTTTACCCTGGGCGAAGACTTTTTCCCTAACGGAAGCGTATCTGATAACAGCATCAAAACAAGCGATATTGTTTTTGTAGGTTACGGCACCGAAAGTGAAATTGGCTCAACCGACCTGGTTGGCAAAATTGTATTGTGGATTAACGAGGATAAACCAGAGGCCGGTAAAACGCCAAATACGGCACCCCGTATGAGCACCGCACGCATGGCCATCGTTAAAAATCTGCAAAGCAAAAACCCGCTTGCCATTGTTGCCGCCAATGGCGAACTTACTGCTATGTTAAAGCGTTATGGCCGAAACGTTACCAGCCCGCGTTTAACTATAAAGGAAGAAGTAAAAGCGCCTAAAGCTTCAGTACCTGTGTTAATGGTAACCCCGGCTGTAGCCGATGAATTGGTAAAATCAACCGGGAAAACATATGCCGATTTAAAAGCAGCAGCTGCCACCACCCCTGTGGTAACTGCAAAAGCCGATTTTGTTGCCACCTATGGTAATGAGCGTAGCGATGTTAAAGCGGTTGACGTAGTTGGCTTTATGCCAGGCACCGATTTGAAAGATGAGGTGTTGGTATTTTCGGCCCATTATGATCACATTGGTTTGGTGAATGATCCTAACGCGAAAGATAAAGTGAATAACGGTGCCGATGATGATGGCTCTGGTACTACCGGCATCCTTGAAATTGCCCGCGCGTTTTCGCAGGCAAAAAAAGATGGCCACGGTCCGCGTCGCAGTGTATTGTTTTTGGGTAACGTAGGCGAAGAGAAAGGATTGCTTGGTTCTGAGTATTATACCGATCATCCTATTTATCCTTTGGCTAACACCATTACCGATTTAAATATTGATATGATCGGCAGAGTTGGTGAAGAGTACATTGGCAAAGCCGATTCTGCTAACTATGTGTATCCAATTGGTTCGGCTATGTTAAGTAAGGATTTGCATGATATTGGCGAAAAAGCAAACGATACTTATACCCACTTAAAGCTGGATTATAAATACGACGATCCTAATGATCCAAACCGTTTTTACTACCGGAGCGATCATTACAACTTTGCCAAACATGGCGTACCAATTATATTTTACTTTAACGGTGTACATGCCGATTACCATCAGCCTGGCGACGAGGTAAGCAAAATCAATTTCCCATTATTAGCTAAACGTGCTCAACTGGTATTTTACACCGGCTGGGAACTTGCAAACAGGGATAAGAAACCTGTTGTTGACGGGAAATAGTTGATTGGGTTGGAGTGAGTTGGATTAGGTTGAGTGAGTTGAATAGGTTAGATTAAGTTCACCTAATAAACAAAGGTGATTGGCTCCTTTCAACCGCAGTTCACTAATAAACCACATAAAAAGAAAAGCGACGAGCATATTTTGCTGGTCGCTTTTCTTTTTTAATAACTCAATCCAACTCAATCAACCTAATCTAACTTAATCAACCACTCACTTAATCCAACCCAACCCACCAACTTTTAACAAAAAACGCTACTTTCGCATATATGGGTAGCACCGCCGAAGATTTTTTAGTTACATCGGAAGAGAAGGCGTTTGATTTGGATCATCGCCGTATTATCAATAACAGCATTGATAAGTATAGCGCTGCGGCTACCAGCGGAATTTCACGGATAGCCAACCTTGATAATGCCAAAAAGAAGGGGCATGTGATCAAATGGAAGGTGATGGAAAACCTGGATAAGTTTTTACCAGAGTTTGAAAGCAATTTTCAGCGCCGTGGTGGCAAAGTGATCTGGGCTAATGATGCCGAAGAAGCTAACCGCGAAATCCTGAACATCATTCAGCGGACCAAAGCCAAAACGGTAGTAAAATCAAAATCAATGGTGACCGAAGAAATTCACCTGAATGAATTTCTGAAACAAAACGGTATTGAATCATTAGAAACCGACCTGGGTGAATACATTGTGCAGTTATTGGGCCAGGCCCCTTACCATATTGTTACCCCGGCCATGCACCTCAGCAAAGAGGATATTGCAAGGTTATTTAACCAGCACTTTGGTACCCCGGTTGATGCCACGCCAGAGCAGCTCACCCTCAAAGCACGTGAATTACTGCGCGATAAATACCTGCAGGCCGATGTTGGCATTACCGGAGCTAATTTCCTGTTAGCAGATACCGGGAGCGTAGCCATCAGCGAAAACGAAGGAAACGCGCGTTTATGCACCTCGTTCCCCCGCATCCATATCGCAGTTGTGGGTATTGAAAAAATTATCCCGTCTATTACCGATCTGGATTTGTTTTGGCCTATGTTATCAACCCATGGCACAGGGCAAAACTTAACGGTTTATAATACCATTTTAAGCGGTCCGCGCCAGGGCAATGAAACTGATGG
Organism: Mucilaginibacter flavus; assembly: GCF_030409315.1. Lineage (GTDB taxonomy): Bacteria > Bacteroidota > Bacteroidia > Sphingobacteriales > Sphingobacteriaceae > Mucilaginibacter > Mucilaginibacter flavus. The sequence goes on along the minus strand of NZ_JAUFPS010000034.1, from coordinate 21,834 downwards.
GCCGGAAGAAATGTATGTGGTATTGGTAGATAACGGGCGCACCAACCTGCTTGCCCAAAAAGAACAGCGCCAGGGCTTATACTGCATCCGTTGCGGCGCATGCCTCAATGTTTGCCCGGTTTATCAGAACATTGGCGGCCATACGTATAACACTACTTATAGTGGGCCTATAGGCTCTATCATAACCCCCCATACCAATGGCATGGCCGAGTTTAAGCACCTGAGTTATGCCTCAAGTCTTTGTGGTAGTTGTACCGAGGTTTGCCCGGTAAAAATTGATATCCATAAGATGCTGCTGCTTAACCGCCGGGATGCCGTTAACGAAAACCTGGTTACAACTAAAGAGCGCTGGGGCTGGGCCGCCTGGAAAAAAGGCATGCTTAAACGCAGCACCATGGATTTTTTTGGTGGCAAAATGAAAAACTTTTTCCTCAAATTTTTCTTTAAGAAAACCTGGGGGCATCTAAAAGAAATGCCTGTAGTTGCCGAAAAATCATTTGCCAAACAATGGCAGGAAAAACACCAGGGTGAGGCGGAATAAACTGATGATTCAGAAATCCTAAATTAAAGTCATCCTGAACTTGTTTCAGGCCCGCACAGGATGAGCCGCTTGCATGGTGTACACTCAGCAAATGGGTTGCCGAAACAAGTTCGGCATAACATTGGGATTATGGAGTTTTGTCATGTATGCAAGCTAATGGTGTTTCCTGTGCTTTTAAACAATTTTACCACATGCGAAGAGTAATTTTAAACCTGGCCATGAGCCTTGATGGTTTTATTGAAGGGCCCAATGGCGAGTATGATTGGTGCTTTAACGACCAGGATTATGGGATGACGGAGTTTTTGAACAATTCAGATGCTATTTTTTTAGGGCGTAAAAGTTATGAAACGTTGTTGGCTGCCGGTCCGGAATTATTTGCCGCGCTTAAGTTGTATGTGTTTACAGATACTTTAACAGCCGTTGAAGGCAATGCAGAAATTATCCGCTCTGCCGATTTTGAGGCGCGTGTAAATGAAATCAGGCATTCAGCAGGTGGCAATATCTGGCTGTTTGGCGGTGCCCAACTGGTATCGGCCTTTATAGATCATAAGCAGATCAATGAGTTTATCCTATCGGTACACCCGGTGATCCTGGGCGGCGGTAAGGCATTATTCAATATAAAGGAACGCGCCAACCTGATGTTTTTAGGCAGCGAAAGCTATTCGAGCGGATTGATACAACTTAGGTATACCTTTAAACCCGAGTTTGATATGAGTATGATTGATTTGCTGGGGTAGGGCTTACAATATCCCTAACCCATTCAATTCAACCTCTAATTCTTCTGCCGATTTAAAATGGATACTTTTAATGCCCATCACCTCGGCGGCAAGCACATTACGGTAATTATCGTCTATAAATAAAGCTTCGGTGGCGTTAACCTGGTATCTATCTAAAAGGATCTGATAAAACGCGGGTGTTGGTTTACGCATTTTTTCGGTACCGGATACTACCACGCCATCAAACCAGGTTAAAAAATCAAAACGAGCGACAGCAAATGGAAAAGTCTCGGCCGACCAATTGGTGAGCGCGTATATCTTATATTGCTTACTTTCTTTTAGCCGTCTAAAAATCTCAACAGTGCCATGAAATGGTTCGCCCAGCATCTCTATCCAACGGCTGTAAAAGGCGCGGATGTTGGCCTCATGTTCCGGGAATTTAGCTACCAGTATATCTGTACCTTCCTGTAATGACCGGCCTGCATCCTGGTCCTCATTCCAGTCGGGTGTGCAAACGTTGGCCAAAAAATCCAGCATTTCCTGCTCATTGTCAAAAATGCTGCGGTACATGTAATGCGGGTTCCAGTCAATTAAAACCGCGCCCAGGTCAAATATTATGGTGTTGATCATATCTTCTTATCCGTATGCTCGTAAACCTTGGCATCAACCACAACAGAATCTTTCATGGTTAAAATAAGCTGTTTCACATAGTGAGGGGTGCCGGGCTTAAGTATTTCATCAAGTTCATAAATCATTTGGGTGGGGTTGCTTTGTTGCGGGCGGTGCAGCAAATGAACAACCTGCTGGTATTTTAATCCTTTCAGCTTGTAATTCTCCAAAAGATCATCAACCATTTTTGGGCGATAGGCAAAGGTAAGTCCGTCGCCGTCGTTCCAGTCATCCCTGTCAAACTTAGAGTGATTTTTACAGGCGACGAATGAAAGTATAATTAAGCTTAATAAGGCTATTGTTTTTTTGTTGAACATGATGATGAGTTTCACACATCAAATATAGCCATTAGCTTAAAATTAAAGGCAAGTTTTAGGGTCATCATTTTGTGAATGACGGCCCTAAACTTTTATTGTTTAAAACAACCTGTTTTATTTGATCTTCCTTGCGGTAACACCTTCATTGGTGATCTTCACCGGCTGAATTAAGCCATCCTTATCAAAATACATTTTATCAATGCACATTACACGGTGGTTGCCGTCGGTTTCCGTTAACGGGCGGCGGTGGTACACAATATACCATTCATCGGTGCCAGGCACATTGATTACCGAATGGTGGCCTGCGCCGGTGGCAATACTGGCGTCCTGTTTTAAAATGGTAGCTATCCGTTTAAACGGACCAAATGGGGTATCGCCCACGGCATAAGCCACGCGGTAGTCCGGACCTGACCAGCCGCCCTCGCTCCACATAAAATAATATCTTCCTTTACGTTTAAACATAACCGGACCTTCTACATAACCCTCGGGGGTTATTTTTCTGTAGGTAACGCCATCGTCAAAGGGGATAAGGCCTGTAAAATCGTTTTTAAGTTTTACAATGTTACACTGGCCCCAGCCACCGTATATCATATAGTATTGGCCGTCATCATCTTTAAAAACAAACTGGTCAATAGGTTGCGCTTTGTTGATGATCTGGTCTACCAAAGGTTTGCCCAGGTAATCTTTAAATGGCCCGGCCGGATTATCGGCAACGGCTACACCAATGCCGCCTTTTTCGTTATTGTTTTGAATATCGTTGGCGCCGAAGAAAATGTAGTACTTGCCATCCTTTTCGGTAACTGCCGGTGCCCAAAGTGCGCGGCGTACCCATTTAACACCACTGGTATCAACAATGCGCGGATGTTTGGTCCAATGTACCAGGTCGGGCGATGAAAAAGCATCCATAAACACCTGCTCATTGTATTTGGCCGAGTAGGTGGGGTATAGCCAATATTGTTTATTGAAAATTTTAGCTTCCGGGTCGGCGTACCAGCCTTCAACTACCGGGTTGCCCGATGTTTTTTTATTTTGTGCCAGCGCCTGTTTTGCAGGCGCGACTATTGCAGCAACCAAAGCCGTTGCTAAAAGGATTTTGCAGATGCCTTTTTTCATAATAGGAGTTTTATAATGGCGCTAATATAACAGCTAAATTGGTTTAGTTGAAAAGCTAAACCAATTTTCTGGTAGAGACGCAATATTTTGCTTCTCCGGCTTTACAGAGCGGCTTTGCAGCATTGATTTGCACATGGGAGACGCAAAATATTGCGTCTCTACGATGGGCTGCTTGTATTGCCGTTATTGTTTTTTGGTTTCTTTTTACCCCAGCGTTTATTAGGCCGGTTAGGCTTGCGCTTATCATCAGATTGGGCCGATTGTGGCGCCGGCTGAATAGCGGCCAGTTCATCTGGTATGCCCACCACCCTGATAGCGCGCTCCATCAGTTGCTCAATGTTTTTAAGCTTGCGCTCATCACGGTGGTTTACAAAGGTGATGGCAGTGCCGGTAGTGGCGGCACGCGCCGTACGACCGATCCTGTGGATATAATCTTCCGGATCGCCGGGCACATCATAGTTAACCACCAGGTCGATGCCTTCCACATCAATACCGCGCGAAAGGGCATCGGTACCGATGATAACCGGCAACTGTTTATTTTTGAATTTAAGCAGGATTTCCTCGCGTTCCTTCTGCTCCAAATCGGAGTGGAAGGCCATGGCGTTAATCTTTACAGCCTTTAACTCTTTGTATAGCGATTTTACGATCTCCTTACGGGAGGCGAAAATAATGGTACTTGAATACGATGAATCGCGCAGTATGAGCTGTAATAAAGGTGTTTTTTGCTGATCATGTACGCGATAGATTTGCTGATCAATCCCAACGGCAGGTTGCGAAATAGCGATATTGATCTGTTGCGGATCTTTCAAAATAGCCTTAGCCAACGACCGGATACGACCTGGCATAGTAGCCGAAAACAGCAGCGTTTGCCTTGTTTTAGGCAGGTAGCTGATGATCTTCATAATATCATCACTGAAACCCATATCCAGCATGCGGTCGGCTTCGTCCAGTATCAGATGGGTAAGGTGATTAAGCTTTAATACACCCGATGTAAGGTGGGCAATTAACCTGCCGGGCGTAGCGATAATGATGTTCACATTATTTTGAATGCCACGGCGTTGCTGCTCATAAGCCATGCCATCGCCACCGCCAAATACGGCAATAGAGCTTACACCGGTAAAATAGGCCAGGCCTTCTACCTGTTGATCTATCTGTTGGGCAAGCTCGCGGGTTGGTGCTAAAATAAGCACACTGGTTTGGTGTTTGGCCGTACCGGATATATGGTTTAGCACGGGCAGCAAATAGGCCCCGGTTTTACCCGTACCCGTTTGGGCGCAGGCAATAAGGTCGTGCCCGGCTAAAATTGCAGGGATGGCCATTTCCTGTATAGGCGTAGGGGTGGTGAAACCCATACTCTGCACACCCTCAAATAGTTGTTCGTTGAAATTAAAATCCTGAAAAGTCACTATATCTTATAAGTAAATTATGCAAGGTATGAAATTTAAACGGGATATAGCTATTTATGGTGATAGTGGGGCTTTTAAAGCAGGTGGAAAGGTTCGCGAATGTTTTTTTGCTGCTCATTATTATATCGTAAAAAGTCTGTCATCCTGAACGCAGTAAAGGATCTATTTTACACCATTCCTATTCGTCCCGCAAATTCACGAATAGATGCTTCGTTGCTATCTATGACATATTTTTAAATTCTGTCATCCTGAACGCAGTGAAGGATCTATTCTACGCCATTCCTATTCGCTCTGAATAGTTCGCGAATAGATGCTTCGTACCTCAGCATGACAGGGCGGAGAAGGTGGTTCTATGCCATTCCCACTTTCTAAACCAGGGGTTTTAAGATTCGGAATGATATGATTTATGGCTATAAATCCCAAATCTCAATTCCCAATTCCGAAATCAAGAATGTATATACCCCCGCAACTGCTCAATGGTTTCCTGCTGAGATAAAATTGTCTCCGTTACCAAATCATTAATAGAGATTATCCCGATCAGCTTATCGGCACGAAAAACCGGCAGGTAGCGGATATTGCTTTCGCTCATGATGTGCATGCAGGTTTCAATGGAGTTTTCGGGCAGGATGCGGGGCAGGCCGGTGCTCATGATCTCACGTACCAGGGTTTCGTGCGATGATTTTCCTTTCAGGATAACCTTACGGGCGTAATCGCGTTCGGTAAGCAAACCAACGTATTCGCCGCCGTCGGTTACCACTACCGAGCCGATATTTTTATCGGCCATTAACTCTAACGCTTCTAAAACGGAAGTACCGGCATCAATACTGATGGCACCACCTCCCTTACGGGCAAGGATGTTTGAAACTTTGATCATGATACTGAGGTTTAATTTTAGGATTGGCTTTCAATCAAATATAACGAATAGCAATCAAAAGCAAATGTTTTTTAAACTATAAATATCAACAATTCAGGATTTTATAGACTGGCTATGTGTAGGTAATTGCCAACAAAAAGCCATCAACTGTAATGTTACTGTAAAACCTTAAGCGCTTTTACCCCGTATTTCAGTAAAACCATAACATTGACGCTTACCTGACACTGTTATCTACCTATAAAAATGAATAATAACTAATATTGCACACAATTTTTAAAGTGTTCGGTCACCCTGCTTATTATCTAAACACTCACGGCTATACACAAATTTATACTTACTAAATTGATTACATTTTTACCTCTAAAAGCGTCTTTTAACAGATTGACTTTACGTGCATTGGCATTGCTGACTTTTGTATTAGTTACATATAATTTTACCGCGAACGCCGCTACTGCTGATACCATCAAAGTAAACCAGCAGGTTGAAAACCCCGATTCGGCATTGCTTAAAAAGCGCATCATCAACCATAATTTTGGCAGTATTTATGAAGAAAACCTACGCCTGTCTTTTGGTGGCAACGAATACTTCAATAAAGTAAAAACACAACTAACGGCAGATCTGGCTCCAAACTTTATCCTGTTCAGTTCGCCAAACTCACGGTTTATGTTTGTGTTTACGCCAAGGGTAAAAATCCGCTTGCTGTCATCTGAGGGGGCGCCGGTAAAGTCGCCAAGCTATATGCCGGGGGCGTCGGTATTTTTCAGGGTTAATGAGGATACCTTTAATCCTAAATTCTTCTCATTCGGCTACTCGCACCACTCTAACGGTGCCCGCGGTCCATCAGAAAATCCCGACGGCACGTTCAACACTCTTGACGGTAAATTTACCACCAACTTTTACACTCTTACCTATTTTACGGGTAAAAGGGTTGATAAAAAAGATGTAATTACCGACCGTTACGATAACCTTGGTTTGGAAGTGCATGCCGGTTTGTTTAACCTGGGCTTATCCGAAGGTTTGAAAGATCACTACGGCTTTATCAGGATAAATGGTGGTCGCGTTTACAATTTTATCAAGGCGTATAATGACCCGCTGGAAGCGGGCCATAAAACCTATGCCAACTGGCAGCGTATCCAGTTTGATTTTACCTACATAGCCGATAAATATGATAACTACTCGGCCATTGATATCAAAAAACGCTTAAACGTTAGTCTTAAATATTACTACTCGTTCCCGTTCATGCAAGGCTCGGCCCTGGTAATTGGCGGCGGCTATCGCGGCCAGGATGATTACAACCAATCTTTCCAGGATAGCTACGGCTACGTTACGATTGGTTTAGCTGCTGGGTTGTCCTTTGGGTATCATAAGCATTAGTAGGCAGTTTGCAGTTTGCGGTTTGCAGTTTGCGGTTTGCGGTTTGCAGTTTGCGGTTTGCGGTTTGCGGTTTGCAGTTTGCAGTTTGCAGTTTGCAGTTTGCAGTTTGCAGTTTGCAGTTTGCAGTTTGCAGTTTGCAGTTTGCAGTTTGCNGTTTGCAGTTTGCAGTTTGCAGTTTGCAGTTTGCAGTTTGCAGTTTGCAGTTTGCAGTTTGCAGTTTGCAGTTTGCAGTTTGCAGTTTTCCGAATAACGATGGGTTTAAAACCCATCGTTATTCGGAAAACCAACAATAAGGTTTCATAAAGTTTGGATAATTCTTTTATTCGATAAATTCAGGTTCAGAAAAAAACTGCCCACTGCAAGCGGCCTGCTGCAAACTGATCAACCAATCTATCCACATTTTTACAAAGCCATTCACAGCTGTTTGTAATTTATTTTTACGATAATCGTTTTAGCATTAATAAAAAGCCGATATCTTTAGCCACCTAAAAAAGTATCTGCATAAATTTACTAAACAACTATCGATGAAAAAGATCTTACTTAGCCTTTTGGCTGTCCCTGCGCTTTATTTTAGCTCGTCGGCGCAAACAAAAACCTTGTTCGACGGCAAAACTACCACCGGCTGGCACACCTACCTGAAAACAGGAGCAGGCGCATGGAAAGTGGTTGACGGCGCTTTAACCCTGGACCCGAAAGCCGAACAACAAGGCGACCTGGTTACCGACGGAGAATACGAAAACTACGAACTTACCCTGGAGTGGAACATTGAGAAAACCGGCAACAGCGGCATTATTTTCGGTGTTCATGAAGACCCTAAATTTGGCGCTACCTACCAAACCGGCATAGAGATGCAGGTATTGGATAATAAAGATGCCGAAGACAATAAAAAAGCCAACCACCTGGCAGGTTCATTATATGATATGAAAGCGCCATCGGCCGATGTTTGCAAACCTGCCGGCGAATGGAACAAAGTAAAACTGCGTAAAAAAGACGGTCACCTTACTTTTTGGTTAAACGGTACCCAGATAGTTGATACCCAAATGGGCAGCGACGAATGGAAAACCATGATAGCCAACAGCAAGTTTAAAACCTGGGCCGATTTTGCCGCTTACCCTAAAGGGCACATCGCTTTGCAGGATCATGGGCACGTAGTAGCGTTCCGCAAAATCAAAATTAAACAACTGTAATAATTTTTAACATAAACGTGTTTTACGCATAGCGTTCAATATATTTATAGCGTTAATGCCATTTTATAATGCATGCCTTTGGTGTGCATTTTTCCTGTTTTAAACCAAGGATATTTTTGAGATAATATGAGCGATTTACAAATTAAAAAATCATCAGAAACGTACGATGTAGTTATTGTTGGTTCTGGTGCCGGTGGTGGTATGGCGGGTTATGTTTTAGCCCACGCCGGTGTTAAAGTGCTGATGCTGGAGGCGGGTGCCTATTTCGATCCGCAAAAAGATTCGGCCCAGTTAAAGTGGCCATGGGAGTCGCCGCGCCGTGGCGCTGGTACTACCCGCCCGTTTGGCGATTTTGACGCTGCCTTTGGTGGCTGGCAAATTGAAGGCGAGCCTTACACCACCAAAGATAAAACTGAATTTTTCTGGTTCCGCTCACGTATGTTAGGCGGTCGTACCAATCACTGGGGCCGTATTTCTTTACGTATGGGGCCGCATGATTTTAAGGCTAAAGATGGCCTAACTGACGACTGGCCAATTACTTACGAAGAGGTAAAACCTTTTTACGATAAGGTTGACAAAATGATAGGTGTTTATGGCACCAAAGAAGGCCTGGAGAACGAGCCGGATGGCATCTTTTTACCGCCGCCAAAGCCCAGACTTAATGAGCTTTACATTGTTGACGGAGCCAAAAAAGCAGGGGTAACTATTATCCCTGGTCGTGGTGCGGTTTTGACAGAAGCTTTACCAAATAATAAAGACCGTGGTGCCTGTTTCTTTTGCGGCCAGTGCGGGCGCAGCTGTAAAATTTATGGCGATTTCTCGGCATCATCATGTTTGGTGATCCCGGCGATAAAAACAGGTAATTTAAAAGTGATCACCAACGCTATGGTGCGCGAAGTGATTACCAATAAGGAAGGCCTGGCAACAGGAGTATCTTACGTAAACCGCGAGGATTTACAGGAGTACCAGGTAAATGCCAAAACGGTAATCCTTGGTGCCAGTGCCGGCGAATCGGCCAGGATTTTATTGAACTCAAAATCGGCGGCACACCCGGGCGGCTTAGCCAATAGCAGCGGCGTAGTTGGTCACTATTTACATGATTCAACAGGTTCAAGCGCGGGCGGCTTTTTGCCACAGCTGATGGATCGTAAACGCTATAACGAAGATGGTGCCGGCAGTGTGCACATTTACTCGCCATGGTGGTTAGATAATAAAAAACTGGATTTCCCTCGCGGCTACCATATTGAATACGGTGGCGGCTTGCACATGCCATCATACGGCTTTAGCGGCGGCATTCATAACATGAATGGTATGGTACCGGGTAAAGATGGTAAACCACATGAAGCCGGTGGCTATGGCGCGTCTTTGAAAGAAGATTACCGTCGTTTTTACGGCACCCAGTTTGGTATGGCCGGCCGAGGTACCGCTATTGCCCGTTATGATAACTATTGCGAGATAGATCCAAACGTGGTTGATAAATACGGTATCCCGGTATTGCGTTTCCATTATAAATGGGCCGATGACGAGATTAAACAAGCCAAACACATGCAGGAAACCTTCCAGGAAATTATGCACAACATGGGCGCTATTTATGGCCCACCGCAAGGCCCCGAAACCAATTACGGTTTAGAGGCACCGGGCAAAATTATCCATGAGGTGGGTACCATTCGTATGGGCGATGATCCTAAAAAATCGGCATTAAATAAATGGTGCCAGGCACATGATTGTAAAAACCTGTTTGTGGTTGATGCCGCGCCGTTTGTACAGCAGGGCGATAAAAACGCAACCTGGACTATCCTGGCCATGAGCATGCGTACCGCCGAATACATTTTACAGCAGAGAAAAGCACTTAACGTTTAACAGCTAACCCAATAAAATATCATGAACAGACGTGACTCCATTAAAGCTTTAGGCTTTACCACACTATCGGCAGGATTATTACTGGAAGCCTGTAAAACCGATACTAAACCGGCAGAAGAAACCCCGGCAGCAGCCGAGGCCGAAGCTGGCAGGCAGGCTTTTGAAATTGAACGCGATCAAAAACTGCATGCCGAGAAGTTTTTTACCGCGGCAGAAATGGCCACCATTACTGTTTTGGGCGATATCATTATCCCTAAAGACGCAAAATCGGGCAGCGCATCTGATGCCAAGGTGCCGGAATTTATTGAGTTTATTGTAAAAGATATCCCCGATCATAAAACCCCCATGCGTGGCGGTTTGCGCTGGTTAGATGTGCAATGCCTTAACCGCTTTGGTAAAGTATTTACCGATTGCAGCAAAGCCCAGCAAATTGAACTGGTTGATATGATAGCCTACCCGGCGAAAGCTAAACCAGAAATGGCGCAGGGTGTAGCCTTTTTTAACCGCATGCGCGATTTAACCGCATCGGGTTTTTATACCACCAAAATAGGTATAGATGATATTGGCTACGTAGGCAACTCACCAAACAAATGGACCGGTGTACCTGATGATGTGTTAAAACACTACAACATGCAGGATGTAAAAGCAGGAGTTTAAGTAAAACAAAAAAGGTGTCGATAAGACACCTTTTTTGTTTGGGGGGAGATTGGGTTATCCTACACCTCAAAGTCATGCCGAACTTGTTTCGGCACCTCACATGTTAAGTATACTTCAGGCAGTACATCTGTCCAGTGGGGTGCTGAAACGAGTTCAGCATGACATCTCATTTATTCATCATCTGCACATCTAAAATTTGCACACCTGCACATCTACTTCGCGTCGTTAATCTCTTTGATAGCTTCATCAGCAACTTTTACAGATGCATCGTCATTCAATTTCTGGCGTTGCTCTTTAATGTCGGTGATCATTTTGATAACTACATCGCCTGCACCCTGGCTTTTGTAGGTAATACCAAAAGCTTTCACCTCGTTGATACCTTGCTGCGCATATGCCGGATTGGTAACCCTACCAGCCAATGAAGCGTATTTACGCATGCTGTCAAACCTGGCCTGCGGACCGCTTTCATGATATTGCTTGTTAACAAATGGCCATTGCTCATCGCCGCCGTTGGTTGCATATACAGCTAAAATGGCTGCGGTAAGGCCACCTTCATTGTCTTTTTCGAAGCCTTTGGCCAATGTCATGGCCTGCGGTCCGTCAAGCAAAGCAATAGCGTTTAAAGCGGCTCCCTGCACAGCATATGATTGGCTGCTTAACGCTTGTTTAAATATATTAAGGTTGCCAGATGCTTTTAAACCTCCTAATGCCTTAATGGCGGCTGCACGTGTTAAGGTGTTAGCATCCGTTTGTGCCATTTGCGCCAGGATAGGTTGCGCCGCGTTGCGGATGGCATCGTTATCCAATTTTAAAGTTCTGATAGCTTTACTGCGGAGGCCGTAGTACTTATCTTTTAGGGCGGCAATTAATATTTTTTGTCCGTCTTTATCGGTTTGTTTGTCGGCGGCAGCGTTAATAGCTTCTAACCTATCTAAATAAAGCGGAGCGTTAAAATATTGAAAAGCGTACTCCTGCAGAGTTTTGTGGTCTGTTTTTTTAGTCAATAAAACTTTGTCGCCGTCAACATTCACCAAATCGGGTTTGGCATCCAGTTTAAAGGTAAGGGTATCGTTTTGATCATTCATCCAAACTTTATGGCGCGTTTTTTTGCCGCCGGCATAAATATCAATGGCCATTGGTAATTTAAAGATCTGGCCATCCTGGCTTTGTTGCAGGTAAACGGTTTGGGTTTTAGTAGCATCATCCCATTTGTAGCTGATATCCAATATAGGGTGACCGGCACCATAATACCATTGGTTAAAGTACCAGTTTAAATCAAGGCCGCTGGCTTCTTCAAAGGCTAAACGCAGTTGCTGTGCTTCACCATTTTTAAACGCGTTTGTTTTTAGGTAGATGTTTAATCCTTTAAAGAAAGCAGCTTCGCCTAAATAATTGCGCAACATGTTTAAAATCCGGCCGCCTTTTTGGTAGGTAACCACATCAAACACATCTTCCTTATCGGCATAATGGAAACGAACCAGGTTTTTGGTGCGGGCATCTGGCGATTGCAGATAGTTTTGCATATCAATATAGTTATGCTCATCGGCCACATCTTTACCGTATTTATGCTCGGCCCAAAGGGTTTCGCTAAAGTTGGCGAATGATTCATTTACGGTTAGGTTGCTCCAGCTTTCGGCAGTAACATAATCGCCAAACCATTGGTGAAAAAGCTCATGTACAATAGTGCTGCGTCCGTCGTTATAATAAGCATCCAACAGTTCGCGTGGTGTGGTTTGCACATAAGCTCCATGTAAGGTGGCCGATGTGTTTTCCATAGCGCCGCTCACGTAATCGCGCACTACAATTTGCGAGTATTTATACCATGGGAAATCAACACCTAAGGTTTTTGAATAAAACTCGATAGCTTCCGGTGTCATCCCGAAAATTTCTTTGGCGTATGGCGCGTATTTTGGCTCCAGGTAATAGTTTACCTCTTTATCGCGCCATTTATCTTTATAAATTTTAAAATCACCAACGGCCATCATAAATAAATATGGCGAGTGGGGCAAATCCTGTTTCCAGGTATCGGTACGGGTGCCATCGGCATTGTTTTTTTGCGATACCAGTTTACCGTTTGATAACGTAACGTATTTTGATAAAACAGTCATGCTGATCTCTTCGGTAGTTTTCTGGCTTGGCTTGTCAATAGTAGGAAACCATGCCGATGAGCTTTCGGTTTCGCCCTGCGTCCAGATCTGGGTTGGCTTGTCCTTTTCAGTACCATCGGGGTTAATAAAATATAAGCCTTTGGCATCATTGATGGCCGCGCTGCCTTTTACCTTAAGTTCGTTTGGTTTGGAGGTGTAATCAATATAAATGGTATAGCTTTCGTTGTTGTGGTAAACCTTATCAAGTTTAATTGCAACGGTAAGGCTATCCTGGTAAGTAAATTTTAGCGGGATGTTTTTACCGTTTTTTACTACGGCGATAGTTTTTAAATCCATGCCTTTGGCATCTAACCTAAGGCTATCTGTTGGGTAAAAATGAGGTTTTAAAGTAACCCATTCCTTGCCGTACATATAGCGTTTTTTGTAGTCGAAACGCACATCCAGTTTGGTATGTACCAGGTCGTTCACTTTGGTGGGTACGCCACGGTAAATTTTAAGGGCGGGATCTTCGGGTTGCGGCGTTTGGGCCTGCGAAGAGGTAACAACTGCAGCAAGCATACATGATAACAGCAGTGTTGAAATTGGTTTCAGATCAGTCATATATAGAAATTAATAATACGCAAACGTAGACGGATGAGTTGAAATATACATCCGCCGTGCAAAAATGTTTCAGGGTTTAAAATACCTATGACGCATCAAGGCATTTTATGTTACCGTAAACGAAAATTATTTGCGGTGGAGAGGGGGTGAAGTGTTATAGGGAAAAAGTGGTGCGGTGGTGCGATTCTTTCCTGGGGGAAGGAGGCAATGCCATTAAGTTAAGGATTTAATGTTGATTTTAATATCGAACACTAAATGTCCAATATCGAATAATGAGGTAAAACCCTTCGGTGTTGGAGATTCGAAATTCATTATTCGATATTATTTCTAATTCTGTTTTTCGTTAACTTAATGACATTGGGCTAAAGCCGCAAAAAGGGTAGGGAAGATAATTTTTTTTGCCCCTCTATGCGACGCAGTCGGAGAGAGGGGAGACGTTAGTTAGCTAACTGATCGTCGGGGTGTGTCGTCTGCGCCTTGTTCACGTCATGCCGCCCTTTAGTTACCGAAAATCTTATTAAAGGCAACAACAATCTATTTTCTTTGGTTTTTAAACACTTGATCAAACCAATCTGCCCCTGTTTTAAAACAACGTGGTAGTAAAGCCAAAGCTAAAATTAACGCTTTGGGGGTTAAGCAGCTTGTAACTATTTCTGGGCGACAGGTAAAAATAGGATGGTTCAAACGTAAGGGCAAAATGCTCGGCCAGGTAATATTCTATGCCTCCACTTAATTTCATGGAAAAATGCCTGCGCGTGACCTGGTTAATGGTGATGGCACCGTCTTTATCTGTTACCTTATCATAACTGTTGATAGCGATGCCTGGTTGCAACAACGCAAACAGTTTTACCAGCCCCGCTTTTTTACGATACCCCACCCCTAATGAAAAAATAGAAGATGATAGCTTACCATTATTTACATTGGTAGGGGAGTTGCTGTAAACTTGCTGGTAGTGGTTAGTGATGGCATCATAATTAAAGCGATAGAATAGCGCGTCGCCGGCTGTGGGGCGTACTTCTAAGGCGGTGTTTAACATTAGCCCTCTTTTTACACTTTCGTCCAGGCCGCCAAACGGAATACTCACCCCCACTGCACCGGGGAAGTAAATTTTTGACATAAAGCTTTCTGTTTGTGCATAGCTATTTTTAACACTCCAGATGGTTATCAGCAGAACGATCCATTTTTTAATCATTTCCTGTTCAGTTTTTGAAAAGGAATTTTAAGGATATTTAAAAAGCGAGCGTTTATGTGCGGTTCCATATGCGTATCAACGCCGTAAACGGTATGTTCAGGATCAAGTTCGGCATAGGTACCAAAGAGCCGGTCCCAAATGCAAAGCACGTCGCCGTAATTGCAATCGGTATAAGGTAATTGGTAATGATGATGTACCTGGTGCAGGTTGGGCGTAATGAAAACCAACCCTACAATCTTATTGACTTTGTGCGGCAACCTGAACTCGGTATGCGCGGTAATATTGGCAAAGGTTTGAACTGTTTGGCGTAATACCAAAACCAGGGCTGTTGGCCCCAATAAAAATACCCAAAGCATTAAAAAGGAAGTCCGGATAAAAGTTTCGCCCGGATGCTCGCGGGTGGTGGTAGATACATCTACCTGCAAATCGCTATGGTGCACCAGGTGAAACTTCCACAGAAAATCAAACTTGTGCATAATCACATGGTAAGTATACTCGCACAGGTCCATCAACATAAACAGGCTGATATAATAAACCCAGGGATTATTGTGAAAAGGAATCCAGTTAACAAGTCCCCAGTGGTGATTATTAGTCCAGTTGCACAGGAGCAAAACATTACCGATCATAAAAAGCTGTATAGGCAGCGCGGTAATGATAAAAGACAGGTTAACCCGGGTATGATTTAATTTAGATTTCAATATTACCGGACTAACCACCGCTTCGCACACCCACAGCGAAATCAAAACAGCGGCAAAATAAATGAGTTGAATGGTATCCTGATGATCTAAATTAACGTTATTAACAGCCATTTTACTTGTTTAGTGTCTACAGTTTCCGCAACAATTCAGTATTTTCAGAAAATCTGCATTGTAACAAACATATCTACCGATTCTGAAATAATACTGAATTTACGCCCGCTTAACATAAAAGGTAAGTAATAAAAAAACACACTAACCCCATAAAGCGTAACAGGCCCGGTGCATCCGCCGGGCCTGTTACGCTTTAGTTATATTATTAATTTTAATTAAAGGGCCGCATGTTGCGGAGCAGCGGCATGCTTGTACTCCATATACAGATACTTGATCTGGTATTGCCTGTTTACCTTGTCATAAGTCATGAGGTTGCCACCTTGCTGAAAAAAGCTGTTTACGCTATACTTAAAGTCGGTTTGGGCGGCAAAGCTTTTATCAATATTATCTATTGTTAAATTAAATACCGGGGTAGCGGCATCAATACTGTAAAAGTAGCTTTCAACCTGCTTTAAGCCTTTGCCTTGTTGGGCTAATTGGTTATGACTATAAAGCGTGAAACCTGTTGTATCCAGTACCCGGTAAACTTCACCCTGGTAAAACCGGTAGCTTTGCCCGTTTTGGCTATAGCCATACATCTGGCTTTTGGCAAGCCTAGTTTTTTGGCCATGGCTTATTATCGTTACGTTTTTGCCGTTCAAAAAATCGTTAAGCAGCAGCTTATCGCCGGCACCTAAAGTATAGCTTAATTTGCCGGTTTTAAAATCCTGTTCTGTTATATAAATGCCGGTTGTTTTGTTTGTTGTTTGTGCCTGTAACCTGGTACCTTGTACACAAATTACCATCGCTGCGATGAGCACTTTGATTGAATTTTTCATGACTATTTGTTTTATTGTTGTGGTATAGCAAAGGCGCTATAGCATTTTTAAAAAGCCGGGTGGCGAAACCCGGCTCCCAACCTTACTAAACTTAGCTAAACAATCAATCCTAAGTTATGGTAGGTTTGTTTTAGTATTTTGTGGTTAAAAGCGCACCAGTAGCGCGGCTATAAACCTTGTTTCAGAATTTACCAGATCGGGGGTGAAAGAGCCAACCGGCGTGGTGTTATAACCATCGGGCGATGTTACGCCGCCATGGCCTGCAAAGTATGGCACGTTGGCATGGCGGTGTACTACCTCTAATCTAAAAGTGAGGTAATCATTAGGCATCAGGTCAACGGTGGTTGAGTAATCATAAGCCTTAAATTTATCGCCCGGATTGGCCGAGAACGGATGGGTACCTGTAGCACCTGTGTTTACAGCCGGGATTGGATTGGCATCACCGGTTGGGTAAAGTACCAGGTAACGGCCAGGGTTATTCATTAAACCACCGCCAAACGTCCAGCCCAGGTGGCCTTTAGCCATTACCATGCGGTGGTAAAGCATGGCACTGGCAAAATATTGTGCAGGGCCTTTAACAGGGTCTGATGTAAAGCCATTTACGCCGTCGCCTTTTTCATCGCCAAGGTCCCCGGTTATGGAGAAGGCGGCGCTGTTTACAAAGGAGCTTTTGTTGGTGCTTTTAAAGTAACGTACCTCAACGCTGTTATCGGTATGGAAGCGTTTGCGGCCCGGTTTATCCTGGGTATCGGCACCGTAATAGTTATTGGTGAGCACTTGTAACCACTCGGTTGGCCGCCATAAAATCTGACCGCCTATGCCGGGCCTGCTGTTAAACATGCCGTATGATTGCCAGCCGTTTATTAACCAAGGCTCTATCTTTAACTTGTCCGATACAAATATCTGCACACGTACGCCGTTAAAAAACCATGGCGTATTGTCGCTGGTAAATGATGGCTGATAAGCCCAGTTTTCGGCATTATAGTAAGAGAACAAGCCGATGTACGACATGAAAATACCGGCATCAACGTTAATACCGTTCAGCACGTTAAAGTGATAACCCGCGTTGGCTTCGCTCAAATAACGGTAAGCGGTTGAAAGATCATACTGACCACGGGTTACACTTAAATCATTACGGGGCACAACGGTTGCACGGGTACCAAACTGGGTAAGTACGCTGGCACGCACGTTATCGTAATGAAAATCGCCACCAAAGGCAACCGTCGAAATTTCAAATTCATGATCGCGGGCAAGGGCGGTTGAGCCCACCACGGTATGGTCAATCGGGTTGTTGTTTGATGCGGTATAATTAAAATCCAACAGGAAACGGCCGGTAAAGTACTTGGTATCTAACAGGGCTTTGTGGCGACGGTCGTTACCGTTAAGCCAGGTAAAATCGCCAAAGGCAAAAGGTTCGGGTTTGGTTTTCACGGTATCCTTAACCGTTACTGCGCTGTCTTTTTTAAGCGCGGTTGCCTGGTTCTGGGAATAGGCAGTAGAGATGGAGATGCCTAAAACAATTGATAAGAGAAGTTTTTTCATTTTGAATATGGATATTACTTGCTGGCATAAAGGGCAAAGCGATGATTGTTTAATGCTTTGCCCTTGTTTGCCGTTAACATGGCATGCTTGCCAATTGCTGTTCCGAATTTTGGGTATCCGGCTTGTTTTGTTTGATTATGAGGTGATTATCAATCAAACTTTTATTTGATGTTTTTTTATGGCGATAAAAGCATCTCATAATGAGAAGCTTGTTTTCTCAACCTGGTTAGTTTACCAATATCTGGTACTCTTCAATTTTGCGGTAAAGGGTGGCAAGGCCAATGCCCAACACCCGGGCAGCTTCGGTTTTGTTACCTTTTACATGGCGCAGTATCCTGCGGATGTGGTGTTTTTCCACACTGTTCAAATCAAGCGCTACAAGGTCATAATAGCCGCCGTTATGAAATTCGTTGGGCAACAGCCGCGGTGTAAGCATAGGTTCGTCCATGAGGATAATAACCCGCTCTATCACATTTTTTAGTTCGCGGATATTCCCGTTCCACTTATGTTGGTTAAGCAGCTTAAAAAACAGCGGATCAACGCCCGGCTGTTTCTTTTTAACCTTGGCCGAATACACCTTGATAAAATGCCGCGCCAATACCTCAATATCACCAACCCGCTCGCGCAGGGGCGGCAGCACAATAGAAAAGCCCGAAAGCCGGTAAAACAAATCGAGCCGAAAATGCCCTTCTTCCGATTCCTTTTGCAAATCGCGGTTGGTGGCGGCTATCAGCCGCACGTTTACTTTGGTGGTTTTGGTTTCGCCAATTTTAATGAAGGTGCCATTTTCCAGTACCCGTAGCACCTTGGCCTGCAAATCGTGGCTCATTTCGCCTAATTCATCTAAAAAAATGGTGCCGCCGTTAGCTTCTTCAAACAGGCCTTTTTTATCTTTAACCGCGCCGGTAAAAGCACCGGCTTTGTAGCCAAATAACTCGCTCTCCAATAGTTCTTTACTAAAAGCGCTGCAGTTTACGGCAACAAAAGGCTTGTCTTTTCGCAGGCTTTCGCAATGAATGGCTTCGGCAAATACTTCCTTGCCGGTACCGGTTTCGCCCAACAGCAAAACGGTGGCGTCTGTTTGGGCTACCTTTTTAGCCAGTTCAACGGCCTCTAAAATAGCCGGCGACTGTCCCAGCACTATCGGGAAGCCGTGCTGCAATTCGGCCTGGTGCTGTAATTCGCTTACCTGGTATTGCAGGTTGGCCTTATCAATGGCCTTACTCACCAGGGGGATAATCTTGTCGTTATCATCGCCTTTGGTGAGGTAATCAAAAGCCCCGTTTTTGATGGCCAGCACCCCATCGGCAATGGTGCCGAAGGCTGTTAGATTAATCACTTCTATATATGGCTTTACCTGTTTTATTTTTTCAACCAGGTAAACCCCGTTGGCATCGGGCAATTTTACATCACTCAGCACTACGCGTATATCTTCGCGCTCTATCAGTTTTAAACCGGCTTTGGCATTGGCTGCCTGGTATACGTTGTAACCTTCCAGCACCAGTATGCGGGCCATCAGCTCGCTCAGTTTAATCTCGTCATCAATTATTAATATGCCTGATTTCATTTTTGTATTTGTTGGGATTGTTGATCAGCATCAGCGGTAAAGTATCCAATAGGCGGATGTACAGGCTGATCCCTTTTTTGATCTCTTCGAGGTAAATAAATTCATCTGAAGAGTGCGACCGGGCAGAGTCGCCCGGACCGATTTTAACCGATGGAACACTAAGCCAGGCCTGGTCTGACGTGGTGGGTGAGCTGTATGTTTTACAGCCAACCATTATCCCGGCTTTTACTATGGGGTGATCCATCGGTACCGACGAAGCGCCCAATGAACCCAGGCGGGGTGATACCTGGCAGGTGGTATTCTTTTTTATTACCTCCAATATTTCGCGCGCGGTAAAACTATCATCGTGCCTTATATCAACCGTAAACTCGCAGCGGGCCGGCACAATATTATGCTGCATACCCGCCTTAATAGTAGTAATGCTCATTTTTACCGTAGGCAGGCCTTTGAGTACCTGCGGAAACTGGTAGGTTTTAAACCATTGCAAATCTCGCAGGCATTTATGAATGGCGTTATCGCCCTCCTCGCGCGCGGCATGGCCCGATCGGCCGTTGCTCATACAGTCAATCACCAGGTTGCCCCGTTCGGCAACGGCCATTTGCAGCAGGGTAGGTTCGCCAACAATGGCCAGCTCCAATTTACCAAGTAAAGGCAAAATAGATTTGATACCGTTTTCGCCGGAGTTTTCCTCTTCGGCGGTAAGGGCCAGGCAAAGGTTAAAACCAAGCCCCTGGTAACTGTAAAAATGTAAAAACGCCGCAACAAGCGATACCAGGCAGCCGCCGGCGTCATTACTGCCTAAACCATACAATTTCCCGTCGGCTATTTCCGGGCAGAACGGGTCTTTAGTATAGCCCTCGTTTGGCATAACAGTATCCAAATGTGAGTTAAGCAATATTGTCGGTTTGGCCTCATCGTAGTATTTATTAGTACACCAAATATTGTTTCCTTTACGCTTTACCTTAATACCATAGCCTGTTAAGTATTGCTGCACAACATCGGCAGCCACATTTTCATTACCGCTAAACGACGATGTTTTGATAAGATGTTGCAGCAGCGCAACAGACTCGCTAAAAAGATGCGGGTTTACCGGCATGCCTTCCAGGGCAGGGGTAAACCCTTTTTTTATGTCTTTAATCATTGTCATACCTGGCCATTAATTTAATTGTGGATCAAACAGCATAGCGGTGCAAAGGCAGTTGCACCTGTTTTTGCTTTGCAATACATCATAATTAATACAGCTTTTGCAGCCATCCCAAAACTGGGGCTGTTGGGCTATTTCGGCATAGGTTACCGGCTCAAAACCTAATTTGCTGTTCATTTTCATGATAGCCAGGCCTGATGTAATGCTGAATACTTTGGCAGCCGGGTATTTGATGCGCGACAGTTCAAAAATTTGTGTTTTAATTTGAGAGGCAATACCGTTATTACGGTGTTTAGGCGATACGATAAGGCCGCTGTTAGATACGAACCGGCCGTTGTCCCAACATTCAATGTAGCTAAAGCCAACCCACTCGCCATTTTCTGTAAGGGCGATGATGGCCTTGCCCGTGTCTATTTTTTCGATAAGTGAGGCTGCCGAGCGCTTGGAGATACCCGAACCGCGGGCTATGGCCGAGCTTTCCATTTCATCAATGATCATACCTGCAAATACCACATCGGATGGGATTGCGGGTCTTACAATAATTCGTTCATCTTCCATTTCTTTTATGAGTTATTTCAGTTATCCCTGTCAGTCGTTTGATAACTGTACAAACCCAGATGCCAAAAGAATGCCCGATGTATGGCCTGGTGGCTAAATAGAGGTTTAGACTGTATAAATGAGTATTTTATTTATCGCGCCAATGTTTGACGCACAAAAAAAGCCTATCAAAATGAAAGGCTTTTCTTATCAAATTAAGTGGTTTTAATAATTAGTGCACCGGTAGGTGATGCGCCGGGCTATCTGCCATTTGTTCCAGGTAACCTTCTTCGGTAACCGCCAAGGTACTAACTGCCACAGGAGCTTGTTTTTTAACACGTTTAGGACCACTTAGCGGAACAACAATAACTGCTATAAAAGCAATTACCTCATGCACAATATAAAATGCTGCCATGATATTTAATTTTTAAAGATATACCGGCGACGTTACCATATACATGCCAACAAGTAACGGGAAGTTATAAAAGTGCCTTTAGGTGTAATAAACCAATAAAATCATTTTCGTTTATTAGCAGATGGTATAAAGGCCCCTATCATTTTGAAAGGTAAAGCTTATCATTTTGATATGGCGGGAGTAATGCAAGCCCAGCAATCGGCTCTGTATTTCGGCGACGACTCACCCGGTCTACGCTTCGCTGGACCACCCTCTCTCCGGCAGGCCGCAAAGAGGGTTAAAGAAACAAAAATATTCTCGCCCCGCTATGCGACGCAGTCGGAGAGAGATTCTGTGTTAATTATCAAATAATTTTTAATTTTGTTTTATTAAGGCGGCTTTAAAGCCA
>NZ_JAUFPS010000033.1 GCF_030409315.1 Mucilaginibacter flavus | reverse complement strand
CCGGAATGCACTGGTCAGTTTCGCCCGGAATGGGTGGTCAGCTTGCGCCGGAATGTGGTGGTCAAGTTCAACAGAATCTCCAAAATGACGCCCGTTCAGAAAATTGAAGCAAGGAAGGAAACCTTAACCTGCTTGTCTGTAGCTTTTTTATCCTGCGGATTGTGCGCATGGAGATGTGCTGTACTTAACCGAAGAATAAACGAGGAACGGGAACACCAACGAAGGTTTAATGAATACATGCGCAACAGTGGCTATAACAGGCGATTCTAACCTAATGTAATTAAGTACGTTTATTGCTATGCATTGTATTTGAAGGTTCAATTAAAATATTTTATACACTTCAATGTATGACTGAAACAGTGTTTAAATTTTAACTTGATTTTGATTGAAAAAATTCGCCAAAATGCCAAAGGATTCCGGAGGGGTCATGCAAAAAGCATTCTCTACCCCAATGTTCAACCCGAACAGGAGAGAGCTTTACGTCGGTATATTTGTCTGAAAGTTTTAAGGATATCAGTGTATTCCAATGTTGGACAACATCTTCCACTTCTAAAAACACCATTGTATTGTCTATCCAATCCTTTACAAAAGCATCTTGCAGATAAAATCCCAATTGATTTGTTTTAAATAACGACATAGTTGGGGTCAAAATAACTTCATTGAACCCCAAATCACGATAAAAACTTTTTGATAGTTTAAAATCTCTTGCTCCAATAAATGGTCTAATGGAGATAGCACTATTTTCCATAGGTTGTTAGTTGTTTCTGATTTAAAAAACAAACATAGGAATTGACAGATCTCATTGCAATTGATTCAAATCAAGAATTGCAGTTGATACGCGCAAATTTCTCCCTGACCCTGCTTAAAGTTTCAGGGGTGATCTTTAAAAAGGAAGCAATGATCTTTAATGGAAATTGCTGTAATAGCTGAGGCTTACTTTCGAATATGAATTGATACTTCTGTAAAGGTGTCAGTAAATTATCAAAAAAATAAACTCTTGAAGTGGAATTATCAAATACCTTATTTAATTGGAGAAAGGAGGGAGATTGGCCTATCAGAAAGTGGATAGATTCAATGCTGACTTCTAAAATATCACATGCTGTAAATGCCCTGATATAAATATCTGATGGCATTTGAGAAACGAAACTTTTGTGATTTACAAACCATTCATTTTCTGTATGTATGTCAATTACATGGTGTTCTAAATTTGATTTTAAAGTATATTGATATACAGCCCCCTTTAAAATAAAGAAAATTGATTTTGCCACATCGCCCTTGTTCAACAACAATTCATCTTTCTCAAATTGTCGAAACTTTACTTCCTTTTCAAAAAGTAGGGCATCCTCTTCACTATATTGTCCTGTTATTTTTAAACCGTTTGATGACATATATAAAACTACAACAAAGATAAATAGAACAGTAAACGTTCATTAAAGTATTAATGTCCTAAGTAATACAATTTACTTTAGACTTTAAGGATAATAACTATTTAAGTTGAAATGATGTCGGTAAATCTTCAATGACTCTCGTCGCACTGATAGAAATAAGGTTTCAATGCATAACAAGAGACTAAAATATTTCGAATCTTTAATCTAAGCGGCATAGTTTTTAAATCGGTACTTGTAAGCTTCTTAGCTATTTACTATTGATATTTAATATTAACACACAAAGTCGTGGCAGGTGGTAATCCTGATTGCTTTGAGCATAGGCCGTGAGACAACTCGCCGTTACTGCGAATAACTGATGTTGTGAAAACTAATATTAGTGTATATAAAGGTTTAGCGCTAAACCATAAGCTATTTCAAGAAGCGCTCTCGGACATCACCCCCACAAACGCTATTAATTGCCCAAAAAGAAATTATGTTGATGGTCCCAAATAACCACAACACCAATACTGGAGAAAGGAAAGCCCTCTTTCTTCCGATGTCCCCGTTGAATTCGACACATGGTCGTTTTCAATGGGGGTTTTGCTTTTGGGCAAAATTTAGGGTAGTAATAGTCCAGATTTGAACTCAATAATATCGCGGATGCGATTTTCCTTTTTGCCAATGGGATTTGAATTTGCTGACAGTTTAAGGTTCCAGGCTAATGGTTCAGGAATGCGCATGTATTGGTGCCTCTTCCTGTTCTAGTGTAAGACAACCGTCTCATCACATCTACAATATAATTTAAGAAAGGTGAATAAATTTCAAGACTTAGATGTTTTACGTAAGAAAGATCTTACCGTTGAAGAAGTTAAGGGTCATCCAGCATTCGCCAAACTCTCTGAAAACCAAATTTTGGATATCATAATCACCATCAAAAAGATGACAGAAATTGCCTTCTTTTGCAGTTATAATTCGAGTGAAAACCTTGGAAAATAAACTTAAAATACGTAAATTGTATTTCTTTTCAGGCCTTTAAAGCGCATATTTATGATTGAAATAACTCCATTTGACACATTTGCGAAAGGAACAATAACGTCAAGCAAAATACGTGGTACCAATTGTGTAATCTATACCAGAGTTAGTAGTAGGGAGCAAGCTGATAATTTAAGTTTGGGTACGCAACTGAAAGGGTGTAATCAATATGCTGAAAGACTAAAATATAAAGTATTAGCCCAATTCGGTGGAACTTATGAAAGTGCCGAAAATGATGAACGAAAGGAATTCATCGCGATGCTGGCATTCGTAAAAAAGGCCAGGGAAAAAGTATCTTACATATTAGTTTACAGTTTGGAGCGCTTTTCCAGAAATGATAACTCCATCTGGTTAAGCGGTGAACTTAGAAAGTTGGGAATAGAAATAGTTTCAGTTACCCAGCCTATTGACACCTCCAGTGCATCGGGCCAAATGCAGCAGAAAATGCTGTTTTTGTTTGGTGAATTTGATAATCAACTTAGGAAACAAAAATGTACAGCAGGGATAAAAGAAATGCTACTGCGGGGGGATTGGCCAACCGCAGCACCACTTGGGTTTGATATCGTGCGCATTAATGGTATTCGTAAGATAATCGTTAACGAAAAGGGCAAACTTTTACGGCAGGCCTATGAGTGGAAATCACAATACAACTTATCAAATGAAGCCATTCGTGGAAAACTAGCGGAGAAGGGTTTAAAATTAAACCATCAAAGAATATCGGAAATTTTTAGAAATCCATTCTATTGCGGGTTGATGGCGCATAATATGCTGGAAGGACGTGTCGTTGAGGGTAATCAGGAAAAATTGATATCCAAAGCTACCTTTTTGAAAGTCAATGGAATTTTAGATCAGAATGCTCATGGATACTCTTTGAAAGAAGAGAACGAAGCCATCCCATTAAAGCGCTTTACAAAATGTGCGGAATGCGGTAAGCCGCTTACGGGCTACCTGATGCGCAAAAAAAATATCCATTATTATAAGTGTAAAACACGCGGCTGTAATACAAACAAGAATGCCAAATCTCTGAATGAGACATTTTATAATTTACTAAATAATTTCACACTAAGTTTAGACCGTGATTTTTTACAGCTTATCCGACAACAGGCCATAGCAACTTTTAATCAACTATTTAAAGGCGAAGAAGAGGCATACGTTTCTTTAGTCAATCAATATAAAGAGTTAAAGAAAAAGATAGACCGCTTGGAAGAACGTTATATCGAAGAAGAAATTAATGGTGAATTATACAACAAGTTTTCGGAGAAATATCTGCTGGAAAAAGACGAATTAGAAGGTAAGATTTTAAAAGCCTCTAAAAAAAGTTCGAACCTTGGAGATTGCATTGATATTTCCTTGGAAATAGCTTCAAAAATGGCTGAAAAGTGGGTTTTAAGCGACTATGTGGTTAAGCAAAAGATCCAGTCATTAGTGTTTCCAGATGGTATTACTTTTAGTAAGAAAAAAGAAGAAGTTCGAACCCCGCGAATAAATTTCCTTTTTTTGTATATGACTTATTTTCAGCAACTTATAAGCAATAAAAAAAGCGGCATACCAGAATTAAATCTGGATTTTGCCGCTTTCGCCTGTTTGGTAGCGGGGAGCAGGATCGAACTGCCGACCTTAGGGTTATGAATCCTACGCTCTAACCATCTGAGCTACCCCGCCGTTTTTTGTGCCTTTTTAATTTAAATCGCTCTTTATATGGTTGTTAAAAGAGTTGCCTTGTTTGTTAAAACAATGTGCTTCCTTAAAAAGGTTTGCAAATATAGCAGAAATTCCCTTTCTTTAGAAAAAATGTTAAAATTTACGGCTTAACCCGCTTTTCAAGTATAAACCTCAATGTCCGAAAAAAAGAAATTTACTATCGAGTATGAGATAAAATCATCTCCAAGAATACTGTTCACCTTTTTAAATGAGCCTAACGGGTTAGCGCAATGGTTTGCCGATGATGTGGTTTTTCGCGATCAGGTTTTTACGTTTACCTGGGATGGCGAGCCTCAGAAAGCCAAGCTGATACTGGTAAAAGAAAATAAACTGGTACGTTTTAAATGGCTGGAGGATGAACCTCAATGCTATTTTGAAATGGAGATATTACAGGACGAACTAACCAACGATGTTGCACTCGCAATTACCGATTTTGCTACAGAAGAACAGATTCCCGAGCGCCGGTTAATTTGGGATAACCAGATAGATTACCTCATTAGCGTATTAGGCGCTTAAGGCCAATTTTATTTTAGCTAATTTTGTATCACGAAACGCTACTTTTGCGTTAATGGACTAACCATGGCCCAAACGCCGGTTTTTCAAGCTGATAAATACAAATTGCCCTGATGAAAAAAATCCACCTGCTGCTGCTAAAATCATTTATACGTCCGTTTGCAGTAACGCTTTTCATTGTGATGTTTGTGTTGCTGATGCTGTTTTTGTTTAAATACATCGACGATTTGATTGGCAAGGGCTTTGCCTGGTACACCATACTGGAGCTGATGTTGTACAACTCGGCCACCAATGTATCAATGGCCTTGCCGCTATCGGTGCTGCTCTCTACCATCATGACCTATGGCGCGCTTGGCGAAAATTATGAATTGGTGGCTATTAAAGCTGCCGGAATCTCTTTACGCCGGGCCATGTACCCTATGATTGCAGTAGTATCAATATTGAGTATTGCTGCGTTCTTTTTTTCAGATTACATGCTGCCGGTGGCCAACCTTAAGTATTACTCGCTGTTGTATGACGCCCGAAAGCAAAAATCAGCCGATTTACTGCCCGAGCGGGTTTTTAGCTCAAGCTTCCCCGGTTATACCATCAGGGTGAATCGTAAAGATCCGGATGGACAGCGCTTGTATGATATCACCATTTACAAAAAAAACGACGAGCAAAATAATACCGAGGTAACCATGGCCAAAGAGGGCACCATGTACCGTACCATGGGTGATAAATACCTGGTTTTAAAACTGAAAAACGGCGTTAACTATGTAGAGTCGAAAGGAGGGGATAACAGTTATAACCCACGCCAGCGGCTAACCCGTTTCCGTTTTAAGGAAACTGAGACCAAGTTTGATCTTTCGGGCTTTACACTTACCCGCACCGATCAAAACGAATTTAAGCAAGCATCAGAAATGATGAATTTAAAGCAATTGCGGTTTTTTGTGGACTCAAGCCAAAAAGCGGTTGATATTGCGGTTAACATGAATTATAAGCTCCTTACGCCGTATCTTAAATATTTCACCTTACCAACCAAAGCGCCCAAAATAAAATATATTCCTGCCGATAAAGATGTACTTAAAAGCATGACTTTGAGTAACCAGCTTATGGCCTTATCAACTGCTTCGTCCGAAGTTCGTTCTATCAGGGATGTTTTAAAAAACCGTACAGATAAGTATGATTTTGATGCCATGACCATCAGGCGTTATGCTTCACAGGCGCAAAAAAAATTCACGCTTTCGGCCGCTTGTATCGTGCTGTTTTTGATAGGCGCGCCGCTTGGGGCAATTATCCGCAAAGGCGGCCTGGGTTTGCCGGTTGTAATTTCGGTTGTGTTTTTCCTTATCTATCACATTATATCCACCATTGGCGAAAAATCTGTAAAAGCGGGTAATATTCCAACGTTTTTTGGTATGTGGATTGCCATCATCGTGCTGCTGCCCATAGGGCTTTTCCTTTCCTATAAAGCGGCAACAGATTCGGTGTTGTTCGATATGGATTCTTACAAAAGGTTTTTCAATAAGTTTTTGAAGCGCAAGGCCGCGCGATGATCAACACACAGGCAGCATCAACCTCCCTAATGATTTTACACAGTACCGACCAGAATCATTTGGATATACTTTAAATTTGTTTAAACTTTAATAAAGCATGGCAGCCTTTTAAACTCGCCCTGCGTAATACCTATACAATGTTAAATACTATACAGGAAGCTATCGACGATATAAAGGCAGGCAAAATGATCATTGTGGTTGATGATGAAGATCGTGAAAATGAAGGCGATTTTTTGACAGCGGCACGCAATGCTACGCCCGAAGCTATAAATTTTATGGTACGCCATGGCCGCGGCCTGGTTTGTGCCCCTATTACTAAAGACAGAGCCCGTGAGCTTGATCTGGAGCCTATGGTAAGCCATAACACCACATCGCACGAAACCAATTTTACGGTTTCGGTTGATTTGCTTGGCCATGGCTGCACAACTGGCATTTCGGCATCAGATCGTTCAAAAACCACGTTGGCCTTAATTGATCCGGCAACAAAGCCCGAAGATTTAGGCCGCCCTGGTCATATTTTCCCGTTGATTGCCAAAGATGGTGGCGTTTTGCGCAGAACCGGCCATACCGAGGCGGCTGTTGATCTGGCTGTTTTAGCCGGCTTTGAACCCGCCGGGGTAATCTGCGAAATTATGAAGGAAGATGGCGAGATGGCCCGTTTGCCCGATTTGCTGGTGATGGCTAAGGAATTTGACCTTAAAATAGTTTCTATAAAAGATTTGATCGCTTACCGGTTAAGTACCGAATCGTTAGTGAAAAAAGAGGTATCGGTAAAAATGCCAACCCAATGGGGCGATTTTGAGATGATTGGTTACACCCAGCTGGATACAGGCGAAAATCATATCGCCCTTGTAAAAGGCACCTGGGAACCCGGCGAACCCGTATTAACCCGTGTACATAGTTCATGCGTTACCGGCGATATTTTTGGCTCCTGCCGGTGCGATTGCGGTCCGCAGTTACATAAGGCTATGGAGATGATAAGCAAAGAGGGTAAAGGCGTTATTGTTTACATGAACCAGGAGGGACGTGGCATCGGGCTTATTAATAAGCTTAAAGCGTACCATTTGCAGGAAAATGGCTATGATACCGTAGAGGCTAACATTAAATTAGGCTTTAAAATGGATCAGCGAGACTACGGCATCGGTGCCCAGATATTGCGTAGCCTTGGTATTTCAAAAATGCGCCTCATGACCAACAACCCTAAAAAACGCGCCGGCCTTATCGGCTACGGTTTAGAAGTTGTAGAAAACGTACCAATCGAAATTGCATCAAACCCCCACAATGAACTTTACCTGCGTACCAAACGCGATAAAATGGATCACGCCATTATGAGGGATCATTAAATTTGGATGTGCAGATATGCAGATTTCAGATGTGCAGATGAGCTTCCATCAGATGTGCAGATGATGTGCAAATACAAAAAGGGTAATGATGCCAAAAATAGTTGGTGGAATTAGCTAAAAAAAGCAGTAAATAGCAAATGTAGATATAAGAGGACGCAGGCTCTGCAGAGGTGCAACCTGCCAGCAATAATATTTGCGAACGATACCATGGCCGGACGAAAGTCCGGCTTTTTTTATTTATGGTAGAGTTCAAATATGGCTAAGAAAACCTATTACCATTTTGTTTATTCTTGAGGAACAAGTACCATAGAATAAACTCTTTTCTGTGCGAAGGAGATAAGCCGCGATGTATATTCAGGTTGCCTTTCAGATGACCAAAGAACGATTCAAGCCCGTTGGTCGTTTTGGGTATCCTCGGATTATCGATGTAACGAAACATATCGGGTAAGGCTTTTTTGATGACCATAAAGGAGCGCCGTACCATCTTATGTTTGTACCAATAACGGCTACTGTCGGCATTAAAGCTTTTTTCGTTGATGAAAACCTTATGTTGCTCGTGCCATCGAAAAAGGCTGACTATCCAATAGTCCCTTTCCTCCGAAGTCTTAATTAGGTGCAGCTTAGCACAAATGCGCCTAAGTTCGATACCCGCCTGGCTTTGAGGCCGCGCCGTAAGCCATATCTTGCACATGCGCTGTATGTGTACCAGGCATCGTTGCAGTGTAGCGTGCTTACAAACCTTTCGTATTGCCTTCAATAAGGCCTTGTGGCCATCACAGGTGATACTCTCGATCTGCACACCCAGCTTGAGCAGGTTTTCAAGATCTTCTTTTAACTCCTCATACCACTCACCGTTGGTCAGTCGGTACAACTGGGTAAACTTTATCGTATTATCCCGGTAAAGCACCAGGCAAAGGTCATTGTTAAAGTAGATGCCGTCTATAAGCAGGTTTACCCGTTCAGATGGATAAACGCTAAAGACAGGTTGCTTCGATAGGTAAGCATGAAAATACCGAATCAGTGTCCTTTTGGGATACCCGCTTTCCTTGCTGATCTGTTCTATGGTTTGCCGACCGATGATCCAATCCTCAAACCAAACAAACCGGTTCTTATCTCTTACACCGGCATGCTGACGAATAAACAATAGCCCGCATGATTTACACTTATATCGCTGTTTGTTATTCTGCTTACCCCATTTTATTACATCCGTGCTCTTACAGGTCAAACACGCCTTTTTTTGCCGATTTCATGTAACAAAAAAAGCAAATTGAAACCGATTTCAATTTGCTTAATGTATCTTGCTTTATTACAGTCGATTACAAAGGTTTTACCAACTATTTTTGGCAATTATATCACAAAAAGCAGGTTGATGTTAACATCAACCTGCTTTTTGTTCAAGATTTTCTTGGTTTAATCAATCCGTACACTTATAATCTTAAACCGTACATCAACAAATCATCTGCACATCTGAAATCTGCATATTTGCACATCTAATAAGCTTAATCCTCATCGTCAGATTTTGTAACCACCGGGCTTGAGTTGGTTGCAGGGAGCGGGTTTACCGGCGCCTGTTTACGTTTGCCACTGCGGAAAAGGTTACGGATAAACTCGCCAAACGTATCAAAGTCGCGTTGATAAACAAGACCCACACCATTTACATATTGCGGTAATAATTGATTGTTGAGGTTATTTAAGGTAGTACTATTAAGTACCCGGTACGAGTATCTCGCGGTTAGGTTGCCATCCTTACGGATGCGGTATAGCGCCTCAAAATCCTTGGTTATGGCGTCAAACCTTTGATTGAACAAGGTACTGTTATTGTTGTTGAATAAATCGTTCGACCCGTTGTTGGTAAACAAACTTCCGTTAAAGGTTAACCTGTCATCAAAAAACTTTAAAGAGGCACTGGCTTCAGAAAACGAGCGGATGTTAAGATCAAAGTATTTGATGTTTGATTGCGCAATGAGGCTGTTAAGCTTATTAAAGGCAAATTCGCTCACGGCGTCGCGGGCGGTACCCACAACCTGGTTGGTAAGGTTATTATTAGTGCCCGATGAAAAGTTGCGCCGTAAAATAACGCTCAGGGCCTGCTGGCTCCGGTTGTTATTATCGGCCAGGTAGGTAGCCACGTCGTCTTTTACAGATGGATCTGTAGGGAAGTTAAAGTCAAAATCAATATTGGGCAATAACAACGATTTGGTTAGGATCAATTCGGCCTGTACCAATACCTGCTTGTTACCTTGTGGCGATTGTAAGCCCGCGGCCGTGTAAAGTGGCGAACGATCTGTACGTACCTCGTAAAGGGCCTTGAGGTTTATCTCGGCATTTGATGGATTACCTGTCCACCTGATGGTACCGCCCTGGCTTACCGTAAAGTTTTTACTGATAAAGTTTTTGGCGGTAAACTCAAACTTACCGGTGGTAATCAAAAAGTCGCCATACATTTCAAAATCCCCAAGGCTGTTGATATTCAGCTTAAGGTTATGGGCCGTTCCGCTGCCTTCTAACAAGCCGTAATCAGTGGCTATGCGTACGGTTGTTTTTTCGTCAACGGTAAGGTCGAAATTAAGCGTAACACCATTAAACGCCCGGTCTTTGGCTACCACTTTCGCTGTATCGCTATGGCTTACAAACTTTACAAAATCATAATCGCTTGCGGTCGATGATGTGTTTAGCGGGATATTGAAAATGGTGCCGGCTTCAGTATTAGCGGTAATATCAATTTTCATGTTATCAACCGGCCCCTTAAAACTGAATTTACCCGAGCCATAGGCCGTACCATAATAAACGTGATTGTCTTTAAACTTGGTATTTAACGCCAGCAAATTTTTGGCGACTAAATCAACCTCAATATCCGGGTTTGATGGATTGGCCAAATCCACGGTGCCGTTAGCTGTACCGGTGCCACCGCGTTTGTCTTTAAGCACCATGTTATCAATTTTAATAACGCTGTTATTTACGCTTAGCTTAGTATTAACGGTGTAAGGTGTTTTTAAATAGTTAACCGTAACGCCGGTATTCACCAGGGTAACATCCCCGTTTAATTGCGGTTTGGATGGGCTGCCCGATAGTTTTAAATTGGTTGATATATTGCCCTTAATATCAGATACCAGGTCTTTAATAAAGGGCTCAAAAATGATTGCCTCGGTTTGGTTCATTTTAACATCAAAGTCCAGGTTGTCTTCGGTGTCTTTGCCAAAAGCGTAAATGCCGGCAATATTCATGGTTTCCAAACCGCGGTTAACAATGTTTAGCTTCATATCGGCCTGTTTGCGGTCGCTGCCCAGGGTTGATACCAGTTTTACATCGCCAATGAGAGTTTTGTTCATCGTGAGCGAATCGACGGTTAAATGCGCGTCTACACCCGGCGATTTAGTGATGGCCGTCATATTTACATCGCCATTGAGCGCTCCTTTTAAAAATATGCCCGATGTTTTGGTAAGCTGATTAAGCGTACGCATGTTAAACTTTTCAAAAGTTAGCTTAAGCTGATCTGTTGGGTTATCAGATATAAAGCCGTTGATCTTTACTTTTTGAGGCCCGTTAGATAACTCAAAGCCGGATACCTGCGTTTTGCCATCTAACAACCGAATACGCACCTGATCCTGAATTTTCCATTTTTCGTGCTCCAAGATCACGTCAGATGGCAGCAGTTTTAGCTTGGCGGTGGTATCCTTGCCAAACTCCACAAGCCCGTACAAATCCAGCTGGTTTACAGCGTTTTTATCAGAAAGCTTTACGTTAAAGTTAAGGCTATCGTTTTTAAGGAAATTGGTAATGTTGATATCCTTAATGAACAGGCTATCGGTTAAATCAACTTTCTTTAACGATATGTTAAGGCCCAGAAGTTCGTCGGAGGTGCTTTCGTCAATGATAAAATCATGAAAAACGGTTTTGCCGTATTTGATGGTTTTAATATAGCCCGATAAGGTAGCCGTTTTATTGGCCGAATCAAACTGCCCGGTAAAAGTGCCCTGGTCAGGGATTTTTAAATCGGGTACAAAAATAGCTGTAAGCGGATCGAGGTTTTTGAGGTTAAGGTTAAAATCAAAATGCTCCGGTTTGGGTGTTACAATTTCTGTTTTTACCGAAGGGATATATTTTTTAACGATGGTTTTAAAATAGGATGGCAGCGTGGCCAAATCAAAACTACCTTTGATATTAGCGTCGGCAAAGTCAGATTTCATGGCTATCTCTCTTGAATCGCCTTTCCCCTTTGCCCACAGGTACAGGGAATCAACCAGGTAATTATTACGCGGATCAACCACCCGTAAAGGCGAAAGCAAAATATTGCCCTCAATATTTTTAAGATCGTTACCTACAAACGATGTATTAAGCTGGGTGCTTAAAGTGATGGTATCCTTAATGAGCTTCAGTTTATTGAGCTTTGCATCTTTAATGGTAGCAGCAAGATCATATGAAGGTAGCTCGGGATTTAAGTTTACTTTACCCTTCAAATCAAGCTTAACATTCTTATCATTAATGGTAATGTGGGCATCGGCCAGTTTTTTGATGAATGATCCTTTAACTGTTAGGTTGTTATAAGTATAATCATTATAGGTAATGTAATTAATGCGGGCGTCAACCTGCTCTGCCAGGGTTTTTAAATCGTTGCCGCTGCCTTTTACTGTTGAGGTAAAGGTGGTGCGGCCTAATGAGCTTTCGTCAAGTAAATCGCCAAGGTCAAAGTTAAAAGCATCTAATTTGCCGCTATAGCTTGGGTTGCCTTTTTTGTCTATTTTTAGGTTGATATCGGAGTCAAACCGACCCATTTTGGTTTTGAACATCCCGTAGGCTACAAAGTCGTTCTGCAAACCGGTAAACCTACCCGTAAAATTCACATTGCCAAATTTGTTAATAATATCTGGCGTTTTGAGGTTAGGCTGACCGGAGAAATGGCTGATCAAATAATCGATATCCTTTTTGTTGGTGGCTATCTGGTCAAACTTCAGCTCCAGGAAGGTGTTATCCCAATCTGGTAATCCCCGTAAATTAAAGTCGCCTTTAATAAAGGTGGCCTGGCCGCCTGTTATGGTAACACCTTTTGATTTAA
Source organism: Mucilaginibacter flavus (assembly GCF_030409315.1). Classification (GTDB taxonomy): domain Bacteria; phylum Bacteroidota; class Bacteroidia; order Sphingobacteriales; family Sphingobacteriaceae; genus Mucilaginibacter; species Mucilaginibacter flavus. Next base: position 17,269 of record NZ_JAUFPS010000033.1, on the reverse strand, counting down.
GGTTGCTTACCGGCCCTTTAGCCCGGCCTTCCAGGCCAAGATCGAAGCTTACTTTTTCAAGTCCGGCGGTAAAATAAGCGATATCTGCTGACGATACCCGAGACGATTTAAACTCGGCATCCATGTAAACCTTGGTGGTAAATTCGTTAAAATCATTAAACGATTTAAACTTCATCCTGAAATAATCCTTCAAATCAGAGTGTCCCGTTTTAATATGCAGGTTTTGCGCCAGGATTTGGTTAGAATCTATGGTGATGTTTGATCGGAGGTCTTTTACGTAGAAACCGCTTTTTTCCTGTAGGGTAAGCTTTTGCACATTTCCTTTAAACAGGTGGTTTTTAATATCCATATCAAGCACTACGGTACTAAAATGCTTTACATCAATATCATCAAAATTCACCTGAGCCATTACCGTATCAATCAGCTGGTTTTTGTAACGGAAGTGGAAGTTATTGATGGCTACCCTATCAAAATTAAGTGTCCAGGGCTTGCCGCTTGGTTTGGTGGTATCGGGCGAATTAAAATAATTGATAATAAAATCAAGATTGGTGGTGCTATCCTTTTGTTTTTTAAGATAAAAGGAACCATTATCCAGTTCGATATTCGAAAAGTTTATAACCCGGGCCTTAATGCTGCTAAAAAGCGAGAACCCATTAATGTCAACAGCAAGCTTTGGGGTGTTAAGCAGGGTATCTTTCTTTTTATCAAGAATGTACAATCCCTCTAATACAACCGTATTAAAAGGCTTAATGTACAGGCTGTTGATGCCTACGGTAGTATGCAATTCGTCCGACAAATATTTGGTGGCCTTTTTGGCCGCCCAGGTTTGTACAGGTTTATATTGAAAAGCCAGTAAAAGTATGCTCAGTGTCAATAATATCAACAACACTAACCCGGCTACTATTTTGAGTGCTTTTTTAATAACTTTGCTTTTTTTAATTAGTGAATTACTGAGTTATTGATTTACTGAATTTTTTTGCTCCCTTCATTTACAATTTAACGAAATGATAGTTTGATCGAAATTCATAAAATCACTAATTCACTAATTCAATAAATCAATAATTTAAAACCCGTGCCTGTAATATTAGCGATAGAATCTTCCTGTGATGATACCTCGGCAGCTGTTTGCGTTGATGGTGTTATCCTGAGCAATGTGATTGCCAATCAACGCATTCATGAAGCTTATGGCGGTGTTGTGCCTGAGCTTGCCTCAAGGGTTCACCAACAAAATATTGTTCCTGCCGTTCAACAAGCACTATTGAACGCAAAAGTAAACAAAAATGATATTGATGCAGTAGCTTTTACCCGCGGACCAGGACTTTTAGGTTCGCTTTTAGTTGGTGTATCATTTGCAAAGGGATTTGCGCTTGCTCAAAACGCTCCATTGGTTGAAGTTAACCACATGCAGGCTCATATTTTAGCGCATTTTATTGGCGATCATAATCCTACGTTTCCTTTTTTGTGCCTCACCGTATCTGGCGGGCATACACAGATTGTATTGGTAAAGGATTATTTTGATATGCAGATCATCGGCCAAACGCTTGATGATGCCGCGGGCGAAGCCATGGATAAAACCAGTAAGATATTAGGCTTACCTTACCCCGGCGGACCGCTCATTGATAAATACGCGCGCCAGGGCAATCCCGACGCCTATAAATTTCCAGAACCGCAAATTCCGGGCTTTGATTTTAGCTTTAGTGGTTTAAAAACGTCCATCCTTTACTTCATCAGAGATAACGTTGCTAAGAACCCCGATTTTATCACCGAAAACATGGCCGATATTTGCGCTTCGGTAGAAAAACGGATTGCAACTATCCTACTCAATAAATTTGAAAGGGCCGCAAAAGAGTATGGCATAACACAACTGGCCCTGGCTGGTGGTGTATCTGCCAATACCGGTTTACGACTGGGCCTGCAGGCGCTTTGCGAAAAAAACGGTTGGGAAGCCTTTATACCCGCTATGCAATATTGTACAGACAATGCCGCCATGATTGCCATTGCCGGCTATCATAAGTATTTAAAAGGCGAGTTCATTGGGCAAGACGTTGCGCCTATGGCAAGGATGATTTTTAAGCCCCTAACCCCTAAAGGGGAACATTAGGAGGCCTATATTTAAAAATTAGTACTTTTACAAATCAAAACATTCCCCCTTTAGGGGGGTAGGGGGCTCTATGAACATTCCATCATTAATATTCTGGGCGGTTTTTGTACTGCCAATGGTTGCTTTTTTAGTTTGGCTAATGCGCCAGGATAAAAAGAAAGGTGTAACCGGCTTAATCGTATTGGCTATTACCGTTGTTGGCGGTATAGTTTACATGTACATCAAAACTGGTGGTAAGTAATGGGCTATTGGTTGCTTAAACTGCCGGTTTCGGATATTTGTGGCATTTTATGAAACTGGAAAATAATTGGCGTTTCAAATCGCTACAAAACCTGGAAAAAATAGACGTACCCAATTCGACTGCCGGGGCGTCTCATTTGGTGAAAAGATCTTTAACGTTATTGTCCACGCCCTTAAATAAATATACTACTGAAGATTTACGTTTAATGATAGGGCAAGGATTAGGCCTGCCGTATCTTGTGCCGCTCGCTATTGAAAAACTTGGTGAAGATTTGTTTGCCGAAGGCGATTACTACCCCGGTGACCTGTTATCAAACGTGCTTAATGTTGGCAATAGCTTTTGGATAAATAACGCCGAATTACGAAGCGAGGTAGTAAACCTTATCAGGCATAAAAAAATTGAATTGCTTGAGAGCGAAATTAAGCTTGGTTCTTTTGAAATTGATTAAGAACCAATTTAAACAGGCTCATTCAAAAAAAAAACTTTCAATTTGCTATTAATCCCTTATAAAAGGTTTGCGCATATCCGACAATCGTTTCGGCATGATCCAATCCATTGATAATTTTGCGGGCGTTTACCCAATCTGTTATGGTAGAGGTAAAGTATTTGCCAAGGCCTTTGCCTGTAAACAAACCGCCTGTCATTCCTTTAATCATGATCTTGGCGGCTGTGGGCGGGTCTAAAGCCAGCTCGGGGTTCTCCAGCAGGGGGAGGTGTAATAAATGCTCCATGTTTTCATAATTTTCAAACCAGGTTAATTGTACGTAGCCGCGGCCATAGTATAGTTTATCGGGCGTAATGTACGGAATGCGATGCCCGGGGCCGTTATTCATTTTTAATTTTTTGCCATAATCATTGCCGGCACCCTTGCCAAATTCTGTTATAGGCTGCATAGTTCTGTCGCACTCATGAAAAACGGTGGCCAGCATGTAGGCGGTTTTGCGGTTATCGGTAATGCCCGCTTCTGTAACGGCTGTTAAAATAGTTTCGATGCCATTAATCTGGCTTTGGGAAAGATGACCGCCAAACATAGGACGAATGGTGTCATAAAGGTGTTTTGTACCTGACATAGGTTTTAAGATTTAGAAGTTAATAGCTTATAGCCGGTATCATATCTTCAACAGATAGATAGCTTTTGGAAGAGAAAATAAGATATAGGCCTTGTGATGTAAATATAAGGATTTACAGGCAAATTATCAATAGAAAACAGCCAGGGTCGATCAGTTATTGACAGCTTTTGCTATAAAAAAGGCGCTTACAGTTTTATGCTGCAAACGCCTTTGATTATGTTTTTAGGTTAGATATTATTTACCAAATCGTTCTTTTAAATAATGCCCGGTGTGTGATTTTTTTTCCTTAATGATGTTTTCGGGTAGGCCTTCAAAAACTACTTTGCCGCCGCGGTCGCCGCCATCGGGGCCAATGTCAATGATCCAGTCGGCGCATTTAATCACATCCATGTTGTGTTCAATTACAATAATGGTGTTGCCGTGTTCCAACAGGGCATCGAAAGATTTGAGTAGTTTTTTAATATCAGCAAAATGCAAGCCGGTAGTAGGCTCATCAAAAATGAAAAGCGTTTTATGCGTATTGTTGCCTTTTACCAGGAACGATGCAAGCTTAGTACGCTGCGCCTCGCCGCCTGATAATGTGTTTGACGATTGGCCTAATTGTACATAGCCCAAACCTACATCAACCAAAGGTTTTATTTTGGCAATGATTTTTGGCTCTTTGGCAAAAAATATCAGCGCCTCGTCAATAGTCATGTGCAGCACTTCGGCTACGTTTTTTTCATTATAAGTAATGTCAAGAATGTGCTGTTTAAAACGGTTGCCGCCGCAGGTTTCGCAGGTTAAAAAGATATCTGCCATAAACTGCATCTCTATTTTTACCTCACCTTCGCCTTGGCAAACATCACAACGGCCACCCTCTACGTTAAACGAAAATGCCGATGGCTTTAAACCCGCCGCTTTTGCTGCCGGTTGCGCGGCATATAGGTTGCGGATCTCGTCCCAGGCTTTCACATAGGTAACCGGATTTGAGCGCGATGAACGGCCGATGGGGTTTTGATCAACTAACTCTACCTGTTCAATTTTGGCGTAATCGCCCTCAATGCTATCGTATGATCCGGTTTGCTCGCCCGAGTAGTTACCCAGCGTTTTTTGCAGGGCCGGGGCCAGGATGCGTTTCACCAAACTGGTTTTACCAGAGCCGGATACACCGGTAACTACGGTAAGCACACCCAACGGAAATTTGGCGTTTACGTGTTGCAGGTTATTTTCGCGGCCACCTTTTATTTCAATATAGTCGTTCCATTTGCGGCGGGTGGCCGGTATGGCAATTTCTTCTTTTCCGCTCAGGTATTTACCGGTAAGGCTATGGTCGTCCTTAATAATTTGATCATAGGTGCCGGTAAAAATCAGCTCGCCACCATGGGTGCCGGCTTCGGGGCCAATGTCAATAATATGGTCGGCCGCTTTCATAATTTCTTCCTCGTGCTCAACCACCAAAACTGTGTTACCCACATCGCGTAAAGATTTCAATACGCCAATTAAACGCTGCGTATCGCGCGGGTGCAGGCCGATACTTGGTTCGTCCAAAACATAAACCGAGCCTACCAAACTACTGCCCAATGAGGTAGCCAGGTTAATACGCTGCGACTCGCCGCCCGATAAGGTGTTGGATAAACGGTTTAACGTTAAATAACTTAAACCAACATCGTTTAAAAATACCAGTCTGTTGGTGATTTCCATTAAAAGGCGTTTGCCTACTTTGGCATCAGTTTCGTTTAGCTGAATATTTTGAAAAAAATCCTGAGCCTTATCCAGCGGCATTAAAACTACATCGGTAATAGAATGATCGTTAATTTTTACATAAGATGCATCCTGGCGTAAACGACTGCCCTTACACTCGGGGCAGGTAGTTTTACCACGATAGCGGGATAGCAAAACCCGGTATTGAATTTTGTAAGTCTGTTCCTCCATCTCCTTGAAAAACTCATCAAGGCCCCGAAAAAACTTATTACCTGTCCATAATAGCTTTTGCTCTTTGGCGGTAAGCTGGTTATACTGGCGATGGATAGGAAAATCAAACTTTAAGGCATGTCTTACCAGGTTATCGTTCCACTCGCGCATTTTTTCGCCGCGCCATGGTGCAATAGCACCTTCGTAAATGGATTTGCTTTTATCGGGAATCACCAAATCCTCATCAATACCAATTACCTTACCGTAGCCCTCGCATTTTTTGCAGGCACCGTAAGGATTATTAAAGCTGAAAAAGTTTGGCGTAGGCTCTTCAAATTTTATCCCGTCTAACTCAAACCTGTCGCAAAAAAAACGTTCGATTTCTGTCTCGGCATCGGGTTCCTGGTAACGCACATAGCAATCGCCTTTACCTTCAAAAAAAGCGGTTTGTATCGAGTCGCCAAGGCGACTTACAGTTTCATCTTCTTCATTTTTAGTAACACGATCAACCACAATACGTACGGCGGTGAGTAGTGAGTGGTGGGTAGTGAGTGGTGAGTTTTCGTCATTTTCACCCTTCGCCTTTAAGTTTTCGCCTTTTACCTCAGAACTTTCGGCCTTCGCTTTGGCGCTCTTACCTTTCGCCTTTATGCTTTCGCCTTTCACCTCTTCCTCTACCAACCATGATCCATCATCAACAATGCTGGCATCCTCTAACAGGGCTTCAATTTTTGATAACTTGCCCTGGTACTCAACCCGTACAAAGCCTTTTTGCATTAATACGGCCAGCTCTTCTTTTAAGCTGCGGTTGTTATGCGGGTGCAACGGCGCTAATATGGTAACCTGGCTTTCATTGGGCAGGGTAAGGATAAAGTTAACCACATCGGTAACCGAATCTTTTTTTACCACCTCGCCCGATACCGGTGAAATAGTTTTACCAATGCGTGAAAAAAGCAGCTTCAGGTAATCATAGATCTCGGTAGATGTACCCACAGTTGAGCGTGGGTTTGAGGTAATTACCTTTTGCTCAATAGCTATAGCGGGGGCAATACCTTTAATGTAATCTACATCGGGCTTGTTCATACGGCCCAAAAACTGGCGAGCGTATGATGACAGGCTTTCCACATACCGGCGCTGACCTTCGGCATACAAGGTATCAAAGGCCAGTGACGATTTGCCCGAACCCGACATGCCCGTAACCACAACCAGTTTATTTTTAGGAATAGCCACGTCCATATTTTTAAGGTTATGTACGCGTGCCCCCTTGATGATAATATGTTTCGACGGATCTTTTTCTGCTTCTTTACTCATTCTTCGAATTAGTTCATGGTTCATAGCTCATGGATCATAGCCTCGCCGGCTGGTTCATGACAAAATTTATACCATGAACTATGATCTGTTAACTATGAACTTTTTGCGAGCGCAAAAATCCTAAAATATTTAGCATAATCCAAATTGGTTTCACTTTGTTTAGGGTATTATTTCATTTAAATAACCGAGTTTACAGTTTGTTGACTTTTAATTAATTAAGATGGTTTTTGGGGCGAAGACTTAGCGTTAAAAACAATATTGAATTGCTGCTTTTTAAATAATGACATATTTTGTATTTTTACATTACAAGGCTATACGATGACTACGCTAACTGTAAATATTGAAGACAAAAAGACCGAAAAGGCAATTAAGGCTATTTTGGATGCTTTTGGATTGGATTATAATGTAGATAAAACAGCGCCCGCTACCCGCCCCTTGAACAAGCAGGAACAAAAAATGTATGACAGATTGGAGAAATCTGCCAAAGAGATTAAGTTGTATAAGGAAGGTAAAATTAAGTTTCAATCTGCAAGAGAGTTTCTGAATGAGTTATAATGTTGTTATTACTGCTCAGTTTGCAAAGGAAACAAAAGCAATAGCCAAAAAACATCAAGGAATAAAATCCGATATTAATAATTTGATTGTTGAGTTGGAAACCAACCCTACCGCTGGGCACAAGCCTTGGCCAAAACTTCTATAAAATCCGCATGGCCATTTCTGGCTCAGGAAAAGGAAAATCTGGAGGCGCACGAGTAATCACCTATGTGCTATTGGATGACCAAACAGTTTTGTTGATGGAAATTTACCTGAAAAGTGAGCATGATACTACCGATGCAAACGTGCTTTTTGAAAGGTTAAAAGATGCTGGAGTAATATAACAGTATTGCCATCCATCTATTTATAATCTCAATCCTTTCCTCTATTCCATTTTTAACACTTTTTAACATCTTGCCGGGCAATAAGTTGAAGCTTTTTGATAAATTTACTACACGAAAAGTTTGTAACGGTTTTAATACAATTGAGCAGCAGCCAATTTTTTAATCAACTAAATTTTTAGAATTTATTTTGGTGCTGATTAAACCTTTGGTAATATAAATTAGTCTAATAATACATATTGCAAAACAATAAATTGTTTTGCTGTTAATAAGCCCGATGTATTATTAAAAAAAGGCTGCAGCAAAAAATTTAATTTGTTTTTTAATGCAGAATTTGTTTTATTTGAAGTAACAATTTCTTAACCCTAAGGAGCACGCTATAGAATATACTTTACTTTTTAAGAGTTTAACTAAAAATTAAGTTTAAGTAGTACTTTCTATGGATTTTCAATTGAAGAGTGATCAGGATTTAATCCATCTATACATTGCCGGTGATGAAGCGGGGCTTGTAGAATTGATCAGGCGTTACCAATCAAAAATATACACCTCTATTTACCTGCTTGTAAAAGATGAATACCTTGCCGAGGATATTTTTCAGGATGCTTTTATTAAAGTGATAAATACCCTTAAAGCCGGAAAGTACAACGAAGAAGGCAAATTTTTACCCTGGGTAACCCGTATAGCGCATAACCTGGTAATTGACCATTTCAGGCGTGAAAAGCGTGCGCCGATGATTAGCAACGGCGACGACTTTGATATTTTTGAAGTGCTGGGCAATTACGATGAAAGCACTGAAGATAAAATGGTTAGGGAGCAAACCCATAAAGATTTGAAAGCCCTTATCCAGCTTTTACCATCCGAGCAAAAAGAAGTATTAATTATGCGTCACTTTGGCGATATGAGCTTTAAAGAAATAGCCGATATTACCGATGTGAGCATCAATACCGCTCTTGGCCGTATGCGCTACGCCCTTAATAACCTGCGCAAAATGATGCAGGGTAGGGAATTGAGTTTGAAAAATTAAGCTGCGCCGTTCATCGGTTTATTAGTTCACTCGTTCATTAGTATTTGCAAGTGGAATCTTGCTGAAAATAGCTCATTGGCAAAAATGCTGGTGAGCTATTTTTGTTACCGCCATCTACCAATAAACTAATAAACCAGTGAGCCAATGAACGTTAAAATAAACTAATTAGAAAAATTTCATTTAATTTTCATTTAACAAAATATTATCTTTAAGCCACCGTTATAAATCATATAAAAATTATAGTAAAATAAGCTTATGGATGAAACCTTTACAAAAACGTTAAATGCAACTGCTAATCAAGCTCTGATGAACGAGAATGCGCAAGAAAACCTGGATGCCGACGATATGATTTTTTATAATTCAATTCGTGCCGATTTGGACCTTTTAACTAAAAAGCCCAAAGTGCAAACCATACACCAGATTTTAGATTACTCGAAAAGCCTGCGCTAAGCACTGCTAATCCCTCACTGGTTCATAAATCACCGTTGTTGATTAAAGTTTACCGATGCGAATTGGAAAACCTACATCACAGTATTGATTTATGAACCTTTCTATTTTGGTTCATTTGTTCACTGGTTCATTAGTTCATTAGTAACTTACGCGGGAAGTTATTCATCTTTATATTTGTTCACTGATTAATGGACCATAATTTGAAGACGCAGCGAATTTGTATAACTGAATATCAACCGTAACTTTGCTTTTGGCCATGATCAATGAACCATCAACCATGAACTAAAGAATGTTAAAAGCAGATCGTTATAAACACTTTGTAGAATATTTTTCTAAAAACCAACCCAATCCCGTTACCGAACTGCATTATGAAAATCCTTTCCAGTTACTGGTCGCGGTGATCCTTTCGGCACAATGTACCGATAAGCGTATAAACCAGGTTACGCCCAAGCTGTTTGAACGCTTCCCAACACCCGAAGACCTGGCCGCCTCAACACCGGAAGAGGTTTTTACTTATATAAGGAGTGTGAGCTATCCTAACAATAAGGCCAAACATTTGGTAGGAATGGGCAAAATGTTGGTGGATGTTTTTAACAGCGAGATTCCACAAGGGGTAGATAACCTGCAGAAAATGCCCGGTGTTGGTCGTAAAACAGCTAACGTGATAGCTTCGGTTATTTTTGAGGAACCGGCTATGGCGGTAGATACCCACGTATTCAGGGTAGCTAATCGCATAGGACTAACCAATAACGCTACCACGCCGCTTGCGGTAGAGAAACAACTGATCAAACATATTCCTAAAGAATACATAGCTGTAGCGCACCACTGGCTTATTTTACATGGTCGGTATATTTGTGTGGCACGCAGTCCTAAGTGTGATGTTTGTCCGCTAACATGGTTTTGCCGTTATTACGAACGGAATAATACCGAGTCGGCACTGCTGAAGGCCGAAGCTGCTAAGGTTAAAAAAGCGAAGGAAGCTAAAAAGAAAACGGCGCTGAATAAGATTAGTAAGGAGTTGAAGAAGAGGAGTGTGGAGGAGGGGCTTTAACAAAAGCGTCATTGCGAGGAGGTACGACGAAGCAATCCCCTCTTTACAGAGCAAACCTATATGGCTCCTTTGCTAATCGGGGATTGCTTCGTACCTCGCAATGACAAGTTGTAAAACAAAAAGGGTTGTCAGTCTGAGCCTGTCGAAGACTCGCGCGCAGAGGCCTTCGCCCGCATGCTTCGACAGGCTACCCATGACAAGTTGTAAAAATGGAAGTCATCCTGAACTTGTTTCAGGACCCCATAGGACAAGCGACGGTAAGAAGTATACTTAGCAAGTGGGGTGCTGAAACAAGTTCGGCATGACGTCGGGATTAAAAGTGATTGTCATATCCACTTTCAAAGTCCACCGGATTTTATAACTCAGCATGACCCCGTTTTTTCTTGATTGTGATTTCACTTTCAGAGTTCTTGGATTTATAAACTCGTAATGACGGGGCGATATGCCTCCCCTTAAAATAAATTACTAAAAAAATTAGTATTTGTAAATAAAGTATTTATATTTGTTGAAGAAAACAATACGATGGCTAATAACATAGATAAAAACAATTCAGACAAGCTGAAAGCATTACAGCTTACTTTAGATAAGCTGGAAAAATCATACGGAAAAGGCACCATCATGAAGTTGGGCGATTCTGTTATTGAACCGACAGAGGTAATATCAACCGGCTCTTTAGGCCTCGATATCGCTTTAGGCGTTGGCGGTTTACCAAAAGGCAGGGTTATTGAAATATATGGTCCGGAGTCGTCTGGTAAAACCACTTTAGCTATTCATGCCATTGCAGAATCGCAAAAAAGGGGAGGTATCGCCGCTTTCATTGATGCCGAGCATGCGTTTGATCGTTTTTATGCTAAAAAATTAGGTGTCGATGTAGAAAACTTGCTGATCTCTCAACCAGATAACGGTGAGCAAGCTTTGGAAATTGCCGATAATCTGATCCGCTCCGGCGCTATTGATATTTTAGTTATCGACTCTGTTGCGGCCCTGGTGCCAAAAGCCGAGATTGAAGGCGAAATGGGTGATTCAAAGATGGGCTTACACGCGCGTTTAATGTCTCAGGCCTTACGTAAGCTTACCGGTACCATTGCCAAAACCGGCTGCTGCTGTATATTCATTAACCAGTTACGTGATAAAATTGGTGTTATGTTTGGTAACCCCGAAACTACTACTGGTGGTAACGCCTTGAAGTTTTACGCTTCGGTACGTTTAGATGTACGCCGTATATCACAAATTAAGGATACCGACGAAGTTTCAGGTAACCGCGTTAAAGTAAAAATTGTCAAAAATAAAGTTGCACCTCCGTTCCGTATTGCTGAGTTTGACATTATGTTTGGCGAAGGAATCTCTAAAGCCGGCGAAATCATCGATTTGGGTGTGGAGTACAACATCATCAAAAAAGCCGGTTCATGGTTCAGTTACGGTGAAACCCGTTTAGGCCAGGGCCGCGACGCGGTTAAGCAATTGATTTTGGATAACCCAGAATTACAGGAAGAGCTGGAAACTAAAATTAAAGAAACCGTAACCGGCGAAAGTCTGGAAGAAGTTTAAAATGATATCGGATTTCGGAATTTCGATTTCGGATTTATAAAGAGAACGAGCCTCCTCAAAAGGGAGGCTTTTTTGTTGGCAATAGTTTTCGGAAAAAGTTTAGCAAGGGTTTAGCACTGGTTTAGCAAAGTTTAGCAGAAAATGCTTTTCTATTGCTAAGCGATTACAGCTATGCATTTAAATTCATTTGGAAGTAATAAATCACGAAGTCATTAATTAGCTAATTCAATAATTATTACATTAGCTTGTGATGAGAAAACTGGTCGGCTTGTTGCTTTTGGGATTGATGATCCAGATCTCGGCCTGCAATAAAAAATCAACAACCGATCATAAAACCGTTTTCAACATCAACCTCGAAGAAGGCCTTACCTCGCTTGATCCCGCCTTTTGCCGTAACCACTACACCATATGGATGGATAACCAGGTTTTTAACGGCTTGGTGCAAATTAACGATAGCTTAAAAGTTGTACCCTGTATATCCAAAACCTGGCAAATATCAACAGATGGATTAACTTATACTTTCCACCTGCGTAACGATGTTTATTTTCATGATGATCCGCATTTTAAAAATATGACAGGCCGCAAAGCTGTAGCCTCCGATTTTGTATATAGCTTCGGTAGGTTGATTGACCCTAAAGTAGCCTCATCCGGCTCCTGGATTTTTAGTGACAAGGTGGTTGGAAAGGAAGCCTTTATCGCACCTAATGACAGCACCTTTATCATTAAGTTAAAACAGCCCTTTGCGCCATTTCTGAGCTTGCTCACGGCGCAGTATTGTTCCGTAGTACCTAAAGAGGTGGTTGAGTTTTATGGGAAGGATTTTCGTAGTCATCCGGTGGGCACTGGTCCGTTTAAATTTAAATACTGGAAAGAAGGGGAAGTGCTGGTACTGCTTAAAAATGAAAAGTACTGGGAAAAAGATAACAAGGGCGCTCGCTTGCCTTACCTTGATGCCGTACGGGCAACGTTCATCGCCGATAAACAAACCTCCTTTTTAGAGTTTGTGAAAAAGAAACTCGACTTTTTGAATGACATTGATGGCAGTTATCGCGATGATATTCTCACCAAATCGGGCAAGATAACGCAGAAGTATAAGGGTAAATTCATACTCAATACCGCGCCTTATCTTAACACTATGTACCTGGGCATATTGGTGGATAGTAGTTTATCTATAGTGAAAAAGTCGCCCCTGAAAATATTAAAGGTGAGGCAGGCTATCAACTATGCTATAGACAGACAAAAGATGATCAAATACCTGCGTAATAGCATGGGCACACCCGGCTATTCGGGTTTTATCCCTGAAGGTATGCCGGGTTTTGATGGTAAATGTGTTAAAGGTTATTCCTACGACCCCGACAAAGCCCGGCGCTTATTGGCCGAGGCGGGCTTTCCGGATGGTAAAGGCTTGCCCGAAATATCATTGGCCACCACAGTAGGCTACAGAAGCCTGATTGAATATGTACAAGGCCAGTTAGATAGGATAGGCATTAAAACCAGCGTAGAAATTACCCAGGGAGCCAGCCTGCGGGAACTGGTATCCAAAAACGGTATCAATTTTTTCTATGGCCAATGGATAGCCGACTATCCCGACGGCGAAAATTACTTATCAGTATTCTATTCAAAAAACAAAATTCCCTACGGACCTAACTACACCGGCTTCAATAATAAGAAATTCGATGCCCTGTTTGAACAAACCTACCAGGAAAAGAATGATTCGGCCCGCTATGCGCTGTATCAGCAAATGGATAACCTGGTGATGGAGCAATCGCCGGTAGTGGTATTGTATTATGATAAGCTGGTGAATCTATATCAGAATAATATATCGGGCTATAGTTTGAATGGGCAAAACTTGTTGGTGTTGAAACGGGTGGTAAAAGGTCTTTAATTCAGTTTTCCTTAGGGACTTTCTGAGAATGATTCTGCAAAAAAACATCCTGAAAAGTGACATTGTTTCGTCGGTATTTTACCCATGAAAGGTTGTAGACCCCAGACTTACGAAGTTTTCAAAACTTCGTAAGTCTTTCGCCGTTTTTTCTCTCTACCTTCATAGAACTCGGATTTCACAACTTATAGCAATTATAGCTTTCGTCGTTTTCGAACGCCATCTCACTGGTCTTATTTATCGGTATACTTCAAAGCGTCAGCAGTTACAATAGCAGCCTGGTCATTCTTAGCATTATCCGTGCCTAAAATAACAACGGCATCAGCACCAATACTTTTGCCATAATCTGATAATTTTCGTTTTACTTCTTCCTGATCCAGGAAGTTCTGACAGGTTAAATGGCCTATAACCTTGTACTCATGCTTAACGTCGTGAGTAGAATAATAGAGATCTACCGAAGTTGTGGGCGTAAGTCTGTCGCCAAAATAAGTAATCGGCACTATGGCGCAGGAACAGATCAGCAGGCAAAGGCTGGCTACGAGTAAAAGTTGCTTTTTCATAATGTGGAATGTTGGTAACGGTCAGACTAATCTATAGTGCGCAGGTTTACTGCATGTTATGTAAAAGTAATATTACAATACATTCCACAAAAAAAGCCTCCCAAAGGGAGGCTTTTAAAAATATAACTAAATCCGAAATCGAAAATCCGATATCCGAAATTAAGATGCCATTTGCTTACGGATGATGTTTAACGCGCCACCTGCTTTAAACCACTCAATTTGCTGAGCGTTATAAGTATGGTTAACCGGGAATGATTCAACCGAACCATCTTTGTGGTTTAACACAACGGTTAATTGTTTGCCTGGGGCAAATTCTGTTAAGCCGGTAATGTCGATAACGTCATCTTCCTGAATTTTGTCGTAATCGTTGTTGTCGGCAAAAGTGATACCCAACATACCTTGTTTTTTAAGGTTGGTTTCGTGGATACGGGCAAATGATTTTACCAATATGGCGCGTACACCTAAATGGCGTGGCTCCATAGCCGCGTGCTCACGTGATGAACCTTCGCCATAGTTTTCGTCGCCTACTACAATTGATCCAATGCCGTTGGCTTTGTAATCGCGTTGGGTAGCCGGTACTGGTCCGTACTCGCCGGTCAGTTCGTTTTTAACGCTATCGGCGGTGTTGTTAAAGTAGTTGATAGCACCAATCAACATATTGTTTGATATGTTATCCAGGTGACCACGGAATTTTAACCATGGACCAGCCATAGAAATATGATCCGTAGTACATTTACCTTTTGCTTTGATCAGCAATTTCAAACCCTTAATGTCGGTACCTTCCCATGCGGTAAATGGCTCCAACAATTGTAAGCGTGAAGATTTTGGATCAACAATTACCTGTACCTGGCTGCCGTCTTCGGCAGGAGCCTGGTAGCCCGCGTCTTCAACCGCGTAACCTTTAACCGGCATTTCAATACCCAGTGGCTCATCAAGTTTTACCTGCTCGCCGTTAGCGTTAGTTAAAGTATCAGTTAACGGATTGAAAGTTAAATCCCCCGCGATGGCTAAAGCTGTTACAATTTCTGGTGAAGCAACAAACGCGTGTGTATTGGGGTTGCCATCCTGGCGTTTAGCGAAGTTACGGTTAAACGAAGTGATGATAGAGTTTTTGCGTGTAGGATCGTCTGTATGACGTGCCCACTGACCAATACATGGTCCGCAAGCATTAGCCAATACCACACCACCCATTTGAGCAAAAGTATCCAGGTAACCATCACGGTCAACTGTATAACGTACAAGTTCAGAACCTGGGGTAATGGTAAACTCGGCTTTAGTAGTAAGGTGTTTATCAATAGCCTGTTTTGCAACAGAGGCAGAACGGGTAATGTCTTCGTAAGATGAGTTGGTACATGAACCAATCAAACCAACTTCTAATTTTGCAGGCCAGTTGTTTTCTTTAACAGCGGTAGCAAATTTAGAGATAGGCCACGCCAAATCCGGAGTGAAAGGGCCGTTAATGTGCGGCTCTAATTCAGATAGGTTAATTTCAATAACCTGGTCAAAATATTGCTCTGGGTTAGCGTAAACTTCCTCATCGCCGGTTAGGTGCTCAGCCACCGCATCGGCAAGTTCAGCAATATCAGCACGTTTGGTGCCTTTTAAGTAAGCGGCGATTTTATCATCATAACCAAATACAGAAGTGGTTGCACCAATCTCTGCACCCATGTTACAGATAGTTCCTTTACCTGTTGCAGATAATGAACGCGCGCCTTCGCCAAAATATTCAACAATAGCACCGGTACCACCTTTTACAGTAAGGATACCTGCTACTTTTAAGATAACGTCTTTTGCAGATGACCAGCCAGATAATTTGCCGGTTAATTTAACACCTATCAGTTTAGGGAATTTAAGCTCCCATGGTAGGCCAGCCATAACGTCGCAGGCATCAGCACCACCAACACCAATAGCTATCATACCTAAACCACCCGCATTTGGCGTGTGCGAATCGGTACCAATCATCATACCGCCCGGGAAGGCGTAGTTTTCTAAAACAACCTGGTGAATAATACCTGCACCTGCTTTCCAGAAACCAATACCATATTTATCAGATACCGAAGCAAGGAAATCATAAACCTCGCGGTTAATATCAACTGCTGTATTTAAATCGGCAACGGCACCAACTTTTGCTTGTATCAAGTGATCGCAATGTACTGTAGAAGGAACAGCAACCTGCGGACGGCCGGCTTGCATAAATTGCAATAAAGCCATTTGCGCTGTTGCATCCTGCATGGCCACGCGGTCTGGTGCAAAATCAACATAATCAACACCACGGCCAAATGCAGTTTGGGCATCACCTTCAGAAAGGTGGGCGTATAAAATTTTCTCAGTTAAAGTAAGGTGTTTACCGGTCGCTTTACGGGCAGCATCCACACGGGTGCTGTAGCGGTCGTAAACCTTTTTGATCATATCTAAATCAAAAGCCATTTGTATTTGATTTTTAGGTGAAAAGTAAAAGAAATTGACACTAAAATTAATTGTCAGAAACTTAGTGCGGCGAATTTACAAAATATAACATCTATTTAATAATCAAGCTTTCGCCAATGCTTATTTGGATATGTTCTAAATAAGTGAGTGGTTGATTAGGTTGGAGTAAGTTGGATTAAGTTGATTAAGTTGGAATAAGTTGATTAAGTTGGGATGTGCTGATAATAACTCAATCCAACTAAATCAACTCAATAAACCATGAACTTACACCAACTCATCGTTCTTTTTCTTTTTAATAAAGTGGATATAACCGTTCAATAATTTAAGACATTGATCGTAGTCATCCTGGAAAGATCTAAATGTTTCATCGTTAATATAGTTTTCATCTCTGGCGATGATCATGTGGTCAAGTGTTTCTGATAATGAGCCACGGGCGATGATACAAAAACGGATATTGTCCTGAAAATGGAATCGTCCATGACCTTCTGCTATATTGTTTCCAATTGATCTTGAGCACCTGATGATTTGGTCTGTTAATCTGAATTTTTCTTCCGATGGGAATCTTTTAACAACATCCGAAATAAATAGCCTGATTTTTCGGGCTTGTTTCCATGTTTCCAATTCAGCAAATGATGCCATTTATTTTCAGAATGTGCTTTTATTTGAAATGCGATAATTATTTTTCAACCCAATCAACCCAATCAACCCAATCAACCCAATCAACCCAATCAACCCAATCAACCCAATCAACCCAATCTGTCTCGTCCTGAAATAGGTTTACTAAATTAGTAAATCATTTAAATCATGATCAGGCGAGAAATAGTATCAAAGAAGCA
>NZ_JAUFPS010000032.1 GCF_030409315.1 Mucilaginibacter flavus | reverse complement strand
AGCACAAAGGCTTGTTTGTAATGATATTAACAAATTGAAACAACTATTAAATTAGAATGCAACAGCCCTGCTCTCAAGAGGGGGCGCGCCGGAATGAGCGATTGCAGGGGTGTGTTTGCCAGCGTTTCTCTTCGCTTTCATAAACACACCCCTCCGCCCCTCTCAAGAGGGGATTCGCACATGCCCCAATTTACCGCCCCGTTATTTCCTGATATATTAAAGCCATATTAATCATCAGCATAAAACAATTAACCCGTATATTCATTTGATTGGATATACTTTATTACTGTTTTATGCCTGCAAAAGAATACCCTTTTTACCTCAAGAGCACCGTTATCATGTTCGGGCTTATTTTATTGGTTTACATCATGTTTCAACTTGCGGATGTATTTGTGCCGATAGCTTATTCATTGTTTGCCGCCATTTTACTCAATCCGCTCTGCAATAAATTAGAGGAACGTAAAATCCCAAAAGTATTGGCCATAAGCCTCACCCTGTTATTAGCATCTGTTGCCATAGCCGGTGTATTTTATTTCCTATCAACCCAAATCATCCAATTCGGCGACTCATTACCAATGCTGCAAAAAAAGCTGGGCGCTATATCCGTAACTACACAGCAATGGGTAGCTACAACTTTTGGTTACACCATTCAAAAGCAAAACCAACTTATTAAGGAAGCTATGGATAATAGCCACGCTTTGCTGGGCAGTACTTTAGGATCGGTAGTTGGGGTGCTAGGGTTGGTATTTATTATCCCGGTGTATGTATTCCTGGTACTTTATTATAAAACCCTGCTGCTTAACTTTTTTTACGAAGTATTTTCTGAAGAGAACACCAAACGCGTTGCCGAAGTACTCAAAGAGACCAAAACAGCCATTCAGAGTTACATTATTGGCTTACTTATTGAAATGATGATTGTGGCAGCCATGAACTCGGTGGCGTTGGTATTATTAGGCGTAAAATATGGAATACTGATTGGCGTAATAGGAGCCATACTAAACCTGGTGCCTTACCTGGGCGGCATTATCGCCATTGCCCTGCCGGTGTTGATGGCTACGGTAACCAAAGATGGTTACGGCACACAATTAGGGGTGATCATCGCTTACATGGTGATCCAGTTTATTGATAACAATGTACTGGTACCCCGCATTGTATCATCCAAAGTACAGATCAACGCGCTAATGTCTATCATTGTGGTGCTATTAGGCAACATGCTTTGGGGGCTATCGGGCATGTTCCTTTCCATCCCCTTTGTGGCGGTACTCAAAATTATCTTCGACCGGATAGACGGCCTCAAACCCTGGGGCAAACTTTTAGGCGATACCATCCCCGTTCATCACAAAGGAGATATTTGGGGACGTAGAAAGAAAATCGTTCATTAGTTCATTGGTTTTGTCTGATGAAGCTGTGATTCAGGATTCTATCTAACATCATAAAAAAAGCGTCATTGCGAGGAACGAAGCAATCTCCCGGTTTACAGAGCGACTCTGTATAGTTAGGGATTGCTTCGTACCTCGCAATGACGCTACTATTATTGGTTACTTTATTTTGAACTTTTCACCAATGAACCAGTGAACTAATAAACCAATTAGTATCTTAAACTCTTCACCAATGAACTAATGAACCAGTGAACCAATAAATCAATTAGTGGTTCACTCCGTTTTCACCTTTATTCAAAGTTCCGTTGATGTACAGCACCTGATTTACTTTTTTAGGATCGCCCTGGTATACCCACACAATGTTGTTGATATAGGTTTTAAAGGCATTGTTAACCTGCTCGGTAGTTAATTTCTTAACATCATCAACCAAAGTTAATGAGCGTTTCCAGTTATCAAACAACACCTCGTTTGATGCAATTGATGATGCCTGGGCGCTGTTGGTTTCGTTTTTATAATAAAAACCGGTGAGGTAAGTGATCTTCATGTTGGCTACTTCCTCGGGTTTAAAACCTTCGGTTTTTACCTTGTCAACCAATTTGTCAAATACAGCAATGTACTTATCAGGCTGCGTGGTTGACACCGAAAAACGGGCTGTTGAAGTTTGACCAACACTAAACCATGCTTGCGGCGCATATGATAACCCATTGTTGGTACGCACATCTAAAAAGTGGCGGTTTGCAAAAATCCGCATCGCTACGTTAAAGGCGTCAAAGTCCTCATTACCCGGAATTGGGCCGCTGGTTACACCTTCTACATAGTTGGTTGCCAGGTCGCGCTGCTCAACATTGATGCTGTTTTTATATACCTTGAATGATGATTTTTTAAACTCAAATGGATTGCCTTTTTTAACACCGGCAAGCAACGCTTTTACTTTGGCTTCAATAACCGACTGATCCAAATCGGCAACTACCACAATTACCAGGCGCGATTTAGTGAAAATGCTGGTATAAAATGCCTTTGTTTCTTCGGGCGTTAGCTTAGTAATAATATCTACCGTTCCTTCGGGCTCTTTGGCGTAATCACGGTTAACAAAGGCCACTTTGTTGGCCAGTTTATCAATGGCTGCGTCGGGCTGCGAGTCTTCGGCTTTTAAATTATTGATCGCATCCTGTTTAATACGGGTAAATTCTTTGGCATCAAAACGGGGTTGGGTCATGGCTTCGGCATATAACGGCCAAACCACGTCAAAGTCGCTTTTAATACAATTCATCCGTACTACCGAATAGTTTTTGTTTGTAGAGCCGTAAACCGTAGCGCTTACTTTATCCAATATATCCTTAAACGCGTTTTTATCGTGCGCAACGGTACCGCACTCGGTAAGCGCGCTCATCGCCATCGATTCAATGCCCATTTTATCGGCTTTGTAATTTTGCACTCCACCCTTAATAATGGTTTGTATTTCTACAATATCGTTACCGCTGGGCTGCACAATTACTTTTACGCCATCAACCATAGTTTCATAAGCCGCCTTTTGCGCCTGTGCTGTTTTTATATTTCCTACCGCCGCTGCAATCAACAGGGCGAATACATATTTCTTCATCATGATAAGTCTTTTAAAATTACTTAGCTACAAAAAATGAAGCTACATTGGTTTGTTTACTCAAATCAGGGGCAATAATAATACCTGCCGCGTAAGGTTTGCCGGTTACATAGGTATCTACAAATTTTTTGATATCGTCGCGACTAACTTTTTGATAATTGCTATCCAGATCGGTATAAAAATTAAGCGACGTACTGCACCATTGGTAGCTAAGCTGGCTGGCCAGTGATGATGGCTTTTCTTTACGATGTACGCTATTCCTCAAAAGTATAGCCTTGGCATCTTTCAACTGCTCGTCGGTATAATAATCTGCCTTGCCCCATTGGCTAATCTGGTTCATCACCTCATCGTAGCACTCCTTAAGTTTGGTGGGATTAGGAATAACAGTCATATCAATCGGGCCAACATATTTGCTGGTAGTATAACCCGGATACACGCCACTTGCCAAGCCCTTATCAACCAAAGCCTGCTGTAATTTTGAGGAGTTTAAGCTTAATATGGTGGTAAATACATCGGCAGCAACGGTAGAGGCCGAATCTGTTAGGTAGGATGGACCTTGCCATGAAATTTGCATGTAAGGCGTTTGCGCTATGGTACTTTCCTTTATGAAATATTCATTTTTAGTTAACGGCTTAAACGGAGGGATAGGGTATTTCTCGTGCGGATTAAAGCCGCTGCTTTCCCAATCGCCAAATATTTTTTCGGCCATGGCAAAAGCCGCGTCGTGCTTTACATCGCCGCAAATGGTAAGCAAACTGTTGTTAGGGAAATAGTATTTGTTTTTGATGATCATCATCTTCTCCGGCGTGGCCGTGTTGATCACTTCGTGAATACCTATCGCGTTTTTACGGGTGATCAAATCGCCCCATAGTTTTTGCTGAATACCATACCATAACTGGAAACCAGGATCACTCTCGGCGCGCTGAAACTCGCCATCCACAACCGGGCGCTCTTTCTTCATATCCTCCTCACGGTAAATAGGGAAACGGATAGCGGCATTCATGAATTTTAAGCCGGCGTTAAGGCTGTCTCTGTCAAACGTAAAAAAGTAATTTACACGCTCAACATCGGTAGTGCCGTTAAAAATAGCCCCTAATTCCTGTATGCGTTTTAAAAATGCTTCCTGGTTAGGGTAATCCTTATTGGCCTTAAAAAACATGTGTTCAAAAAGGTGGCTTAGTCCGCTGTATTCCGGTCCTTCGGTGTAGGCACCGTTTTTTACAGCAATTTCAATGGTAGCCAGCGGCACCTTGCTGTTTTCAATAACAACCACTTCCAAACCGTTTGGAAGCTTTTTCCAGAAGTAGCCTTCCGGCAGCCGGGGTTGCGCCACTGCGAGGCAAACGCTAAATACCCCGATAACACTAAGTGTTAAGGTTTTGATAAAATTTGAGGTCATACTTTTATAATGTTAATAAACACTATAAATATATCGGTATAAAATATGAAACCGAAAACTTTTAACCTTTTTAACTTAATTATTAGTTTACAAACCCGATTTAATGCTGTTGTAAGGCAAGCCCAGATCATCAATTGAGTATTGACTTAACACACTATCTTTAAGGGTAATGTAATCGCCCCTGCCACTCACCAGCCAGTGTTCTTCGCCATCTTTATTAACTACGGTAGGTATAGTTGCCGATACTACCTTGCCGGCGGTATCCAATTCCAAAATATGCAGCTCTTTCTTCGGATCGGTCGGGTCACGGAAAGGGATAATAACAGTTTGATTATTATCATCAACAAAGTAGCCGTAAAGCGTTTGGCCAAGCAAATCGGCAGGGTGAACACTTAGTAGTTTTTTAGCGGTTTCTGCCGATACACCGGTGATCTTCAAACGTACAATATTACCGTCACCATCTTTCAAGGTATCCTGCATGGTAGCCATTTGGGCGCTCGGGTATTTAGCGATAGCGTAATAGTTGTTAGCCCCCGTATTTTTATCGCTATGACCAGGTATGAGGTAGCAAAGCTGCAGATTTGGCAAGGCCGAACTATCTGATTTTATTTTACCCGCGATAGCTAATAATTGATCCCTGGTAAGCCTGCCATTGATATGTACCAAAACTTTACTCGCGGTATCAGATTTGGTTACTTTAGATATGGTATAATGTGGAACCTCTTTTTTAGTACAGCCGAATGCTGAAAGTACGATTAAACAAAGCAGTATATATGTTGTGTTTTTCATAACGTGCAAAGATAGTTGATTTGGTTGATTGGGAGAGTGGTTGATTTGGTTGGATTAAGTTGACTGAGGCATGCTTTTTCATGTAGAGACGCAATATTTTGCGTCTCCCACTGTACAGAGTGAATATATTGAGGCGATTGCTTGGCGCCAATTCAACTGGCGGATTTGCACGCGGGAGACGCAAAATATTGCGTCTCTACATAAACTCAGCATCTAAAGGATAAGTGCTCACCCGAACCTCGCACCCCGATCCCCGCAACACAACTAAATAATCCCATGCAAAGCTCCACCCGGTTCACCCATTTTATCAACCATAGCCTCAACTTCGGGAACACGTTCCAACACAGGCGCATGGTGGGGTTTAATTCGGGCGTCAATAATAAGCGGACCGGTACAGCCCCAGTGTTTATGTTCGGTGAAGCTGCCAATGCCGTAAATATCGTGCGATGGGTTACTGCGGGTAAAGGTTATCCATACAAAATTATTGATGTTGGCTGCCGCGAAGGTGGCGTCATCACACAGTACCATAAGTGCAAGGCCGTCCAGTTCGTCTTCTTCTTCCTTAAGGCGGTATTCTATGATGCTGATGATGTTATCGATATCTTTATGGTTAACGTGTTTGGGCACTTCAATCATCAATACACCCGGCATAGCCATTTTAATATTGCTGATAGGTTTTGGCAAATCAAACCACGATGGTAACTCTGTCCAAAGTTCCCGCTTAACATCGCCGGCAACGGTGATGGCTACCTTACTGCCCGTGTTCAGGCCATCGCCGCTATAATCAAGTGTATCGATGGTGGTGCGGGTATAAAAATGCAAATCGCGGGTAAAGTCTGCACGTTGCAGCATGTGCAGCAGGAAGGCTTCAATATCGTTTACATCTAAAGATGGATCATCCTCCTTAGCGGCTATCAGCAGGTATTTGGCTAAGCTTAACTGGCTTTTGCCCAAAATATGATTAGCTATAGTAAGTATCTCTTGTGGACGACGCTCCTTAATATACGGCGTGTAACGCTCGCTGCCGATGGCAAATAATAAAGGGTGTACACCTGCCGCGTCCACCGCGTTAACGGCATGCAGTCCGGGAATTTCCTTCGGGATAGCAGCCCCGCTAATTTCATGAATCAAGGCCCCGAAACTGGTATCTTCCTGCGGCGGTCGGCCCACAACCGTAAACGACCAAATAGCGTCCTTACGGTGATACACATTGTGCACTTTCATCAGCGGGAAAGGATGCGTTAAACTATAATAGCCCAGGTGATCGCCAAAAGGGCCTTCGGGTTTATTTTCATGCGGCATCACTGTACCGGTAATCACAAAATCGGCATCCGAAGAAATACAGAAACCTTCCTCGTCATAAAAATACCGGAAACGGCGATTACCCAAAGCACCCGCGAACGTCATTTCAGATAAACCCTCGGGCAATGGCATTACCGCGGCCACCGGGTGACTTGGCGGACCACCCACAAATATGCTCACCTTTAAAGGTTGGCCCTTAGCATTTGCTTTGGTTTGATGTACGCCGATGCCGCGGTGCAATTGGTAATGTAAACCAATTTCCTCGTTTAAAATATAATCGTTACCTGCCAGTTGAATACGGTACATGCCCAGGTTGGCATTCATGATGCCCGGTTTATCGGCATCTTCGGTATATACCTGTGGCATGGTTACAAACGGACCACCATCCATTGGCCAGTTCACAATTTGTGGAATATCGCTGATCTTGCATTTACCAAAGTTTACCGGCGCGTTGCTACCGCCTTTCATGGGCAAAGCCGATAGGGCAGTTAACGCGATATTGGTATATTTAAAAGGAGATTTGATAGCTTTTAGCGGATCATTCTTAAGTTCCACCAGGGTTTTGATCTTATCCAGCGTATCTCTGAAAATAAATTTAGATCGCTCCAGCGTACCAAACAAATTCGACACCGCCGGAAACTTACTGCCTTTTATATTTTCAAATAAAATGGCCGGTCCCTGGTTTTCAAATACCCGCAGGTGAATGGCCGCCATCTGCAGGTATGGATCAACCTCTTCCTTAATCCGCACCAAATGACCATGTTTCTCCAGGTCGGCAATACAAGCCTGTAAACTTTTATAACCCATGGGGCGAAATTAGTCATTAGTCATTGGTCATTAGTCATTGGTGGCTATTTTTTTACCGATGAACTTACTCGGATTATTAGTCATTGGTCATCAGTCATTGGTGGCTCGTTTTGTCGATGAGTCTTAAGTGAGTCATTAATCATTGGTGGCTATTTTTTTGCCGATGAACTTTATATAGGCATTGAGCTTTAGGTGAATGGTTTCGAGTTGATTCATCAAAGAGTCGTGTTGATCTTCGTCGATAAGATTCCGAATTTTTGCTTTTGTGAGCCAAGCCTTAGTTTCTAAAATAGATCCCCTGCTGAAATAGCAGAAATTTTTGTTTTCCTTATAGTGAAATCGTCCAAATCCTTCAGCAATATTTGCGCCTATTGAATCGGCCGACCTCACTATCTGTTTACCAATGGTATCCTTCGCAAAATAATCCCATTTAATAACAATGGCCCATATTTTCTCGCCAAACTCTTGCGATAAACTATAAATTTCCAAATCCTCTAAACGATTACCCATCTTACCAAATTATACTAATGACCAATGACTATTGACCAATGACCGATTAATCATTACGTATAACCTTCTTAAACGCCTCCTCGGTTTCTGCCGCTTTCTGCGGATCGCCAAGGTAGCTCCATCTTAGGCCTACCACGTATTTGTATAGTGCCTGGTTAATTTGTTCGGTGGTTACTTTTTCAATTTCTTTGGGGAAATCTTCGGCAATTTGCCAGCCGCCTAAAACTTCGGATAGGCCCAGGCTGCCGGTTATGGATGCCGTACTTTGTTGTTTGATGTAGTTATTGGTTATGAAACTGGCTTTAATATGCTGCAAGCCTTCTGGACTTAAGCCATAACCCAATACCTTTTTTACTTCCCTGTTCATGGCCAACACTGCCTCTTTAGGGTTAGTGGTACTCACATACATAACACCATATGGCATTTGCTGCATTACAGAAAATGTACCCGGATCATAAGAAAGGTTTAACCTGGTACGGATCTCACTAAACAACGAACCTCCCAATGCCGAAATACCAACCCGGTAAGGAATATAATCGGGGCTATTATAGGCAGGCGCGTTCATAATGGCATTGATGTAATTGGTTTGCAGACTGCGGTCTTCCTTAACCACTTTATAGTCGTTCCAGATAGGTTCCTGTAAGGTTACCGGGGTATAAGGCTTTGATGGCAGACCGGCAAAGGATGCCTTGATCTTGGCTATCAATTCTTCCTTAGTGATCTTACCGGCAACCACAATAAACATCCTGTTTTTATTTAGCAGGGAATAGTAGTAGGTTTTAAGTTCGGCGGCAGTAAGTTTACTCATGATCTCTTCTGTGCCGTTAGGATCGGTAGCGTATGGGGTGCCTTCAAACGCGCTTTGCAGCAATAGCTGCTCCACCCGCTTATCGGGGTTTGATTGTTCTTCCTTTATTTTGGCAACTATTTTACTGCGTAAAAGTTCAACCTCGCCGGCATCAAAAACAGGATTTACAATAGCCTCGGCAAAAAGGTCCCAACCCTGGCTAAAGTATTTAGATACACATTCCATCTGGATGTTGCCATAATCATATTCTGCTTCGGAGCCTACGTTTACGCCGTACTTGTCGGATAGATCGCGGTACATGTTGCCGTTGTATTTTTTGGTACCGCACTCGTTGGTGGCTTCCAAAGCGAAGGTTTCAATACCAGCCTGGCTTACCGGGTAATTATTTACACCGCCACGGTAATACATACGCACGTTAATGATCTCCTTAAGCGTAGGTTTAAAAATTACTTTAATGCCGTCAACATCAAAAGAAGTAGTTTCTGTTTGGGCCAGTGTAACAGTAAGGCTTGCACAGGTTAAAAGTATAGTGGTTAAAATCTTTTTCATGGGTGATAATTAGTTTGAGGCAGTAAAAAAGCTTTTGGCGTTTACCTGGGTAGCCAAATCGGGGTTGATAAGCATGCCCGCGCAGTAAGGCTTGTTTTTGATGTATTTACGCACATAGCTTTGCAAATCGGCACGGGTCATTTTATTAAGCTTAGCGTTGTAGCCGGTAAAATAATCTAACGATGCTGATGACCACCAGAAAGATAATACCTGTACAAAATCGGATGCTACCTCCTCTTCCTGCGTCTTCAGGATACCCAGTTTTCGTTTTGATGTGGCAATTTGCTCATCAGTAACATAATCGTCGCGGTCCATAATTTCTAACTGGTGTTTTACCTCGGCCATACATTCTTTGATCTTGTTGGGATTTGGCACCACAAACAGTGTTATTGGCCCAACATGACTTAAGGTTAGATAGCTAATATTTACATCCAGTGCCAGGCCCGATTGTACCAGCGCTTTTTTTAGGGTTGATGAGTTTTGGTTAAGGATATAGCTAAATACATCCGCAGCATAAGTTGATGGAATATCGTTGCGGGTATCGGGGCCTTGCCAATCAATCATAATAAAAGGCACATTGCTCAATGCACTTTCTACTACAAAATAGTCATTCTTAACAAGCGGCTTAAACTCCGGAATCGGCCATTTTTTAAACGGATCAAAACCCGATGGTTTCCAGCTGCCATAAATGGCTTCTACTTTTTTAAACACATCCTCGTGCTGCACATCGCCGGCAACAGTTAGCAACGCGTTGTTAGGATAATAGTACTTGTTTTTAATGGAATCCATTAAATCAGGTGTGGCATTGCGGATCACATCATGATCGCCAATGGCATTTTTGCGACTGTACAAATCGCCCCACATATGATGATCCATAGCATTGCTTAACGCAAAGGTCGGGCTTGATTCCTGTTGCTGAAATTCGCCATCAACAACTACATTTTCTTTAGCCATTTCCTTGCTATCAAAAGAAGGGAAACGGATAGCCGAGTTCATAAAATCCAACCCTGCGTTCAAATTGAATTTAGGCAGCGTAAAGTAGTAGTTAACGTTTTCATACGTGGTAGATCCGTTGAATTGCATCCCCAGCTCGCTCACCCTATCCAAAAAATCTTCCTGGTTTTTATAATCTTTATTGGCCTTAAAAAACATGTGCTCATACAAGTGACTAAGTCCGTTAAACTTAGGTGTTTCGGTATAGGAGCCATTTTTACAGGTGATCATGATGGTGGCCAACGGCACACTGTTATCTTCAACCACCAACACATCAAGGCCGTTGGGCAGTTTGTGTAAAAATATATTAGCGGGTAATTTGGTTTGCCCCAGCAGGAGCGTAGGTAGTAAAGCGCTGAAAAATATAAACAGGCATAATCTCTTATTCATGTACGTAAGTTTAGTGGGCTTAAAATAGTAAAACTAATTTAGGCTAAATGTATTATGGGTGTTATATATTAAAATAGTTGGAGATGAGGAAATGGAGGACAAACAGCAAAGGAAAATCGCTCTTAAAAAAACATCTCCCAACAGAAGATGTATACAAGCTGTAGATAGGTAGCCGCTATGCGGCATCTCGTGGGTGGGGTTATTTTATTTCTACAAACAGGTAGCCGCTATGCGGCAGAAAAGATGTATTGTAAAAAATCGACTATTAATTGCGGCTGGATTACCTATGTAAAACCGCCGATACCACGCTTCAAATATGCTTGCCGCATAGCGGCTACCTGTTTGTAGAAAAAAACATAAAAGATTTTAATGCACCATAGGTGCTACCTGTTATTCATTAAAGTCGGGACTTCTGATACCATTTTAATTTCAAAAATTGCTTCCTCTGACAACCAACCCATCAACCAACCTTCAATGTAAACCTCGCCTTATCGGCAGCTAACGCTTCATTTTTGATATAAAAGCTAATAGCCGGTGTATTAAACGTTGGCGTTTGCCATTGAATGTTGATGCAATTACGTTGGCCCGCAATTACAGCAAGACGACTGATAATTTCGCTACCTATGCCCCTGCCCCGGGTTTGTTCCCGTAGAAACAGGCAATCCATATACATAAATTCGGCAGCATCCCAGGTACTGAAATCAAAGGTGTAGGATGCAAAGCCTACCAATTGCCGGTTAATTTCCACTACCCAGCAATTGAGCCTTTGGGGCTGCTCAAACAAAGCGATGTGCAGTTTCTCCTTTTTACCCTCGGGACCAAAAGCTGCCTTTTCAAAATCGGCGTGCTCCTGCATCATAATTAAAAGTTCATCCAGATCGGCAGGCTGCACCGGGCGGATAGTATGATCGATGTTATTTTTCAAGCTCTTCTTTTAAGTTTTGAATAAAATCCTGCAAATACTTTTTGCCGGCGTCTTCATGCCGGATGGCGGCATAATTGGCGCGAATAAGTCCTTTAGGACCAATCTGTACAATGGCCAGCTCGGGCGAGGAAACAAACGCCTTTAACACCCATTTAGGTAAGGTCATGATGCCCATACCCGCCTTTACCATAGCCATGGCACCTTCGGTTATTGGCATGGCAATAATGTTTTGGGGCGATACCTTTTTATGCCGCAAAAAATGTTGATGAACCGTAACCGTTTCCATAGGATAAGAATGAATGATGAGCGTTTCATCTTTAAAATCCTCTTCGGTGATAAATTTTTTGGCTGCCAAATGATGACTGGCCGGCAACACGGCTACTACCTCGTCTTTAAATAACTCCACATATTTAATGCTTTTATCATCCCATGGGTCGGTGGTTATGCCAAGGTCAAGCTCGTTGTCAAGTAGTTTTTGTAAGGGATTATGGGTGCCCTCCATCATAATTTTTACCTCCAGGCTGGGGTATAAAATTTTCATGCGTACCATAAAACCTGGCAGCCAGTGATAGGTGGTCAAACACTCTGTACTTAGTCGAATAGTGCCTGCATGGCCTTCCCGCATGCTATTGATGCGTTGAGTGGCATTGTCAATTTCGGTCAATACCTTTTCGGCGGTTTCATAAAGTATGCGCCCCTCGGCGGTCAGTTCCCATTGGTTTTTGGTGCGATAAAATATTTTGGCGCCCAAACGTTCCTCAATATCCCGCAACTGGTGGCTCACTGCCGACTGGGTTAAAAACAGCTTATCTAACGACCGGGTAATCCCTTTTTCATCAGCAATAGTTTTTATTAAGCGCAGGTGCCTTGTCTCCATCAGGTAAATATACACAACGGAGCATAAACGCCATGATGAACTTTTCGCATAAGCATATGCTGTGTTTCTCATACAAAATCAACCGCTGCACGCTCTACATTTGGCATCAACATAAAACAACAAATATGAACACAGCAGCAATTAATCACTATCAAAACAAATTAGCATTTGAAATGGACCCCTCCGATTTATTCTCGGCATTAGAAGCCAAAGAGAACATCATAGCCATAGATGCCCGTAAAGACTTCGCTTTTATTAAAGAACACATTCCCGGTGCCATCAACCTCAATCACCGGGACATGAATGAGCAAACAACCGCCGGCTTTGACCGGAACGCCATTTACGTAACTTATTGCGATGGCATCGGTTGCAACGCTTCCACCAAAGGCGCGTTAAACATGGCCAAATTAGGTTTTAACGTGCGCGAGTTGATAGGCGGCATTGAATGGTGGAAATTTGACGGCTATGAAACCGAGGGGACGCATCAAACGGCGGGGTTGCAAATTCAGTGCGCTTGTTGATGGGAAACATCGAAACGCAACACTTAAACTTATAAACCGTATAATTTGCAATAGACTCTGTATGCAGGCGACGACTCACCCGGTCTACGCTTCGCTGGACCTGCCCTCTCTCCGGCAAGCCGCAAAGAGGGTAAAAAACCTTTCTAAGCCCCTCTATGCGACGCAGTCGGAGAGAGGGGCAGACGGGCGCAGCCTCGTCGGGGTGAGTCGTC
Source organism: Mucilaginibacter flavus (assembly GCF_030409315.1). Classification (GTDB taxonomy): domain Bacteria; phylum Bacteroidota; class Bacteroidia; order Sphingobacteriales; family Sphingobacteriaceae; genus Mucilaginibacter; species Mucilaginibacter flavus. The sequence continues at coordinate 129,609 of NZ_JAUFPS010000032.1, read as the reverse complement.
CCTCGCTTTTTACAACATACCCTCCTCACCATTTTGTTACCGGCTCCTAAAAAAGTTATTGTTACTTTCGCAGTTCAATATCGCTGCAAACTATGTCGGTACTTGTACTTACGCTTATTATACTTGTAGGCTCCTATTTTGCCGGCTTATTAGGCTCGCTAACCGGTTTAGGTGGCGGGGTAGTTATAATTCCCTTACTTACTTTATTATTAAAGGTAGATATCCATTATGCAATCGGGGCATCGCTGGTATCGGTTATCGCTACTTCGTCGGGTTCGGCGGCGGCTTATGTTAAAGAGGGTATTACCAACATCAGGCTGGGAATGTTTCTGGAGATAGCCACTACCGCCGGTGCTATGGTTGGCGCGCTCATTGCGGTTTATATTCCTACGCATTATATCGCTGTTTTATTTGGGGTGATCCTTATTTTATCGGCTATCATGTCGTTAAAAAAGAAAGCCGAGATCATTAACCAGGAGCACAGCGCCCTTGCAGAAAAGCTGAAACTTAACAGTACTTTTCCTACCAATAATGGCTCGGTTGCATACAAGGTAAAAAATGTAGTTGGCGGCTTTTTTATGATGATGTTTGCCGGTACTATATCGGGGTTGCTGGGCATAGGTTCGGGCGCTTTAAAGGTTCTGGCTATGGATACCATTATGCGCATCCCTTTTAAAGTATCAACCACCACCAGTAATTTTATGATAGGCGTTACCGCTGCCGCAAGCGCAGTGGTTTACCTGCAACGTGGCTATATCGATCCGGGGCTTTCCATGCCGGTGGCTATTGGTGTTTTATTAGGCGCTTTAAGCGGCTCGAAAATATTGGTACATACCAGTTCGTCGGGTTGGTTACGGTGGGTATTTGCTGTGGTGGTTACGTTTTTAGCTTCGCAGATGATCTATAACGGATTTACGGGGAAGATATAATTGTTCGGTATTGTTCATTGGTTCATTAGTTCAGTTGTTCATTGGTCTTTTATGATGGATAACTTGCTATAAAACAATAGGAAATGAGTAAAATATATTTGGTTTTAGTTGTTGTTTTGGTTGGGGCGATAAACGCTTCCTTCGCGCAGCAATCAAAATCGCCAAAGCGGGAGTTTAGGGGCGTGTGGGTGGCATCTGTAGAAAATATCGACTGGCCTACCAAGCCCGGCGAAAGCACCGATCAGCAAAAAAAAGAATTAATTGATTTATTGGATGCTCATCACGCGGCAGGCATCAATGCCATCATGCTGCAAATTCGCCCGGCGGCAGATGCCTTTTATGCCAAAAGCCGCGAGCCGTGGTCAAAATGGCTTACGGGCAAACAGGGCTTGGCTCCCGATCCGATGTATGATCCCCTGGAGTTTGCCATACAGGAAGCCCATAAACGCGGTATGGAATTGCATGCCTGGTTTAACCCTTATCGTGCTACCAAGGATAATGATTACGCCAGTTTGAGTCCGCACCATATTACCAATATTCACCCTGAATGGTTTTTTGAATACGGCGGTCAAAAACTATTCAATCCCGGTTTGCCCGAAGTGCAGGAATATATCATCCGGGTAGTTTTAGATGTAGTTGATAATTATGATATCGACGGCGTACACATGGACGATTATTTTTATCCATACCACGTAGCGGGGCAGCAATTGAGTGATCAGCTTACTTATGCCAAATACGGCGCGGGTTTTAGTGACATTAAAGACTGGCGACGGGATAATGTTAACCGCTTGGTTAAAGCCCTGGGCGATAGCATCCATGCCCATAACCCTCGTTTAAAATATGGGATGAGCCCCTTTTCTATCTGGGCAAATAAATACCAAAATCCTGAAGGCTCTGACACCCATGGCGGCGATTCTTATTACGAACTCTACGCCGATTCGCGTAAATGGGTGCAGGAGGGTTGGGTTGATTATATTAACCCGCAACTTTACCGTCCGTTAAATGACAAGCTGGTAGCTTTTAATATAATGATTGATTGGTGGGCCAACCAGGTTAATAACCGGCACATATACATAGGCCAGGCCCCTTACCGTATTATTGAAAACAAGCTGCCCGCCTTTAGGCAACCTGCCGAGTTACCCAACGAAATTAAATACCTGCGCAACAACGCCAGGATACAGGGCAGCGTGTATTTCAGTTCCAAATCGCTCACTGCTAACCCGCTCGGCTTTACAGATTCATTAAAAAATAACTATTACCACTACCCTGCCCTGCCGCCGGTAATGCTTTGGCTGGATTCTGTTGCGCCCATGCCGCCGGTAAATTTAACCGCCAGTACCGGCCCTACCGGTATCAACCTAAAATGGCAGCAGCCAGCAATGGCTAAAGATAGCGAGGCTGTTTACGGCTATCTGATTTACCGGTTTGACGAAAATACCAGGATCAATACAGATGACCCAAAAAATATTTTAAGCATCAGGTATGATGATGCTATCGAATACGAAGATAAAACCGCGCAAAACGGCAAATCTTATATTTACGTTGTTACCGCTATTGACAGGCTAAAAAATGAAAGCGACCGCTCAAATTCCGTACTTATAAAGGCATCTGTAACAGACAAGCCCAATGAACAAGTGAACCAATGAACCAAACGCAATGAACAATAAATTTAAAGATACCGATATGCAGGCCGTAATAGGCTGGATACTACGTGCCGGGGTTTTAATATCCATGAGCGTGGTATTTATTGGAGGGGCGCTTTACCTGTACAGGCATGGCCAAAGCCATGTTGATTACAGCACTTTCAAAGGCGTACCCGATTTTGTGCACAGCGCGGGCGGCATCATCAACGGTATTTTTACAGGGCGTGGCCGGGCCATTATACAAGCGGGCATTATATTGCTGATAGCTACACCTATCATCCGGGTGGTGTTTTCGGCCATAGGCTTTGTATTGGAGAAAGACTACCTGTACCTGGGCATCACTATATTGGTATTGTTTATTATTATGGCCAGCATGCTTAGCGGGCATGCCGGATAAACCTATTTAAAACCTTTTTACAATATTTTACATTATAATATTATGAAACCATAATATTATGCAAAGGCAAGCTGTAACCTCATCAGCATTACATAGCGCCGGCTATGATGCACCTAACAAAATTCTTGAACTTGAATTTAGCGAAAGCGGTAGTGTATGGCAGTATTTTGGCTTCTCCCGCTCGTCATTCAAAAAGTTTATGAGCGCCGAATCTTTAGGGAATTTCTTTACAACACGTATCAAAGGCAAATACCCCGAACTACAGATAAAATAAGCCTAATTACCGTTGGTACGGCGCTGTTCGTCTGCACTACCGGTATCGTGTTTAGCTGCCGATTTCACGCTTGATTTCCCAAAACGATAATTAAAGCCAAGCCTGAAAACCCGGGTTTCTTTTTTATCAACCCCATACAAATTTATATTTTGATAAAGAGCGCTGTAACGATCACGCTGGGTATTAAAAATATCGTTAACGCTCAATTTAATACTACCCCGTTTATTGAGTATTTGCTTGCTGATGCCCGCGTTAGCCCAATAAGTTTGCTTTAACTGACTAACTCCATAAACTGTTGGCGATTCGTATTGGCCAGAAACTTCGGCAGAAACTGTGCTGCTAATGGCAAAGTTTTGGGTACTGTTAAAAGTAATGTATTGCGAAGCTTTATCGTAATTACCATTAACCGGGTATGCCTTATACCGCAAATGAGCCACATCTAAATTGAAATTTGCCGACCACCATTTGGTAATCTGTACCGGCACATAAAATGAAATCCCTATAATATAAATACGCCCAAAGTTTTTACGCTCGGTAATGTTAACCTTGGTGGTATCATTTTGCCGGTAAATAGGGAAATCGTACGCGTTATTGGTTTGGTTATAGTAAACCGTTGTTATATAAGTTTCATTATAGGTATGCGATAACTGCAATGCGTTAGTATACTCGGGTTTCAGATCTTTATTGCCCGAACGATAATCATAAGGATCGGTATAGTATAAAAACGGGTTAATATCCTGGTAAGTAGGGCGGTTTATGCCCCTGTTATAGCTTAAGGTAAACAAATTCTTTTCGGTATAAGTATAACTCAACTGCGCCTGCGGGAAAAGGTTAAAATAGCTTTTGGTACTGGCATCGCCGCCGGCATCTTGCATTGATATCGTGGTACCTGTCGATTTGGTATTTTCCCCTCTTAAACCAGCTGTAATATCCCATTTACCGGTTTTTTTATAGTAATTGATATAACCCGATGTTACTACCTCCTTGTATAAAAAGCGGTTGCTAAAATTAGGGTCAATCCGGTATACATTGTTTTCTTTGGGGCCAAATATCAGGTTGTTATCGCTTTGGGCATGGTTGTATTTAAAACCTGCGTCAAAGCGCGAATCCTTGCCAAGCGGATTAACATAATCTATTTTAGATGTCCATACATGAATATCAGATGGCGATAGATTTTCTAACTGTTGTGCGCCCCGGTAGTTGCTGCCATCGGGCGTAAAAAAGTTATTGGTAATATACTCGTCAGAGTGGCGGTTATAGGTAGAATAATTTAAATCAGCCGCTATGGTTTTACCGCTTTTATCAAGCGTAGCATTATAATTAAGGTTATAATTTAAAAAGCTGCTTTTTCTGTTAAGTACAGACCGGGCCACAATAATCGAATCGAGTTTGTTTTGATTGGTAATGTTTAGCGTATTATCCTTTACAATATCATCAGCCCTAATAATGCCACTTACCAAAAAACCAATGGTTTGTTTGGGCGACAAAGCATAATCAAGCCCTACCTTAAAATTATGATTTTGAGTTTTTTGAATATTATTATAGCCAACATCGTAATTACTTAAGGTATCGTTATATTTTATGGCCCGGTTATTTACAATATTGCGATAGGTTTTATTATCGTCATAAGTATAGTTACCAAAAATATTAAGCTTATTTGTGCGGTTATTAAAAATGATACCCGCACGCCCTTTAGCGTATTTGCCCATGCCCGCGCCGGCAGTAAATGTACCGTTGGTACCAATATTTTTGCCTTTCTTTAGCACAATGTTAATAATACCGCCACCCGATGCATCATACTTTGCCGATCCGCTGCTGATAATTTCAATCTGATCTATGGTACTGCTTTGCATGCTGCGCAGCATGGCGTTCAAGTCATCGCCGGTAAGGTTGGTTGCTTTGCCATCTATAGTGATGAGCGCGGGTTGCCTGCCGGTAATAACCAGTGTTTCCCTATCACCTCCCACGTGTACTCCCGGCGATTGACGCAGCACTTCATACGCCGAATTGCCATCGGCCAGGATACTGTTTTGCACATTTAGTATTACTTTACCCGGTTTTACCTGTATATATGGCTTACGTGCTACAACGGTAACATCTTTTAACTGGGTACTAACTTGTTTTAAGGTAATATTGGGAACCGCGAAGGTTTCTCCGGCGGTTAAGCTATAAGGCCCGGCGTAAATTTTGCCACTGCCAATTTGGGTAACTAAAAGCAAATAACTGCCCGCCCTTAAGTTGGTAAACAGGTAGCCTCCGTTTTTGTCGGCAAGGGCCGATTTGATGATGGCCGAGTCGGCAGCTTGCATCAATACAATAGTAGCCGCGTCTGCGGGGCCATTGTTATCCATCAAAACTTTACCCTGTATAGCCGAAGGTTTCGTTTGAGCAAAAGAAATACAACACACGCCAATTAGGAGTGCACAAAAAATGCTTCCGAATAAAACCTTCATTAATAGCTGATGTAGAAATTTTCTATATTCTTAATTCTTAAAATGTAACGCAATTTAACACAAAATATTAAACTAATAATATACTTATAATTTATTTTTTACGATATATTAATAATAAAATTATGATACCACACCAATTACTCATGCATTGAGGTGGTGGTTTTAACCGACGTTGCTTTTGAAGCAAAATATATTGTAAATCAATTAAAATGAAACACATCTGTTTTTTATTAATTTCGCATCAAACAGGCATTACCTTTTTGGATACCATAGAATGAAGAAAATTAGTTTTTTAGTATTGATTATATGTTTGGCAACGCGGGTTTTTGCACAAACAGAGCCCGCTAATTACAAAGTAGCGTTAAACAGGTTTATTCGTTTTTATAACACTAACAAACCCGATAGCATATCTGCCCAATTTAGCCCCGAAATGAAAACGGCCCTGCCTGCCGATCAGTTTAAAAGCACTACTACGCAATTAAAAACCCAATTGGGCGATTTGTCATCAACCGAATTTGTTAAGCTTGAGGGCACGGTGGCCCAATATAAAGCCACGTTTAAAAACGCGGTGTTTTTATTAAATATTGGTTTAAATGCAAAAAATGAATATACCGGTTTACTTTTAAAACCATATGAGGCTACTGCCGCAGCGCCCTCCACTCCTGCCGAAGCTACTTTTGCAATGGATGCTTCAATCGCAGAAACACCTGTAACGGTAAAAAACCTGGCGGGCTCTATCTCGGGCACGTTAGCCATGCCTAAAAATGCAACCGGCAAAGTTCCCGTAGTGATTATTATTGCCGATTCGGGCCCGGTAGACAGGGACGGTAATAGCGCTAAACATGGCCTGAATGGCAATACCTATAAAATGATAGCCAACGAACTTGGCAAAAACGGCATTGCCTCCCTGCGTTATGATAAACGCCTTGTTGGCCAAAGTGTAAGCTCGACCACCGAAACGCAATTAAGGTTTGAAGATTATGTGGAAGACGCGGTTAACCTCATTAATTTTTTGACCGACGATCAACGCTTTTCACGCATCATTATCTTCGGCCACGGCGAAGGCTCTTTAGTTGGCATCCTGTCTTCGATAGATCAACCGGTTAAAGGTTTTATTTCGGCCGAGGGCGCTGGTGATTCAGCCGATAATATCCTTACCGAGCAAATGAAATCGCAACCTACCCATATTTCTGAAGGATTCAAAAGAATGCTGGATAGCTTGAAAAAAGGGAAAACCACCGATAATATTGACCCATCGCTTTATTTTATAGCAAGACCGGGCATTCAAAAATACCTGATGTCGTGGTTTAGGTATAACCCTACCAGGGTCATCAGGCAAATAAAAATCCCAATACTAATTGTACACGGTACTACCGATTTGCAAGTAAAAGTTACCGATGCCGAAAAACTAAAGAAAGCAAAATCTGATGCTACGCTGGAGATTATCCCCGAAATGAACCATATTTTGAAGGAGGCTCCCGCAGATAAAGATAAAAACCTGGCTACAGACAGTGATCCAAACCTGCCGCTAAAACCCGAGTTTGTAAAGGCGTTGATTACGTTTGTAAAGCATGTGAGGTAAAAGCACAAGCCCCACCCAATTTCTTTAAGTTAAGGATTTAATGTTGATTTTAATATCGAACACCGAATGTCCAATATCGAATAATGAAGTAAAACACTTCGGTATTGGACATTCTAAATTCATTATTCGATATTATTTCTAATTACAATTTCTTGTTCCCACTTTGGGGGGTAGGGGGCTTCACCACGCCCCTATCAACCTCCTGATCACGATGATCTCGGCCACGTGGTAAGCCATATGATCTGCGGCCTGCAAAGCTTCGCGGAGCAGGGTTTGCCCATCCCCGTGCGGAATTTTACTGTACAAGTCGCCGGTTTTTACCAGGCCCACAAACTCATCCAGGTCTTTATTTATCTGCTCAACCGATTTTTCCCAGGCTTCATCGCTCCCGGGTTCAGTTTCTTTTGGCCAGTAATCATCCGGCCATTGGGGCGATTCGTGGTTTCCATCTTTGCTAAACTCCAGCATATCCCATTGAGCAATCCTGATGTGCTCAACCAGCTGCCAAATGCTGTAAGGTAGCTTATCGGGCCTGGCGCCGCGCAGGTTTTTAGGTAGCCCGGCTAAAGCTTTATCTATATGGGCATGCGCGTTGCCACCTTGCAGCAAATGCACTACCTCGTCGGTTAGTATTTTATGTTCGTTTGTCATGGTATCTAAAGTAACAAATTAGCTTAGGGTTTGATTTATTCAACTTAAATGTTTTAAGTTTATGCGGCATTTAAAATCCGATTATACCGTGGTAAAAAATATATACTTCAAAATAACCTTAGCTAATATCCTGTTCATTATAGCTTTAATTGGTTGTAAAAAAGATAGCGTGGCCCGTTACCCCAATTTTGGTAAAGACGACGCGGCTTTTACCACTTATGAAAACTCGTTTTTAGATGGCTTATGGAAGCTAAATCCCGATTGGGCAACATCTGTAGGGTATCATAAATATGATAGTTTGCTATCTATCCCTAATGATCAAAGCCGCAGCAAAATGCTTGATTTTGCCAAAGTGCAGTTAGATTCGTTGAATAGGTTTGATGCCAATACCTTAAACGAAAACAACCGCATTGATTATAAAATGATGCAAAACCAGCTTGATTACGCCCAATGGCAAATTAAGCAGCTAAGATCATACGAGTGGGACCCATCATCATATAATGTGATAGGCACCTTCGCTTATATTTTAAATGAACACTATGAGCCATTGGCCAAACGCCTGCACAGCTTTTACGAACGCATGGTTAACGTACCAGCCTATTATAAGGATGCCGAAAAGCAGATCAAAAATCCGGTTGCCGAACTCACCAGCCTGGCTATTGAACAAAACCTGGGTGGTGTAGATGTAATTGAAAAAGATTTTGCCGATTCGTTAAAGAAAACAAGCATCCCCAAAGCCGAACAAAAATTAATGACCGATAGGGCCGCGTTAACGGTTAAAGCGATTAAAGATTACGCCGATTGGCTAAAAAATTTAAAGAACGATCACCCACGCAGCTTCAGATTAGGTCGCGATTTATACGAAGATAAGTTTAAATATGAAGTAGTATCGGCCAGTACCGCGCAGCAGGTTTACAACGCGGCGGTACAGCGTAAAAAATACGTACATCAGCAAATGGCTAAAATTAGCAGGCAGCTGTGGTCAAAATATTTTGGCACCAAAGCCGCTCCTGCCGATTCTTTGCAGATGATAAGCCAGATGATAGATACCCTATCATCAAACCACGTAAAGCCTGATGAGTTCCAGTCGGCTATTGTGCAGTTGATTCCAAAGCTCAACAACTTTGTAAAAACTAAAGATCTTTTAACGCTTGATCCTACTAAACCATTAATCATTCGTAAAGAACCGGGTTACATGGCGGGTGTAGCGGGTGCATCCATGAGTGGCCCCGGCCCTTATGATAAGGACGGTAACTCTTACTATAACGTAGGCAGTCTATCAGGCTGGCCCAAAGAAAAAGCCGAGAGTTATTTAAGAGAGTACAATCAATACATTATACAGATTTTGAGCATCCATGAGGCCGTTCCCGGTCATTATGTACAGGGTGTTTATGCTAACAAAGCGCCAAGTATTATCAAAGCTGTATTTGCCAATGGCGCGATGCAGGAAGGTTGGGCTGTTTATACCGAGCAGATGATGCTGGATGCCGGCTACGGTAACAACGAACCCGAAATGCTGCTGATGTGGTATAAGTGGAACTTACGATCTGTTTGTAATGCTATTTTGGATTACAGTGTACATAGCGGCAGCATGACTAAGGATCAGGCTATAAAAATGCTCACTACCGAAGCTTTCCAGCAACAGGCCGAAGCCGATGGCAAATGGAAAAGAGTTAGTGTAAGCAGCGTTCAATTAACCAGCTACTACACCGGCTACAAAGAGATTATGGATCTGCGCGATGCCTACAAAGAAAAACAGGTTGATAAATACAGGCTTAAAGAATTTAACGAGAAGTTTTTAAGTTACGGCAGCGCCCCGGTTAAATTCATTAAAGAAGCCATGTTGGCAAAACCGCCAACTAAGAAAGACTAAAAAATAAAAATGAGTCATACAGGACTGACGCTTCTTATGTACCTCAAATAGTTTTGTAAAATCACTTTAAACAAACCCCTGAGAAGCTTTAAAATAGTTAAAGCTGTATAAGTCCGTTAGAAAAGAATTTAACCTCACAAAAAGATAGCCCATGACCAACAGAACACCATGGACTATGAAACCATGCGCCATTAGCCATGAACTATCAATATCCTTTTATAACTTAACTTGCTTTTAAGATTTGTAATAACTTTTGATCTGACGCTCCAATTGGGCCTTTACACTGGGTGCAAGCTTGCCCTGGCAGCAGGTAACACTGCTGTTTTTATCAAAATTAACTTCTGCAATAACTTTACCCTGGTCAACCACGCGGAACCTTCCTGCTTCATTGGGTAAAACAGCTACAACGCGCTCATCATTTTTAAAATTGATCAACACGTGAAACTGATGCTGTGGTATAAATGCTATTTGCTGTAACATAAAACCCTCCTTTCGGTTATTAAATTGACTGAATTTATAAAGAGCCGTTGATTACTATAAAGTTAACGAAATTAGTTTTAAATAATTGTTATGTTTCGGCGCATTTTTTAGTTAAAATATTATAATATCTTAGCTAATCACACCTCAAAATATATGAAACACGCGTTTCTTCTTTTTTTATCATTTACGGCAGCTATTACCAGCCATGCGCAGAAGCTAAAACTGGCCTTGCATTTAACCAGGGGCAATACTTATAATATGGTCAACACCACAACATCGGCCATAAAACAAACTATAAACGGGCAGGTAAATAATATCAATGTAACCTTATCGGGCACTAACTCTTTTAAAGTGCTTAGTGCCGATGATTCTTTATACTATATGGAGGTTACCTACAAAAACGTGAGCATGAAAATGGATTTGCCTACCGGCTCAGTTACTTTTGATTCGCGCAAAAAAGACTCTACAGATGTAATGTCATCTATTTTAGGTGGGATGATAGATCAGCCTTTTACGGCTACGTTTACAAAAAGCGGTAAAATCCGTTCAATAGGCAATCTCGAAAACATGATATCATCGGTGCTTGATGGTTTCCGGCAGATCCAGGGCGTTCAAAAAGAGCAGATCAAAGCCCGGTTTATACAATCGTTTGGCTCGCAGGCTATCAAAGGAAGTATTGAAATGTCAACCGCTGTGCTTCCCGAAACATCTGTCGCCAAAAATGATAAATGGACTGTTCGCACCTATTTGCAAACTACCATGAAAGCCGATGTGGAAACGGTTTACCAACTGGTAAACGTTACACCAACCAGCTATTTAATCCACGGCGAAGGCACGATAATAACTAATCCGAAGGAACCGGGCGCATCGCCCATGAATTATGACATGAAAGGCACCATAGTATCAGATATTAAGGTAGATAAAGCAACAGGCTGGATAACCCAATCAATAACCAAACAAAACATCAACGGTACTGTAGCCATAAAAGATAATCCTGATACACCGGGTGGGATCACCTTCCCGATGAGTATGATTGCCGAAACGGTTATTACCGACAAATAATTCGTTCACTGGTTCATTAATTCATTGGTGTCCCTTTGATAACTTCATGCGGAAAGTTTTTAGCGCAAAGTCTGAGAAATTAATGGTACCTCTATTGAAGTTTTTTTCAAACGCAAAAGCCCAATGAACTAATGAACCAGTGAACTAATAAACCAAATTATTACCTTCGTATCATGTCAGCCGCCGAAGCCCAACAACAGATACAGGAGTTATCCGCCGAGTTAAAACAGCACAACTATAACTACTATGTGCTGGCTATGCCTACCATTGCCGATTTTGATTTTGATCAGAAACTGGAGCAGTTAAACCAGTTGGAAAAAGAGTTTCCGGAATTTGCCGACGCCGATTCGCCAACTAAGCGGGTAGGTGGTTTTATTACCAAGGAGTTTGTTACTGTAAAACACCGCTGGCCAATGCTATCCTTAGGAAACACCTATAATGAGCAGGAATTGGTGGAGTTTGATCAGCGCATACGCAAAGCCATAGGCGATAATTTTGAATACGTATGCGAGCTTAAGTTTGATGGCTTAAGCATGAGCCTTACTTATGAGCATGGCAAACTGGTACGCGGCGTAACCCGTGGTGATGGCACCCAGGGCGATGAGGTAACCACCAACGTGCGTACTATTCACAGCATCCCCAAAAAACTGGATAAAGGCGATTACCCCGACCTGTTTGAAATTCGTGGCGAGGTTTTTATGCACCTGAAAGCCTTTGAGCGACTGAATAAAGAACGTACAGATAACGGCGAAGTGGCTTATGCCAATCCCCGCAATTTCGCATCAGGTACCATGAAATTGCAGGATTCGGCAGAAGTAGCCCGCCGGCCGCTTGATTGCTTCCTTTACGGTTTATATACCGAAAAAACACTTTTTAAAACCCACTGGGAAAGTTTGGAGGCTGTAAAGGGCTGGGGCTTTCATGTAGACGATCATAGCCGTTTATGCAGCGATATTAATGGCGTGCTTGATTTTATTAACCATTGGGATAAAGAGCGTTTTAACCTTAGCTATGATATTGATGGCATTGTTATTAAGGTAAACAACTACTCGCAGCAGCAGGAGTTGGGCTTTACCTCTAAATCGCCCCGCTGGGCTATATCTTATAAATTTAAAGCTGAACGTGTTGAAACCGAACTGCTGCAGGTAAGCTACCAGGTTGGGCGCACAGGAGCTGTTACACCCGTTGCCAACTTAAAGCCTGTTTTATTGGCCGGTACAACCGTAAAGCGCGCCACGCTTCACAACGCCGATGAAATTACCGAACGCCTGAAACTGCACGAGCACGATACCGTGTATGTTGAAAAAGGCGGCGAGATCATTCCAAAAATCATCAGCGTAAATTTAGATAAGCGTGTGCCCGGCGCAAAGGCCATTGAATATATTACCCATTGCCCCGCCTGTGATACCGCGCTGTTACGTAACGAAGGCGAAGCTGCCTGGTATTGCCCTAACGACGAGGGTTGCCCGCCACAAATTATGGGTAAAATGCAGCACTTTATAGGCCGCAAAGCCATGAATATTGATGGCCTGGGCGATGAAACCATCGATACCTTATACTCCCGTGGTTTTGTTAAACACATCAGCGATTTGTATCGGTTACATGAACACAGTGCCGAGTTAAAACAGATGGGCCGCTTTGGCGAAAAATCCATCAATAACATGTTGGATGGTATCGAAAAATCAAAACAGATGCCTTTTGAAAAAGTGCTGTTTGGTATGGGCATCCGTTACATAGGCGAAACTGTAGCCAAAAAACTGGTGGCGCATTTTAAAACGATTAATAACCTGATGGCCGCGTCGCTTGAAGAACTTACAGCAGCCGACGAGATAGGCGGCCGCATTGCACAAAGTATTATAGATTATTTTGCAGATGAAAGTCATAAAGAGGAGATTGAAAAACTAAAAAGCCATGGACTGCAATTTATTGCCGAAGAAAAGGAAGTGACCTTAGCCAGTAACAAACTGGCCGGGCAAAGTTTTATCATATCTGGCGTATTTGAAACCTTCTCGCGCGATGAGCTGAAAGATATCATTGAACAAAATGGAGGTAAAATATTAAGCAGCATCTCTGCTAAATTAAGCTATGTTGTGGCTGGTGATAATATGGGGCCGGCCAAGCTTGAGAAGGCGCAAAAACTAAACATTCCTATTATTAGCGATAAAGAACTACTGGATTTAATAATTTAAACCAGGCTGCTAAACTATATATTTTTTTGATTTAAGCTAAAACCGCGACTATCAAAAAAACGTATGTATATGCAACAATAGTTATCAAACTATAAAACAGTTTCAAAGCTAATTTTATCAATATGGCCAACTTTGTTACAATACAGGAAAATATTTTTTGCGAACCATGTAAGGATTGCGGCGCGAGGCCTGTCATTGAACAAATAAAGGGCAATTTTATGGTAAGGTGCCCCAAAAGCAGCAGCCACTACCAAACTAAACCCGGCCTTGTTGATATTAATGACTGGAATCTTAAAAATAAGATACACCTTTCGTTGGGCACCAATGATACCAAATCATCAAAAGAAGCCTCTTAATTTCACACAATTTAACAATTGATTGTTGTAACATTTAGTAAATAAGCGCCATCTTAGCTTAAACACCTGCTAAATGAAATTAACCTTATTTTTTGCCTTTTTTTTATGTTTAACCGTTAATGCTTTTGCACAGCAACTTAGCATCAACGGCAAAATAACAGGCGAAAATGATAAGCCAATTCCGTTTGCATCGGTATATATTAAAAACACCACCCAAGGTACATCGGCCAATAGCGAAGGCAACTACCAGTTGCAACTAAAAGCCGGCACTTATGAACTGCAATTTAAAGCGGTTGGTTATGCGCAGCAAAGCAAAGTTATTACGCTTAGCCAAAGCCAGGTAGTAAACATTAACCTTAAAGCCGAAACCTATCAGCTTAAAGATATTACCATACACGCCGGTGGCGAAGACCCTGCCTATGCCATTATTCGCAAAGCCATAAAAAAACGTAAAACCTACTTAAACGAGGTAAACGCGTACTCCTGCGATATCTACATCAAAGGGCTTCAAAAACTCCTGGCCGCACCCAAAAAATTCATGGGTTTTGATGTGCAAAAAGCTACCAGCGAAGCCGGACTTGATTCCAGCAGAACCGGCATAGTTTATCTTTCAGAATCAGAGTCGAAGTACAGCTATATGCGACCCGACCTGGTGCACGAGGTACAGGTATCATCAAAAGTATCGGGCTATAACCGGGCATTTAGCTTTAATCGCGCCAGCGATATGCAGGTAAACTTTTACCAGAACTTTGAAAACTGGCAACGGATGAGCAATAGGCCATTAGTATCCCCTATTGCCGAAAATGCGTTGTTTTATTACAACTATAAATTAATAGGCGTTACCGTTGAAAACGGCGAAACTATCAACAAAATACAGGTTATCCCAAAACGCAGCTACGACCCTTGTTTTGAGGGATATATTTATATTTTGGATGATAGCTGGCGACTATCCGCACTGCAGCTTTACATCACCAAAAAGGCAAATATCAATTATGTTGATACCCTTAAAATAAACCAGCAGTTTTACCCAGTTGATAATAAAGTGTGGATGCCCGCTACTATTAAATTTGAATTTACCGGAGGACTACTGGGCTTTAAGTTAGGCGGATATTTCATCAGCGTTTACAAAAATTATGATCTTAACCCCGTACTTAACAAAAAGGATTTTGAGGAACGCATTAACATTACCCGGGGCCACGATAAGGACTCTGTTTACTGGGCAAATGAGCGGCCTATTCCACTAACCGACGAAGAAAAAAAGGACTACGAGGTAAAAGGAAAACTGGCCGCGAAACGTGAATCAAAACCATACCTCGATTCATTGGATAAAGCTAATAACACCTTTAAGCTAACCAACCTGCTACTTACCGGCATTGATACCCGCAACCGTTATAAAAAAGAATATTTTCATTACAACGGCATTTTACCATCCTTGCTATATAATACCGTAGAAGGCCTCACTATCAATTACGGGGCAAGCTACAGCAAAATGATTGATACTGTGAATGACCGTTTCCTGGTTGTAAATGCACGTGTGCGATATGGCTTTAGCGATCATTTGCTGAATGGCGTGGCCGGCATCAGCATCCCGGTAAACCGGATGACGTTGGCCTTTAACGGAGGATCTGACGTTACCGACCTGAACAGCCTGCAGCCTGTATCAAGCATAGTAAACTCGGTTTATACTTTATTCAGGCGAGAGAATTATCAAAAGCTGTATCAAAAACAATTTGCTTCAGCCTCGTTTTCGGGCAGAATTTACGGTGGTTTGCAAGCCGGGGTAATTGCCGAATGGGCCAACCGCAAATGGCTGCCTAATAGTACCGACTATAGTTTTTTCCATAAAACAGACAGGCAGTTTACCTCAAACAACCCTTTAACCCCAACGCAGGACTCGCCATTATTTCCAGAAAATCAATCTTTTAAAATAAGTTTTCGCGCCAGCTATGATTTTAGCAACCGGTATGAAACCTATCCGTTTGGCAGGCGGTATCTCCCCTCTAAATATCCTACCATCGGCGTTAGCTATACCAAAGGAATCAGCGGCATATTGGGCAGTGATGTAAGTTATGATCAGCTGAGTGCCGATATTTCCAAATCAGATATCGACCTGGGCTTTTATGGTCAAACCTCATTTTTTATCGGTGCCGGCAAGTTTTTAAATGCCAATAAGATTTACTACCCCGATTATAAACAATTTGATGGCAACCAATTATTGGTTTACAAACCAACATTCAACAGGTTCCTGCTATTAGATTACTACAACTTCAGCACGCCCGATAAATACCTGGAAGGCCACCTGGAGCATAACTTCTCGGGCTTTATCACCAACAAAATCCCTTTCATCCGCGATTTAAAACTGAAGGAGATCATCGACCTAAATTACCTGTACACCCCCGTGCTTAAAAACTATACCGAATTAGGCTTTGGCCTGCAACGCGGCCCGGTTAGGGTAATGTACGGCGTATCCTACAACAGCGGCAGCAATATAAGGAACGCGGTAAGGGTGGGAATATCACTTTAGTATCAAGTAGTTAGTATCAAGTATCAAGACCGAAGCATTGGTTTGTTGAAGTGTTTTTTTTGCGCGCTATTCAAAAATCTCGATACTTGATACTCACTACTTGGTACTGAAGGAAAAATCTTACTACTTGATACTTACTACTTGATACTATTCCGCTATATTAGCGTCCTTTAATTTTACTCATGAATATATTTTACGGAACAGGGGTAGCCATGGTGACCCCTTTTCAGGCGGATGGTCAAGTTGACTACGATGGGTTGAGAAACCTGATTGAACATTTGATTGATGGCGGGGTGGAATACCTGGTATCATTAGGCACAACCGGCGAAAGCGCCACATTGAGCGAGGCTGAACGAAAGCAGGTTTGGGCCTTTACCGCCGAAGTGGTAAATAAGCGCGTTGGTTTGGTTGCCGGCATTGGCGGTAATAATACTCATGAGGTTGTTGAGCAAATAAAATCATTCAATACTGCCGGCTACGATGCTATTTTGTCGGCAAGCCCGCATTATAACAAGCCAACACAGGAGGGCATTTATCAGCACTATAAGGCTATTGCGCAAAATTCGCAGCTGCCTATCATTTTGTATAACGTACCAAGCCGTACCGGCAGCACAGTTAGTGCCGAAACTACGGTACGTTTAGCAAAGGATTTTAAAAACATCATAGGTATTAAAGAAGCATCGGGCAATTTTGATTTGTTTAATCACCTGATGCGCGATAAGCCCGAAGGCTTTTTGTTTATATCGGGCGATGATCCGGTTACGTTGCCAATGATGGCTTTGGGCGCTGTTGGTGTAATATCAGTTATTGGCAACGCGTTGCCCCGCCAGCTATCTGATATGATCCGTTTGCTTTTAAATAACGATTATAAAGGTGCCCACAAAGCACACTATGATTTGATAGAGTTTACCCGCCTTATGTTTGCCGATGGCAGCCCGGCTGGCGTAAAAACAGCCTTAAAGCAATTAGGTGTTTGCGGCGATACTGTTAGGTTGCCTTTAGTGCAGGTTAGCCCGGCAACTGCCGAAGCGATTATTAAGGAAACGAAACGGTTATCTTAAACATAAATCATCTTTAAATAAAAAACCCGGTTATGATTGGTAACCGGGTTTTTTATTTAGTAAGATAGTTAAAAAAACAATCTCTTAGCTTTCTTTATTTTTTGATTCCTGAACCTCCAAACGGATAGCCTGCGCCAGGTTTTTCAAATCTTGCATGCCTTTACGAACACGGGTTCCGGCTGCACTGTTTCCTTTGTTGTAGAATTTGTCGGCGTCTGCCTCCAAAGAAGCTATAAGCTCTTTTACTTCGGTGAATTTTTTCATTTTTTAATTCTTTTGAATAATGAGGTTTATTGTTTTTAACTAAAGCTAAGCTATAATGTTTTTTTTTAATTAAAAACTTTTAAAAGCGAAAAATAGTGCCTTTAAAGTGGTTTTTTTCCACATTTTAAGGATTTGAGCTATTATGAATAGTATGAATTATTGATTATAAAATAGTAAATATGATTTTTATGTGTAACTATTTCCCAGTTTTTTTACCATACAAAACAATAATAACTATTAAATAATTAATTCATATAAAAAGCAGTGGTATTTTTATAAATTTCAAGTATTATGGCATTTGCAATACCCCAATAAATAGTAAAGCTTTAAATTAAGGAAGGGAGGCCCTGCAATTCAATAAAACCGATTTGACAAATAGCTAAAAAACGCGGCTGCGCACTTTTAGTGCTGCTGCCGCGTTTTAATTACCCATTCATGCGGGCCTGGTGAATTATAGCTACAACATTTTCAAAACGAAATATTGAATGTAAGCCCAATTTAAGCTAACACCGGCTTTTATCGTTGCGGTTCAAAAATTACGCTCATGTAACCCTCGCTGCCTTTTCTGCTGTGCATTTTCCCTACTACCTTGGCTACCGAATTGCTTGATTCGCTCAGCAACGAACCATGTTTGTCGGTTTTGTTACTAAAATCACCTACGTTGCCTTCATGGTTTGCCGATACCAGGCACCTGTTGGGGCCGCCGGAAAAAAATGTATTGGTAAGCGGAATTTCCCAGCCTACGTATGCACCGTTAGCATATGAGTTACAATCCGCAAATCTGAAAGCCCCCTGACTACCATAAAGTGCCATATCTTTTTTCTGAGCCACATATAAACCTGTCCAGTAAGCGATGTCTACTTCGCCACCGCCTAAATCTGTTACAGACCGTTTAATCAGCGTCTTATCCTCATGGGTTCCTTCAGCCGGGTTTACAAATTGAACTTTTTGCTTGCCATGTGTTAAATATTGATCGTTAAGCTTCAGGTCGTCGTCTGTCATGTTAATTAAAACCATGTAAACAACAGCATCCTTTTCCATCAGGTATAATAAAATCTCGGTTATTACAGCAAGTATTATGGTGGCTACAAACATTTTTGTTGCCTGTAGTGTAACACCTTTTATAGCTTTTACTACCGATGCAAGTCTTAAAAGCCCGGCAGCACGGGCGGCGCTATAAATATTATATGCTTTTTTCATCCAGGCTAATATGCCAATGCTTAACATAAGTTGCGCATATCCGGCAGGTGAACTGGTTAACTCTAACGATTGCATAATTTTCAACCTGTAGCTGATCATTTCTTTGAGCTTTTCGCCCGATGCTTCTTTCCATTCCTTAGCTTCCTCCGGGCTTATTGCCCAGGCAGGCATCACCTGAACGTCTGAAGCAGAATAGGTTTTTTCTAAAAACTGCCTCGTAAAATCAGGCAGCTCCTCATCTGTTAACTTCAGTTCGGCCTGTAATTCCCGAAGGTAGATTTTGGCCTGCTTATTTGCTTTTTCTCTAATCTGGAAAGGGCTTAGCGATTCATCTACCACCATATGTGCCCAGTCAATCCCTTTTACCTCTTTCTCGTGCCTGAAAATATCGGTCAGTAGGTCCTGATACGACATGCTTTTAAACTTGCCGATAAGCTCCTCGGCCTGTAGGGCTTCTGCTGTTAATTCTTCATGAGTTAATTCGGTTTCCATTTTGTTTTGATTTTAAGGTTTATAATTGTTTTTGCTTGTGATCCGTCTGCATTGCTAAGGTATGGCAGCGGCATAACCTGGTACAGGTTGAAAGAAGGGTTTTTTAATTGCCTTTTTTATCTTTTATTAACCGGTTTAAAAGCACAGATAAGAGGTAAATTACACCTACATAAAAGCTGTTTTAATTGATTACCTGGTGGATTTTACGGTATTATGGAAGTATGTATGTTTAAAGTAATGATTGTGCAAATAAATGCGGCCTTGTTATGGGCAATTTTCCTGGCCCGCCCCTTTAGCCTGCTGCCTCTTTTCAAATATTGGTTTATATTTGGTATAATAGCTTTTAAGGCAAAATTACCGGCAAAAGTTTCATAATTGATGTACGAAATTATAACCCAATCCTTACGTAAACTGGTTGACTTTACCGACGAAGAGCTTTTTACATTTATGCAAAGGCTTAAACCGGTAACGTTAAAAAAGTTTAGCTTTTATTTAAAAGAAGGCCAGGTTTGTAAAGGAATGGTTATTGTACAAAAGGGCTGCCTGCGTTATTTTTCCCGCGGCGAAAAAGGCGACCAAACCTTAGGCTTTGCCTTTGAAGGCGAATGGATTGGTGATTACGAAAGTTTTTTACTGCAAGCCCCATCGCATGATTTTATTGAAGCTATTGAAGATACCGAACTGTTTACCCTAAGCTATGCCGATATGCAGGGCTTGTACCAATACAGCCAGCGCTTTGAAAGATTTGGCCGTATCATAGCCGAAAACCTTTTTATCAGCACCGCCAGAAGCAACCGCAACCTGTTAACCCAATCGGCCGAAGACCGGTACATGGAACTACTGAGTAACCGGTCGCACCTTTTTGAAAGGCTGCCCCAACATTTAATAGCCTCTTACCTGGGCATTCAGCCGCAAAGCCTAAGCCGCATCCGGGCTAAGCTATCTAACAACACCAAAAGTTAACTTAGGTTAACAAATCCACTTCCGTTTTTAACCTTATATCATTTTTAGGCAAAGGCATTTGCCCCAGTTTTGTGCTGTGCACTTTTTGGTGCTCATGGTATCAACTTAAATTAAAAATGATATGAATCCCAACCAGGTTTTTTCGGCCGTCAGTTCCATCGCGGCCTTGCAATGGCTAATGCTTATCGCCCTCCCTAATTGGAAAGTTACCAGATGGCTAATTGACTACGCCGCTGTACCCTTATTGCTATCGGTTATCTATTGCATTTATATTGCCGGCTTTTTTAACATACCAGGTGGTGGTTTTAATTCCATCGGGCAGGTACGCGCGCTTTTCAGTAATGATAACCTGTTACTGGCCGGCTGGGTACATTACCTCGCTTTCGATTTGATGATGGGCTTCTCCATTATCAAATCGGCACAAACAAAAGCGGTTTCACATTGGCTGGTTATCCCCTGCCTGGCGCTTACGTTCATGTTTGGCCCTTGTGGCTTCCTACTTTACCAAATCATCCAAAAAACAAAAACAAGCAAATGAAAATGTTATTTAACCGAATTAAAAACCTGAGTCCTACTTTTTATTATTGCGGGTTAGGGCACCTGGCATTATTTGTATTAATGCTGATTATAGCACAGTTTGATCACAGGCAGCTAATGGGTATTAACCTATGGGTAAAGCCCATCAAATTTGCCATTTCTATAGCCATTTACTGCCTAACCTGGCCGTTAATTTTACAATACCTCCCCTTTGACAGGCTAAAAAAACGTTTTGCCAACTTCAGCGTATCTGCCATGACGTTTGAAATGCTGGCCATTGCCAGCCAGGCCGCCAGGGGGCAATTATCGCACTACAATGTAACGGGCCTGTATAACGCTATTTTATTTAGCGTGATGGGGTTGGTGATTGTATCACAAACGGTTTTCGCCATTTATGTGGGGTATATGTTTTTTAAGGTAAGGGCTGTACAGATAAGTCC
The DNA here is from genome assembly GCF_030409315.1 of Mucilaginibacter flavus. Lineage (GTDB taxonomy): Bacteria > Bacteroidota > Bacteroidia > Sphingobacteriales > Sphingobacteriaceae > Mucilaginibacter > Mucilaginibacter flavus. The sequence continues at coordinate 108,239 of NZ_JAUFPS010000032.1, read as the reverse complement.
GGCTTTATTATGGAGCATCCGGCTCGGGATCATCATGGCCTGCATATTTGCTTTTGAAGGCGGCATAATGGCTTCCAGGCTGGCGCACACCGTTGGCGCTGCCGATGGTGGCCCCGGCTTGCCCCTCTTTAACTGGAGCCGTATTGCGGGCGATTTACGCATAGCGCATTTCATGGGCTTACACGCCTTGCAAATTGTGCCTTTGTTTGTGGTGTTAACCAACACTAAAAAAGCAAAGCCGGCAATTGTGTTTGCCGGCCTGTACTTTGTATTGGTATCCTTATTGTTTTACAACGCCATGCTGGGCAGGCCGTTGTTTTAAAAACTTGTAGAATGCTTTAAATGTCATATTTGTGAATAACCTTTTTTCATTATTATGTTCATCTTCAAAAATTATAAATGTGTCTGTAATACCCTATCTAATAATTATATTTGATCCTAAGCCTATGCCTTATTCGACAAAAAGATTCTATTAGAGTTCGATATCTTAATCATAATAATGATACTTTGTTGATGCAAAGAGCGCGCGTAGGTTATTGTTATCTCAATAAGTAGGCTAAAACGGAATTCATTTACTTAAATAAATTACAATAATCTTAGACTTAACACTTAATGAAAAATAATAAAATAAAAACCTTAGTTGGAATAGGCTTATTATTCCTTTTATCAATACTTTCCTCATTTAACCATAAAATGGGGCCTGAATATGATGTAGCGGCACTTTATCAAGGAAAGAATCTCAATGATGCAAAAATAATTACTGATGATGGTTTAAAAGATGCCGATGTCGTGCTTTTTCCACTGAAGTTACAAACGGGAAAATATATCGTTAATGTAACGAAGAAAGGGAAAGACATTTATAAAGTAGATGGCAAAGATATATATATTGAAACTAAATATTGCTATGAGTATGCAACAGGGGAAGAAGCTGTTTTAACCATCGAATCAAGTTATGGATATACAATAGGTAAGATAAAATTTTAATTGGATTTGCCTCCTATTAATTAGCACACCTCTTCGAGCATAAAAATAATGCCCATAATTTTGAATTACGGGCATTATTGGTTTCGCAATTATATTTTTTAAAAAATCTTCTGCAGCAATTCCGGATGATGCGCGTGTGTTTTTACAATCAGTTCGCCAAACAAGGTATTGGCCCAGGCAAACCATTTACGGGTAAAGTTATTGGCATTATCCTTATGGAAGCCTTCGTGCATAAAGCCGGTGCCCGCGTGGGTGTTTTTAAGCATGTGCAGGCAACGGGTAATTTCCAGTTTATCTGTTGAGGTAAGCGCGCGCATGGTAATAGCCATTGGCCATATAAAATCAATCCCCACGTGCGGACCACCAATTCCTTCGGCAACTTTACCTTTAAAGAAGTAAGGATTATCTAAGCTTAAAACAAACCTGCGGGTGTTTTGATACAAAGGATCGGTAACCGGTAATGAATCGAGGTAAGGCAGGGCCAGCAGGCTTGGTACATTACTATCGTCCATTAATAAATAGTTACCGTAGCCATCAACTTCAAAAGGAATTATTTTACCGTATTTAGGGTGATTTACCACGGCGTATTTTTTCAAAGCGGCATCAACTTCGGCGGCAAGAGCTTTACACTCAGCGGCAGTAGCGGCATCTTTACCTATCACGCTAAACATTTCGGCCATTTGCCTTAAGCTGGTAACCGCGAAATAGTTTGACGGGATGAGGAAGGGATAAATCGTAGCATCATCCGACGGACGGAAGATAGAGCAGATTAAGCCTACAGGTTTTACCGGGTTGCCATAGCCACGGTTTGGCGCGGTATCGCTGGCGGTTTCTGTTTTACGCTGAAAGTGGTATGGCCCTTTACCGTTTTTGCGTTGTTGTACTTTAAAGGTATCTAATATGGTTTTACCTGCCTTTTGCCACTCGGCGTCAAAAAAGCTGGTATCGCCGCTTGTTTTCCAATAGTTATAAGCCAAACGCACCGGGTAGCAAAGCGAATCGATTTCCCATTTACGTTCGTGTAGTTCGGGCTTCATATCGGTAACATCGCTATCCCATTCGCTGCCGGTTGGGCCTTCGTTAAAGGCGTTTGCGTAAGGATCAATCAATACACATTTAGCCTGGCGGCGCAGCACACCCTGAATCATTTTTTTAAGCTCCGGATCATTTTTAATAAGCGGCAGGTACGGCCAAACCTGCGCCGATGAATCGCGCATCCACATGGCAAAAATATCGCCGGTGATTACGAAGGTATCGGGCTTGCCATCCTTTTCAGAATAGTTAACGGTAGTATCTAAAGTATTGGGGTAGCAGTTTTCAAAAAGCCAGGCAATTTCCGGGTCTTTAATATCCGCTTTAACCTTTTGTATGGTGGCCTCAACAGCCTTGCTGGTAAATTTACGGTCGGCCGGTTTTGGGCGATGACTTTCAAATGCAGGCATAGTGGCCGCGCTAACCCATTTTGGTAAGGCGCCCAAACCAAGGCTCGCGGTAGCAGCAACACCATTGATCTTGATAAAACGTCGTCTGGTAATCATATAGGTAAATTGAATTGGTATATTGTAAAAATATAAAAGCCTTTGATTATCCAAAAGAAAAATTGTGCTATTTTATTTATCTAATACCTTTTAGAGTATCAAGTAGTAAGTATCAGGTAGTAAGACAAAGGAAGCAAAGAACTCGCTTGAATTGCTTTAGGTAGTTACTTATCGATATAAACGCAACATTCATCGATACTTGTTGCCAGGCTGCTTTGCCTGCCCTTACTTTAGCATTGTAAATAAATGATTAATTAAAAACGCATGAATAAATAACTACTATGATTCCCGGTAGGGAGATCTGTTTTTGCAGATTAAAATCACTCTTGTCGTTCTTTAATGTTTCTTCATTGCTTAAGAAGATACTTTCAGTTAATAGTTAATTATGAAATAGCGCCCGCTGGGAGTGCGGCGCTATTTTACTTCTCCCCTTACCTGGCTATGTCTTTGATCTTTACTCCAAAAATCCTTTATCTCAAAGTCCGCCAGTCCGCAGGTCTAATAGTCTTTCCTCTTTTGTCCAAAAAGTCCTTTGTCCGCAAGTCCAAAAGTCCTATTTTTCCGGTATGCATCATCCCGAAGAAAACCCCTGGAAAATAACTGCCGAAAAAGCCATTTACGATAACCCCTGGATCAATGTAACCGAATACCAGGTGATCAATCCATCTGGTAACCCGGGCATTTATGGTAAGGTACATTTTAAAAACCTGGCAATAGGTGTACTGCCTTTAGATGATGAGCTGAACACTTACCTGGTAGGACAATATCGTTTCACCATTAACCAATACAGCTGGGAAATGCCCGAGGGAGGCGGTCAGATAGGCGTTGATCCATTAGACTCCGCCAAACGCGAGTTATTGGAAGAAACCGGCCTTAAGGCCGGGCAATGGACAGAAATTCAACAACTGCACCTCAGCAATTCGGTAAGCGATGAATGGGGCGTAATTTATGTAGCCCGCGGCCTAACCCAGCACGAGGCTGAACCCGAAGATACTGAACAACTCATCGTTAAAAAAGTACCATTCGCGCAGGTATATCAAATGGTTTGTGATGGAGAAATCACCGATTCGATGACGGTAGCGGCGGTGCTTAAAGTGAAATTATTACTTGCCGAAAACCGTTTATAAATACAGGTTTCCAAAAAATACCTAAATTTGGCTGTCGATGAAAAAGTTTTTTGGGTATTTACTCACTCCTATAGCAACCGGGGCCTTCTTGCTGGTATTGGTTATATTTCAGCCTATACAATGGGTGTGCTTTCGCTTTTTTGGATACGCCGCGCACAAACGCGCGGTTGATATACTTAACCTTTGCCTGGTAAGCACCGTGTACCTTTTGGGTAATTCGGTAACGTTTACCAACAAACAGGATTTACCTTTAGGCCGGCCAATTATCTTTTTGGCCAACCACCAGGGCTTGCTGGACATTCCACCACTCATTTGGTACCTGCGTAAGTACCACGCCAAGTTTATCTCAAAAATTGAACTGACCAAAGGTATACCATCTATATCCTATAACCTGAAACATGGTGGTGGTGCTAATATCGACAGGAAAGACTCGCGCCAGTCAATGACCGAACTATCCAAACTGGGTATCCGGATGAAAGAAAACCGCTGGTCGACGGTGATTTTCCCGGAAGGAACCCGCTCAACCGATGGAACAGTAAGAACATTTCACCACGCCGGCATATCTATGCTATTAAAAAAATGCCCTGAAGCTTTACTGGTACCCATTGCCATCAAAGACTCCTGGAAAATGATACAATACGGTAACTTTCCTCTTAACACCTTCACTGCCATGTACTGGGAGGTACTTACCCCTATAGAACCCGCAGGCCGCCCGGTCGACGAGTTGGTACTGGAGGTGGAGAATTTAATCAGAGCGAAACTGGCGCAGTAGATTTTTCAGATGTGCAGATATGCAGATTTCAAATGTGCAAATTATAAATGTGCAGATGAAGGTATTTCTGGATTTCTATCAGTCATTTTTTTTCTTAAAACCGAGATTAAGCGGATTCATCAGAATTTTTGGACTTGACTCCCTTGCCGTATCTCTGTTTTTTTAGTCATGTAATCCCTTAATCTGAAAAATTCTGGTTCGTGCAAATCTATCTGCACATCTGAAATTTGCACATCTGCATATCTTCTCCCATCTGCACATCTGAAATCCGCACACCTGCATATCTTCTCCCATCTGCACATCTGAAATCCGCACACCTGCACATCTAAAATTACCATCCTGTTGATAATCAGATAAATGTTAACAAATAAATGACAACATATTAACGTTAATATGAAAGCGAATCGCTTATTTTTATAGACCCATAAAACGGGTCATTAAAAATTAACTTAAATCAATTTTTATGATCTGGAGAAAATTCAGTGGCGAGGTGATCCAAACGCCCATCATGGAAGAGGTTGAAAAGGCAATTGAACGCGAAGCCGCCCTTGGTAACAAGCTAAAAGTATGTATCGGTACAGATTCGCAGGTGAAGGGGAGCGTTACCGATTTTGCCACCGTTATTGTGTTTTTGCGCGAAAAGCGCGGCGCTTTTATGTTCATTCACCAGGAGCGCACCGCTCAGAAAATGAGTATCAAAGAAAGGATGCTGAGCGAAGTTCAAAAATCTATTGACATTGCTTACAAACTTTGCGATTTGCTTGACCTGTATGATGTGGAACTGGAAGTACATGCCGATATTAACACCAACCCTATGTTTAAGTCAAACGCGGCCCTGCACGAAGCTATGGGTTACATCCTGAGCATGGGCTTTGTGTTTAAGGCTAAACCCGAAGCTTTTGCAAGTTCATATTGCGCCAATAAAATAGTGCATTAAAAAACGCAAAACTAAAAGGGCTGTTTCTATATTTGGTTTTATAAAAAACCAAATGTTGCTATGTCGCCATTAATTGAAATTAACGACCCGGCTTTGGCCGGCCCGAATACTATACTTATCGACGCCCGCGCCGGGAAAGACACGCACGACCGCTATTTGGCCGGCCACCTTAAAAACGCGGCCTATGTTGACCTTGACCGCGACCTTGCCGCCCCCGTTACCGATGCCTCTCAAGGCGGTCGCCATCCCCTGCCCGATATTAATGATTTTGCCGCCCTGTTGGGCAAATTAGGCATTACGCCCGATAGCCATGTTGTTGTTTATGATGATAAGTCGGCCGCTTTTGGCGGTGCCCGTTTTTGGTGGATGCTTAAGGCCGTTGGTCATCAAAATGTACAGGTGCTTAATGGTGGCTTACAGGCCGCAAAAGATGCCGGTATTGAACTAAGTACCGAAGAATATACCCCAACCCCGGTTGCAGCATATCCTGTCCCTACGGGCTTTACAGGCACAGTGACCATTAAAGAGGTAGCCATAGCCGCCCATGACCCTAACCGCATTGTAATTGACGTGCGCGAAACACCGCGCTACTTAGGCATCACCGAACCGCTTGATTTGATTGCCGGCCATATTCCCGGCGCGTTTAACCTGCCTTATGTAACCAACTTAGGTGCCGATGGCAAATATTTAGATGCCGATACCCTGCGCAAAGCTTACGATGATGCCGTTGGACCGGTTGCAGCCGAGGATATTGTTGTTCATTGCGGATCGGGCGTAACGGCCTGCCATACTTTGCTGGGCATGGAGTATGCCGGCATTAGCGGCGCCAAAATGTACGTAGGCTCGTGGAGCGAATGGAGCCGCAGAGGGCTGCCTATTGGAACCAGCGAAAGATAGTTTTTTGGACTTTTTAGACTATGAGACTTTTGGACTTTTTGGACAAAGGATTTTTGGATAAAAGACAAAGGACTAACGATTGGGGATGTTTGAAAAGCTACGCGATTAAACAATAGGACCTGCCAGTTGTTACTAATTCTAAAGAATCTATTTTGAAAACATACGTTTTAAAAACAGAACAAAAAATCCCAATCTCATTGGATGAGGCCTGGGATTTTTTTTCGTCACCCCTGAATCTGGCTAAAATTACGCCGCCAGATATGAGCTTTGTGGTAACATCCGATTATACCGCCGATACCAAAATGTATCCGGGTATGATCATTACCTACAAAATATTCCCCTTATTGGGCATCAAAATGAACTGGATGACCGAAATTACCCACGTTGCCGATCAGCAATACTTTGTAGATGAGCAACGTTTTGGCCCCTACGCCCTGTGGCATCACCAGCACCATTTTAAAGAGATTAAAGGAGGTGTGCAAATGAATGATATCCTCAACTACGCCATCCCCTACGGCCTCATCGGAACAATTACTAATAAAGTGTTTGTAGGTAAAGAAGTTAAAAAGATCTTCGCTTTTAGGGAAAAAGCTATTGAGACGCTGTTTGGGGTGTATGGAAAATGACCCTCGGTTTTGAAAGACTTACGAAGTTTTAAAAAACTTCGTAAGTCTGAAAGCTGTTATTATTTACGAATGACTTATAGCGGCCCGCTAACTACCAGATAAACAACGGCAGCAGCCATATTGGCGATATATAATACGGATCGTAGTAAGGTTCGTAGTATTCTATGGTTTCTTCTTCAACAACGGTGGTGGTGGTGGTGCCACCGTTATAGCCGCCGTTATTATTGTTTTGATTTTGCTCTTCCTCCATCAGCTTTATCATCAGCTCCGATCCCTGGTTTATGATATCTACCATGGCATCTTTGCCAACTTCGTCGGGCTTAATGGCGGTGTTGCAAATCTCCTCAATCTCGGCCCAGGCATCGTCGCCCATCAGGCCATTTTGCCAGCCCGCCGCGGTGGTATCAAACCTGTTTTCGTTAATGAACGACATGAAAACGATTTCGGCAGGGTCGATGTTTTTGAACATAGCCACGGCTATGCGCAGGTCGTCAAAACGCTCGTTGTCGGTAAAGTTGAACCAGTCGTCATCGGTATCAAAGTCAAAATAGCTGCTAAAGGCAAACTCGCCTTTCTCTAAATCAACAAATGAAAAAACGTCATAAACCTTCAAATACTCGGTATAACGTTTCATAAACGTATCAAATACTCCACGACCTTTGGAACTAACCTTATATACCCCTCCCGAACTAATGATATAACCATTGGCTGTTAACTCGGCAAATAAAGGCTGTAATGCGGCATCATCGCCATAAGCATTGCTGCTAAACTGGCGGTCGCCGTTAATCATTTCGTTTAAAACAACTATTGCTCTAAACGTTTTTATATTATCGTTTGATAAAACTGTATTTTTTCTTAACTGGATAGCCATAAATGTAATGAAGTATTAACCCCATGTAAATATCCCCGCCGATTAGCAGGAGACTTAAACGGAGTATGTGCTTTTATCTGATTTAAAATATTAAATTAATAGGGTTAACTCATGCTTATCGCCTGCGGCCAAAACCACCACGGCTACGACCAAAGCTCGACCTGCTGCCTGAGCTTCTGCCGCTGCCAAAGCTTGATCTGCTGCTTGACGAACTGCTGCTGCCAAAGCCGCCGCTGCGTACCCTGTTACTGGTGTTACGGCTGCTGAATGATCTTTGCGATGTTACCGGGTGGCTCAGGCTGCTCCTGTTGCTAACCCGCGATGACATAGCCGGCGAGGTGGTTGTTCTGAAAGTAGTATAGGTACGCGTACGTGTGTAATAATGTGGATAATACCCGTAGTGATACATAGGCACATAATAAGGATGCGGGCGCAAAAAGTAACTCATAATCAAAAAGTCGGTTAAGCCGAATGATGAGTGGTAATAATTATTGTAACCCACATAAGTTGGGTCGCCCTGGATATCCAGGTTAGCGGTATTGTTATTACCGGTTGGCTGCACGTTAATACTGGCCACCGTTACCGATTGCGAATTGCTTACATCATCAATTACGTTTAGCTTATTGTTATCGGCCTCCTGTACTTTAAGGTAATCTATATTGCCATCCTTATCCAAATCGAGGTTGTTGATTTGGTTCGCCGGGTTGTTGATGGCTTTTTCGAGCGTTTGCGGATCGGTACTGTTTTTAACAAACTGGGCAAGCTTATTTACATCAAAGCCGGCTGTGGTATTGTTTTCTATTGTTACATTATTTTGCTGGGGCGGGTTTTGGCTGCATGCCGAAAGACTGAACACTAAACCTGTAAGCGCAATGACTATTTTTTTCATGATGGTTGTCTGATTATTTGCCGGTATATAAGCGTTGTTGGTTTATGCCGACCGGCCTTTGGGTATTTGTTTTTTGATTTAGATGCTGATGTATTACCCAATGTTACAACTTTTTTAAAATAGAATCAAGAATTAAGAGTCGGGAATCAACGCAGAAAAAAAATGCAGCGAGACACCTGCTTACAGAACTATGTTCACTACAAAATTTCGTTAGCCTAAATATTCTCGACAAACAGCATAAATATTTATTAATATCTCCAAATATCAGCCTATAAACCTATTTTAGAGATTATTAATAAACACATTTACCTAAGCACTACCGGCCATGATCAAAAACTATTTTAAAACCACCCTGAGATATTTATGGAAGAATAAGTTTTTCTCGTTCATCAATATTATTGGCCTGGCTACGGGCATTTGTGTTTGCTTTTTCGCGCTGCTGTACGTTCATTTTGAACTGAACCACGATACCTATAACCAAAAAGCCGACGACATTTACCGCCTGGTAACCGATGTTAAAACACCATCGGGCATGAGTTATGAAAGTACGGCTGCCCCAGTTGGCCCGGCAATGAAGGCCGCCTTTCCCGAAATAAAGGACGTAGCCCGTGTTTTTATGGATGATATGATACTACAGAGCAACCCCAACAACGCCATGAAGGAGGAAGTTGCTTATGCCGATTCATCCGCCTTTAAAATATTTTCATGGCCGCTGCTGCGGGGCGATATCAAACACCTGTTTAACGCCCCATGCGATGTGGTGCTTTCTGAAACCGCCGCGAAAAAATACTTTGGCAATGCCGATGCCATGGGCCAAACCATGATGATAAACGGTAATACCAAGGCCACCGTAACCGGCATTATGAAGGATATCCCGTACAACGCACACATGCGTGTTGATTATATATTTTCAATATCAACCCTGGTTGATGACGATTGGAGCCATGACTGGGTTCGTTACGGGTTTTACACCTACATTTTACTGCAACCCGGCCAATCTATGGCAAAACTACAAGCAAAACTACCCGCCTTTGTAAAAGACAATTACGACGAAACATCCTTTAAACATAAGCTATTCCTGGAGCCATTAAAAAGCGTGTATTTATATGGCAAGCCACGCGGGCACCGTACCGGAACATCGGCCAGCGGCAGTATTACCAACGTGTATATCATTTCTGTTATAGCGGTATTGGTGTTGTTTATCGCATGCTTCAATTTTATTAATCTAACAACCGCTTTTTCCTTGCAAAGGGCAAAAGAGATTGGCGTACGTAAGGTGCTCGGTGCGTCAAAGTATCAGCTGATGCTGCAGTTTTTTATGGATGCTGTTGTGCTTTGCCTCGTGTCTTTCATCATCGCCCTGCTGTTTGCTTCCTTGTTATTGCCATTATTTAATCAACTCACAGGCACTATAATAGTCGATGGTATTTTTCATCATGTGCAGCATGTACTATGGCTGTTAGCGCTTGCTGTTGTGGTTGGCATTTTATCGGGTGCCTACCCGGCTTTGTTTTTATCGGGCTTTAAACCAATCAGTAGCCTTAAAGGTAAAACCGGTTCATCGGGTACCGGCCTTGTTCTGCGACGATCATTAGTGGTGGCGCAGTTTTCAATTTCGATATTTTTAATCCTGGCTACCACCATCGTTTACATGCAGTTAAACTTTATGCAAAATCAACAGCTGGGTTTTCAAAAAGATCATAAACTGGTGATTGATTACCAATTCAGCAAAAGCATCAACCAGCATACCGACGGAATAAAGCAGCAATTGATGGCTATTCCGGGTGTTAGTATGGTTAGTCTTTCATCGTCTATCCCCGGTACGCCTAATAATCAATACAATTCAATTATTGAAAATGGTAAAGGCGAAAATCAAACCATGAAAACCGACGTGTATTTTATGGACGATGTCTTTTTAAAACAATACCATATCGATTTGATTGCCGGTCGTAATTTTCAAAAAAATACCGCGCTCGATTCTATGAAAACCATGCTCATTAACGAAGCGATGTTAAAAAGCCTCGGCTTTAAAAAGCCCGAAGATGCTATTGGCAAACACTTTAAACAGCTTAACCACACCGGCGAAATTATAGGTGTGATCAAAGATTTTCATAATCACTCCTTTTTAGAAACCGTGCAACCCTTAACCGTACGGGTCGATTCGAGCCATTTAACCAACATTACTATCGATATCACGTCGGCCGATGTGCGCGGCACCGTACAGCAACTGGAAGCCACCTGGAAAAATATTTTACCCAATGTACCGCTGGTATACTTTTTTGCCGACGAAGCATACAACCAGCAATACATAGCGCAGGAGCGGTTTGGCCAATTGTTTATATGCTTCGCGATAGTGGCTATCGTGATATCATGCCTTGGCTTGCTGGGCTTATCTGCTTATAATATAGCCCAGCGTAAAAAGGAAATTAGTGTGCGAAAGGTCTTAGGCGCATCGGTGACTAATATTACGCTATTGTTATCGGCAGATTTTGTGAAGCTGATTGTAATAGCGCTACTCATAGCATCGCCTGTATCGTGGTTGTTAATGCACAACTGGCTGCAAAGTTTCGCCTACCGTATCAACATACCGGTTTGGGCATTTATATCATCAGGACTCGCGGCTATAGTTATAGCCTTGGTAACTATCAGTTTTCAATCTATAAAGGCGGCTGTGGCAAATCCGGTTAAGAATTTGAAGGCGGAGTGAGGGGCAATAGCGGCAGACTTGTTACTAAATACGTCAGGCAAATTGTGCCAATTCCCTTACGATATCTTGCAGAGAGCGTTGAGCGATGCATCCCTCAAAACAAAGATTTGCGCCAAAATGGAAACCACAAGGCGCAGCGGCAGCGGGCGTTTGACCGCGCTATCATTGGCGTTTCACCAATTAACGGCAGGTAGCTTTATGAGTTAAAAGAATACGGGTTACCCTTAACTTTGAAAAATGACATCCCGCCATTAAAACTCATTTAGGCCGACCTAAATTACATTCGATGAAGAATTTAAAGAACCTTTTAATGACTGCGATTACAGCTAATTTACTTACAGTTGTTTTATATCTATATTCTATAAGTGTTCCGGCCGGTTCTGGTGCGCCTTTGGTATTCAGCGTTTTTGAAATGCCGCTTCTATGGATTACCTGTTTAATTTCCGCCACTATTCTTGCGCTAAAGAAACGGAGGTTAATATTTAAGCGTCCGATATTAAAGTGGACAATTCTTCTACTGCTTTTTTGTACCCCTATCCCGTTAAGCAGCTTATCTTTTGTATTAAATTACACCGATACTTATGAAGGGTCATCCGGTTATAAACCACGTAACGGCGTTACAATAAAGGATGAAGAATGGTTTTATACCGTCAATCATAAAATGGCAATTCATAAATTCTTCAAGCTCAACAGGGAGGATTACACCTCAGTAAACGACTCATTATTCAGAAAAGATAGTGTTTGGGTATATTTAAGTCCCCAGGGCGATACAACAAAGCTTGAGCAGTATAAAAATGGAGTTATGGTATCAACAATTAATAAAAAAGTAAGCAAATAATAGCACCATGATGCTTCTTTTCAGGTATTCTTTGCAGAACTCCTGAAAAGAAGGGATAAACAGCTTTTACACCAGTTGTGTCAAAGCTTCTTTGCTAAATCCTTTAAGCTCATCGGTGCGGTTATCGCGGATCTTTTGCGCCCAGGCAGGATCGGCCAATAGTGGGCGACCAACGGCTACCAGGTCAAAATCGCCACGATCCATGCGGCGCAGTAACTCATCTAACGAGCTTGGGTTTGAGCTTGCGCCACGGAAGGCTGCTGTAAATTCGCCATCTAAACCAACCGAACCTACGCTAATGGTAGCTTTACCGGTTACTTTTTTTGCCCAGCCGGCAAAATTAAGGTCCGATCCTTCGTAATCTGTTTCCCAGAAACGGCGTTGCGAACAATGGAAAATATCTACACCGGCATCGGCCATGGGGTTTAACCAAGCTTCCAACTCCTGCGGGGTTTTAGCCAGCAAGTTGTTATAATCAGCCGGTTTCCATTGCGATAGGCGGATGATGATGGCAAAATCGTCACCAACCTGTTTCCTTACTTCCCTGATCACCTCAACTGCGAAACGGCTGCGTTCGGCAAGGGTTTTACCGCCATAAATATCGGTACGCTGGTTGGTTTCGTTCCAAAAAAACTGGTCTATCAGGTAACCGTGCGCTCCGTGAATTTCCACACAATCAAATCCTAAACGTTTAGCATCGGCCGCCGCTTTGCCAAATGCCGCGATGGTATCTGCAATATCGGCATCCGTCATGGTGTTACCATTATTATTGCCCGGCCTATTTAAACCCGACGGACCTTCAAACGGCTGCGATGGCATCCAACCCGAATGGTGGTTATCCATAATGCCCATATGCCAAATCTGCGGACCCATAGCGCCACCTTCGGCATGAACGCCATTGATCACATTTTGCCAGCCTGCCAAAGCTTCGGTGCCATAAAAATGCGGCACGTTGGCATCGTTTGATGATGATATTCTGTCAATAACAGTACCTTCAGAAAGGATCAAACCAACTTCGCCAGCGGCACGTTTGCGATAATAAGCGGCAACATCGGCGGTTGGTGTTCCATTTGGCGAGAAAGAGCGCGTCATCGGCGCCATTACAATCCGGTTTTTGATATTTAATGATTTCAGGCTAAAGGGCCTGAATAAAGTGTCGTTAACGCTCATGATATGTTTTATTTTGTAAATGCTTGTTATAATTCCGATTCAACCAGTTTGCTCAAGGCCATAAACGCTTCTTCATTGCGCTTGTAGTAAGTCCATTGCCCTACCCGGGTAACCGTAACCAACCCGGCACGCTGCATAATTGACAGATACTCTGATACGGTAGATTGTGTAAGCCCCGCCTTAGCCTGAATTTGGCCAACGCAAATGCCATTATCATAGCCATAAGGTTTTTGGTCGGGAAAACTCAATTCCGGCTCTTTAAGCCATTGCAATATCTGCAACCGGGTTTTGTTTGATAAGGCCTTGAATATCTCTAACTGATCCATGCCACAAAGATATATCGACTTTTCCCGATATTCCAATTAGCAATTAAGAGATGACATTAAGGAGATAAAAACGAGCGGGTTGGTGTGGTGAGATATCTAAGATATATTGTAATTCCTGAATAGGCTGGTCGTGTTTTTATTCGATTCCCTTTCGGATTCTCCAATGCAATTAAGGTGATGATTGATTTAATATCGAACAACGAATATCGAATAATGAAGTAAAACATTCGATATTGGACATTCGAAATTTATTATTCGATATTATTCCCGCTTACGTTCTCTTGAGTTACGCCACCTGCAATTCCCTTTTCACCGCCTGCCTTTTAAGCAGTGCCACGGCAAACAGGGCTCCCGTAATAGCCATAGCGACGCCTACCAGCTCGGGCGAGGTAAAGCCATAGCCCACGGCAATGGGCAAACCGCCAAGTAAGGCGCCCAGGGCGTTGCCGGTATTAAATGCCGCTTGCGTGGCTGCGGCGCCAAGCATCTCTGCTCCTTTGGCCGTGCGGATCATCAGAATTTGGATGGGCGAGCCAATGGCCATAGATAAGGCGCCCGTTATAAACGTCATGATGATGGAAAGTACCTGGTTGCCCGATACAAAATAGATGGTAACCAAGGCCACAGCCATGCTAATCAATAGTATTAAGCATGCTTTTACGGGAGCTACCCAGTCGGCCAGTTTACCGCCGAGTATATTGCCTATCACCATGCCCAGGCCGGCTACAATGAGTATGAGCGGCACGCTGTTTTTTGAAAAGTGACCAACATCTGTCATTAGCGGCGCTATATAGCTGATCCAGCAAAACAATCCCCCAGTGCCAATGGCTGTAGTTAACAGGATTAACCAGGCTTCGCGGGTTTTAAAGAAACCCATTTCAGATTTTATATCACCCTGCCGACTTACCGGCAATGCAGGCAACCAAAGCTGGATAAACAGCAAAGCCATTAAACCGATAAAAGCTATTAACGCAAAAGTGTACCGCCAGGAATAATGATGCCCAATGTAGGTGCCAAGCGGCACGCTCAGCAAATTAGCAATGGTTAAGCCAGCAAACATTACGGATATAGCCTGCGCTTGTTTCCCTTTCTCGGCCAGTCTGCTTGCAACCACCGATCCTACTCCGAAGAAGGCCCCATGTGGTAATCCGGATAATAACCGTGCAATAAACAGCGCGTTATCATCTGGTGCAAAGGCCGAAAACGCGTTGAAAGCAGTGAACATCACCATTAAGGCGATTAATATTTTTTTAGGAGGATAGCTACTGCTTATGGCAACCAATAGCGGTGCACCAATAACAACCCCAAGGGCGTAGGCCGAAATCAAATGCCCGGCAACAGGAATGCTAACGTTAAAATCTTTGGCAATATCGGGCAGCAGTCCCATCATCACAAATTCGGTAGTGCCAATGCCTAAGCCGCCAAGGGTAAGTGGTATTAAGTTCTTTTTCAATGTAAGTTAAAATATAGTGATTCCGGCTTCTTTGTAAACGTTCAGCCTTTCGTCGGTAGGTTCGGTATCGGTAACAATAATATCTACATCCGTAACCGGGCCAATGTAAAAGGATTCGGCAGTGTTTAGTTTATCCATGGTTGATAGCGCTATGGTTTGCCCGGCCATTTCCATCATGGTACGTTTTAATTGTGCCTCTTCGTGGTTTACGGTAGTTAACCCCATGGTTGGGTGTATACTGCAAACGCTCATCAAACACAAATCGGCCCTGAAGTTTTTAAACGTTTGGATAGTTTCGTACCCAATTGTGGTAAATGCGGTTTTGCAAAGCCGGCCTCCTGCAAATATTACCTCGGCTGTAGGGTGATCTTCTAAAACACTTACCACCGGGAAACTATGGGTAACCACCGTAAGCTTCATATCGGCAGGAATTAACTCGGCCAATGCCTGGATAGACGTACCGCCATCTAAAAATATCACCTGCCCCTCTTTAATGAATTGTAATGCCTTTGATGCCACTATCCTTTTTCGCGCCATATCGTGCTTCTCCCTCGCCCTAAAGTGATGAGGAATGGGCGAATGCGCCACAGCCCCACCGCGCACTGCTTTTAAGAGGCCTTTTTCTGAAAGGATTTTGATATCCCTGCGAATGGTATCTTCAGATACATTGAGCGATGCACTGAGATCCGTAAGAGATACACTGCGTGCCCTTGAAACCTGTTCTAAAATTTGTTCTAAGCGTTCGTCTTTGATCATAGCTTCACTGCAATTTATTGCAAATTAAAATAAAAACTTGCAAAATATTGCAATAAATACTTTCCTTTGTAGAAAATTATTGCAAAAAGATGAAAAAGACGATAGCAATTGACATGGACGGGGTGATGGCCGATACCGAACCTCACTTTTTTACCTATTATGAGCAGGAAACCGGTATCAGGCTTACCCGGCAGGATATTGCAGGCATGAGCGAGCATGACGCCTTTAATGGCATTGGGCATAAAATGGTGAACAAACCCGGCTTTTTCCGCACGTTGCCACTAATGGAAGGTGCTGTAGACGCGGTAAAATCACTAATGGAAGATTTTGAAGTGTATATTGTATCGGCCGCCATGGAGTTTCCGCTGTCGTTACCCGAAAAATATGAGTGGCTGGCAGAGCACTTTCCCTTTATAGACTGGCGGCACATTGTTTTTTGTGGCGATAAAAGCATCATCAAAACCGATTTCCTGATTGACGACCACTGCAAAAACCTGGATTATTGCCACGGCAAAGCGGTAATGTTTGATGCTTTCCATAACGTAAACCTGCATCACCACCAAAGGGTAAACAACTGGGCCGAGGTATTGGAATTGATGGAGGGCGAAAGAGAGTCGGGAAACGAAATAGAGTCAAGAATCAAGATAGGAAAAAAAAATTGAAATCGTCCTGGAACCTGTTTCAGGAACCCACAGGACAGGTAGCCTGAATGATGTACACTTGGCATGTGGGATGCTGAAATAAATCAGCATGACTTTGGAGTGGAGCACCCCACAGCTGTCCGAAATTGAAGATACCCGGACAGGAGTGGAGGTAAAAAATTTATGCCCCTGTTGCAAATTGAACATGCATTGGATCTGGCGTGTGGAAATGCTGGCCATTACTCCACCCATGATTTGCCCAAATCTGGTACCACCAGGGCTCCAGTGTAGTTGCGGCGGTTCCCCTGGGATTATGATCAGGGTCCCAGTCTATTGCTATACCCCAGCAATGCATAGAAAGCACTTTAGGATTTGATGTATTGGGCCTGTAGTTGTAACCTCCTCCTGTTTGGTCTACCCGTTTAGCGTGCAGCCATTGCTGAATTTGAGCTGTTGTTGCATTGGCCGGGAGCTGCGCTTTAGCATGCTCCCAAATTTCTGTAAGTACAGCAGTAAAGGAATCTGCCAGCAGTACATGTATCCTGATACCGGAGATTTTTACCAAACCGGCATCATCCTGATAATACAACTGCCAGCCGGCAGGCGGTTTAATCAATTTTATATTGGCCTGCTCCCAGGCTGGATTTACCTTGGTTGGATGGGCAGGATCAGTTGGATTACCGAACGCCTTAATAATTTCGTCGTAGCCATGAGGTGTGTTCATCGTGATATGGTTTTAGGTTGCTTAAAGATAAAGTACAGACTTTAAAATTGCAACATATTGTTTAAAAGATATTTAGGTAGAGTCGCCCACTCCAGTCAAACTATTCCCATTTATTAAACTACTTTAATTTTATTGAGGCGCTGGCTTTGTTCCTTTGTATCATACTAAAAAACGATATAATGAAAACATCACCAGAAAAAACCATTAAACAATACGTGGCCTCATGGAACGTAAAAGGCGAGGCTGATATTAAAGCAGCCTTTGCACAATGCTGGGCTGCCAATGCTACCTATACCGATCCGAATTATGAAAATGTGCTTGGCGTAGATGGTATTGCTGCATTATGTGTTGGCTCGCATGAAATAGCACCAGGGCGTATTTTTCATGTACATACCCTGCCAGATCATCATCATAATGTTGCACTTTATACTTGGACGGTTGATATCCCCGGTAAGGAAACCAAAGGCGGTACAGATTATATTGAGTTTGATGCCGAGGGTAAAATAGCCCGCCTTGTAAGCTTTTTTCCGCCTTTGTAACAAACGCTGCAAAATATTGCAAGAAATGCGCCGCGAAAGTTTGCCGGCGCATTTTTTATCTTTATAAAAAATCAAAAAAATGTTTGATGTTATCCTGGCCAATTTCGCCATGCATATTTCACTTAACGCCGCCGAAACAGCGCACGTGAAAAGCCTTCTTCAGCATAAGGCAGTGAAAAAGAATACGGTACTACTACATTCCGGTGATATTTGTAGAAATATTTACTTTGTGAACAAAGGATGCCTGCGCATTTTTAATACGGATAGTAACGGCGAAGAGCACAACATTTCATTTTGCCCGGAGAATTGGTGGGCCGTTGATATTTCCAGTTTTTCTGGACAATCGCCGGCGTTTTATGCCATCGGCACATTGGAGGATACTGATGTTTTTTACCTTAGTTACAGCATGCTTGAGCAATTGTATGTAGATGTGCCTAAGTTTGAACGCTTCTTTCGCATCCTTACTCAAAACGGCTTTAACTTATACCAGCGCCGCATAACCTCTAATCTATCCAAAACAGCCGAAGAGCGTTACTTACAATTTCAAAAACAATATCCTAAACTGGAGCAGCGCATAGCGCAGAAACAAATCGCTTCTTATTTGGGTATTACCCCGGTATTTTTAAGTATGATAAGGGGGAAGAAATCCTAAAACCCTCCCCCCCTGTTATTTTATTATTTACTGGTTAAAACCAATGTTGAGGTTTGTAAACCTTTTGATGTTGCCGTAAAGGTAATGTTACCGGCCTTCTCATTAGCCTGCACTATTGCCAATGCCAAACCGTGAAAAGCTTTGCGGTAATTCACTTTGAATGGTTCATGACTTACCGGGTCGCCGTTATCAACACTGGCTATAAAGGCTTCGCCATTAACTTTAAAATCAACCAGGTTATCGGCATCAGGTACTACGTTACCATCTTTATCCAATATTTTCACCGTGATAAAAGAAAGGTCTTTACCATCGGCCTTGATCGCCTTCCTATCAGCAATCAGTTGGATTTTTGCAGGCTCGCCAGCGGTTTTAACCTCGCGGGTTAATACCACTTTGCCGTTTTTACGGGATATCGCTTTAAGGTTACCTGGCTCATATTTCACGCGCCACATGATGTGCAGGTCGTCGCCCGTTTTCTTTTTAACACCTAATGATTTGCCGTTCAGGAAAAGTTCAACCTCGTCGGCGTTGTTGTAGTAGGCCCAAATATCAACCATTTTACCGGGTGTCCAGTTCCAGTGCGGAAAAATGTGCAGCACTGGCTTGTCAGTCCACTCGCTTTGGTACATGTAATAAACATCTTTAGGGAAACCCGCTAAATCGATAATGCCGAAGTATGAACTACGCGATGGCCAGCTGTAAGGAGTAGGCTCGCCCAGGTAGTCGAAGCCGGTCCAGATGAACATGCCCGATAGGAAATCATATTTCTTCATCACTTTCCAGGTCATTTCGTGGGTTGAACCCCATGGTGGCCTGGTGTTGTCATAAGCCGATACGTTGTTGCCTTCACGAACAAAAGGTTTATCATAACTCTCAGGCCATACCCTAATGCTATCTGATGGCATCTCATAATAACCACGGGTTTCTAAGCCCGAAGTAGTTTCGGTAGCGATAAACTTTTTACCCGGATACCTGTCATGGAATTTAGCATAATCATATTGGTGATAGTTATAACCAATCAGGTCGATAGCACCCGATTTCACAATCTTGTTACTTGTATCCGGCCTGTCGTTAGCCGTTGTAATAGGCCTGGTTTTATCAAGGCTATGAACAATAGCGGCCAGCTCCGGTGCTATCCTTAAAGCGCTTGTATCAGCCTGTTGCGGAATTTCGTTACCGATACTCCATATCATGATACTGGGGTGGTTACGATCGCGCAGCAATTGATCTTCCAGATCGCGTTTGTGCCATTCTTTGAAAAACAAATGATAATCGTAAGTAGCTTTTTTCCACTCCCAGCAATCAAATGCTTCGTCCATTACAATAAAGCCCATTTTATCGCACAGGTCAAGCAACTCCGGCGCTGGTGGATTATGTGAAGTACGGATGCCGTTACAGCCCATATCCTTCAACATTTGCAATTGGCGCTCCAAAGCACGAACATTTACAGCCGCCCCAAGGCTGCCCAGATCATGGTGATCACACACGCCTAAAATCTTCATCGGCTTGCCATTCAAGCTGAAACCTTTATCGGCATCGAAGTTGAAATAGCGGATACCCAACGTTGTGGTATAATTGTCAATAATAGCTTTACCATCTAAAACCTCTGTTACTATCTTATACAGGTAAGGATTATCTACCGACCATAGTTTGGGCGACTTAACAGTAAAACTGCTGGCCACTGTAAATGAAGTATCATTTAACTGCTCTTTTGATGGCAACGATCCTCCATTTGCAACAACTTTACCAGCGGCATCATAAATTGATGTTTTGATGCTTAAAGCGTTGTTGCCGGTAGCGTTATTTTTGATCTTAACTTTCAGATCAACAGTTGCCGAAGCATCTGTTACCTGGGGCGTAGTTACATAAGTACCCCACTGGTCTATAGCGGTTTTGGCTGTTGTTACCAATCGAACATTACGGTAAATACCAGATCCCGAATACCAGCGTGAGTTTGGCTGTACCGAATTATCAACTTTAACAGCTACCAAATTTGTACTACCATATTTAAGGTAAGGGGTAAGATCATACCTGAAAGAGATGTAGCCGTTTGGCCTGTAACCTAACAAATGCCCATTAATCCATACCGTACTTTTTTGATACACACCATCAAATTCAATATAGGTTTGTTTATCTTTTGAGCCGGCAGGTACGGTAAATGTTTTGCGATACCAGCCTATGCCGCCGGGCAGCGCGCCGCCTTCGGGACTGGCCGGGTTGTCTTTACTGAATTTACCTTCAATGCTCCAGTCATGCGGCAGGTTAAGACTGCGCCATTGGGAATCATTGGTTTCCGACGTTTCGCCCGTCGCCACATCGCCTAAATTAAAGCGCCAGCCTTTGTCAAAGTCCTGGATCTGCCTGCCCTGCTGGGCAAAGCTTTTGGTACAAAAAAGTGCAGTAGCAAGCAACAGGCTGCTTAATTTGGCAACCCTTGCAATTGATTTTATAGCATACATAAATGAATCTTAGGATTAATTGTATTTACGACACTAAATTATAAATAAATGTGAGATAAGAAAGAATGGGAGAAAAAAGCTAAAAGAGGGTTATCGTGTTAAACCGGCTTAATTTATAACAAAATCTACACTTGTTGTTGCACCTACGTTGGTGGCCATTACTTTAATAACCATATCATATTTATCAACTACCCCATCACCATTAATATCCTGGTGGATATCATCGCCAATTTTTGCGGCTGGTGTTTGCGCCGGCGAACTATTAATTTGAAACTGGCTGGTAAATTTACCGGTTACTATATAGGTAGCATTTGCATCGGTA
Source organism: Mucilaginibacter flavus (assembly GCF_030409315.1). Taxonomy (GTDB): domain Bacteria; phylum Bacteroidota; class Bacteroidia; order Sphingobacteriales; family Sphingobacteriaceae; genus Mucilaginibacter; species Mucilaginibacter flavus. The sequence continues at coordinate 87,011 of NZ_JAUFPS010000032.1, read as the reverse complement.
AGCACCTTACCATCTGAATTGTAATGATATAAGTAATAAGTTTTACCCACAGCAACATTGAAATCAATTTTCCCTACAAAATTACTCTGTGCCTCGGCTTCATTATTCCCGTTCATTCTTTTCTGGTCAGATAAAAGTTGTACATCTAAACCACTGAGGTTAGTGCCGCTGGTTGGCTTTACGTTAACCTCAATTGTAGCAGTGGTAGAGTTAGTTCCCTTTTTACAACCTATTGCGATAACAGCCGTTAAGGCAACAATTAAAAACTTAAAACGCATAGTTATTTATATGATGATGTTAAAATATAGCTATTTCGGATGGCACAAATATTAAGCCGGCATATGCTACTTACTTCGTCACCGTATTTACCATACTAAACCCTACCAATTCGTCCCAACGAGCTGTTGGAGGGCGATAGTAAACCAATAGCTGGTAATCGTTCTCGGTTTCAAAATGGTTACCTTCTATGGGTACATCATCGGCTTTGCCGTTGCTATCCACCCAAACGTACTCATAGTCGTAAACGCCTTGTTTAAGGAGCAGGTTGGTGTAGTAGCGACCGGTTTCATCGCGGATAAGCCTGCTGTGTTCATCAAGTTTATAATCATTAAACTGTCCAACTATGTAAACAGCGCCATCGGTCCCCAGTCTGTTTGGGGCCAGGTTAAAATATACATGGGCGTAATCGGCATCGTTTCTGGGGTCGCGACCATCCTGGTTCAGGATGTAAAATTTGCCGTTATTATCATAATACTGCACATAGTTGGGATTATCACGCATAGGGTCGCTCAATAAAACCACAACATTGCCGGTGTCTTTATAAATTTTGGCTACACGCTGCGAATTGAGTTTCAACGTGCGCAAATCAAATAACCTAAACTCATTACGACCCGGAAAATCATTAATTGCCACATCATTAAATATCAGCGACGAACCACGGATATTGGTAGGCTGCGTATTTAAAGTAGCTGTTGCCGTACGCGCATTTTGCATTATCACCGTGCGGATTTCAAATGATGGATTTTGTACTCGCAGGCTGCCATAATCAACCGTAAAATTTAGCTTTTGATTGGTTTGCCTGGTTTGCGTGTTGGGCGACGCGCCAATTGTAGCCGCGATAGATACCTTTGAACCCAATACATATAAACGACGGGTAAGGATTAGCTTAGATTGATCTCCATCTTCATAAACCTTCAGGATATAATTACCCGATATTTTGGGAGCGATGTTATCGTTAGGAATCTGCTGCTCGTAATGGGTATATTTTTGAAAGGTGCCTGTTGAGTAAGTGTAGTTATAAAGCCTATCGTCCTGGAAACTTTTAAGGTATTCTGTCGGCGATAAGTTTGACGAATTCCATTTCGAGTCGCAATGTTCAATGGTATAGTAATAGTTCCGGCTACCGCCCCTTAGGTCGTCAAAAGCCAGCAGCACTTTATCGTCGCTACCAAGCTTGATAACCGGGAATACATTTTTGCCGGTACTGTTAAATTCAACGCTTTTTATAGCGGTGTTGTATACGTTATTATCGTAAGCATCCTGGGCTAAACACTTAAATGAAAATGCGACAAAAAACAACAGGTAAACAAGCTTTCTCATTAATTTCAATTTTTACTCCTCTTCTTCAACTGGCTTATATAAATACTGCTTCACATCGTAAACAAATAGCTGTACCGACATCCACAAAAAAGGAATCCCGGTACAAAAGCTGAACATTGCCAATCCATCCCCGTCAATTACACCATGAACAAGATAAAAGAAACCTATCCATAAAATAAACAACGCAAGTAAGCGAATAATCAGCGCCCGTTTAAAAGTGGCAAAAAACAACAGGATTTGCCCTATAAATAAATATATTGCCGAAGCGCCCAAATTGAGTTCATAATCTCGCTGTAAAGCAAACGAAAAAGGGTAGTTATGATGAAACGGAATCATCACCTCAAATAAAGCCATAGGCGCAACACCGTGCCCAGCACCAATTAAAATGCATAAGCTTGATATTAAAATACCTATGGTAAGTTTACGGTAAGAATCTATCATATGGTTATACATTTAAAGGTATAAATTATAAAAGTATATAAAACCATGTAAAACAAAAAAGCCGCTAATGTAACAGCGGCTTTCATTAATAATATTTTCAAAGCCCTCTCCCTTTAGGGGAGGGTTGGGTGGGGCTTACGCTTACGCTTCCAGTTCCAAAATTTGCTCCGCCAAAGCTTCCCATTTTTGTTGGATCTGTTTTAGCTCAGCTTGCTTTTGGCTATAGCTCGCGTTGGTTTCCTTTAGTTTTTGGCTATCGTTGTATATCTGTGTATCGGCCAGTTTGGTTTCCAGTTCTTTTACTGTTTTTTCAAGAGCAGCAATCTGCTCTTCCATTTTAGCCAAATCCTGGTTTAATTTTTTTAACTGTTGATGTTTGTTTTCGCCTTGCTGCTGTTTAACCGGCTCGGGCTTTTTCTCTTCTTTTTTTGGTTGAGGGGCAGGTGCCGCGGCTTTTGGCTCTAACTTGCGTTTAGCATTCCACTCATCATACTCGGCGTAAGTGCCCGGGTATTGTTTAATTTTTTGATCTTCAATAAACCAAATCTTATTGGCTACATTATCCAGGAAATACCTATCGTGAGATACCACAATAACAGTACCTTCATACTGTTGCAATGCCTGTATCAATATGTTAACCGATGCCATATCCAGGTGGTTGGTAGGCTCATCCAGTACTAAAAAGTTAGCATCGGCGGTAAGGGCCTTTGCCAGCGCCACGCGCGATTTTTCGCCACCCGATAGTACTTTGATCTTTTTAAACACATCATCGCCAGTAAACAAAAACGAACCCAATATCGAGCGCAACTCTGTATCCGTATGTTTTGGGGCGAATGCTTGTAGTTCCTGCAATATCTGGTTTTCCAGGTGGAGGCTCTCTAACTGGTGCTGTGCAAAAAACGTTTGGGTAACGTTATGGCCTGTTACCGCCGTGCCTCCAAACTCTTTATCGGCGCCTGCCACAATACGCAGCAAGGTAGATTTACCTTTACCGTTGGCCCCTATCAGCGCGATTTTATCCCCTTTTTCAATAATTGCTTCGGCATCATTTAAAATATCAATGGTTGGATATTTTTTGGTGATATGCTCCAACGTGGTTACATGCCTGCCAGATTGCTTGCTAAACCTGAAGCTGAAGTTAACCTCCGGGTTATCGTCATCCACATCATCAATACGCTCCATTTTATCAAGCATCTTGATACGCGATTGCGCCATTTTTGCTTTGGATGCCTTAGCGCGGAAACGTTCAATTAAACGCTCTTCCTGTTTTATTTTTGATTGCTGGTTTTTAAACTCGCCACGCTGAATTTCGGCACGTAATGCCTTTTCTTCTAAATAGAACGAATAGTTACCAGCGTAAACAGTAAGCTTGCCTTTGCGCGATTCCACCGTACGGTTAATAACTTTATCTAAAAACCACCTGTCGTGCGATACAATGATAATAGCGCCGTTAAAGGCTTTCAAATAATCTTCCAGCCATTGAATTGAAGGCAAGTCAAGGTGGTTGGTAGGCTCATCCAGTAGCAGAATATCGGGTGCCTGTAACAGAATTTTGGCCAACATAACGCGCATACGCCACCCACCCGAAAAGGTGCTTAGCTTACGCTGACATTCAGCTTCGCTAAAACCTAAACCGGCTAAAATTTCGTGTGCTTTGTATTCAATGTTATAACCGTCAAGCAGTTCAAACTCGTGCTGCTTATCGCTCAGTTTGTTTAAAAGCTCTTCGGAGTAATCGGTTTCCAGTTTTTTAAGTAAAACTTCAATCTCATCGTGCAGTTGATTCTGGCGCTCAAAAGCCTCCATAGCCACATGCACAATATTTTTATCAGATGAGTATGACAGCAAATCCTGGTTAAGGTAACCCATGGTAAGATCCTTAGCCATTGATATGGTGCCCGATGTAGGCTTATAGTCGCCTACAATAATTTTAAGGAGGGTAGTTTTACCGGTTCCATTGGCACCTATTAAACCAATTTTTTCACCGGGTTTTATATGCCAGTTGGCTTCATCGTAAAGGGCCCGCGCACCAATCTCAAACGTAAGGTTATTTATAGCAATCATTTGCGCGCAAAGATACGGTTTTTGGAGCAAAGACTTTTAGAGTAAGGATTTTTGGACAAAGGAGTAAGGACTTTTTTTCTCGCTGCCCATTATTAGCTCAAACACTCTTATCCTTTACGCCAAAAGTCTTTGCTCTTTGCTCCAAAAATCCTTATTCCCTCTACGCTCCTACCGCTTTCAGCCAGGTTTGAGCCATGAGGGCTTCGCCGGCTACGCTGGGGTGTACACCATCCAGGTTCCAATATGGGGCGGGGGCAATTTTTTCGGCTTTGGTGAAGGCGGCCTGGTAGGGCACAAAAACAGCATCGTATTGCTGGGCGATATCGGCGGCGGCTTTACGGAATAAATCAAACGTTGGGTACCATTTATCATCAACCGCTTTCACACCTTTTTGGGCAAATGGCTCGCAAATTACCAGTTTAATATCGGGCAGGGCAGCTTTGGTTCTGTCAAGCAGTTTTTTGTAATCTGCAATGTAAGTATCTATGGTGCCGGTGTAGCCACCGGTTAACGTGTGCCAAAAATCATTTACACCAATGTGAATGCTTAAAACATTGGGTTTTAAAGCCAGGCAATCGGTATCCCAACGCTCGGCCAATTGGTACACCTTATTCCCGCTAACACCTTTATTGTAAATCTTAAGGTTTTTATCGGCATGATTTAGCAGCAATTGCGATGCGGTGATCAAGGTATAACCCGAGCCTAATGAACTGGTGTTATTAGGATCGTTTTTGCTATGATCGCGTCCCCAGTCGGTTATGGAATCACCTTGGAAAAGGATTATATCACCTTCATTAAAAGTTATTTTTTTTGATGGTTTTTCGGCAGCCAACGCCGATGTTACAATGGCGGGTAAACCCACCGCGGCAAGTGTACCCACCGACGCTGTTTTTAAAAAATGACGGCGGCTGGGTGTAATATTATTTTTCATCTCTATAAGTTTTCGTTTAAGCGGACTAAAGCTATAAGGCTCCATTATTGGTTTGTATTGGTTATGATGCCAAAAACTGACTTTTCGAATTTACAGATTTACGTTGCTTTTTTAAACTTTGTTAAATTTTGTATCGGTTTTTGTTTGATTAATATTATGCGGGACTAAATTTCATAAAATATTGGTTTACACAGCCTGCGTAATTGCTAACTTCGCGGCATGTATTTTTTATTAAAACCCATCCTGTTCCAGTTCGATCCCGAAAAAGTACACTATTTTGTAACTCGTAACTTAAAACGCTTTAACCGTTTTCCCGGTGGCGCGGCTTTAAGCAGGGCTATATGGGATGTAAACAATCCAAGATTGGAACGCGAGGTATTCGGCCTTAAATTCAAAAATCCGGTTGGCCTTGCGGCTGGGTTTGATAAAAATGCAGAATTGATGGGCGAAATGGCTAATCTTGGTTTTGGCTTTGTGGAAATAGGCACTGTTACTCCGCTCCCTCAACCCGGTAACGATAAATTAAGAATGTTTCGCCTGCCGGCGGATGCGGCGCTGATTAACCGTATGGGCTTTAACAATTTTGGTGTTGATGTAGCGGCCGAACGCCTGGCAACTTTCCGCAAAAATGCTAAAGGAGCTCAAAAAGATTTGATTATTGGCGGTAACATCGGTAAAAACAAAGTAACAGCAAATGAAGACGCGGTAAGCGATTACATCAAATGCTTTGATCGGTTATTTGATGTAGTAGATTACTTTGTAGTAAACGTAAGTTCGCCAAACACCCCCGGCCTGCGCGAGTTGCAGGAAAAAGAGCCGTTGATGAACCTGCTGAATACCTTACAGCAGCGCAATTCTAAAAATGGCATCAGCAGACCGATATTGCTTAAAATAGCCCCCGATTTAACAGATTCGCAATTAGATGATATTGTAGATATTGTACAGCAAACCAAAATTGCGGGCCTTATTGCTACCAACACCACCATTAGCCGCGCGGATTTAAGCTCTCCAGATAGCTTAAAAAATGAAATGGGAGGCCTAAGCGGCAAACCATTAACCAAACGCTCAACCGAAGTAATCAGTTACATCCACAAAAAATCAAACGGATCGTTCCCGATTATTGGTGTTGGTGGTATCCACTCAGCCGAAGACGCGATAGAGAAATTGAATGCCGGTGCGGCTTTGGTGCAATTATATACTGGTTTTATTTATGAAGGACCGGGGTTAATTGGGAGGATAAATAAGAGTCTTCTGAATCAGAATTTTCAGAATTAAAGAATTTTCAGGATATTGAAATTCTTTAAAAACATATAAAATCATTACCGTTGGTTTTAACCAACGGTAACAAAAACAAAAAAGTCTTGGCTTCAGCCCAATTGTGCAAGCGGATTTGGGCTAAAGCCCTATTAACTCTCCCCATTGTTACCGTTGGTTAAAACCAACGGCAATGAAGCTTTATCTACCCTAACCGATACTCATCAAATTTAAACAGAATCTTAAAAATTAAATATATCTAATAAATATGCACCAAACCTGTATTCTGTCAATTCTAAAATCCTGTAAATTCTGATTCAGACCAAACAAAAAAAATCCTGCCGGTTTCTTAAACCAACAGGATTTTTAAAGATCTTGTAAAGCGCAGCGCGCTTAGATAGACAGAATTAAAGAGCTGCTGCTGCTGTAGCTAAAGCAGCGTTGTTTTTTTCAATTTGGTTGCCTTTTTTCTCTGCAGAACGGCTTCCGTACTCAATGTTAGTAGCCAGTTTCAAAAACTGAACTTCTAAACGAGAGAAAGTTTTGTTTCTTCTATCTTTTCTTTTTAAACGTGTAACGCCCATGATTTCTTTTTTTAATGTTTTTAATACCCTTGAGGTCGGGAGCGGATTCGAACCGCTGTAAAAGGTTTTGCAGACCTCTGCCTAGCCACTCGGCCACCCGACCCTATTTTTAAGGATTGCAAAAATAGTAATTTATTTATTGCAATACCAACAATTATTTCATTGAATTTCTTTTTATTTCAGAACACAGTATCGCGGTGGCAATTGCCACGTTCAATGATTCGGCTTTTCCGGCCCTGGGGATGGTTATTTTGGTGTTTATCAGCTTTTCAATTGCCGGGCTTACGCCATTACCTTCATTGCCCATTACCAGCAGCCCTTCATTGCCAAAAGCAGTATTATGCATATTTTGGCCATCAAGCATCGCTCCGTACAAAGGTAGCTTTATTTGTGGTAAAACCTGCTCAAGATTGGTATAATGTACATTTACCCGCGCCAATGAGCCCATAGTGGCCTGCACTACCTTGGGGTTATATACGTCAACCGTGTCCTCACTGCAAATAATATCAGTAATGCCAAACCAATCGGCCGTGCGGATAATGGTACCCATATTGCCGGGGTCTTGCACATTATCCAACACTAATGAAAACCGGTGTTTAAGGCTATCGTAATTTAAAGTGGGCCATAATGGCATTTTAACCAAACCAATTACCTCCTGCGGCGTTTTCAAGGTGCTGATCTTTTCGATATCCTTCATCGAAATCTCCTGAAAGTTTATATTCCGGGATAAATTCAGCATTTTTGGAACAATTGCAGGGGTATGGTAAATTGTATCAACCTGGTAGCCCGAGTTTGTAAATTCAATTACCGATTTATAACCTTCTACCAGGAACAGGCCATGCTCCCTCCTGAATTTTTTATGTTGTAAGGACGTTAATAAACTGATTTGTGATTTTGAAAGCATATACTAAACCTGCTGGTTACCGCTTTACAATATTAAGTATTTTACTGCTCATTATCGGGTCGGGCTGTAGCGTTACCCGCGGAATTAGAAAAGACCAGGCCTTGGTTCGCAAAATTACCATCAAAGGCATTGACGATCAGTTTAGTGAAGCCGCCTTAAATTATGTAGATAAAGATCAGCAGCCCAACAATAAACTCAATCTGCAATTTTATTACTGGTTTAGCAACAACGGTAAACGCAATATTGGCGAGGCACCCGCTATTTTAGATAGCAGCCTGGTTGATTATTCGCGCGGGCAGATGGAAAAGTTTATTCAAAGCAAGGGCTACGTAAAAGCAAAGATCACCGATACCGTAATCATCAAAAAACGCCGGGCCGAGCTTGTTTTTACTGCCGAAGAAGGTCCATTGTTCCGTATCCGCAAATTTGAAGATAGCATTCCCGATAAAAAGGTAAGGGATATATACCTGGCTAACCGCACCAAAATGTCGCACATACAGCCGGGCGGTCGTTTTGATATGGATAGCCTTGCACATGACCGTGATGAGATTTACCTGCTCATGAAACGCAACGGCTATTTTGATTTTTACCGGCAATATGTAAACTTCAACTACGATTCTACCTTCAACAGCAGCGTTGTTGATGTTAAAATGACCATCGATAATCCGCCAGGCAAAACTGAGCATCCTGTTTACACTATCAACAATACGCTAATTACCATTTCTACCAGTAACGGCAAAACCGCGACTAAGGAGGATACTTTAAAAGTTGATTCACAATACCGTTTTGTTGATTTTTCGCACCGTTTTGTGCCGAGAGTAGTAACAGACTATAACTTTCAAAAAAAGGGCAAACTGTATAACATTGATATGCAAACCCTTACTACCACACGCCTATCAGAGTTAAATGTTTTCAGAAATGTGCCCAACCCTATTTATGAAAAACTGCCCGATAGCACACATCGCCTCAATACCAAAATAGATATTATCCCCCTTAAACATTACTCGGACCGGGTAGAGGGTGAGTTTCTGTTTGCTAACGGGCGTTATGGGTACAACATAGGTAATACCTTTACCAACCGCAACCTGTTTAAACAAGCAGCCATTTTGGAGTTTAAAGTTAACTGGAGTATTTTATTTGATAACGGCTCAAATACCACCAATAGCAACGGTATCCAAAACCAGGAGTTTAGGGTTGGTGCAAACTTGACTTTCCCGCGCATATTATCGCCGTTTGATTTCCCGTTGCAGGGAAAATTTGGTGTGCCACATACCACCTTTTCAACCAACTACTCGTTATTTTATCAAAAGGGGCTGGTTACGCGCCAAAGCTTTGTAAACTCAATATCTTACGATTTTTGGGAAACTACCCGAAAACAGCATACCATTACCCCCATCAACATTGAGTTTTCAAAAGGTACTATTGACCCCGCAGCAAGGGATACGCTGGTTAAACCCGAGTATAACCGGTACTCGTACGTTTACCTTATAGGCCGCACCGTGTTTACTACAGGTAGCCAGTACACCTTTCAATATAATGCCATTGAACTTAACACCTATGATAACTTCACTTATTTTAGGGGAAGCCTTGACATAGGCGGCAATTTCCTGAGCCTGCTTAGCAATAGCTTCAATACTAAAAGGGATACGCTGGGCCAACGTACGTTGTTTGGGTATACGTTTTCGCAATACACCAAAACCGATATGGATTTGCGTATTTACCGTTCTTTTGGCGGCGAGCGGCAATTTATATTCCGCATTAACCCGGGCATAGGTGTGCCGTATGGCAACAGCAGCTCGCTGATATTTGAAAAGAACTTTTATACAGGTGGCGCCAATGATATGCGCGCCTGGTTACCGCGCACGCTTGGTCCGGGTCAGTTTAACAGGGCTACCTATTACGGCACCGATGATGTACAACGAAACAAATACAAGTACATAGATCAGTTTGGTGAGATAAAGATTGTAGCCAATGCCGAGTACCGCTACAAACTGGTAGATAACTTTTTTGGGGCCAAATTGAAGGGAGCTGTTTTTATGGATGCCGGTAATATATGGCGATTAGGCAAAAAAGCCGAGAACCCAGGCGGCGAGTTCAGGTTAAACAACCTATACCAATCCACAGCTTTAGGTATAGGCACAGGTTTAAGGTTTGATTTGAGCTTCTTCGTTTTCAGACTTGATTATGCCTTTAAGCTAAAAGATCCACAATTTAATGGTGCCGACCAATGGGTGCTGTTTAAACACAGCAACGAACTTTTCCATACCGGAGATTTCAAAACCAATTACCTAAAAACCACCGGCGACAACTACAACTTTGCCCAGCTGAATTTCGGCATAGGACTACCGTTTTAATTGGTGAATTAGCGAAGTAGTGATTTGAATTATTGAATTATTGAATTATTGAATTATTGAATTATTGAATTATTGAATTATTGAATTATTGAATTATTGAATTATTGAATTAATAATCTTTTATCCAAAAGTCCTTGCTCTTTTATCCTAAAGTCCTTACTCCTTTGTCTAAAAGTCCAATAGTCCTAAAATCTAATAGTCCTAAAGTCTAAAAGTCCAATAATCCTTGCTCCTACTATAGCATATTCTTCAAGCCATCAATGATACTTTCAAAAAATGTTGGGATACTTAGGTTGTTGTGGTAGTTAAAATAGAGGAATATAAGGAAGATAATTACCGCGATAATGATAAACCGCTTAAACATGTAAGCCAGTAACACTAATACCAAGGGGATGGCTACCAACAGCACCCAACTGATATGCCATGGGCTTAGTTTACTATCGTGCTTATAAATATAGTACAGATTGGCGTGAGTGCCGGTTTCGTTCATGTGCTTGGCATATAAAAAGGTAGACCGGTTTATTTTTTGGCGATAAAAGGCTACTCCTTTTTCAAACTTGAGCTGATTTTCGAAACCGTTCATTACAAAGGTGAAGTTACCGTTCACATTTTCCTGTGTTACGCCCGCCGAATCTGTTGCTACAATGGCTACCTGGTCGGTACCAAAGGGGTTTTCTTTTACTACAAAATGATTAATGGCTATTGCATCGGCAAAAACAAAACTATGTGCCGTTGCAAGCAGGCAGAATATAAGGAGTAGCTTTTTCATTTTTTGTAGAACAATCAATAAATGTGCGCAATAAAAATAGTGTTTTTTAAACTACTTATTCAGTAAATAAATAGCCAGGTTAAGCACCCCGGCAAACGTTACCCAAAGTAAATAAGGCCAAAGCAGATAGCCGGCAACTTTGTTGTATTTGCTAAACCAATTGATATTAAAAAGAATACTGATCCACAATAAACCAATTACAATTAAGGCCAGCAGTATTTGATGTAAGCCAAAAAACACTATCGACCATGAAAAATTAAGCGCCAGTTGTGTAATATAAACAGACCGGGCAATTATATAGGCGGGCTTGCGGCTGCGATGTTTCCAAACCAGGTAAGCGGAGGTAGCAATCATCACATAAATAACCGACCATACCAATGGAAAAACCTGTGGAGGCGGATTAAATACAGGCTTTTTTAAAGTACTGTACCAGCCGGCAATCTCGGGCCGGGTAACTACCGAGGCCACAAAACCAATGGCCAGCGTTATCAACAGACTTATGAGAAACGGAAAGAACTGAAATTTTCTGGATACGGCAGGGATCATGATGTTGATTGAACCATCAAAGCACCAATAAGTTTGCTAAATATTTACAATTGCGTTATGCTGTGGTTATCATTAAAAATCATAAATACCTTAGCTTAGCAGCCATGCCTGCAAGGCAAAACAACATGATAAAAGCTTATAAACTATATACCGGCCAGGATGGCCACTCCCACGTACAAACCGGCACTGTTGCCGAAGGTTTATTTAACCAGGCCAGCAGCATCAGGTTCCAGGAATCGCCGCCGCATTCTTTTTACGACTGGCACAATGCCCCGGCCGATCAGTATGTGATCACCCTATCGGGCACATTGGAATTTGAAACCCGTACCGGCGAAACCTTTATTTTACGCCCCGGCGAAATACTCATAGCTACCGATACCACCGGCACTGCCCATCAATGGAAATTAATTGACGATCAGCCCTGGCGCAGGGTTTATGTGGTGTTTGATGAAGCTCAGTCCATCAATTTTATACCAGACGAAGCGTGACGAATTAAAGTCATGCTGATTTACCCGAAGGCAAACCAGCCTCCCACTTGCAAGGCATCTGCCTATCATGAGTCTTGCATGTGGGACCCGCGTTTGATGCCGCCTGGCATACGGGATGACTTTTTGGTACTTTTAATCGGGTTTTACGCGTACATACACTGTACTAAAACCATCGGCAATAAATATATCATTCTGATATAAGGTATCGTTACGAATTATAAACGCCATAGCGGTTTGGTTGTTAATCTTGATCAGATCTAAATTCTGTGTAGGCGTATATTTATAATTCCTGGTTATAGAAAACTTGCCCGAAAGCTGTACAGCATCATTTTTATATAACTTAAAGGTGCTATCGGATGCAAACGCCAGAGTTTGATTAAAACCCTCGGTTTTGGGCGTAAGGGTAAAGCCGCCAATGCCGCCAACAGATTTTACCCAGCGCCAGCTACCGGTTATTTGGGTAGACGAAGGCCCGGGCAAGCCATTTTTGTTACATGAACTAACGCTGCAAAGTACCAGCGCTACAAAAAGCAGTATAAAGTATCGCATGATTTTAGGTTATATAAAGCATTACGCAGTCATTTTATGCTTTGATACAGCACCTTACAAAAAAACTTAATTTTAAATTAGTACGTAATAAGGATAAATTTTCTTTGTATCATTAGCGTATGATTATTGTTATCCAATGTAAAGACCAGGTAGGCCTCGTTGCCTATATAGCGGCCATACTGGCAAAGCAACAGCTCAACATTATATCCATGCGCGAGCATGTGGACCATACCGAAAACCTGTTTTTTATGCGGGTACAGGTTGAGGACAATGACCATGAAGATGCAAAGCTGGAGCAGCTACTTAAACGACTACTGCCCGAAGGCGCGATGGTTGCTGTAAACCCCAATCCAGCAAAAAAGGTTGTAGTACTGGTAACTAAAGAATACCACTGCCTGGCCGATATCTTGATCCGTAATTTTTTTAAAACCCTTGGCGCAACCGTTCAATGCGTAATTGGCAACCATGCCACTTTGCAAAACGTATGCGAGCGCTTTGATATGCCTTTTTATCACATTCCGCATGAGGGTGTAAGCAAAGAAGAATTTGAACAGCAAATTGATGCCGCGGTAGCCAAATACTCGCCGGATTATGTGGTACTGGCCAAATACATGCGCATTGTGCCACCATCTTTTGTATCCAAATATCCCATGCGCATTGTAAATATCCACCATTCGTTTTTGCCGGCCTTTATTGGTGCCAACCCCTACCGCAAAGCTTTTGAACGTGGTGTTAAACTCATAGGCGCTACCGCCCACTTTGTATCAAACGAGTTGGATGAAGGCCCCATCATTACCCAGCAAATTGTGCCCGTAAATCACTCATTCACGGTAACAGATATGGTTAAAGCCGGCCAGGAGGTTGAAACATCGGTATTGGCGCAGGCCCTTAAACTGGTGTTTGAGGATAGGGTATTCGTATCGAAGAATAAGACGGTTATTTTTAGTTAGATCTGCAAAAGATATCTTTTTCTATTCCCTCCCAACGGAATGGTCAATGTCATTAAGTTAAGGAAAAACGGAATTAGCAATAATATCGAATAATGAATTTCGAATGTCCAACACCGAAGGGTTTTACTTTATTATTCGATATTGGACATTCAGTGTTCGATATTAAAACCAACAGTAAATCCTTAACTTAATGACATTGCCTCCTTCCCCAAGGAAGGAATCGCACAGGCCCATGCTCTTCTTCTGTGCTATCCCCTAAAAATGATAATGGTGGACCATAAATGATCCACCATACATCTGAGATTTAGTTGATTATAAAAAGATCTTTATTCTACCACAAGGGTAGCTATAGAGTGAGGCAAGCTGGTTGTTTTGGCAGCTTTCCCTTTTATCCATAAACTGTATTCAATTTTTTCGTCGGTTTTATTCATCACTATTACGGCTAATTTGCCATTGGGGTTTAGGTAGGCAACCGTTAGCAATTTATCTCTGCTGGCAACCGCTGCAATACGTTTAGCTCCGGGCTGAATATATTTGCTAAAATGACCTAAATAATAGTAAGAGCTGGTATAAATTAAGCTGCCATCGCGTAAATCGGCGTGTACCGGGGCAAAGCAAAAGTTACCTACGTGGTTAGGTCCGCCTTTTTCATCAAGCAGGATGTTCCAATCTGTCCAGGCTACTGTACCGGCATTAAAATCGTTGATCATTGATAAACCATAGCGCTCGCCTAAGGACCAATCATTGATCTTGGCAAAATCAAACTTTTCAATACAACCTTCGGTGAAAATTAGGTTTTTATTAGGGAAAGCCTCGTGCGTACGCCTTAAAGCTTCAAATTGTTGGCCGGCACCCGTCCATGTTTCATACCAGTGGAAACCTACGCCCCAAACGTATTTGGCAGCGGCGGGATCTTCTAAAATAGTGCTGGCTTGCTGATATAACAAATCGCGGTTATGGTCCCAAACAATCAGTTTTTTGCTGCTTAGGCCTTGTTTAGCCAGTGTTGGACCTAAAAAGTTCTTTACAAAATCGCGTTGCTCTTCGGCAGTGTATTTACATGACTCCCAGCTTTGCGAAGCCATAGGCTCGTTTTGTACCGATAAGCCCCAAACCGGGATACCTTCGTTTTCATAAGCCCTTATAAACTTACCATAAAAATTGGCCCAGCTTTGGTAGTATTTTGGCAGCAGTTTGCCACCATGCAATACACTGTTGTTATCCTTCATAAACGCGGGCGGGCTCCATGGCGATGCAAACAAGGTAAGTTTGCCACCGGCAGCAGCCATAGCAGCTTTGATGAAAGGGATACGATAAGCTCTATCATGGCTAATGTTAAAAGATTTCAGCGATGCATCGCCTTCCTTGATATAACTATAGCTATCGCTCGAAAAATCGCAGCTTTGAATATTAGTGCGGGCCATGGTATAGCCAATTCCTTTATCCTTATCGTAGTAGGCCGTTAGCAGTTCTTTTTGCTTGTCCTTTGGCAGTTTGTAAAAAGTTTCGGCCGATGCATCCGTTAAAGCGCCACCTACGCCTAACATGGTTTGGAATGTTTTTGCCGGATCAACAAATACCGATACTTCGGTTTCGCCGGGTTGAGGACTATCTTCAAACTTCAGGGTTTCGGTATTTTTAAACCGCATGCCTGGTTCGTTATCTGATACTATAACTTTTACTTTTTTATTTTGAGTTGAAAAAGGAGCCTTTACCTGGGCCTTAACCAGTGGCGACTGCAATAAACCACCTGCTAAAAAACAGGCAAACAATGCTTTTTTATTCATGGTTTAACTTAATTGGTTTACCGGTTTACAAATCGCCAATCAGGAAAGCGATTCCGGGAATCCAAATTAAGAGAGTTAAATTGAATAAAGCAAATAACAACAGCTATAAATAATTGATTTGTAGCCGTTTATTGATCAAATGATACGCTTTAATAGCAATCAA
This sequence comes from Mucilaginibacter flavus, assembly GCF_030409315.1. Taxonomy (GTDB): domain Bacteria; phylum Bacteroidota; class Bacteroidia; order Sphingobacteriales; family Sphingobacteriaceae; genus Mucilaginibacter; species Mucilaginibacter flavus. Next base: position 71,628 of record NZ_JAUFPS010000032.1, on the reverse strand, counting down.
AAATCTACAAATATCTTTAATAACCAATAAGTTACAATTGATAAACCAACAATTAAAAAAGCTTTTGATACGCTAAAGCACAAATGTGTATTTTGTACACTGAAAACAATTCCAATTTGACGATTTGAGAATTTGAAGATTTGAAAATTGACCCGATAAGCATAATCTTTAATATTGCTTAAATTGGCCACCGCTTCAAATCTTCAAATTCCCAAATCATCTTCCCCCATCAGCATTATGTCCTCTCCTGATCATTTCCTTTACGGCGCTTGCTAAAAAGGCTTTGGCTCCTTCATCAAGCTGGGTTTGTTTACCGCCGCCATTAATTTCATAAGTAATACGGCCATTTTCGTTTTCGGCAACCAGGTCGTCGTCATTATGGCTGTATTTTACAGAGCCATGCGGGGTGATGAATTTAATGGCTGTACCGTCTTCGGTAAAGTAAACCTGGCCGCGATATTCAATTTTTACGGTGTTACCATCGCGGTTTTCAATAATGGTGGTGTGTCTGCCTCCAAAACGACACGCGGTTGCCAATAGCATTATCCCTGCCATGGCAATTAAATAGTGTATTTTTTTCATGATGAGTGATTTTAATTTGAGTTCATCACAAAGCTAATACAAAACACAGTACTATACAATACATAGTACCATATTTATTTCAATTATTTTTACGGCTGATATTTTTTAAGCAAATCCTCAACTAAAATGCCGTTGATAGTCATGCCGGTAGTGTTACAATCGCTGATGGACACGTTGCTTAAATTGCAATTGGTGATGGTACTCCCGCTTAATTCACAGTCCTCAAAACGTAAGGGACGCTGTTTTGCCTTTTCATCATAAGCAGGATGATCTTTAGGTGGCATACCTATGTTATGAATGTAGGCCCCGCCTAATTGCGCGCCTTCAATTTCCAGATCGCTTAAATTGGCGTTTACTATTTTAAGATTGCTTAAATCAACATCGTTAAAGGTTGTTTTACTCATTTTGAGCATTACAAACGTCGATCCATCTAAATGAGCATATTTGGCATCTATCACTTTAGTGGTTTCGATGATGCTTATTTTTTCGGCATTGTTTTCTGTTTCCATATGGCTGATTTTTATATCTAAATTAGTTATCGTGATAGCGATATCAAAAGGCTTTTACAGACATTTAAAGGGGGCAATCGCGACAAGCAAAGCATTAACAATCAGGCTGAAACATTAAAGCAGTTTTAAGTTAATATTAAGAAACCATTTAACGTTTACGGTGTTGAAGTTTGATAACCTTACTTTATGAAACCGATATTTTTTACGTTAAACAACGATCTGCATATCATGGCGATACCAGATACCGATGCCCATTTTAACGGCCGTCCTGTTATTAGTTATACCTACAGCTTATTTATTGACCAGGCCAAGGGCAACCCCAGGCAGGCTTTAAGTAAGGAAAGCACATTACATCTTGATAAAATAAAAGACCCGGATTATTTAGGCTTTATCGCGTTTGAAACACCGGCTAATGTTTTTTCCTATACCGGCGGCGGCCACTCGCTGGATATGAAAGAGGTTGAAGAGGTAATTGAACATTTAAGCCTGATTAGGGATAACCCCGCGCTTTGGAAATCGATGGATAACCTATAGCTAATTGTCTGCAGGCTATCCTCGTTTTCATCTATACTGTCAACAGGCTTCCATTAGTTGCTTATCATTAACTATGTTGCAGGTAACTGGCACCACTTTTTGAACCGTATTAGTTTTACGGTATTTAGCCAGGTTAATAAGCAGTACGCTAAGCAATATCACTACCAGGCCAATAACCTGCAATAAAGAGATGTGCTCGGCAGCAAACAGTACGCCCAAAAGAACAGCGATCACCGGGTTTACGTACGAGTGCGTGCTCACCTGCGTTGCCGGCTTTACCTGCAATAGCCATACATATGCACTAAAAGCAGCTATAGAGCCAAACAGGATAAGATAAACAATAGCCCACCAGGCATGGGCGGGTACATTCATTAAGCTAAAGCCGCTAAACTCATGGTGTGCAATTCCCGCCGGTATAAAAGCGATGCCTGCAATAATCATTTGCCAGGCGCTGTTTAACCGGGCGGGTCCCGTGGTTGCATGCTTTTTTGAATATAAAGAACCAGCCGACCAAGCCACCGGACCTAAAACCAATAATAGCATCGCTGAAACTGAAGGTGCCGAAGGATTACCGATAAAAGCTTTGTTTACCTGTTCGCCAAACAGCAATATTACCCCGGCAAAGCCCATTACCAACCCACCAATGGTAGATTTACTTTTGAAGTTCACCCGCCAGTTCACCTTATCTAAAGCAACAAACCAGATGGGGCCTGTTGATACGGTAATGGCCACCATAGCACTGGGCAGGGTTTGCTCAACCCAAAATACGATGCCCGTGGCCACAAACAACATAATAAGGCCGCTGATACCCGATTTGATCACATCTTTGGTAACCCATATCCTATCGCCTTTAATGGCGCACCAACCCAGCATTAATAACCCGGCCATAGTGTAACGCAAAGCCCCCATCAGCATAGCCGGAAAGCCATGAACAGCCATTTGGATAAAGAAATAGGTAGAGCCCCAAACAATATATACAGTTGCAAAAGCTACGATTACCCATAAGGTGGGCGCTTTTTTTTGATTGATAGTAGTCATGATACTTTTAATTTTTACTGATTAAAGAATCGATACTCCATTTATATTCGGGCAAGGTAGCCAGCAGCAGGCTTGCCGCGCTCACTGTAAAAACCGAATATCCAACAGGCGATTCAAAGCCGAACGCGATAGCCATCGACAGCGCGAACGCCAAACTTAGCAAACAGCTTAATGATGCAGCGATACGGGTAAATAAACCGGCAAGTAATAACAGCCCGATAGCTGCCTCGCCAATGGTAGCCAATACAGCAAGGGTTGGTATAACCCCGCCCGGCAAAAACGCCATTACCTGGCGGGCGTAATCTAAAAAATGCTGCCAATCGCCCCAGCCTACATGGGGCTGGCCATGGGCACCAAAAAAGCCAAGTCTATCTGCCACTTCCCACAGGTAACTGGTTGCTAATGCAAGCCTTAAGGCGATTGACGGGAACGGATAATTTTTAACAAGTTGCATATCTATTTTATTTACTGCTATAAAAATACGCAGGCATTGGCCTATCTTTATAGTCCAGCAAACACAAACAAGATAGTCCAGATATGTTATTTACAAGCGGCTTGATACAGATAGATAAAACGGCGCAGGTACCGGTGTACCTCCAAATTTGCAATGGTATAATTGGTTTAATCAGGCAAGGTACTTTAAAACCTGGTACTGCCCTGCCCGGCAGCAGGGTGTTGGCAGCATTGTTAAAAATTCATCGTAAAACTGTAGTGGCCGCTTATGATGAGTTGTATGCGCAAAGCTGGGTTGATGTTTATGCGCGTAAAGGTATTTTTGTAGCCAAAAACCTACCCGATGTATCGCCAAGGGCCATCGGCACAACGCCAAACAAAAACGCCTATCCCAATAAAACCTTTTTTGAGGTGCCACAGAAAGTTCCCTACCCCGAACTTTTCGCTACCGATAATCCACGCACATTGGTATTTGACGATGGTTTCCCTGATATACGGATTGCCCCTGTTGAATTGATGCTGCGCGAATACCGCCGGTTTGCAAACTATCACTTTACGCAAAAATACCTTACTTACGGCCCGGAGCAAGGGTCGGTAAATTTGCGTACCCAACTGGCCCGTTTCCTGGGCGAAACCCGCGGGTTACAGGTAAACGCCGATGATATTTTAATAACCAAAGGTTCGCAAATGGCTATTTACCTTTGTGCCCAGATTTTACTGGGTAAAAATGATGTTGTGATAGCTGCCGATCCCGGCTACCCGGGTGCCAACGAAACCTTTGAGCATACCGGGGCCAAAATGCAATTGGTACCTGTTGACGAACATGGCATTAGCCTGGATGCCGTAGAGGCCATATGCCGGCAAAAAAAGGTAAAACTGGTGTATGTGATTCCCCATCACCACCGGCCCACTACCGTAACATTAAGCGCCGAACGGCGGATGCGGTTGCTTGAATTAGCGCGCAAATACAAGTTTGCTATTATTGAGGACGATTATGATTATGATTTTCATTACGCCAGCAGCCCCATATTGCCGCTGGCCAGCGCCGATTACGATGGCTGTGTAATTTACGTTGGCTCATTTTGCAAAACCATTGCGCCGGGCATACGCATTGGTTTTATGGTTGCCCCTGCAAATTTAATTATACAAACTACCCGCCTGCGTAAAATGATTGACCGCCAGGGCGAACACCTGCTGGAAGAAGCCATAGCCAACCTTTTAAAAAACGGCGACATTGGCCGGCACCTGAAAAAGGCAAATAAACTATACCGTGAGCGCCGCGACTTGCTTTGCACCTTATTAAGGGAGCAACTGGGCCAATACCTTAGTTTTAAAATACCGGATGGTGGCTTTGCGGTTTGGGTAAAATATGCTGATGGTTTTAGTCCGCAAGAAGTTTCTGAAAAAGCCGCAGTTATGGGACTAACCCTTAATGATGGGCGAGATTATTTTTATGATAACAATCCCGCTCATCAATACGTACGGTTGGGTTTTGCATCACTTAATAACAAAGAAATACGGGAAGCGGTGGATATTTTGGGCGCGGTATTTAAAAAGCTTTCTTAATGTTAAAGAGCAGCTTAAATCTTTTTTATACAGAGGCTAAACAGCACTAAGCAAGCGCTGTTGGCAAGCCATCAAGGCTTTGCAGGTTCTTTTCCTGTTTATAGGCTTCTAAACCGTCGGGCCCTTTATTGGCTGCCCATTTATAAGCCTGATCGCGCTCTCCCTCATAAGTGTAGTAAGGTACGCTGAAACCGCATGCGGTTTGTACCTGGTAAATATCGGCTACAATAATTTGCCTTGTTGCCAGCAGGATTTGAAAATGCGGGGCAAGTTGCTCCCATTCTTCATCGCCCGGCAATACTGTGTAACCTTTACCGAACAAACGCATAATATTAGGAGGCCCTTCAAAGGCACAAAACATAATGGTGATGCGTCCGTTTTCTAAAATATGGGCCGAGGTTTCATTACCGCTGCCGGTAAGGTCCATATAGGCAACTTTTGTAGGGCTTAAAACTTTAAAACTATCTATCCCCTTGGGCGATAGGTTTACATGGCCGTTTGCAGCAAGCGGGGCCGATGCTACAAAAAACATTTTCTGCTTTTCAATAAACACCTGGTGCTGCGGCTGAATATCATCAAAAAACTTTGCCATAGCGGTTAAATTTTCTTGTTAATCAAATTTAACAAATATTTGCCGCTATGGCAGGTTAAGTTATTGTTAACCGACTATCGGGCAATCTTAATCCCAAAAGCCTTGTACTTTGATCTGCCCTGATGGATAGCCTTGCCCGCGTAATAGTTTACGCAATTGCGCTACCATGGTGTTATTACCCGCCAGGTAAAACACGGTATTCTCTAAAGTATACCGCTGACCGATTACCCACTCCATTAAACTTTGATGCCCGTAAACATCTTTGCGGGCAACGGGCTCCAACGGGGTCCAAAAATATTCGTTAAATAGTTGGCGGTGATGATCGTTACCAATTACAATACTGCCAGAAAAACGGGTATGCGGCAGTACCATTTTTTGCAGGGCCAAAAAGTGCCCCATGCTGCTTTCATCGCCCAAAGCTACAATGGCCGATGTTGGCGTAGGCTTTTGATTAGTGGTACCTGTTTTTAAATAGCTTACGGTATCGCCTTTTTGCAGCATTCGTGCCCAGGTACTGCCGGGACCATTATGCGCGGCATCAACAAAAATGGTACAGGTGCTGGTTTCGGCATCCCAACCCGATGGGGTGTAATCGCGAAAGGTAAGGCCATCAACCTTAAATTTAATATAAGGAATTTCCTGCCATTGGCTCATATCAAGCTGGGGCAGGTGCAAATCTACCTCAATTAAAGTACAGGGTTCCCAGCACCTCACCTCAAGCACCAGGCCGCTTTGCAGCTTGTAATCAAACAGCTTATCAACCGTTCTTTTAATTTTATGTATAGTGGATGTTTCCATGGTGTGTTAATGTTGTTAACACAAAGAAAGGTGCTAAACGCACCTTTTACAATAGCATAGTTACGGTAATGATTGGACTATTTACGGTAACCATTCCGAAATGAAAGCGGGGTACTCCCCTCCGTTTTTTTAAACAGGCGCGAAAAATAGGCATGATCTTCATACCCCAGCGCGTGGGCAATTTCCTTAACGTTCATCTGGCTGTAGTACAACAATCTTTTAGCCTCCAGGAGTAATTCCTGCTGAATCCAGTAACTGACAGACATACCAGTTATTTTCTTCACGGCTTCATTAAGGTAAGTTTCAGATACATTGAGCATATTTGCATAGGCCGACGGGCTTTTTACCCCGCGCACGTGCTCAACCAATAGCTTTTTAAATTGCTGTGCCAATTGCGCCGGGCGCGAGGTCATTAAACGCGGATTACCGGTATGACTAAAGCAACAGGCGGCCATCCCTATAAATGATTTTAGCAACGAATGAACCACCGGCAAATAAAATGTCCTGCTTTCGTCTTCGCAATATTTCTCGTACAGCAAGTTCAGTAAACTTTTACATTGATTAAATTGTACATCGGTAAGCCGGTAAGGCTGCTGCATAATGAGCTGATTTTCAAAAATATTGCGATAATCTGGCGAGAGCAGCATGGTATCAACAGCTATAAACCAGCCAAAAGCATGAAAATTTTTGATACGATGATGCACCTGCCCGGGCAGTATATAGTAAAGTTGCGAACCTTCAAAACTCACCTCCTGGAAATCATTCATCATGGAGGCCGAACCGCCTTCCAACAAAAAAAACAGGTAATGATCATCGCGGTGCGCGCCCATGGGTTCATCGGGCTTGGGCATATCCCCCTCCAAAAAACGGTGGATCACCAGGCCCGATGTGGCACGTTCTTTTAGTTGATGTACGGGGATATCTTTCATGGGTGTTTCCATTTTTATGTAGAGACGCAATATTTTGCGTCTCCGCGTTCAAATCCAACGTTTCTGAGATTACTCCCCAATAAAACGGCTTTTTACAGCGGCAGACGCAAAATATTGCGTCTCTACGTGAAAAACAAAATTAAACAACTCTATGGTTTAATTTTACCTAACGTAAATAATACAAAAATCCTTAGCGCGCTACACCACTTACCTACTGCATAATTTAATATGTTTGTCTATCTTTAGGGGTGATCCAATTATCATAGATGCTTAAATGAGGCCAAGGTTATTTCTTGTATTTTTTTTATTCCTGCTGATTACCGCCCGGGGTTATGCCCAAAATCCGGTTACGGATTCGATGATGAATAAGCTTAATACTGTTTTAGCCGATAAGGACAATTATGTACAGCAAAAACTATCGCGCATTGAGGCTGTAAAGAAACAGGTTGCCCAGGCAGGTAACATCAACAAAAAGTACGATCTGTATCAGCAGCTATATAACGAGTACAAAAACTTCAGCTACGATTCGGCTTATAATTACGCGAAAATTCTGCAGCAAACCGCCGCTCAACTGCATGACCCTGCCCGTATGGCATTTGCCAAAATGGAACTGGGGTTTACGCTGATATCATCGGGCATGTTCAAAGAAACGTTGGAAACTTTGAACAGCATCGACCTGCAACTACTCTCCACCAATGATAAAGTAGAATATTATTTTCTGAAAGCCCGAAGCTATTTCGACCTTTCGGATTTTGACCGTAATGTTGATTATTCGGCCATTTATAATCCCAAAGGCGTTCAATGTATCGATTCGGCCTTATCCCTGGCCACACCGGGTACTTACAATTATTTTGCCCTAAACGGTTTAAAATACCTCCGGAACGGCAATTTTGAGGATGGGGTTAAAAACTACACTTCGTTGCTGCAAATTAAAAACCTTAGCCCCAACCAGTTTGCGGTAAGTGCCTGCTCGCTCAGCTACCTTTATGAGCGTAAAGACCTGCAGGATAAATCAATAGAACTACTCATACAGGCGGCCATTGCCGATCTGCAATCGGCCACCAAAGAAACCGTAGCCATTTACAAACTGGCCGATTTCCTGTATAAAAAAGGCGACCTCAACAATGCCTTCATCTACATTAAACAAGCCATGGACGATGCCACCTTTTATGGCGCGCGCCACCGGCAGGTAACCATCAGCAGTATTTTGCCCATTATTGAGGCCCAGCGCATCAGTACGGTGGAGCAGCAACGGCGGTCGTTATTTATATACTCCTCTATCATCACTGTATTGGTGTTGTTTGTAGTGGCATTCGCGGTGATCATCTTCCGTCAGCTTAAAAAATTGCGCATTGCCGATAATTTGATCAAGGAAGCCAACGTATCCTTACAGGAAAGTAACATTGCTTTAGAGGCGCTTAACCGCAACCTGAGTACCGCCAACAAAATCAAAAACGAATACATAGGCTATTACTTCAATATCAATTCCATTTACATTGATAAATTAGAAAGCTTCCAGAAATCTTTAGATAAAAAACTGAGCAGCAAGCGGTACGAAGATGCCCAGGCCGCCATCAAAAACCTCAATCTTGAAAACGAACGCCACCAGTTGTTCCATACTTTCGATAAGGTTTTCCTTTCCCTGTTCCCCGATTTTATTGAAAAGTTTGAAGCCCTGTTCCATAACGACGAAAAGATAGCCATAGCTGATGGACAGCTATTAAGTACCGAACACCGGATCTTCGCCCTCATCCGCATGGGCATACATGATAACGACAGGATTGCCAAACTTTTAGGCTACTCGGTAAACACCATTTACTCCTACAAAAACCGGATTAAAAATAAGTCATTCATAGCTAATGATGAGTTTGAGGATCATATTATGGCGATAGAGGCGGTGNGATTTGAGATTTGAGATTTGAGATTTGAGATTTGAGATTTGAGATTTGAGATTTGAGATTTGAGATTTGAGATTTGAGATTTGAGATTTGAGATTTGAGATCCGGCGTAAACTAACCAAGGGACGACTCACCCCGACGAGGCTACGCCCGTCTTCCCCCCTCTCCGGCTGCGCCGCATAGAGGGGAGCGAAAAAATTTTCTTTGTTTTTTTTGCCCTCTTTGCGGCTTGCCGGAGAGAGGGCAGGTCCAGCGAAGCGTAGACCGGGTGAGTCGTTTACGTCGTGCTAACACCATTGTTTAATAAAGTTTGCCTCTCATCTGCTAAAACCACCACTTCCACCCTCTTTTTAAATCTATATTAACCCTATTCACCAACTCGCACAAAAAATTGATAATCAATTAATTGAAAAACATATTTCCTCCATATTTTCTATATTGACCCATCCGGCTATTGACTAGCCTGTTTTCCCTCCTTTTCTTTGATTTGGAATTACCCACCAAAGTATTCCGAAACAAACCAATTTTTAAAACCAATTTTAAATGAAAAAAGTTTACTTATTTAAGTACGGCTTGACCGTGCTACTCTTAGTTTTTGCTACCATTGCTTTTGCTCAAAAAAACACATTCAAAGGCAAAGTAGTTGATGAGCTTAACCAGCCCCTACCGGGTGCTACTGTCCACGTAAAGGGAACAGACCAATCAACCGTTACTGATGTAAGCGGCTCATTTAGCCTTACCGGCAACGCCCCAACTGTAACCATACAGGTCAGTTTTGTGGGTTACGATATGCTGGAGCGCGTGATCAAGACAGGTGAAAGCAATAGCATTTCGCTGGTGCCGGCTTCAAAATCACTAACCGAAGTAGTTGTGGTAGGTTACGGATCGGTTAAAAAGTCGGATTTGACCGGCGCGGTAACCAATTTAGGTTCAAAAGACTTAAACCCCGGCCCTGTTACCAACCCTTTACAGCAATTAACCGGCAAAGCAGCAGGTGTAAGCATTAGCCAAACAGGCAGCGAGCCGGGTGTTGCACCAACTGTGCGTATCCGTGGCATTACGTCGCTGCAAGGCGGTAATGATCCTTTGGTTGTTGTTGACGGTATCCAGGGCAATATGGACCTGCTAAACCAGGTTCCGCCGAGTGAGATCGCTTCTGTCGACATTTTGAAGGATGCATCTGCAACCGCTATTTACGGTTCACGTGGCGCGCCGGGCGTTATCATTATCACCACCAAAAAAGGCGTGGCAGGCAAAGCCAATGTAGAATACACTGAAAACACCTCACTGGATGTAATCGCTAAAAAATTACAGGAGCTAAATGCAGCCGGCTGGACCAAACAAGCCGAAGCGCAAGGCGTGGATGTATCTGCCAATCACGGTTCAAATACCGATTGGTTTAACCTGCTTACCCGCAACGGTGTAACCCAGAATCATACCCTTGCTTTTGGTTCGGGCACAAACGGTTTTAACTACCGTGCATCGGTAAGCGCCATTACGCAAACAGGTATCGTTATCAATTCAAGCTATAAAAAATATATTGGCCGCATTACAGCTACCCAAAAAGCTTTGGATGATAAGTTAACCCTGACGATGAACGTGAACAGCGGGATCAACGATGATGTGTACAGCCCTATTGGCATCGGTCGCGCGGCGTTTACGTCAAACTTAATCAGCAACACTTATATTTCAAGGCCAACCGACCCTGTTTATAACTCCGACGGCAGCTATTACAGCGACCCTAACGTGTTTCAGTACATTAACCCCTACGCAGTTGCCAAAACAGTTCAAAACAATGCAAACACCAATAACCTGTTTGGTAGTTTAGCCGCCAACCTTGATATCTACAAAGGTCTTTCGGCCGGATGGTTTGGCAGCTGGAGAAAAACCGATACCAATACGGGCTATTACGCGCCGGTTTCATCAACCATTGCTACAGCTATTGACAATAAAGGCATTGCCAACATCAGCAACAACCATGTTGACGAAAAGCTGATGGACATTAACCTAAGCTACAAAGCCGATTTTGGTTTAAGCCATTTAGACGCGACCGCCGTTTACGAGTGGCAGGCGCAAACCTATAACGGCAGCTTCGCGCAAGGCCGTGGTTTTATCAATGATATTGCTACGTACAACGCTTTGCAGTTAGGCGATATCTCTAAAGTTTTACAGGGTGATATTTCATCGTACAAAAACGACAGGAGATTGGTATCGTTTTTAGGTCGTGTAAACTACTCTTATAACAACCGTTACCTGTTAACCGCCAGTTTCAGGCGCGATGGTTCAACCGTGTTTGGGGTAAATAACAAATGGGGTAATTTCCCATCGGCATCACTGGCCTGGCGTATTGACCAGGAAGGCTTCATGAAAAACCAACATGCCCTTAGCAGCTTAAAACTGCGCGTTGGCTACGGTATTACCGGTAACCAGCAGGGTATCGGTCCGCAAAACTCAATTGCTTTGGTTGGGCAGGCTGGCTCGGTATTTTTTGGAGGTACCACTATTCCAAACTACGCTGTTAACCAAAACTCAAACCCTAACTTAAGGTGGGAAACCCGCAAACAAGCCAACTTAGGTTTAGATTTTGCCTCGTTCAACGATAGGTTTAACGGATCGGTTGATGTGTATACCGCCAATACCGACAACCTGTTATTTAACTACACTGTTCCTTTAGAAGGTCCGTTTTTAACCACCAATATACTGGCCAACGTAGGTACCCTGCAAGCCCGTGGTCTGGAGCTTAGCTTAAGCTACGCGGTTATTAAAACAGCCAACACTTCATTAATACTGGCCGGTAACGGTTCGTTAATGAAAAACAAGGTGCTTAAATTGGGTGGCAATATTGAAGGTTACGATATCCCTACTAATTATATTGGCTGGGGTGGTGGCGGCAATGCTTACCTTGTTGTGGGCAAACCAATTGGCACTTTTCTTATCCTGAAACACAAAGGTAAAGATGCCAACAGCGCTGAAACCGTGGTGGACCGTGATAACAATGGCACTATTGACCAAGGCTCACAAAGTGAAGACCGTTACGAAGAAGGCCAGGGCTTACCTACCTACACCTACGCCTTTACCCCAAGCTTTACCTACAAAAACTTTGATGCATCAATGGTTTGGCGCGGATCGGGCGGTAATAAGATCTATAATGGTCTTCGCCAGGATTTGAGCTTATTAGAAAACCTTGGTAAATCAAACGTGCTGCAAAGCGCTGTACCGCTGGGTATCCAGTCGTCACAATACGGATCTGACCTTTGGTTAGAGAGTGGCAATTACTTACGCTGGGAAAACCTAACATTTGGGTATCGTATCAACTTAAAAAATGTAAAGTACATTAACGCTTTACGCGTATCGGTAACAGGTCAAAACCTTGCGCTTATCACCAAATATAAAGGTATCGACCCTGAGTTGGATACCAGCGGTGGCAGCTCAATAGCCCAGGACTATGGTATTTACCCACGTACCAGAACCTTCTCTATCGGTTTAAATGTTATTCTTAAATAAGTGCGATCATGAAAAAAATATTTATAAGTATGTTAATTGTTGCCCTTGGCGCTGCAAGCTGCACCAAGGTTAACGAAAACGTGTACGACAAATACGCTGCCACGCAGTTTTATTCAACAGCGGCCGGTGCCGATGTCGCGCTGGCAAGTGTGTACGCGAAAATTACGGGGAGCTGGGGTTCAAACTACGCCGGCCGTGATAACTGCTGGTACGATTTAAACTGCTACTCCTCTGACGAGCAGGTAATACCACACCGCAACACCGGCGATTGGCAGCTTGATTTTGCCCAACTATACACCCGTACCGAATTGCCAAGCCTGGGTATCATTAACAATACCTGGAACTGGGCTTACTCAACCATTTACGCAGCTAACCTTTCTATTGCGCAGCTTACCGCCGCCAAAGCCGATCCTTCAAAAATTGCCGAAGCCAAAGTGATGCGTGCCTGGTTGTACTATCTGTTGATTGATGATTTTGGTGATGTACCTTTTTATACCGACAATAACACGGATATCTCTAAAATTCCGCAGGAAAAACGTGCTACCATTTACAATTTTATTGTGAGCGAGTTAAAAGGTAACGTTGACCTGTTATCTGAAACCCGGGGTGGCGCTTATTACGGCAGGTTTAACAAATGGGCCGGGTACATGGTATTGGCTAAGGTTTATTTAAATGCCGAAATATATACCGGTACAGCCCATTGGGCCGAAGCCCTTGCCGCTTGTAACAAAGTAGCATCAGGTGGTTTTGCGTTGCACCCTGCAAGCGCTAATACTGCCAGCGCCTTAGGTAACTCCTACTACGATTTATTTGGCGATGTATGCCCTAATGATGAAACCATCTGGGCTTTGTTTATCACTCAAAACGTTATCAGTGGTAATATTTACACCATCCGTAGCCTAAACAGCGCCAACGGTACAGCCCTTATAGGTTTCGCCGGTTGGAATGGTACTATCATCCCATCTGAGTATTATGACAAGTTTGACAATGCCGATATCCGCAAAAAACAATTTTTGATTGGCGCGCAGGCCGGAGGTGTTACTTATACCAAAGATGTATCATCATTAATTGATCCGGGGGCTGGCCCTAATGAAGGTATCAGGGACGATAAATTTTTCCCGGTAAAGCCATCTGATGGCAGCGGCGAATCAAACGATTTCCCGGTTTACCGTTATGCCGATGTATTGTTAATGCAGGCCGAGTGTAATGTACGTTTAGGAAACGCGGCAGCTGCTGCCCCTTTCCTAAACCAGGTAAGGGAACGCGCAGGGTTAACTGATATAGGCGCGCCTACGCTGGATAATGTTTATGACGAGCGTGGTTTTGAGCTGAACATGGAAGGTCACCGCAGGCAGGATATGATCAGGTTTAACAAATTCCTGCTGCCGCATGGTTTTGTGCAAACAGCACCATCGTACAGGCTGCTTTTCCCTATCCCAACCGCGGCTTTGAATGCCAACCCGGCGCTTAAACAGAATCCTGGTTATCCTAATTAATGATCAACATGAAAAAAGTATTCAATTTAGTACTGATAGCAACGGCCTGCATGGCTGTTGCCTGTCACAAAAATGCTGAGTTAACTGTGTTGAAACCGGTTGCTTTCCAATCATCAATTTCAGCTTCAACCAGCACTGCTATACTATCGCCTGCTACCGATTCATCATCGGTAATAACCCTGAAATGGCCGGCTGTGGTATATCCTTACAAAGCGCACGTAACCTATACTTTACAGGCCGATATCCCTGCCGATACCGTGGGCGCAACCGCCTGGGGTAACGCTACATCTATATTAATTGGTAACGATGTATTAACCAAAACCTTTAAAGGGAGCGATTTAAACACGCTTGCGCTGGCCATTGGCGTGCCTGCTAATGATACCGCTAAAATGGTATTCAGGGTACGGGCTTACCAGGATAGGGACGCGTTTTCGCACGCGGTAACGCTTACCATCAGCCCGTACAAAATCATTTTGCCGCCAAGCAATAATTACCCGGTACTATATGTACCCGGCGATTACCAGGGCTGGTCGCCACCAACAGCGCCAACCGTTGCAGCATCTATTCCTAACGTGTACGAAGGTTACATTAATGAGCCGGCAGGCGGCACTTATCACTTTAAGTTTACCAGCGCGCCGGATTGGAACCATATTAACTATGGCGATGGCGGTGCAGGCTTGCTAACCACCGATGGTACCAAAGGCGATTTGGTATTACCTGGCCCGGGTTATTACGAATTGGTGGCTAATCCATCAACCTTAACCTGGTCATACACCTTGGTTACCTGGGGCATTATTGGCGATGCCACACCGGGCGGCTGGAGCAAGGATACCCAAATGGCCTTTGATCCGGCCAAAAAAGTTTGGACAGTTACCGCGGATATGCTGTCGGGTGGTTCATTTAAGTTTAGGGCAAACAACCAATGGTCGATAGATTTTGGTATTGATGCCAACGGCAAAATTCAATACGCCGATAACCCCGCCTTCCCTTACAACGGATCGTTGGGTAACTTAACGGTACCGTCAAATGGTAATTATACTATAACGTTAGATCTGCATGATCCTAACAATTACACCTTTAAGTTACACAAAAACTAAAAACAGCTATAAGGCAGTGCTTTGGCACTGCCTTATTTAATACAATTTATAAAGGAAGCAATTCTGTTCTATCCCTAATTCATGAAATCAATTAAGATCACGTTTTTACTTGCCTGTGTTTTAAGCATGCCACGTGTTATGGCGCAGTCGCCAGTAGTTATGCCGGGTAATTTTGAAAGTGTTACTATTGGCTCGCAAGACGTCACTTTTAAAACTACCAATAGCTACGGAAAAATAAGCGTTTACAGTCCGTCCATCATTCGCATCCGTTTGGATAAAAAGCCGCTCAATGCCGATTTTTCATACGCCGTTGTTGGTAAGCCGATGGCCGTTAAAGCACAGATAACCCAAACCGATAATGAAATTGATATCTCCACCGATTCGCTTAAAGCGGTAATTCAAAAGAAGCCTTTCAGCGTATCTTTTTTTACAATCGATGGGAAGGTGATTAACCAGGATGAGCAGGGTTTAACAACTTCATGGGTTAATGACGCGGTAACTACCTACAAAAAAATGCAGGACGATGAGCATTTTGTAGGCCTTGGCGAAAAAACAGGTAATCTTGACCGCAAGGGCAATGGCTACACCAACTGGAACTCTGATGTGTATGGCTATAACATAGCCGCCGACCCCTTGTACTCCACCATTCCGTTTTACGTGGGTATTCACCACGGGTTAAACTATGGTATTTTTATGGATAACAGCTACCAAAGCGATTTTAACTTTGGTGCCAGCAATAACCGTTTCTCCTCATTCGGCGCACGTGGCGGCGAAATGAATTACTATTTCATCTATCATAAAAAACTGGCCGATATTATTGCCTCTTATACCTGGCTAACAGGCCGCATGCCTTTGCCGCCAAAATGGGCTTTAGGTTACCAGCAAAACAGGTACAGCTATTACCCCGAAGCCGAGGTAATGCGCATTGCCAATACCCTGCGCGAGAAACGCATCCCTGCTGATGGTATCACGTTGGATATCCACTACATGGACCGTTACCAGCTGTTTACCTGGAACAAAAATCGTTTCCCTGATCCGGCAAAGATGAGTGCCGAACTAAACAAGCTTGGCTTAAAACTCACCGTTATTGTTGACCCGGGCATTAAGGTTGAAAAAGGCGCGCCTGCTTACGAGAGCGGCCTTGCTAAAGACGTTTATATTAAATACCCCGATGGCACCCCTTACACCGGGCAGGTATGGCCTGGCTGGTGTAATTTTACCGATTTTACCAGCGAAAAAGGCAGGGCCTGGTGGCGCGGTCAGGTCGATTTCTTCGCCAAATCTGGCGTGAGCGGCATTTGGAACGATATGAATGAGATATCTACCTGGGGCCAAAAAATGCCTGATAATGTTTTGTTTGATTTTGATGGAAGGAAGACCACGCACTTAGAAGCACATAACGTTTACGGATTAGAAATGGTACGCTCAAGTTATGAGGGTGCTTTAGAGCATTTTAAAGAGCGCCCGTTTATTTTGAGCAGATCGGGCTATGCAGGCTTGCAGCGGTACTCGGCCATTTGGACCGGTGATAACCGTGCCGAAGAAGATCATATGCTGGCGGGTGTTAGGTTGATGAACAGCCTTGGCCTAAGCGGCGTATCATTTACGGGGATGGATATCGGAGGTTTCACTGGCAATCCAACCACATCATTATACACCCGCTGGATAGAGTTAGGTGCATTTGTACCTTATTACCGCAACCATACCGCCCTGAACAGCCGTGCCGCCGAGCCATGGGCTTTCGGCGAGGATGTGTTGGATATTGCACGCAGCTACATTAGCATGCGTTACCAGTTGATGCCGTACCTGTATTCGTCGTTTTATGAATCAACCCAAAATGGCATGCCGGTAATGCGGTCGCTGGCCATCAATTATACTTTCGATCCTAAAGTGATGGACGCCACCTATCAAAACCAGTACGAGTTTGGGAATGGTTTTATGGTAGCCCCTTTTGAAAGCACCGCCGCGTTTGGCAAGGTTTACTTCCCCGAAGGCAAGTGGTATGATTTGTATACCGGCGCGGAGCAAAAAGGCGCGCAGGAGGTTACCATCCCGGTATCGGTAAATAAATTGCCGGTTTATGTAAAGGGTGGCAGCATTATCCCGATGCAGTCACTAACCCAATCAACCGCCGAATTGCCTACAGATACCCTGGCTGTGCATATTTACAAAGGCGATAAGCCAAACCACTTTGTTTATTACGAAGATGATGGCAAAAGCTTTGGCTACCAGAAAGGCGATTTTTACAAGCGTACCATCAGCTTCGACCCGGATAAGAAAACCATCAGCTTTGATAAGGCCGAAGGAACTTATAAAACCAATTTTAAATACATCAGGCTGGTGTTGCATGGCTTTGAGCAAACTACTTCAATCAAAACTGCCGGCAACAATTTAAAACTACAGGACGACGCGATAGCCTTTTTAGGTGCCGCTGCCAATACCGATCCGCAAGGCAGTGTTAACGCGCCGGATAAGAGCCCGGTTAAAACTGTAACCATCAGCAATACAACAAATAACATACAAATAAATTACTAAAGGAAACGTGCGCATGAATACGAGTATTAAAAACAACCGGATGAACAGCATCATATTATTTACCATGTTGATAAGCTCGATACTGGGCTGCGGCAAATCAAACCCCGGCACTACCCCGGTTGATACCACCAAAACTACACCCGTAAATACCGACCCGGTACAATACGGAACACCCTTTGCCAGCGTGCCCGCAACCAAGGATATTGTAATGTACGAGGTAAACCTGCGCACCTACTCGCCAACTACATTGGTAAAGGCCAGCGCGCGTTTAGATTCTATCAAAGCCTTGGGTGTTAACGTAGTTTGGCTGATGCCTACCTACCCTATCGGCGTACTTAAAGCATCAGGATCGCCTTATGCCGTGCGCGATTATACCGGCGTAAATGCCGATTTTGGTACACTGGATGATTTGCGCGCCTATATTGCCAAAGCGCACTCATTGGGGATGGCGGTAATTTTAGATTGGGTGGCTAACCATACTTCATGGGATAATGCCTGGATACAGAACAAATCATGGTATCAGCAGGATGCTGCCGGGAACATCATCATTCCGCCGGGGACTAACTACACTGATGTTGCCGCTTTAAATTATAACAATACCACCATGCGCAGCGCCATGATCAAGGCTATGAAATACTGGATATATGCCGCCAACATTGATGGTTACCGTTGCGATTTTGCCGATAATATTCCTAATGATTTTTGGGTACAGGCTTTAGATACCCTCAACACCATCAAAACCCATAAGCTGATCTATTTAGCCGAGGGCACCAAGGGACCAGAAATTAGCGCCAGTTTCCAGATGGGTTATGCCTTTAGCTACTACGGTACACTCAAAAGCCTGTTTGCGGGTGGCTCTGCGCCATCGGCATTGTTCAGCACCAACAGCGCCGAGATCGCTTCCCTGCCATCGCCAGGTATTAAATTAAGGTACATTACTAACCACGATAACGCGTCATCAGACGGAAGTACACTTACAGAGTACAACGGCAAGCAGGGTGCATTGGCAGCCTTTGTACTGGCCAGTTATATGGGCGGTGTACCGCTTATATATGGCAGCCAGGAAGTTGGATACCCCAACTCCATTAACTTTTTCAATAACGTAAATGTTGATTATACCGCCAACCCGGATATGGTAGCCGCTTACAAAAAGATCCTGGCTTTCCGTGCCGCGCATGAGGCTGTAAAAACCGGCACGTTAACGCAGTACCCTGATGCCAATGTGGTTGCCTTTGAGAAAAAATCGGGCAGCGATGATGTGGTGGTATTGGTAAATGCTAAAAACAGCGCTGTTACCTATTCGGTACCGGCAGGCCTGCAAAGCACAAGTTGGACAGATGGCCTTACTAATACCAGTGTAACGCTGAATACACAATTAACACTTCAGCCATATCAATATTTGATATTGAAAAAATAGCGTTCTCGTTTACTTTTTAATAAAAGGTGGCTTGGTCTCCGCCTTTGGGTTTGATCGTCGCGCGATGCGACGATCAATTTTTTTGTGGGAGTAGCAGGGCGTAGCTCGTGTTACGGCTTCCGCCTTCTCCTTTTGCTAATATCCCCTTATCCACCAGGTCCTGGATATCTCTTAAAGCTGTATCAACAGAACATTTTGCCATTTTACTCCATTTATTTGTTGTAAGCTTCCCATAAAAATCATCCAATAAAATGCTGATAATTTGATGCTGCCTGCTATTTAAAACTACATCACGATTTTGTTCCCAAAAACTATTCCGCGTAAAAATCCGGGATAAAACCTCTTCGGTATGATCCATGGCCCTGTCTAAACAAGCAAGAAACCAATTGATCCACGAAGTAATATCAAGCCCGCCTTTTTGGGTACTTTCCAATAAATGATAATATGCCGCTTTTTCATTAAGAATTTGGGCCGACATGCTATAAAAACGTTGCGAAGTATCATCGGCCCTGGCGAGCAACAAGTCTGTTAAAGCCCTGGCAATTCTGCCATTACCATCATCAAATGGGTGTATGGTTACAAACCACAAATGAGCAATAGCCGCTTTTATTACAGGGTCGTTATCATGATTATTATTAAACCAATCTGTAAACAACTTCATTTCCGTTTCAAGGCGTGCGGCGTCAGGGGCCTCAAAATGGACCTTCTCTTTCCCGATGGCGCCGGATACAACCTGCATTGCACCGGCATCCGGCGTTCGCCAGGCACCAACCGTTATTTTATGCATGCCGGCTCTTCCCGTAGGAAACAAAGCCGAATGCCAGCCATATAACCGTTCACCCGTTAAAGGTTGTTTATATTGTTGAGTGGCGTCAAGCAACATTTCTACCACGCCTTCGACATCACGACTCGCGGGAACCGCCCCGGCTATATCAATCCCTAACCGGCGTGCTATAGATGACCGTACCTGGTCTGAGCTCAATTTTTCGCCCTCTATCTCGCTTGATTTAATAACATCAAGCGTTAAGGTTTCTAATATGGTATCCTCTTTAAGCCTGAACCCAAGCGAGTTCATTTGCCCAAGGATCAGCCCTTGCCGATGCCGTACTTTACCCAGATCGGGCAATATGGCATCGGCGTCCCAGGTAAAATTTGGCCAGCTTTTAAGTTGATGGATATACAAAACAAAATATTTGCGGTAAATATAGTTATTATTCACCGCAAGTTAATTTATTCGCCGCAAATTTGCGGCGAATAAATTAACAATTCATCGCATATCAATAACTATTCTGCCACCTGGTAAGTCGCTTCATGCAAAACAGGGAATTTAACCGAGTTAGCTACAAAACAAAACTTGTTGGCTTCATGATGTAGTTCATCGGCTTTGGTTTGCATAGAAGCATCTTTGAGAGTGATATGTGGTTTCAATGTTACCTGGGTAAAATAACCGCTGCCATCACTGGTTTCTACCATTGTGCCTTCGGCTTTATCTTCATAATTAACTACAATAACACCGGCTACCGAACATAAGTGCAGGTACCAAAGCATATGACAGGCCGAAACCGAGGCCAGTAACAAATCTTCGGGACTATAGCGTGATTTATCTCCGCGAAAGCTTGGGTCTGATGAGCCGGGAATATCTGGTTTACCTTCTATGTGGATGGTGTGGCTGCGCTCATAAGCGCGGTAATCTGTTGTACCCTCGCCTTTGTTGCCTGTCCAATTAATGGTGGCTTTATAATGATGGTCTTTCATGGCCAAATATCGCCATAAAAAATAAAACTTATATACTGCTGGCTTTGCGTTCGGCTAAAATTTCGTGGGCGCGTTTTGGCAGGTTGACATTACCGGTTTGGTTTTCATAATTAATCTTGTGGTAATTAACCAACCAAAGGCCATCTTCCTTAACCAGCCGGGTGTGGTAAGTCGCGGTAACCGTCCAAACATCGTCGTCAATAAAATGATCGGCTACGGCGCTGTAATGCACATCGGCTACGGTACCGTTTAGCTGCACCCTAAAAGCCGAAAGCTGGTGATGTGTTTTGTCGAAACCGGGTAAAAACATTTCCCAGTTATTAGTTACCTCTTTGGGCGATAGTTCAACAGGGCCTAAACCATTCATTGACGAGTAATCGAGCATCACTTTTGGGGCCAGCACACTTTGCACCAGGCACCAGTCGTGGGTGTCTGCGCCTTTAAAAACATTGGTTACTGCTGCTAAAACTTTTGTGCCTTCCATGGTATTTAGATGTAAAGCTATTGAATTTGTTTCAATAGTAATCACATTTCGGGCTTACTACATCTGTTTTGTTGTGGTTAGCTGGTCATTAATCGATTGCAGTCTTTCTATTGCAGTGTTCATCTCGGCTTTTTGCTTTTTTATTTTGCGTGGTCTTATATAAAAATAAACAAAGGCCAGCCAGCCAAGCAGGCTCACATAAGCAACGCTCCCCAAGGTAAATCCCATTTTTTGCACAAACTCTATCATGTATAAAAACATCCCGGTTGATAATAACAAAAAATACAGGTCCATAGCCCGGGTTTGAATAAAATCCTGCTTCTTACGGATGGCAAGCAAATCTGTCAAAAAAGAAAAAGTATCATTTTCGGGACTGGTTTTAAACAAACTTATCAGCAACCTATCACTTACCACCAAAAAGAAAAGTATGCCCAATATAACCAACGCTGCCCCTATTTTAGTAGTAAGCATACCGGTTTTTATGGTAAATCCCGGCACAAAAACATATAATAGTACGGTAATAATTAACACCGCGTTTAGCCACAACAACTTATTGCGGGTTTTACGCTTTACCGACTGGGCTTTTTTAATAACATCATTAACATGGGGCCGGGCAGCAGCTTCCTGTTGTTGCCAAAGCTCCTTAAAATCAATATTGAGGCTCATAGCGTTTAAATTTTTGTGAAAGTTTTTCTTTGATCCTATAAACTTTAACCCTGATGTTACTTTCCGACAGGCCGGTTATATGGGCGATCTCGGCCTGTTTAACATCTTCCAGTTCCAGGGAGATGATGATACGGTCTATCTCGGGCAGTTCGGCAATGCATTTGTACAATAGCTGCACCTGGCTTTCGGTATCGGGTGGTGGTTTATCCTCCAAATCAGGCGGCATTTCACCCAAAGGCATCTTGTTTTCCTTTTCCAGCTGGCGCAGGCAATGATTTGATGCGATACGGAAGATCCAGGTACCAATGGCCGATTCATTGCGAAACGTAGCCAGCTTTTGCCACACAGTAATAAAAGTTTCCTGCGTAACATCCCGGGCACGGTCATGATCGTTCATGTAGCCCATGCACACCCTGAAGATCTTGCTATAGTATGTATCGTAAATTTCCTCGAACGACATTGTTTGCATTTGGTGGTTAGATACACAGATTTTTAAAATGCTACAGATTTTTTTTAATATTCAATTGATGTAATATCATAAAAATGGGACACCTAAATATTGTAACTTGCTTGTAAAATGAAAGATATACTTAAGTTATCATTTATTAAGATTGTGCCCAATACTAATGTCGAAAATCGGTGGTACAGTCCATTGATTAACATAATGGCTATATTGTTATATCCCATTATTGTATTATTTGGCATTGTCGTGATGCTTTTCGTGGTTCCACTAAGCATCTGGCAAAAACTAACTACCAGTAAAGCACAAAAATTGGAGAATAAAAAAGCTGAAGCACTTCAGATTGAAAAAGAGAACCAATGGAGTGTGTTTTTTGAAAATCAAACCTTCACCATCCATCAAAAAATAGCCGGTTCATTACCCTGGGGTAGCGGCGACTACATTCATCTGCACAGCACCCCCACAATTCCCTATTTTGACGGTAAAATATGGGGAGAGTGGTTCCTTGTTGATTTTGGTGGAATCTTTTTGCAAAGATGGAATCACGAACGAAACATTGATTGCGACCTTGTATATATTTCTTTTGATACATTGGAGGTAAACCTGCTAAAACAAAACATCCCTACGAAACATTGGAACACTCAAAAATCTGACGAAAATGAAATAGAATTTACATTTTCTACTAATAATTCCGATATAACCTATGCTGTACAACGGCCGTCCTGATTTTACGCTAAATTATTTTTGCGATATAGTCCTATTCCTCAAAACCGGATCGTCATATGGTTTTAATCACTAAATTTAAAAGATCATGAACGAATTTTTATTGCTTTTCAGAAAAAACGAACCGGAAGGCGCACCAAAACCATCGCCAGAGCAAATGCAAAACTCCATGAAATTATGGATGGACTGGCTGGGTGGCATAGCCGCGCAAAACAAGCTGGTTAGCAACGGCAACCGCTTGTACAACGATGGTGTTACCGTTAGTCCGGATGAGATAGTAACCAATGGCCCATATGTTGAAATTAAAGAATTAATTGGCGGCTACTCTATCATCAGGGCCGAATCGCAGGAGGAAGCGGTTGAGCTATCAAAAGGCTGCCCTATTCTTAAAGTTGGCGGCAGCGTTGAGGTACGCATGATAATGCCTATGTAATTTTAACCCGGTCATCCCGGCATTGCCGGGATGACTCTCTACTACCATGAACAACACCGAACTGCTTCCTCACCTGTTCCGTACCGAATACCGGAAAATTGTATCGGTGCTGTACAAGCATTTCGGTTTTGAGCATCCCGAAATTGCCGAAGATATTGCCAGCGAAACCTTTTTAACTGCCGCCGAAACATGGGGACTTAAGGGACTACCCGATAACCCTATAGCCTGGCTTTACACCGTGGCCAGAAATCGTGCTAAAGATCATTTAAAGCGTAATAAGCTTTTTGATGAAAAGATATCGCCCGCGCTTCAGCTATCTCATGAGGATGTTAGGGAGTTTGACATTGATCTATCTGACCAGCATATTAAAGATAGCCAGTTACAATTGATGTTTGCCATTTGCCAGCCGGTAATACCTGCCGAAGCGCAGATCAGCCTATCGTTACGCATCCTTTGCGGTTTTGGGATCGATGAAATCGCCGATGCTTTTTTAACAAGCAAGTCAACTATTAATAAGCGCCTGTTTAGGGCCAAGGATAAGTTGCGCGAGGAGAAAGTAAAAATTGAATTTCCGCCGATCAGTCAATTAGGTGGCAGACTACAGGCTGTTTTAACCACACTGTATTTATTATTTAACGAGGGCTATTATTCAAGCAGCCAGGATTGCGTTTTACGTAAAGAACTTTGCCTGGAAGCCATGCGACTTACCATTTTATTATTGGAGAACGAGCCAACCAACCTGCCCGAAACTAATGCCTTAATGGCGCTGATGTGTTTTCACTCCTCCCGTTTTGATGCCCGTACCGATGAGCAGGGCGAGATGATCCGCTATGACGATCAGGACAGCAGTCTTTGGAACCAGGAATTGATTCGCAAAGGCGAATATTATTTAAACCTGTCATCAAAGGGCGGCATCAATAAATATCACCTGGAAGCGGCTATTGCCTATTGGCACACGGTAAAAAACGACACTACCGAAAAATGGGAAAACATTTTACAGCTTTATAACCGCCTGCTGCAAATTGCCTACTCGCCGGCGGCGGCACTTAACCGCACTTTTGCCCTGTATAAAGCCCGCGGTGCGCAAGAAGCCATTATTGAGGCCGAAAAGTTGAAGCTTAACGATAATCATTTATACCACGTTTTATTGGGCCATTTGTATACCGGCATTGATAAAGCTACAGCCGCAAATCACCTGCAAACAGCCCTCAAACTGGCTAAAACCGCTGCCGAAAAAAGCAGGATAAATAAAGACCTTGAACAATTGTGCTAAAACTATTTGTTAATTTTACGCTAATCAACATTTACTTATGGCATACAATGAGCATTTAGCCAACCGCGTACGTGAAGCGTTTATGGATCAGCCCCTGGTTGATGAGGTACAAATGTTTAAAGGGTTGTGCTTTATGGTCAATGAAAAAATGAGCATCTGCATCCGTGATAATGGCCTGCTTTGCCGCATAGGCCAGGACCAGGCAACCATTGAACTGGAAACCGGCGATTGCCGCCAAATGATTCACGGAACGCGCGTAATGAAAGATTTTGTTTGGGTTGATAGCGATGATCTAACCACCGCACAAAAGTTTAACCATTGGATAACCCTGGCGCTCTCGTTCAACAAAATAGCCAAAGCATCCGGTAAGAGGCGAAAGGGAAAAGGTTAAAGGCGAAAGGTAGCTGCAACGCCAAAAGGCGAAAAGTTAAGGGTGAGAGGTAGCTGCATTGGGTCCACAACGTCATGCTTTATTTCAGCACCCCACAGGACAGGTTGCCAACCAGATGATAACTCAGCAAGTGGGGCCCTGGAATAAATCAGGATGACTTCCCGTTTATTTTTCTTCCGTCTTGATTCTTGACTCTTGGTTCTTGACTCTTGGTTCTTGACTCTAATCTCTTGATTCTACTTCCCCCCTGCTCGTTTCAGCAACTCGATTAATTCATCTATACGCATAGGTTTGGAGATGTAGTCGTTCATGCCAACGTTTAGGCAGGCTTCCCGGTCTTCGGATAGGGCGTTGGCGGTCATGGCGGCTATATAGGGTTGTTTGGTATTTTGGTTGCGGATAAACCTGGTGGTTTCCAGGCCGTCCAGTTCGGGCATCTGGATATCCATCAGCACTACATCGTAATACTTTTCTGTTATTTTTTCCAGCACCTCGTAGCCGTTGTTCACCAGGTCGATAGTGTACCCCAGTTTATTTAATACCCGCTGCACCAGTTTTTGGTTAATCAGGTTATCTTCGGCTACTAATATTTGCAAGGGATGTTGTAAGGCAAAACCTGCTTGTAATAAAGATTTTTGCTCGTCCTTTGCAGGCGGTTCTTCTTTTTGATTGGTTAAGGCCGCATTTATACTTTTCCATAAATTGTTTTGCTTAACCGGTTTAGTTAATATAGACGAAAACAATTTTGGGTGCTTTTTACGGGTTTCATCACCAATGGAACTCAGCATAATCACAGGCACCGGGGTGGCACTTTTAGATATCGTTTTAGCAAGGCTCACACCATCGTTTACGGGCATGTGCATATCTGTGATCACAAGGGCAATCCCGGTATCCTTTTTTAAAATATCAAGCGCCTGTTTCACCGATGTTGATAGCACCGGCTCTAATTTCCATTGCTGCAACTGCTTTTCGAGGATGAGCAAATTGGTATCATTATCATCAACCAATAACACTTTTTTGCCTTCAACGTCGGCCAGGTTTGCCGGGTAAAGATGATATTTTGAGGGTACTTTACTTTTGTTTACCTTAATGCTAAACTTAAATTCAGATCCTTGTCCATAAACGCTTTCAACACCAATTTTACCGCCCATAAGGGTAACCAGGCGCTCGCTAATGATAAGGCCCAAACCGGTGCCACCATATTTACGGGTTGTTGACGAATCAACTTGCGAGAAGGCCTGGAACAGACTTGTAATCCTATCCGCAGGAATTCCAATCCCGGTATCTTTAACATTAAAACCTATTTCTATTTCATCGTTGCCAAAATCATGCAGTAAAAAAATATCTACAAAAACCTCGCCCCGGTGGGTAAACTTAATAGCATTGTTAACCAGGTTTATCAGTACCTGTTTTACCCTAAGGCTATCGCCCACTATTTGAATGGGCAGGGCGTAATCTATCTGGTAAATCAGGTCGATATTATTTTCGGCGCTCTTTTTTGAAAAGATGTCCATTACCTCCTCCACACTTTGCCGCAGGTCAAAATCCTCATGCTCCAGGTCCATACTGCCCGATTCTATTTTAGAAAAATCCAAAATATCATTGATCACGTTTACCAGGTTTTCGCCGCTGGTAACAATAGTTTCTGCAAATTCCTTTTGTTCCTGATTCAGCTCGGTTTCCATCAGTAGGGACGCCATGCCAATAACGCCGTTCATGGGCGTGCGTATTTCATGGCTCATGGTAGCTAAAAACACGCTTTTGGCCTGGTTGGCACGGTCGGCCTCCTGCCGGGCCTGCAATTCCTGTTCGCGCTGGTCTATCAATTCTTCCGATTGTGCCTGCAATTCCTCATTCAAAGCCTGCAGGTGTTCTGATTGTGATTTTAACTCCTCTGCCTGTTGCGATACTTCAAACGTGCGTTCGCTAACCTCGCGTTCCAGCTTTTCCTTTTGTTTAATAATGCTGTTAAGCCTGTACCTGTACAGGCCCCAGGCCAGGCCGCAAATAATAAGCGCGGCCAATATTTTAAACCACCAGGTATCCCAAAATGGTGGCACAATAGTAAGCTTCAGACTCAATTGCTTTCCCGACCATTTGCCCGAATTATCTTTACATTTAACCCTGAAAACATAATGCCCCGGCGGCACGTTGGTGTACACCGCGGTGTTTTTACCACCTACATAATTCCAGCCTTTATCAAAATTTTCAAGTAGATAAGCATATTCCTGTTTATTGGCCGATGCAAAGCTGAGGGATACAAAACCAAACGAGATGATAGATTGATCGTAGCCGAGGGTTATGGATTTAGTTTCTGAAATTTCCTGTTTAAGGGGCGATGGGTCATTTTCGCCCTTGCTAATGGGTACGGGCTTATTAAATAATTCAAAATCGGTTAATACCAGCGCCGGCTGACGCGTTACCGGGTTTAACAAATCGGGGGTAAAACGGTTAAATCCGTTAAATCCACCAAAATAAAGATTGCCCGCCTGGTCTTTTAAAGCCGAGTGCGGTTTAAATACATCGCCTTGCAAGCCATCCTCCTCGGTATAATTTTTGAAGGTTTTGCGCGCCGGATCATACATCATCAAACCTTTGTTGGTACTTATCCAAATATGATGGTTGTTATCTTCAAGGGTGGCATAGGTAAACGCGGTTGGCATGCCATCGGCTGCGGTAAACGTTTTAAATTGGCGGGTTTTAGGATCAAACACATTCAATCCCCCAAAAGTGCACAGCCATAGTTTGCCGGTATGGTCTTCAAAAATATCAACCACGGTATTATTGCTGATGCTGTTTTTGCCCTTCTCCTTTTTAAAACGGGTAAACGAGTTTGTTTTTTTATCAAACAAATTCAGTCCGGCATCATTGGTACCTACCCATATATTTCCTTCCTTATCGCAAAAAACAGAGTTGATAACATCGCTGCTCAAGCTTGTGACGTCGTTCGGATTGTTTTTATAGGTAAAGAAATCATCGGTTGCAGGCTGGTACACACTTACACCACCGCCAAAAGTGCCAACCCATAGTTTTTTATCCTTATCAACCGTAAGGGCGTAAATATCGTTGGCCCCAAGGCTGTTGGGCTTTGCAGCATCATGCTTGTAGTTTTTGAACTTACCGGTTTGGGTATCCATTAAATTCAGGCCCTCTGTCCAGGTGGCTACCCAAAGCCTTTGATCACCGGCTGGCTTAATATCTAAAACATAATTGCCGGATAGGCTGGTTTTATCGTCTTTCCTATGTTTATAGGAGGTGTAAATACCTGTTTTGGGATCAAGCATATTTAAGCCGCCGCCGTCGGTAGCTATCCAAATGTGCTGATCATTGTCTTCCAATAAGGCCAAAACAAAATCATTAGAGAGGCTATTGGTGGATGAGGTATGTTTAAAGTGCGCGAAACTGGCAGTACTTCTTTTAAAAAAATTAACGCCTCCGCCAAACAGGCCCATCCACATGTTGCCCATATTATCTTTAGTAATCTCATTAACAGAATTTGTGGTTAAACTGCTGTTATCCACATCATCATGCGCATGGTTGCTAAACTCCCCGGTTGCGTAATGAAAAATGCTTAAGCCGCCATTTTCGGTACCTATCCAAATGCTTTTGCTAACACCTTCGGCCAAACTTTCAACGGTGTTGTTTACCAGCGAATTATCATTACGCGGATCATTAACAAAATGACGGAAGGTTTGGGCTTTATCGTCAAACAAATCAACCCCGTGTTCAAAAGTGCCTACCCAAAGGCGGTTATCCCTGTCCCGCAAAATAGCATTGATTCGGTTACCAGCTAATGACGCCGCGTTTTTGTCATCGTGCTTGTAGCTTACAAAATCGTGGGTTTGTGGTCGGTACAGGTTAACACCCTGGTCAAATGTGCCTATCCAAAGGTTGTTCTGCCTGTCTTTGTGCAGGCAGTTAACCAGGTTACTGCTGAGACTATGCGGATTTCCGGGTTGATTTTTAAAGTGGGTAACTTCGCCGGTTTTAATATCAAACAGGTCGAGCCCCTGGGTAGCTAAAGCAATCCATATTTGATGATCATCCGCGAAAACAATTTTGTTAACGTTATCATCGGCAATGCTTTTAGGGTTACCGGCATTGTGGGTGTAGTGTGTAAAACGGTCGGTTTTACGGTCCAGCTTATTCAAACCTCCCGATGTGGCTATCCAAAGGTTACCCTCTTTATCTTCAATAATATCGCCAATATAATTATTGTTGATGCTGCCTGCATCAGCAGGATCATTACGATAAACTTTAAATTGATATCCATCATAACGGTCGAGCCCATCGCCTGTACCTATCCACATAAAACCGCGGCTATCCTGGATAATACAGTTTGGATTAATTTCCGACAGCCCGTTTGCCGAACCGAGGTGTTCAAAATGAAGCTGCCTGTGCTGGGAAAACACCTGTGCAGATAGGGCTGTAAATAAAGCGATCAGGAAAAATTTAAAGCCCTTCATTGTTTGCAGATATAGAGATCAACAGATACCCATAAAGTTCAGGTACAACCAATATAGTTAATATTATTTATACGCAGGCTTTTATTGAAAGTTGATATTCATCTGAAACTAACGGTTGACTTATTAAGCCTGGGAGATTGAATTTTTAGCTATAAAGCGGTGCCCTGTGATAGTTGGGAAATGACGTAGATAGCCTGGCGTAGAAGACTCACCCGCCAGCCCGCCTTTGGCGAGCGGCACCCTCTCTCCGGCTACGCCGCATAGAGGGGTTTGAACGCGGTTTGGTTTTTGTTTGATGTTCAGCAATTCAAGATGTTCACTATTCAAACCCCTCTTTCCGGCTTGCCGAAGAGAGGGTGGCGGGCGCAGCCTCGCCGGGTGAGTCTTAGCCAGCGTTCAAAGCCAATGTTTGTATGTGTACCCATAATATATACACCATTAACGACAAAGCCCCCGGTTTTTACCGGAGGCCACCATAAAGTATATATAATATTAAAAAAGCGCTTAGTCTTTGAGGGCATTGTTCGCCCTATCCACATCGGGCAATAAATTATCGGGGTCTAATATCACCCTGGTTATTTTGGATGTAGTGTTGCATTTAAAAGTCCATTTGGCTCCGCGCTGCCAAACCTCTACGGGGAGTTTTATGACTTGGGTTTGGCCGTTTTGTTCTATGATTTTTACAGTTACAGGCATCACCATTTCTTTTAGGTTTTCGATGGTAACGAGCGCGCCTGATGAGGCACCGTTTTTATCGTATTTAATTTCGGTAACGGCTTGGTCTAAAGTCCAGGTGGTGTAAAACCATTCTTTCCAAAACCATGTGAGATCTTCGCCAGCGGCATCGTTCATGGTACGGAAAAAGTCGTCGGGCTGCGGATGTTTGTATGCCCATCTTTTAATGTAAATTTTAAAAGCGTAGTCAAACCTATCGGCACCCAAAACCACATTGCGCAATAGGTTAAGCGCCAGCGCGGTTTTGTAATATGCCATGCCGCCTTCGTTGTTTACCTCGGGTGCTACCATTAAAGCGTGTTTGCTTTTAATCATTTCTGGCACGATGCTTTGCGCCGGGTTACCTTTAGGGGCATATTCACCGTTGTTAAAATGCAGCCAGGCGTAGCCATTAATAAAGGTATCAAAACCTTCGTCCATCCAGGCAAAGCGGCGCTCGTTACTTCCCACAATCATCGGGAACCAGTTGTGGCCCATTTCGTGAGTTACATCTCTAAACAGGTCATCATCTTTAATGCTGTAGCTACAAAACACAATGCCCGGGTACTCCATACCCAAAGCCACGCCAGCCACTACTGTTGCCGAATGCCATGGGTATTCAAAATAAGTATCGGAGTAAAACTCCATACTGTGCTTGAGGTATTGGGCGGCACGGTTGTATTTGTTAGGCGCCACGCTTTCAACCGGATAAACGGCCATAGCCAAACCTTTTTTGCCCGATGGATAATTTACCCTCGCAGCATCCCAGATAAATGCCCTTGATGCCGACCAGGCCACATCTCTTGTATTCTGAATTTTATAATGCCAGGTTAAGGTGCCGTTTTGTTTT
Source organism: Mucilaginibacter flavus (assembly GCF_030409315.1). Classification (GTDB taxonomy): domain Bacteria; phylum Bacteroidota; class Bacteroidia; order Sphingobacteriales; family Sphingobacteriaceae; genus Mucilaginibacter; species Mucilaginibacter flavus. The sequence goes on along the minus strand of NZ_JAUFPS010000032.1, from coordinate 40,465 downwards.
GGGCGAATGCCTGGCGTAAGCAGTTCCTGCTGTTTAATGATGCTTACCGTGCTATCTGTTTTCGCGGTGCTTGCCAACCTGTTGATCTGTGTAGTGGTTAATACTTCCCGTGGGTTTTGCAGATCGCCGGATGCGGCTACAATCATGTCGGCAGGGGTGGTTATAAAATAGTCTACGTTGCCATATTCACAATAAAACTCGCCGGTGCCCATGTAGGGCAAAGTGTTCCAGCCCATTACATCGTCATAAACACACATGCGGGGAAACCATTGGGCCAGCTGGTAAATGATGCCGTTTTTTGTGGGTTGCCTGCCCATCCTATCAGCACCATGCTCTGGTATGGCAAATGAGTAATTTATTTTGATGCCCACTTCATCGCCATGCGGCTTAACCACAAAGGGCAGGCGCAGTTGCATCCGGGTATCAGTAATGGTAGGGTTTATAGTATACGTTTTGCCCTGGTAGGTTACCGCTACAGCGGCAATCTGATAGCCTCCTTCAAAGCCGTTGGCATCGAACCTATCGCCCTTAACCGGCGTAGCCGCCACTCCTCGCGAATCAGATTTAAATAAATTCTGATCAAGCTGCAACCATAAATAGTTCAGTGTATCGGTACTGTTATTGGTGTAATTAATGCTTACATCGCCGGTTATAGTGGTGTCTTTTTCTATCAGCGAGGCATGAATAACATAGTCGGCCCGGTTTTGCCAGTATTTGGGGCCCGGCGCGCCATTGGCGTTACGGATATCATTACCGTTTTGCTTAAAAAAGCTATAGTCAAAAACCTGCAAAGGATCGTAGGTTGATGTATGCTGGGCCATTGCCGTAAACGGGAACAATAAAATCCCTATAAACCATAAGTGCGCGTATTTTTTCATGTCGATTGAAATATCAATCCCTGAAATTATTGATTTAGCATTGATAATGCTTAATTGGATGCTACACAAACGTTTGATTAATTGGGGATAACTATAAAGCAGCTGTTAATTTTAATGGCATGTAGTAGACGACTCACCCCGAACATCGCTGCGCTCGTTCTGCCCCTCTCTCCGGCTGCGCCGCATAGAGGGGCGGGGGAAATTCTTTGTTGTTGTTGTTTTTTTCTTTTACCCTCTATGCGGCGCAGCCGGAGAGAGGGTCGGCCAGCGAAGCGTAGCCGGGGTAAGTCGTCATCAGCGTTTATAACTCGCGTAAATCGTACATTAATAAACAAAACACCCGCTACATAGCCCTGCAAATTTTTATCAAACGTTTGCGTAATAATAAACAAAGGCGCTATTGATTAAAATTATTGCCGAAAATGAAAATAACGGTTGAGTTGTACGAAGATTTTTAAAGGGAAAATATATTTTGCAAAAATTGATATTACTCTAAATCTGTTTAAGCCTAAATTCCGTATAACACAGTAATTTAAGCTTATTGTTTAGATAAAATGCTTTTATAATTTACTTATAATTGCATTTTGCCAGATACCCCGATTTAAATGACAGATACTCTATTTACGGCGTACCGTTACCGTATTAAATTTAGTTACAGAGGGATGCTTGCCTTTCTGTTATGCTGTTTGCCATTATTTTCGTGGGCGCAAATTTCTGATGTTAAATTCAGGCACATCAGCAATGAGCAAGGGCTATCAAACAGTACCATCACCTGCATTTTTCAGGATAGCCGTGGTTTTATGTGGTTGGGCACCCGCGACGGCTTAAACCGGTACGATGGCATCAAGGCTATCATCTACAAAAACGATCCTAACAATAAAGCCAGCATCAGCGACAATTTTATCAATTGCATTTTTGAAGATGCCGGTCACCAGCTTTGGGTGGGTACTACTTACAACTTAAACAAGTTTAATCCGCTCACCAATACTTTTACCAGGTTTAATCTTAACCCTGGTAAAACACAATCTACCGATGGTATAACAGCCATTTGCGCATATGATAAAATGCACATTTGGGTGGCAACCGTATGCAGCGGCATAAGCCTTGTTAATACCCAAACTAATGAGGTAAAACAGTTTAGCAAAAATGCTAAAACGAATAATCGCCTTAACTGCGACTCGGTTAACTGCCTTTACCTAGATACGCATAAAAACCTTTGGGTAGGCACGCAAAAAGGCTTAAGCATTTTAGATACAACCACCCTTACTTTTAAACCCTATGCCATAAAGGGCTTAAACCCCAACAGCCATGTTGTAAGCATAGCGCAGGACCATAAAAATAACTTATGGCTGGGCCTTAATGGCGAAGGCTTGGGCGTAGTTGATTTGACTACTAAAAAATTCAAGCTTTTTGCACATGATGATAAAGATCCCGGCAGCTTATCGGGCAACATGGTGCTTAATGTTTTGGGGGATAAAAAAGGTAATATATGGGTAGGCATGACCAACGAGGGCATGAACTTTTTTGAGCCTAAAACAAACTCCTTTTTTAAATACCGCCCAAGGTTGGATAACGCCGGCAGCTTATCAAACCTAACCGTATCTGCCATTTATGAGGATGCCGAGGGCGATTTATGGGTAGGCACGCACCGTGGTGGCGTTAACCTGTACACGGCCGAATCGGACAAGTTTAAACTGCTCAGGCAAGGTATTGATCCAAACGGGTTAAGTTATAATGATGTAAAAGCCTTTTTTGAAGATAGTAAAGGCCGCTTATGGATTGGTACCGACGGCGGTGGGTTAAACCTTTTTGACAGGGAAAAAAACACGTTTCAGCATTATAAAAATATTCCCAATAATGCATCAAGCCTATCGGGCGATGCCATACAGGCTATAGCCCAGGATGGGGCGGATAATTTATGGGTTGGCACCTGGGGTAACGGCTTAAACCTCATGAACCCCAATACCGGCACCTTTACCCGGTTTAGGGCCAACGCGGCAAATCCCAATGCCTTAAGTTCCGATTTTTTGCAGCGCATGCTGCTGGACAGCCAGGGCAATTTTTGGGTGGCTACCTATTTTGGCGGACTAAATCTTTTAGATAGTAAAACCCACCAGTTTAAACACGTCACCAAATCGCCTGATGGCAAAACCAGCTTTAGCGGTAAAAACGTGGTTTCTATAGGCGAGGACCATGACGGTAACGTTTGGTTTGGTACCGACGATGGCGGCTTAAACCGTTATAATTTAAAAACGCAAAGCTTTTCGCACTATTTTAACCACGAGAAAAAGCAAACCGACTCAAGGGTAATATTTACCGATAGCAAGGGCCGTGTATGGGTAGGCATGGCAGGCCTTTACCTGTTTGATAAAGCGCATGATACCTTTAAACTGTACACCCACCAGGTTGGTTTGGATATTGACTTTATAAAAGGCATTACCGAAGGCAACAGGCATAACCTGTGGATATCTACCTCAAACGGTATGGTGAAGCTTAATCCCAATACCGGCAAATGCAAAGCCTTTAATACTTACGATGGCCTGCAAAGCATGGAGTTTGAAGCCAATTCCTACCTTAAAACCCGCGACGGCGAAATGTACTTTGGTGGTATAAGAGGTTTTAATCGCTTTTATCCGGATGAAATTAAGATCAATAGCTTTATTCCCCCGGTTCATATTACCGATTTCCAGGTTTTCAGCAAAAACATCGTTCCCGGTGGTGCCGACTCTATCCTGAAGCAGGATATCAGTTTTACCAAAAAAATTGTACTTAATTACAATCAATCATCCATCTCCTTCAATTTTGTCGCGCTTAATTATATCATCAACCGCAATAACCAATACGATTATAAGTTAGACGGGCTGGATAAAGAATGGATGCATGCAGGTATTGAGCGTAAGGCCAGCTACACCAATCTTGACCCGGGCACTTACACCTTCCACGTAAAAGCATCTAATAATGATGGCATATGGAATGAAAAGGGCGCGTCTATAACCATAGTAATTACCCCTCCGTTTTGGGTTACCTGGTGGTTTAGGTTATTGGTACTGCTTGCTATTGTCAATATTATTTACGGCTTTTACACTTACAGGTTAAGGAAAATAAAGAAACAGAAAGCAGAACTTGAACGACTGGTAAAAGAGCGTACCCACGAAATTGAGCTTAAAAATGAAGAGCTGAACCTTAAATCGGACGAGTTACAGGAAGCTAACGAGGAGTTGCGTGTACAATCGGAAGAGTTGATGTCGCAATCTGAAGAGCTGCTGGTACAATCCGAACATCTGCATGCTATTAATGACGAGCTGGTAAAACAAAAAGAGCAGGAGCACCTCGCCCGCGAAGAAGCCGAAAAAGCCAACCAGGCCAAAAGCATTTTCCTGGCTACTATGAGCCACGAAATCCGTACACCTATGAACGGGGTTATCGGCATGGCTTCTCTGTTATCAGAAACCCGCCTGGATTATGAGCAGCGCGAGTACACGGATACCATTATCAGCAGCGGCGAAAGCTTGCTGAGCGTGATTAATGACATTCTTGATTTCTCGAAAATTGAATCGGGCAAGATGGACCTGGAGAGAGAGGAATTTGATCTGCGCCAGTCTGTTGAGGAAGTGCTTGACCTGTTTGCCCGCAAGGCCGCCCAACAAAAGATAGATTTGGTATACCAGTTAGACGAAGATGTACCTACTCATATTATTGGCGATAGCTTACGTTTACGCCAGGTATTGATTAATTTGATTAGCAACGGACTTAAGTTTACCTCCCAAGGCGAAATCTTTATTAAGATACACCTTATCAACAAGGTAAATGACGATGTTGAAATTGGTTTTAGCATCAGGGATACAGGCATAGGCATTCCTAAAGAAAAACTATCTAAACTTTTCAAAGCTTTCTCGCAGGTTGATTCATCAACCACCCGTAAATACGGCGGCACCGGTTTAGGTCTTGCCATTTGCGAAAGACTGGTACACCTGATGGGGGGCGAAATAGGTGCCGACAGTACCTATGGTGAAGGATCGGTATTTAGCTTTTCAATAAAAACCATCAGAAGCAAAAACCCGATTAAACGCTCCTTGATTTGCGACCTTACCAGTTTAAAAGGCCTGCGTGTTTTAATTGTTGATGATAATCAAACTAACTTAACTATTCTTAAAACGCAGTTGCTGAACTGGAAGCTTGATCCGGTTACCGCACTATCGGGGGCAGAAGCTTTAGCCGTTATGGAAGGCGACAACAGTATAAAACTACTGATCACCGATATGGAAATGCCGGAGATGGATGGTGTAGGCCTGGCAAGAGCGGTAAAAGTTAAAAATGACACGCCGCCTATTATAATGCTTAGTTCTATTGGGGACGAAACCAGGAGCAAATTCCCGGGGCTGTTTTCGTCTATACTGGTAAAACCAGTTAAGCTGCACCATTTGTGCCAGTCTATCGAAAAAGCATTTGATAAACAGGGCACCGTTAGTGCCGAAGCGCCGAGCAAAAGTATCCTATCGGCCGATTTTGCTGCAGAACATCCTTTAGAAATTCTTGTTGCTGAAGACAATACCATTAATCAGAAACTGATAGAAAGGGTATTGAGTAAATTAGGCTATAAGCACATAGATATGGTGCTTAACGGACAGGAAGTGCTGGATAAGTTAACGGAAAAAACCTACGATATTATCCTGATGGACATCCAGATGCCCGAGATGGACGGATTGGAAGCCACGGGGCATATTCGTAAACTAAATATCAAACAACCCTATATTGCCGCCATGACCGCCAATGCCATGCCCGAAGACCGGGAAATTTGTATGCAGGCCGGCATGGACGATTACCTGTCAAAACCGATGAAGTTAGAAGATCTGGTAAATATATTGGGTAAGATAAAAGCGCTTGCGCAATCACAATAAAACCAGGCCAGGGGCTCTTAGATTAAAAGGCCTCGCCAAGCCCCACGCTGATGGAATTATACCCCTTGCTAAAGCCGTAATCGATACCAACATTGGTATTTGATCCTTTGTTGAATTTGATCCGAAGGCCGGTACCCGCAGCGGGATGCCATGACGTGAAGATGGTTCCTGAGCCACTCACCGTGTTGGCATTGGCAAATACCACAAAACCCAACAAACCATTTTCTGTGATATCGCGCCTATACTCACCCTCCAGGTAAAACAAGGAACGCCCACGATAACGGTTTTGATCCATCCCCCTGCCCGACCGGTTATAAGGGTCCCAACCAACGCTTGGCAAATCAAGGTAAGGGGCCTTGCTATTTAGCACCGTCCAATAATACGTCCAAATAGCTAAAGTATTTTGCTGGCTTTTGTTGGCCGGGTTTAAGGGGATGTACTTGCGCATATCAATATAAACCGAATGCCAGCTATCATTACTCCCCAAAAAACCGGGGTTTACACGGTATACAAAATTGGCATAGGCGCCCGGCAAAGGGTTTATGGAATTATTACGGGTATCGTACACAGCATTTAAACTTATACCCGACGATAGTGAACTACCAGCCGTTCCGTATTGATAACCGGTATATTGTTTAAGATCCACATTAGGATCGTCGCTTTTAATATTAGAGTGATAATCGAGGTTATAGCCGACACCCGCAAAAAAGTAAGGGGTGATGCGTTTAAGCGCGCTTTGATAAAAACGGATGTACCGGTAATCTACCAATGTTTTTTCGCTGCTGTTGTGGCTGCTGCCCAGTCCCCAGGTATATTGAGGGTACACCAGGAAACGGATATCGCCCTGGATATTCCAGGTATTATCCGGCAGCCAGATGCTGGAACGCAAAGGCAAACCAAAACGGCTATGAAAGTTCCAGTACGGCGCAAATGATACGCTGGATAGATTAGTAGTATTTTTGGGGCCCAGGTAAACGCCTGCCGTGGTACTGGTTACCAAGGCCCTGCCGGTACCGCCGGGGGCGGCGCCACTTACCGGTAAAACAGAAAAGTATATGCGTTTTTTATTATCTGGCGGCGGCGCGCCCGGCTTAACATGAAATATGCCTTTGGCAATATCTATCAAATCTGTTTTACCAACGGTATCAACTTTGGCATCTTTTTGAGGGATTACGCTTTGGGCGAACAAAGCAGAAGGAATAAAAAAGAGCGCGACAACAATATATTTATACATATAAAATAGCTGCTTTAAAAATGCCCGATTAGTAAAGCATTGATTAAAGAATTAAAATTCGGGAACAATGTTAACTTCTTTTTAGCTATATGTTAACTATCCTCCTTATGGTAGAACCCATGGGAGCTAATTTTGTTGTAGCATTAAATCAGCTCTTGTTAAATAAAACACCAAAATGTATTAAATCTCATAAAAAACAATGCCCGTACAGGAAGCGGTTCGCCTTTTTAGCAAACAAAGTGTTACTATTGCCCCATTATAGCCGTTTGCAGTTAATTTTTAGCTGCAAACAGCGTATAACTTTTACCCGACGGATGCTGATGGCTGATATAAAATACAGAAAACTAATTCTCATTTTGTTGGTGGTTTTAATAGCCGCGGTGCTGTTGTCGTCGGTATTTTATAGTTACGATAGCCAAATCGTAATCTCCCTCAACAGCTACCGCAACCCAACTATGGATTGGCTATTTTTAACAATAACTAACATAGCCGGCACCATTACCTATGTTGTAGCTGCACTGGCTTTAATAATATCGTTTATAAAACGGTTTAAGGCTATCAAACTACAGCTACGAGCAATTGCTTTAGCGGCAGCGTTATCCGGCTTGCTGGCAACTGTACTAAAACATATCATACACCGGGTACGCCCGCAGGATGTATACCTGGTAATTCGTGATTTAGGGCCCGGAGGAGGCTGGTCTTTCCCATCCGGCCACAGTTGCGATGCTTTTGTGTTGGCGGCCATTTTATCGTTGGTGTATCCCAAAAAGCGACTCATTATACCTGTTTACTGCTGGGCCATTACGGTGGGTTTTTCAAGGATGTACTTAGGGGTGCATTACCCATCAGATGTTTTGGGTGGGGTTTTAATTGGCAGCAGTATGGCATTGCTGGCCTACTACATCTGTACGTTTAGGCGGGTAAAAGCATAGACACATCCATTCCGTGCGAATGAAACAACCGTATGCGCTATCATTTTTTCTTTTAACTTAGTTTGATAGTTAAATTAAATGCGGTACCAGGAATTTATCCCGAGTGACATTTTATGGCCCTATGTTCAATGTTATTTTACATGTGAAACGGATACCGCTATAATTACCGAAGACAAAGTTTTTGCTACCGGCTACATCGAAATTATGTTCAACATTGGAGATGGCGCACCGCAAAAAACAGTGAATGGCAGCTTTATAAATGCACTCGATGTACAACTATGGGGACAAACCATTCAACCCCTTACTTTTACCTCTTTTGGCAAGCACGCCATGCTTGGCGTTCGCTTTTTTACGCACACAGCGGCTTGTTTTTTAACGCCCCCGTAGCAGCATTTAACGACCAGATGCTTGATTTTTGCGACGTAGCGGTCGTAGAAGCCAAATTGCTACATCCCCAATTACAGGAAGCTAAAGCCCTCGCCGAAAAGATCAACCTGGTTGAAGTTTTTTTGTTAGCCAGGCTTTCTCGTTACCAGTGCAAGTTGGAAAAACTAAAACTGGTGGGCGGCATTATGCAAGAGCTCAATAAAGGCCATTTCTTTGAAAATATTAACAGTGTTGCTACCCGTTACGGGATATCATATACTGTAAAGATCATCAATGTTGTCTGAAAGGCTGCATTTTAACTTATCGTATCTCCTGTGAAATTTTCCTTTATTAAGCAAAAGAGTGTTAGATTGGCTCTTTAAAATATCCTAAGCATCACATGCCCGAATACCCAAACGACTTTAAACTTCTTGCTATTCGACCACGTAAGGACTGCAGCAGAAAGTACTGTAACAATCTGCAGCCCGGAGAACTGTATCCGCTGTATGCTAATTATCGTTATAAAAAAAACGACGATGGTCAGATCATCACTATCGAAGAAGTAGCGACAGACTTCGGCTTATTTACCAAAAAGATCAAGCCACACATCAATGTTTCCGCAGTCGTTGGCAAAAACGGTTCCGGTAAAAGTACGATCGTGGAACTATTTTTCCTGTGTTGTTACATCGTCGCCCGGGAAAACGGGTTACTAAAGATAGACTTTACAAAAAACAAAGGAAAACAGGAGCATGACCAGTTAGAGGGGATTGAAAAAGACCTCCAGTTGGAAGTTTACTATAAGTGCGGCTCATCTTTTCGTTGTATCGTCATTGGTGGTAATTTCAAAAAGCCGATAGCTAACGCCGCAAACATCATATTTTATGATCTTTTTGCCGGAGATAAAATTCCACTTACGGAATTCTTTTACACCATTGGCGTCAACTATTCTCTCTATGGGTTGAATGAGGATGTCATCGGATTGTGGGTACACCGATTATTTCATAAGAATGATGGATACCAAACCCCGGTTGTCATCAATCCCTATCGGGAAAAAGGAACAATTACTGTTAATGGAGAACTCCACTTTGCACAGATCAGGTTGTTGTCCAATCTGATGTTAAATAAAGCAAACGAAGGAGAGATCTTGCCTGGTAAATTTGTTGAAACGATAAGATTTATCATTGACCGGGATAAACTACAGCGCTGTGAGGGGCACGCCATTGAAAATGTCATTGAATATATGACAAGGGAAAGTGGACTTACATTGAAAGAGATCTTTGAGCTGGTTTATCTTACCTTACTGGGAGAAGCTATCGATGAGGCAGCCGAAAGAACATTGCAGTCAGAAGACTGGAAATCATTGACCATGCATTACGTGATCAGAAAACTGATCCGAATTGCTGTTAAATATCCGGAATACCGGCAAAAATATTACAACACTTATACCACCGAGAATATCCCCGGCATAAAGAACCTGAAGGATTTTATTGGAAACCTGCAAACAGATAAAAGTCATATTACACTGAAACTGCGGCAAGCCCTACATTTTTACAAATACGATCCGCTTAGACTTGATGATGTTAGAATTAAATACGATAATGAAAAATGGATTGAAATACCGGTAGAGCTTTTTGCTAAAAGGTTGGAAGATTACACCAATGAAAATCCAGATCTTGAGCCAATTGAACTGATCCCGATCGCGCCCTTCACCCCACGATTCCTAATGAGAAACGGAGACCGATTTGACAGGTTAAGTTCCGGTGAACAGCAATACATCCACACCATCCAAGCGATTGCTTATCATATCCTGAATGTAAATTCTGTATTCAAAACTCCGGAAACCAGTGAGAAAAAAAAATACGAACGGATCAATGTGGTGCTGGATGAAATCGAACTTTATTTTCATCCCGAATATCAGCGTAAATTCCTTAATGACCTCCTGGAATATCTCGATCATTTGGTGATACCGAACATCACAGGAATTAATATACTCTTATTAACCCATTCTCCGTTTATCCTATCTGATATCCCAGCAAACCAGGTACTCAGTATTGCCGACGGCCGTGTCTTTGAAAGTGATTCCCTTACTTTCGGCGGCAACATCCACCAAATGCTGAGCACCAGCTTTTTTATGGAAGCAACCACCGGTGATTTTGCCCGGGTGCAGTACAAAGAAATTATCGGATGGTACGAAAAGACGCGAACGGCAGAGCCCGGGAAGTTACCTGCTTTCACGGAAGATTATCGTAAGGTTCGGGAAAAATTTCACTTTATTGTCCGCCAAACTGGTGAAAATCTCGTTAGGGGTGTCCTGGAAAATCACCTTAACTATTTGGACCAAAAATTATTGCTGTCAGAAAACCCACCGCCCAGCAGGCGCGCAACCATCGAAGCTAAAATTGCACAATTAAATCAAGAGTTACAGAACCTGAATGATACAGATTCCATATCCTAATACTAAGGCAGGTCTAAAGGCCTTTAAAGACAATTATACGGCAGCCGTGAAAAGTGTGCTTGACGCCCGGCCAAAGCTAAATAACACACTTGCTAAGATTACCCTGGCCAATGGAGATCCATTGACCTGGGAATACTTATTGACGGCACCATTTCAGGAGTTGCCAAGTCTCCATGCAGAAATCGAAAAACAAAGCCTGATCAGCAAACAGCGAAAAAATAACCTGGCACCCTTGAGCCAGTACACGAAAATGCAAACACAAATTGCAGCCTTTTTTATGGCGCAACAGGACATCGAACTGATATCATGCTATTATTGTAATATTGACAGCATTTTTAGTTTTAGTCAACTCGGAGATTTTAAGGGTGGACTTGATTTTATAAACCGTGCAAGCCTGGCCAATTTGCAACTGTTCCCGGGCATCAAACTTGCTCGCGCTCAGAAAATCTACAAGCTAAGAAAGATAAAATCATTCACAGCCATTTCGGAAAGCCAGATGCCCATAAGTGTTCAAAAAGATTTGCTCGCTTTTGACGAATCCGGTACACACAACCATTTTACACTTGATCATTTTTATTTAAAGAAAACATTCCCCTACCTTAGCCTTTGCCTTTTCAATTTTGTTCCCAGCTGTTATGCCTGCAATTCAAAATTCAAAGGGGAGGGCAAGCTTTACGACACTGATGCCACCTATTCCAGTCCCAGTTCACCCCACTACAGCTTCCACAAAGACGTTACGTTCAAATTGTGGTATCACCAGAAAAATAAAAGTATCAAAAAGCAGGATGATTACGCGATTGAACTGGACTTCAGTAACAACCAGGCCTCACATGAAGCTTTCATCAGCCAGTTGAAGATCCGGGGGCGGTATGCCTTTCATAAAAAGGAAGCTTTACGGTTGATAAAACTCAGTGTTGATTATCCGGATACCCGGATAAAAGAAATGGCTGATGCAATAGGAATGTCCTTTGCTGAAGTAAAAAAACAGGTTTTTGGCCGGGAGCTTTTCGAAAGCGAATTTGATCATCATCCATTGGTAAAGTATAAACGCGATATTGCCAGAAACATCAAAATCATTCCATGATTACAAACATGTCCTAAGAGGCCTTAAATAAAAGAATTTGAGATATTTAACCTTCGCCTTTGTTTAAAGTTGTGTGATTTTCCAAAACCTTTTCCACTGCTTCGATGTCATAAAACACAACTCCTCCAATTTTACTGAAAGGCAAAGTTCCATTTGTCCGAAGATTATGAAGTGTCCCGGTTGAAATATGTAGCAGTTCTTTTACCTCAAAGGACTTTAACCATCTTTTAATAGGTTGACTGGTGTATTTTGATATCAAAGTTTTTAATTCCTCTAATAACTCGGTTTTAAAATTGAGTAAATCTTGAACAGTCATTAGATGATTCGCAAACACCGGTCCGCTATTCCTTTTAGAATCATTTGTCGCCATATCGATGAATTTTTTATCAAATATTGAACATTATTGGTTCCTAATAATCCGATGGGACAATATTTTTAAATGGATGCAGATAGAAGAGGTCAGATATAGGAAAGTTTCAAATGATTTGAACCTCAATGAATGCTATTATAATGCATGTTTGGTATTCCCATAGTATACCCAAAATAAAAAAAGGCTTTACAATGTTTTGTAAAGCCTTGATTATCAAGTGGAGAATATCGGATTATCAAGAGCCGTTATTGCATTACTCAAACTGCGTTTTTGATGCTCTGAGAGCGGTTTTTGATTTTTCATTTTGCAGTTTTTAAGTGATTTTGGCAGAGTTTTGGCAGAGTTTTTGGTCGAAAATTGTAATTGAAATCCTTATCTAAGATATCAGAATCGCGGTTCTTAAACTCTTTCATAAAAATAACAACTTTTTCTCGATTTTTGTTGTTTTTTTATTTATTCTCCACTGGTTTTTTCGAGGTTAAATTTCACGTTCTCCACTGCTAAAAGGCGCGGATCTCTGGGAGATCATGACGATAATTGAGAGATATTGAGATTGACGAAGAACTCACCTGTGATTACACGATACTCGGGGATGAAGGGAGTGGACGTTAAAATTTAAAGATCTCAAGTAGGTTTTATTATACTTGCTGAAACACATTCCTGCCTAACCTGGTAGCCCATTGTGTTAAAAGTTTATAGGCCACGTTTTGGACAGCGGGAAGGTTACTTATCACGTTTTCAACATACCTGGCGTCTATTGTCACCCCGCCGTGGGCAATCTTATTCCGGATTTCGTTATTATCATTGACCCATTGATCATTACCACCGACGTATTCCCAATCAGCACATGGCCCCCATAACGTGATAAAGCAGTCCCATATCCGGTTAATTACTCCTAACCGGGTTCTTTCATTATCATTACAATAACCATCAGCGATAACGCTGATCGCGTTCCAAAGCGCAAGAAACTTGTCAAACGGATCGTCCGTATATAAGCCCTTACGGTACCAGCTAAAAGCCCTCAGTAATTTGTTTTCCTGAAGGTTCAGGTTCCTGGCCAGTTCAAAGCAGAACGTAAATTCTGCCCGGTCAATAACAGCCCTGACTATATTTCTGTCAGTAACCTGCCTGTACTCATTCAGGCTTACATTTAAAGGTGAATTGACACGCATAACCAGGATGTCCAGCATTTTCCCTATAAATAGCAATGCCACTTTATGCGCCCGGTCCTGATCGGCGGTATGAACAGTTGATGAAATCAAAAATCCCTGTTTGTGCGGCTTGATGGAAACATCGCTTTGAAAAACACTACCAAGGTCAAGCTCTTTATCCGTCCTGAACTCGACTGCCCGACGGACTGTGACTGCCCCTGATACCAATAACTCTACACTATAGATTCTCATAGCTTTTTATCCCTTTCCAATTGCTCCTGCACTATGATCAAGTCTAATAGCGGCATGATCTTGCTAAAGGGCTTCACAAAAACGGCTTTGGAACCTTCATTCACCGAACACAATACGCCGATGCATTGACCGTTCTGATTCAGCACAGGCGAACCGCTCAAACCCTCCCAATCTTTTGAATCCGTTATTTCTTCCGCAGTATTCAATAATAAGTAACTCCCGGCGGACGCCACATAACTAATATTTTCTTTAAAAGTATTCTCCCTGTGCAGTATTAGCCCCTTTAACTGCGGCTTGATCTTTCCATAAATAAAGTAACAATCTTCGGTTGACGGTTGTGCTATATGTTCCTCAGAAAGCTCAAATTTGTGTGCTTTAGCGGCCACCAATTGCACACCATCCGCGTCCAGGAATTCTTCGTCGGTCAAAAATGGAGCCTCAAATTTCGTGCGGTCAACCAAACTGATCGCAACATCAAACAACTGAAAATCCAAGTCCTCTTTTGAAATATCAAAGCTTTCCATAAAATAAAACCCACCAACAGGTGACATCACCGTAGAAAAGTTTGCCTTATCGCTTACATTATTTAAAATACCGACATGATTATCCACACCCGTTCGCTCATTCAGCGCATGATCGTCAAAATGAATATTGTGGTCGGCTGTGATAAAGAACAAGTGCTTTTTATAATTCAAAAAGAAGCCCGCACCAAAACCAATAGGCATTCTGTCAAAAGATGGTTCTTTATGTACTGAGATCTGGTAGGTAGTTTTAACCAGGACTTCTGTTATTGAATATTGGCGTTCTGTCTGGGTTGTCATTTGATTAAAATAAGGTTAGTTTAAGTGGTAAAATAACGGGCAGCGGTTTTTAACGATCGCTGCCCGGCAAAAGGATGCGGCACCTGAAAGTAAAAGTGCCTAATGATCTCGTTTTTTTAGTTGATCTCGGTCGAAGCAGCGCGTAGCTTACTTCTTTTTAAACCAATCTTTCAGCTGAGCTGAAAGCAAGCTCACCACTACCGGAGCAGCGATGAACTTTACAAATAAAATTGCAAAGAACATAAGCTGCAAATGTACATTAAGAACACAAAAAAAAGGCCGAATATGAAACTTAAAAGATAGGCTGGATCGCGTATTATATCGCCGTAAAAATGCATAGCGGGACTTAATTATATTTAGATTTTTATTATTCAGCTTTAGATGGCCCGCAGAACTGCTCTGTGTAACTCTTTAAGGATTTTCCTGCTCATTATTTCCGTATTCGGTACCTCATCCGCGAGTGGCTGCAGAAAAAACCGCTTCAACAGCAGCTTAGCTATGAGCAGTTAAAAATTATTTTTGGTGAAATTAGCTTAAGCTTTAATGAGCTGAAGGACGACAATCCGGAATTTTTTCTCCTGACAAACCCTGTGCATGAAAAACCTTTTATCAATATTGCCGGTGTGTTTTACCCAATCCGGCGATACGGCTAAATATGTTTCAGAAAAGATCGGCCGGATGATGCAGGACAAGGAAAGTTTATCCATCAACCGCACAGACACCTCCATCAGCCGATCTAAACAACTGGAGGCCGCGGTGCCCGCATCGCGTATTTCAGCATTAAGCTCGGGTGAGTTTGTGGGCATGGTAGCCGATAACCCAGATGAAAAGATCGAGTTGAAAGCATTTCATTGCGAGATCATTAATGGCCACGAAGCGTTGAAAAAAGAAATTGATGGTTACCGGGAACTGCCGATGGTCCGGCAGATCAACAGCGGGATAGTACAGCGTAGTTATTTACAAATCAAGCAGGATGTACAAGAGATCATTCAGCCAGAGATGGAAAGGTTGTTGAGTGATCCGGGGTTGATGCATCTGGTAATTAAAAAGCTATAAGCTGGGGAGTGTATTGAAAAGATACTTTAAAACCTAAGTTGTCAGCAATACAGGTTGCCGTGCGTGTTAAAACTGAGGATGAGCCTACTGGGAAGCAGTTAACGCATTATACACCTTTATAAAATGCTGATTTATTTCTTCGTGGAGTGGATGAATCATTTATCGAGAACTGTAAAATTTAAGGTATTAAGTAAGGTTTTAAGCGGGTGTTTTTCCTCATTGGCCCAGCTCACTATGCCATTAAGGATTTCCCCTTTTAAGGCAACCACGGGGTGCGGCTTTTCTTCAATGTCTTTTTCTCCAAAATAGATTAAACCAGCATCGATCAGGATCAACAACTCGTCCTCTAATTCCTTTCGCGACATCATTAACTTGCGTTCAAGAATTTGCGGGAGGATACCCCAATCCTCACGCAGGTAGCCGTATTTTTCAAATTTGCCAAAATCACCAATTATCGCAATCAGTTCCCTTGAAAACCGTGGTAGTTCCGCAAGTAGCCGGTAATTTTTTAAAATATGTTTGATCTTAATTTCATCTCCAATAAAGTCTTTTAGCTTTTTTGCATTCTTCGGCGGTAGGTTGGGCTGTTTTTCAATCCGGTTATATAGCGAAGATTCATAATTACCCTCGGTATCTACCGTCTCAAATTCCATTTTTAATTTCCGAAACTCGCGCTGGAATTGTTTAAAAAGCACATCAAGAGCTTCGATAGGTAAAACCATGATATCCTTTAGAAGGTCATCCAGATCAATTATATCCTGGTTCTCATTAAAGCCGGTCTTGGTGACAAGGTTAGGGTTAATTGTATAACTACCTTGCTTGGTACCGACCATAAACACTTTGATTTTTGGATAGGTTGTTAACTGTGCAGCCGATAAGACATCAAGGGTTTCATTAACCTTTGCAGTCGTGGTCGTGCTTGTTATTTGAAATGCGATTTGGGCTGCTGCATCGCCGAGATCAAGACCAGGATTGTTACTTCGGTCTGCATTTAGATTAACCAAACTTAACCCATAGACCGTATTTAAGGTTTCTCTGAAGAAACTTTCCACGTAGGTATTCAATTCATAAATATTTACTTTATTACGTGTCTGAACCTGGTATTTTAATCCTGCGATGTCGTCAACGATCTTTCCTATGATATGTCCTCTGGTTAACATTCCTTGAGATTGGTTTATTGAAATATCTACAAATTTACATCATAAGCCAAGAAATATTTAGCTTTGATTAATATCACTGTAAAGTGGTACCATTGTTAATTATAAGACCTTATCAGATATATGCGGGCACTCGCTTTACTCATCGGAAATGCAGCTTACTCCAAACGTAAAAAGCTATTTAATGCGGCGAATGACGCTACCGATTTTTCCAATGCACTAAGTAAAATTGGTTTCGTTGTAAAACCCGTAATTGATGCAGGTATCGATGAAATGGATGCGGAGGTTGCTTCGTTTCGAGCAGAACTTGACAATTATGACATTGGTTTGTTTTTTTATGCCGGGCATGGTTTTCAACACAATGGAGAGAACTTTCTTACTGCCACCGATACGTTATTCACTGCAGAATCTATTATCAGGGGTTCATTAAATTTAAGGGTGGTACTTGATGCAATGGAAGACGCCAAAAACGCGATGAATATTATTATCCTTGATTGTTGCCGCGAGGATCTGGCTATTCTCGGTAAGAAGCGTAGTTTATCAACCGAAGCAATGGCGCCAATTTTTGCACCCAAAGGAACTATCATTGCTTACTCTACCTCGCCAGGTCAAACAGCTGATGACGGCCTGAAAACTGACAGAAACGGAGTTTATACCCGGGCATTACTCGCGCATGTAGTAAATCAGGGCATTAGCATCGAGGACTTTTTCAAAAACGTTCGAAATTCTGTTTCACTTTTTACAAACGAAGAGCAGATCACCTGGGAGCACACATCCCTAACTGCTCCTTTCATTCTAAACTCAGGTAGTTATATTCAAGCAAGTTCAAGTAAGTATGCCACATTTGCTGTTGCCGATGCGCAATACGATGGAGGGGGCGATTCAAAACTCACGAGCATAATCGAAGATCTCAAAAGCCATAATTTTTATGACCAGGGACCTGCAGTGCGGCGATTCAAACAAATGACTGGAGCATCTCTAGATTCAGATCTATTGTTTATTATTGGACGAAACATTTTGCAAGCTGCCGTTGGTGGTGAGTTTGAATCCATAAAGTTTATCGAAAACCTGGAAAGCCGGGTATTACCTTTCCAAAAGAAAAATGGAAACCCTGTTTTGGAAGGCATCGTTTTCGAGATGTACTTCGATCAGAACGGGCTTTTCAGAGAGGATAGAAAAGGACTAATCTATCTTTCTTATGTTGATGCCATAAAAGCCGATAAACGATTTGCGAAATCCTTCGACTTTATCCGCGATGAGTTGATGCCGTTTAAACCCAAATTGTTTTTTATACCGACTGCGGATGAAACCGGAAAAAGCATCGATGTATTTTTGGAGAAAATGGAATACAAACTCAGTTGGAGAGAAGATGATGAAAGAATAGAAATAGTTTACATCGTTAAATCTATTTCCTTTGAAGGCCAAATTATCATGAAAGATGGTGAAAAAGATCAATCAAGGTTTATCCACCGGGAAGATTTGACATTCAGCCGCTTTAAATTAAAAGTTGCCGAGTTACTCGGTATTCCGCCAAAAAGCCTGGTGGTGCATACCAATATTCACTTAACTGATGAAGATCCGGTGCAATTCCAATGGGGTGTTAAACTCCGGAAACTATAGACTCGTTTAAAGTTCTATTTTTGATCTTAAATATTTTGACATTTTCTCTTCAAGGTATTTATGAATCAGGGCATACGTTGGCAAGGGTTGAAACATAAATTCGACAGCCATTCCGGATACGGACTTAACTTTAAAGGTTGTGCCTTTGAAATCTATATAAGGGTTTTCCCAAGAGATAGCTCCATTATTCTCGGTAACCGGATTTTCAGGATCTGTATCTAACAAAAAATCCGTTAAAAACAGGGATTTATCCTCATGTTCCATTCTATAACACTGAAGATGCGGCCGTTGATTGGAGATACCGGTTGATCTAATGACAAATAATATTAACTGGCAATTTTCAAATAATTCCAGTTCCTGGGTAAGCAAAGGGAAAGCGACACGCACATAATCCCGGTATAACCTCGGGAAACTCGTAAAAAAACGTTTTAAATTTTCATGTAGAACAGGTCTGTTCCAACCTGAGGGCATAAGGTTTACATTTTGAAATCTGGTTTGACCGCCTACGTAAACTTCAACTATCTCATTTTTACCCTGGGCGATTAAAAAGTTGATATAATATAGCAGCAGGTTAATTGGATATATTTTTGATGATAAGGTAATTTGCACTTTGGGCCTATAGCCCAATCGAAGCTTTTCGCGGGCTTCATCAATCCGTTTTCGAAATATCGGATGTGGCCGACGTTCCTTATAACTGTCTATGGAATGATCTTGATGTGTGACCCATTCTGCTATATAGGAAAAACTTGATTCTATGGCTACAGGCAAAATTGTAGTAATCAAAATGCGAAGTTCGTCTAATGATAATTTGGAATTTTGTTCGTCAATACCAAGCCAAACACTAAAATTTGATACGAAGGAGCTGACAAATTCGTTTGCAAGAAAGGCGTCTGGAAGAGGGAATCGTTCATCTTTAACGACCCTTAATATTTCTGATTTTAATAAATTGTAGGATTGTGGGCCTGGATTTTGTTCAAGGGTTTCAAATGTCCTATCCAGGTACATTAAGGCTCGATGCTCATCGAAAAAATAATTGTGAATATCCGAATCGCTTTCTTTCAATTGCCTGATTACCAAATCATTGCTGCCATATTGAATTGGTAGCAAAAAGAATGCAACTGAATCGTTAGATTTTTGAACTATACCAACACCAATTTTCCAATAATCAGGATAGTGAGCTCGCTTAACTGCCTTAAACTCGAAATCTAATAGGCGGTTAAATTCATCAATAAAGTTTTGAAAAACACGGATCTCACTTGTCGAAAGGGTAAGTTGCGGACCTAATTTCTCCCTGATACCTACCAATTCCGCTTCCATTTCGGACTGCCTAATTTTTAACGCTGCATTTTCACGTTTTGTTTCTGCATCATCCAAGATGATTTGTTCCCATTTGGCCAGGTATCCTATTTCATCTTTGGTAATGACATTCTCTTTGGGTAAGGTAATAGCCAGCGATTCTTTTTTAATTTTTCTGCCGGCATCTCTTATTACCTTGGCATCAATGTGAAGCCAATATGCCATTTTATCGTTGACATTGACAACAATTAAAATCACAGGCAAATTTGTGTGATGGCAATGGGATAAAAACGTTTTCTCACATTGATATTTTGGATTTTGATAATTTTTTTTCTGTAATGTCTTTACCTGAACCTCAAACCTTCCCAATGGAATTTGCATCTCGTTTGTGTATTCAAGAATGCCATCACCGTTAGGATTTTTATCTAAAGACTTAGCTTCACCCTTAATATGAGTTTTATTTAATAAATAGTTAAATAAAGAGACGGCGTCCAATTCCGTCTTGGCGGAAGTAGGGTAAGGTGCAGGCTTACTATTAGTTATAGGATTATCTGGGACATCGATGGAAAACTTACTCATCTAATAATTTCAATTGTAGTAGATATAGATAAATAAAGTTACCCATTTTTAAATGGTAAATACTAATTGCTCTTCATCCATCCGTTTTGTAAATTACAGAACTTATAACCTGATGATTGATGGGCTTTTTCTTTCAGCTTTTCATTACCTCATTCGCGATTATCGCAACTGCCGCATATTCATTCAGAAATGACCGGCGTAAAAAATATAGTAAGATCGTTTTTGTAGTAGCAATTATTAGCGCCATTGTTTCATCGATTTTTTCATGGTTATCACATATTGATTCCCAAAAAAGCGAGGCGGAGGCAAAGAAAAAGAATGAGTTATATGTTGAGCAACTAAGGAATAATTATAAGCTATCGCAAATCATTTCAGATTCACTTAAAAAGCAATTAGTAATATCAAAGGGGTTAATCGTTAAGGACGACTCAATTTTAATCCGTAACAATGCCCAAATAAAATCTATTGGTGAGGTGCTCAAATACTCCTCTTCGACTATTTCTGATCTTAGAAGTCAAAGGCTACCTATCGGTAATGTAGCAATAGAGTTTATGGTCTTGTCGAAGTATGATAAAAAGGACGAGGCGAAGTTTAATGATCCATTATTTCAAAAAACTGATACCACTTATAGAAATGGCTTTATTAATGTCCACTCAAAGTCTTTAGCAGCAGCGGAGTCTCAAATGACTAGAGACAGTATAGTAACAGGTTCATCTTTTTATGAATTTATGAGTAACAATTATATCATTAGAGAATCAAGCAAAACCCCTGGAGATCAAGAAAAGTCAATTACATCAAATAATGAAGATGATAGGCAGTTAAATAATGATTTTGGAGATGTTGAAAATGCTGATCTTAACTTTTATAATAAAAACAAAGGTAATTTCGGTTCTTTGAAGAATTTAATTAAGCAATTAATGCACCAGCCAGTTATCGTAGCATATACCTCCAATATCAGTCAACCCTTTCCGATAGATGGCAAGCCCTACCTTAGAAGTATTAACATAAATTATACCCAACAAACAATTGCGAAGATATATAGAATCACAATGCACCGTGCAAACTTTACAGTCCCTATTAACACGGTTAATGACCTCAAAAAAGTCTATGTAAAGTTGTCAATTGGGTTTGAGGAAAGATTTAAAAGCTACTTCAAAATCACTGATGTCAGGTTTTGTTGCGGAGATAATTATTCATACGTAATACCGTTAGATAAACATATCGTTTCTACGGCTGGCAGTAATATGATTTATGAACCCTAATCCAACAACTGTCGAATAAATACCCCATTAATCATAATCAAACCCTATAAAAAAGAGCCCCGCTATTTAAAATTTCAATAATTCTTTTGAACTGTTTTAAGAAGGTCATAAGGATAACCCAATGAGATGTTACTGACACTTTCTAAACGTTCAACCTGATCTTTGCTTAAATGGATATCAAGCGCCCTTAAACTGTCCGTTAAATGGAGGAGTGTACGTGCCCCAATTATAGGGAAATCATTTTTAGTCAAAATCCAGGCTAATGCCACTTGGCCCGGAGTGGCATTAACTTCAGCTGCAATTGATTCCAGTTGGTTTAAAATATTTTCAGTTATAGCATCTTCCTTAAAGCCGTCTGGAGATGAATGTGTAAGCCTCCCTGTTGCACCTTTTCGGTATTTGCCTGTTAATAATCCTCCAGCAAGCGGAGAATACAACATTGTACCCAATCCAAAATGTGCAGCCATCGGTAATAGTTCTCTTTCCGCCGAACGTTGAACAAGATTGTATTCTATTTGTAAGGCTGTTAAAGGAATTGCGCCTGCAAAAGATGCTACCTTCCATGCAGGAAAATTTGCCAAACCAGTGTATAGTATTTTGCCAGCTTTAACTAGGTCTTCAAGTCCCCGTGCAATTTCTTCAATTGGTGTGATCCCGTCATCAAAATGGGGCATATAAATATCTATATAATCCGTATTCAGCCGCTTCAGGCTGGCATCAACTGCTTGACGCATCGCTTTGCGGTGGTTACCCAGATTAGTGGGAGGCGGGTTTGTTTCACTGCTGCGTGTGTACTTTGTGCAAATAATGTAATTCTCTCTTTGTGTTTTAATAAATTTTCCAATCGCCACTTCTGCTTCACCAAGTTGATATTGATCTGCAACATCAATAAAATTGCCTCCTGCATCCGCATAGGTCGTCAGTATCTTAGGTATTTCTTCAATGGCAGCCCCATAGCCCCGACGTTGTCCAAAATTTGCAGCTCCCAATATAAGCTCACTTGCGGGAAGGCCTGACTGTGTTCCAAATAATTTATGTTTCATACCTCAAAGCTCACCTAATAAGCAAATAGAATCAAGTATGGCTAAATTAAGCCATATCAGATAATACAATAGCATGACCTATATTTGTAAATGTACGAAAGGAAATTACCTGTAGAGCTTGAATGCGGACTTCACCTTTTTATGGAAGTGATGAATGGTAAATGGAAGATCAATCTAATTTGGTGTATCTATAATGGTATAAAAAGACCGGGAGAATTACATAGTAAAATGCCTAAAGCTTCTCGGCGATTGTTGGATACTCAATTGATGCAACTCACAAATCTTGGTATCGTTACTAAAACAATATTCGATCAACGTCCTTCAAAGGTAGAGTACGATCTTACAGTGCTGGGGCTAACCTTGATCCCTGTGATAGAGGTTACCGCCCAATGGGGCGAATCTCACCGCAGCGTATTAGAACCTTTATTCCAGAAAAAGGATTAATGTTTGACTTTTTTAATACTTTAGTTGAGTGGCGATTTTACTTCAACTTTTCTATTAAAAATTCATAGTATCGTTCACTGGCCATATGTGCAAACAAGAATTGCAAAGTTTGCTTGTTTTTCTTCAAAAATTGAATTAGGGTAGTTTTTACTGAATCAGGCAGGAAGGAAACAACGTTCAACCCAATCATGGCATTATTGATATTTGTGGCATCAAATGTAAAAGAGAATAGCTTATGAACGCCAACGTGACAATTTGCGATCCATATGTATTTAGGAAGACTTTTTGTTAAAATACCAACTTTTTCGTCGTCATCAAGTGCAGAATTTTTAATCGCATCTTTATAGTTTTCACTATAATTTATTTTGATGTCCCAAACCAGGTCAGCAACAATTTGTGTATCAAAGAAAAATGTCAGGATGCGATCTAAGCCAACAACAATCACCTCCAAATCCTGATAAGAGATTCTTATTTTGGGATAAACAGGGACAACTATATTGGTAACAACGGTAGGGCGTTTTGGATTAGCTGAATCATTTTCAGTCCAGGGAGTCTCCAAATCTGAATCATTGTACAAATTAACCCTGGCAAAAGGCCCCCATTGATCATCATGTACATATATACGGTCTATATTATCCGACATATAGCTGATGGTTTTTTGCGGGGGAATAGGTTGCGGCGTATTTGTCTTAAACCCAGATACCGTGATGGCATGAAGCCCATGATCGCCACCGCTCGGCACTCTTACCACCAAAATAATAGGTATACCGATGCAAGAATAAGCATTTAGTATTTTTTTCAGGTAATGAATGCTGGCTACTTTATAAGGATAATTATGAGGCCTAAGATCCCCCTCCTTAATCTCAGATACCAAGCCTGAATTAAGAATAGCTTGTGATATTTGTAAAATACTTAATCCCTTATTGGGAAACAAACGGCTGCCGTCAGGCGACACCTTGTCGGCATCACTGGTAATCTGGCTTGGAGACTTTAAAATGGTGTGAAAATCAGCAGCAGCCTTGTTAAGCATTGACCAGATCGCTGTTGTCGCACACGCTGCTAAAACAGAGTCTTGTTCCTGGAATGCCAGCGATCTTAATTTGATCTTATTGCCGTACAGGTGAATAATATAGTTTCGTAACCCCCAAAAATTTCTGTCATTTAGCTCCTGGCTGTTGGAATAGGTTTTCAGCACAGTATAGCCTATCATTTTCAAGGGGATAGGTTTAATTACGATAAACCCAATATAATGTTTCCAAAACTCCTCAGTTTCTTCTTTTGGCTGTAATAAGGTTTTGGCGAAATCTTTTTCGGTTATGGCAATATCAAAAAAGTGCACCCGACGGCACACTTTTTCATATTTTTCAAAGCAAAGAGCGTAATAAGACGCATAATCATGAAGATAATCACGGCTGATGTAATTTTCTTCAATTAAGATTGTCTTGGCATCCAACTCAGGGCTACCTAAATACTTTTTGAAATAGCTAAAGTGTTTTTTGACTTTTACTAATTCCGGCGAAGTATATTTATTAGAAAGAGCTAAGGCTAAGTTTTCCTCAGAATAGGCGAGAATATCCACTACTTAAATTATAATTGAACAACTAATTTAAGAGTTTCCTGGTCAACGTTTTTTAATTTAAGTATTTCAGCCTGTTGTTGAATGGTTTCTTCTATCGCCTGTCTTACGGCAGCAGATTGCCTAAGCTTTACTGCTTTAATTTCAGCACCTGGTACTAAAAATTGTGATATTTGAAGTTTTTCCATAACATTAATTTAAATAGTCATTATCAACTATTTTTGGGACTGCAAAGGTACAAATAAGGTTTAAATTAAAATACTTACTAAAACTAATTATCTGTTATGATAAAAGCAAACAATCTGAAAATTGTTTTTCAGATTGTTTATAATCCCATAATTGTTAAGAAAGTTATTTAAACCTTAATGATGGTTTGCCTCAGCACCAAACGATTTTACCGTAGGTTAAAAAGAAATGGCTGCGACAGCCAACAGTCCTGTCGATTGATGGGCTTAACGAGATAGTTTTACCGACGATTTTATATTTCCAATAAGGATTATAATCATCCATTAGATTCATATAAAGTACCTTACTACAACCGCAAGGGCACAGCATTACAGTTTGCCAGTAGTAACCGGCATTGCCAACCAGGTAAACGGTACCCGACCTTAGCTGGTCGGGTACATCATCTACATACTGGTAGTTATAAAGCTCTTCTTTCCTGAAAAGCTTTATAATCCAATTAAGCAGCTGCCGAAACATCACTTAACTCTGGATTATTCAACAATGGTTCAATATCTCCCTTTCCTGTCAGTTTACTAAAGAAAGGACAGGGATCAGCAAACGCTTCGGGATATGAGGTGGCGTCCGTAAAAAACACTTTCACCATATCTACATCAGCATTCGATATGTTCCGATAAGGGTGTATCCTTGCCAGCAATTCATTGACCGCGATTGCAGCAACCTGCATATTTATGCTGATTACAGCCGGGTGTGATTCATTAACATTCGCAAGATATTGGTTACGCGCATATTCCTCTTCGTTAGTACGCTTGATTCCCTCAGCCGCAAGCTTATCAAGATTATACTGTCCCCGGCTAAGCAGGCTTGATCCTCCAGGCTGCACAAAATGTACCGTACCAAAGATATTATTAATGCCCCCATGCCCATCCGCATCTAATTTTACACCCATATCTATAAAAGGGAGTAAATAATAGGAGGATATTAGATTAAGAATATGCCGGCCCTCAGAGCCATCTACGCAACTAATCAAAAGATCACAATCAGCTAATTCTTTAACCACATCACGGTTAGAAATATGTTTCGCAAATGTGATCACTTTAGTACCCATGCCTACTTCCTCTACCCCCCTTTTCATAACCTCCACCTTAAAAATTTGCTGTTCAGCATCTTTCCGGGTAGAGCAAATGATACGGTTTATATTAACGGTATCCGTGAAATCCGGATCGACAAATACAAGCGTGCCTGCCCCAAGCCTTTTTAACTGCTCTATGACCGGGCTTCCGGTGCCCGAGCAACCGACAACTCCGATCTTTAACTGGTTCATAAGCTTAACTGTCTTTTTGCCAAAGGCCTGCATATTTCGCACTTGAAGATCTTCCAGCATCAAATGGTTTTCCAGGCCATAATTCCAAACCTGGATATCACTACCTGCCACCAAGACCTGGTGTACAGGCTCAATGGACAGATCATGTGAAAATATCCTACCGAAAAGCCGGCCGTCAGGCAACATGATACAGCTGGCATGCGGTAGGTCATCATTTACCCAAGCGTGTATACTTTTGAAAAGTTTATGATCGGAATCATTATCCAAATCAGAAAATTGCTCATACACACCCGGCCCGGGATGACAATGAAACTTAATAATAGCTAAATTCTTCTTTGCCGCCTTTTCTAAAAAAGGATTAATTACGTCTGTTGGCCAGTGTACATAATCACCTTTCCGCTCATAACATACATTATATGGAACCAATAATAATTCCTGTACCAATAATGTATGGTTGTTTTCGTGGGTACTTCGTCCGCAAAGTGCAATTGCTACAGCTTCTAAGCCATCACCTGGTAAAAGGTGATGCTTAAGCTGGTGATAATGATGTCCTGCAATTCTTACCTTGTTCATCTGCTTACCTCCCCAAATCTTTAAGTAACCAATTATCTACTAAGCACAAGTGAGTAGAGATATTATCAACTCCCGGTTTCCATTCTCCGCCTTTGCGGTGCCTTGACCAGCACTGGTAGGTTTTATTATCAACTGGCTGCTGTAAAATGTTTGGTATACCGGTGCCAGACAACTTCGAAAGATGAGGATAGAAACAGGCCATATCAATTTGTACAGCAGGATAACTTGGTGCTATCATCATAGCTACCTCAGCCGTTTGTACGTTGTAACCTGCTGGGATAGGATAATCGTAAATGATTACCCACATGCCCTGAGGACCGGCAATGGCCTCCCAAGGGAGGCCAAGCTGATCTAAAAATTCGGTATCTTCTTCAGGCAGTATAAAAGCACGGCGGTTTGTTCGGCCATCCTGCTGATCTTTCGGTTGAATGACGAACCTAACCAGGCACTTTTCGGTCAGGTCAACAATCCCATTTTCCACTTTTACCGGCTTTGGGCTGGTGTTTAGAAATTTGTAAACTTCTACAGTTGCCGGATCAACTGCTGATTCCAGTTTAATCAGTTCATTCCTGGTAATTGTTGGATGATGCCAAGGATGATTGTTTTTATCAATTTTGATAATATATGTCCTGGCAGGCGGTACCGGAGTACATTTTTTGCCGTAATCCTCGATCACCACCGTATCCAGCCATTTTTCGGTAATGAATTTCATTCCGGTACAAACCATTTGAATCGGTTCATCAGGGCAATAAGCATAGTTGATGTGCTTGCCGTCTTTCATTACCTGAATTAAGTAATGATTAGATGGATGCACACCTTTTAGCTCCATAATCTGAATAGGTGTCAGCGCTTTTTTATCGGTAGTTTCCGGCTCCCCGTTAACTTCATAGTTAAAAACATCTGGTCCCTTGGTGATAAAATGTTCGATGCCTTCATTAGCGAGATCGATCACATCTTCCATGCCCACCTTTTCAAAATCACAACCTTTTAGTTTTTGATATAAAGTATGACATTGGATGTGTTCGAAACCGGCTTCTCTCAGTAATTGAGCGCCTGTAATTAAAGGATTGTGTACAGCGATTTCTATATTATCTACTGTAGCTATAAATACGCGGGGCTTTTCGTGCCCTTCTTTTTGTAATGACATGTTATTGATATTAAATTTTAAAAACAATTGTAAAACCATGCCCAAAATTTGGGCGTACCAGTTTACTGGCATTTTCGGAGGCTGAAATATGGTATTTGTCTGCTTTTAGATTTAATGATCAATAATTTACCAAAAAGAAGGCTCCCTATATAGAGATAATTGCCTATTTGCTTGATAATCTGAAAAGAAATCCCTACTTTTGAATCACGACAAACATTAGTAAGTTTTTAGCAAGGATGACAAATCCTGTTGATTACTCTAAAAATTATAAAGCTGGGAGCCTTGCTCTTGGCTTTTTTTATGCGCTGTACTTTTACAACACGGTGTAAAGGTAATCAAAAAATGTTAAATGCAAAATTTAACAAAACTTTTCTTGTGTATATTTTTACAAAATCATTTGGATTATTTCTAAATTATACTCATCTTTGCATAGCGATTTACAAATCAATCACTTATGATTAATCAAACAGAGGATCAGTTCTATGAAGAGATAGGTACTCGGATAAGAAATTATCGGTTGAGTGCTAATATTGGTCAAGAAATGTTTGCGGAATTACTAAACTTAACTCGTGCATCTGTTGTTAATATGGAAAAAGGCAGACAGCGGCCGTCTATTTTTCAGCTTATCAGGATCGCTAATATTTTAAAGGTTGATTATATAGATCTCGTTCCTTTCGATCTTAATATTGAAAGGCTGCCGGCGCAGGAAAGCCAGGTTATCGATTTGGATTACAGTTCAGTAATTGCAAGCTCGAACGTAGATCTAAATGACCGGGTAAAAAACTCGATGAATCAATTTTTAACAGATATTTCAAAAGGCAAATGAGTTTTCGAAATCGTGCTCGTATAATTGAGATTAAAAAGGAAACTGAAGCGATTATCAGTCGCTATAACATAGCCAGTCTGCCTGTTAAAATTGAGGATATAGCCAAAAAAACAGGTGTTAGAGTAACACCATATGCATTCGATGATGACATATCTGGAGTTCTTGTTATAGAAAAAGGTGAAGGAACTATCGGATATAATCAAAGTGAATCAAGAGTAAGACGCCGGTTTACTATTGCCCATGAATATGGGCATTACTGCCTCCACCGGGAAAAGTCTGCAGTATTTATGGACAAAGGATTTCATGCGATGTTCCGGAGTAAACAATCGGGAATTACTGAAGATACCCAACTTTTAGAAAAGGAAGCCAATACATTTGCTGCTTTTATATTAATGCCGGATATTTTACTAAAAAGAGAGATCGATAAGATTGATTTTGATTTAGGTAGTGAAGATGATATAAAGAACCTGGCAAAAATCTTTGATGTTTCCTCTCAGGCGATGTATTACAGGATACTTAACTCTGGATTATTTCAATTTTGATTCCCTATCGATGTTGGTAATATGAGATGTTACTGCCCCAAATAGTCACCGGTTGATATGTTAATTACTTCGTGTTCACCAATCACATAATTGTGTTCGTTCTCTAAAACCTCTCGGTAAATCCATAATATGGGCTTAACTGGTACGTCCATAGCGATAAAAAATAAATAAAACGGCTTGTAAATCGACATATAAGAGGTCTATCTATTATGGTTCGATTCCCTCGGTCACGAGGGATTTATACAATTCCTGCAGAAGGATCAGGATGCCGGGGCGTTTCATTCCCTTTTGTTCCTTATCCAGCATAGTCCCAATTTCAGCCACGGTGTAACGATGCCCGTTTCTGATGAGTTCCTGCATTAATCGGGTATCCTCATTCTCGGTTTCCGGTCTTGGCTCTGAAGCAGCTTTGGCTGCACCAACCGAGTACTTTTGCCGGAAACTTTTCAGCTTTTGCCAGCATAAATGTAAATAACGAAAAAGGGGTTGTCCGGCGGACAACCCCTTTTTTAATGCAATGGATTAGCGGGTGGAAAGCATCAGGGATAGGAGCGGCATCCTGCGTAGCAGATACAGCGTATAGCCCGCCCGGATGCCAAAATAATATTGCGTATAGCTTTTTTGTAGAATTACCGCCTTTACTTGGCTTTTGGTGGTTCAGGTTTATAAACCCTGGAGTAAACGACTATAAACAGGTATTCTCTTTTCTTGGTTTTATCATTGGTTGAAGCCTTAGAGGAAAAAAGATATTCCTGTTTTTCTTTGGCGCCGGGAATACTTTTAAAATCGCGGTTAGATCTTTGATCCTTTACAGAGGCGTCCGATTGATCCAGGAAATAGGGATCATGCCGGACGATATTCAGCCAGGCATTATATTCCGCAATGTCGTGCGTGCTTGCGGTAATGGTATATTTAAAGGAACCGTTCCCCTGATCATCAGATTTTATGCTGACAACCTGTTTTCTTACCGTATCTACAGCATTTTCATAAATAACCTCATTATCGTCAGTTTTTACATCCGATGAGTTGGCATAGCCGCGGGCCGTTAGCGTATCGAGAACTGTTTCCAGCGCAGTGCTTTTTGTACTGCAACTAACGGTAAGCTTAGACACAAAGCCGCTGACATCCGGCAAAGGCAATTGCTGCGCACCGGCTCTGCCAGCTTGTAATAACCCCAAAAAAACAGGTAGGATAAATAATAGCTTTTTCATTTTACTGATCGTTGTTTTCATCGCCGGGACAGGTACATACCCGTTTTAAAATCGGGTTTCCGTCCTCATCTTCGTCTTGTATGATCTCCCAAAAACAGGGTGCGTCACATCCTCCTCCATCTGATGCCAGGGTTACACCCTCTGCTTTTACCGACCATGGTTTGCCTTCCTTAGCAAGTCCGTGTTTGAGTAATACGGGAGCTATATCATCAAATAGCCGCACTGAATGTTCTTTTGAAAAATGTAATTTGCTCATATCAATTTCCTTTTACAATGTTTACTAAAATGCTGTCTGCAAGTTTGGTATTAGCGGCGAGTGCCGCTTTGATCTTTACCACGCCAAGATAAGTGGACTGATTTGCTGAAAAATAGAAAGTAGCATTGCCGTTCTTATCGCTGGGGCTTAAAGCGCCGTTCCGAAAGTTCCCTATCGGGTTACCGTTTTGATCAGTCGCGGTAACCTGTACATTTTGTCCGGCGGTAGGTATTCCAGGAACCCGCTGCAATGCGAGGGTAATAGTCGCCTCCGAATTAACGGCATTCGTAACAAACTGGCTGCTCGTACTGATCTTTACGGTCTGGGGTAAGGCCTGTACAAAATGGATCTTGATGGATCTGCCGATATCCTGGGCATTTACCGTAACTAAAGCCTGGCCAGTATCGGCCGGCGCCACCAGCAAGGCGGTGGCGGCACGGTACGCAGAATCAGGAACGGGCCGCTGGCTGGTGATCGTCGTCGTACTTTTTTGACTATCATAAAACAACCCCTTGGTTGTGGTAAAAATCAAATTATAATTACCGGCCGTTGTCTTACCCGGAAGATCTGCGGTAATCGGAACCTGTGTAGCGCCGTCGGCGGGCCAGGTTAGCGTACTGCTGTACAGATTTACGATGATATCCGTAGCCGCTGGCTGCGATTCCTTATAACAACCCCATAGTAAAAGGGAAAGAGCGGCAAAATAGGCGATCCTGTGTTTCATAATGAAAATAATTTAGCGAAGCTGCTGAATATGGTTCCAAGCCGGATATCCACGGACATCCCTACATAAGGCGTCACTGCAAGGTGTTTCTGACCAGTTAGAAAATTGGGATCTAACTTATAATATACTAGCCCACCGGCATTTACTTTAAATAAGTTATTCAAACGGAAACCGATGCCGCCCATCAGGTTGTTCTTGGTTCCGAAAAGATCAGCACGGTAATTGGTTTTTGCAACCGAATTGAGCGTGATCCCAAGCGTTAACGAAGTACGATCCAATATGCTTAGTCCATTATAGTGCCGGACGAAACGAAAGGGAATATTCGGGTCGAATGGCCGCAGGTAAAAATCAAGGCCGATATAGGTTGTACTGCCGACGAAATTATTTTGTAAGCCATAACCAACATATCCCGCATCTACCGTAATTACGGATGAAGCGCGCGCGTCCGCACTGAATTGCTTAAATCCTGAATTAAAGTATTCGTGTGAGGCCAGGAACAACGGGTATTTTGTACTTGCAACGGTATCATCCTTCATAGAAGGAGGATTAGATTTACGTTCGCTTTTCTTTTTTAACCGCGCATTTACGTAAATATCTTTCTGCAAGACGTTGACCATAATTTGATTGATCTGACCTGCATCACTTACCCCATCCAATAATGGTTTTACCTTTTCTTCATAATATATCCTGACTGCATCCGCATTAAGGCTATAGGGGTCACCAGCAATTCGGGCTGCATTAAGCGCCAGCATTTTACTATAGTAATTAGGCAACTTGGCTTTTGTGTCCGGATCACCATTTGCCATATCACTCCTAAGTGTATTTAAAGCATCTACCACCTTCGTAATTTCATCGCTTCCGATTGCAGTAAACGTAAAAAAATCATACTCCCGTTTCGGGTCTAACGGTGTTACAGTAATTTGGTATAATGTATAACCCGCCTTGTAATCCGGAGAAGTATTTGGCGTCGGGATTTTTTGGGCGTATAGTTTCACCAGGATATTATCGTCATCAAAGAAGCCAGCACCCAACAGTGGTGGTTCGGAAGCCTTAACGTAAACCCTGAGATAAAAAAAGCGGTCGAAAGGCAGCGGGGCCAATGCCGAATTTAGTTGAGGATCAACCACAATGGTCTGTACGGTTGGCCCGAAGTAAACCAGGTCATAAGGACCGGCATCAAATTCGTCTTTCTGGACAGACTGACCAAGTGCAAGGGAGCACTGGAATATAAAAAGCGCAATTAACAGCTTTCTCATTTCGTGATAAGTTAAGGTGATGGCGGCGGTGCCTTTCATCACTATAAAAATAATCATAAACTACTGATTGTCAACAATTTTTGATATTATTTTTCTTAATTATAGGTTATAATATATGCGTATTAGTCACATTTTTTAAATGCCTGTTAGTATGCAGCTTTATGGGTGCCTGACATTTACCATGCGGACGAAATTGCGACTTGCGTTCACCTGATTTATATATGAAATAGCCACATGGAAAATACATTTTGCCTCATAAATAATAGGGCATTTCATTAAATTTATATTTAAAATTAAACAGTTATGAAAGGCAAGATCCGGGAAACTTTTATTACCAATACCCTTGGCAGCATGCTCGGCTATACCATCGGTAAATATTTCTTTCCTGATAATGGATACGCCATATCTGTTGGTTGCGGTTCAGGCTGTGTTTTGGGGTTGTTTATCCTGGCCTTTTTTACAAAAGAGGCACATAATCGTTTCTTTCTGACTAAATCCCTATTTTATTTTCAGATTGGCATCAATTTGGGCATGCTGATCCTATTCTGTGCTGTTGGCATTGATGCCTCCTGGATTGTAAAGATTTTTGTATTCTTACTACTTGGCTTGATTGAAATGGCCACCATGTTATTAAATATCGGGGTGATTTATGGCGCGGGGAAGGAAATGAAGGAAAGCAACGATAAAAATGGGCTGTTTTTTATCAACTTACTTGGGGAAGGTGCTATAGCCATATACTTAGGATTAGGCGGTTTCCTCTGGTTCCGCTTTCATTCGATTGACGCTGTTAAATACCTTTTTGCTTTGTCCATAGGTATTCACATGGTCACCTTCCTGGTTACTTTATTAACCCTGATGAATTATAAATTTAAGGAGCCGGTTACGGTGGCTGAATTGCCACTACATGAAAGCTTTGAGGAAAATCTACCAGGCGATCAGCTGAAGTTGCTGTAGTTGGGTATAATTAAGTTCGATAAGAATCGGCTTTTGCGGGTATAATCGTTTGGTGTTATTTACCCACATTCCAAAAAATTCATCAATTGCATGGCGAGTAAACGTGTATGAGTATTAAATAGCAGGTGCTGCATTTTGATGGATCGTTCAATACCTAGTTTGAAAATACTTTCCAATTCAACCTAAAGGCGGTCATTACCTTTCCTTTGTGAATTTATTATTGGTTATACATGAATATTAAAATAGGCTAATTTATATCAAACCTGTTTTATAACTTTATTGCACCTACAACACCTTATATGCAGAACCTCGTAGATAAAGATTTCATCGTAAATGTTGGCCCGCAGGGCACATTCCGTCCATCTGGAAATTACCAAACCATTCCGGAAGATATTGATCAAATGTTTGAACGATTTGAACGGGAGAACATTCGTAAAATCGCGCTATACTTTCATGGTGGCTTGGTAAATGAAACATCCGGATTGGCGTCGGCACGCAATATCAGCGTACCTATTTTAAGCGCAGATTGCCAGCCTGTATGTTTCGTATGGGAAACCGGATTATTTGAAACCATAGGTACAAATCTTTCCAAAATCTCGGAAACAAAGCTGTTCCATAAGCTATTGAAACTTTTGCTTAGAAAGGTTACAGAAAAGCTGGGGTTTGATACGGTTCTCGGACGTGGGGCGGCCGGACCAGGACTCACTGATGGGGAGATTGAATCAGAACTTGCCAAGCCCGTTCCATTTGCTGAATATAACCAAATCGGAGATCATCCAGGAGCGCGTACTGCTGTCAATATCGAGTATTTAGCACAGGTATATGATTTAGAAAATCAATTAAATGAAGAGTTGGCCTCCGAGCTTATCAAAGATCCGGAATTAGAATTGCTTGCAGAAACAAGTGGTTTAAGTGTTTCAAATAACGATAGTGCACAAAGTCGCGGCATTTTAACATCCTATAATCTCCTCAGCCATATTGTCAAAATCGCCTATCGTATAATAACCCGATTTATTAATAAGCGTGACCATAATCTATATCCAACGGTCATGGAAGAAATATTAAGGGAGTTGTACATTTCTGAATTAGGTGCCTGGGTTTGGAAAATGATGAAAGATAAGGCTAACGATATGTGGTCAGATAATACCGGCAGGCAGGGCTTGGACCAATACGCAGCCCGTTATTTTCTGGATAAACTGGCAGCATATAAAGAAAAGTTTCAGGACACTGAGATTAATCTGATCGGACATAGTGCAGGCTCCATCGTTATATGTCATTTATTAAAACATACCTCAGGATTACGCCAAGCTTTTAAGTACAATCATATCATTTTAATGGCCCCTGCCTGTCGTATTGATTTATTCGCGGCAGAAGTTCTCAGCCGCTCAGATGACTTTAAAGATATTCGAATATTTACTATGAGTGATGAATACGAATGCCGTGATATCATGCTTCCTTTCATATACACACATTCGTTACTTTATCTTATTTCTGGCGCATTGGAGGACGAGGGTGAATCTTCAGATGCATATATCTTGGGACTTGAACGCCATATACGATACCAACTTCCTTATAATATTAATCAATTACAACCCTGCCATGATTACCTGTATTTAAATGGTTTAAACAGGGTTTCCTATTCGATTTATAACGGTACTACCGTAGGGTTGGAAACTGCGGCACAAAAACATGGTGATTTTGATGATGATGTAGCAACACTAAAAAGTATCACGCATATATTGGCATCGTAAATATGAAGAATTATGCAATTGTCGTCGGTATAAATGACTACATCCCACCCGCAAAGCGCGGATTAAGAACACTTAAGGGCGCCATTAAGGATGCGGAGCTTATTTATGAATGGTTAACTACCAAGGGAGAGGTTGAAAAGGACGATTGTAAATTTATTGTCTCCTCTGCTGTCCCGGATAAGCCATTAAAGGATTATACGCCTATCAAGGATACTATAGATAAAGCAATCTTAGAGATTATCACAGAAATGGTGGACAATAAAATAGAGGGTGGCAAATTTTACTTCTATTTTGCAGGGCACGGAATTGGGCTTGGAACCAAAGTTTCAGAAAATGGTATGTGCATGGCAGATTGGTCACAGCTCTTTAAAAGTAATGCTACAATCTCGTCAATCGATTACCGGGAAAAATTTATCAGCGAAGGTTTATTCAAACAGATTATTATATGGCTGGATTGTTGTAGAAATCCTATTGCGCTGACTACTCCCCAAGGTGCTGGCCAGGTTAACGGGCAGCTCGGGCCAAATACAGATGTCGTTTATTTTATTGGCCATGCCACTCAATTTAATAATCAGGCTTATGAAACCGATGATATTGAACCTCGTGGAATTTTTACTGAAGTACTTCTCGAAGGATTGAACGGGGCAGCGAATGATCACGCCGGACCGGTATCGGGAGATGACCTACGTGATTACATTATATACAGGGTACCCATTAGAGCTAAAGAGCTTAAATTGACACAAACCCCGGATGCCCATCACACCGGTAATAAGTATAACCCAATCATATTTTAATTATGGTGCTTTTAATTACCCCAGACCAGGAATCAGCCCAAAAGAATCATAATTTAAGGTTGATATTGGATGACACTTATGCTTTCGCACTGGAGATCCAGATCTTCACGAAGCGAAAGAAGCTTGTTGAAGGGCTTGAAATGCAATCCGGAGAACTGAGAAGTTATTCTTTGCCCGAAGGTGAATACATTGTACGCTTGATCCTGAATGGCATGATAGCGGATAACCAGGTGGCATTGTACGAGGATAAATCATTTGGTGTAGGTAAGTTTGAAATCGGGGAAAAGCTCAATGCTCCCGAATTATATTCATCTGCGCCGATTGGTGGGAATTTATCATATGGTACCAGCTTCGACTACTATACACAACCAGCAGTTGCGATCAGTAAATTAGAAACTTACAAAAATAACCGGTTGAAGCACAAGACATCGGGGCTATTTATATTCCTCAGATTCCCAAATGCAGATTATTTTACCGAAACGTCAAAGGAAAAACCAAACTGGAATAATTTCAGCCTGACCAATGAAGCCGGGAAAATACTCGCTCAATTTCCGGAGGGGTGGAAAGGAGATGGCGATCCTACAGGTTATAATATTCGTCCATATTCGGGTTACATTGCTTTTAGTGGCTATTTAGCTCCCGGACTTTATTTTTTAAATTACGGAGGTTCAGATGCTCGTGTAATTCCTGTTTCGGTTTATAATGATTGGTATACCCAGGTATTTTTAACCATGGCAGAACAGCCATTATTTGGAACATTAAGAATATTTTTATCAAAGAGACGGGCCTTTGACCCCAATGACAAAAATCATTTATATATCGATTATTGCTTAAATAAAATTCAGAACGGCGATTTTACACTCGATGAGCAATTGATTCAAAGGATCGCGTATAACAAGTTTGATTCACCCATGCTTGGTTTACTTGGCGCTTACATCTATTTGTTTAGCAAGGAAACCGAAGATGATGGATTGTTTGATATTATTGTCAGAAACCTGCAAACCAAGATCATCAAAAACAGCAAAACTTCTCCGGACATCTGGGCTTTAAATTTGTTGAGTTACCAGCATTTTAAAAAAACGGTAGCATTGGATCGGCAAACTACCATAAAAGGTACGCCTATGTTACGAATTGCCTATGATTCGATCAAAGAAGCTGCGGTAATTTACCCATGGTTGGTTCCTGAAAATAGCCTTAACGATCATATTGCTGAATATCAGTGCTTCGATTCACCCTTTAATACTTATAAGCCTTTCCAGACATTTTGGGTTTCAGAATTACTCGATCCTTCATCAATTCAAATTCCCAATTTTGGTAAAAAACCAGCGGCCTCTAAAAAAAGGACCTTGCTTGAATCATCAAACTCCATTAAAATGTCCATAAACGGCTTGGATGTCGAGGTTCATTTTAATGATTCGGAGAGCAACAAATTATTTAATACCAGCTTTGAACCAACTAACCCGAGAGCTTTAAAGAGCTCTTTAGACCGTCAGCGGAATAGGCACTTTATATCTTCGATGGATTATGAGCCCATTAAGTTCTTTGGAGGAAACGAAGGCCGATATCAACTAT
Organism: Mucilaginibacter flavus; assembly: GCF_030409315.1. GTDB lineage: Bacteria > Bacteroidota > Bacteroidia > Sphingobacteriales > Sphingobacteriaceae > Mucilaginibacter > Mucilaginibacter flavus. The sequence goes on along the minus strand of NZ_JAUFPS010000032.1, from coordinate 2,878 downwards.
TCAATGCTGCACTTAACGATGATACCGGTAGCCCATTATCCAGTTATATTGCCTCTGCATTGCTGGAAAATTCAGACCTGAAGCCGAAAGACATTGCAGAAAGTTTGAATCTTCCGCTAAACACTGTTTTAAGGATATTCAAAGAACTACATATTGATACTTCGAAAGTCGACGCTCAGGAAGAATTAAAATCGATCAACCCCGAAGCGAAGTATGAAGTTGATTATTGGGCAGACCGGTTAAATGTCAGTGCTGATGAAATCGTAAATGCTATAAAAGTAGTTGGTCAATCATCCTTGAATGTAGAAGGATATTTAAAAGATCAAACATCATAGATCATTTAGAATTGATATAAGTGCTTATCTGTAGGTCTGGCACTTCTATTTATGATCAGTGCTCTGAACTATTTTGTCGTAAAAATCTGCACCTAACTTTAGATCAATCCTTATTATCCTGATCGCTGTACAAGTCCTTTTTGCCTTTCTTTCCTGGCCTATACCCGAGAAATATGCAATTTCTGATTTACATATTCAAACGCATTTAAAGCCTTGTCCAAATGTTCTTTGGTATGTGTCGCCATAAGGCTCGTCCTAATCCTTCCATTTTTTTGCGCAACACAAGGATATACAATTGTGTTAGCATAAATACCAGCTTCATACAATAATCTGCCGGCAGCTCTGGTCAGTAGCGAGTCGCCTATTTTTACAGAGATAATTGGCGATTCCGTGTTACAAATATCAAGTTTCAGGTCACTTAATCCTTTTTTAAAATAGTCTACGTTCTCAGCCAACTGGTATCTCCAGCGCGGCTCTTCGTCAAATAAGATCCAAAGCTTTAACTAAGCCGGCAGTTGCGGCTTTAGACATGGAAGAAAACACTTGCTGCCCTGAGTGAAATTTTAGAAAATTGATTAACGAAAGGGACGAAACAATAAAGGTGCCTGCATTATGTGGATGTGGCCTAACTTCAAATTTAAAGTGCCGAAAAATATACTGTAAAAACGCCGCGAACGACATTCCTCTATAGAAAATAAGGTAGTATTTAAATTAGTAAATGTTTTTTTACTGTGGTCCGGAAATCTTTATATGCGGCAACAATTTTTCGGTCGTAATCGCCAAATTTAATTATTACTTCATGCCGCCTCTTATCAAATGCCGGCCAATCACCGTCTCGGGGTTCCTGCGAATACGCAAATGCCTGAGAATAGTCGATATCAAACTGAATTTCCGGCGTTATTTCCTCACCGGCATCTTTATAATCGGACTCGTATTTTTGTCCTGGTGTGGCGATTGAATGGAGTTTCCCGGCAACATATAAACTGGTTTCCTGTACCAGCGCCGCCAACACATCCATTGAAGACTGAATTTCCTGATTCAGGAAACGATTCCCATGTAAAGAGGCAAACTGTTTTACCGTATCCCACAGCTTATAATAATAACGATTGGTGCGAACATTATTAACCAGGAACTCAAGACTTTCTTCCAATGACTGTTGTGACACAATTGCATTGAATTTTTCGAACAGCACCCGATCGTGGAGCAATACGTCATTCTTTTCAGCTTCTTGCAATATAGCTTCATAGTTATCTATAATTTGCCGGAATGCCTGTTTTAGGGTATTGGTAAGCAGTTCTGTCGCCTTTGCCAAGTCTGCTTTTCCTTTACAATTATATGTTAAAATCCTGTTTTTCCTAATGTCAAATGGCAAATCATCCACATAACAATAATTAGTGTTCGCGACACAGATAATTCGTTCCCATGCCAAAGTTTTAATGGCGTATCCCAATTCAACAAGTACGTTTGGGTTAGGTGTTTTTCTGGCCTTCGTAAGTTTATTTACCAGCGTATTATTAATTATTGTCACGTCACAGATGAAAATATCGGCCATTTGTATTTTCTTCAGGATAGTCTCAACGATGTCTGGTGAACCGGGGGTTTTCTGTGTGTCCTTATCGAGGCTGAGTTCGATCTTCAATTCTTTTTTAAGGGCTTTTAGCGCTGCTTTGGCACAGTCGCGAATGAAGTAATTATTATAATCCGGATTGAGATCAGACTGCCAGCTGTAAAATATCACTTCAGGTTTCATAACAGCTCTATTTGTTTTTGTGAAAGCAGGATAAGTATATCATCTTTTAGCTGATAAACCCGGTCATTTGCTTTGCGGTATTCTGGTGCAAGAATGCTAATACCATCCAGTATTCTGTTATTTTTAGTTTGTACAGACAATGCACGTGTAAATTGCTCCATGCCGTTTACAATATTTGTGCAGTTTACCCTGTAGCCCAAATCATTAAAATGCTTAACTACCGTAAATGAAGGATGTTCATAACTTTTGTGCTGGCCGGCTGAAATCGCGGCATGAGATACTTTTTTTGTGTACCTGACATTTGCCCAGAAGTCCGGAAAATGATTATTTTCTGAACCATGATGCGGTAACTGGCATAATAAATAATCACCCTCACTGAAATTATACTCGCCACGGCTCATTAAAGTTTTGAACGCAAAAACCTCCGCATCTGACGTGAAAAGGAAGTTTGAGGTTCCAATAGTAAGACGGAAAATGGTAGAAAGATAATTAGCTGCTTTGCTTGCTTCTTTTACATTTTCATCAGGCTCCAGTTTCACAAGGCGCTGGTACTCTCCGATCTCATCATGAGTTGGCGCTAAACAACTGAGCGAAGCTGTGTTCCCCATCCTGACACTGGTCCCTTTCACAAGAATATCTATAAATCCTATATGCCCCGAAATACGCAATCTTTTGAAATTACGTATAAGCTTGTTTAAAACCTTTGTATCATTGTATATTATGGAGATGTTGACCACCCTGTTCCGGGCCAAATTGACCACTGGGTTAGCTGACTTTTGAGTTGCAGCAAATG
>NZ_JAUFPS010000031.1 GCF_030409315.1 Mucilaginibacter flavus | reverse complement strand
TAATCAAAACAGGGCTTACGAAAAAAAGTATCAGAAAACACTTGCTTAGATCATAGAAATCGAACGAACCAGGGTGGGATTGCGCGCCGGAGGTGAGGAGAAATCTTCTAAAAGCGGGCATTCGGCCGTGCAAATCGTACAAGATTTCTCCTCGCGCCACGCTTTTCCCGGCGCTTGCTCGTTCGAAATGACATTTTTCTTTATTGTAAAAGATGTGTACACACAGTAGCCCATTTATGGGGCGGTAAAAGAAATAAGCAAGGTGGCTTTAGCCCAAAATGAGTTATAAAATTCTAAAAGCGAGTTCCCTGATTACCATCATTGTTTTATCGGTTTGTTAAAAATTGTTAAGCCGGCCAATTTTCATGTCAACTACAGATTCTGCTTGTAACATTGAATAGCGAAATATGGCAAGGGCGATTGGTCGATACAAAAGTGGCGTTCATCCGTTGGCTATATTTATTAGCTGCATATGGTTGCATATTAGTTCTTATTTATTCATAAATACCACCCCATGAAGTTGTTGTTCATTTCCCTTTTACTATCCATATTTACAAGTATTACCTGGTTGGGTAATTATAGCCAGGCTACAACCGAAGCCGTTAAAACACACAAACTTATCTTAATCAATTTCTCCGGGTCCGACTGGTGCGGCCCCTGTATCCGCGAGCGGAAGGAAATTTTAGAGAATGATGTGTTTACAACCTACGCGGCCGATCATCTTATATTGGTGAGAGCCGATTTCCCCCGGCAAAAAAAGAATCAGCTAAGCGCAGAACAAGTTAAACTTAACGAAGCACTTGCTGATAAATTTAACCCCGACGGAAAGTTCCCTTACACTATTTTAGTTGATGAACACGGCAAGATTTTAAAAGACTGGGATGGGTTCCCTAATGAATCGGCAGAGAGGTTTGTTCAGCAAATTTCGGCGGCCACACCGGTCGTAAAGCAATAAGCCGCCTTTTTAATTAAAACAGCCATTGCGCTTTGTGGTAGTACTCTTTTTTTAAATCAATAAATGCACTGTATGTTCAACAATCAAGTTTTTAAACGAAGCTGCAAACTGATGGGGAACCGCTTTGAACTAAGCGTGGTGGCCGCTAATGAGCAGTGGGCAAATGACAGGATTGACGCCGGTATTGCAGAAATAAGCCGGATTGAGAAGCTGCTCACCACGTTTGCCAACGACAGCGAAACCAACCAGGTGAATCAAAACGCGGGTATTGCACCCACGCCCGTAAGCCGGGAAACTTTTGAACTGGTAAAGCGATCTGTCATGATATCAAAAGTAACCCAGGGTGCATTTGATATAACTTACGGATCTATTGATAAGCGACTATGGAATTTTGATGAGCAAATGACGGCTTTGCCCGATGCCGCGGTGGCTAAGCAAATGGTACGCCTTATCAATTACCGCAATATTATTTTGGACGAAGACCGGTGCTCCATTTTTTTAAAAGAAAAAGGAATGCGGATAGGCTTTGGAGGCATTGGTAAAGGTTATGCTGCAGAACGCGCCAAGCTTATTATGCAACAGCAGGGCGTAATAAGCGGAGTGGTAAATGCATCGGGCGATTTAACAGCCTGGGGCGAACAACCCGACGGTAAAAACTGGACTATCGGTATCGCAAATCCGGATGCTTCCCGGCAAATATTTTCTTACCTGAGTATTTCGGGCCTGGCGGTTGCCACATCCGGTAATTATGAAAAGTTTATCACCATAAACGGCAAAAAGTACTCGCACACCATCAACCCCAAAACGGGACTACCGGTTACCGGAATTAAAAGCGTAACCATTATAACCACCAATGCCGAAATTGCAGATGCTATGGCAACACCTGTTACCATAATGGGTGTACATGCCGGCCTGGATATGATTAACCAGATGAAGGATATTGAGGCAATTGTTATTGATGATAATGACAGGCTTTACACCTCAAAAAATATAAATATCAAATAAACCCCTATATGACTACTAAACTATTGATTAAAATAACGGGCTGCCTGGTGTTAACCGCCGGCCTTAGCTCATGTGTGCACCTTAAAGAGTATCAAAAAAACAAGATAAACGATTCTGAGATGGCACTCAGTAACCGCAAAGTGGAAAAAAACGAATTAAACTTCCAGTCGTACCGCGAAAGCGCGTCTGGCGCCAATGCCGGCAAAACCGGTGGTGGCTGTGGTTGCAATTAATGTTAACATCCTGATTTTTTTAAAACATGAAAAAAATATACTTGTCGGTATTGGGGTTTTCCCTGATATGCAGGATGCACACCTATGCCCAAACAACTTCAGATGCTACCGGCGGCCCGCTTAAACCTGGTTTTAGCCTTGCCACATCAACAACCGATGATACGGTAAGCTACCGCCCACGCCGGTTACGTGTCGACGAAATAAACCTTGTATCCAGCTATTACAATCAAAATGGTAATCATTCGGCTGTTACCGGGGGCATCGGAACCGAAAAGGTAACCGATTTTTCGAACGGGATAAACATGAACCTGGTTTGGTACAATAACGCGATGAATAAAAACACGCTGGCCGTAGGTTTGGGTATAGATCATCATACCTCCGCGTCAGCTGCCTAGGTTTCCATCACCGGAGCTTCAAACACCGGCGGCAGCAGAATTTACCCCTCGTTAGACTGGAGCGTAGAAAACACTAAAAAAGGGACCAGCTATGGCGCGGGAATTTACTATTCGTCCGAATACAATTACCAATCATTAGGGGCCGACCTGCATTTCTCGGCCAAAACAGCCGATAAAATGGGCGAGTTCGGCGTTAAACTGCAAGGATACTTTGACCACGTTAAGCTTATTTATCCTTCCGAATTTATACCCACTTCAACAACTACAACAGGCACCATCGTTACCAGCGCCAGCGGGGGTTCCAGTTATTCATCGGGCGAAAGCGGCAAAGCACACATCCCCTCAAGCCCAAGAAATACCTACTCGGCATCGTTCTCCTATTCGCAAATTATAACATCGCGCCTGCAGATCATGTTCCTGGCCGATGTGGTTACGCAACACGGCTTTTTAAGTCTGCCGTTTCACCGGGTATATTTTTCAAACGGCAAGGATACTATAGAAAGGCTTCCTTCGTCCCGGTTTAAACTGCCATTAGGTTTCAGGGCAAACTACTTCCTGGGCGATAATGTTATACTACGCTCCTACTATCGTTATTACACCGATAACTGGGGTAGTAAATCAAACACAGCCAACCTTGAAGTAGTATATAAAATATCGCCGTTTTTGTCTGTTTCGCCATTTTACCGTTATTACACCCAAACGGGCGCCAAATACTTCGCGCCTTATCAGGAAAACAGCCCAACACAAACCTACTTTACCAGTAACTACGAGTACGCCAAATTCAACAGCCAGTTTTTTGGTATTGGTTTCAGGGTAGCGCCACCTACCGGTGTTTTGGGCTGGCAAAGCTTACACGAGCTGGAATTGAGATACGGTCACTACAAACAAAACGTAGGCCTTACATCTGATGTGGTTTCATTAAGCCTTGGTTTCAAATAATAAACCATTTAGCTAAATTGATATATTTAAACTAAAAAAGGAGTATGCATAAAGAACATCACGTTACCAGTTCAGAAACCATCAGGGATATTGTTATCGGTATGTCTGATGGGTTAACGGTGCCCTTTGCGTTGGCCGCCGGTTTAAGCGGAGCGGTAAGCTCGTCCACTTTGGTAGTAACCGCCGGCATAGCCGAGATAGTGGCAGGTTCAATAGCGATGGGACTGGGCGGCTTTTTAGCCGGCCGCACAGAGGCAGATCATTATAACTCCGAGCTAAAACGCGAGTACAACGAAGTTGAACTGGTACCCGAACAGGAAAAAGCCGAGGTTAAAGAAGTTTTTGCCGGGTTTGGCCTTTCAGCCCATTTGCAGGATGAAATAGCCGAAGAGCTATCTAAAGACAAAAAGAAATGGGTTGATTTTATGATGAAGTATGAATTGGGCTTAGAAGAGCCCGATCCCAACCGAGCCACCAAAAGTGCCTTTACTATTGGTATATCCTATATAGTAGGCGGTATTATTCCGCTGTCGCCCTATCTAATTATCCATACCGCGCAGGAAGCGTTGTATTATTCATGCGGGGTAACCCTCATTTGCCTGTTTGTGTTTGGCTACTTTAAAAGTAAACTTACAGGGCAACCCGCTTTAAGCGGCGCGTTTAAAGTAGTTATTATTGGCGCGTTGGCGGCCGGCGCGGCATTTGGCATGGCAAAACTGATTAACGGCGGCTAAGGAGCTGAATGTGAGAGGCTGCTTAAAACGGGAACTAAAACTACTATAGTCCCAACGTTATTGCGCGTAATAAAATCCGCGTGCAGCGAAAGTGGAACTGACTTAAAACCAGCTTCTCCGCCCTGTCAGTCTGAGTCATAAAATCCGGAGGCCTGTGAAAGTGGAAATGACGTAAAATCATCATCTCCACCCTGTCATCCTGAGGAACGAAGGATCTTCTTCGCCCTGTAAGTCGCCGACTTTTCTAATGAAGAAGATCCTTCACTACGTTCAGGATGACAACTTTTTACAACACGTCATGGGTAGGCTGCCTAAAAACGAAAATTCAAACTACTATATCCCCAAAGTTATTGCGCGTAATAAAATCCGCGTGCACCGAAAGTGAAACTGACTTAAAACCAGCTTCTCCGCCCTGTCAGTCTTGAGTCATAAAATCCGGGGGCCTGTGAAAGTGGAAATGACGTAAAATCATCATCTCCACCCTGTCATCCTGAGTAACGAAGGATCTTCTTCGCCCTGTAGATCGCCGACTTTTCTAATGAAGAAGATCCTTCACTACGTTCAGGATGACAACTTTTTTACAACACGTCATGGTTAGGAACGAGGGATCTTTTTCGCCCTGCTAATTGCAGAAGACTACCGGCAACGGGGACAAGTTTTACATGCTATTTTACAAGCAGTTTCACTTTGGATTTAAAAATTCCACATCAAAATAAATAAAAACCACTCCCTTTGGCTCTGATTTAATTTTAGCCTTATGCCTCTTTTTACGTCGTAAAAAAGCGTTCACTACGTTCAGCCAATCGCAAATGAACCTTGCTTTATCCTTATTTGTTTTACCAATAACAACAACCTATAGTTATAAAAAACACAAATTTTCGGAAGTACATTAACTACTAATTAAAACTATCCGTCAAAAATCATCGTTAATACCATCAAACAATATAACGAGGGTACGCTGAAAACCTTTAACAGAGTAAGCAAAATTTAATATACAGAAACCATGAAAATGCAAGAAATGAACTACACCGAATTACAGGAAGTGAACGGTGGATCGATCTTCGGAGGTAATGATTCTTCATCAAGTAACAGCGGCTTGTTAGGTGGCCTTGGCATCGGTAACTTGTTATCGTTCCAAAGTGCAAGCCAAAACGGCGATCAAAGCAATGCCTCTTCTTTCTCTTTAGGAAACGGCATTACTTCAAGCCTGGGCGGCATCTTTAATCAAGGCTCAAAAAGCTTATAAGCTGTTGGTAAAATGACGAGGCAGCGTTTGGCTGTTTCGGTTAAGTTAAAAAGGGATAGCCGAAAACCTTTAACAGAGTAGGCAAAACTAAATTTACAGAAACCATGAAAATGCAGGATTTAAATGCAATGGAGTTGAGTGAAGTGAACGGTGGTTCATTATTAGGTTTAGGCGGCAATGATTCATCATCAAGCCAGGGCGGATTGTTTGGCTCTTTGGGTATCGATAATTTATTATCATACCAAAGTGAAAGCAAAAATGGCGACCAAAGCAAATCAACATCCTTTTCATTAGGAAACGGCATCCTTGGAAGCCTGGGCGGTATTTTCGGCCAAAATTCAAGCAGCATATAATTATTGTAAGCTGAATGATTGTAACCAGATTAGCGAACAGCTTTTTCGGTAAAATTTAAAGGGATAGCCGAAAACCTTACAAACAGAGTAGGCAAAATTTTTTAAATACAAAGAAACCATGAAAATGCAAGAAATGAATTATGCCGAGTTACAGGAAGTAAACGGCGGATCAATCTTCGGAGGTAATGATTCTTCATCAAGTAGCAGTGGATTATTAGGAAGCTTAGGTATCGGTAATTTATTATCATTCCAAAGCGCAAGCCAAAACGGCGATCAAAGCAACGCCTCTTCCTTTAGTTTAGGAAACGGCATTACTTCAAGTCTGGGCGGTATTTTTAACCAGGGCTCAAAAAGTGTGTAATTAAAAAATTAAACACCAAAAACAAGGGCGGGTTACCGCCCTTGTTTTATTAAAGACATTTGATAGTATTGCCGGCATGCCCGGCCATATCTTAAATAACATGACTATGAAAACCAAGGCAAAAACCACTCAACTGCAGGAACTTGCCCCCGTCGACCTTCAGGCGATAAACGGCGGTGCAGCTAACGGTGCCGGCATGACAATGAGCAGCAGCGCCGACTCGTTGGTATCCATGGAGTTTAAATGGCAGCAGGGCGATAACTACCGGGATTATAAACTTTCGGCAGGCAACGGCATCCATGTAAACCTGGATGCTTTTGCAAACGGGAACCATGTTTAGTAAAACAGGTTCCATTTTATGAAATGGGATAGCCAGGCTATCCCATTTTTTTTGACCGGTTGTACGGTTTAGGCAAACACTTTAGCCGTTTTTCAATTTAGTATAAAGCTTACAGGCAACGTAATGGATAATAACGATAAAGTTTTTCCGGCGGAGTTTTTATCACTCACAGCCGAATATCATTTCAGGAAATACGATCCAAAAACCAACATCATTTACCGCATGGTGCTGACTTTTACTTTGCTTGCCCTGGTGGCTATGTTTTTTGTTAAGGTAAACATTAACGTAAAAAGCCTGGGCACCATAAAATCAACTACCGAACATAATGAGATTAAAGCATTGGTGTCCGGCCGGATAGATTCAATGGTGTTAAAAGAAAACATGCACGTTACCAAGGGGCAGGTTTTGGTTACGCTTAAAGCCGCTGCCCTAAACCAGCAGGATATGGCCGCCCATACTCAACAGGCCGAATATGACGCCCAGCTTTCAGATTTGCAGATCCTTTCAACCCTGGTAAAAAACAAAGCCTGGAATACCAAACCGCCGCTAACATCGGCGCTTTACGGGCAGCAATATGTTTTATTACAACAAAAAGCCCGGGATGCCAAAGCCAACCTTACTGCCGCGAGTCGTAATGAGGAGCGGTATAGCTACCTGTATAAAAACAAAGCGATTTCGGCGGCCGAGTATGACGTGGTGCACCTGGCCTATCAAAACGCGGCCAGCGCCCTGCAACTTATTTATGATGGACAGGCCAGCCAGTGGCAGGCCGATTTAACCAGTCTTCAATCGCAAATGCGCAATTTAAGTTCGGAGGGTAAATCCATTGAACAGGAAAAAGACCTGTATACTTTACGGGCACCTGTGAGCGGAACCGTTCAAAACCTTAAAGGTGTGCAAACAGGCAGTGTAATTGCCGGTAACGAGGTAATAGCCGAAATATCGCCCGAGAACGGAATGATTGCCGAGGTATACGTACTGCCCAAAGATATTGGCTTGATCAGGCCCAACAATAAAGTAAATTTCCAGGTAGATGCTTTTAATTATAACCAATGGGGCCTGCTTACCGGGAAAGTGCTAAGTGTATCAAACGATATTTTTACCGATAACGGTCAGCAGCCTTATTTTAAAGTGCGCTGTCTGTTAGATAAAAACGAACTGGTTTTAAAAAATGGCTACGTAGGCCATATTAAAAAGGGGATGACCTTGCAGGCTAATTTTTTTGTAACCCGCCGCACCCTTTTCCAGTTGCTATATGATAAAACCAGCGATTGGTTAAATCCTGGCAAGTTGCCTGCAAAATCAGATCAATCAAAAACCACCGCGCAATTATAAACCATGGCAAATTTCGATCAGTTATTAAACAAAACAGAAGCCTGGTATGCGCGTACAGTTAAGCGTATTGAAAAAAGCGCGTTGTACCAAAAATGGCAGTCGGTTACCGAAGATAAACGCAAGCGGAAACGCATCCAGATTCAGCAACATGATATTATGGATTGCGGCGCGGCCTGTTTGGCGTCTATCGCCGCTTTTTATGATCTCAATATGCCCATCGCCCGCATCAGGCAGCTGGCATCAACCGATAAAAAAGGCACTAATGCCCTGGGGTTAATTGAAGCTTCGGCGGCCATGGGCTTTTCGGCAAAGGGTGTTAAAGGCGCGTTTGAAAACCTTTTTGAAATACCCGTACCAACCATAGCCCATGTTTTGCTGCCCAATCACCTGCAGCACTATGTAGTAATTTATAAAGTTACCGATACTTATATTGAGGTGATGGACCCCGGCGATGGCCTGCTGCACCAATTGAGCCATGATGAATTTAAAACCATTTGGACGGGAATACTTATCCTGCTTGCACCTAATGAAACTTTCATAGCCGGCGATAAAAAGATATCTGTTGAAAAGCGTTTCTGGCATTTACTAAAACCGCATAAAGCCATGTTATTGCAGGTGCTGTTAGGCGCGGTAGTTTACACCATACTGGGCTTATCAACCTCCATTTTTTTGCAAAAAATAGTAGATAACGTACTGCCCGAAGATAACCGAAACCTGCTTAACCTGATGGGTACGGTAATGGTGGTGATTATTTTTTTACAGGTTTTTATAAACCACGCCCGTACGCTCATCACCCTTAAAACCGGGCAGCAAATAGATGCGCGGCTTATTTTGGGCTACTATAAACACCTGCTTAAGTTACCGCAGCAGTTTTTTGACAGCATGCGCGTGGGCGAAATTATTTCGAGGATCAACGATGCGGTTAAGATCCGCTCGTTTATTAACGAGGTGCTGGTGATGTTCGCGGTGAATATTTTTATCCTCATCTTTTCATTTGTGCTGATGTTTACCTACTACTGGAAACTGGCACTCATTATGCTTACTATTGTGCCGCTATTCGCGCTCATTTATAAACTATCTGATAGACTGAACCGCACCACCCAGCGTAAACTGATGGAAGATGCCGCTGATTTGCAAACCCAGCTGGTAGAGTCGGTTAATGCCATACCTACCATCAAACGTTTCGGGCTGGAAAACTTTGCCAATTTTAAAACCGAAACGCGTTTTATCAACATGCTTAAAACGGTTTTCCGGTCGGCTACCAATTCTTTATGGATAGGCAATTTCAGCAGTTTTGTATCTACCTTTTTTACGGTGGTGTTGCTATGGGCAGGTTCGGCTTTTGTGTTAGATAAAATAATCACCCCCGGCGAGTTACTTTCTTTTTATTCCATCATCGGTTACTTTATGAGCCCGGTTGCCGGGCTTATCGGCATGAATAAAACCTTGCAGGACGCCCGCATAGCGGCCGACAGGCTTTTTGAGATTATGGATATGGAACAGGAACCTGTAGAAAACCGTACCGACATTACGCCGGACATGGTAGGCAACATCCATTTTAAAAACGTACACTTCAGGTATGGCACACGTAATAATGTTTTTGAAGGCTTAGATCTGCAAATCCCCAAAGGCAAAATAACCGCTATTGTGGGCGAAAGCGGGTCGGGCAAAACAACATTGCTTTCGCTGATGCAGAATATTTATACGCTGCAATCCGGATCAATCTTCATCGGCGATTTTGATATTCAGTATATCACTAATGATAGTTTGCGCCGTTTGGTGGCCGTTGTGCCACAGGATGTACACCTTTTTGCCGGCAACGTAACCGAAAACATAGCCGTAGGCGACCTGGAGCCTGATATGAAACGCGTATTGCAAATTTGCCGTGAACTGGAAATTACCGATTTTATTGAGCGCCTGCCAAACGGCTTCAATACCTTTTTAGGCGAAAACGGCACCAACCTATCCGGCGGCCAGCGCCAGCGCATAGCCATAGCCCGCGCCCTTTACCGCGACCCGGAGATCCTGATACTGGACGAGGCAACATCATCGCTCGATTCTGAATCAGAATCGCACGTGCAAAATGCCATCGCCCTGCTGCGCGAAAGACAGAAAACCATCATTGTGATAGCCCACCGCTTAAGTACCATCATGAACGCCGATAAGATAGTGGTACTCCAAACCGGCAAATTAGTAGAAGAAGGCGATCACCATACCCTGATGAAAGCCAAAGGCCAATACCACAAAATGTGGCAAAAACAATTCCCATCTGAAGAGGTGGTAACCCAGAAAGCCGAGGGTATAAAGGTTAGGAAGAAGGTTATTAAAGCGGAGAATTAGACTTACCAAGTTTTAAAAACTTCGTAAGTCTGGACTTTTATCTAACTTAAAACGAGATCTTATTCCCCAAATAATAATCAATCAGTTTACTTTTTAGTATCAGGTCGTATTTGGTTTGAATTAAAGCGAACTCGGCTATATTGCGTTCGTTTTCGGCAACGTTAATATCAAGACTGTTCACCAGGCCTACAGAATAACGTTGCTGCATCACCTTAAAGGCATCCACTGCCGATTTAAAGGTAACCTGTGCCGCCACATATTTCTTTTGCGTGGCGTGTACATCCCAAACCGCTTCAGCAATGGTTTTTCGCATGTTATTTTTGGCCAGGTCTTCTGTTGCCAGCGCGTTTTGGTAAGTAAGCTTTGCCTTGCGGATGTTGATATTGGCCTTGTTACCATTTGAAATTGGGATCATCAAGGTAAAGCCCACCGCCTGGTTAAAATTATTACTTAGCTGATCTCCAAAAGATACCGCCCTGTTTTGATAAACCGGCGCAACAACCGTGGCATTTGAATTTTGTACTACCCCAATAGGCACCGCCCCTGTAATTTGCGTGGCCACCACCGTACTTTGCGTGCTTGAATAGCTGGTATTAATGCCGCCGCCGAACGATAAACTTGGCGACTGCTCGCCACGCGCTACGGCTACACCTTTTTCAGATGCCAGGCGCTTACTGGTAGCAATGAGCACATCGGGGTTGGTTTGCAGCGCCTTTTGATAAACATCGTTTACGGTAAAATCGGTATTCAGCCGGTCGATAGCCGTTTTTGGCGGATCAACAACCAGGAAGGGATCGTTCTGATCGCGTTCCATCAAATGCGCCAGTATCAGGTATGAGCGCTCCATTTCGTTTTGCGCGTTGACCTGGTTAGCCTCGGCATTAGCAACCTGCGATTTAGCCTGCGACAAATCAGCCAGCGTTTTTTGGCCCACTTTAAAAAACTTTTGCTGCCGGTTTAATTCCTGGTTGGCAATAAGTAATTGCTGTTTTGAAGCCTCCAACAAATCGCGGTTGGTAAGCACCTGCAAATAAGTATACATTACAGAAAGTGTTAAGTCGTTCTTAACCTTTTCTACATAGCTTTTATCAGCATCTAACAGGTATTTGGTTTGCTTAATGGTGTTAATTTTGGCAAAGCCCTGGAAAAGGGTAACATTGGCATATAAACTACCCTGCGCAATATTGGTAGACGCGTTGGCATATTGGTAAGTGGTAGGATCAATAGCCCGCCCGAAAAGCCGGTAAGCAGCCACGCTACCATTGATAGTAGGTAATTGGTCGCCTTTAGCCAGTTTTAAATTTTCGTCGGATATAGCCGCCTCAAACTGTGCCTGCCTCACCTGTATATTATATAAAGCAGTGCTATTGATAGCCTGCGCTAATGTTATTTTTTGTTGCGCTGAAAGTTGCTGAGAACCAAGCAGTACAATGGTAAAACCAATAAGCACCCGGTGCCCGGCTTTGTTAAATAAATGTATTGACATATAGGTAGATAGAATACATTGATTAACAACCGAGAAAGTACTTATTGTTTGAGGAAAACCAGATTAATTGCAGAGCGTTTGGTTTTAAAACATGGGAACCGGTGAGGGGTAAATAACAAGCCCGACGCAATAATCAAACTTTACATTGCTGTAACAAGTTATATTACGGTAGTTATAAACTACAGGCATAGTAGTTCGAAGTCGGAGACATTCAAACAGCGGAGGACTACGGGCAACGAGATTGAACTTGTCTACCGTATCGATAAAAAAGGCCTCATATCCGCTTAAAGCAATCTATGATTTAGATTTTAGAGCTTATATGTTTGACACTGATGGCGAAGCTATATATTTGATTATAGATTATTTTGAAAAAGAACTGAATGATTTACTGTTGAATAGATAACATGTCAATAACTAAAACAACATATGCAGCAGGCAAATTAAGCATCGCTAAACTGACTTGCCGTGTAATGCTAAGCATCGTTGTTATTGCAATTTTTAATCAGTTCTCCTATAGCCAAATCATCAGCAATAAATCCCCAAAATTTCAATCAGACAGTTTAACAATTCATTACTCAAACAAGTATCTGAGTTCGGTTTTTGATGGAAAAATTGCCGACTCGGTTCAGATCATCGCCCTGGGCGAAGTTAGTCACGGCGGGTATGAGCCCATCGCGTTTAAAGCCAATATGGCCCGGTATTTAATTGAGCGCAAAGGGTACCGGAACATTCTTTTTGAACTGCCGGATGTTGGGAGGATGAGGGCCATGAGAAACTATTTAACCAATCAAACCTCAAATGATACCGCTTACATTGGCACGTGGGTAAAACAGGCACAATTTGTTAACGCAACGGCATCTGAAAGTTTGGGTTTGCTTAAATGGATAAAACAATATAACCTTAACCATCCCGAAGATATGGTACAGGTTATGGGCTTTGAAATTGGCACGGGCCAAAGTATCATCAGCTTTATTCTTAATAAGTATATTATCCCTTACGACCGCGGGCAAGGCCAGCAATATATGTATCAGTTAACTTCGGATATAGCCGATACAGCTAAAATTACCATCCTTAACAAGTGGCTGCTATCCTCTCAATCATTGCTTAAAACTAAAATCAGCGCCGAAGAACTTCGTTTATTGGATTTTTATATTCACAACTCGGTAAACGGTGTGGGTTATCTTATTAAAAATTCAAAAGCCATCTCAGAGCAATCCAACGCGGCAAATTTGTTCAGGGATAGCGTTATGGCGCAAAACATCCGTTTTTTAAGTAACAACCGTAAAGCCATAGTATGGGCACACAACGGGCATGTGATCCGCACGGTACAAGGGTATATGGGCAATTATTTGCATCGCTATTTTAAAGACCGGTACTACGTAATAGCAAGCGATTTTTCAAAACTCGCCGAAGTTGAAATTAACAAAAACGCGTCTATCCCCAATAATAACCCCCAATATATCACCAAAACATTTACCTCCGCACCCACTACCGCGGCGTATAACATCCTAAATAAATACGGCATTGCGGCAGGGATTTTTTTTGAGCAGGACCTGCGCAACATGAATATTAAAGAAGATACCAATGCTATTGATGCAAATGGCATTCATTTGTTTATTCCCGGGCTTAACAATGCTTTTGACGCTTTGGTGTTTTTTTCTGAAATTCACCCAACCGCAAAACAAACCTCCAATTAATACCCTGTGAAAAACATCTTTATTATTACATTTTTATTTATTGCCTGTGCCGTTAAGGCTCAAAAAGTGCAGGAAATTGCCTCCAAAAACATTGATGAAGCTATCCCGTTGTTTGAGCAAATTGCTGATTTTAAAAACACCGATAACGTTAAACTGATAGGTATAGGCGATGTTGGCGAATTGGTGAAGGAAACCAAAAAGTTTAACACCGCATTTTCGGCCTATTTAATTACTAAAAAAAACTACAGGAATATTGTATTGCGAACAGACGACTGGCTACTTAGGCCTCTGAATACTTATTTAACAACCGATGTACCTGCTGATGATGCACGAACAGATTCGCTGATTAAAAGCATATTTTCTGGTCGGCATAAATTTGAGAACCGGGAGTTTAGCTCATTTATAAAATGGATAAAAGCCTACAATTTAGCGCACCCGGCAGATGTGGTTAATATCTTCGGTGTTGCACCCAATACACCAATACCGCCGGCCTATTTCCTGGCTATTTATGTAATTCCGCTTGATGAGACTAACGGACTAAAACTTAGCGAAAAGTGGAGTAACGTCGCCCCTTCAGATTCGGCCGCTTATGCCGACATTAAAACATGGATGGTAAGCGTTAATAAAACCCGGCTTTCGGCTGTCGATCAAGCCTTACTCCTGAGGTGCGGTGAGGACCTGGTTCATAATAATTTTGTATTAAAAATAGAGTCGCCCAATCAAAAGTTCCCGGCAAAAGCAATCAACGATGTTAGCCGCTACATTGCCGGCCAGATTTTGAAGAAACTAAGCAAAAAAACAATTCACTACGGCCTAAACACAGAGGTTGTTAAAGCAAACCTGGAAACGAATTTTACTGCGGACAACGCCCCTTACCTTTCGGCAGGAAAATTTTTGAGCGACGCGCTGAAGGAAAATTATTATGTATTTATTACCGATTTTGCCGGCACCGCCAAACTGCCGGTAGCCGATCTTTCGGCTCAAAAAATGGATGTCGAACAGTTTACCGGATCGGCCCGGGCCAAAGCCCTGTTTGGGAAAAAAGACTACATCGACCGTAAAAAGGATAAAGATGCTTTAAAAGGATATACGCCCATGCTATTACCCTACATTAAGGGGCAGTTTACCAATGCTATTGCAGAGCCGGATAGCTATGCAGCCGATGGGCTGTTTTTGTTTTCAGATCTTTCGGAAATTGATTTGAATTATTGAATATACCGGTTTGAAGTGGCGATATCAGACTGTGTAAACCAATGTCACCAAGTTAAAAGCGCGAAGGCTTACTCCGTAGGAGCAAAAGCTTTATAGTATATGAAAAATAAGTTTTCGCGTGCCGTAGGTACACCGCTGGCACACAAGTGTTTCCTAATGATAAGTATACACCAAGCTACAATTGATTATCGGATTTCAAAAATCCAATTGGGGTAAAAGCACGTGTGCGCCAGCGATTGTAGCACCTAATAAAATCTTTTCTGTGCTAACACATGCTACAATACGAACCTGCTGTTGGTGACAACACGCGACAGCGCGCAATGCCGAACACCAACAAGGGGCAAAAGTCACCCGCCAACCCTTTTGAATTTTAACTTTTGAATTTTGAATTAAGAGTGGCAATACCTGCGGCCCGGGCTTTTTGCTCATACTACACAGGCCTTAGCCACATCGGCCGGTATCCCAATGTCATTAAGTTAAGGACTTTCTCCCCCATAGGGGGTAGAGCTTTGTAAAAAAAATAGGAGATAATGCTCCGTGCCGTAGGTACGGAACCTGTGTAGCGTACCTACGGCACGCAAAAAATATCAATTTTCGTATGCTACAAAGCTTTTGCTCCGATGGAGCAACCTATCAATCTCTTAACTTAATGACATTGGCCGGTATCCGCGCCAATCCCTATTGCGGGTGAGGGATAAATAACAAGCCCGACGCTATGATTGGGCTTTGTATCGCTCTGACAAGCCATATTGCGGTAGTTATAAACTACAGGCATAGTAGTTCGTCGGAGACATTCGAACAGCGGAAGACTACGGGCAACGGGGTAGATAATAAAAAAGGCCTTACCTTTACCTATAACCATTTAAATTTGCCGTATACGGTAACGCCGGCTACAGGGAGTGTGCTAACCTATATCTATGATGCAACCGGGCGCAAATTGCGGAAGGTATTAAGCGGCGGCAACCGCGACTATGTGAACGGGATAGAATATGACGGCAGCGGCTCGATAGCTTTTATACAAACAGAAGAAGGGAGAGCCCGGCCGAACGGAGGCAGTAGTTATTTTTATGATTATGCCTTGAAAGATCACCTGGGCAACACGAGGGTGCTGATAGGGCAGGATGGGCAGATATCCCAGCAAACGGATTATTACGCCTTCGGGATGCAGATGAACAGGGGTAGTAATACAGTTCCAAGCCCGGATAATAAGTACAAATACAATGGGAAAGAGCTGCAGGATGAGCTAAACATGAATTTGTATGATTATGGCGCGAGGTTCTATGATCCGGTGATAGAGAGATGGACGGGGATTGACCCGCTGGCCGATAAATACCGCAGGCTATCGCCTTATAATTATGGGGTTAATAATCCGATCAGGTTTATTGATCCGGATGGGATGGATGTTTATAGCGATGATAAGCAGCAAGATAATAAAAGAACAAAAGACGAGGAGGAAACTAAAGAGACCGTTGGCGCAGATGGTTTAACGATGAGTCAGTGGATGACGGCTTCCAATCCGGCGGAAGATCCTGAACTTGGTGATTACTTTCGGGCGGACAACCAGAACAGTGCAAGCAAGGATACTACTAAAAAGTCTTCGGGAAAAGGTAGTAAAGCCAGTAAGGGAGTGCCTTTCGTGAACGCTGATGATGCACAGGAATTTACTTCTAGTTATTTTGAATATATGGATAAAGGAAAACTTTTGGCTGAAATTTTGGGCTATGAAAAATCCGCCAAATTATTTACACAACTTGGTGCAGAGCACGCTCCTTTAATAGGAGCAACAATGAATTATGTTGACGTGAAGCGCGGAAAAATAACAATATCCCAATATTACTATAAACAGACAGGAGTAGGCATATCATTCGGAATAGGAGCCGGAGTTGGAGCAAAATTTGGTTCAATTCCTGGTTTTCTTGCTGGCGCAGCATTCGATTATATCTGGGAACAGTCGTCACATGTCACATCCGCTGGACCGTATACGCCTGCAGGATATGAAAATGTTGATTTTGGCTTTGCATCCGCCTTTAAATAAAATTTCTCATAAAATAGCTTTAGATTAAAAAGACATGACGTTTACATTGAGTTTGAAAAAAATGTTGAAGCCTCTTTTAAGGCTTGGCATAGTAGTAACAATAATTATAGCAGTCGGGTTTTACTACGCAGGCGGATATGATAGTTCTCTTTTACCTGGTTTTATCATAATAATTTGTATACCGTCTATTCCAACAATATATTTATTAATAGAGTATTACATTGCCACCAAAAATCAAATTTTTGAAATTGTTGATAATACGTTTTCTATTAAAAAAAGAGGCAGTTTATATACTTATAACTTTAGTGATATTAAAACGATCAAGTTATTTAAATCTGCAGGAATGGAAAAAGGTAATTTTCCATATCAAACAGCAGAAATGTATTATCATGCAGAAATTTTAACTTCAGATGGTAAAAAAACTATTTTAACTTCCATAATTGACCCGGATATCGAAACGGCACTGTCTATGTTCAGCGGGGTAAATTATGAGGTTAAAAGAACTATATATTCCACCATTTATATATAACTAGTAAAAAACTTTTTTAGGACGAGACGCCCCCGCTGCCGCAAGGCTGTGCCTTGTGGCCCCGCTATCGCCAGGGCTTTTTGAACGCTACCGCAGGCCTCCTGGCTTGTGGTACCCCCGCTGCCGCAAGGCTGTGCCTTGTGGCCCGCGTTTAGGTGGCCTGCGTGCAAGGTACGGAGCTTGTAGATAAACGTAAAGTTGTACAATAAACGAAGCCTGGCCTAACTGCCGGGCTTTGTTGTTTTACAGTGCAGCTACGTTCTTTTGAAAGAAGTCTTTGAACTTCTTTGGGGTGAGCATGGTATTAATCATCATAAAGATCATGGACTTATTATCCGGGTCGGGTTCCTATATCAGTTTTGAACCTATCAACAAAACCGGAATTTAATATTCTTTTAAAAATCCAATTGGTTTATTAAAAACCTGAGTTCGATTAATCAGAAAGCTACGATTTGATTAGAGTGGACGGTTTGATAGGCGATAGAAGGTTTTTTAGGGAAGAAGGAGTAGGCAATGAGCCCAGCAACGATATTAGCTATGAAGTTGGCGAAGAACCTGTGCCTTGAATGTTCAACCTGGCATATATCTTAAGTTCATCATTGACGGTTTCTATGACAGAACGCTTGCGCAGTAATATTTTATCGCTCATGGTCATCAGGCTGTTCTTCCCCCGCTGGCGCACGCGTATCGCGTGTGCCCCGTTGATAAGTCTACACCAAACTATGATTGATTATCGGGTTTCAAAAATCTAATTGAGGTAAAAGCATACGCGTGCGCCAGCGATTGGGGAGGTTATCTACTGGAGAGTAAGTATTTTCCTGTTTTTTCCAAATCCCGGAGTTTCATTTTATAATTTCTCTTCCCCAGCACCGACCCAAGCTCACCAGATCGTTTAAGCAATTCCAAGGCGTAAGAGAAGTCTTGCTTACAGCCCTCTCCTAATGCATAAAAAACAGACAAATTATTACAGGCTTCAGCATGTCCTTTTTGGCAAGCCTTGGAATACCAATAAAAACACTTTTTTATATTATAAGAAGGATTTGGAATACCCAGGTAACCAATATCGTCGTATTCATTACCCATATCATACATGCTTTCAACGTGTCCCTGATATGCTGCTTTTTTGATTAGATCAAAATACCGCCTATGCAATTTCTTTTGCTCCTCAAAGCTATGTGATCTTAAATACATCTCTTTGCGGATTATTTGTGCTAAATTATAGTTCTTTTGCCCTTTCATCTTTACTTTTACTATTTACCATCAGTAAATGGTTGATCAGGATGTTTTGCGTCCCACCATTCTTTAAAACCCTCGGGAGCTGTTTTAGAAACTTCTTGTTCTGTTTGGTTATTTTTTGCTATACTATTTTCAGGTTTTTAAGATCCGGTTTCATTTTTTTGAATGGATTATTAATATCACCTGGTCCTCCCGCCCGCTGGCGCACGCGTGTCGTGTGTCCCGCTGATAAGTCTACACCAAACTACGATTGATTATCGGGTTTCAAAAATCTAATTGACGTAAAAGCATACCCGACACGCGTGCGCCAGCGATTGTAGCAACTTGATCGTCCCCGCGCCTAATCCCTGATTTTCTGGCCACCTATTTTTTGCCGCCGTTTATCATATCTGACACAATTCCTTTGCCTGTGTCTTTTCTTTCGGCCAAAAGCACGCCGGCAATGTGTACCACAATAAAGGCGATAATAAGGTACATGCAAAAACCATGTACATCTTTAACGTTGTGCCTGATGGCTTTATATGGCGCCATTGCATCTTCAAAAGCCAGGAATAAGCCCGTTACTGCCATAATAACAAGCAACAGGTAAAACACCGTGTAAATTAATTTAACAACCCATTCGTGTTGTGCCGCCTCGCGATTCTTTTTGGTAATTTTATATTGGTGATAAGCGCTTTTAAACTGGCGAATAAATTTTTGATCGGCTAACTGAAAAAACTCCAGCAATAACCTAAACAGCAGCAAAGCAACCAAAACATAGCCAAAGTAAATATGCACGTTCCAAACATTATCCTCTAAACTATGGGCAACCGAGCCGGCCTCCTGACCGGTAATGGTTACACCCGATTTTTGAAGTTCGGTTTGCACCAGCTTACTTATGGGCTGCCGGTCTGTTATGGTCGAATTAATGAGCACCGTAATGAGTGAGCCGCCAATTACCACCAGGTTTAACCAATGCCATAGCCTAAGCGGCCACGAATATTTTTTTAATTGACCAGGATGGGTTACATCTTTACGTGTAGGTGCTATAATTGCCATATGGTGTTTTAATTAAGTGCCGGCATTGCCTCATACAAATACCGCTTATTTGCCATAATATCGCTAAGTATTTTAATTGGTAGCTAAAGCTATTAATTGATTTTGAGGCAAAACTGAAGTTACAAACATTTTTATGGTGGTGAAATGGCCAAAAAGATCAGATTTGCTTCAGGTTTAACAGCTATTTTTACTAAAAAAACGCGTTGAAAATATTGGTAATAGAAGACGAACAAGCCCTGCGCGAAAACATCACTTCCTATTTAAATGTTGATGGGAATATTTGTGAAAGTTGCGGCAATTTAATACAGGCTATTGGCAAGCTATCCATGTATCAGTATGATTGTGTTTTGCTGGATATTGGTTTGCCGGATGGCGATGGCTTCGCGGTTTTAGATTATTTAAGAAAAGAGCTGCGAAGTGAGGCTGTACTGATTATATCTGCCAGGAACTCGCTCGATGATAAATTAAAAGGGCTTAATATTGGTGCCGATGATTACCTTACCAAACCATTTCACCTGGCCGAATTAAAGGCCCGGTTAATGGCCGTTTACAGGCGAAAAACGTTGAACAGCAATCATAAAATCATTTTCAATGAAATTACGATAGACGTTATGGGCCGGACAGTGGAGATAAATGCTACGCCCATTGTGTTAACAAAAAAGGAATATGATATGATGCTGTATTTTATTTCGAACAAAGGGAAGGTTATATCTAAAAACGCCATTGCCGAACATCTTTGGGGCGATGAAATGGATATGCATGATAACTTTGATTTTATTTACACCCATATTAAAAACCTGCGCAAAAAATTACTTGATGCCGGTTGCGAAGATTACCTGAAATCTATTTACGGGGTAGGATACAAATTTGCCACCAAATGAAGCTTTCTGACCATTACACCCGCACAAGCATATACATTAGTTTAGCGGTGTTGTTTACCGGTGCCGTAATCTATTTTTTTACTATAAATTTAATAGCCAACCGGCAGTTGGACCGCGGATTGCAACAGCAGCTTATTGAAGCTGAAG
This sequence comes from Mucilaginibacter flavus, assembly GCF_030409315.1. Taxonomy (GTDB): domain Bacteria; phylum Bacteroidota; class Bacteroidia; order Sphingobacteriales; family Sphingobacteriaceae; genus Mucilaginibacter; species Mucilaginibacter flavus. The sequence goes on along the minus strand of NZ_JAUFPS010000031.1, from coordinate 37,223 downwards.
AATATATAAGAACAAACAACCAGGACCCACAACAATATGATCTTGACCGCGACCACGCGGTTTTTATACCCACACATGCCCCCTATTTTAAGAAGCGCTTTTTTGACACCGTTTATTTTAACCCCAAAGAACAAAAGGCCGAATCGGGTCGCGCGGTTGAGGATCAAACAAGTTTCAGGGGCAACAGGTACAAGGTAAGGATCACCATTTCGCGCGAGGGTATAAAGTATCTTATTGAAGTAATTACTATTATAACATTGGTCTTACTTTCGGCGCTTGTACTGGTGCTTTTTTTCGCCAACAGGTATTTGCTAAACGGTCTTTGGAAACCGTTTTACGGAACCTTACACGAAATTAAAGATTTTAACATAGCCGATACGCCAAGCTTTAACGGGCAACCAAGCCAGGTTGATGAATTTACCGAGCTTAACCAGGCTATTCATGAAATGTCGTTACGGGTGACGAACGATTATTTGAGTTTGAAGCAATTTACCGAAAACGCGTCGCATGAAATGATGACACCTTTGGCTGTTGTTACCGCCAAGCTGGATACCCTGATCCAGGACGAAACCCTTGGGCCGGACCAACTGGCGCAAATCACCGATATTTATTCGTCTATTAATAAATCAACCCGCCTTAACCAATCCTTGATCTTGTTAGCCAAGCTGGAAAATAAACTGATTACAGATGACGGGCAAATTAATTTGGACGCTTATATTATTGAAAAAACTTTACAGTTTCAGGAACTGATGCAAGCGAAAGAGCTTACCTGTGATACGCGGCTAAAACATAAAGAAATAAACGGCAGCAAATATTTGATAGATATTTTGGTTAACAACCTTTTCAGCAACGCCATAAGGCATAACCTGCATGGCGGAAAGATTGAAATTGAGCTTTCAGAGAAGCAGTTGATCTTTAAAAATACCGGGGCCAATGTACCCTTAATTGAACAGCAGATTTTCACCCGCTTTCAAAAAGGAAAAGATTCGCAAGGGATGGGGCTGGGTCTTTCGCTTGCAAAAAAAATTTGCATGCATTATCATTTCACCATCAGTTACAGTTATGAAAACCTGATGCATGTTTTTGTAATTGGCCTGGCGTAAATAACTTTTCGCCCTCAAACAGTACGCGGTCTGTAACAATTTCAACTATTAAATTCGGGCCCGCGTCAGCTTCAAAATCTCTTCAGAAAGCAATTTTAGTTTGCCCCTAATCTGTACAAATAGTTACGGGTTTTTAAACTTTTCTCACTTTATGAAAAAATTGCTCTTTACGTTTTTATTATTAGCCGCCATTACACAACTGAAAGCCCAGGATAATTATGAGATACAGGTATACGGTTCAGAAACCGTTGAGCAAGGTAAAACAATGTTTGAATTGCACAGCAACTATACGGTAAAGGGCAGCACCTCATCAGTTAACGGCGAATTGCCAACCAATCATGTTGTGCATGAAACCATCGAAATAACGCATGGGTGGACGCCCTGGTTTGAAACCGGGTTTTACTTTTTTAACTCCATTGGCGATGCCGGCCGCACGGCGTATGTCGGCTCGCACATCCGCCCGAGGGTTGCCGCGCCCGAAAGCTGGAAATGGCCCGTGGGCGTAAGTATTTCAACCGAATTTGGCTTCCAAAAAAGCGCGTTTTCGGCAAACACAAGTACGCTTGAAATAAGGCCCATTGTTGATAAAAAGTGGAACAAATTATACATATCGCTCAATCCAACGTTAGAAAAAAGCTTTAAAGGCCCTGACGAAAACCGAGGGTTCACCTTTTCACCCAATATTAAAGGCAGCTACGATGTAACCAAAGTTGTAGCCCTTGGATTGGAGTACTATGGCACCACCGGCCCTTTCTTTCATTATGACGCCTTTCGCCAGCAGGATCATCAGCTGTTTTTAGCCACCGACCTTAACTTTAACCCGGCCTGGGAATTTAACGGAGGCTTGGGCTACGGTTTCACCCAAAAAGCCGACAGGGAAATTATCAAAATTATTATCGGCCGCAGGTTTTAAAGGCCCAAATGTAAGATTAATACGAGATCTTAAATATCACAAAACATTCCGCACAGGAGTAAAATTCCCAAAAATGGAAATCTTAAAATACATAATAAACTCATTTACAATAAATTAAAAAAAGGCATATCCATTGCATCATGTTTAAAAACAAAAAACATGCTGACGTTAAATACCCACAAATCCCAACGCGACCATATCGAACTTATCATTACGTTCGTAATTATCTGGTTAATTTCTTGCTTGTTATCCTGTAAAAAGGATCCGGCCAATGTAAACTCGCAGGTTTCAATACCTCCCATTGCAGTTGACAGCGTAATAGCGCCCGGAAATTTTGATTTTGCCACAACAAGGGCAGTTAGCTTAAACATAAATCTGGCATCAAATAACAATGAGCCTATTGCCGGCGTACCCGTAGACATATATGCCGGCGACCCAACCACAACATCGCCGGTTTTAACTGCCATGAGTGATTCGAGGGGTATGGTACAATCTGTTGTAAACTTGCCTTCATTTATCGATACATTAATTATCGATGCAAAGTATACGGGCTTAATGCGCAATTCCAGAGCTGTAATATCCAACAACGCTGTTACTGGTACAATAGGCGGTTCCGCGGGTTTTAGCGGTAACATCATTGAAACTAATGCAATTCCCTCATCAATAAAAAAGATGATGTCATTTAATTCACTTGCAACTTTTAGCGATAATGCCACCTACTCCTATATGGGACTATATGATAGCCAGGGGTGCCTAAATACCTTGAGACTGTTCCGGATGTTATTACTGCCAATTTACTTTCATTTATAAATACCTCACTACCCGAAACTATAGATGTAAGAAAATTACATCCACAGCACCTTCAATCATCAGCAACCGCCGACTTGAACATCACCCAAACCGCCGATGTATGGATCACTTTTGTAAGCGAAGGGGCCGGATATTTAAATTCACTTGGCTATTATACTTACCCTACCGGTACCCCGCCACAAACTGCAACAGATATTAAAAATGTCACTTATATTTTCCCTAATGCTTCCCTCAAGATCTGATCAGAAAGAGAATCTTAAAACATTAAAGACATCATCAAATAATTTATTGGTGCTCATCAACGATATACTTGATTTTAATAAAATAGAAGCCGGTAAACTTGATCTTGATATAGCTCCGTTCAATTTGAAGAAACTGATCAAAGATATTGTTACCGCCAACACAAACAGTGCAAATGAAAGAGAAAACCGGATGTCGTTAATTCTGGACGACCGCCTTCCCGATTATTTTGAGGGTGATTCATTAAGGATTGGCCAGGTATTGAATAACCTTATTTCAAATGCTATTAAATTTACCTACAAAGGCTTCATATCCATTCGTGTTGATTTACAAAAACTGAAAACCGATTCGACGGTGCTCGAAATAGCCGTTCACGATACGGGCGTGGGTATAGCCAAAGAAAATTTAGAAAACATCTTTATCCCTTTTATGCAAGCCTCTACCTCAATTACCCGTCAGTACGGTGGGACAGGGCTCGGCCTGGCAATAACGCGCCGCATTTTAGGGCTATTTAACACGGATGTACTGGTAACTTCAGAATTAGCAAAAGGGTCGAGGTTTTATTTTACTATTGAACTAAAAACAGTTGATGCAAACAGAATCAATCAATTGGAGAACGACATCACCGATTTCAACCTTAAAAATAAAAAAATATTACTTGTTGAAGATACACTGTTTAATGTCCTATACGTCAATCAATTACTGGAAGGTTGGCATGCAAACGTAGCCGTTGCCGATAACGGCGAAATTGCCATCAAAATGATGCGGCAAACCAAGTATGATTTGGTATTGATGGATCTACAAATGCCTGTAATGGACGGTTTTACTGCAACAGAAAAAATAAGAGAATTTGACATGAACACTCCTATTATGGCTTTAACCGCATCTGCAACCAGCGATGTGCGAGCAAAAGCCTTAGCCGCAGGAATGCAAGATTGCATAGTAAAGCCATTTAATCCAGAAGATTTGATTTTAAAGTTTAAAAGACATTTAATCTAAAAATAGTATCAAAACAAATCAACGCGTAGCTCGTTACGATTGATTAAGGACAATGATTATAGAACCATCAATCGAATAATTTCCTCCATCTCCACTTAAGACAATACATATCGTATCGCAAAAGCTATAAAATACGTTAGCAAATCATCTCTATAAATTAGGCAAAAGCAGACAGCCGTAAGGTTGATCCTCTTTAATACGGTGCAGCGATAATATCAATATTTAAAGTAAAATTCCGGTCGATCTTTTCTAACATTAATTTTGTACATTTGTGGCGTAACGATTTTTAAGGCAATTATACTTTTGTACAAATCGTTGAATAATCTATTAACAATTTATAACTCATTATAATTTAAGGACTTACAATACAGGTTCGATTCCCGCTCTGAGTACATCTTTAGAATCGACAAAAGGCCTGATATGAAAATATCGGGCCTTTTTGTTGGGGCGTGGCTTCCACTCCGGGCCGCCGGCGAAATTTAAACAACCTAAAACTGAAAATATGCAAACCAAAAAAGATCGAAATCTGCAACTCGCACAAGCCGTTCTCTCATGAAATGAGAAATATTTGAATAAAAACGCTACACTAACTGAAGCTCTTATAGGAGAATGTTTCGCGGATCAATTCGTTGTTGAGCCAAACGGGCGACGTTACGAGGCCAACCGCAAAACCTATAAAGAATTCCTGGATGGCATGAAAAGCTCAATGTCGTCCATCCAATATCAGGTAATGCATGCGATAGCTGACGAAGAGTCGGTAGTTTTCTCAATGCAAGTCAAAATCTCTAAATGCGATAATACAGCTGAAAATTACACAGCCATGCTGTTAATTAAATTCGATGCTTTTGACAAGGTAGCGCTCTGGCATGAGGTTTATGTGCAGATAGATTAACTATCGTATACATATGTGACTATCGGTCAAATAAAAAGCCAGTCATTTGACCGGCTTTTTATTTTTAACGCCTCTTTTTACCATCTCCCAATTTTAGATGTAAATACAACGATAGTTCCCAGCTGTGCAATTAAATCATACGAAATCAGTCACCAAGTATCCATTTTACCATCTATTTACAAAATTTACATTTTAATTTACAATACAAATTCTTCATACAGAAACATATACAGGTAGGTTTGCCATATCAAATTTTAGGGTATGGAAAATAAAATGAAAAAATTATTTGTATTCGTTCCGGCTACATTCCTGGCAGTATTTATGCTAAACTCTTTCGCACTAAAAGAAAAAAAGACAGCGAATAAAACAAAAGAAGATATCAAATCAGCGCCTCTGAACATCGTTTTCAGATCTATTGATGGCGGAGAAACATGGCAGAACATTAGCAAAGGGCTGCCCGAAAATTTGCAGAAAGTGGGTGTGTGGAGTCACGGTTTGCTTGCAAATGACAGTGGGCTCTATTTACGTACCGGCAATGCGGTTTATCACAGCGAACTAAACGCCACAACCTCTTTTTGGACAAAAGAGGTCTTTCCTGGTGACCAGCGCGAAATTGCCCCGGGCAACAACGGAATATTTGCGTATAGTTTCAGAGGGCAATTCTTAAAAAAATCAAACAACAAAGGTGATTGGTCGCCCATGTACACCAATTTTCAGGAACAAGCCGTACGTATTAACAAAACGATGGATTGGATGTACAAGAATTATAAAGAGAGACAGGTATGCAGCGTTTTTGAAACTACAAAGGGTACAGTTTTCATCGGCTCTAACAACGCCCTTTTTAAATCCAGCAATAGTGGAAAAACCTGGAAATATGTACATGTTGGAGGTTGGGTAATGAAAATGACAGAATCAAATGGTGTACTCCTGGCTGCAAGTACATTGGGAATACTAAGATCTAACGATGATGGCGAAACCTGGGGCCGTGTGATTGGTGAAGCCGGGGAAGGTATCGCAGTGGAACGTATTGATGGAGGATTTGCCGCTGTAGCCTATAACGCCATAACTCAAACCAACACCATATACACTTCGCTGGATAGCGGAAAAACCTGGAATGATATAGGAGAAGGCCTTCAACCTTCCTGGAACAGTTCATTACTCAAACTATTAGGCCTACGTCAATATTCATCAAACATTTCATCAGTCAAACAAGTGGGTAAATATTTAATATGTGGTTGTTCAGATGGTATATTCCGATCATCAGACATGGGCAAAACATGGCAACACCTCACACTTCCTTCTGTAGAAAATAAGGGCTTCAATTTATCTGTTTCGGGCAACGTAATTTATATCATGCCAAACAAAGGATGCTAAAAAATTCAAAACCCTTTAAAACTATTTATAAAAGCGATGTGAAAAAGAAGCCAGGTATGAAAATATCGGGCTTTTTTGTTGAGGTTTGGCTCCTGCGTTGGATGCAGCTAAATCACTTTCAAGGTTGTTAATTGATTAGCTATTAGTTCCTAAGGTTTCAAAAATACAAACCGGCATTAACACCAAAATGCTTTTTTTGATACAACCATCGTAATTATTTCTGAAGCAAAACATCAGGCTGCAACCCTTTTTAGCGCTCTTTACTTAGCCACAATAATTAATTATATAAAATCTATAGAAATAGTAGAGTATATTTATATTTGCACCGGTTACTATAAATCGTTTGAATTAATAACGCCGGCAAGGTTTTAACTATGTACACAACTTACCAAAAGTATCCGGGATTCAATAATATTGAAATTGTTGCGGAATTGGAAGCACCACGGAGGAAACAACCCGTTTTAAAACCTGTAACTACAGGCAATAAGATACAAAGACTGGACTTTAAGCCCGAAAATTTAAACAGGCATCTGAGGCCCGAAAACGCGCATAGCCAAAGTTCGGTACTTATCAGAAAGCTGTCACAAGGCCTGCTTGTTATCAGCTTTTACAGTAAGGCATGGGGAACATATGGTCTTAAATATCTCAGGCAGCTTAACGAACTTCAGCAGGAGATAGATATCCTGGGCGGTCAATTGCTTATAGTAACTCCCGATGCCGCAGATAACCACCTGGCCGAAGTTATTTGGGACTACAGCCTTAACCTGCATTTTTATTTTGATCCTGCTAATATTATAGCCAATAAGTTCGGCATTTATGCAGGCAATATGCCTGCCTGGAACAACTATAGCGGTATCGAAAATAATATCCCCTTGCTTGCCACTTATGTGATAGACTCTTTTTACAAAGTGTTGTTTTCACATGTTGACGAAAAATTACTGTCTGATATATCGAAAAAGGAATTACTGCATGTATTAAAAGGTGAAAGATTTTAATAAGTACCAGCCCGAGGTTGTTATAGGCGTGCAAATAATAAATAATCATTTTTCAATATCCACCAATGAGTACAGTATAAAACAATACAAAATCAATGTCAGGGTGGAGTGGCCGAGTGGTTTAGGCGGAGGTCTGCAAAACCTTTTACGACGGTTCGAGTCCGTCCTCACACCTCAAAAAAACAATTAAATGAAGAAATTAAAATTGGTTATCCTGTTCCTTTTTTGGGGCACCGCCCTGTTTGCCCAGGAGAAACCCCTTACTATAGAAAACTATTATAAGATAAAGTGGGGCACGCAGATGAGTTTATAGCACTTTGGAAAAAGAACCATTACCCCCTGCTTAAAAAGTTAAAAGAAAAAGGCGATGTGCTGGAAATCAAAGCTGAAACGCCAGTACTGCACAGCGGCGAAGATACCCGCTGGGATTTTAAAGTAACGCTTACTTTTAAAACGGAGCACCTCGCGCTTGATTACAGCATTGTTGACCCCTATAAAAAGCAACTGTTTCCCGACCAGGAAAGTTACACCAAAGCCGAACAGCAACGCTTTGAAGTGGTGATAGCCCATTGGGATGTACCGGTAGAAACCATACCCTTAAATTAAATTTACCATGAAAAAAAGATTAACACCTCTCCTATTTTTTGCATTATCCGCCACAACAACTGCCTCATTTGCTCAATCCGCTATAGCCGAAGGGCCCTGGCGTGGTGTTTTTCACCAGGCTAATGGAACAGAAGTGCCTTTTAATTTTGAAGTGAAAGGTAAAACTACAGCTACAGCCAAACTATACCTTGTAAATGGCCCCGAACGCTTCGCTGCCAGCGGCATAACCGTCAAAGGAGATTCGATTTTTATAGCCTTTGATCAGTTTGATAATGAGCTTGCTGCTAAAATTGAAGGTAAAAAACTAAGCGGTGTATTGCGCAAAAAGGATCATAGCGGTCGGGTTACATCCGTGGATGCTACCTTTGGTGACGCCTACAGATTTGCTACAAACGGCGAAGAACCCGCTGTTGATATTTCGGGAAAATATGATGTAGTTTTTAAAGGCCGCAACGGTACTGATGAAAAAAAAGTGGGACTCTTTAAACAACAGGGCAACAAATTAACAGCTACCTTTTTGAGTATTACCGGCGATTCGCGCTACCTTGAAGGTGTGGTGCAGGGACATGAATTTTACCTGTCATCTTTCATCGGCAGCGGTGCATCTTATTACACCGGCACTTTTGATGAGCAAGGCCAGATTACCGGCACCGCTAACGGCGGAGCCTTCAATGCCACAAAAAACGCGGAAGCTGCTTTACCCGATCCGTATAAACTAACCTATTTAAAGGATGGCTATAAAACTTTTGATTTCGCCTTACCAGACGCCGACGGCAAAACGGTTTCTTTGAAAGACGACAAGTTTAAAAATAAAGTAGTGATCCTTACCATAGGTGGTACCTGGTGCCCAAACTGCATGGATGAGGCTGCCTTTGTTGCCCCATGGTACCAGAAAAACAAAAACCGCGGCGTGGAGATTGTTGGTTTACAGTTTGAGCGCAAAAATGATCCCGTGTATGTAAAAACCGCTATGGAGAATTTTAAAAAGCGTTTTGGTGTTACCTACACGGAGCTATTTGGCGGCGTGGTCGATAAAAAAGCGGTAGCAGAATCTTTCCCGGCGCTCAATACCTTCCTATCGTTCCCAACTATTTTGTTTATAGATAAAAAGGGCAATGTAGATAAGATTTATACCGGGTTTACCGGCCCCGCTACCGGCGAATACTATACTCAATTCATCAAAGAATTTAATGAAGAAGTTGATCAGTTACTTAAAAAAGATGCGATTTAATGCATCAGCCTAATTAATCTTAGTGTAAGTTTTGCAATAACTTACTTAATCTACCGGTGTTATGGAATACTTTTGCGGCAAATGATAGAGTTAAAAAATGTTACTAAAACATTTAAGAAAAAAAACAGCCAGGTAACTGCCCTTTCAAATGTTTCCCTTATTGTACCACAAGGCCGTATTCTTGGGGTTATTGGAGCTTCTGGAGCAGGAAAAAGCACCCTGATTCGCTGTGTTAATTTGCTTGAAAAACCGACAAGCGGCCAGGTAATTGTTGATGGGCAAAACCTCACCAGCCTGCCGGCTTCAGACCTTGCCAAGGCAAGGCGGCATATTGGTATGATCTTTCAGCACTTTAATCTGTTATCGTCACGCACAGTCTTTGAAAACGTAGCTTTTCCGCTTGAATTGGATAACACCTCAAAATCTGTTATTCATGATCGTGTAAATGAACTTTTAACATTGGTTGGCCTGGCAGAAAAAGCGAACGAATATCCGGCAAATTTATCCGGTGGCCAAAAGCAAAGGGTAGCCATTGCGCGTACGCTAGCCAGTAAACCTAAAGTGTTATTGTGCGATGAGGCTACAAGTGCCCTTGACCCGGCTACAACAAGATCAATACTGGCTTTACTTAAAGACATTAATCAACGTTTTAACATCACCATATTATTGATAACCCATGAAATGAATGTTGTTAAAGCCATTTGCGATGAGGTTGCAGTGATAAGCGATGGTAGGCTGATAGAACGCGGATCTGTTAGCGAAATATTTTCATATCCCGAAACTCCCCTGGCCAAACAGTTTATCGCGTCGTCGCTCCATACGGCCTTACCGGCAGAGTACGAACAGCGTTTAACAACAGCGCCTTCGGGCAAAAATCACCCGGTAGTAAAACTGGAATTTTCCGGCCGGTCGGCCGAAGCCTCTATCCTATCCGAAGCAAGCAGGCTTTTCCAGGTAGATAACAACATCATCAGCGCGCAAATGGATTATACAGGTGGAGTTAAATATGGTATTATGCTGATAGAAGTAAGTGGTACGCCAGAGAATACAAAAAATTCATTAACCTATTATGGCAGTAAACATATTAAGGTGGAGGTATTAGGTTATGTCTGAACCAATGATGTGGATGATATTAAAAGGCTTGCTTGAAACCATAGTAATGACCTTTGTATCTGGTTTTTTTGGCTTTGTTATTGGCTTGCCAACCGGCGTGCTGTTGTTTATGACCCGTAAGGGGCAGGTATCAGAAAATAGATTAACAAATGGCTTAATATCCATTATCGTTAACATCTTCCGGTCAATTCCATTCATCATTCTTATTGTATGGATGATTCCGTTTACAAGGGCATTAGTTGGTACTTCCATCGGTGTACAGGCCGCCCTGGTACCGCTTAGCATTGGCGCGGCACCATTTATAGCGCGGATGGTTGAAAACAGCCTTATGGAGGTACCCAACGGTTTAATAGAGGCAGCGAGAGCAATGGGTGCGCGGCCATTACAAATTGTATTGAAGGTACTTTTGCCTGAAGCATTGCCTTCTATTATTGGCGCGGCATCAATTACGCTAATCACCCTGGTAGGATATTCGGCTATGGGTGGCGCGGTTGGCGCGGGTGGCTTAGGCCAAATTGGCTATCAATATGGTTATGTGGGTTACGATATAGTGGTCATGAATACCGTTTTGGTTTTATTAGTAGCACTGGTATTTCTTATACAAATCTCTGGTGACTCCATCGCCAAAAAGGTGGACCATCGTAAATAATTAAAAACATGAATATAAAAACCTTAAGCGGTATAATAATATTATCCCTAAGTATAGTGGCCTGTGGCAGAAAACAACAAGCCAATAACACCAACCATATTAAAGTGGGTGTTGAGTCGGGCCCTGAGTTTAAAGTAGCTGAAGCAGCGCAAAAAGTTGCCAAAGAAAAATATAACCTGGATGTAGAACTGGTTCAGTTTAATGACTATGTGATGCCTAACGCCGCTTTAAGCCAGGGCGATATTGACCTGAACGTTTTTCAGAACAAACCTTATTTAGATGTGCAGGCTAAACAACGCGGCTATAAATTTGCCATTTTGGGTAACACGTTTGTATTTCCATTGGCCGGATATTCGCGAAAAATAAAAACCACCAATCAGTTGAAAGATGGCAGTACCATTATCATCCCCAATGACCCAACAAACAGCGGCCGTTCTCTGTTGCTTTTACAAAAAGCTGGCTTGGTTAAATTAAAAGATGGCGTTGGTTTATTACCTACTATAAATGACATTGTAAGTAATCCAAAAAATCTTAAAATTTTAGAATTGGAAGCACCACAGTTACCGCGTTCTCTTGATGACCAAAACGTAACCATAGCCATCATAAACAATACTTTTGCCGGTCCGGCAGGTTTGGTTGCCAAACGTGATGGCTTGTTCATTGAGGACGAAAAATCGCCTTATGTAAATATTATTGTATCAAGGGATGACAATAAAGCCCAGGATAATGTTGCCCGATTTGTAAAAGCCTACCAATCGCCCGAAGTTGCACAAGCCGCGGAAGTAGCTTTTAAAGGCGGCGCTATTAAAGGATGGTAAATAATTATGACCTAATTGCTGCTTTGAGCCGCGATAATTCCCTTAAGCAGGCAGAAAATCAGCAAGCAAAACTTGATTCGGGAGATATCAATTTAACGATCAATTTTTTCTATGGGATATAAGTGGATCATCAAATCCATCAAAAATTTAAAGCCAACTTAATAACGATTGTTTTCCGATAGCGAAATAACGGCCTGCCTTATCCTGCTACGCCGACCGGGTAGCCTTTTCGATATCATCCCACATTTGGGTGGGGATCATTTCAAGGGCGTTGAATTGGCCTGCGCCTTGTAACCATTCGCCGCCATCAATGGTGATAACCTCGCCGTTGATGTAGCCCGAAAAATCTGATACCAGGAAAGCGGCCAGGTTAGCCAACTCCTGCTGTTCGCCTATCCTTTTAAGGGGTACCCGCTTTTTGAAATCAAATTTCTGCGCCATATCGCCCGGCAGCAGGCGGTCCCATGCCCCTTTGGTGGGGAACGGACCGGGTGCTATGGCGTTGGTACGTATGCCGTGCCTGCCCCACTCTACCGCTAAAGACCTGGTCATGGCCAGCACCCCGCCCTTGGCACAGGCCGATGGTACCACATATGCCGAACCTGTAAAGGCATAGGTAGTAACAATATTGAGGATGTTACCGGGTATTTTTTCGCCAATCCAATACTTGCCCAAAGCCAATGAGCAGTTGGCCGAGCCTTTTAAAACAATATCAATAATAGCCGAAAACGCGTTTGCCGATAAGCGCTCCGTTGGCGAAATAAAGTTGCCTGCCGCGTTGTTCAGCAGCGCGTCCACCCGACCAAATGTTTCGAGGCTTTGCCGTAGCATTTGTTCAACCTCATCATATTTACGTACATCGCAGGCAATGGGCAATACCTTACCGCCTGTTTCGGCTTCCATTTCGATGGCCGTTTGTTTCAGCACATCCAGTTTACGGCTGGTAATTATTAGGTTGGCACCCAATTGTAAAAAGTAAGTACCCATGGCTTTACCAAGGCCTGTTCCGCCGCCGGTTACAATAATAGTTTTACCTTTCAGGGCATCATCCTTTAACATTCCACCTGCTGAAACAGGGTTAGGTATAGCGGCGTTATCCGGGTTTGCAGCATCTGTCATAACAGGTTATTTAACAGGGGTATTCTTTGATTTTAATTTTTGGATCATCAATTGTAAGCCTTGCCGTGTTGCAGGTGCCCACCATTGTTGCAGCATCTTATTTAAGGCATCAGTTTGGTCGGCGTGTAATTTATCCATCAGTTCATGGCGTAAATTCAATTTACTTTCGCTCCAGGTAACCGGGTTGAGTTGCATATAGGCCCTGGCCTTTTTTATGGCGGCGTTTATTAAATCCGCCGCAGGGCTAATTTCATCAACAAGCCCGGCGTTAAGCGCATCGGCAACTGGCAGCAATTTACCTTCCATTAAATATTGGTAGGCTTTATGCCGGCCAAGCCAAAATGAATACAGTTCAAAAACACTCCCCGGTACAATAATGCCAACGGGAATTTCATTCAACCCAATCATGAATGCCCCGTCGGCCATCACCCTGTAATCGCAACAGATTGCCAATATGCAACCACCGGCAGGACTATGCCCGCTAATGGCGGCCACCAATGGCTTTCTGAAAGATGCAAGCGTATTTTGCAAGACTAAAAAATCAATCCAAAACTCACGGATCTGCTCTTCATTGTAATCATAAGCCTCTATCAAATCTATCCCCGAAGAAAAAAAGCCATCCTTGCCGGTTAAAATCACTCCACCTACAGCATTATCTTCCTCCAGTATTTTTATGCTATCGGTGAGTTCTTTCACCATTTGATGATTGATGGGATTTGAGCGGCCTCTATCAAGCGTGATGATGGCAAGTGCATCCTGTATGGTTATCTGCAAGGTAGTCATCATACTTATTAACTGGCTAATGTTGGGTTTTCACTAATTTCGCAGGGATACATTTTATCAATCTGGGTTTTGTATTTTTCGGCGATTATCTTACGCTTCATTTTGCCGGTTGGTGTAAGCTCCCCGCTATCAATAGACCATTCATCTGGCAGCAGCGTTATTTTTTTCACCTGCTCAACGTGGTTAAATTCGGGGTTGTAGGTATCAATAATTGACTGATAAAGTTCAATTATCCTGGCATCTTTAATTAATTCCCCGCCAGATGAAAAAGGGATATCATTTTCCTTGCACCATGGCTTTAAATGCGTGTAAGAAGGCACAATTAAAGCAGCAACAAACTTCTTTTCGGAGCCAACTACCATCATCTGCTCGATAAAATAATTTTCTTTCATTTTATTTTCGATAGGTAATGGCGCTACATATTTACCGCCCGAGGTTTTGAATATTTCTTTTTTGCGATCTGTTATTTTAAGGAACGATTCGCTATCCAGTTCGCCAATATCGCCAGTATGGAACCATCCGTCTTCAATTACCTCGGCAGTGAGTTCGGGATTTTTATAATATCCGGCCATAACATTGGGGCCTTTGCACATAATTTCGCCATCGGCAGCAATCTTAACCTCAACACCACTCAGCAGCGGACCAACGGTACCGAATTTCCTTTTGTTTTTTTCATAACAATTAACCGCGATTACCGGCGACGTTTCGGTAAGCCCATAACCCTCCATAATAACAATATTGGCGGCGGTAAAAATCCGCTCCAGCTTAACTGGGCAGGCCGAGCTGCCAACTACTATCGCTTTTATATTTCCACCTATTGCATTGCGCCACTTGCTGTAAACCAGTTTATCGGCTATGGCAAGTTTAATGTTGTATGATAAGCTGGTGTTGTTAATTTCGTAAGCTTCGGCCACTTTAACCGACCATAAAAAGATCTTACGCTTAATACCGGTAAGCTGCTGGCCCTGCACCATAATTTTTTCAAATACTTTTTCAAGCAAACGCGGTACGGCTGTAAAAAGCGAGGGTTTTACTTCCTTTAAATTCGCGCCGATGGTGTCCATATTTTCGGCATAGTAAATGGCAAAACCGTAGTACAGGTAAACGTAGGTGCACATCTTTTCAAAAATGTGATTGAGGGGCAAAAAGCTCAAAACGCTTTTCTCTACCAGGGGTATATGGCTAAGCACCGCGCCGGAAGCCATAGCGTTGCTCATGATATTTTTATGGGTGAGCATTACCCCTTTAGGTCGGCCGGTGGTACCCGATGTATAGATGAGCGTTGCTACGTCGTTTTCGGTTATTTTATCGCTTATCGTTTTTATTTTTTGCAGATCACCATTGGCCAAAGGTTTAAGCAACACAGTCCAATGTGGGCATCCATCTATATCATCAAACGTAAAAATGCCTTTTAACGACGGTATATTTGCCTGCACCTGTTTTATTTTATCGCATAATTCCCGGCCGCCTACAAATACAAATTTAACCTGGGCCTCGTTTAATATTTGCTCAATTTCTTTAGTGCCTGTGTTGGGATATAAG
Organism: Mucilaginibacter flavus; assembly: GCF_030409315.1. Classification (GTDB taxonomy): domain Bacteria; phylum Bacteroidota; class Bacteroidia; order Sphingobacteriales; family Sphingobacteriaceae; genus Mucilaginibacter; species Mucilaginibacter flavus. The sequence continues at coordinate 22,036 of NZ_JAUFPS010000031.1, read as the reverse complement.
GGCACCAATATGGCGCCGGTTTGCTGTACGGCCAGGTCGGTTATGATCCATTCGGGCCGGCCGTTGCTAATGAGGCCTATTTTATCGCGGCCTTCGGTAGTACCATCATTGGCAGAAATACCCATATCAAGCAAGGCCAGGGATAACTGGTAAACCATGGTATGCACCTCGGCAGTGCTGTATGATTTCCATGAGCCATTTTCTTTGGCATTTAGCAAATTGGCCCTTGGCGCCTTGGCCTGGGCATCTATGCAATCAAATAATCGTGTCGCGTTTTCCATATGGCAACAGTTATTTATATAAAGGTTATCCCTTACAGTAATTCAAATACACCCGCTGCGCCTTGCCCGGTGCCTACACACATGGTAACAATACCATATTTTTTGTCACGCCTTTTCAGCTCATTAAAAAGCTGAACTGAAAGTTTGGCCCCTGTACAACCAAGCGGATGCCCCAAGGCTATCGCGCCGCCATTTACGTTTACAATTTCGGGATCAAGCTGCAAGCCTTTGATAATAGCCAACGATTGCGATGCAAAAGCTTCGTTCAACTCTATCAGGTCAATATCCTGCTGTTTCATACCGGCCATTTTCAACACTTTGGGGATAGCCACCAGTGGACCAATACCCATGATACGTGGCGGCACGCCGGCTACGGCATAATTAACCAGCCTTGCAATAGGCTTAAGGTTGTTCTGTTTTAAAAACCGTTCGCTCACGACCATCACAAAAGCCGCCCCATCACTTGTTTGGGATGAATTGCCTGCTGTTACCATGCCCCTGGCATCAAAAACAGGTTTTAGCTTAGCTAAAGCATCAATGGAGGTGTCAGCCCTTGGGCCTTCATCTGTATCTACCTTAAATTCCCGTTTCTTTTTTTTACCGCTTTCATCAATATAGGTTTCCACAATGCTTACCGGCACTATTTCATCCTTGAATTTACCTGCCTTAATAGCATTAATGGCTTTCTGGTGCGAGTTATAAGCAAACTGATCCTGCTCCTGCCGGCTGATGCTATACTCCTTTGCAACGGCTTCTGCGGTGAGGCCCATGCCCCAGTAATAGTCGGGATGTGCCAGGGCAACATCGGCATTGGGGACTATACGCCAGCCGCCCATGGGAATGAGGCTCATGCTTTCCACACCGCCGGCTATAATACAATCGGCAATGCCACTATGTATTTTTGCTGATGCGATGGCAATGGTTTCCAGGCCCGATGAACAGTAACGATTAACCGTCATGCCGGGTACTTTATCGGTATCCAGCGCCATGAGGGATATAAGCCGGGCAACATTGAGGCCCTGTTCGGCCTCGGGCGTAGCGTTACCTACAATTACATCATCAACCTGTTCTTTATCAACATTTGGCACGGATGCCATTAATTGCCTTATAACATCCGCGGCAAGCGTATCTGGTCGGGTAAACCTGAACCCGCCCCGGGTAGCCTTCCCAACGGCGCTACGACTGGCTGCCACTATATATGCGTTCATTTTATATTAGATTTATAGGTATCAAACTTAGTTTCTTAACACTCTGCCGCCGGTTAAAATAGACTGGATGCGTTCAAGCGTTTTCTTTTCGGTGCAAAGCGAAATAAAAGCCTCGCGCTCCAGCCCCAGCAAATATTCCTCGTTCACTATCGAGGGTTGGGACAGATCGCCCCCGGAAAGCACGTAGGCCAGTTTCTGGGATATTTTAACATCATGCTCACTAATGTAATTACCGCTGTACATAGTATTGGCACCTACATAACCCAGTCCCAGGGCTTGCTTGCCCAGCACCCTGATATCGCTGCGCGGGATGGGTTGTATGTACACCTCATTTGCCATTTGCAGGCATTGTTGTTTGGCTTCGGCAAGTAACCTATCGCGTGATACCACTACCACGTCCCTGCCTTTTTTAAGGTAGCCCAACTCAAAAGCCTCATAGGCCGATGTAGATACCTTAGCCTGACCGATGGTTAAAAACCTATCCCTGAAATTATTCAGTTCAACATCACCATCCTGTAGTTCATCTGACAGCCTCAGGGCAAACTCTTTGGTACCACCACCGCCAGGTATCAGGCCAACGCCAAACTCAACCAGGCCCATGTATAACTCGGCATGGGCAACTACTTTATCGGCATGCAGGCACATTTCGCAGCCGCCGCCTAAAGCCATCTGGTGGGGCGCAATTACAATCGGGATGGATGAGTACCGTATGCGCATCATGGTATTTTGAAAAGCTTTGATCACCATATTCAGTTCATCAAATTCCTGCTCAACGGCCATCATGAATATCATGCCTACATTAGCACCCGCACTAAAATTGGCTCCCTCGTTTGATATCACCAGCCCTTTATAACCGGTTTCGGCAAGGGTTATGGCTTTGTTGATGCCTTCAATTACTTCGCCACCTATAGTGTTCATTTTGGTATGAAACTCCAGGTTTAAAATACCATCGCCTATATCGGTAATGGTAGTGCCACTGTTTTTCCATACCGTGTTTGTGGCGCGGATATTATCCAGCAGGATAAAACTCTCGGTACCGGGAATTATCTTATAACTTTTAAATGGAATATCATAATACAGGCGCTTGCCGTCCTCAATTTTATAAAAACCTGCGGCACCTGTGGCAAGCATATCATAAACCCATTGGGCTGGTTTATTGCCCGCTGCTTCCATGGCTTTTACCGTATCTGCAACACCCAGAGCATCCCATTTTTGAAAGGGCCCCATCTCCCAGCCAAAACCGGCGCAGGTAGCGGCATCTATTTTGTAAAGCTCATCGGCAATTTCGGGGATGCGGTTGCTGGCGTAGGCAAACAATTCATAAAAAGTAGCACGATAAAAATCGCCGGCGCGGTCCTTTGCCGCGAATAAGATCTTTAACCGGGCCGCAAGGCTATCAACCGCCTTGGTGGTTTCTAACGATGCGAATTTTACTTTTTGGGAAGGTTTGTATTCCAGCGTTTTTAAATCGAGCGCGTAAAACTGGTTTACGCCATCTACCTTTTCTTTTTTGTAAAAACCCTGGTTGGTTTTGCTGCCCAGCCAATTGTTTTTTACCATTTCATCAACAAATGATGGAATGTTGAATAATTCCCGGGCTTCATCATCCGGGGCGTTTTTGTAAAGGCCATTGGCAACGTGTACCATGGTATCTAACCCAACCACATCATTGGTACGGAAGGTTGCCGATTTAGGGTGACCTATTACCGGTCCGGTTAGTTTATCAACCTCTTCAACCGTCATCCCGGTTTTCTGTACGTAATGCAGTACGCTCATAATGCTGAACACCCCGATACGGTTACCGATAAATGCAGGGGTGTCTTTGGCTAAAACCGTGGTTTTCCCCAGGTACTTACCGCCAAAATCCATCAAAAAATCAACTACAGCAGTGAGCGTTTCTTTGATGGGGATGATTTCCAATAGTTTTAAATACCGGGGCGGGTTAAAAAAATGGCTGCCACAAAAATGCTGTTTGAAATCGTCGCTCCGGCCCTCTGCCATTAAGTGGATGGGAATACCCGATGTGTTGGAGGTGATAAGCGTACCCGGTTTTCTATATTTTTCTACCGTATCAAATACTTCGCGCTTAATATCCAGCCGTTCAACTACCACTTCAATCACCCAATCGCAATCGGCAATTTTGGGCATATCATCACTAAAGTTGCCCGTGGTAATGCGTTTGGCAAATGATTTAAGATAAAGGGGCGATGGATTTGATTTTACAGCAAAATCAAGCGCGTCGTTCACAATTTTATTGCGTAGTTTTTTATCACCGGCAGGGGCATCTTTGGGTACAATATCCAGCAGCAGCACCTGTATGCCGATATTAGCGAAATGGCAGGCTATCCGGCTTCCCATAACGCCCGACCCTAATACTGCTACTTTTTTTATAATTCGTTTAGCATCCATCAGTAAAGCTTGTTTATATATGTTTTATTACTCGGCCCGCGACCAGGTAGTGGTGCGCCCAAAAAGCGAAATGCCTATATAGCCCCGTATATCGAGGGTTTTGCCTTTATAAGTTATTTTGCAAGAGTACGTTTTGCCGTTATTGGGATCATAAATTGTTCCACCGGTGTATTTATCGTCGCCGTCTTTTACAAAGCCGGCCAATACAGGCAGGCCCAGTCTTGGCCTGGTACGCAATTTTTCGTCGGCATTCAACTCATCAACTTTGGGTTTGCCGTTTTTTAAGGGTTCTTTTAGCCATACCACTTTACCATTAAACTTGTTATCGGCATCTTTGGTGATCAATATTTTGGCGCTTTTAACATCATTGTACCACTGGCCTTCAATTTTATCTGTTTGCGCTTTTGCGCATATACTTACAGATACCGCAAATAGCAGCATCAATACAAAACGAGCGGGTTGTTTTATGGATACAAACATTGCTTTAGGTATTGTTTTTATAAAAATCCCTTTCTTTTTTTGAACTAATTAGCCGCTTTGCAGAATCGCCAAATGGCCATTCCAGCTATAAGCAGGCATCATTTTAAAAACAGGACAGGCAGAATTATAAAATGGTTTATAATTTATTCCCGGTAATTGCCGGTTGGTTTATAGTAACAAATATCTGTTTATGCAGCATATTGCAAAGGTTAAAACGGCGGAAACATTTGTCAATATTTCGGATATTAATTTAACTGTTTTTGGCTGATAGTATTGTTACCAACTGAACATATTGCTCCATAGCATCATCGGCAGTTACGCCCTTTAGTTTTAACCAGGAATCATACTTTGCTTTGGCCACAAAATCAAACATGCCCGGCGGGGTATCTGTATTGATATCACCCTCTGTTGCCTGTTTATATAGGCTGTACAGGCGTAATAAAGTTTCATTATCTGGTTTTGAAGGAAGTAGCTTACTATCTGCAACCGCTTTTTCAAAGGTTTCTTTTAAATCGCTCATTGTTGGTTTTTAATTTTGGGGAGTGTTATCTTCTTCTATGTAGTCGCTGCTCTTGGGGGCTTTCATAAACCTTTGGCTTAATGCTGTGGGTAATATGGCCAGTTTGCGTTTTTCCATATCAATCCATGAACCTTCGGCATTGATGATGGCAGCCTTAACGCCATCGCCCCGGTACAACTCATGCCTAATAGCCCAGCGGGAACCATCGGGCCGCGATCTGATGAGTTCGCAGGTGATCTTTATATTTTCGTTCATCCCTATCTCGCGCAGGTAAATCAGTTCTTCCCTGAACAATACAGGGCCAATTTTATATTGATAAAGTGTGGGCAGTTTTAACCCAAGGCTTTCGAGCATGGTGATGCGTGCCTGCGCGGCAAAATCGGCATAGGCGGAGTGCCTCATATGCTGGTTGGAGTCTATTTGCGACCATAGTACCTGGCCTTCATAAAAATATTCCATAAATATTGATTTAGAGCCTGTTTAAATTTTATTCGACGACGATTACCGACCACATTTTCACTCATCATTAATGTGCGACGCTTAAACATTCGCAAGAACGCCGGCTACGACTCACCCGGTCTACGCTTCGCTGGACCACCCTCTCTCCGGCTGCGCCGCATAGAGGGTTAAAAAAACTTTTCTGTCCCCTCTATGCGGCGCAGCCGGAGAGAGGGGAAGACGGGCGTAGCCTCGTCGGGGTGAGTCGTCTACACCCTGTTTACGTCATTTCGACCTTCACCGCAACAACTCTTTTTAACCCTCACTTATTATTTATGCTGTTCCTTAAACTTCCTCACAGCCGCAGTTAATCTTGGTAAAACCTCCATCGCATCGCCCACAATACCATAATTGGCGGCTTTAAAAAACGGAGCTTCTGGATCTTTGTTGATAACCACAATAGTTTTTGATCCGTTAACCCCGGCCAGATGCTGTATGGCCCCCGATATGCCCACAGCTATATACAAATTGGGGCGCACGGTACCACCTGTTTGACCCACATGCTCATGATGCGGTCGCCAATGCGAATCGGCTACCGGACGCGAGCAGGCTGTGGCGGCACCTAACTCTTTTGCCAGATCTTCCAGTATGCCCCAGTTTTCGGGGCCTTTCATACCGCGGCCACCGGATACTACCAGTTCGGCATCGGCAAGTGATACCTCTCCGGTAACTTTATCTATCGATTTAACTTTTACACCAAAATCTTTTTCATCAAAGCTAACGGCCAGTTGTTCTACCACAGCTTTACCTTCGGCTTTAACAGCCGGGAAGGCGTTAGGCATCAGCATAATTACCTTTACATCACTCAAAATATTCACATAAGCGAATGCCTTGCCCGAAAACACGGCTTTTTTAATCACAAAGCCTTTTTCCAGGTCGGGGATTGAAAGCGCGCCAGCTACTATACCCGCTTTTAGTTGTACGGCCACCCGTGGCGCTACCGTACGGCCACTAATATCATGCAGGGTTATAATTATTTTGCTTTTTTCTTTTTCGGCGGCGGCTAATAACGCTTTGCAATATGCCCGGGCGTGTAAGTCGTTTAAGCGGGTATCGGCCACATGCAGCACTTTTTGAGCGCCATATGCGCCAAGCCCTTCCATTTCTGCATTAGTAGCGTTGCCCAAAACAACAGCGGTTAACGTAGTGGCCGTTTTTTTAGCTATTTGCGCGGCATATTGTACCGCCTCAAAGTTTTTCTTTTTTATAATTCCCCCGGTATGTTCTACCAATACTATTACAGACATGTTGTGTGTTTTTAATTAAGATGAGCCCGCGTGCAGATGCCATGGGCAATAAAATTGATATTAAATAACCCGGGCCTCAGTGTGCAATAGATCCACCAGCTGATCCATATCATCCGGACTAATCATTTTTATACCGGCCTTAGCGGGCGGCAATTCATAGGATAATATCGCTGTTAAAGCAGCTATTTTAGATGGCTCTACTACTTTTAAAGGCCGTGTGCGGGCGGCCATAATGCCACGCATATTTGGTATACGCGCTTCGGCTATACCTTTTTGGCAGGATATAACCAGGGGCAAATTACATTGATCCGTTTCTTCGCCGCCCTCCACTTCGCGCTTTACAACAGCCACGCCTGCTTCAACCTGGATATCGGTTGCAAAACCAATGTAATCCATGTCCAACATACCGGCTAACATGGTTCCGGTAATGCCGTTATTATAATCTATAGATTCCTTGCCGCATAAAATCAAGTCATAACCAACCTGCGCGGCGTATGCTGCTATATAACCGGCGGTTTCATAGGCGTCATTGCTATCGGCATCAATGCGGATAGCTTCATCACCGCCCAGGGAAAGGGCCTTCCTGATCACCGGCTCCACATTTGCCTTGCCTACTGTTATCAAATGAATGTCGCTGGCTATTCCTTTTTCTTTTAGTTCGATGGCCCTCACCAGGGCATACCATTCATCATATGGGTTAATGATATAGGTAACCCCATCACCATTAACCGAGGTGTCATTATTTTTAAGCACAATTTTGGTGCTGGTATCCGGCACCTGGCTTATACACACTAATATTTTCATTATTTTTTAGGTTGATGTTATAAACATGAGACTTACGAAGTTTTAAAAACTTCGTAAGTCTTTCGCCCACTTATCAGTCCTCCCGGCATTAAAATGGAGGTGTCGATCTTAAATAGATTGCTAATTGGCTAAAAACAGTATTTATTTTCCGCAATCAACTTTGCAGCAATGTTTCTACGGGCCTGAGTGGTATTAAAATCTTCGGTTTTAGTGAAGCGTTTAAGGCCCATCAGCATCATGCGGCGTTCGTCGCCTTCGGCAAATGAGTTTAATGCCTCCCTACCAGATTTTGCCAAATGTTCGGCCGCGTCGTTAATGTAAACACGCATTATATCCAGCTGCTCTTTACAGGCATCCTCGCCCCTTAAACTCACCAATTTTTCTACCCGTAATTGCAATGATTCGCTCACGTAAAGTTCTATCAGCATATCGGCCAGGTTCATCAGCACTTCCTGCTCTTTACCCAATTGCGCCATTAGCTTTTGAACAGCGGCCCCCGCAACCATCAAGATGGCTTTTTTAAAATTGGCGATGTATTTTTTCTCTTTACTAAACAAGTTATCGTCATCGTTCGCTCCAAAATCCGGAATGCTTACTAACTCACCGGCTACTTTTTGGGCGGGGCCCATCAGGTCCAGTTCGCCTTTCAGGGCGCGTTTAAGCATCATATCAACCGTTAGCAGGCGGTTAATTTCATTAGTGCCTTCAAATATCCGGTTGATCCGGGAATCGCGATAGGCTCTATCCATAGGGGCCTCGGCGCTGTAGCCCATGCCACCGTAAATCTGTACGCCTTCATCGGTTACATAATCCAAAACTTCTGATGCATGCACTTTAAGGATGGCTGCTTCTATAGCATATTGCTCGGTGCCTTTTAATTTGGCTTTTGTTTCATCAAGACCAGATTCGATCAGCATTTCTGTAGCCTCTTCCATGTTTTGACAGGCCCTGTACACCGCCGACTCTGAAGCATAGGTGCGGATGGCCTGTTGGGCCAATTTATATCTTATAGCACCGTATTTTGAAATAGCACGCCCAAATTGCTCCCGCTCATTGGCGTAACGCACCGAAGCGGTAATCACATCCTTACTTGCACCAACGGTGCCGCCGCCTAATTTTATACGACCCAAGTTTAAGATATTAACCGCTATCTTAAATCCATTCTGACGTTCAGAAAGCAGGTTTTCTACCGGTACTTTGCAATCGTTAAAAAACACCTGCCGGGTCGAGCTTCCTTTAATGCCCATTTTATGTTCTTCGGTATTCAGGGAGAGGCCTTCAAAATCTTTTTCGACAATAAAGGCGCTCAGGTTTTCGTCTTCATCTATTTTGGCAAAAACAGTAAATACATCGGCGAAGCCCGCATTGGTGATCCACATTTTTTGGCCGGTGATGAGGTAATGCTTACCATCGGCAGAAAGCTTTGCCCTGGTTTTGCCCGAGTTGGCATCAGACCCTGCGGCAGGTTCGGTAAGGCAATAAGCTCCTTTCCACTCACCGCTTGCCAGTTTGGGAACATATTTTTGCTTTTGCGCCTCGTTACCATAGTATAATATGGGCATGGTGCCTATACCTGTATGTGCCGAAAACGCCACAGAAAATGAATGCCCGGCTCCAAGTTTTTCGGTAACCAACATGGAGGTTTTAAAATCTTTGCCAAAACCGCCCAATTCTTCGGGTACGGATATGCCCAATAAACCAAGCGCGCCTGCCTCATCCATCAAATGCTTCATCAGGCCCTCTTCCTGCTCGTCAATCCGTTGCAGGTTGGGTGTTACCTGCTGTGCCAAAAAATTGGTACATGTTTCGGCAATCATCAATTGCTCTTCGTTCCATTCTTCGGGAATAAAAATACTATCCGCGGCAGTTTCCCTTATCAAAAACTCCCCGCCTTTTATAGCTTTCATTGGTTCAGTGGCATTCATAAACAAGTATTTAATTTTATGTTTTATCCTTCTTAAGCACTCACTTTGCCATATCATTTATGATAGGCAAAATCAATTTCACTTAGCTGTATTGGTATACTCTAAATAATTTTCAGGCTGCGCAGGTTTCCCGATTAGCGAGGACGCCCTTTTTATGGCAGCAATTGGTTTTATAATCAGGAGTAAAATTAAATGGCTTGTTAAAGCAAAGAAAGGTCTGCAATGCGGAGATATTAGTCAAAAAGTCGGGAAAGGGGTTGGAGCGATTGATTTAGTTAGATAGAGGCAAATGAGTTAATTGAATATCCAAGAAGGTGTTAAAGCCTGTAGATCGTGAAGCCAAATGGCCCTCTCCACCCTGTCATTCTGAGTTATAAAATCCGGGGACTCTGAAAGTGGAAATAACGTAAACAAACCAAGGAACGACTCACCCCAACGAGGCTACGCCCGTTTGCCCCTCTCTCCGACTGCGTCGCATAGAGGGGCAAAAAACAAAAAAATGGGGTTCACCCTCTATGCGGCTTTAGCCGGAGAGAGGGTCGGCCAGCGAAGCGTTGCCGGGGTGAGTCGTAGCCAGCGTTCAAACCACTCGCATTCGGCTAAAACGAACACTNGTTCCGAAGAATTGAGTCTGAAAGTATGGTACGATCCTGTTTACAGAGATTTGTCCGATGGGTAGCCTGTCATTTTTTTTAACCTCTTCGGGTACAGCTTTATATAATCAAGGCATCACGCATTTGTACCGGGGTGCCCTAATCGATAATTATTACCGACGGATAGTTTTTTGGCTTTTTTTTAAAAGTTGAACTTTAGTTAACTGCCTTTAAATCATTTATTTACAATAAATACAAGAGTAAAAACACTCAAAAAAGACGCTTTTACCCCTTTAATTACGTCATGGGTAGGAACGAAGGATGACAAACTTTTTTATAAAACTTTATGGGGCAGCACAAAGTAATCTCAACCAACTCAACCACCCCATCAACTCACCCCAACCGAGATCGCCCTGTAATCTGACGGCGACATGCCGGTTTGTTTTTTGAAATACTTACCGAAAGAGGATTGATCAGGGAAATGGATATCTTCGGCAACTCGGGCTACACTGATCTCGTGGTTTCTTAATAATACCTTGGCTTCCAATATTACAGCATCATCTATCCATTCGCCCGCGGTCCGGCCGGTAACTTCCTTAACGGTTTCTGTCAGATGCTTGGGCGATACGCAAAGCGCGTCGGCATAGTACTGTACGTTACGATGCTCTTTATAGTGATGAAAAACCTGGTCCTGGAAAAGTACGTTCAGCTCCTGTTTGCGGGTTTGTTTGCCTTTTATAATGGTATGCTGCTTTTCGTAAATAGCCTGTATTTCGTAAAGCAGGGTTGTTAAAATGCTCCTGGATATTTCCACATCGTAGGGATGCCCCTCACGCTCCAGTTTTTTTTGTATTAGTAAATAAATTTCCAGTATCATCCTTGCATCCGCGCTATCGGGATAAATTACCGGGATAGATGCGCTTTTAAAATAACTGAACGATTCCAGGAAATGACTGTTAACACTATTCTCCGTTAAAAAAGCTTTGCTAAAAACAACAAAGCGGCATAAAAAATCATCGCTGCTGTTATAAATCCTCAATACGTGGAATGGGGTAGCCAGCAACATGGCATCGGGCCGGGCATCGTAAATTTGTAGGTTGGCTTCTACCTTAGCCGTGCCTCGTGTGCAGATGCCTATAATATACCCGTCTGAGCGATAAGGATATTCGCTTAAACTTAATAACTGCTTTTCATCAACTACAAAAAAATCGGCACCGGCCAGCTTGTCGGCATAAAGGTGTGCAAATTTTGATAGGCTTAACTGTCCAATCTTATTATTCATACATTTTCAATATATAAACTTTTTAATGTAATTATTAAAAAAACACCCGCAAAAAACACAGTCATCTTAACTATTTTTCACGGTTAACATGATATTAAAACGTTATCCGACTTTTTGACTAATATCTCCGCATTATAGCCCTTTTTTTCTTTTTAATCCGCACTAATTTTATTGTTGATAGTTGCAAGGTGTATTCCTCATACACTTGCCTGTTATGAACCAATTATATTCTTATGAAAAAAGTTTTACTATTGGCGCTGTTTTTAGCGCCGCTGATGGCTTTTTCCCAGGGTTTCCAGGTTAACCTGGAGGGACAAAAGCAAATTGGAATGGGCCATACCGGGGTAGGCACCCTTCAGGATGGCGCATCGGTATTTTTTAACCCCGGCGCGGTAGCCATGCTGCCCGAAAATTACCTGCAAGGCGGCATCAGTCCGCTGTTTTTCAAATCAGATTTTAACCCTTCAGGAACATCGGTACAAAACCGAACCGCTAACAAGGTTGCAACTCCGTTTGAGTTTTACGGCGTTTGGGGACCAAAATCGTCCTTCTGGAAGTTTGGCCTTGGCGTTTATACACCGTTTGGCGGTTTAACAGACTGGGGCAATACCTGGCAGGGCAAATATGTGTTGGAAAGCCTAAACCTAAAAGCTGTTTATTTTCAGCCTACATTAAGTTTTAAACTAACCGACTTCCTGAGCATTGGCGGCGGTTTTGTTTATAATCATGGCAGTGTTGATTTGACCCGCGCCATCCCTGTGGCCAACAGCTCGGGCGACCCAGGGCAGGCCGAGCTAAAGGGCAGCGGTAAAGGCTACGGATGGAATGCAGGCCTTTATTTCAAAACACAATCCGGCGTTACTATAGGTATCACCCACCGGTCGAAGGTGAATACAACCATTGCCGGCGGCAACGCAATTTTTACCGTACCCACATCATTACAAAGCAGCTTTCCGCAGCCTAATAGTTTTACTTCAACCATTCCGCTACCGGCTACAAACTCCATAGGTTTTGGCTTTTACCCCAGCCGTAAGTGGATATTGGCCCTTGATGTAAACCTGGTTCAATGGGATGTTTACAAAACACTATCATTTGATTATAAAAACAATACCGCGGCATTACAGGATACCCACTCGGCCAGGAATTACCAGCAGGCGGTAAGCGTACGTGGTGGCGCGCAATACAAGGCTACTACTAATTTGGCTCTTCGTTTTGGAGGTGGCTACGCCAGTACAGCCGTTGCAGATGGTTATGTAACTCCCGAAGCGCCGGATGCCAACCGCGTTTACGGCACCCTTGGACTGGGTTACACATTTGCCAAACACCTTGATATAGATATATCTTTTGAGTACGAACATTTAATGCAGCGCACCCAAACCAATATCGAATCGCAGTTATCGGGCACATTTAAAACCAATGTATATATACCTGGTGTTTCATTGGCCTATCATTGGTAACCCTTAAAGAAATTATTACATGAAAACGTTTAAACAGCATATCTATATTATTGCAGGGTTACTTTTATTGGGTGCCTGCAAAACCGAAATTCATACACCCAAACCTGTTGCAGGTTCGGCAGATTTTTCGAGATACATTTCGGTAGGCAACTCGCTTACCGCCGGCTATGCCGATGGTGGTTTATACCTGGCTGGCCAGCAGGTATCCTATCCAAGTATTATTGGTAAACAAATGCAGGCCGTTGGCGGTGGCACCTTCGCGCAGCCATTATTTAGCAGCAGCCAGGCAAACGGATCGGGCTATTTATCTTTAACCGGTTTTAATGCCGATGGCACTCCAATTACAACGCCGGTTACTACAAACCTGGCTATCAGGGGTCAGCAGGCTATCCCGGGTTTTGGCAATGTTATCCTTTACACTAAATATACGGGCGATATCAATAACTACGGTGTACCCGGCATTAAGCTGATGCATATCACTTATGCGCCTTACGGCAACCTTAACGGCTATTTTGAACGCCTTTTACCCGGTAATTCGCCAACAAACTCCACCACTTATCTTGATTTTGTTACGGCCAAACCGTTTACCTTTTTTTCCAACTGGCTGGGTAATAACGATGCTTTAAGCTACGCCACATCTGGCGGCGCGGGCGATGTACTTACCGACAAAAGTACCTTTGCGTATTTGTACAATGTTTTGATCAATACCCTTACCGCCAAAGGCCAAAAGGGCGTGGTTGCTACCATACCAGATGTAACTTCAATCCCTTACTTTAACACCATCACCGTTTCGGCGATACTGACGGGTGTACAAAAAATAAACCCGGCCGCGAAGGCTTTATATATTAACGCGCTGGTGGCAGGCAGCACCTACGCGCCACGCGCGGCAACAGCCAACGATCTGATAGTACTCACCTTCCCTACCAGCAAAATTGGCCAAACGGTTTCAACGCCATATGGGCCCCTGCCTTACGGCTTAACTCCTTATACTCCTATAGATAACCAGTACGTACTCGACGAAAAAGAGATTGCCCTTACCCAGGATTATGTAACAGCGTACAATACCACCATAAAAACCATAGCTGCAGCAAAAGGTCTTGCTGTATTTGACGCGTACACTTTTCTGCTAAACATAAAAAAGAACGGCATGGTGGTTGACGGCGTAAGTATTAACTCTAACTACATAAGCGGTGGTTTGTTCTCTTTAGATGGCGTGCACCTTACGCCACGCGGCTACGCCATAGTTGCCAACGAGTTTATTAAGGCGATCAACAATAAATACAACTCCACTATACCAGAGGTAAATATATCCGATTACAACGGGGTTAAGTTCCCATAAATTGGGTTGGTAATTTCACCCTGACTAAAACAGTAAAACGCCGCCTCATCAATACAAGATGGGGCGGCGTTTTATTTAGGGGGTACAGAATTTATCCCTGCTATATTATCCCATTTTTTTCCGTAGCCATTTACGAACCGGCTCATCATACCATTTCAAGACGATGTATGCCAAAACGATACTCCCTATCAAAATTAACAACGCATAAGGCCAGGCTTGTACTATGGTTACACCCTTATGGTTACTGATCCAGGCCACGTAAAAGTATACCAGCGTATAATGTAACAGGTAAAGCGGATAAGATATATCACCTAAAAATTTGCATATTTTAAGTTCAGTTTGGCTTTGTATCACCCCGCCGGCACCCAAATAAACAATGAGCGGAAAAACAATGATGATGCATACCGACTCATACACCCCGTTCATCCATAAATGCGCGGCTCCACCTATGCGCGGCATGTATAAAATAAGGGCTACCAGCAGGCTGCACCATAAAAAGGCATTTTTAATGCGGATGGGTTTAGCTATGCGTGAAAGTAGCAGGCCTGCGAAGAAAGGGTAAATTGTTCTGGTAATACCTACACGGACTTGTTCCACGTTGAGCGTCCACCCGCCGCTTACATCGCCGTTGGTTATAGCCAGTTGCGCCAGCGCTATGGCCGCTATAAACACCAATATACCCAACGCTGGTTTGGATAACTTGCGGATGCCAATGGCATACAGGATATTGGCAACATATTCAAAAAATAACGACCAGCCTACACTATTGAGCGGGTGCATCTCCTGCCAGCCCCGTATATCCATTGATAAGGGTACAGGTAAAATGGTATAACCAATGAGCATCACCAGTAGCATTTTCCAAAGCGGAACGGTATGTATGAGCGGCCATATGGTTGAATCTGTAAAATAAAACCCTATCGCCCCAAGGGTCATCCCCAATACCACCATCGGTTGCAGCCGTTCTATTCGGCGTTTAAAGAACGTGCCGATGGTCATTTTTTGCCAGCGGTCGTCATAGGCATAGCCGATAACAAAACCGGATAACAGGAAGAAAAAATCGACGGCCAGGTAACCGTGGTTCACCAGGATATCCAGGTGGCCGGTTCCTAAAGGTTCGGTGAGGTGGAAAGTAACAACGATAATGGCTGCCACACCACGTAATCCATCCAGTATAGGGTAATGCGGCTTTGCAGAAAGACTATTATTATTCATGGGTAGTTGAACAGGTAATTTTGGGTTTAATCAAATGGTAAAACTAAATAAATAGCTTAGCCCAACTCCAACAAATAGTCTCAAAATTCATACAGATAGTCTCATTTTTGGAGGCAGAGTGATGGTTTGATTCCCTAATAGGGAGCTTTTAAATAACGAAAGAAAACGCGTCATTGCGAGGTACGAAGCAATCCCCAACAAGCAGGTGCGCTTACAAATTCGCCCTGTATAATTGGGGATTGCTTCGTCGTACCTCCTCGCAATGACGCTATTTTATTATTGATAATGAACCGATTACAATTACATCATTATAAAGAGCGACGAAGCGATAACGGTATTTTTTTCATTTTTAAAACAGCTTCTAACATTGAAGCAAGTGCACTTACAGCGCCGGTTTATTTTTTTTTGCCTGGATAATATCTTTTAGTTTTTGATTACCGTTGATGGTTTTTAGTCCCTCTTCGTAGCCTATCATATAAATTTCTTCGGCGGCATCTGTATCAAAAATGCCGTAGCCTCCCAAACCATGGGGTTCAATAACTATATCGCATAAAATTTTATGGGTGTTGAGGCTTGAGTTAACGGCAATCATCGCGGCCCTGTCAACCAGCTCACCAAAAGATTTAATTGAGGTAACCACCGGCAGATGATTGCATGATGAGCCAATGATCAGGTCGCAGTTACCCACCAGTGGCTCTACCGGGAAATTATTCAATATCCCGCCATCTACGTACATATGATTATTAATTTCGATAGGTTTGAAAATACCAGGCAGGCAGCACGAAGCCAATACCGCCAAATCCAGTTCGCCACTGGTAAAATAAACCAGCCTGGCCTCACCCAAATCAACAGTCGAAATGGTAATATTTGTTTTAAGCCCCTGAAATGAATTGTGCGGAATGTATTTTGATATTAAAAAGCGGGCATGTAAAATTGATATTAAACCACTGCTGCCAAAAGCCGGGCGCAGTAACTTAAGCAACCTGTTTTCCTTTATAATACGCAACACCTCTTTAGGGGCATATCCTTCGGCGACAAAGGCAGCCCCAATAGCACCCGCGCTGGTACCCGAGATATGAGAAAACTGAATCCCATGATCAATCATAGCCTGCATTACTCCTAAATGAGCTACGCCCCTTACACCGCCCCCGGATAGTGCAATTCCTATTTTCTGGGGGCAATTTTGATCGATTGTTGTATCCATTAGTATTTTTATAAATCATACCCCTATTAAATCGGATGCCGGATAATTAACAACAAATGTAAGTCAGACTGGCAGGCCTATTTGGTGTGGTACTCATCATCAAACTTAACATATATAGGGGTCGCCTACAATACATTCCCGATAAAAAACAGCAGCGGGTAATCCGGTTGGAAATTATTGTCGAACCTTTTATTATCCTAACGTTTTTTGCATCCTGTTAAAAACATATCGAATTTGCGTATTGGTTCAAATTTGATATGTTTGAACCTATGAACCAGCAACCTACCCCAGCAAACCCGGTAAGCCGCATACTAACGGCAAGCCTGGTTGGCACCACAATTGAATTTTTTGATTTTTACATTTATGCCACCGCGGCAGTACTGGTGTTTCCGAAGCTATTTTTCCCTTCGGCCGATCCAACTTCCGCTACGTTGGAGTCGCTGGCTACTTTCGCATTAGCTTTTTTAGCACGCCCAATAGGCGCAGCTTTATTTGGGCATTTTGGCGACCGTAAAGGCAGAAAGGCTACCCTTGTTGCCGCATTGTTAACCATGGGGCCATCAACCGTTGCTATCGGGCTTTTACCCGGTTACGCGGCTATAGGCATTACAGCGCCAATATTACTGGCCACATTTAGATTTGGACAAGGTTTGGGCTTGGGGGGCGAATGGGGTGGCGCGGTATTACTGGCTACAGAAAACGCGCCGGCAAACAAAAAAGCCTGGTATGGCATGTTTCCGCAATTAGGTGCCCCAATAGGCTTTTTGTTATCCAGTGGTTCGTTTTTCATATTGAGCAAAACAATGAGCGAAAGCGATTTTATAGCCTATGGCTGGCGCATCCCTTTTATTGCCAGCGCCATGCTGGTATGGCTGGGTTTATACATACGACTAAAAATATCAGAAACGCCCGAGTTTATGAAGATCATAAACAATAACGAGCGCTCAAAAGTACCTGTTGCCGATGTTTTTGTTAAACATACCGCTGCCATTACTTTAGGCACCCTGGCAACAATTACCACTTTCCTGCTGTTTTATTTGATGACGGTATTTACCTTAAGCTGGGGCACATCGGCACTTCATTACCCTAAAAGTAGTTTTTTGATCATCCAAATGATATCTATGCTGTTTTTCGGCCTGGGTATCCCGCTATCCGCTGTGCTGGCCGATAAGTACGGTCGCAATAAAATGCTCATCGTTGCAACCACGGGTATCATATTATTCGGTATTGTTTTCGCTCCTTTATTTACCGCTGGTAACTTGTTCACCACGGCTGTTTTTTTATCGATAGGTATGTTTTTGATGGGCCTTACCTATGGGCCGATAGGTACCGCGCTCGCGGGTATTTTCCCGGCGTCTGTACGCTATACCGGCGCTTCGCTCGCCTTTACGCTGGCAGGCATTTTAGGTGCCTCGCTTACGCCTTACCTGGCAACAACATTGGCACATAAATATGGCCTTGCGTATGTAGGTTATTACTTAACAACCGCGGCAACCGTTACGTTACTGGCACTACTTGGCGCCAGGAAACTGATGAAACAGCAAGCAGAATAGATTAAAATTTAAACAACTTCCCGAAATTGACAAGAGGCCTGATTTGCATCGGGCCTCTTCGTTGTTGTTACTGCCTGCTAAACCACATCCATACCGAAAAATAACTACTTTTTCAAAATGCTCTGCATCGTAGTATTGTTACAATAATTAAGCGGTGCCTTTAATAAATTGCAACCTTAAATCTATCCACGTATGTTATTTAAAATCAAAACATTTTGCGCAGCCACTATATTATTATTGTGCTCGGTGGTTTCATTCGCACAGCAAATAAATTATCCTCCTGTTGATAAAGTTGCTACTGATTTTAAAAAACTACTGGAAAGACCGCGCGTACCCCTAAATCCATCTTTTGAAATAACCAAAACAGATTCGGTTATCATAGAGCATGGTTTTATTTACAGCCAAAAAAATGAAAGGGTTCCCATCCTCATTTATAAACCGGTTACCGGAGCTAAAGCATATCCTGCTGTAATTTTTTTACACGGTACAGGAGGGCGTAAGGAAGACAACAAAAAGTTCATGTACCAGTTGGTTAAACGAGGCATTATGGGTGTGGCTATTGATGCCCGCTTTCATGGCGAACGTATTCCTGGCGGAGCTCATGGCTCAAAAGAATACGTAGCTGCCGCGACAGCCGCCTGGGAAAATAAAGACAAAGCCCACCAAACCCATCCGTTTTTGTTTGATACCGCCTTTGATTTGTGGCCGGTTACAGATTACCTGGTTAGCCGGCCCGATGTTGACGCCAAACGTATTGGCATGGGCGGTATATCTATGGGTGGTATCGAAACATGGCTTGCCGCATCTGTTGATAGCAGGATAAAAGTGATCGTGCTGGATATTTCGGTACAAAGTTTCAAATGGTCGTTAGATAACGATAAATGGCAGGGACGGGCAGGAACCATACAAGGTGCGCATTTACAGGCCGCCAAAGACCTTGGCGACACCGCTTTAAATAAACGGAACGTAAAAGCGGTATGGGATAAATTACTACCCAACATCACCGGCGAATTTGATTGCCCATCACTGTTACGATTGATGGCACCACGGGCATTATTGGTTGTAGGTACCGAGAATGACCCTAACTGCCCCCTACCCGGCGCAAACATCGCTTATGCCTCGGCCGTGCAAGCTTATGCAGCCCAAAAAGCGAGCGATAAAATTATGCGCGATGTAACACCTAAGCTGTTCCATACCTCCACGCCGGAGCATTTTAAAATGACGCTGGATTGGTTTAGCAAATGGTTGTAACTAAACGTTTACACAACAGCAGTTTAAAATTACAAAAATAGTGTAACTAAAGTAACCGGGGCGGTGTCTTTAGCTTATGAGATTTTTGTACATATTCTTTTTCACTTTATTCACGCTATTTACATTCAACAATACTTGGGCACAAACTCCGGGAGGTAAAATTTCTGGTTTTATTTTAGATGAAGGCAAGAAGCCCCTTGATGGCGCGACGGTAGTTTTACTTACCGTAAAAGACTCGGCCGTAGTAAGCAGCCAGCTTATTAATGCCGATGGTAGTTTCGTCTTCAAAAGTTTAAAAGACAATACTTATATTATTAAAGCCACTTACATAGGCTACAAAAACTATCGAAGTGCGCCGGTGGTTTTAAGCCAGCAAAAAGTTGTTAGCTTGCCGGCATTCATTTTATCCCCCGCCGGGAAAACCCTAAAAGAGGTATCCGTAGTAGGCCAAAAAGCTTACGTGCAGCAAAAGATAGACCGCACCATAGTTAACGTTGGCGCGCTGATTTCCAATACCGGTGCCAATGCATTAGAAGTGCTATCAAAAAGTCCCGGTGTGCAGATTGATGCCGATGGTAATATTACCTTTAAGGGAAAAGGGGGCGTGCTGGTGATGATTGATGATAAGCCAACCTATCTATCGGCAGCAAATTTAGCCACTTACCTACGTTCGTTGCCTTCATCATCTTTAGATCAGATAGAACTTATGGACAACCCGCCGGCCAAATATGATGCCGCCGGAAACGCGGGCGTCATCAACATTAAAACTAAAAAGAATACCACCCGCGGGTTCAATGCCGTGATCTCTGCCGATTTTGCACAAGGACATTACGGGCGTAATGACGAGAGCATCAACTTCAACTACCGGATAAACAAGGTTAACCTGTTTGCCAACGTTGCCTACAACGAGCAAAAAACTTACAGGCGACTTGAAATTGACCGTAATTATTTTGACGAAAACGGCACGCCGACATCATCCCTAAAGGATATCTCCTATTTCAGACCAACCAATAAAAACACCAATGTTAAAGCAGGGATGGATTACTATGTATCGCCAAAAACAACTTTGGGAATAGTGTACACCGGCAACATCTCACGCGATCATGACAACAGCCCGGTGTACAGCTTGCTATATGGTCAAACCGGCCAACTGGATTCAACCGTTACCAGTCAAAACTCATCTAAAAATCATTTCAACAGCAACGGCATTAACCTAAATTATACCCATAAGTTTGACAGCACGGGCAGGGTGTTCTCCTTCGATTTGGATTATATTCGTGATGCATCTGGCAGCACCCAGCAATTTATAAACACCACCTATTTGCCCGATGGTACTTTAACCAATTCGCAAACTATTAACGACAACCTTCCTGCTACCATCAATATTTACTCGGCTAAGGCCGATTATACCCATCCGCTAAAAGGTAAAGCCAAAATAGAGGCCGGCATTAAAAGCAGCTATGTAAATACCGATAATGCCGCCAATTACTTCAACATAATTGATAACGTAAACACCATTGATTATAACAACACCAACCGCTTTTTATATAAAGAGAATTTAAACGCGGCTTACGTTAACTTCAATAAAAACTTTGGCAGATTTTCAGTACAGGCAGGCCTACGGGCCGAGAATACCAATGGCTCTGGCCATCAGTTAGGAAATGCCCAAAAGCCCGATTCATCATTTGCTAATCATTATACAAACCTGTTCCCTACGGCTTATTTTTCCTACAACCTTGATACCGCGGGGCACAATGTATTTGTGGCATCTTATGGTCGCAGAATTGGCCGACCTAATTATGGCAGCCTAAATCCCTTTACTTTTTTTGTAGATAAATACACTTACTTTTCTGGTAATCCATTCCTTAAACCGCAGTTCACCGATAATTATAAACTGGCTTACAGTTTTAAAAGCCTGTTTACCATTGCGGTAGCCTATAACTACACCACCGACGTGCAAAACGAAACTATTCACAAAAGCGGGGATGTATTCATTAGCACCACAGGTAATATCGGGCAGCAAAAAACAATTGATTTTTCTATAAATACCAATTTGCAGCCTGCCAAGTGGTGGTCGGTTAATTTATATGCCGAGGTTTATAAAAACACTTACCAGGGGCTATTTTATTCGGGCTACTTAAATGAATCTAAAAGCACTTTTAGCGCAAATGGCAGTAACCAGTTTACCATATCAAAAACCTGGAGCGCGGAGCTGAGCGGGTTCTTCAACACAAGCGGCACTTACGGGCAGTTTGTTTCCATACCTACCGGTATGCTTAATGCCGCTATTCAGAAAAAAATATTAAACAACAAGGGTACTGTTAAACTAAACATGCGCGATATTTTCCACTCCTTTAGCCCAAGTGGCAGGATCACCAATATTGTGGGCGCTACATCAACCTATCATAATTATTTAGATACACAGGTAGCCACGCTGGCATTTACTTATAGTTTCGGCAAATTGACTAATAATCCGCAAAAACGTAACACGGGCGGTGCCGATAGCGAGCAAAACAGGGCGCATTAATGTAATTACACATCTGATTAATGTAATTACGCATCTGCGTTATTACCCTGTACGTTAAAAAATCCTCATTGCGAGTGGTAAAATCCGGGGCCTGGGAAAGTGGGAATGATGTATATCGCATGGCGCAGACGACTCACCCCGAACATCGCTATGCTTGTTCTGCCCCTCCTATGTTTGTTGTCAAAATATAAGCAAATAGATTTGCATTATAAAGTGAGAAGGAATGAGAGCAGACGGTCACCCAAA
>NZ_JAUFPS010000030.1 GCF_030409315.1 Mucilaginibacter flavus | reverse complement strand
AATGACTCTGGAAGAAATTGTTAGATTGGCAAAATAAAATCAAACTGAGACACTACCATAAAATCAAACTGAGACACTACCAATACGTTGAATAACCTTTACGCGTTGAGTCTCAATCAATCGCAAAAATCGCCGCAACTGATCCTTAACCTCAGTAACATCCTGCGCTATATGCTTTATGAATGCGATAGCAGCGAGGTACCCCTGAGCAAGGAAGTAGTAATGCTGCAGCAATATATAAGCCTGGAAAAATTAAGGTATGACAACCGGTTGGATGTTACCTTTAACATTTATGGCGACACCGAAGGCAAACTCATTGCACCCTTACTGATGCTGCCCCTTATTGAAAACGCGTTTAAACACGGTGTAAGCGGGCAAACCGATGATGCCTGGGTTAACATTAGCCTGTATATGATGCGCGATGAGCTTAAACTAAAAATATCAAACAGTAAACCGGGATATAAGATCAACAAAACAGATAAGGCCGGAAATATTGGATTACAAAACCTAAAAAAGCGACTGGAGTTAATTTATCCCTTAACACATCAACTTAAAGTAACCGATGATAAAGAGATTTTTTTGGCCGTACTTGATCTGAAACTAAATTTTGAACCGCAACCTGCCTCTCAATTATCCCAACATGAAGCTACGTACAGTTATAGTTGATGATGAGCCCTATGCTATTGAGGTAATTGAAAATTACCTTGGCTACTTTCCTGATCTGGAACTGGTAGGTAAATGCAGCAACGCTATTCAGGCTTTCCAGTTACTGCAGCAAAAACCGGTCGACCTGATGTTTCTTGATATTCAGATGCCGGGAATTAATGGGATTGATTTTTTAAAAACACTAAAAAATCCACCCAAAACTATTTTTACTACCGCTTACGGCCAATATGCGGTTGATGGTTTCGATCTTAACGCGGTTGACTACCTGTTAAAACCCATAGCACTTGATAGATTTATGCGGGCTATTGATAAGGTTTATCAAGGCAATGCCGGTAAAACAAATATTGCTCAAATTGCAGACAAACCGGTTGGCGATACCGAAGCTTTCCTGTATCTGAAAGTTGAACGTAAAACCATTAAAATAAATGTAAAGGATATTTTATGGATTGAAAGCCTGCGCGATTATGTTAAGGTAATTACCACGGATAACGCTTACATCAGCAAACAAAAGATAAGCCTCTTAGAAGAAATGCTGCCCGAAAACAAGTTTGTACGTGCACACCGTTCCTTCATTATCGCGATAGGCCATATTAAATCATTTTACGCATACAGTGTAGAAGTTAACGGTCACGAATTGCCTATTGGCCGTAACTACAAACAGGAAATGCAACGACGACTAAAAGCCGAAAACTTTCATTTTAGTTAGGCGATAGCCGGCAATCATGCCAGTTCTGAAAAGTTGTAGATCCCAGACTTACGAAGTTTTTAAAACTTCATAAGTCTTTCCCTCTGTCATTCTCCTTTCAAAAACCTCTAACTAAAAAACAACCGCAGTGGTATAGGCAACCCGGCGAATAACACCGTTTTGCGAACCCGGTTTCCATTTAGGCGAAAGTTTTAGCACCCGGATGGCTTCATTATTAATAGCAGGAGTAGCACCTTTTATAACTTTAATGTGGTTTAGCTTTCCCGTTTTTTCAACCACAAAATATAGAATGATGCGTT
This sequence comes from Mucilaginibacter flavus, assembly GCF_030409315.1. GTDB lineage: Bacteria > Bacteroidota > Bacteroidia > Sphingobacteriales > Sphingobacteriaceae > Mucilaginibacter > Mucilaginibacter flavus. The sequence continues at coordinate 53,602 of NZ_JAUFPS010000030.1, read as the reverse complement.
TACCGGCAGCGCCTGGAATAGGGCGTAGGTTTGATTTGATAAAAGTTGTTAGCTTTTCCTGCCCGCCAGGGAACTCCGGTAATACTTCTTTAGGTTCGGCAAATACGGCGCTTTTCTTTGTGGAATCTTTTGGTGCGGATGCAAAGGAGTTTTGCGGTAGGCAGCCAAAAGCAAAAATTGCAAGGATTGGTAAAAGTTTTATTTTCATATGCACTATAAGGTTAAGAGATTGAAAAGGTTTTAATCTATCGCGTTAAATTCTGCGAACATATTCGCTGCTTCTGTCAGGCTGTTTAAGTTTACATAATCACAAACTTCAGCGTATTCGGCCCAAAGCTGATGTACTACCGGATTAGCATGTGCCTGCCGGATAGCCTCTGCCGATTGCCATTCAAAAACTTCAATGATGATCCCGTCGGCAGCTTCCATAATGGTAGGTTCTCTATCAGTCACCAAAAAACCTTCTGCTTTAAGCCTTGGGTGATGGCTTTTGGTAAGCTCTTTTAAAGCCGCGGCTTTGCCGGGTTTGGGTTTGTAGGCTACAATAACTATGCGTCCCATAAAATTGTGAGTTTGAAATGATGAAGCAATTTACAATTTTAAAAACTCTTACAGTGCTCGTGGGTTGTGATTTGACATAAGGTTAATAATATGGCAAAAAAAGTTGCAGACCAACTTGTTGAAATGCTGGTAAACGCCGGTATCAAAAGAATTTACGCCGTAACCGGCGACAGCCTTAACGAGGTAAATGATGCTGTTAGGCGTGAGGGCAGCATTCAGTGGGTGCACGTACGCCATGAAGAAGCCGGTGCCTATGCAGCCGGCGCCGAAGCTCAGCTAAACGGTTTAGCATGTTGCGCAGGTAGCAGTGGTCCGGGCCATGTACATCTTATTAATGGTTTGTATGATGCGCACCGTTCGGGCGATTCGGTTATTGCCATAGCATCAACCGTAGCCAGCTTTGAATTTGGTACCAGTTATTTTCAGGAAACCAATACCATTAAATTATTTGATGATTGCAGTTATTACAACCAGGTAGCCACCACGCCTAAACAACTGCCACGTATGTTGCAGGCCGGTATACAAAGTGCCCTGCATCAAAAAGGTGTGGCTGTAATTGGCCTCCCTGGCGATTTAAGCTCCATGGACGCTGTGGAAATAGAAACATCAACCCAAAGTTTCAATCCCGCCCCGGTTATCCGCCCTAATGATGATGAGCTAAACAGTTTAGCTGAGATGATAAACCGGTTTAGCAAGGTGACTGTTTTTTGCGGCATCGGTGCGTCAGAAGCTCATGATGAGGTAGTCGCGTTTTCGCAAAAGCTAAATGCGCCGGTCGCTTACTCGTTCAGAGCAAAAATGGATATCCAGTATAACAATCCCAATGAAATAGGCATGACGGGTTTATTAGGTCTGCCATCGGCCTATCATAGCATGCATGAAAGCGATCTGTTGATTTTGCTGGGTACCGATTTCCCTTACACGCCATTTATGCCAACCAACTGCAAAATTGTACAGGTAGATACCAAGCCTGAGCGCATTGGCCGCCGTGCCAAAATTGATGTTGGTTTATGCGGAACCATAAAAGATACCCTTACCGCCCTGCTGCCACTCATCGCCCAAAAGCCAGATGACAGCTTTTTAAAAGCACAGCTTAAAGTTTATGCAGATGTAAAAGACAAAATGCAAACTTATGTTGATGACAGTGGTACCACCGAAAAAATACATCCCGAATTTGTAGCCCATGTGCTGGATAAACTTGCCGATGATGATACCATTTTTACGGTAGATACGGGCATGTCATGTGTGTGGGGTTCGCGCTACATCAACGCTACCGGTAAACGTAAAATGATAGGTTCATTTAATCATGGTTCTATGGCCAATGCTATGCCTCAAGCCATTGGTGCTGCGTTGGCCCGTCCCGGTCAGCAAGTGATCGCGCTTTGTGGCGATGGTGGTCTGTCGATGCTACTGGGCGATCTCGCCACTATAGTACAATATAAATTGCCGGTTAAAATTATCGTTTTTAATAACCGCTCCTTAGGCATGGTAAAGCTGGAGATGGAAGTTGCCGGCCTGCCCGATTGGCAAACCGATATGTATAACCCCGATTTCGCGCTGGTTGCCCAGGCCATGGGGATGAAGGGAATAAGCGTTACCGAACCCGACCAGGTAAAGCAAGCCATAAGCGATGCCCTCACCTTTGACGGCCCCGCATTGGTCAATGTTTTCACCGATCCCAACGCCCTGGCAATGCCTCCAAAAATTGAATTAAAACAGGTAGCAGGCATGGCTGTATCCATGACCAAGCTAATGCTTAACGGCCATATGGACGAGGTGCTGGATACTGTTAAAGCTAATTATAAACACTTGAAGGATCTTTTATAGTATCAAGTAGTTAGTATCAAGTATCAAGACAGCTGCCGCGAGTGTAGCGTAGCGTAACTCGTGGCTAACATAATTTAAGTTTTCAACTTAAATTATCGAATTTGAATTTCAAGAATGTATAGTTTAAGTTGAAAACTTAAACTATACTAAACCACGAGTTACGCTGCGCTAAACTCGCGGCAGCGAAAGAGAGTAGTTAGTATCAAGTAGTAAGATCGAATACTTTAGATTTGCGAAGTTTTTAAAACTTCGCAAATCTTTAACTTTTACTAATTTCCTTTCGGCTTGCTCAATAAATTTACAAATAACCGGTATGCTCCAGGTACACCCGCAGGCAGCTCCCTGAAGAAAGCCAGTGAAGTATACACAAACCGGCCTTTGCCGTAATCGCCAACTATTAATGACCCGTTAAGCGGCGATTCGCCTTTATCGTTCATTTGGAAGATGGTTTTATATTGCGGATCAATGTTGCTTACAAAATATAGACCGCGCTCCTGAATCCAGCCTTTGAAATCTTCCTGGGTTATTTTGTTGGGATAGTTTAACGCGGGGTTTTGCTGATCCAATACCGTAACTGCAGCATCTTCATCGGTAACCCTCAGGTTCATCACTGTAAAAGGGTATGGGCCAATTTGTTTTACCACCAGGCCCGAGTTATTGTTATACTGTACTACCAGGTTGCCGCCATTTTTAACGTATTCCATCAATTTAGGTTGCTCATATACCAGGCGCTCATTTACGTTGTATGCACGTACACCGGTGATGATGGCATCATAGCCGGATAGATCGCTATTCATGATTTCGTTTTCGCTTAGCATATGCACATCATAGCCAACCTGGCGCAGGGCTTCGGGCATTAAATCGCCAGCACCGGCTATGTAGCCTAACTTTTTACCGCCGGTTTTCAGATCGAGGTTTACCAGGGTAGCTTCGGCAGGAGGGAACAGGGTAATGGCTGGTACGTGATCATAACGAATGCGTTTTAACGACATGGAATGGGGCTTGCCATTTGCTGTCGCGATGATTTGCAGCGTGCTTGTTTTGGGTTTATTATCCGATGGTGTTACGGTAAAGGCAACTGTCCATTCATCATTTTTAGCCTTGCCGGTAAAATCAATTTTATCCGGACTAATCTTCCAGCCATCAATAGGTTTTATGCTGATACTGCCGCTGCCACTGGTAAAGCTCTTCAATTTCACCTGAATAGTTTGGGACTGGTTTGAGCTGAAAATATAATCCTTGCCATCAATATTAGCGGTAACCGGCGGCGTGATCTCCAAAGGCTGATAAACCTCACCACGTACCGGATCGGTATATTTATACAATAACCTGCGTTCAAAATTTACCGGTTTGCCTTCAATAATAAATTGAAAATTAGCTTTTAGTAGATCAGGGTTTTCCGGGTTGCCGGCAAGGGTATTGTCAGGTAAATTATAAGTGCCTTGTTTATGCGGGGTTTCCAACCAATAAGGTTGGCTTATTTTATCGGCCACCGTTGCTGATTCAAAGCTTTGCAGCTGATTGGCCGGGATAATTTTAGATGCAAGATCTAACACATCGGTACCAATACTTATCTTATTGATCTTAACCTTGTCATTATAACGGTTCACCACTTGCGATCGTACCTGTATTTTATCGCCCAAGGCATAAGTTGCTTCTGTGGCATAGCTTTCAAACCATAATCCGGCGCAGGCTGCAATCAAATTGCTTAGCTCTTTTGTTTTTTGTTCGCGCCAGTAGGTATCAGATACTTTTTCAATCTTGCCTAATAAAGCCACCATGGCTGGCACCGATTTTTCCGGGCTTTCGGGAATAAAATTACGGGTGATCACACCAACAGACGCAGCTATATCGCCGCCATCTTTAACTCTTTTCCAGGATGTTTCCACGCCGTCCATCAGGTCGGTTTGCGGGGCATCGCCTAAAATGGTTTTAAAATACTCATAGGATTCACCGCGTTGTTTGGCCGCGCCAAAGCCCTGGGTTTTGTGGTTGCTGCGGCTTTCGGCGGCAATTTCGCCATAGCTTTTGCCCAAAGTTGGGTTATAAACACCCACATCTATTTTAAACTGATCGGCAGCGGTGGTATTGGTAGTGCCAAAGTTAAAGGTGTTCCACAACAACCTTTTAGCTTGCCATGGTTTCACATATTGTAACTGCTCCGGGTATTTGGTAGGGTCGGCTGCCAGCGAAAAAGCCTCCTGCGCTAAAATAGCCGACGAAGTATGATGCCCGTGGCCTCCTTCGCCAGTGGTAGGAAAACGGCATATGATCACATCGGGTCTGAATTTACGGATCACCCAAACTACATCGCCCAATACTTTTTCCCGGTCCCAAATTTTCAGGGTTTCTTCGGGTCCTTTGCTAAAGCCAAAATCATTAGCGCGGGTAAAAAACTGCTCGGCACCATCCATTCTACGGGCAGCCAAAAGCTCCTGTGTGCGGATTAAACCTAACAGTTCACTTTGCTCATTCCCTATCAAATTTTGACCACCATCGCCGCGTGTAAGGGCCAGGTAGCCGGTGCGGTAATGTTTTTCCTGGGCCAGGTAGGCCAACAGGCGGGTATTTTCATCATCGGGGTGGGCTGCTACGTATAGCACGCTACCCAAAGTGTTTAACTTTTTTAGGTTTTGCTGTATGGTACCCATGTCCGTAGGCGGCGATGTTTGGGCAATTACACAGGTATTAAATATTAAAAAGGCTATAAGGAGGTTGATCCGCTTCATAGCGACAAATATATTGAAAGATACCTATTTACAATTTTGTGTATCACAAAAGTAGCAGATGTTACAAGGAGGTGACGGGGAGGCGAGGCAAGCATGATGTAAATTAACCGAGGGACGACTCACCCCGAACATCGCTACGCTCGTTCTTCCCCTCTCTCCGGCTGCGCCGCATAGAGGGGAAGGGGAACTCCGTTTTTTTTGCCCTCTTTGCCGCTTGCGGGAGAGAGGGCAGGTCGGGCGTAGCCTCGACCGGGTGAGTCGTCTCCGCCAGACATTGCTCCAGGCAACTTACGTCCCCTCAGGGTTTCTCGATCAGAGGCCTCTGAGGATTTGTACAATGATATCGTGATGAGAGTACTTAGCAGGCGGGCTCAGGGGACCTATTTAAGGAGATCCTGAGCAAACATTATTTATCAAAACGATAACTGTTTAAACATCTAATTGCCAAAATCAAAAAAAATAAAGCGAACAAAAACAATTTTGTCATTCGATAGTAATCAATTAATCAAATGATTAACTTTTAGGGTTTATTGTTTTGACTAATCAATCGTTTGATTAATTTTGTGCCGTTAAAACAATGGACAAAGATAAAATAGATAAAAAAGACCACATCCTTGACGTAGCCGAGCGGGTATTTGCCGACTATGGATTTGATGGCGCTTCTACCCGTACAATCTCGGGCGAGGCTGGGGTTAATATGGCCATGCTAAACTATTATTTCGGTTCAAAAGAAGGGCTTTTCCTGGCAGTTTTTGAGCGTAAGATTGCTTCATTCCGCACATTATTACAAAATATTGGTAATGATGACACAATTACCACCTGGGGCAAGCTCGAAAAATGTATCGATAACTATGTAGAGCGCATAATTGTAAATAACTGTTTTCAAAAATTAATTAACCGCGAGGTTTCCATGAATAAACGCTGGACCCTTACTGACAAGATCACCGAAATATTAATGGTGAACGTGTACGAGATTAAGAAGATTATTGAAGAGGGTTTAACCAATGGCAGCTTTTACAGCGATATTGATATCCCCATGGTTATTGCCACCATTTTTGGAACCAAAAATTATATTATTAACATGCCGCAGCTATCATCCTTAATAGTAGGACATGATATTCGTGACGAGAAATTTATGGAAGAAGAGCTGAAACCCCGTGTTAAAGCATACATGAAAAGACTTTTAAAAGCTTATTTAGTTAATGAAAATGACAACTCAAAATAACAAAACCAACCACCTTAAGCTGTTGAAAAATACAGTACACGGGTTTTGGAGATATGGAGCATCACTTGCCATATCTGGTTTGCTGTTTGCAGGAACAGCCGCCGCCCAGGACCGTACCATTACTTTAGATGAGGCCGTTAAGCTGGGTCTTGATAACAGCAAAACGCTGAAGCTATCGCAATCAAAAATTGATCAGGCTGTGTCACAGTATGAGCAGGCTAAGGATGCTGCTTTGCCTACGGGTAAAGTGAGCTATGGCTACAACCATGCCGAAATTCCGGCAAATAAGCTTGCGCTTGGGCCAAGCAGTTTTGATTTACCTGCCCGTGCCGATGCTTACCTTGGTATTTTATCCTTAAATGAAGTGCTTTACGCAGGCGGTAAATACAAATTCGCTAAAGAATCAACCCAATTGCTTACACAAGTTGCCCGTTTGGATATCAATAACAATAAAGACGAGATCGCCTATGATGTAATCAGTTCTTACTACGGTCTTTACAAAGTATTGCAAAGCAAAAAAGTAGTAGCGCAAAATTTAGCTACGATTGATGGTCAGATTAAACAGGCACAACGCTTTTTTGACCAGGGCCTGGTTACCAAAAATGATGTGTTGCGTTTTCAATTGCAACGCTCAAATGTTGAGCTTAACGGCATCGACCTGGAAACTAACCGCCGCATCATCAACTATAACTTAAACGTGTTATTGGGCTTGCCAGAAGGTACCCAGTTAAACATTGAGCAGATTACTGAAGCCGACAGGCCGGTGGCTCCGCTAAGTACTTATATTGATTCGGCCTATGCAAGTCGTGTTGAATTACAACAGGCAGATTTGCGTGGTAAGGTTGCAGAAACCAGCATCAAAAACATTAAAGCCAATACCCTGCCTACATTAGCGGCATCGGGCAGTGCTTATTATGTTGATGTGAGCGCCAACCCAATTCCAAAAAGCGGTCAGTTCATTACGCCACTATCGGTAGGTTTAACCCTGTCATGGAACTTTGGTAACCTATGGACTAACAAAAACAAGATCACCGAAGCAAAAATTCAGCGTGAGCAGGTAGATATCAACAAGAACATCACTATCGATCGTATTAAAGACGAAGTGAACCAAAGCTACCAGAACTGGACCATGGCTTTAGATAAGATCAAGCTTTTGCAAACCTCTATTGATCAGGCCGGCGAAAACAACAAGATCCTCGAATCTAAATACAAAAGCAACGTAGCATCTGCAACAGATAGGGCCGATGCCGAAACTTTACTTTACCAGGCCCAGATAAACCTGGAGTTAGCCAAAGCCGATGCAGGTCTTGCTTACTATACTTTACTAAAATCAACAGGAAAAATTAACAACAAATAATACTTAAACCAGATAATACAATGGCAAAGTCACAAGAAACTCAGGAACAAGAACCAAAAAAGAAACCAAATAAAGTTATCCCTATCATATTAGGTGTATTACTTATTGGTGGCGCTATTTTCGGTATCAAAGAATATATATACTACGGCAAACACATCGATACGGATGATGCCCAGATTGATGGCGACATCAGCCCGGTAGTAGCCCGCGTTGGAGGTTATGTTGATTCTATCTTTTTTGAAGATAACATCCACGTTACAGCAGGTCAAACTTTAGTTAAAATAGATGACCGTGATTACAAAGTTAGAGTTGAGCAGGCACAAGCGGCACAGGTTGGTGCAAGTGCAGGTATCAATGTTAACCAATCACAAATTTTTGCTAACGAGGCAAATTCATCAAGCGCCCGTGCACAGGTAACATCAAACGCGGCCCGTTTAGATAAAGTACAAAAAGATTACGCGCGTTATGCCAACCTGGTAAAAGATGGATCTGTAACCCAGCAACAATTTGACCAGGCTAAAGCAGATTTGGAAGTAGCTAAAGCAAACTTAAAAGCATCACAGGATCAGTACAAAGCTGCCGTTGAGCAAATTGGTACTACCCGTAGCCAGTTAAAGGTTACCAACACTGGTGTAAGCCAAAAGCAGGTTGATATTGACTACGCTAAATTGCAATTAAGCTATACTACTATTAAAGCGCCATCAAGCGGTTTAGCGGCTAAAAAAAGCGTTCAGTTAGGTCAGTTGGTACAGGCAGGCCAAACATTGTTTAGCATTGTTAATGATAACAGCTTATACATTACCGCCAACTTTAAAGAAACCCAGCTTACCGATATGAAAAACGGTCAGAAAGTGGAGATTGAAGTTGATGCTTACCCTGATTTGAAATTAGAAGGCGAAGTATATAATTTTTCGCCGGCAACAGGTGCTAAATTCTCTTTATTGCCACCGGATAACGCTACAGGTAACTTTGTAAAAGTGGTACAACGTGTACCGGTAAAAATTAAAATAACTGCTGATAAAGCAACTATGGATAAGCTGCGCCCAGGTATGAGCGTGAACGTATCTGTAATTAAAGGATAAAACCATGGCTGAAACAGGCTTTAGAAAATGGATCATCACCATCACGGTTATCACAGCTTCGTTACTGGAGTTGATTGATACCACGATTGTGAACGTGTCCTTGCCCAAAATACAAGGTAACCTTGGCGCAACCCTTGAGGATGTGGCCTGGGTGGTTACCGGGTACGCGGTAGCAAACGTAATCATACTTCCCATGTCGGGTTGGCTGGGAAGCAGGTTCGGACGCAAAAATTATTTTATTACATCGATCATTGTCTTCACCATCGCCTCTTTTTTATGCGGTAACGCTACAAGTTTAAATGAACTGGTGATGTTCCGTATTTTACAGGGTATAGCGGGTGGTGGTTTGATATCAACATCGCAGGCCATATTGATTGAAACCTGGCCGCGTGAACAAATTGGTACCGCTACAGCGCTATTTGGTTTAGGAGCGGTAGTAGGCCCAACGGTAGGCCCTACCATTGGTGGTTATATTACAGATCACCTGAACTGGAGCTGGATATTTTATGTAAATATCCCTGTAGGTGCCCTGGCTGCTTTCTTTGCCTACACTTATGTGCGGGAGACGCCGAAGGATGCAAAAGGCAGGCCGATAGATTGGTGGGGTATTGCCCTGCTTGCAATAGCGGTAGGTAGCTTGCAAACTATCCTTGAAAAAGGCGAAACTGAAGATTGGTTTGCTACACCGTACATTACTGTACTAACCATCACCGCCATATTAGGTTTGGTGTTGTTTATATGGCGCGAAATGAGTATTGATTACCCTATTGTAAATTTTGCCATATTGCGGCACCGCAGCTTCGCGGTGGGGATGTTCACATCGTTCATCCTGGGCTTTGGTTTGTACGGATCGGTATTTGTGTTCCCGGTATTTTGTCAGAATTTATTAGGCTTTACAGCGCAGCAAACAGGCGAAATCCTGTTCCCCGGCGGTTTGTGTACCATTATGATGATGCCTTTTATTGGTAAGGCGCTTAATAAAGGTATCCCTGCCCAATTTATGGCAACCGCTGGTATGTTCCTGTTTTTTGTGTTTACTACTATGCTAAGCAATTCAACCTTAGCGGTAGGTACCAGCAATTTCTTTTTACCGCTGGTAATACGTGGTGTGGGTATGGCTTTGTTATTTGTGCCGTTAACCACGCTGGCTATTGCCGACTTAAAAGGACCGGAAGTAGGGCAGGGTACTGGCTTAAACAACATGATGCGTCAGTTGGGCGGTTCATTTGGTATAGCCACCTTAACCACTATTATTCACATACGTCAGGGTGTACACCGCAATAATTTGTTAACCAATATTACGGCTACAAACCCGGCATTGGTTGATAGGCTAAACGGCGCCATGCACAGCTTTATGGCCAAAGGTTATTCTTTATTAGATGCCACCCGCATGGCTTATGGCTCAATTGAAGGTGCCCTTACCAAACAGGTATTGTTATTAACTTATGATGATGCTTACTGGATTTCGGGCCTGGTAATGTTGTTTTCTATCCCATTGCTTTATTTGCAGCCGTTTAAGAAACTCAAGGCTGCTGCTGATGCTCATTAATACGATAAAAGCCGTTCCACTATTACCTGGAACGGCTTTCCCCAAAAAAAATTAACAATTAAAATTTAATAACTCCCCTCAGAGATACAATTGTTTTAAATAAAATAAATGTAGGATTGAGGTTTGTTTAATCTTAGGTATAAATTTAGAAGTTTTTAATTAACAATCACAAATTAATTCGCTAATAAACTCCTAATTGTGAAAAAGACATGAAATGTTAATATCTCATGTCTTTTTTTATGCAAAAAAATCAAAAAAGGGTTAAAAAATAACCTTGCCGGTGGCCGTAACCAGGGATGCAATGCGCACCGCATCAAAAATGCGCTCTTCGGTTGTGGCTAATTTAATCAATGAATCCTCGTGGGCGTTTACGCACATTTCGCAACCGTTAACGGCCGATACGGCAAGGCTCATCAATTCAAAAAACTCTTTACCGGTTACCGGTTTCATCATTAATTGCATACGGATACGGGCCGGAATTTGCGTGTATTTTTCCTTTTGGGTAAAATGCCTGAACCTATAAAATATGTTGTTTGAAGCCAGTAAAGAAGCGCAGCCTACGGCTTCGCCAATTTCGGCGGCGGTAGCTTCCTGCTCTTCTGCATATTTGGTGAAGAAGGTGGTAAGCGGTGTATTGTTGTTATTAACAGCAATGCTTAAACCCAATAGCGCGCATTCCTTAGCTGTTAAATGAGCCGAGGTAAGGGTACTGGTAAAATTCAGTTTCAGATCGCGTAAATAGCGCGATTCGCCTTTTTCTAACAGTGTAAGACTGGTGGTACGGTAATCTTTATCTAATCCAACACTTTGTAGTATTTCCTGGATTACTTCGGTGCTTTCGTTCATGGTGTTTGAGCTTAAAGCTTAAAGCAAAAGGCATAAAGCAAAAAGCTCAAGGCTTAAAGCAGAAGGCTAAATGCTTTCAGCAGAGTGTAATGATATATATATATATTCAGAAGGCTAAATGCGAAATCAATTGGGGCTGAAAAAAGGCTTTCAGCTTTACGCCTTTAGCTTTCGGCTTAAAAAAAATCCCCGCATAGTAATTAACCATACGGGGACATATGATGTAGGGGGGAATTAAACGGTAAGGGTTTCCTGGCCTTTTTCCCAGTTGCAAGGGCAAAGTTCGTCGGTTTGTAAACCATCAAGTACACGTAAAACTTCTTTAACGTTACGACCTACGCTTAAATCGTTAACAGATACCCAACGGATAATGCCGGTAGGATCAACGATGAAAGTAGCACGGTAAGCGATTTTTTCAGTTGGCTCTAAAATACCAAGGTCTTCGGCTAATGATTTTGAAGTATCGGCAAGCATCGGGAATTTCAGGTCGCGCAAATCGTCATGATCTCTTCTCCAGGCAGCATGAACAAATTCAGAATCTGTTGAAGCACCAATTAAACGGGTTTCGCGATCACGGAATTCGCCAAAGTTTTTGTTGAACTCAGCAATTTCTGTTGGGCACACAAAAGTGAAATCTTTTGGCCACCAGAACATTACTGTCCAAACGTTATCGTCATTTACAAGGTACTCAGAAGTAAGTGTTTCAAACTCTTTTCCTTTTTCGATACTAACTACGGCAGTTTTAGAAAACTGGGGGAATTTTTGTCCTATCGTTAACATAAGTGTTCTTTTTTTATTATTTATGCAAATATACTGTTTTAAAAGTCTGTACTTCATTCTAAAAATCTATACCGTATAGATTTTATTGATATTGATTCTGCTCAATATAAACAACTACTATTGACTTTCAGGGCTTTAACGAAAGTTTTTGGGTTTAATTAAAATATCTATCTTGGTATTATGAAAACCAAACCTATTTTGATCATCATCGCTGTTATTTTATTAATAGCAGGCGGCGCTTTTTTTTATCTGCGCATCAAAAACAACAAACCAGGCAAAGGCGAAGTACAGCTGTTTTTAAACGCATTTAATAAGCAAATCAAAGCTGGCAACGTTGATTCGGCGAAAGCGTATTTTGAAGATCAGCAGAAAGGGAAATTGGTTAAAGTACTGTTAAACGTACTTTGTAATAAAACCAACACCGGCGGTAAGGATAAACCCTTGTTTAAACTAAGCATGAATACCGAAGATGCTTTGATTACAGTAGTAAACTCCGAATTTGTAACCGCGAGGGTGGCTACTAAATTTACCTATGATGGTTTGCCCCAGGAGTTATCGACCATTTTATTTACCATTCACAAAATTGTAGGCGGGCAATATAAAATTACCCAGGTGGATGCGCGTGGATTTGTGAAAGATTATGTGGCTTTTCAAACAAAGGTATATAACAAAATTACCCCCGTTACAGATATTTATAGTGCCATTACCCTTGCAGCCTTTAAAGCCGCCGAAAAACTACAAACTCGATACGATAGTGTGTTGTGGTTTGATCATGTAAACAACAAAACCTTTTATTATGTAATAAAGGGGAAACTACCAGACGGATTCAATTATGCTAATAAACCATTAGAAAATGACGCCAGCGATTATAAGATGGGACTTGTAAATCCAGATTTGAAAGAAATAATCCCGGTTGAGTACGATTTGATTCATAATGTTAGTGGCGCGATTGAAGGTTTAATAGAAGTAGAGAAAGCAAAAAAGAAAGGGTTTTATAAAATCGATGGCAAGATGGCCGTGCCTGTGGAGTATGATGAGGTTTATCCTTTAAAAGCTGGTGGAAATCTTGCCGTTTTAAAAAATGGAGATGATTTCTTTTATTTAAAAGCCGACACTACGGTATCTGAAAAGATAGCTGATTTTAAGGTGGCTGACATGGTACCTCTAATAAAGACCTTTGGCGACTCTTACACACTTTCTGAGAAAAGCTCGAAAAATATCATGGAGTATAATTCAAAAGAGCGGAATGCCTCGCTGGTAATAGCTCCATCATACCTGGTAAATTTGCAATTGTTAGATAAGTTTCTTGATTTTCCAAACCCTTTGCGCAAGGTTTTAGGCGAGGAAGAAGAAGAAGGTAGCGGTTACATTGATGTTGCTTTTGATGGTGAAAAGAAAGGTGACGATGATAATTGGTTTCAAACTGCTTTTTATTCTATAGCGGACGATTACTTAGGCGGACGTGGCGGGCTTTACAAAAGTAAAAGCATATTGGTGGTTGATAAGAAACATAATCAAATTTTAGGCTTTAATGGTGATGTATACATTGGAGGGGAGGAAGGTTATGGCGAGCTTTCTGGTAGTTGCAATGAAAATTCCTTAAAGGCAATCAACGACTCATTATTTGAGTATAAAACCACCGCTCAAATTGGCTACCCGCTATTTAACCCGGAGGTAACTATAGATGAGGGGACATATTATCGATACCTGCAAGTTAAGAATGGCAAGTTTGTATTACTTCCATCTCGCAGGGTTTTTCCTACGCAATTTATAAAATTGGATGATTCATACCTCCAAGGCTGCTATGTTTTGGGTATAGGAACGTATTCGAATAGGAAAACCAAAACAATTGATCATGTTACAAAGGAAATATTGCAGTACATGAAAAATGAAATCTATGCATCTTACAAATACCGGTTTAAAGCCAAAGAGTGGAATGATGCATTTGCTTACCGTTTTAACAGCGTAGATACCACAACAAACGTAAGTGTTGATGATTCCCTTACCGTAATTGATAAATACAACATCGCCTTCATCAACAGTAAGTTAAATGGTGCCCCAATTTTAAACGTTAAAAAAGTAAATACGCTGGCTGCCCGATGAGCATTACCGGCCGTATTTTAAGGTACATTGCTTTCTTTTGGATAGCTGTTTTAAGCTTTGGTACTTTTTATGAAAGTTTTGCGCATAACCACGCTTTCTTTTTAGGCTTCAAACAGGCAGCCATTAAAACAGGCTGGTATATGCCGGCTTTTTATTGCCATATTTTTGCCAGTAGTGTGATATTGTTGGTTGGCTTTTTTCAATTTTCTGAAAAAGTGTATAACAACAAGAACCTACACCGGGCATTAGGCAAAATATATGTGTTCGGGGTATTGCTCATATCCGCACCCGGCGCTTATGTCATGACGCTATTTGTTAATCGTGGGGCAGGTGTATTTATCTCCTTTTTTATTCAAAACACGTTGTGGGTAGCATCTACACTGGCCGCGCTGTTACTAATTAAGAGAGGGAATGTAGAAGAGCACGTTAAAATGATGCACCGCAGTTATGGACTGGCCTTTGGCGCTGTAACACTTCGTTTTTACATCTGGCTGTTCCATGTGGTAGGCAACGGTGTAAATTTCGATCACAACTATATCATTATCGCCTTTTTAAGCTGGGTGCCCAATTTGATATTGGTGGAGGTAATAAATTGGAGGCGAAGCCCCAATTTATAGATGTGCAAATATGCAGATTACAGATTTGCAGATGATTTTTCAATTTGCATATCTGTAATCTGTATATCGTATTTAATTTAATGATGTGCGGATATTTTTTCATTTGCACATTTGAAATCTGGACATCTGAAATCTGCATATCTGCACATCTGAAAATTACAATATAAACTTCGTGCTCAGGAAATTACTATCGTTGTCGTTTACAATTTCGTTGAGAATCTGTTTGTTGGTTTCGTTCATTTTGGTGGCTACCAATGAGCGGATAGAGAATGACCTTAAGGCATCATGTACCGATAACGTACCTTCGGCACTATCCTTACGACCGGTGAACGGAAAAACATCCGGTCCGCGCTGGCATTGGCTATTGATGTTTACCCGGCTCACCAGGTTCACAAACGGATCTATCAGCGATGAAATTTCTTTGGCATCGTTACTAAAAATACTCACCTGCATGCCGTGGGGCGAGTCTATCTGGTATTCAATAGGTTCTTCTATCGATTCAAATGGGATCACCGGGATAACGGGACCAAATTGTTCCTCACGGTATAACCTCATTTTTTCATTAACCGGGTAAACTACCGCCGGGTAAAAGAATGACGCTACGGTTTCGCCGCCATTTTCGTTAACTACCTTTGCGCCGTTTGCAATGGCATCAGCAACAATATCGGTGAGGTATTCGGTTTTGTTTGGCTCCGGTAGTGGCGTAAGTTTTACATCCTGGTCCCACGGTAAGCCAAATTTAAGTTTGGCTACAGCTTCGCTCAGGAGTTTCAAAAACTCGTCGGCTACTTCCTTTTGCACAAATATCATTTTGATAGCCGTACAGCGCTGACCGTTAAATGATAACGCGCCCAATATACACTCGCTAACAGCTAAATTTAAGTCGGCGTTTTTGGTAACGATGGCCGCGTTTTTAGCATCCAAACTTAATACCGCCCGCAAGCGATTTATTTTAGGGTGACGTTTTTTAAGATCGTTAGCTACCTTGCTCGAACCGATAAAGGCCAGTACATTCACCTTACCTGATGCCATCAACCCCGGTGTAACTACAGAGCCGCGGCCGTAAATGGTATTTACAACCCCTTTAGGAAATGATTCCTGGAAAGCGCGCAGTAATGGATAGTGTAAGAGTGTACCGTGCTTAGGTGGTTTAAATAAAATGGTATTGCCCATTATCAGGGCGGGGATAAGGGTAGTAAATGTTTCGTTAAGCGGATAGTTAAATGGCCCCATACATAGTACCACACCCAATGGCGAGCGGCGGATCTGGGCTACCAATCCTTCGGCCATTTCAAAACGGGATGATTGACGGTCAATATCCTTAAGCGCATCAATGGTAGCATTGATGTACTCAATGGTACGGTCAAACTCTTTGGCCGAATCGCCGTAGGACTTACCTATCTCCCACATTAATAGTTTGATAACCAGGCTGCGTTGTTCGCTCATTTTAAAAATGAAACGTTCCATGCATTTAATGCGGTCGGGGATACTCATGGTAGGCCATTCGCCGCGGCCATTATCATAAGCCGCAATGGCGGCATCAAGTGCTTCAAACGCTTCCTTTTCGGTGCAAACGGGGTAAGTACCAATCAGTTTCCGTTTAAAGCCATCAGCGCCGAAGAACCCAATAGGAGAATACACTTCGCTTACCTCGCCGGTCCAGGGTTTCATTTCGCCGCCGCTCAGGTATTCGCGCTGGTGAACCTCCTCTATCTGAAAACCGTAGCCTATCAGGCTTTCATCTACAAATATTGAACTTAGCTGTTCTTTAAAACTCATATTTTTCAGGCATTAGATTTTTATAAAGATAAAAAAAGCCTG
Source organism: Mucilaginibacter flavus (assembly GCF_030409315.1). Lineage (GTDB taxonomy): Bacteria > Bacteroidota > Bacteroidia > Sphingobacteriales > Sphingobacteriaceae > Mucilaginibacter > Mucilaginibacter flavus. Next base: position 37,105 of record NZ_JAUFPS010000030.1, on the reverse strand, counting down.
CTTTTATAAGCAAGCTTTTTGATGCCGAAGCGTACAATTAACAAATTGATAATTTAGGCGCTCTCTTTATATAAAACCATGCCGGCATGATAAAAAACACCGTCTTTAAAATCGCCAACGGCAGTAAAGCCGCTATCGTCAAGGTATTCAACGTGATTACCCAGGCGGTTGTAATAACCTGTAAAGGCACTTTTTATATCGCCGCGTGCTTCATTGTAGCGGCCGTTTGGTAAAAACTCATGGCGTACATGGCCATCTTTGGTTACCCAGACGCCTATATGCTCATTGTTTTTCATTTTTTTTAATATGCTGTTGATATGGTTAAATCTTTCCATGTTTCTAAATCGGTTTGTACCGATGCTATCTTTTGCTGGGCCACCTGGTAGGCATCAGCCCCTAAAAATAAATTCAGGGGAGCATCGGGATGGTTGGCAATGCTGATCATCGCTGCAGCAGCTTTTTCGGGATCGCCAGCCTGTTGCTGATTAAGGTCGTTCTGATGTAAACTTTGCGAGTCGCGTACATTCTGGTATGCATCTATAGTGTTTTTTGGCGTTACCAGTGATCCTTCTGAAAGGAAATTAGTACGGAAGTAGCCGGGTTCAACCACGGTTACTTTGATGCCAAATGGCTTAACCTCTGTTTGCAAGGCCTCGGTAAATCCGTTAACCGCAAATTTGGTAGCGCAATAAATGCCAAAACCTGGGTAACCACCTGCAAAACCACCTATTGACGAGATATTGATGATGTGGCCCGATTGCTGGTTTCTTAAATAAGGCAATGCCTTACGTATAACATTTAGCGAACCAAATACATTTACATCAAAATTATCGCGAGCCTCCTGGTCGGTAGTCTCTTCTAAACCACCAAGCATTCCATATCCTGCATTGTTAACTACTATATCAATTTTACCAAAAGTGCTTACTGTTTTTTCAATAGCCTCCTGTACGCTTTCTTCATTTTTGATATTTACGGCAAGGGGTAAAAAGTTGTCGTTTTGTTGGCCAACGGCGTTTTGCAGTTCGCTGATGTTTCTTGAAGTTGCGGCTACTTTATAACCTTCACTTAATAGTCTTTTTACAAGGGTAAGTCCCAGGCCTTTTGAGGCACCGGTTACAAACCATATATTATTATTGTTCATTGTTGTTTTTTGATTTAAGGTGATTTTTATGGTGTCACCGATTGTTTTTTGATTTTAGTTTTTTAACGTGTTTGGCCAAGTGGTCTTAGTACCAGATCGTTAATGGTGACATTTCCCGGCTGACTGATAGCGTATATTACAGCGTCGGCAATAGCATCTTCATCCATCTTTGGCATGTTAGTCAAATTGCCGTAGAGGGCTTTAATCCTGGGGCTGGTAATATCATGGCCTAACTCGGATTGGGTTGCTCCCGGGAAAATAGTAGTTACCTTAACGATTTGGGCTACTTCCTCGCGCAGGGTTTCCATAATGGCTTTAACCGCGAATTTTGTACCGGAGTAAACGCCAATCCCAGGGGATGTTTTGATACCTCCCACCGAAGAGGTAGCCAGGATATGCCCCTGCCCGCGGCTAAGCATATGCGGCAATACCGCATTAATCCCGTATAGAACACCTTTTATGTTGATATCGATCATCTTATCCCACTCATCAACCAGGCCTTCTTCAAAAAAGGAGATAGGCATAATACCCGCATTGTTCCATAGCACATCTACATGGCTAAATTTGGCTATGGCCTGTTGGATAAGATTATCCAGATCTGCACGTTTGCTTACATCTGTTGTTACGTAAATGGCATTATCGCCCAATTCGGCTACCAAGGCTTTAAGCTGATCTTCACGCCGGGCGGCTAAAACTACTTTAGCACCAAGCTTAGCCAGTTTGCAGGCGGTTGCCGCGCCCATGCCGCTGCTTGCGCCGGTTATTACTACAACTTTATCTTTAATGTTTTCCATTTTAGGTATCTTTGCGTAAAGGTTTTACCATTTAGTCGAAATCTGTAGCGCAGGTAATATCTTCCCACTCGTGGATCTCTTTGTACAAGCCATCCAGCTTGGTTAAAGCCCTGTTATAAGCATCGCCACCCAATAGCAAATACAGTGGTGGATTTTCTTCGTACACAACATTGATAATGCTTGTAGCAGCTTTTTCCGGGTCGCCGGCTTGCTGTCCATCCATCTTTGAGTATTTGCAGTGCGATTCACGTACATCGGCATAATCTTCAATACGATTACTGGTCATGGTTAATGAGCCTGCAGTAAGGAAACTTGTACGGAACGCGCCGGGTGCAACTATAGTAACTTTAATGCCTAAAGCTTTAACATCCATAGCCAAAACCTGGGATAGGCCAATAACGGCATGTTTAGCAGCAGCGTAAACCGCCCAGCCGGTACCGCCAACAATACCGGCGATTGATGCTATGTTGATAATATGGCCCGAGCGTTGTTTACGCAGGTAAGGCATCACAAACCTGATTACGTTGAGTGTGGCAAATACGTTTACATCAAACGCGGTGCGGGTTTCGGCATCGGTTAGTTCTTCAATGGCACCGCCTATGCCATAGCCGGCATTGTTGATCACTACGTCAATTTTGCCAAAGGTTTCATAGGTATGTTGCAGCGCCAGGGAAACACTCGCCTCGCTAATCAGGTCGACCTGAAGTGGTAAAAAATTAGTTGAGGTTGAGCCAACAGCATCGGTTAACTCTTGTTGGTTCCTGGAAGTAGCGGCAACAAGCTGACCAGCATCCAGTAATTGTTTTACTAAACTGAGCCCAAATCCCTTTGAAGCACCAGTGATAAACCATACTTTTTTGTTGTCCATAAGTTTTTGTTTGATAAAACAAAGGTACTATGGCAAACGGGGCGGGGCATTACGTTAATCAAACCAATGGTTACAAAATTCAAACATTTCTGAATGTGGATGGCGTTTGCTGGGTTTGTTTTTTGAAAAAGTTATTAAAATGGGTAGGCTCTTCAAAGCCCAGGCAGTAGCCAATTTCAGAGATGTTCCAATCGGTGTGCCTTAATAACGATTTAGCTTCGCTTAGTAAACGCTCGGCAATGTGATCGGTGGTGGTTTTTCCGGTGGTTTCGCGGATGGCGCGGTTAAGGTGGTTTACGTGTACGGATAACCTTTGCGCGAAATCATTTGCCGACCGTAAGTTGAACCTTTGCGACGGCGTTTCTATCGGGAACTGCCTCTCCAGCAGCTCGGTAAATACAGAGGTGATGCGCGATTTGGCATCAGCATGCTGGTGTACGTTTTCTGAGGGTTGGGTTTTAAGGGCGTAGTAGCACATTTCGGTAACGTAATTTTTGATTAGCTCATATTTGAAGCCGTAATCAGAATTAAGTTCCTCGGCCATTTTTACGAAGAGGCTGCTGATATATTTGTCCTGGGTTTCATCTAACGCGTAAACCGGTTTAGCGCCAATGGCAAACATGGGCAGCTCGGCCAGGCCGCCACGGAACCTATCGGCAAAAAAAGACTCTGTAAAAATGCAGAAGAAGCCCGTACGGTCGTCACTCAAATGCTCAAACGTATACGGTACATGCGGACTGAAAAACATGAGCGAAGTACCCGAAAGGTTGATACTTTTATCGGCATAATGAATAATATTATCCCCGTGCATCAGGCTTATTTTATAAAAGCTGCGGCGGCTGTACGTAACCGGCTTGGCATTGGGGCCAATGCAATCCTCAATCCTGAACACGTTAAAATGCCCTATATTTTGCTGCAGATTATCTGGCAGCCAGTCGAATTTTTGTTTGTAGAAATCTTCGAGTGTTTCAGTAGTCATATTCAAAATTACGAAATTCAAACCGTGTGTCAAGCGGGGGAATTGTTTTTACCCACAGATGATATACCTTTTTGATGCCAAAATGTTTGATTATCGCCGCTTTTAACTCCCAAACAGTCGCGTTACACTCCAATTACCACCTTTTTATGCACCATTGTGTACCCATTAAGCCCCGTTATTATCCGGTTATGCACCATTTAGCTTTTTTAGCTTCAAAAAGTGTGAAATTAATGGAAGGCTATCGTACCAAAACCAACCATCTGCGCACTGTCTTTAAAACGCCTCTGTAATCAACGCGTGGTGCACCGGCGACTTGTACTTAACCAAACTGGTTTTAATATAGGTCATGATATCGTAGTCGCTCATTTTTTTTACCTGGGTAATGGTGGGACGGTAAAGTTCAATAAACTGGTGCAGCGAATCATCGGGCAGGGCGGTAAGCTGGGCCACGCGCTCGTCGCTAAAGCGGCTGTCAATGTATTCGCCCTGCTCATAGGCAATAAGCGCTTTCTTCAATTTATAAGCGTTGCTATGTTTGTAGGTAAGCAGGGCTATTAACTGGCTCGGCACAATAACAACCCCGGCCATCGGGATGGGCCCCACACCTATCACCGGCCTTACAATATCAGTAAACTTTGGCGGGTGACTGGCAAACGTTTTGGCAAACTCCTTACGGTTACTTATCGAATCCTTCACCCTATCGCGCCGGGCGCTAATGTTAACCTGGTTAAGCTCAATAGTGCTTTGCTCAAGGGCAATAGCCACCGTGTTAATCTTGCTTACATCAACAGGTAATACATACATTTTATAGCCCTGCATTTTAACCTTAAGCGTATCCTTTAATTTAGCGGTGCTAACCGCGAATTCGCCGGTTATATTGGTAATGGCGGTGCCGCTGGCCGTGGTAATCCAGGCGCCGCTAATACGTTGCCCCGTATTTTTGTCGGTAACAATGCCGCTTAGTTTTTGACCGTAGCCCGCCAGGCAGGTACACAACAACAAAAGGAGTAATAAGTACCGCATATCAAAAGGTTGGTTTAGTGATCAGTACATTACAAATGTAATTAACAGGGATGATGAACGGAATAGGTTTAACAAGTTTTAACGTTGGTTGATTAGTTGAATTTGGCCATCAAGTTAGTCAAAAATCAGGTAATCATTAATCCTATAAATCACTGTTCAGAAAAAAAGCAAATCAAAATCGTAAACTCTATAACCAACAAAAGCCATCGATGAGATGGCTTTTGTTGGTTATAGAAAAATTAGTTCAAAAAGTCTCACTGTCCGCAAGTCTCATAGTCCCAAAGTCCAATAATCCTATTTGTCTTTAATAAACTTGGCTAAAGCTTTGCCGGCGGCGGCGTATGATTCGGCGAGGCGCGAGCCGGTGTCATAATCATAACCACCAAATGTACGACCGGGTGCTTTTTCAACCGAAATGGTAGCCAGCACTTTGTTGCGGTTAGCAGTTTCCACAATCACGGCGTCGCCACTTATTTTGGCATTTTCGCGGCTAATGTAAATATTGTAACCAGGCTCGGTAAACCAGGTGTTAAATATAATGGTGTATTTGGCCTTTTTATTTTCGCTCATATTGCTGTATTTGCTAAAAAGCTCAATAAATTTAGGTTCAAATAAACCCTGGCGATCGCTTACCCAGGCTTTTACCCAGGTATCGCCCCGACCTTCTTCCTTTTTGTTGTAATCGGTACGTTTTTTTTCCAGGTAGTCGGCCTCATCTTTGTACTTGCCCACGCCCATGTTGTTGTAGGTAAATTCAAAGTTAACCTCTGTTTCGGCTTTTAATGGACCAAAATCGCCATCTTTTAGTTTAACTTTTTGAGCCATTGATGTGGCAGATAACGATAGTAGGGCAATAAATGCAGCACCGCTAAGTAATAATTTCATTTGAGTGATTGGTTTAATTGTTGCCTAAAGCTAAGAATATTTTTTAGTAGCAAGTGGCAAGAATTGTGATTTGCTTTCATTCTTTGAACAACTCAATCCTTGTTGGTGTTCCCACGGCACGCTGTTGCGTGTTTTCACCAACGGCAGGTTCACATTGTGAAATGTAGTCGGTTTCAAGACGCATCGGAGCTTTCACCCAGTCCAATACATTAAACGGATGAAAAAAGGCTTTGGCATATCTGAAGGTTATAGCGTTTCAACTATCTTTGGTTTGGCCACTACGCCCTCAAGGACACAAAATTTAACTGAATGTGAAGGCAAGTATAATTTTTTCTAGTCTTGTTATCGTCCTGGTTGTTTGCAATAGCGCCAATAATAAATTAATTACTCACTCACACTCAATAAATCAACTTGCCGGATCAAGCAGGAAGACTCAAAAAAATGCAGGCACAACTATAATTAAATCGGATACAGAACAAAAATAACGCGGCTCGCAAACTTCTTCGAATTTGGAGAGCGAAGGGTACCGATAATACAATTTTTGAAATAAGAAAATCGACAATATTCTAACTGGAACACTTCAAATCCTATAAATATAAAATGTTAGGTGACAGTATTAAAATATACTACGATGTTTTTAGTGAAAGTTTTGGATTTAAATTTAGAAATCAGGACACCTTAATTTTGTGTGGCGAAGAAGGGGCTGATGAATATTACAGAATAAAAAAACAAGGGTGATGTGCAGCACGCAATTCCAGCAGGGAAACACCAACAAGTAACAAAACAAGGCCCGGCATTACGGGCAGGCTTCGTTTATTTTATAATATTACATCTACCGATTTCGAAACACGAGACATGCGTGCCGCCAGCAAGAGGGCTATTTTCAATTTGAACATTGCCCTCGTTGTGAAGTTTTATAGCAAATATAAGACGTTCCTCCAAAGTAAATTATAAGTCAACTTTTGATTTTAACTTATGATAAAACTTCTATGTATAAGGCATAGAGTTTTATCAATTAGTTATTTTCTTCCAAGCCAATCATATATTTCTTCAATGAAAGATAGCTCTTCGCCAGTTACGTAATAGGTGTGGGAGTTTTCATTTCTTATCCTATTAAGTTCAACCATCCATTTTGTCTTAGCTTCTTTTCCTCCTGAAATTTTTTCTTCACCCGGCTTTGTGAATTGCATTTCAAAAAGTTTTTGCCAATTTTTTAAAATGATTTCGCGGTAGTCAATAAGATGAAGCTGATCCCAGGGCTCCTTTTCGTCTTCTTCTTCGTCAATATCTCGATTTTTTTTTGCAGCCAAAGCGATAGCATCAGAATATATCTTTTCAGGAACTCCTTTCTTAAACCAAGCTTTTCCAAATTCGTCTTCCAATTTCTGCCTAACAACGCTCTTTAAATATGTGCTTTCGATTTCCCTAATGTACTTAAATGCCATTTCGTTATTTTCTTTCTCCTCTTTCTTCAAATATTCTGCGAGTCCTTCAAAGTGAATTTCTGGAAAATCCTCTCTAAGAGCAAATTGTAAAGTCCTCCAATATTTCGCATCACCAGGCATTCCGTAAGAGGACTTTAATTCATTTATTTTGATCTCATTGATTCCTCTATAAAACTTAATTATACTAGTCAGATAAGGTTTGACCTCTTCAAAAATCTCTTTTGCAGAAGTGTTTTTGTCTATCATGTCGTGATTTGTTAAATGGTTTACACAGTCATTTAATATCATTGTGATCCCATAAAAACCCTTATTTATTACAATAATGTTTCCTTCCTGTTCCCATAATTCTTCAAGTTCATATTTTAAATAGGAAAAACTTCTGATGAGAAAATCAGAGAGGGTCAGATAGGCGCGGTTCAGATTGCCAGTATAGAAGGTGCCTGATTTCTCAATTTCTTTAGCCTTCACCTTTCCTAAGAAATCGCCTCTGGAAAGAGCAATTCCGATTTGTTGAGTCGATATTGCCTTTTTGTCTTCTCCTATTGAAATTTTATTATACAGAGGCGAATTTCTATCTTCACCTAATTTTATTGCTACTCTTGATTTTAGAGCCCTGATTTGATCTACATAACTCTCAGAATCCCACAATAAATCTGCATCTAAAGTATTTCTTAAATCTTTTGAAACGGGTTTCTGGTTTTCATTTATTTGCATAAACAACCTCACCTGTTCCGAACGCTCTAAATTTATCAAAGCCACTACTGGAATGGTATTGGTATTTTTGTACTTCGAATTAGAATATCCATATAATCGGTGCTGCCCATCAATAATGTAAGATGATCGATATTTTTTTGGCAAATGAAGTATTCCGATTCTGGATATTGCCTCAGGAACTTGATTACTACTTTTTTCAAAAAATATATCTTTATTTTTATCTGAAACGATGTTAATTATTACAGAATTAGGAAAATAACCGCCTTCCTCTTCAAGAAATTTATGAATTTCTTTTATCCGAGCCTTTTTAATAAGTCTTTGATATGTTGGCATCATATTCTCATTCGCTTTATTTCGATGTAATACGTACCCTATTTTTAATAGCTTTTCAGGTTCTATTGAAAAAGAATAATAAGTATGCCCTCCCATTTTTCCTTCGATTGCAGGTATTCGGTTTTCTAAGTCGGGAATTTCCTGTCCTGCAAACAGTGCCCCTAAAAGTTGATATCTTGAAGCCGTTCCCAATTGAGAGTGCAGTGAATAGTAATAATCTATTACTTCTTCAGAAAAATGTATAGCGTCAAATTTAGCTAAAGCTGTTTCATCTTCTGTGGACATCCCTATGTTTCGAGTTGCCAAAATGAATTTGAATTTTGGTTTTGTGTTTGGAAACAGTGCATGTATAGTATTAATAATCCCAGCTTTTTTGAATTTTAGACCTTCTAGCTCATCACTAAAATCGCAAGAGATATTTTTTATTGAAGAACGACATTCAATAATTAAGACGGTTTCATCATCCTTTGCAAAAACGTCTATTCCGTGAATTAGCGATGGGTCTTTTTTGTCGTAGGGAAAACCAAAACTATCTCTGTTTAATATCTTAAAACCCAGTTGCGCAAATAATGACCATACTTTATCTTTAAAAAGTATGTCATCTTCCTTAGCCTTGGAAACCTTAGTTTTTGATTTTAAAATAACGTCTATTTCCCAACCATCATTAAGCTTTTCTTGAAGAGCAGAGGAACCGTTGTTAAAACTCTCCTTATAAGAGTCTGTTTTCTTGGTTCGTAGCAATTTATAGATGTCTTCTTCACCGATAAAATTGCCTAAAATGGTATTTCTTAAATCCTCCGTCATAACTCAATGTTTGTAAAAATATACTCTTCAGTTTGCCCCCTTGTTGCTCTATTACCTCCAATCGCGTTCCCCCTTTTTAATTCATGTCTTGTATCGCCTTTCTCGAAGATGTCTTTTATCGTTTTGTGAGCGGCGTTAGACAAAATGTAATATGCTCCAATTGCTTTTATTTCACTTATCATGTTACTAAGTCTAAATTGATCTTCTAACGAAAAAATCTTTTCATTATATTTGATGAAGCCATTGTTATTGTGTGAAACAGTATACGGAGGATCTAAGAATACCAAATCACCAGCATTTATATTTGTCATCACCGAATAAAAGTCACCCTGAAATATGGTCGTATTAATTAAAGCTAAGCTTGCCATTTTTAGAGTTTCAACGTCTACGTAATAGTCTTTTTCTCTAAAACCATAAGGCACATTGTATTTCCCCTTCAAATTGACACGATAAATACCGTTAAAAGAGGTTTGATTTAGATATATAAACTTCGCTGCGCGATCTAATTTATTTTCAAAAATAGTTTCTCGGATATCATAGTAATATTTTTCTTCGTTCTTGAAGGTTCTCAATCGTTCGATGACACCATTAACCTCATCCTTTATCGTCTGATAGGTTTCAACTAAATCTGTGTTTAAGTCCGACAAAAAAGAATGTCCGTTTGGTGATAGATAAAAATACGTTGAAGCTCCGCCGAGAAATGGCTCATGGTAATTGTTAAAGTCAAGTTTTTTGACTTTTCTCAAATGCTTGATGAGCCAAGTTTTTCCACCTGCCCACCTTAAAAAGGGGCGTGCGTATTCAATTTTGTTTAGGTTTAGGTCTTTCATTTAATTGGGAAAAATGAAAGTAATAATAAAATTAGATTATAATAATAAAAAGTTAAAATAGAGTTTCCCATTCTGCGTACAGCATATGCCACACTCGCAAAACTTGCCCCAAACAATTTCACCCAAGCCCAACCACAACGTTGGGCTTTTGCATAACCCCAATGTCGCAATAGGGATAGAAACGGATACCGGCCAATGTCATTAAGTTAAGGATTTAATGTTGATTTTAATATCGAACACTGAATGTCCAATATCGAATAATGAAGTAAAACCCTTCGGTGTTGGACATTCGAAATTCATTATTCGATATTATTTCTAATTCTGTTTTTCCTTAACTTAATGACATTGGGATACCGGCCTGTGACTAAGGCCTTGTGCAGTATGAGTGGATAGCCCGGGCCGCAGGTATTGCACTTGTTAATTCAAAAGTTAAAATTAAAAAGTCAAAAAATAACTTACGAGGAAAGATTTGCTAAGGGGGGCGTGCGCTTTATGTTTACAGTTCCATCTGTTATAATCTCTACGGCTCAGATAGTTACCCAAGCACCTCAATCTACAGCTATTTTGACAGCCACATAATGTTTCTGTGTAATAAAATTTCCCGATATGATTTATACTTTTGCGGCATGGAAGCCAGACTTGAAGCACACTATCAAAACCGCATTTATTATTTTACCGTTGTAGACAGAAAGCCTGCCGCGATCACCATTGCTATGTACACCACTATTTACACCTTTGTGCAGGTTGGCGAACGCTGGGTTAATCACGGCTCCAATAAAATGGAAATGTCGGGCGATTTGATTGCAGCCGTTTTGGTTGCAGCCGGAATAGTTTAACTGCTGCAACCTTACCAGTGTGTGCTACATGCAGATATAAGGTAAGTTTACGCTTGCGCGGCCTTTGGAAATTCAAAAGGTAAAATTCAAAAATTGCTTCGGTTAGGTATGGCAAAATTCTTCGGAAGCATGCCTGGGCTGTATAAGCAGGTATATTTTGTTGCAAATTTTATTTACATAGGGTCATAGTAACTCAAATACTATTTTTGTGCTTTATATTTAAAGCTTTTAAGTAACAAAACCTGTGGTTGTATCGTAATAAAGGCTGATTAATTATTAGTTACAATGACCCCTTTAGTTTTATTCGGTGCGATTTTGTTATCGTTAGCCATTTTTTTGATTTTAGCCATCGCGTTTTTTAGTTTACTCAAGTACATAAAAAAGCAATATTACCCCAATTGGAAGTTCCCCGATTACATTAGCGTAGGTTACGCCGAATACCTGTATCGTAAATTTATTAAAAAAGATTTGCCGAGGTGAGGAATAGAGTCAAGAATTAAGAGTCAAGAATCAAGACGGAAAGTTGTCAGCGTTGAGTTGTCATCGTGGAACTTGTTTCAGGCCGCCACAGGACAGGTTTTCTATTTGGAATACGCTAAGAGAATGGGAGCCGAAACAATTTCAGCAATACTCTATCTCGCCGCCATTACCTCATTAGTCAGCTTCACAAAGTCTTCTACACTCAGGCGTTCGGCACGGAGATCGAGCGTTGGGTTGTCGGTCATTTTTTCTTTGTTGATGAGGCTTGATATAGCATTGCGCAGGGTTTTGCGGCGCTGGTTAAAGCCGGCTTTTACAATTTGCCAAAAAAGCTTTTCGTCGCAATCCAATGTTTCGGCCTGGTTGCGGGTAAGGCGGATCACTGCCGATAACACCTTGGGCGGTGGATTAAATACCCCGGCTTTTACGGTAAATAAATACTCTACCTTATAGTAAGCCTGCAAAAATACGCTCAGGATGCCATATTCTTTACTGCCGGCTTTGGCGGCGCAGCGTTCGGCTACTTCTTTTTGAAACATGCCCACTACCTCAATTACCTGGCTGCGGTTATCTAAAACCTTAAAAAGAATCTGCGAAGAAATATTGTAGGGGAAGTTACCGATGATGGCAAAGGGCTTATCGGTAATGGTTTTAAAATCCATCTCCAGGAAGTCGGCATTCATCAAGCGGTTGCCCAGCTGGGGGTATTTCTTTTTCAGGAAATCAACAGATTCCGTATCGATATCAATTACCGAAGTTTCGTACTCGGTTTTGAGTAATAAAAGATCGGTGAGCACGCCCATACCGGGGCCAACTTCCAGCACGTTGGTAAAACGGTCGGCCGGTTTCAGGCTGTCCACAATTTTGGAAGCGATATTTTTATCGGTAAGAAAGTGTTGCCCTAAATGTTTTTTTGCCCGTACCAGCGTCATTATTAATTAAATATTTGAGCAAATTACGTGATATTTGCGCTTTAATCAGGAACAAATCTTTTATTTGCGGTGAGGGAGAGGTAAAAGGCGAAAGGTAAAGGGTAAAAGGCCAGCCTTTTGATAAAGGATTTTTGGACAAAGGAGCAAGGATTTTGACTTTGAGACTTGCGGACTATTGGACTATTTAGGAGAGAAGATTAAAAGGGAATAGATAAGATTATGGAGTTGACATTCTGAAAATTCAATAATTCGAAAAATTCCGGTTCAGATAAAAAAGAACAACCAATAATAAATTAATCATTGATAACACAGTGCAATCGCCTTAAATCGGTGCAATCACAATAATCAATGAAATCAAAATAATAACATGAGCGATAAAATAAAAATAGGTATCAGTATAGGTGATGTGAATGGCATTGGGTTAGAGATTATTATTAAAACCCTGGCCGATAGTAAAATTTATGATTACTGTACCCCTATTGTTTATGGCCATACCAAGGTGGCATCTTTTCACCGCAGGGCTACGCAGGTGAGCGAACTTAATTTCCAGGTAATTAATGATCCCGGGCAGGTTCACTACCGAAAAGCCAACATGATCAATTGCTGGGAAGAGGATGTGAAAATTGAGCCCGGGCATGTTACGGAAGCTGGCGGCAAATACGCGCTGATCTCTTTAGAACGTGCTACTTACGATTTAAAGGAAGGTTATATTGATGCCCTGGTTACAGCGCCTATCAATAAAGATAACATCCAGAGCGATAAATTTAATTTCCCCGGCCATACCGAATACCTGCAACAGCGTGATGGCGCTGCCGAATCATTAATGTTTTTGGTGAGCGATACTTTACGTGTTGGCGTGGTTACCGGTCATATCCCTATCAGCAAGGTTGCCGAAAGCATTACTACCGATAAAATTATTGCCAAGCTAAAGCTGATGAACCAGAGTTTGCAAAACGATTTTTGGATTCGCAAACCTAAAATTGCCGTGCTGGGCCTTAACCCACACGCCAGTGATAATGGTTTGATAGGCAGCGAGGAAAAGGAGATCATCATCCCGGCCATTGAAGAGGCCCGCAATAATGATGTGCTGGCTTTTGGTCCATACCCTGCTGATGGCTTTTTTGCTAATGGTACCTACCTGCAGTTTGATGCTGTACTGGCCATGTATCATGATCAGGGGCTTATTCCGTTTAAACAGATAGCTTTTGAATCGGGCGTTAACTTTACCGCCGGACTAAACTTTGTGCGCACATCGCCAGATCATGGTACAGCATATGATATTGCCGGCAAAAATATGGCGTCGGAGATATCATTCCGCGAGGCTTTATTTACAGCGATACACATTGTAAAACACCGTAAAGAAGGTAAAGAACTGGCCGAAAATCCGCTGTTATTTACCAAGCTAAGCCGCGATAGGGACTAAAAACAGGAGCGTAACCATAATGTTTTAATTTAATTACCGTTAAATTAAAACATTTGCTCAGTAATTACATTTACTCCCTTAATGAATACTTTCTCGGACCGGATACGATCCATTGATGCTTTTCGTGCTGTAACCATGCTGCTCATGATCTTTGTGAATGACCTTGATGGCATTCCGGGTACACCGCAGTGGCTTAAACACGTTGCAGCAAACGCCGATGGATTAGGTTTGGCCGATACTATTTTCCCGGCGTTTTTATTTATTGTAGGGTTATCAATTCCTTTCGCTTTTCAAAACAGGTTAAAAACAGGTAACTATAAAATGCTGGGCCGGATAGCCAGCCGGTCGCTGGCGTTGGTGTTCATCGGGTTTTACCACTCTAACATGGAAACCTATAATGAGCATACCACCGCGCTGCCCAAACCGGTATGGGAAAGCCTGGTAACGTTTAGTTTCTTTTTCATCTTTTTAGATTACAGCAAGGAAACCACCAAACTAAAAAAATACCTGTGCCAAGGCTTCGGTGTGGCACTGCTGATTGCCATGTCGGTAATATACCGCACCAGCGATCCTGGTCATACCTGGCTGCATTTTACGTGGTGGGGTATATTGGGCCTTATAGGCTGGAGCTATTTGCTTTGCGCGCTTATATACTATTACTCCAACGGCCATTTGTGGATACAGGCCACAGCGTGGATCTTTTTTATGTTTTTTAACCTCGATGTTCATTTCGGGATGCTCAACTTTTTAGCCCCCGTACAGCAATACGTATGGATAGCCGGTAACGGCGCTATGCAGGCTTTTACCATGGCGGGGGTGTTTGTATCGGTACTGTACATGCGTTTAAAGGCCAATAACGAATTAAAAATGCTTTGGGCTGCCCTTGTGCTTATGGCTATCATATTATTCAACCTGGGTTTTATAGTACGGTATTTTAGCGGGGGAATTTCCAAAATAAGAGATACTCCTTCATGGGTGCTCATTTGCACCGGCATCAGCCTGGTGGTATACGCCATGTTTATTTTTATTGTCGATTTTAAGCACAAGTACAACTGGTTTAAAGTGATTGAGCCGGCAGGCACCAACACCTTTACCTGTTACATTGTACCCTTTATATTTTACCCCTTGTATGAGCTAAGCAACATAGGCTATCCCCAATACCTAAGCGAAGGCACAGGGGGACTCATCAAATGCATTGTGTTCGCCTTTGTAATGGTTTGGTTAACGGGGTTGCTGGATAAGATTAATATCAGGTTGAAGATATAGTTTTTGAGGTGAAAGGGTAAAGGTTAAGGGTGAAAGGTAAAAGGAAGCTGCGGGCTTAGTTAAATGTCTTTTATTGCTTCTTCGATATCTTCTTTAATAAATTCCCATTGCTTGTTTTTAAGACAAATTGGATCTAAGTCGTAGTCGGCTGATGTGAAATTGATAAAATTACTTCGAATTAAATCTTCATCGTGCGTCCACTCAAATCGTTGTTGGTGAAGTGCTATCATTTTGTCAATCGGATATTGTTCAAGTAACTCATGAAGATCCCAAAAGTCTTTCTTTCTACCGCCTCTTTGTATGGTATCAACTTTCATGGCAATAATTTCTTCGATGGTAGCCATTCTAACACCTTCTTCCATATTCACTCCTTGAAAAAAAAGGGTCCATAGAATAATACAAATCTATTTTGACAAGGTCTGTAGCATCTGCCCCTATTAAATAAGATTTACCAAGCCCTGGATTGCCGCCAAAATCTCCATTAACATAGTCGAAGTTGTCTTTGAGATAATTTTCAATTGCATCAAAATTGATCGATCCGTATGGAGCATCGGTAAAGAGGTCAATATCTACAGACATTCGATGCCCTAATACGATGCTCAAAGCAGTGCCACCTACGAGCCTGAAGTTTTGTAGTTCTACGGCTTGCATTAGTTTAAAAAGGGATTTCTTTAAAAGATTGGTGACGGTATTCCAATGAAGCATCTTATTTGATTTTTAAATGGGGCATTATTGGGATATTGCTATTAATATCCTGCTCTCCTATAACAGATCGAATTTTTTCTGGCCCATAAAAATTGATGATTCCGTTTCTCTCCAGTTCGTTTCCTCGCTGAAAAACCCGCTCGATAACAGCCCTGTATTGTTGGTGCCAATCAATTTTATTGATGTCGGTGTCCCAAAACAAAGCATTTCGTAATACTGATAAATCGGGATGTATATCGGCTCTGTGTTTTTCTTTTTCTCTTTTGATCTCGTAATAAGTTTGCAAAAGTAGCATGGTGCCCTCTTCAAATCCAAGCGCTTTATCAACTTTAAGCGATAGGGCAGGGGTAAAGCCGCGCCGACCCTTGGTGATATCGTTCAGGATTTGGGGGTACTCGGATAACATACGGGCAAAAGGCCCTTTCTTAAGCTTTCTTTTAGTAAGCTCCCGATCCAGGATCAATCCAGGATGAATACCCTTGTATTTTGCCAAAGCAGATTCCACAGTCAAAAATAAACAAATTTGTTTATAATAAATCATTGTTAATGCCTGGTGTTTTATTTTATCCTCAATTGAGCATTGCCTATCTGGTAAACAAGTCTGGCGCAAGAAAAATCGGAATAGTTATGTAGCTTTGTACGTGGATAAAAATTAGAATTTGAGAACCTTTACAGCATGGGTTTCTCTAAAATCCTTTGTCTTTCGTCCCAAAGTCCTTCGTCCAAAAAGGCCTCTTCTCCCCCCAATTTGCCTTTTTCAAAAAACACTTTCCACTTATGGTATTTTTCCCTACATTTGCGGGCTAATTGTTGCTCATTGAAATCGCTTAGAACATATTCGATTCCTTTTACAGGACTTAAGCTGGGGAAACACCAGTTTGACTTTGTTGTTGACGATGCTTTTTTTGCCGAATTTGATTATTCGCTGGTTAAAAAGGCTAACTTGCAATGCGTTGTTGAGTTAGATAAACAGGAAACAATGATTATCCTTGATTTTCAAATCAAGGGTGTTGTTGAAGCCACTTGCGATAGGTGTCTGGCTCAGTACTGGCAGCCGCTGGATATTACAGAACAGCAAATTGCCAAGTTTAGCGATGAGCCGATAGATGAGGATGATGAGATCATTAACCTGGGTAAAAACGATCATGAGATCAATATTGCCGGGTTGATTTATGAATATATTAATGTTGCCATGCCATTTATATCGGTATGTGAAAATGGGGGTGAAGACTCGCATTGCGACGAAGAAATGATAACCAAGCTTAACGAGCTTGCCAGCAACGGAAACGAAGAACAAACTGAGGATACAGACCCGCGGTGGGATGTACTCAAAAAAATAAATAAATAATAAAAAAGCAGGATCATGCCACATCCAAAACGTAAAATATCCAAATCAAGAAGAGATAAACGCAGAACTCATTACAAAGCAGAAGCGCCTTCATTAACTATTTGCCAAACTACCGGCGTTGTGCATTTACCGCACAGAGCTTATACTGTTGATGGTAACGTTTACTATAACGGTAAAGTACTTATTGAGAAAGCAGCAGTAGCCTAAGTTTAATTTTCTGAAAATGAAGATTGGCTTAGATATTATGGGCGGTGATTATGCTCCCAAAGCAACTGTTTTAGGAGCAATCGAAGCTTATAAGGCTTTATCTGCCGACCAAAAACTGGTGCTTATTGGAGATAAAGAAGTAGCTGCTACTATTCTTCAGGAAAATAATGTTAGCCCCGATCATTTCGAGTTTGTGCATACAACCGAAGTGATTGGCATGGGCGAACATCCTACTAAAGCAATTGTACAAAAGCCAAATTCGAGCATCTCGGTTGGTTTTCAATTACTTAAGGAAGGAAAAATTCAGGCTTTCTCATCGGCAGGGAACACCGGTGCCATGCTGGTTGGTTCCATGTTTAGTGTTAAAACCATTCCGGGTGTTGTGCGCCCGGCTATGACTACTATTGTACCCAAACTTAAAGGCGGTTTGGGTATTTTGTTAGATGTAGGCGCCAATGCCGATTGCAAACCCGAGGTGTTATTGCAATTTGGCGTATTGGGCAGCTTGTTTGCACAATCGGTATATGATATCGATAATCCCCGTGTTGCCCTCATGAACATAGGCGAGGAAGAAGAGAAAGGTAATATCCTTTGCCAGGCCACCTATCCTTTAATGAAGGAAACTAAGCTGTTTAATTTTGTTGGTAATGTTGAAGGCCGCGACCTGTTTAGCGAAGGGGCCGATGTTTTTGTATGCGATGGTTTTACAGGTAATGTAATACTAAAGCTTGCAGAATCTTTTTACGTTATCAGCCGTAAAAAACAGTTTAAAGACGAGTTTTTTGATAGGTTTAACTATGAACAATATGGCGGCAGCCCCATCCTGGGTGTAAATGCCCCTGTTGTTGTTGGCCACGGGATATCAACCCCCGAGGCTATAAAAAATATGGTGCTGCTATCAAGAAATATGGTAGAGAGCGGTCTGGTTGAAAAAATAAAGCAAGCTTTTCAGTAAATATATAAAGATGAGTAAAATTCATGCCGCTATTACTGCTGTACATGGTTACGTGCCCGACTATGTGTTAACCAACCAGGAACTGGAAACCATGGTTGACACAAATGACGAGTGGATAACCTCACGTACAGGCATCAAAGAGCGACGCATATTAAAAGGCGAAGGCCTTGGTACTTCTGATTTAGCTGTGCCTGCTGTACAGGGTTTGCTAAAAAAACGGGGTATCAGCGCTGAAGAAATCGATCTTATCATTTTTTGTACTACCACTCCCGATATGCCTTTTCCGGCAACGGCCAATATTTTAGCTAATAAAATAGGAGCTAAAAATGCCTGGGGGTATGATCTTTCGGCAGCTTGCTCGGGCTTTATATTTGGCCTGGCTACCGGTTCGCAATTTATTGAAAGCGGCAAGCACAAAAAAGTATTGGTTGTTGGCGGCGATAAAATGTCGTCGATTGTAAACTACCAGGACCGCGCCACCTGCATTATTTTTGGTGATGGCTGCGGTGCCGTATTGCTTGAACCTAATGATGAAGGCAACGGCGTTATAGATTCTATATTAAAAAGCGATGGCTCGGGCGTAACCTACCTGCACCAGAAAGCAGGCGGATCTGTAAGACCTGCATCGCACGAAACAGTGGACAACCATGAGCATTTTGCTTACCAGGAAGGCCAGGCTGTTTTTAAATTTGCTGTTACCAATATGGCCGATGTTGCTCACGAAGTAATGGAGCGCAATAACCTAACCGGCGACGATGTTGCATGGTTGGTGCCGCACCAGGCCAATAAACGCATCATTGACGCCACCGCAAGGCGTACCGGCCTTAGCGATGATAAAGTGATCATTAACATTGAACGTTACGGTAATACCACCAATGGTACCATACCGCTATGTTTGTGGGAATGGGAAAGCAAATTTAAAAAAGGAGATACCCTTATTTTAGCAGCCTTTGGCGGCGGCTTTACCTGGGGATCTATTTACCTTAAATGGGCCTATTAATTTTTAGATGTGTAAATTTCAAATGAGCAGATTTAAGATGTGCAGATATGCAGATTTCAAATGTGCAAATGACGAAAATTAAAACATCTGAAGAACCCCGATGTTAATCATTCATTGGGTATATAAAATGTGTAAACGCGGTAGTTGTTGCACTAAGTAAAGTATAATAATTAAAAGCACTTTTGCATATCTTAGTATTGTTAATTTGCACGTGAAAAACATCTGCACATTTGCACATCTGAAATCTGCACATTTGTAATAACTTAGATAATAAAAATTGTCCCAAACCAATTAATCCCAATTATGGATATTAAACAAATTCAGGACCTTATTCGCTTTGTGTCGAAATCGGGCGTAAACGAAGTGTCAATTGAGCAAAAGGATTTTAAAATCACGATAAAAACCAACGAGACACAACCTCAGGTTATTCATGCCAGCATCCCAGCTCAAACTGCACCGGCTGCATTACCAGCTGCGCCTGTTGCTGTTGCCGCGGCACCGGTAACCCCGGCCGCGCCTGCTGCTCCGGATACATCAAAATATCTGACTATCAAATCGCCAATGATCGGTACGTTCTACCGCTCATCAAGTCCTGATAAACCATTATTTGTAAACGTTGGCGACGAGATTAAAGCCGGCAGTGTGGTTTGTATCATTGAAGCCATGAAACTTTTCAACGAAATTGAATCAGAAGTTTCTGGCCGCATAGTTAAAGTACTGGTTGATAATTCATCACCTGTAGAGTACGACCAACCTTTATTTTTAGTAGAACCAGTATAACGATGTGCAGATGTGCAGATTTCAGATGTGCAAATGATATTAATTCGTTTGCACATTTGTAGTTTACGCATCAAAACATCAATCGTTAATATTTTTCATCTGCATATTTGCACATTTGCAATCTGCACATCTAAGAAATCATGTTTAAAAAAATATTAATAGCTAACCGGGGCGAGATTGCCTTGCGAATTATCCGTACCTGTAAAGAGATGGGTATTAAAACCGTAGCTGTATATTCAACTGCCGACCGCGATAGCCTTCATGTACGTTTTGCTGATGAGGCTGTTTGTATTGGTCCGCCGCCAAGCCGCGATTCTTACTTAAATATTCCTAATATCATTTCGGCTGCCGAATTAACCAACGCCGACGCGATCCACCCGGGTTATGGCTTTTTATCAGAGAATGCTAAATTCTCTGCTATTTGTGCCGAGTACGGAATTAAATTTATTGGTGCCACTGCCGATCAGATCAACTCGATGGGGGATAAGGCATCGGCTAAAGATACCATGAAAAAGGCCGGTGTACCTATTGTGCCTGGTTCTGAAGGTTTGTTATCTGATGTAAAAAGCGGCATCGCTATCGCCAACAAAATAGGTTATCCTGTAATATTAAAAGCTACTGCCGGTGGTGGTGGCCGTGGGATGCGTATTGTTTGGAAAGACGAAGAGTTTGAAAACGCCTGGGATTCGGCCCGTGCCGAGTCTGGTGCTGCCTTTGGGAACGATGGTTTGTACCTTGAAAAATATGTTCAGGACCCACGCCACATCGAAATTCAGGTAGTAGGTGATCAGTATGGTAAAGTTTGTCACCTTTCAGAACGTGATTGCTCTATTCAACGCCGTCATCAGAAGCTGGTTGAAGAATCACCATCGCCCTTTATGACCGAAAAACTGCGTAAAAAAATGGGTGAAGCAGCTATTAAAGGAGCCAAAGCCGTTAAATACGAAGGTGCCGGTACCGTAGAGTTTTTGGTTGATAAAGACCGCAACTTCTACTTTATGGAGATGAATACCCGTATCCAGGTAGAGCACCCGGTTACCGAAGAGGTAATCAATTTTGATTTGATTAAAGAACAAATTAAAGTTGCCGCCGGTATCCCCATCTCTGGTAAAAATTACGAGCCAACCATGCATGCCATTGAGTGCCGTATCAATGCCGAAGATCCGCTTAACCAGTTCCGCCCTTCACCAGGTAAAATAACCAACTTCCACTCACCGGGTGGTCATGGTGTGCGTATTGATACCCATGTTTACACTGGCTATGTAATACCGCCAAACTACGATTCGATGATTGCCAAAGTAATTTGCGTGGCTCAAACCCGCGATGAAGCTTTAAGCACCATGGAACGCGCCCTGAGCGAGTTTGTGATTGAGGGTGTAAAAACCACTATACCATTCCACTTAAAATTGTTGAAAGATCCAAATTTCAGGGCTGGTAATTTTACCACCAAGTTTATGGATACGTTTGAAATGTAAAATAAATTCAAACTAACTTCATACAATTTAACGTACTTAGCACAATAGCGTTTATACAGCGGTATCTAAACACACAATGAGCGATAATAAATTAGTAAAAGCCATAAAAGATAAAGGTAAAACGATGGAGGCAGAAATGTCTTTCTTTGACCATCTTGAGGCCTTAAGATGGCATTTGGTAAGATCGTCGATAGCCATTGTGGTAATTACCGGCGTTGTGTTTTACTTTTACGATTGGATTTTTGATACCGTTATCATGGGCCCAAGCAAGCCAACATTCTGGACATACAGGATGCTTTGCGCCTTGGGCGACGCCTTGAAACGTCCCGGCTTTTGTATTGATAAGATCAACATCCATTTGATCAATACCGAAATGGCTGGTCAGTTTACTTTACAGATCAACTCATCGTTATTAATAGGTATCACCTTAGGTTTCCCTTATTTACTGTTTGAGCTATGGCGCTTTATTCGCCCGGCCTTGCACGAAAAGGAACGTAAAGCGGCATCAGGTTTTGTGGTGTATGCTACAGGCTTGTTCCTTTTGGGTGTATTGTTTGGCTACTATGTAATTACGCCCGAATCTGTTAATTTCTTATCAAGCTATACGGTAAGCTCATCAATCCAGAATTTATTCGATATTGATTCATACATCTCATCTGTAGCAACTTTAACCCTTGCTACCGGTGTGGTATTTGAGTTGCCGATTTTGGTTTATGTATTATCAAACCTGGGCATCCTTACCGCCAAATTTATGCGTGAAACCAGGCGTTACGCCATTGTAATTATCCTGATCATCGCCGCGGTAGTTACACCAACACCAGATATGCTTACCATGACCATTGTAAGTATCCCGCTGTTTGTTTTATATGAAGTAGGAATTGTGGTATCGGCCGTAGTTGAAAAACGAAAACTCAAACGCGCGCAGGCGGAAGGACTCGCATAGTAGATGTGCAGATGAAAAATTGAATGTGCAGATATGCAGATTTCAGATGTGCAGATGATTGAATAGGTTCAGATGATTGAATAGGTTCAGATGATTTTTTGATGATCTGAATTAATAAAAACTTTAAAGAAGCCCTGTCGTTTATAAACGGCGGGGCTTTGTTTATAATGCAGTAATTCGCACATTTGAATTTTACATCAATCGCTTTAAATTTGCATATCTGCACATTTGAAATCTGCATATTGAAAATTTGCAGCTCATCATCTGCATATCTGCACATCTGAAATCTGCACATCTATAATAATTTGCACATCTAAATATGACCAATCTCCCTCCATTAGCCGAACGGATGCGACCAAAATCGCTTGATGATTATGTGGGGCAAAAACACCTGGTTGGTCCGGGTGCCGTGCTGCGTAAGGCTATCGAATCTGGTTCGCTGCCGTCCATGTTGTTTTGGGGGCCTCCCGGTGTTGGGAAAACTACCTTGGCTTATATTATTTCGCAATCTTTATACCGTCCGTTTTTTGCGCTGAGTGCCATTAACTCTGGTGTTAAAGATGTGCGGGAGGTGATAGAAAAGGCCTCGCAGTTAAAAGAAATGGGACAGGTATTGCCGATATTATTTATTGACGAGATTCATCGTTTCTCCAAATCGCAGCAAGACTCCTTGTTGGGCGCGGTAGAGCGTGGGATAGTTACGCTGATTGGCGCTACTACCGAAAATCCATCTTTCGAAGTGATCTCGGCTTTGCTATCGCGATGCCAGGTTTATATTTTGAAATCATTAGAAGAAGCTGATCTTTTAGAATTGCTGGATAAGGCGATGAAAGAAGATGTGGTGTTGAAGGAAAAGAACATCACCATTAAAGATCATGAAGCTTTATTACGTTTATCTGGTGGCGACGCCCGCAAATTGCTCAATATATTTGAACTGCTGGTAAATGCTTTTGATAGCCCCGAAGTTGTACTAACAGACGAGGTAGTGCTGGAGCATGTGCAGCAAAACATGGCCCTGTATGATAAAACCGGTGAGCAGCATTATGATATTATTTCGGCTTTTATAAAATCGATGCGGGGGAGTGACCCAAACGGCGCGGTATATTGGCTGGCGCGGATGATAGTTGGGGGCGAAGATCCGTTGTTTATTGCCCGTCGTATGCTCATCCTGGCTTCTGAAGATATCGGGAACGCCAATCCCAACGCACTTTTACTGGCGCAAAGTTGTTTTGAAGCGGTGAATAAAATAGGCATGCCCGAATCGCAATTGATCTTGTCGCAAACAGCTATCTACCTGGCAACATCGGCCAAAAGTAATTCGGCCACTACGGCCATAAGCACCGCCATCGCCCTGGTAAAACAAACCGGCGATTTACCCGTACCCCTGCACCTGCGCAACGCGCCAACCAAATTCATGAAAAACATTGGCTATGGTAAAGATTATAAATATGCCCACAGCTACGAAGGCAACTTTGCCGACCTTGACTTTTTGCCCGACGCCATTAAAGGCGCTAAAATTTACCAACCCGGTAACAATCCCAAAGAAAACGAATCAAAAGAGAAGTTAAAGAAACTTTGGGGCGATAGGTATGGGTATTGAGGGGAAGAGTCAAGAAATTAGAGTCAAGAATCAAGAGGGGAGCGGGGAAAAAAAACAAGATATTAGAGTCAAGATAGAAGCTTTTGATTTTGGCGATTGGATAAATATTCTTGAGGTGACACGGGGATTTAGCCACTTTAAATTCTATCTTGTCTTTCGGTCGTTAATGCAACATGCAACGCGTTTAAGTTTTTGTCTTAACTCTTGATTCTTATCTCTTGATTCTATTTCGCTATGGTTTTTTCCTTTATCAGTCATGAATTAAAAGCCTTTTGGCGATCAAAAAATACAGGTAAAAGCATTGCCATACGTGTGGTGATGGGCATACTGATCCTTTATCTGCTGTTGAACGTGCTTGTCGCCGGGTTCTTTTTAGATAAAATACTGGAACACGCGTTTCCTAACGAGGAATTGATCATCCCATTTTGTGGCATAATCCTCATTTATTTTTTGTTCGATTTGCTTATGCGCCTACAGTTTCAGGAGCTCCCTACGCTTAGAGTGCAACCCTATTTGCATTTGCCTATCAAAAGAAACTTCCTGGTTAGGTACCTGGCGCTCACCGCTACTTTATCGGTATTTAACTTGTGGCCCTTTGTACTGTTTTTGCCTTTTATTTTTAAAGTATTAGCGCCAGATTCTGGTACTGTTGTAACACTTGCATTTATTATAGCCATAGCTGGGTTCACGGTATTTAATAATTACCTGGCCTTATATCTTAAAAGGCGCTCAAATATCAATGGTTGGGTGTTCCTGGTATCGGCGGCCGTTTTGATTTTGGCCATAGCCAGCGATTTTTTATGGCATATTATATCATTACAGAATATTTCATACGCTTTCTTTGGGAGGCTACTTATTATGCCTGCCCTGGCATTCCTACCGGTAATAATTGCTGTTGGAATGTATTATTTGAATTTTATCTACCTGAAACAGAACCTGTATCTTGAAGATCTTACAGCGCACAAGGCAAGTTCCTATAAAAGCAGTACTGATATCCCGTTCCTGTCCCGTTTTGGCAGCGTTGGCGATTTAGCGGCTAACGAAATTAAACTGGTGTTGCGTAACAAACGCTCCCGCAGCGCATTGGTGATGGGCCTGTTTTTTATGTTTTACGGATTGATATTTTACCCCAACCCGCATTATGGCGAAGGTTACAAGGTTTTTGTAGGCATGTTTATGACGGGTATTTTTATCATAAACTACGGGCAGTTTATGTTTGGCTGGCAGGCCACGCATTTTGATGGCTTACTGGTAAGTAAAATTAACTTCAGCGATTTTATTAAAGCCAAGTATCTGTTGTTTACCGGCATATCAACCGTGTTTTTTATCCTCACTACGCCTTATGTTTATTTTGGATGGCGGGTAGTGATGATCCATTTTGTGATGTATGTGTGGAACATCGGCGTAAACACCACCATGGTACTTTATTTTGCCAATCGTAATTTTAAAAGGCTCGATCTTTCAAAAGGGGCGGCCTTTAATTGGGAAGGTGTAGGCGCTACGCAATGGATATTATCATTGCCGTTGATCATTACGCCCTTTATTATTTATGGTCCGTTCGCGTTATTGAAACATGCCGATATTGGCCTGGCTTTGGTCGCTCTTGTTGGGATTACCGGGATTTTAACCCGTAATTACTGGATTAAAGTGTTAGAGGCCGATTATTATACCAAACGATATCAAATAGCCGAAGGCTTCAGAAATAAATAAGATGATGATAGAAATAAAAAATCTTAAAAAAATATATAGCGGCGTTACCGTAGTGAATGTACCACAGCTAAGCATATCTAAAGGCGAAAGCGTTGGCCTGGTAGGCAATAACGGCGCGGGCAAAACAACCCTGTTCCGGATGATTTTGGATTTGATTCGCCCCGACACCGGCGAGGTATTATCCAATGGCGAAGTAGCAGCCGGTAATGAAAACTGGAAAACCTACACAGCATCTTACCTGGATGAAGGCTTTTTGATTGATTACCTTACCCCCGAAGAGTACCTGTATTTTATTGGTGGTTTGCACCAGCAAAGTAAAGCCACCGTTGATGAAGCGCTGCTAAAACTGGCCGATTTTTTTAACGATGAGATCCTTAAAAAAGGAAAATACATTCGCGATCTATCCAAAGGAAACCAGTGTAAGGTAGGCGTGGCCTCCTGTATGCTGCAAAATCCGCAACTGTTGATGCTGGATGAACCTTTCGCCAATATTGACCCGAGCACACAATTCAGGTTGAAGAACATGCTGAAGGAGGCAAATAAAACCAAAGGCGTAACCACTATTGTATCCAGTCACGATCTTAACCACATCACCGATGTGTGCGACCGCATTCTGCTGATGGAAAAAGGCATGATCATTAAAGATATCGCCACCAATTCATCAACGCTAAAAGAGCTTGAAAACTATTTTGGCGTGGGGCAGGTGTTTGAAGAGCAGGTTGTGATGGATAAGGTTGACGAAGAAGAGAATCATTAAAACTAAAAAAACATCTTGAGAGGCTACTGTGTACACATTTTTTTAATAAAGAAAAATGTCATTTCGAACGAGCAAGGGTAGGGAAAAGTGGGGCGCGAGGAGAAATCTTATACGATTTGGATAGTCGAATGTCCACTTTTAGAAGATTTCTCCTCACCTCCGGCGCACGATCCCACCCTGGCTCGTTCGAAATGACAACTTTTTTTATTTATGTGTTAAAAGTAAAAGATGTGTACATACAGTAGCTTGAGAGGGCGCACGCAGGGGCTAAGTGGTGGCAGGGGTGTGTTAGCGTTTATCTTTGCTAAAATGCCTGTTTGATAAACACACCCCTCCGCCCCTCTCAAGAGGGGATTCGCACAGGGCTCTGCTTTTTAATAAGCTAAACAAGCCAATATTTGCCGATTGTTTAATTGGGGGAAATCGCTAATGATCTCTTCATGACTTAAGCCCGATGCCAGCCATTGCAAAACATCATAAACGGAGATCCGCGTACCTTTAATAACAGGTTTGCCAAATCTAACCTCCGGGTTTATCTCGATATATTCTTTATAATCAATTGGCTGCATGTACAAATTTAACTAAATTAAAGGAAAATAGATCAGATCAAATATCCGCCATTTAAAATTCGTGTAATTCGACCAAATCCGTGAAATTAGTATGTATGAAAAAGATAATCTTATTTGCCTGTATCCTGTTTGCATCATTCAAAACCTTTGCCCAGCAAACCGATAAAGATGCTGTGAAGCAAACCATCAACATCATGTTTGATGCCATGCGCAAAGGTGATAGCACCATGTTGCGATCAACCTTTCATAAAAACATTGTTTTTGAAGGAGTGGCCAACAAAAAGGATGGTACCGTAGCCTTGGATATTGATAACCCCAATGATTTTATAAAAGCCGTTGGCACCCCACACAAAGAAATGTGGGACGAGCAGATCACCTTTAACGATATCAAAATTGATGGCGACCTGGCCAGCGTATGGACTCCCTATAAATTTTATTTGGGCAAAACGTTTAGCCATTGTGGCGTAGATGTTTTTACCCTGATGCGCACCCCTGCCGGCTGGAAGATCATTTATATTGTGGATACCCGCCGCAAGGGTAATTGCCCGGAGTAATTAAAATACCCCGAGCTTCAGCATCCCATAAAATAAGCCAGAGCAATGCATGGCTTGTTTTATCTGGTTATCAAGCAATAGCTGTTTTATCTCCTCAATGCTGTATTCTTCAACAACAAGTTCCTCGTGGGCATCAAGTTCCTGGCCTTGCACTTTTTTGCCGCCTTTAGTGAAATAAGTAAATGTTTTATTATTGGCGGTTGATGGGTTGCCGTAAACAGTGCAGATCAATTCAAATTCATCAAACTGGTAGCCGGTTTCTTCTAATAGTTCGCGTCGGATAGCTTCAACTGGTTCTTCCCCGGCATCAACAACGCCGCCCGGAATTTCGAGCGAGATAATGCCGGCTGCATGGCGGTATTGTTTTACCATGAGTATTTTATTGTCTTCGGTTACAGCAACCGCATTAACCCAGTTGCCGTATTCTAATACATAATAATCGTCAACTATTCTGCCATCGGGCATTTCGCAAACGTCAACGCGCAGGGTTGCCCAGGGGCCTTTATGGATGTATGATGATGATAGTAATTTCCAGGTAAGATCTTTACTCATAGTTAGTTTGTAGAAATTGATATATGATGTTTTGCTTGCTAATGTTTTGAAATGAGGAACTATGGTGTTTTTTCTCCATCCATTCAAAAATCAGTAATATTTTTTGAAGTGTAAGCAAAGTTTCGGGTGAAGGGGTAAATGGCTCGGCGTACATGTATAGTAACTGTGCCAAAGCATCCAGTTTATCGGATTTATAGCCTCCTTCTGTTAAAAATTGCTCAAAGTCGGCAATAGATAAATCTAATAATTCGTCCAGTTTAATGTCAAACTCGTCTTGCAGCATGGTATCTGCAAGTTTTATAAACTCATCGGGCTTGGCTTCTTCTTTTAAGCCGGCTAACCGGGCCATCACGAGCGATATTTTTTCGAGTTCTCTTAAAATATAATCTTTAGCCATTAATCAAAAATAGATTTGCCGGGATTATAGCAATGTCCGGCAGTCAAATAATAAGGTGCAGCTCAAATCAATAATTCAATAATTCAGTCATTCAATAATTAAAAACCTACCAGCTGCCGCTTGAGCCGCCGCCGCCGCCATCGCCACCGCCGAAGCCGCCAAAATCGCCGCCGCCACTGCTGCCGCTATCGCTGCCTCCGCTGCCAGAGAAACCTCCCCAGTCAGATCCGCTGTTATTATTGTTGCTGAGCATACTGCCCGCCAAAAACCACCAGAATGGACTTGCACCGCCACGACGGTCAATAATCTGACCGCCACCACCGCCTCCCCGTTTACGGAAAACGATGATTAGTATAACTACGATGATTACAATAACGATAATGATAGCGCCGCCATCACTGCCGCTGTTCTGATCAGCAGGTTGTTCATCTGCTTTGAATTCGCCTTTGGTGGCTTTAATAATATCATTTGTGGCCGAATCCAAACCTGCATAATAATCGCCGGCTTTAAAATTGGGCCGCATATCGTTTTGAATTATGCGCTGGGTTAGTATATCTGGCAAAGCGCCTTCCATACCGTAACCGGTTTGGATAGCCATTTTACGATCGCTTACAGCAACAAGAACCAAAATGCCATTATTTTTTCCTTTTTGGCCAATTCCCCATTTGCGCAGCAATTGCTGCCCATAGTCGTTAATATCGTAACTCCCTATCGACTTTAATATCACTACCGCTATTTGGGTAGAGGTGGAATCATTAAAGGCAACCAGTTTGGTTTCCAGCTTTTGCTTATCGCCGGCAGATAGCGTGTTGGTATAATCGGTAACCAGCGTATTGGAACGCTCGGGGAAATCCTGCGCAAACACCATCGCGGTGCAAAGCAGCAGGCTGCAAAATATAAATAGTTTTTTTAACATCGGTTTCATAAGGTTATTCGCCATCCATAAAGGCAATATCATCTGGCAATTCGTTTACATCACCGGCATGGTGCGGAAAATATTTTTGCAGCTGCTCGCCGGCAATTTTCAGTCCGGTAACAATGCCTTCAATAATATCGCCGTATTTAAAATGCTGCAACATGTCCTCTTTGGTAGTATCCCAAAAATCGGCAGGCACAACTTTGTTAATACCGGCATCGCCAATAATGGCAAACTTCCTATCGACAGTGGCTACATAAACAAGCACCCCATGCCTCAATGCCGTTTTATGCATATTAAGCTGAAAGAAATATTTCGCAGCGCGATCAAGCACATCCTCGCTGCATTTTTTTTCAATACAAACCCGTATCTCGCCACTGCTGCGGTGTTCGGCCTCCTGTATGGCGGTGCGTATGCGCTGTTGTTCTTCTTCGTTAAATACCTTCATGTGTTTAATTAGTGAATTGTTGAATGACTGAATTATTGAATGGGTGAGTTCCGAATTTTTGCGAATCATTGTTGACCTAAAGACTAAATCAATAATTCGATAATTCAGTCATTCAATAATTAAAATTCAACCTTTGGTGCTTTATCACTTCCAGGTTCGGCGGTGAAATATCCTTTTTCGGCAAACCCAAACATTTTAGCGGTGATATTGGCCGGAAACGAGCGGATTTTGGTATTATACTCCTGTACCGCATCGTTAAAATCCTTGCGTGATACATTAATCCGATTTTCGGTACCTTCTAATTGCACAGATAGATCGCGGAAGTTTTCGTTAGCTTTTAAGTCAGGATATTTTTCTGATACAACCAGCAATCTGCCAATCGCCGAACTTAATTCGCCTTGCGATGCCTGGAAGGCTTTGATAGATTCGGGTGTAAGCTTGCTTGGGTCAACCTGCACCGATGTTGCTTTGGCGCGGGCCTCTACTACGGCAGTTAAAGTACTTTTTTCAAAATTGGCAGCACCTTTAACCGTATTTACCAGGTTTGGAACCAGGTCGCTGCGGCGCTGGTAATCACTTTGAACAGCGCCCCATTTTGATTTTACGGTTTCGTCTAACTTAACCATGCTATTGTAACTGCACGAGCTTAAACTCATGGCAGCAACCGCGATTAATATTACAGATAATAACTTTTTCATTTGGTGATAGGATGTTTTTGTTGATGTATTTTAATTAGAATGCAAAACGCATACCGTTGTTACAGGCGGCATGATTTATCGCAACATGTTAAGGTACAGTTTTTATTAGTGACCACGAAACAATTAGTAGGTATGACCCACTTTGTAGCGCTAAATTGATTCTAAACGGCCAGCATCATCGGCCTAAATGAAAGTAGAAATATTAGTATCGGGGGATACTGCAATAGGTAGGGAGATGATTTTTTAATTTGAAAACTTGAGGATTTGAAAATGAAGCTTAGAGATAAAAAAGATCCAATCAGCAATCAAAATCCTATTAATCGGATAAATCTGTTTAATCCGAGTTCAGACAAAATTCTGCCAATTCTTAAATTCTGAAAATTCTGATTCAGACAAAACCCACCCCTGCAAATCAGAACCCTCTCCTTTGGAGAGGGCAGGGTGAGGCCTAAGGCTTTTTACGCGTAGCGAAGCTCCTCGTTCCTTGTCAATTTACCAATCATTTCTTTAAGAGCGGTACGGGCACGGTGAAGGGTAGTGCGCGATAACAATTCGCTCATGCCCAATGATGAGCCTATTTCCTGGTGTGAGTAGCCTTCAATAGCATACATATTAAATACCGAACGATAGTTTTTAGGCAGCTTTTGAATCAATTTCATCAAATCTTTTGCTTCAAGGCCATTTTCGTTATAAGCTTTGCTCACCGGCATTTCGGTATCGGTCGAAAAATCTTCCACCAAAACCATTGGCTTTAATTTACGATAGCGCGAAATTGCGGCGTGAACCATAATGCGGCGTACCCAACCTTCCAGGCTGCCTTCGTTACGGTAGTTATTTATATTTCTGAATATTTTGATGAAACCTTCCTGCAATATATCCTGGGCCTCATCCTTATCTGTAGTATAGCGCATGCATACGGCAAGCATTCTTGACGCGAATAATTTATAAAATTGCTCCTGGCTTTTACGTTCGTTGCGTAAGCATCCTTCCCAAATTGTCTGTAAACGTTCGTCGGCGGTAGTCATTGTGTTGTGTATTTATTTGTTATGCCTATGCCAATACGAGTGCCATTTTATAATTAATTGATTTTTAGGTATTTATAAATTTGCTCCATTTTAAAACCGTCCGCTAACGGACGGTTGATGCGCACAAACGGACGGAAAAGCGAAGCCCCCTAACCCCCTAAAGGGGGAATATCGGTAGGATAAATGCTCCAATTATTTATCTTATTTATTAAAAGTCTCCCCCTTCAGGGGGAGATTTAGAGGGGGCTTTGGCGGTAGTTTTCTTACCTTTGCCCCATCCGGGATAAAAACCCGGCCAAAACCATGACAAAAGAAGTTGAGATAGTATGCCCTCCCGGGCAACATGAAGATGAGGCCGTAATCAAGCGCCTTGCGGCGGCAGCTTTAAATATGCAGCCTCAAAAAGTATCGGCAGTAAAAATTTTAAAGAGGTCAATTGATGCCCGCGGTCGTAAGGTGGTTTACCGCATGATGGTGCAGGTTTTTATCAGTGAAGACTACGTACCGCAATCATACACCGTAAATTACCCCAACGTACAATTTGGCCGACCGGTTATTATAGTAGGTGCCGGGCCTGCGGGAATTTTTGCTGCTTTGCAATGTATCGAGTCGGGCTTAAAACCCGTGATTTTGGAGCGTGGTAAAGATGTTAAACAGCGCCGGCGCGATTTGGCCAATATCAATAAACAGGGTTTGGTTAATCCCGAATCAAATTATTGCTTTGGCGAGGGCGGTGCAGGTACCTATTCGGATGGTAAGCTATACACCCGCTCAACCAAACGTGGCGACGTAAACCAGGTACTTAAAGCTTTTGTTGCGCACGGTGCCGATGAAGATATATTGATAGACGCCCGCCCGCATATCGGCACCAATAAATTACCGCAAATTATCACCGCCATGCGCGAAACTATACTGGATGCCGGCGGCGAATTTCTGTTTGACGCAAAAGTCACCGCCTTATTGGTGGAGTTTGGTAAGATAAAAGGCATAAAGCTGGCCAGTGGCGAAAAGATGACCGCCGATGCTGTGATCCTGGCAACGGGACACTCTGCAAGGGATGTTTTTGAAATGCTGCATCATCAAAATATATTGATTGAAGCCAAACCTTTTGCTTTAGGTGTACGGATAGAGCATCCGCAGGAAATTATTGACCAGGCCCAATACCATTGCGAAGTTCGCGACCCGGCTTTGCCGCCATCGTACTATAACCTGGTTGAACAGGTGGAAGATAGGGGCGTGTTTTCTTTTTGCATGTGCCCCGGTGGTATTATAGCCCCCTGCGCAACAGAGGCCAACGAAATTGTGGTAAACGGCTGGAGTCCTTCAAAACGGAATAATCCTTTTGCCAATTCGGGCACTGTAGTACAGATAAATATGGAAGACGTTGCCGGTAATGACAGTGATCCGTTTAAAATGTTAAATTTTCAACACGAGGTAGAGCGCGCCGCTTTTAAAGCCGGCGGCGGTAATCTTGTTGCACCCGGCCAGCGTATGGTCGATTTTGTACAAGGTCGTTTATCTAATGATCTGCCTGTAAACTCTTACCTGCCTGGTACCAAAAGTACCGAGCTTAAAGAGGTATTACCCGGTTGGATTCATAAGCGCCTGCAAAAAGCATTACCCGCTTTTGGAAAAAAAATGAAAGGCTATTATACTAACGAGGCTATTTTGGTTGGGGTGGAGTCGCGCACGTCATCACCGGTAAAAATTCCCAGGGATAAAGAAACTTTGCAGCACCCGCAGGTGAGCGGTTTATTCCCTTGTGGCGAAGGTGCCGGTTACGCGGGCGGCATTATATCTGCTGCTATAGATGGAGTTAATTGCGCGTTGGCCGCTTTAAAAATATTGAAATGAGTTTATCAGAAAAACTGAGTGCCCAATTACAAAACGTATTGGCCGGCGATCCCTGGTACGGATCATCTGTTTATGAAATTATAGAAAAGGTAAGTTTTGAGGCCGCGTTTGAAAAACCGCAAGGATCGGCACATAACATTGCCGAAATAGTTTTACATATGATAGCCTGGACAGAAGAGGTAATGGACCGTATGAACGGCATGAGCGCGGGCATCCCTACCAGCGGCGACTGGCCCGAAACCGGTGCCCCCGATGAACAAAAATGGCAAAACTATGTTGAAGATTTAAAGTTGGTGAGCGTAAATTTGATTGGCATTATTCAAAGGTTTCCGCGGGAACAATGGGATGAGCCGATAAAAGATGAGCGTAACCGCGAGCTGGGCACGGGTGTAAATCATGAGGAATTGATCAACGGGTTAATCCAACACCATATATACCACTCGGGGCAGATAGCTTTATTAAACAGGATTATCAATGGCTAACAAAAAAACATTGGTATTAGGGGCAACACCCGATACCAGCAGATACGCCAACCTGGCCGCCAACCGGCTGGTAAGCAGGGGGCACAGCATAGTAAACGTGGGCATAAAAACCGGCGAAGCCGCGGGTGTAGCCATTGAAAAGCCCGAAACCATTCATACCGATATAGATACCATTACTTTGTATATAGGGCCGCAAAATCAGCCGGCGCTATATGATTATATTTTGAATACCCATCCCAAACGTATTATCTTTAATCCCGGCACCGAAAATGCCGAACTGCAGCGCATGGCAAGCGAAAAAGGAATAGCGACTGAAAATGCCTGTACGTTGGTGCTTTTGTCTATAGGAGATTATTAACATGGAGAGAACCGAAAAAGTATCACAAACAAAAAACGCCTTTATTTCTGGCATAGTGTTCGGCGCTTTTATGGGGGTGTTTTACGCTTTTCAGGATGACGCTAAAACCGGCCTTATTTGTGGGCCGATTTCAGGTGCTGTATTTGGTGTCTTTATGTATTTTTTTACTAATTCAAAAATTGTAAAACGTCAAACTGCAATTGACGGCGATATGGATGGTGTATTATATAGCGGAGCTGCCAATCATTTTATCAATAAAGAGGCTGCAGGTGGTAAGCTGTATTTGCTAAACAATAAGTTGCATTTTAAATCTCATCGTTTCAATATTCAAAACCACCAACTCGATATAGCAATTACAGATATTGCCGAAGTTGGTTTTTACAACACGCTGGGCCTGGTGCCAAATGGGCTGCTTATTTCTACACACGATGGGCGTCAGGAAAAATTTGTAGTAAACTACAGAAAGATATGGAAACAGGAGATCTTAAAAGCAAAAATCTAATCGGCATTGCATAACTTACTGATAAGGAATTAGTCGCGCCGACTTACACCGTTTGTTTCTTAAAATTTATTTCCTTTATATTGGGGTGTGAAACATTACACCTTATCTCTACTGATGCTTGTTGCAATAATGTCAGCATGCAGCAACCCTAAACAATCATCTGCTGGTAAAACCAATAAAAGTGTTGTTTCAATATCGGCATCTAAACGCAAGCGCAATAACATTGAAACATATTCACTTCAGCATAAAAATAATATGCTTGTGTTTGCTAAAGTATCGGATAAAAAAGCGCTGGTGAAAATTGAAAACGACGAATGGCCGGACGAGACTGTTTATGCCTACAATGTTTTGAAAGATGATGCCGGGAAAATTATGATGATAGATGCCTCACCCGTGAGTGAGAGTGGCGATTGGGATGTATCGCATACTCATTATTTTGATGACAACGGCAATACATTCCTTTTTGAACGTAAAGCAAATGCCTTTAGCGATTGCCTTATTAACGATTCTGTAGCTTATCAAACTGTAAAAAAGTATTACACCACGCCGTTTCGCTTAATTAAACAGCAGGATATTTTAGTTAATAAAGATGGCAAGACGCTTGATAAAAGCAAATGTACTGTGGATTTTGCTATTGAGGATGCAATCGTTTACCCTGATGTTAATACTTGTTTAAAAGCATATGGCATTAATATAAGAGGTTACTAATACCCCAGTCAACAACTCCCCCTTCAGGGAGCCAGGGGGCTTTGGTTTGTTAGTATTCTAATCTCCTTGGGATAGTAATTATTGATCCTGTTCGGCAATAGTTTTGCCCATCCCAAAGCCTGCCCCTCAAAATTCATCAAACTCCAGCCTTTTTCGGTAGGATTTAGGTCGATGTTGTCGCGACGCAGGTATTGGATAGCTTGATCATAGGTTAATTCGGTCTGCAAAACAGCGCTCTTATTAATAATAGTGCTCAAAGCCAATTCGTGATCGGGAATCAGGTCTTTCCCCATCAGTTTGCCAACCCGAACGCCCGATTTTTTCAGATAAAGGTGCCGTTGCAAAATATTAAGGCTTTCTTTATGGGCCCGGTTAATGGCCAGCCAATCCTCCTGTACTTTAAAATAGTAATAGTTGTCGGCATCAGTGATGTAGGATTTTACCTGGTCAATTTCCTTGCTGCTTATTTTTTGCTGAATATTATTTTTAAAGGTACCTAACTCGCCGGTGTTGTTTTTCTTTTTTAAGCACGATGCAAATAAACCCTCGCCCTTAACCTGGTCGGGATAAAAACGATATCCCCATGCTTTCTGTTGGGTTGATTGGGTTTCAACAATGCCCCACTCCTTATATATAGGTATGCGGATGCTTTCGAGATCAAATTCCTGGCAAAGCCAGTCCAGGATATCTTCGTTTTCCTGACGCGAGTAGGAGCAGGTACTATATATAAGGTAACCATCCTCGTTTAGAGCCGGTAATATATCGGCCAGGATGCGCTCCTGCCGCTGGTGGCAAAGCTCCACATTGGCTTCCGACCATTCGTTCATCGCTTGGGGATCTTTACGGAACATGCCCGAACCCGAACATGGGGCGTCTACCAATATAATATCAAAAAAGCTTTTCAGCCTGCCAATATCTTTGGGGTCGTTGTTGCTTACAATAACGTTAGCCTGGCCCCAGCGACTCAGGTTATCGGTTAACACGGGTACGCGGGTTTTAATAATTTCGTTTGCCAGTAAAAGATCATCGGCATTAATGGCCGAATTAAGCAGGGTACTTTTCCCGCCGGGAGCAGCGCAAAGGTCCAAAACCTTTATGGCACCTTCTATATTGGGGCGGATGTTTTTAAAAATATGGTCAATGAACATGGATGATGCTTCCTGTACATAATAGCAACCGGCATGAAAAAGTGGATCAAAAGTAAAAGATGGACGCGTATTTAAATAAAAACCATCGGCACACCAAGGCACCTGTTCATCTTTTTTTGTTGCCGAATGCTTAAATGGGTTTAACCTTATAGCGGTTGGCGCATCAGAAACTTGATGCGTTTTTATAAAATTTTCTTCGTTGAAGCCATTTTCCGCGCTTAATGATTGCAGAAAATTATCCGGAAACAATTGCTCATTCATATACTTTGTAAATATACACATTCAATAAGTGCTATTGTAGCCGGGCTAAACGATGATAGCGAAATGAATTTAGGGTTAGTTTACAGATACTTGCCAAATTGTTTTGATTATTTGCATTTTTCTTTTGGTGCGTAAGCTGTTTTCTGTGTACATTTGTGGCCGCTCAAATAAAAAGGGCGTTGTTTTTTGAAACTTAGCGAATAAAAAAAGATTAAAATAAGTGAAATATTCACTTGCCAGATCAAATTAAAATTCGCACTTTTGCAACCCACAATCGAAAGGAAAGATTAAGTGAAAATGATCGATTAAGGGTTCCAAAATAAAACGAAAAAAAGTTTTGGAAAAGCGGAAAGGATTGCTACCTTTGCCAACCCAAACGGAAGGGTGCTTGCGAGAGCAA
>NZ_JAUFPS010000003.1 GCF_030409315.1 Mucilaginibacter flavus | reverse complement strand
GCGATAAGATTTGGCACCGACCTACTCTCCCACGTTTTACCGCAGTACCATCGGCTCTGGCGGGCTTGACTTCTCTGTTCGGAATGGGAAGAGGTAGACACCGCCGATATAGGCACCTGAATATTTTTAATGTTGGTTAGGAACAAGGACTATCGGAGCAAGGAACAAGGACTTTTTGTCCTTTATCTTTTATCCTTTCGTCTTTTGTCCATAACAAACAATGACATATTATTGAAAGAAGTGATTGAATGTAGAGAAAAC
The DNA here is from genome assembly GCF_030409315.1 of Mucilaginibacter flavus. Taxonomy (GTDB): domain Bacteria; phylum Bacteroidota; class Bacteroidia; order Sphingobacteriales; family Sphingobacteriaceae; genus Mucilaginibacter; species Mucilaginibacter flavus. The sequence goes on along the minus strand of NZ_JAUFPS010000003.1, from coordinate 5,405 downwards.
AACAAATTTATTTGTTTATCTGTTTTTGTTTCTCACCGGCTCATTTATCCTGTAGTCTTTTGGCATTGCTACCAATCAACTATTGAACAAATGAACCAGTGAACGTTTCTTCACGAAGAAAGCTTCGGGCAATTAGTATTACTCGGCTATGATGTCACCACCTTTATACCTGTAACCTATCAACGTAGTAGTCTGCTACGACCCTCAATGGAAGTCTCATCTTGTGGCTAGTTTCGCACTTAGATGCTTTCAGCGCTTATCTATTCCCAACGTAGCTACTCTGCAGTACACCTGGCGGCATAACAGATTCACCAGAGGTTAGTCCAACCCGGTCCTCTCGTACTAAGGTCAGCCCCACTCAAACTTCCAACGCCCACAACAGATAGGGACCGAACTGTCTCGCGACGTTCTGAACCCAGCTCGCGTGCCACTTTAATGAGCGAACAGCTCAACCCTTGGGACCTTCTCCAGCCCCAGGATGTGACGAGCCGACATCGAGGTGCCAAACCTCCCCGTCGATATGAGCTCTTGGGGGAGATCAGCCTGTTATCCCCAGCGTACCTTTTATCCTTTGAGCGATGGCCCTTCCATGCAGAACCACCGGATCACTATATCCGTCTTTCGACCCAGCTCGACTTGTCTGTCTCACTGTCAAGCAAGCTTATGCTATTGCACTCCACGTACGGTTACCAAGCGTACTGAGCTTACCTTTGAAAGCCTCCGTTACCTTTTTGGAGGCGACCACCCCAGTCAAACTACCCGCCAAACAATGTCCTCCACATTGCAGAGTTAGACACCAAATACAGAAAGGGTGGTATTTCAACGTTGACTAAATGACTCCTGGCGAAGCCACATCACAGTCTCCCACCTATCCTACACATCCTGTATCCGATATCAATGTTAAGTTGTAGTGAAGGTGCATGGGGTCTTTCCGTCCCGTTGCGGGTAACCGGCGTCTTCACCGATACCACAATTTCACCGAGCTCATGGCTGAGACAGCGCCCAGATCGTTACACCATTCGTGCAGGTCGGAACTTACCCGACAAGGAATTTCGCTACCTTAGGACCGTTATAGTTACGGCCGCCGTTTACCGGGGCTTCGATTCAATGCTTCGCCTTGCGACTAACATCCCCTCTTAACCTTCCGGCACCGGGCAGGTGTCAGGCCATATACGTCATCTTTCGATTTTGCATAGCCATGTGTTTTTGTTAAACAGTCGCCTGGGCCTTTTCACTGCGGCTGACATTGCTGCCAGCGCCCCTTCTCCCGAAGTTACAGGGCCATTTTGCCGAGTTCCTTAGCCATGATTCACTCGAGCACCTTAGGATTCTCTCCTCGACTACCTGTGTCGGTTTACGGTACGGGTTTTTATTACCTGAAGCTTAGCGGGTTTTCTTGGAAGTCTGATTACCTGAACTATTAAATCCCCCGAAGGTTCTCTATACTATCAGCTTTCAGCAGAGGTTGCGTACTTAACTACATCCCCTATACCTACGGCCTTTAACGAACTATTCCGTCAGTTCGCGTCAGTGTCACTACTCCGTCACCGCATCGCAGTAATAAAAAGTACTGGAATATTAACCAGTTGTCCATCGGCTACGCCCTTCGGCTTCACCTTAGGCCCCGACTAACCCTGATCCGATTAGCGTTGATCAGGAAACCTTAGTCTTTCGGTGGGCGGGTTTCTCTCCCGCCTTATCGTTACTTATGCCTACATTTGCTTTTCTATATCCTCCACAGTCAGTTGTCCTTCCTGCTTCGCCGGAACATAGAATGCTCCCCTACCAGATGCATTGCTGCAAATCCATAGCTTCGGTATACTGCTTAATGCCCGTTTATTATCCATGCCCGATCGCTCGACTAGTGAGCTGTTACGCACTCTTTAAATGAATGGCTGCTTCCAAGCCAACATCCTAGCTGTCTATGCAATCGGACCTCGTTAGTTCAACTTAGCTGTAATTTGGGGACCTTAGCTGATGGTCTGGGTTCTTTCCCTCTCGGCCCTGGACCTTAGCACCCAGAGCCTCACTCCAGCGTATATTATAAAGCATTCGGAGTTTATCTGGATTTGGTAGGATTTGACTCCCCCGCACCCAATTAGTAGCTCTACCTCTTTATAACTCAACCGCCAGGCTGTTCCTAAAAACATTTCGGGGAGTACGAGCTATTTCCCAGTTTGATTAGCCTTTCACCCCTACCCACAAGTCATCCGGAAACTTTTCAACGTTTATCGGTTCGGTCCTCCAGTACCTGTTACGGCACCTTCAACCTGCCCATGGGTAGATCACAAGGTTTCGCGTCTACCTCCCCTGACTATACGCCCTATTCAGACTCGCTTTCGCTTCGGATCCGTGTCTTAAACACTTAACCTTGCCAGGAAAGAGTAACTCGTAGGCTCATTATGCAAAAGGCACGCCGTCACGGAATAAATCCGCTCCGACCGCTTGTAAGTACACGGTTTCAGGTTCTATTTCACTCCCCTGTTCGGGGTTCTTTTCACCTTTCCCTCACGGTACTGGTTCACTATCGGTCTCTCAGGAGTATTTAGCCTTACCGGATGGTGCCGGCAGATTCCCACAAGGCGTCTCCGACCTCGCGGTACTCAGGATACCACTATCTTACTATTCATTACCCGTACGCAGCTGTCATGCTCTATGGCAGGGTTTCCCACCCCTTTCCGGTTTTGTTTAGTAGTCATGTTGTGGTCCTACAACCCCCATATTGCCGTAACAATATAGGTTTGGGCTTCTTCCATTTCGCTCGCCACTACTCTGGAAATCATTATTATTTTCTCTTCCTCTGCTTACTTAGATGTTTCAGTTCGGCAGGTTTGCGCTATTGCAACTAATCTTCAATTAGTTAGGTTTCCCCATTCAGAAATCTACGGATCAAATCTTATTTGCAAATCCCCGTAGCTTATCGCAGCTTATCACGTCTTTCATCGCCTCTGAGAGCCAAGGCATCCCCCGTGTACCCTTCTTTACTTTCTTCTACTCTTGCGCCTTTTGCGCCGCAAGGTATGTCTCTATTTCGAGTCTTGTTGCCGTTTAGTATCAAGTAGTAAGTATCAAGTATCAAGACCGAAGCCTATTCCCTCTTTACTTCTTCATCGATCTTCAAGCCTGCAACAGTCTTCTATCTGTTGTTTTCTCTTGTTTTCAATTACTTCTTCCAATATGTCAAAGAACGTTTTCGTTTAGTATCAAGTCGTCAGTATCAAGTATCAAGACTTTTTGTCTTACTACTTACTACTGGTTACTTACTACTTAAACAATCGTGGAGAATAACGGATTCGAACCGTTGACCCCCTGCGTGCAAGGCAGGTGCTCTAGCCAGCTGAGCTAATCCCCCTAAAGATTAATTAGTATTTAGTATTCAGTATCAAGTATCAAGACTTTTTTTCTTTTGTCTTGCTACTTACTACTTGCTACCTGATACTTACCTTTCGTAGTCCCGAGCAGATTTGAACTGCTGACCCCTACATTATCAGTGTAGTGCTCTAACCAAGCTGAGCTACAGGACTATTTTTAGTTTGCAGTTATTAGTTTGCAGTTCGCAGCTTTTACTGCTTTGTAGTTAGCTCTTGTTGCCAACTGCTAACTGCTCTTCACTGCCCACTGTGAACTGCCTACCTATCCTTCGCTCACCTTTCGGCTTCGCTCCACATCGATGGCTTTCATCTTTTGGGTTTCCTTTTCGTTTAATTATTGAATGACTGAATTATTGAATTATTGATTTCCTGTTCGCGGCTTTAACCACTCTCTTAATCAACCATTCTAACTCAATCAACCAATTTTAAGAAATAATCATGTAGGTAACCTGTTACAATACTTTGTTTCGATACTGCTCCAGAAAGGAGGTATTCCAGCCACACCTTCCGGTACGGCTACCTTGTTACGACTTAGCCCCAGTTACCGACTTTACCCTAGGACGCTCCTTGCGGTTACGCACTTCAGGCACTTCCAGCTTCCATGGCTTGACGGGCGGTGTGTACAAGGCCCGGGAACGTATTCACCGCGTCATTGCTGATACGCGATTACTAGCGAATCCAACTTCACGGGGTCGAGTTGCAGACCCCGATCCGAACTGTGAACAGCTTTAAGAGATTGGCATCCTGTTGCCAGGTAGCGGCCCTCTGTACTGCCCATTGTAGCACGTGTGTAGCCCCGGACGTAAGGGCCATGATGACTTGACGTCGTCCCCTCCTTCCTCTCTATTTGCATAGGCAGTCTGTTTAGAGTCCCCACCTTAACGTGCTGGCAACTAAACATAGGGGTTGCGCTCGTTGCGGGACTTAACCCAACACCTCACGGCACGAGCTGACGACAGCCATGCAGCACCTAGTTTCGTGTTCCGAAGAACTGTGACGTCTCTGTCACATTCACTAACTTTCAAGCCCGGGTAAGGTTCCTCGCGTATCATCGAATTAAACCACATGCTCCTCCGCTTGTGCGGGCCCCCGTCAATTCCTTTGAGTTTCACCCTTGCGGGCGTACTCCCCAGGTGGAATACTTAACGCTTTCGCTTAGACGCTGACCGTATATCGCCAACATCGAGTATTCATCGTTTAGGGCGTGGACTACCAGGGTATCTAATCCTGTTTGATCCCCACGCTTTCGTGCCTCAGTGTCAATCTAACCATAGTAAGCTGCCTTCGCAATTGGTGTTCTGTGACATATCTATGCATTTCACCGCTACTTGTCACATTCCGCCTACCTCTAGTTCATTCAAGCTCTTCAGTATCAAGGGCACTGCGATAGTTAAGCTACCGTCTTTCACCCCTGACTTAAAAAGCCACCTACGCACCCTTTAAACCCAATAAATCCGGATAACGCTTGGATCCTCCGTATTACCGCGGCTGCTGGCACGGAGTTAGCCGATCCTTATTCTTACCATACATTCAGCTTTGGTCACGACCAAAGGTTTATTCTGGTACAAAAGCAGTTTACAACCCGTAGGGCAGTCTTCCTGCACGCGGCATGGCTGGTTCAGGCTTCCGCCCATTGACCAATATTCCTTACTGCTGCCTCCCGTAGGAGTCTGGTCCGTGTCTCAGTACCAGTGTGGGGGGTCATCCTCTCAGATCCCCTNTAATCCTATAAATATTTGATTACTTTATGATGCCATATTGCAATATTATGCGGTCTTAATCTCTCTTTCGAGAGGCTATCCCCCTGATTAAGGTAGGTTACATACGTGTTACGCACCCGTGCGCCACTCTCAAGAAAAGCAAGCTCTTCTATCCCGTCCGACTTGCATGTATTAGGCCTGCCGCTAGCGTTCATCCTGAGCCAGGATCAAACTCTCCATTGTAAAATGTTTTGTTTGTCTCTGACCCTATTATTAATAATAGAATCTGTATATTATATCTTTATACAGTATCTAACGTTTTCGTATCATAACT
>NZ_JAUFPS010000029.1 GCF_030409315.1 Mucilaginibacter flavus | reverse complement strand
TAAAATGTGAACAAACACCGAAAATAAAAATAAAAATCCACTTATAAGGTTTCGAACACTCAAGGTTTTAAACCCATCGCTACACGGAAAGTATTTCTATTCTTTTTTTAAAAAGCGTCGGCCTGAGGGATTCCTTCCTTGGGGAAGGAGAAGGAAGGGGTTTAATTAACTATTCATAACCGCATTTCTCATCGCTTTTAGAAACCCCTCCCTGCATTTGCGCACATTTCCACCACGCCCCTCCCTGGGGAGGGAATGAAAATTACAACCCGTTCTCTCCCCCAATATTCTCCCCGTCACTTGCGTAAGTAAATTTGAAAAGGTTACTTTGTTTACAGAATCGCGTTAAAATGCGGTTATATACATCATGACTACTACCCAACAATTATATCAACTGTTTCTTCAGCACCCGGTTATCAGTACAGATACCCGCAAAATTGGTGCGGGCAGCCTATTCTTCGCGCTTAAGGGTGATAAATTTGATGCTAATACATTTGCCGAAAAGGCTATTGAGGCCGGCGCGGCCTATGCTGTGATTGATAATCCCGCCTACCAGTTGGGCGAAAAATATTTGTTGGTTGATGATGTGCTGACCTCCTTACAAGATCTGGCCCGATATCATCGCCGCCAGTTGAGCATCCCGGTGGTTGGACTTACCGGTACTAATGGTAAAACTACTACCAAGGAACTCATTAACGCGGTGTTATCTCAGCATTATAAAACGCAGGCAACACAAGGCAACCTCAACAATCATATTGGTGTTCCGCTTACCATTTTAACTATTGATGCATCGCACCAAATGGCGGTTATTGAAATGGGGGCTAACCATCAAAAGGAAATTGAACTGTTATGTAGTATTTCACAACCTTCGCATGGTTTAATTACCAACGTAGGCAAAGCGCATTTAGAAGGTTTCGGAGGCGTTGAGGGCGTGAAGAAAGGTAAAGGAGAGTTGTATGATTACTTTTTAAAGTCCGAAAGTCCGGAAGTCCGAAAGTCCGGAAGTTCATCTGCTGTGTTTATCAACAGTGATGACAATACATTACTTGAAATGGCTGCGGCGCGTAAGTTGAGCCATGTGGTTTACTATGGCACCAGCAGTATAGATGATTTGGTAAGTGGTGAACTTGTTGAAAACTCACCATTACTTGGGTTGGAATGGACCAATAATAAAACGGGTGAACAATATCGGGTAAAAACGCAGCTTACGGGTGCATACAACCTGCACAATATTTTGGTGGCTATTACCATTGGCGTTTATTTTAATATCCCCGCTGCCGAAATTAATGCGGGCATTGAGGGTTATCAGCCTAAAAACAACCGGTCGCAAATTGTGCAAACGGCGACTAATACACTCATTTGCGATTACTACAATGCCAACCCGAGCAGCATGTTTGTGGCTATTGAAAATATTGGCAAGCTGGAAGCCAAACGCAAAGTATTGATCCTGGGCGATATGTTTGAAATGGGACCAGAATCGGCCGTTGAGCACGCCGCGGTTATTCAAAAAGCGTTGGATACCGATGTGGATGAACGGATTTTTATTGGGAAAGACTTTTTAAGTCAAATTTCAAAATTCAAAATTCAAAAAACGGATGCTACGTTTTACGAGACAGCGGAAGATGCCATTGTCGGCTTGAAAGCTGAACCTATAACCGGGGCGACTATATTGATTAAAGGATCACGGGGAATGGCATTGGAGCGGTTGGTGGAGTTGTTTTAAACATTATTAATTATGGGCAGAAAAAAGAAAATGGATGAAACTGAGTATTTAATGTCATCCCCAACAATGGTGGCTCGACTTGAACAAGCAAGGATAGATATCCGCGAAGGAAAAGGTATAAAAATAGATTTAAAACATTTATGGGATGACGATGCTTCTCATTTTCAATCGAACTCGAATAATGACCGTTCAAATAATGAAGATTAACTTGCTTATCCTTGCAGTAATAAATTGCGCGATGCATAAAATTGACTTCTCCGAATAAATTATGGGTTTTCACAGGACACAAAAATCCGAAATCGAAATTCCCAATTCCGAAATTACGATAGCACCAGCTCCGCCACTTCCTCTCCTACTAAACTACCCATGGCTACGCCCATGCCATTGCACCGTACAGCGCAAAATATGTTGGGTTCTACTTGTTTTACAATGGGGCTTAGTTCCTGGCCAAAACCCATGATGCCGCTCCACCAATAGTCTATCTCTACGTTTTGACCGGGGAGAATTACTTCATGAAGATAACTCATCAGCTTTTCCTTTACGGCATCGGTATGGCCAAAATCAAAGGTTTCTTCGGCCTTATAATCCAGGTTGCGCCCGCCGCCGAATAATACGCGGTTATCAATATTACGGAAATAGTAATATCCCTCATCAAAATGATAAGTCCCTTTTAGCTTTAGCCCCGGCACTGGTTTGGTAACTAATACCTGTCCCCTGCCTGGCACTACATCTAACTGCGGGAAAAGCTGGCTTGCAAAAGCATTGGTAGCCAGGATTACTTTGCCTGCCTTAAAATTCCCCTGCGTGGTTTGCAGGATGATGCCATTATCGCCTTGTTCGATAGTGTTGATATGCACATTGTTTAATACCAACACGCCCAACTCATACACTTTATACAACAAGGCACGCATCATTTTACCGGTATCTATCTGCCCTTCAAAGGGATTATAAATGATATGGCTAACCTTATTTAAACCAAAACCTGCAATTTTTTCATCGGCCACTGCATAAATGTCAGGCTCGCCGATGGCTTGCTTTAATAATTTATTGAGATGTTCTATTTGATCGAACGCGTTTTTTGCAGCCTCCGCTTCGTCCGTCATAAATAATTCATGACCGCCGTATTGATGATAGCCGATGTTTTCGTCGCCCAGGTTTTGCCGCAGGCATTGCAGCCCCCTCCACTTGTAATTTACCAAATGCATGGCTTCGGCCTCTGATGAACGGTTTATTACTTCAATTTGCTCGCTTACTGTACCAAAACAGGCAAAACCAGCGTTTTTAGTACTGGCACCGCTTGGTAAAAAGCCCCTCTCAAGCACCAGCACTTTTAACAATGGTTGCTGCTTTTTTAAATGCAGGGCGGCACTTAAGCCAACAAGACCACTACCGATGATGATTACATCGGCGTTATCGATAAAAGAAGTTCGCTCCCAGTAGGAAAACACCATTAATTCAAAAGTAAAAATTCAAAATTCAAAAGAGCTTTAAATTTTGTAATTACCTGATAACAATTGTGGAAGCGGAATAATTTTTGAATGGATAGTTATAAAGACGCTAAAAGTTTCGTAATATAATCGTTGTTGCTCCACATTTAAAAGCCTTTAAGAGTGTAGTGACAAAGCGACGAAAGACTTACGAAGTTTTAAAAACTTCGTAAGTCTGGAATTTGCGACTTGCCTTCGTAAGTAGGCCAGACGTTCCATTTTTGAATTTTGACTTTTTAATTTTGACTTAAAAGAATGAATACATTATCAATAATTATAGGCTATAATTCCGCGTGGTTCCTGATGATCATTATCGCGCTAATCAGTTTTGCGGTACAATGGCGGTTTAAAAGTAAGTTTAAGCATTACTCCGAAGTTGGCTTGCTATCCGGCCTTTCGGGCCAGGAGGTGGCCATACGCATGTTGCGCGATCACGGTATTTATAACGTACAGGTAGTAAGTGTTGAAGGGCAGCTTACCGATCATTATAGTCCCGAAACCAGGACAGTTAATCTTAGCCAGGATGTTTTTTATAGCAGGAGTATCGCCGCGGCGGCAGTGGCTGCTCATGAATGCGGCCACGCGGTGCAGCATGCCAAATCATACGCATGGTTAACTTTCCGCTCGGCCATAGTACCGGCTGTAAACATCGCCTCAACCCTAACCCAGTGGACTTTAATGATTGGCATTTTACTGCTTGTTTTTACGCATAACCCTTTAGTATTGGCTATTGGTGTTGCCGCCCTGGCACTGGTTACTTTCTTTAGCTTTATCACCCTGCCGGTAGAGTTTGATGCCAGCAGGCGCGCGTTGGCCTGGTTAAATAATAACCACAGCATTGTACAAACCCATGAAGAGCATGAGCAAACCAAAGACGCCCTGTGGTGGGCCGCCATGACTTACGTTGTTGCAGCCATCAGCGCATTGGCTACGTTGCTGTATTACGCGTCGTTTTTGTTTAACAGGAGAAATTAAGAGTTGATGTGCAAATTTCAGATGTGCAGATATGCAGATGAAGCTCATAACGCGATCAATCTGTTTAATCTCTGTTGAAATAAACAAATCCGCACATCTGCAATCTGTACAGCCGCACATTTCTTCCTTCATCTGCACATCTGAAATCTGCACATCTGCATATATTTTTCCAAGACTGTAACCTAAGTAATAGTCGTGTTGTCAGAGAGATTGTAACAAATGCAGAGCAAGCTTTCAGATATCGAACTTATTGAACAAACGTTGGCTGGTAATCAGTCGGCTTATGCCGATTTGGTGAAGCGGCACCAGCGCTTTGTATTCACACTGTCTATGCGTTTTTCAAAAAGCCGTGAGGATGCCGAAGAGATCGCGCAGGATTGTTTTGTAAAAGCGTTCCGTGCTTTAGCCTCCTATAACGCGCAGGCAAAGTTTAGCACCTGGTTGTATACTATTGTGTATAATACCGCTATGACCTTTTTAAGAAAGAAACGTGTGGCTACCGAGTCAATAGACGAGGAGGGTGCTTTTATACAGGTAGAAAACCATGAATCGGCTTACGATGCCGACAATGTGGAGAACAAATCGCGGTCGTTTTACCTTAACCAGGCCATTGAGCAATTGTTACCCGATGATGCCACCATCATAACCCTGTTTTATAAAGGCGAGCAATCTTTAGAAGAGATTGCCCAAACGCTGGGGATGGAGACAAACACGGTTAAAGTTAAACTATTCAGGGCACGCCAGCGTTTGAAAGATAAGCTGGAGCGCAATTTAAAACATGAGGTTAAAGAATTGATATGAACCCGATAGAAGAAAAACTCTGGAACTATATTGATGGTACCTGCAGCCCCACCGAGCAGGCGACTATTACCTTGCTTATTGAGCAGGACGAGGCCTACCGCGCCAAATACCAGGAGTTATTGCAGTTAAACCAGGAGTTTGCAACCATGGAACTGGACGAACCATCCATGGGATTCACTTACAAAGTGATGGAAACCATCCGCACCGAAAATGCGCGGCAGCCTTTAAAGGCCGCTATTAACCCGCGCATCATTTGGGGAATAAGTATCTTCTTTGCTATTTCCATTATTGCTTTGCTGGTGTTCACTATTGCAAACATTCATGTTACGCTTTCGGCAGTTGATGTAAAGATCAATTTGCCCGCGGGTTTCAGGCTACCCAAAATGGGTAATATATCTAGCAGCCAGGTATTTAAATGGTTCCTGGTATTTGATGTGGTGTTGGCCCTGTTTTTGGCCGACAGCTATCTGCGTAGAAAAAAAACTGCAAAACAGTTGTAAAGTGTTCCAAATGCTGTACGCAAAAGTTAACGATTAATTAAACAAAAGCCGCAACATTAATCTGTACGAATAAAAATAGCCTCTTGTTTATAGCTAAACCGAGGATATAGAGCTTCTTTATAAAAAAATTTACGAAGTAAATCTGTTTGGTACAGTAATTGCGTATATATATATGAACTGGTAATCCTACCGGTTTAATTGTGATAAGGTTTAGGTTGAAAGTCCCCCGGAGCAAGTCCAGGGGGCTTTTATTTTTTATAGCTGTTTTTTGATGAGCAAATTTCAAAATGTGCAGATATACAGATTAATTGGTTACAGATGTGCAGATTGCAAATGTGCAGATATGCAGATTAACGGGTTACCTATATGCCTTCAATTTATCATCGCTCTCATCTAAAACCTACACACCTGAAATCTGCCCCCGGTTATTTACAACCTGTCTGTATTAAAAACCTTACATTAATTAAACATTGATATTATATACCTTTGCGGTTTGCCGCTTAATGGTAAGGCGCTGGTTTAAAATAGATAAAAAGGCATGTACGATATTTGTTGCGTTGGGCATATAACATTAGATAAAGTGGTAACTCCGCAAGCGGTAAAACACATGGCGGGAGGTACTTCCTTTTACTTTTCAAACGCCATCCGCAATATGGATGTTAACTACACCCTGGTAACCACGCTTGGCCAAAGCGAAATGGTTGTGGTTGAAAAGCTACGTGCCAAAGGTATTCATATAGATGCCTTGGCCTGCGGGCAATCGGTTTATTTTGAAAATATTTACTCCGAAAATCAAAATCACCGCACGCAGCGTGTACTGCAAAAGGCCAATCCTTTTACCATTGAACAATTGCAACAAACCGAAGCAAAGATTTTCCATTTAGGGCCACTATTGGCCGATGATATTGATGTATCGCTGATCAAAGAGCTACATAGGCGCGGCAAGGTTTCATTAGATGTACAAGGCTATTTACGCGAGGTAGTAAACGAAAACGTGGTAGCTATTGACTGGGCAGATAAATGCGAAGCCTTGCAACATATTGACATTCTGAAAGCCAACGAACACGAAACTGAAGTACTTACCGGCAGCACCGATATTTTTGAAGGAGCCCGCATCCTGGCCGGCTGGGGCGTTAAAGAAGTAGTGATTACCCTGGGCAGCATGGGCTCTGTAATTTATACCGACGGTGTATTTTACAATATCCCGGCCTATACCCCTACCGCTGTGGTTGATGCTACAGGCTGCGGCGATACTTATATGGCAGGTTATCTTTATCAGCGCATCAAAGGCGCTTCTTTCCAACAAGCGGGCGAATTTGCTGCCGCTATGGCAAGTTACAACATCGCGTCGTCGGGGCCGTTTACAGGTACTGAAGAGGATGTATTGGAGTTGTTGAATAAAGGGGAAAAGGTTTATAGTTATTAAGGGAAGCTTAGGCGGCCTTAAAACCTTACGTCATGCCGAACTTGTTTCGGCACCCCACGTGCTAAGTCCATGCGGATAACATGTCCTATGGGGTTCTGAAACAAGTTCAGGAAGACTTTGCCTTTTTTAACTTGTATGGAGATAGATTATCTCCCTATATCTCTTTCGCATCCCCAACCGTAACCCAGCCTTCGGTGCCGTTTATCAGCCGAACCCTAATCCAGGTGCCATTATTTTCGAGGATCTCTACTTTGGTGCCTTCATGTAATACAAAAGCGTTTTTGGCCGTAGCCATGGGTGCATTTTTAGCGGTAACAGTACTGCTGAAGATGATAGCATCATGGTGCGAATCGAAATAATGGGTTTGCCGGCCCGCTAAAAATGCCGCGCAAACGCCGATAATCAATGCCGCAATGGCCGAAAAGAAAGCTGTTTTTTTAATAGCTACAGAATTGGTAAACCGGTAAAGAATAAACAAACCAAACCCGGCAAGTACAAGTAAAACCCCTCCTATTGCCCAGGTATCTGCAGGCAATGCCAGGATAAAGCCATGCCACCATTTAGTAATAAAAAATTCCTGCGGCGCTTCAACCTTATCGGCTGTTTTGGTATTAGCCAGCCTGATGTTGGCGTTAATATCCTCATCCCCGGGCGATAATTTATGCGCCTTTTCATAATACAAAATAGCTGGCGCGATATCGCCGGTTTTATAATAAGAATTGCCCAGGTTGTAGTATAAGGCTATAGATTGATAGCCATCGTCAACCAGTTTTTGGTAGGTTGTTTGGGCATCTTTGTATTTGCCTTTCTGATACAGATCGTTTCCTTTTTTAAACAGCGCGGCCGAACCATCATTACTAAACGCAAGTAACGGCGATGCAATGAGCAGCAATATATAGATACAACGCTTTAGCATGTTATATTTTATCTTCAATGTCATTGATCATATTTTTTGCCTTATCAAACATTTGCTGTTCTGATACGCCCGATACCGGCGCGTAACGTGCCATATCGCACAGATCAAGGGTTTCCAGCAGTTCGTTAATCAGAGGCTCGTCAAGGTTACGGGCTTTTAATTCCGATGCTATTTTTTCTCGGTTCAAGTCGGCAGCCGCAATATTTAGCTTGTCGCTCAGGTACCCATATAAGCCTTTAAACACATTTTCGTAAAAAGCGACCCTGTTGTTAGCCTGCAACTGTTTATTAGCGCTGGCCAGGTGTTTGGCGGCAATTTTGCCCGCTTTGCGGCTTTTAACCTTCACTATATCGCTGTTACTTACCTCATACCATTTTCCATACACCAAAGCCCCGGCAAACAACAACGGCCCCAACAGCAGCAGTAAATAGTACGTAGGCGAACCATAAAAGCCTTCGCCATTTTTGGTGAGGCTATCGGCTTCGTCTCCTGTTTTAATATAGCGAATATCTTTATTCAGCAGCTTTACGTCCTGCTTATCGGCATCGCCTAATGATACTACGTTATTTTCGGTGGCGCTTTTATCAACCTTAATATCAAAACCTTTGGTTTGCGTGCTTACATATTTACCTGCAGACAGGTCATAATAGGCAAACTTAACCGGGTCGATAGTAAAATTACCGCCATGCCTTGGGATGAGCAGGTAGGTATAGGTACGGGTACCAGTTTCGCCGCTTTCTGCATCGGCAATGGTATCCGTTACTTTAGGATCGTATTTTTCAAAATCGGCAGGAAACTCAGGAGCAACCGGTTTCAACAATTTAAGGTTTCCTTTGCCCGATACTACTATTTTGTAGTTGATAGGATCATTGGCCTTTACGTGCGTTTTATCAAGCGTTGAACTTATCTGGAATTTACCAACCGCTCCGCCAAAACTGGCAGGCTTACCCGCCTCTGGCAATGGTTTTACATGAATAACTACCGGCAGACTTTTAATTTTATACTTTACATCATTGTAACTCACCCCGCCAAAAAAACTATCAAATGGGTCTTTTGAGGCTACGGTTTCGCGCACAATAAAATCCATGATCATTGGGTCGATGGTGATATTGCCGGCATGCTCGGGGAAAAGTACGTTTTGTTTAATCTCGGCAACGTTGAACCGCACGCCATTAATTACCTGGATACGCCAGTTGGCGGTTTGGCTTATGCTTTTAATCTCCTGGCTATAAAACCCATTCAGATCTGACATTTTTTCCAATTGGCTGCCTGCCAAACCAACACGGGTATAAATACGATAGCTTAGCGTTAACTGCTCGCCAATGTAAACGTTGGTTTTATTAACCTCGGCCCGTATATACAGGTCTTTGTTAATATTTCTGGTGCCCGATACTACATCAGCACCTTGCGCCTGGGCTTGTAAGGCCTGCTGCCGGGCAGCCGCGTTGGCCTGCGCTGTTGACGTGCCCTTTACCACCTTAATTTTTATAGGCTGGGTTTTTAAAGTTTTACCACTTACCGCAATAGATGCCGGACCAATGGTAAACACGCCCGCTTTTATGGCAACCAAATCATAACTATACGCGATAGCTCCTGATGATACGCCATTAATCACCGTCATGCTTTGTGATACGTTGGGACCAGCCTCTACCAAAAAGCCATCAAAGCTGGGTGGCACAAACTTTTCTGCACTGCTGTTTACGGTAAACGTAATCTCAAAACGTTCGGTGGTCCCTACCTCACTTTTATCAACCGATGCCGTGAATTTTACCTGGGCAGCGGCAAATAAAGTAGTTCCTAAAAACAGAAAGAGCAATATATAAAACTTCAATTTCATGTGTTATCAATACAAGGCTACCAATCTTTCGCGATCTTTCTTCGCTCGCCTTTCAGTTTTTTGTTTTTAAGCTTATCCTGGGTCGCTTTTTCATCATTGTTCAGCGCGTCGAGCATCCGTTGAGCGTCATCTTTTGATACACTATTGGGTTGAGGCTGTTGTTGCTGCTGATCTTTATTATCCCCGTTTTTATTATCCGGGTTCTTTTTATCCTGATCCTTTTTGTCCTTGTCGTCTTTTTTATCGTCCTTTTTGTCTTTATCCTTATTCTTATCGTCTTTGTTCTTGTCCTTATCCTTGTTTTTATCTTTATTCTTGTCTTTGTTTTTATCCTTATTGTTCTTCTTATCGTCCTTTTGTTTTTGAAGCAGCTTTTGAGCGTACGCTAAGTTATAGCGGGTTTGCTCATCTTTAGGATTTCTGATTAAAGATTTTTTGTAATTGGCAATACTCTCTTCCAGCTTGCGGTTTTGCAAAAACGAGTTGCCGATGTTGTGAAAAGCATTTGCCTGAATTTGTTTATCTTTTGAGGTAGCCGCTATTTTAGCAAACTGCTTATTGGCCTCATCGTATTTTTTTTGCTTGTACAAGGCATCGCCAAGGTTAAAATTGCCCTGAACCGTTTTTGCCGCCTTACCTACCGATGCCCGGTAATTGGCTTCGGCTTCTTTATAGTTTTTTGCCTGGTAAGCTTCGTTACCTTTTTTGATATATTTTTTTTCCTGCTGGGCAAAAAGAAATGAAGCCTGCAGTACTAATAATGCGATGATAATTAATTGCTTCATGACTTTTTTACCTCAAATAACTTTATAGCACTCAGACGCATATTTTTGCGACCCGATATAAAAAACTCAACAAGCAGCAACACAAATGCTATACCCAGAAAAAACTGGAAACGATCTTCAAAATCCTTAAACGACTTGGTATCTAAAGTTTTGCGCTGCATTTTATTGATCTGATCCATCACTATGCCCAGGCCGCTGTTGGTATTATTGGCGCGTACATAAACACCTCCGCCTGCCGATGAAATCTCTTTACACATATCCTCGCTTAGCTTACTCACTACCTGCTGCCCGGTGCTATCGGTGTGGAAGCCAACCTGCCTGCCGTTTTCAACAACCGGGATCGGTGCGCCGGCTTCAGAACCTACACCTACCACATGAACGGACACATCGCGGCTCCGGGCGTTTTTTGCGGCGGTAACGGCGTCGTCCTCGTGGTTTTCGCCATCGGTAATTACAATCATGGCCTTGCCTGTGCCGTTCTTAAAATCGAATGATTGCATACCCAGGTCTATCGCGGCACCAATAGCCGTACCTTGTGTTGGTACCATATCGGTACTGATGGTATTTAAAAACAATTTAGCTGCCGAGTAATCTGTAGTGATGGGCAATTGCACGTAAGCTTCGCCGGCAAATACAACAATGCCAATACGGTCGCTATGCAATCGGTCTATCAACTGGGCAATGGCCCGTTTGGCATTTTCCAGGCGGCTTGGTGCCAAATCCTGGGCCAACATACTGTTTGATACATCAAGCAGGATCATCAAATCGGCACCCTGGCGTTTTACGTCCTCGGTTTTTGAACCAATTTGCGGGTCGGCAATGCCGATGATGAGCATGGCGCAAGCCAATGCGAAGAAAGAAAACTTCCACCACGGCCTGGTAGTTGAAACCTGCGGCATCATCAGTTTTACCACCCCCTTATCGCCTAACGACGCGATGGCCTTACGCTTCCAGTAACTCACCGCCCAAAAAGCGATAAAGAATACCGGGATGATCAACAGCGCCCATAAAAACTGTGTATGTGCAAAACGTAGCATCTGTTATGTTAAAGCCCCTTTAAACAGGGTGTTTTTTAATAAAAATTCAAGTGAGAGTAAAGCCAACGCTAAAATGGCCCAAGGCATAAACATTTCTGTTTTACGGCGATATTGAGTAACATCTATTTTGGCTTTTTCTAACTTATCAATTTGGGTGTAAATATTTTTAAGGGTTTCGTTATTGGTTGCCCTAAAGTATTGCCCACCAGTAATGCCGGCAATTTTTGAAAGTGTACCTTCATCAATATCCACCGGCATGCGCTGGTATTGTACGCCCATTGGTGTTTGTACCGGGTATGGTGCAAAACCTTTTGTACCCAAACCAACAGTATAAACCCTTACGCCAAATTGTTTGGCAATTTCGGCAGCGGTTATTGGCGGTATCGAACCGGAGTTGTTTGAACCATCGGTAAGCAATATCACAACTTTACTTTTTGCGGGGCTGCCTTTTAAGCGATTTACCGCAGTAGCCAGGCCCATACCTATGGCGGTACCATCGGTAATCATCCCGTTGCGGATATCGCTGAACAGGTTAATGAGTACGCTGTGGTCAATAGTAAGCGGGCATTGGGTAAAGCTTTCACCGCTGAAGATCACCAGGCCGATACGGTCATCCGGACGCCCCTTGATAAAATCGATAGCGATGTTTTTACCGGCTTCCAGGCGGTTGGGCTTAAAATCTTCGGCCAGCATACTGCCCGAAATATCTGAGGCAATAATGATATCAATACCCTCGGTGGTACTATCCTGCCAGCTCAATGAAGATTGCGGCCTGGCCAACGCTACCACCAACGCGGCAATAGCCAATGAACGCATTACAATAGCGAAATGCCTGAATTTGGGCAATAAACTCTTTTTTGCTACCGCGAAACCTTTTATAGTAGGCACATTTAAATTGCCCTGTAATTGCTGTTGTTTCCAGATGTACCAGCCCACCATTAAGGGTATGCTGAGGAACAGCCAGAAAAACGCGGGGTGTGCAAATTCTATTCCTTTAAACCAGCTCATTTTGTCCCCTCTTCTTTATCGGCCTGTGGTACAAAGGCGGGTTTGGTATTATTTACAAAACCTATGGCCTTATCCATACTTTGTTCATTTTCAAAAGGCTGGGGCTTCTCTTTGGCAAATTTTACCAAATCGGCCAGTACCAATACCTGCCTCAATGTATCCTTGTTATCCGCGGTAATTTGTAACGACCGTAAACTATCAAAAATCTCATCGGTGGTTTGCTCATGGGCTTTAATGGCGTAACGCTTTTCCAGATACTCGCGCATTACCTCGCTTAACTCAATGTGATACGTTTTTACTTCCTGCTGGTACAGCTTTTTATCGCGCAGTTCGGCCAGTTTTTGCAGGGCTATAATGTGTGGTGGCAGTATTGGCGCTGGTGGCTCCACAATGATTACCTTTTTAGGTCGTGTTTTTAAGTAGTAGATGATGCCGGCAATCAGCAACAAAACAAGAAAAATACCCACAACCCATTGCCAGTTATCGCGCAGCCAATCCCAAAAGGTATAATCAATAGCAAGCGGCTGTTTAATATCAAAAAAGGCTTTGGTGGTATCAACCTTAAGTGTAGTTACGTTTAAAGTTACCGATGGTGAATTAACCACACCGTTACCGGTTTTAAAGGCATATGATGGTATTACATACTGCCCGCTATCAAAGCCGGTTACCGTATAAGCTTTATGAATGGTTTCGAGGGAGGCATCGGCTTTATCGGCTATGGTATCGGTTTTTACGCCTACAACCACAATTTTTTCGGCAATGGAATCTGGCACTACCGGAAACTCGGCCTTATCTTTTTTATTGAGTTTGATGCTCAGGTGCAACAGTGTTTGTTCGCCTATCTTAATGGTTGTTCTGTCCAGCTTGGCGCCGGCTTGCGGGGCCTGGGCAAAAGCGGCATAAAAAGCACCTGTAAGCAGCAATACCAGGAAATATTTTAAATGCTTGATCATCTCCGGCCTTCCCGTTTTTTAAATAATGTCATTAATGGTTTTACGTATGACTCATGCGTACCTATGCTGGTAAAATCAACACCCGATCTTTTAAAAGTATCGGCAAGTTTAGCGTTCCGTTCGCGGGCTACCGCGCCAAAGGCATGGCGCACTTTTTCGTCGGCAGTGTTTACCCACATCAGTTCGCCGGTTTCATCGTCCTTAACCGGGATAAGGCCCAGGTTAGGAAAAACTTCCTCGTGCTTATCATACAATCTTAAGGCGATAATATCATGCTTTTTATTGGCAATCTTCAGCTCATCATCAAAAGCTGGGCTAACAAAATCTGACAATAAAAATGCCGTACAACGCTTTTTAATAACGCTTGTAAAATATTTAAGCGCTATAGCCACGTTGGTACCTTTATTATCGGGTTTAAAATCAATCAGCTCGCGAATGATCATCAGGATATGGCTGCGACCTTTTTTGGGCGGAATGAATTTTTCTATCTTATCGCTAAAAAATATCACCCCTACCTTATCATTGTTTTGAATGGCCGAAAAAGCCAGCACAGCGCAAAGCTCGGTAGCCAAATCCTGCTTTTGCTGGGTTTGCGTACCAAAGTTTTCAGACCCGCTTACATCCATCAGCAGCATAACGGTAAGCTCTCGCTCTTCGTCGAATACTTTTACGTAGGGGTGGTTAAAACGAGCAGTAACGTTCCAGTCGATAGTGCGTATCTCGTCACCAATCTGGTACTCGCGCACCTCGCTAAAGGCCATACCCCGCCCCTTGAAAGCCGAATGATATTCGCCCGAGAATAAGTGGTTACTTAAGCCACGGGTTTTTATCTCAATCTTCCTAACCTTTTTTAACAGATCCTTGGTATCTTTTGCCATATGAGCCTCACCTAAATCCTCTCCAAAGGAGAGGACTTTTGATAGTCTTTTTTAGAGTTTTATCCGCTTTCCTTTTACCTCCCTCTCCTTTGGAGAGGGCCGGGGTGAGGCCTACGGTACCTCTACCGCGTTTAAAATGCCTGTTATAATATTTTCCGTGGTGATGTTTTCTGCCTCGGCCTCATAGCTTAAACCAATACGGTGGCGCAGTACGTCATGACAAATAGCGCGAACATCTTCCGGAATTACATAACCGCGGCGTTTGATGAAGGCATAAGCCTTGGCAGCCAGTGCCAGGTTAATACTTGCCCTTGGCGATGCGCCGTAAGTCATCAGGTTTTTGTAGTGCGCCAGTTTATACTGATCCGGGAAACGGGTAGCAAACACAATATCAATAATGTATTGCTCAATCTTTTCGTCCATATACACCTCGCGTACAATTTTGCGCGCGCGTACAATTTCCTCTGGTTTAACAATTGGCGATGGCTTTGGCATACCGCCCGGTAATATGTTTGAGCGAATGATCCTTTTCTCTTCTTCCTTCTCGGGATAAGTGATCACTACCTTCAACATAAAACGGTCCATCTGTGCTTCTGGTAACGGATAGGTACCCTCCTGCTCAATAGGGTTTTGGGTAGCCAGTACCAAGAACGGATTTGGCAGCGGGAAGGTATTATCGCCAATAGTTACCTGGCGTTCCTGCATGGCCTCTAACAGCGCGCTTTGTACTTTGGCCGGTGCACGGTTAATCTCATCCGCAAGGATGAAGTTAGAAAACAACGGACCTTTACGAACAATAAACTCTTCCTTTTTTTGGTTGTAGATCATGGTACCCAGCAAATCGGCAGGCAACAAATCGGGCGTAAACTGTATACGGCTATAGTCAACCTGGATAGCTTTTGAAAGCGTGTTGATGGCCAGCGTTTTTGCCAAACCCGGAACGCCCTCCAAAAGGATGTGCCCATCGGCCAATAAACCGATCAGCAAACGTTCAACCATATATTTTTGACCGATGATCACTTTATCCATCTCCATTTTAAGCAGATCGATAAAAGCGCTTTCGCGTTGTATCATTTCATTAAGCGCCCTGATATCGGTTGAATACGATGTACTGCCGGTAACAGCACCCGCAGAAACGTTTTCGTTATTACTTTTAAATTCGTCCATGAAGCCTTTTTTATTTCGAGTAGCAAACTTAAACACCTAAACTTTTTTCTGCTAAAAAAATTCCATGTTTAATTGTTAAAATTTGTTAAATATTTATGTGTTAGCTGTAAATATAAGATTATTTAGGTGCGGGGATCGGGTTGCGGGGTTCGGGTGGGTTAATTAGCTTGAAGTCTTAACGTTCCCTTCATGTTCAAAATAAAACGTATGTTTAATTTTACGTTGATAACACTGTTTGTATGCTTAAAAGATCTTTTTTATTATCTGTTGCTGTACTATGTTTTTCAACACTGGCGCACAGTCAAAGTAAATACAAAACCATTCCTTTACCCAAAGCAATCGCGGGTGTGGCCGAAGAGTATTCGGGCATGTGTACTTACGGCAACCGGGTGTATTTAATACCCCAATATGGCGATCATAAAACACCGGTAAAAAAGGACAATCTGAAAGGTGAGTTTTTAATTTACAGCCTGCTCACAGATAGCATTGGCCGGGTTGTAGATGGCAAGGATACAGCACTATCTGCCTACAAAGCGCTTAAAGTAATGAACCTTGACAAACTACCCGAGGATGTTGCCGAGGGATATGAGGGTTTTGAAGCGATCAGCATTGTTAATAATACAGTATACCTATCTATAGAAACCGATGATAAGCTGGAAAACTGCTACCTGCTTAAAGCCAAACTGGATTTACCAAACAACCAGATAGTGGTAGATGCAGATCATATTCTGAAGCTTAAGCGCCCGGAACTTATATATAACGCCGGCTTTGAAGCCGTTACCTGGTTACCTAAGGAAAAAAAGTTATTGGCTTATTATGAATACAACGGCGAGCCTAACGGCGGACAAGGCTATTTGATAGATACCTCATTTACTAAAGCACCGGGGGCCATTAAAACGCCACAGTTATATTTCAGGATCACAGATATTACCGCAACTGCCAAAGATGAGTTGTATGCCATCAACTACTTTTGGAATGGCGACTACAAATATTACCTTGGCAACGACAAATTGCACAACCAGGAAAACAACATCAAAACCATTATTCCCGATCTGCGGGACAGCCTCAATAAAGACTCGGCTTACTTAAAATCGACTAAAACTACTTATGCTCGTATTGTAAAACTCAAAAACTATAAGGGTACGAAATGGGAAGAAGTTGCCACTTTCCCGGGCAACAAAAACAACTGGGAAGGTTTAACCCTGTTCCGTAAGGGCGCGTTGGTAGTTACCGATGCCAACGGAAGCAAGAAGCAGAACACGGTGCTGGCTTATGTGGAATTTTAAGAGCCTCACCTAAATCCTCTCCAAAGGAGAGGACTTTAAAAACAGGGTCAAAAAGCTGAAAATCAAAAGCCATCTCCTTTGGAGAGGGTTGGGTAAGGCTCTTTATATAGCCGTCGGCCTTCTGATAACACCCAATAATACGGCTATAATGGCAATTACCAATAATACGTGAATTAAGCTACCTACAGTGGTAAAAAATACGCCTATAGCCCAGCCGATTACAAGAATAACGGCAATGATATACAATAATGAGTTCATGACAGTGTGATTTTAGTTAATAATTTCATAGATAATTGTATAATCGCCGATACCTGTAAAATGTTTTAAAAAATTAATCCGGTTAATATCTAAACGCCAAACGGCACTACACTTCATGTGCAATGCCGTTTGGTGAATATCAATAGATATGGTGTTAAGCCTTTTCAGATTTTGACTGCTGGTTAATTCCGGCTTCTGCTATCTGGGTAAGCAGGCCGTCGCAGGTTTTTTCTTCCTGTAGGGTTGAATCCAACAGTTCCGCTGCTTCGTTATAGCCTAAAACCATTGCCAGCGTTTTAAGCGTACCGTATGAAGCAATTTCATAATGCTCAATCTTTTGCGCGGCCGAAATAATTCCTGCATCGCGGGTAATGCTGCCTTTTTCCGTTTCAGCTACAATTTCGTCGCCTTCTTTTAATAAACCCGCCATCGCTTCACATTTTACAGCAACAGCCTTTTCGCCAATAGAGGCAAACGCGTCCTCAAGGCGGGTAATTTGATTTTCTGTTTCGCCAAGGTGTTTTTCAATGGCCGACCGCAGCTTATCTGATGTTGCCGCTTTTGCCATTTTAGGCAAAGCCTTTGCAAGGTGCTTTTCTGCCCAGTAAATATCTTTCAATTCATCTAAAAATAATTCGTTTAATGCCGAATCTTCTACGCTTTCTGTTAATTCAGGAGCTTTTGCTTTTGTAGTTGCCATAGTAAATGTTTTTTAAGTTTTGTGTTTACCTAATGGCAAAGGCAATGCCAAAATATCATATTTTTTAATAATATTAATTATTAAGATAATTTATGTGTGTAAATATCTTTTCCCCTCAAAAAGCATGTGTATCAATAAAGCTATAGGTTGTATTAAAAACAGGAGTTGATGTCTTTACTCCTATTCGGGTTTATGAATTACGCCTGCCTCCGATTATGGTTTCTTTTTAAAATACCCATCAACTGTGAAAAAAGTAAAGGTTTTATATAATTGATTTACAAGCATAATTGTTCAAAAACAAAACAAAAACCGCTTTAGCTGTTACATATTAAACCATACACACGTTACCATAGTCATACAAACAAATACATGTACAAATTACTATTATGAAAAAGTTACTTATCCTGTCTGCACTTATTACATTTACTTATTCGGCATTTGCACAAGCTGTCGACCTGCGCCGTAAAATAGAAGTTACCGGCATTGCCGAGCAAGAGGTTACTCCCGATATTATTAACGTATCCATTTCACTGCAGGAATATATGGATGGCAAAAAACACATCCAGATTAACGACCTGGAAGATCAGCTGGAAAAAGCTGTTAAAGATGCCGGCATCCCCATGACAGATTTTACGGTTAACAACGTATCGGCCTGGAACAATACTTATCAAAAGAAAAAAGCACCGGATTTTTTGGCCAGCAAGCAATATGGACTGCGGGTTAAAGATTTGAATAAGTTTAACCAGATCATGTCGAAAATCGACCCTAAAGGCATCCAAAGTACTAACATCGATAGCTATGCCTATTCGAAAATGGACGCCTTGAAAAACGAATTGAAACTGAAAGCCCTGTTAAGCGCCCGCGATAAAGCCACCTTTTTATTGGCCGGCCTTGGCAACAAATTAGGCGATGTGCTAAACATTACCGAAAGCGATAACAGCAGCTTCCCACAGCCACGCGTTTACAACACCATGATGTTTAAATCGGCTGTAGCCGCCGCGCCTGCCGCTGATTCTGACATCGACTTTAAAAAGATTAAACTAAGCTTCAATATCCAGGCGGTGTTTGAGATAAAGTAAGAAGCGAAGCCCCCCAGCCCCCTAAAGGAGGAGTTTTTTGATTTGCATTTTATTAAAAAGGCGTTTACTATATGGTGAACGCCTTTTTTGTTTTCAAACTCCCCCTTTAGGGGGCCGGGGGGCTTGGTTAGGGGCTTCGCAAACATTTCCTCCCGCTTTCCTGTTATTTTAAAAATCTTAATCACCCAACAATATGCAATGGTTTGGCAGAGGCGAAAGCGATAATGTAGAAGATGAACGCGGCAGTGGCGGCGGCAGAGGACTGTTTTTAGGCGGAGGTATCCTGGGCCTCATTGGTGCCGCTATTTATATTTTTACGGGCATCAATCCTTCGCAATTACTTAACCAGGTAAGCAATGGTAATACACAAACAGAACAACAAGCGCAAGATCCAAATGCGCCCGAGGACAATGGGAAAAAATTTGTGCGTGTAGTACTTAAAGATACCGAAGATATTTGGGGCAAGCTTTTCAGGGATATGGGTAAAACCTACCAGTACCCACATTTGGTACTGTTTACCGATGGTGTAGAATCGGCATGCGGAAGCGCAAGCTCGGCTACCGGACCGTTTTATTGCCCGGGCGACGCCAAGGTGTACATCGATCTTTCTTTTTATGATGAGCTTAAAAATCGCTTTGGTGCCGCCGGCGATTTTGCCAATGCCTATGTAATAGCGCATGAGGTTGGGCACCATGTGCAAAATCTGTTGGGTATTAGCGCAAAAATGGATAGGGCACGCAGTCGCATGAGTCGCAAAGCTTACAACAAACTATCGGTAAAGCTGGAATTACAGGCCGACTTTTACGCGGGTGTATGGGCCCATTACGAGCAAAGCGTAAAAAAAGTGATTGACGAAAAGGACATTAAAGACGCGCTGAATGCAGCCAACGCCATTGGCGACGACCGTTTACAACAACAATCGCAGGGACGTGTGGAACCAGATAGCTTTACTCACGGCACAAGCGCCCAACGCGTGTACTGGTTTAAAAAAGGCTATGAAACCGGCGACATTAACCAGGGCGACACTTTTAGCAACGGCGAATTAGATTAGCTTGTTAACAAGCTAAATAAATCCCTTGACGTGGGGCCTGAATTTTTTTGATAAAAAAGGCCTTTCCCGGCAGAACCAGAAAAGGCCTTTTTAAATTCTTTGTATGTCTCTTTAAAAAGTAAGAGCGTAGCGGGTAATTAAACTCTTTTTGATTTGATACGAGCTGCTTTACCGGTAAGGGCACGCAGGTAGTATAATTTAGAGCGACGCACTTTACCAATGCTGTTCACTT
This sequence comes from Mucilaginibacter flavus, assembly GCF_030409315.1. Taxonomy (GTDB): domain Bacteria; phylum Bacteroidota; class Bacteroidia; order Sphingobacteriales; family Sphingobacteriaceae; genus Mucilaginibacter; species Mucilaginibacter flavus. The sequence continues at coordinate 58,773 of NZ_JAUFPS010000029.1, read as the reverse complement.
CAATTTTATCAATGTTTGGAGAGTTTATAGGGAAGATACGCTCAACACCTATACCATTAGAAACTTTACGAACAGTGAAAGTTTCAGAGTTACCTGTACTGTTACGTTGAATAACAACACCTTGATAAAGCTGAACACGCTCTTTGTTTCCTTCTCTGATTTTATAATGCACACTTACAGTATCACCAGCCTTGAAGGTAGGAAACTGTCTTTTTTCTATTGATTGCTCTTCAACAAATTTTACTAAATCCATGATTTTTAGCTCTTAAAGCGATTTTTAGCCCGTAAAAATCGGATTGCAATTATAGGGCTTTTTTTTGATAAATAAAAGTGTATTTAAAAAATTTCCACATTTTGTTTTTTGTTAACAATGTGGCGTTGGTGAATGGTTGATTGTGTTGATTAAGAGAGCGGTTGATTGAGTTAGATTGAGTTGAATAAGTTGGATTCAGTTTATTTGACTCTTTATACTTTAACTTTTTCAGCTAGTCAATCGTTTTTTGCATTATTGCTCAATCGAGTATTTCCCAATTCAACTTATTCAACTCAATCCAACTTATTCAACTCAATCTAACCATCACTCCCCCAATAAATCTGGCCTTCGTTGGCGGGTGCGTTCTAAGGCTTGCTCAAAGCGCCATTTTTCAATTTCGGGGGTGTTGCCGCTCAATAGAATATCAGGCACCCTGTGCCCATTCCAGTCGGCAGGGCGGGTATATACAGGGGCGTCAAGCATATCGTCCTGGAAAGAGTCGCTCAGGGCCGATGTTTCATCGCTTAGCACTCCTGGTATCAACCGCACCACGGCATCAACCAAAACAGCGGCAGGCAGCTCGCCGCCAGAAAGCACATAATCGCCTATAGAAATTTCGCGGGTAACATAAATATCACGGATGCGCTGATCAATGCCCTTATAATGTCCGCATAAAATAATAATGTTGGCTTTGATGGATAATTGATTGGCAATGGCCTGGTTAAGGCGCTCACCATCGGGCGACATGAATATTATTTCATCATACTCCCTTTCAGCCTTTAACTTTTCGATACAGGCCGCGAATGGAGGAATGGTCATTACCATACCACTGCCGCCGCCATAGGGGTAATCATCAACACTTTTTTGCTTTTGGGTTGAGTAATCGCGCAGGTTATGCACATGAATTTCGGCAATCCCCCTTTTTTGGGCTCGCTGTAAAATAGAATGTGCAAAAGGGCTTTCCAACAACCCCGGCAAAACAGATATGATATCAAAACGCATAGCTTCAGAATCAAGAAATTAGAATCAAGATGCAAGATTAAAGAAAAATGTTGTCTCCCCGAAACCGTCTCGATCTCTGGCTCTAATCAGTCGGTTCTCTTTCCCTATCCCCTATGCTGATAAATCCCCCATAAATTACCTGCGGGATCGGTAAAGTGCGCGGTAATCTCGGGATGATCTTTACCGATGGGCTGGGTGACAGTGCCGCCATTGGCTGTAATAGCTTCAAGTGTAGCCACAGCATCGTCAACCATAACAGAAATAAGCAAACCGGCCTCTCCCATTGGCTTGCGCCCTGTTACCCACGTCCCGCTTACCTGCCCAACACCATCATCAAAAGAGGCATTGCCATGGTTATCGTGCCGAATGTGCCAGCCAAATGTTTTCTGAAAAAACGCCGCCGATTGTGCAATGTTAATCGCCGGGACTTCAACGTAACAAATCTTGCCGTTACCATAAGTAGGTTCATTTGCCATGATCGCTTTGATTTAATTGTTAAACGTTTTGAATACTATTCAAAGTCCTTATTCCTTTGTCCATCAATCCTTGCTCCCTAAATCGCACACTGTATCTGCCATCGATGGCCGAATGGGTCCTCAATACTGCCTTGCCTGTAGCCATAATCATAATCCTGCACGGGCGAGGTAATTTTTGCACCTGCGGTAACGGCCTGCTCAATAACGGCGTGCACATCGGCTACAAATAAGCCAATAATTACTGATGGTCCATTTCGCTGCGGACTGCGGAGGCCGGTGTGCGGTGTTTCTTCGTGCAAATGGAACATAGCGCCATTAATAGCCAGTTCAGAAACATGTACCGTTCCGTCATCGTTACTAAAACGGCGCAGCTCTTCGGCTCCAAAAGCGTCAATATAAAAACTGATATCTGTTATTCCGTTGGGGATAGCCAGCTCGGGGGCAAAAACAGGTTTATCTTTCATAAGTATAGCTTTTAATTAATCTTCATCATCTAAGGTAAAAATCTCTTCAACGGGCTTGCCAAAAACACGGGCTATTTTAAGGGCGAGCACAGTTGACGGCACGTAGCGGTTACTTTCAATAGTATTGATGGTTTGGCGCGATACCCCGATGGTTTCGGCCAAATCGGCCTGGGTAATGTTTTTAATGGCGCGTTCTACACGGATGTTATTTTTCATAACTATGCCTCTTCCTTTTTTAGTAAACGGTTATTCTGGAAGATCTTCCACCTGAAACGGACTATAAAAAACACCAATGGCACCAATAAATTTAAAAACAAAATATGCTCTGTATCACTGCTTAAAATCAAACTCACCACCAAAAGTACATAATTAACATAAATGGCCCATTGCAATGAATCGAGGCGAAGCTGAGAGGTCTGCTCATCTTCAATCTTCTCTTTGGCAAAAGCCGCGAAAAATAAACCCACAGCCATAAGCAAGGTAGTAGTCATGAAAAAAACGTGGTGACTGTTAAAAAGATCAGGATTATTTGCCCCGGCTTGATCAAAACCCAACTCTTTTTTAAACAATACCACAGGCACATGAAATAAAATGAGCGCTAAACCAAAATACCTGAACCAGTACGGGAATAAGAATCGTGATTTCATAATTGTAAAGTTTAGTTTACCAAATGTAAAACAAACTTTACAATTATCAAATGTGTTTGACAACGCATTGCGGTTCTTTTTATCAGATGTTTTATCATTATATTTGAATTTATCTTAACCTTACTCACATGCAATTAGCTATATTTAAGTATCAAGAAGAAAACACAAATTCAATCAATGATTTTACCACTATAGAAATAGAAGGCGAACCATGGTTTATAGCCGTCGAAGTTTGTAATCTTTTAGGACTTACCAATGTTACTGAAGCGATTAGGGGTCTTGACGACGATGAAAAGCTGACCTCACCAATCCTTAGGGCAGGTCAAGTTAGAGCAACAAACCTTATAAATGAAAGTGGGTTATATAACTTAATCTTCAGAAGCAAAAAGCCATCAGCGAAAGCTTTTAGAAAATGGGTAACGAAGGAGGTAATCCCTGTGATTCGGAAAACCGGAGCTTTTGTTACAAATAGAGTTGATACACCCAACTTCGTTGTAAGATTTAATGACAATTGGGACAGAACAGACAGAGGACATTTCTCGGTAATTAGCGAACTATTTATTAGAATTTATGGCAGATTTGAACAAGTTGGTTATCAAATACCCAATAAAGCCTTTGATGGAAAAGAAATCAGGCCCGATGTAAGTGTTGGTAGATTATTCTCCCAATATCTAAAAGACAATTATCCTTCTATAACCGACACTCATAAAATGTATAGCCATAAGTTCCCAAATGGAATGACGGTAGATGCAAGACAGTACAAAAATGAGATACTCCCTGTATTTATTAAATTTATAGACGAGGTTTGGATGCCCCAATGTGCCGCTAAATATTTGGGAGATAGGGACAAATTATCTTTAGAATTTTTACCTAAGCTACTTGGAACTTAGACATTTCAGATAGCCATTGATAGATCGCTTCTTCGTATGAAATTTCTTCATCAAGAGAAAGCATCGCTTCAGCAAAAAAATCTGCTAAAGATAATCCATTAGCATAAAGCTCACCATTAACCAACCGGATATCAAATGAGTAATCCCTAACGGACACAACTCCTTTAACATCGGGTCTATTAAAACTCTTTGCTATTTTAAATTGTGCGTATCTATCTAAAAGATTCATTTATTAAATTTAAACAATATCTACCTCAAATTGCAAATATGTAAGACATAATTTTTTCAACCTTTTTAATCGAGTGTGTATTCGGCAGCCATTAATTTCAATGAATTCTTTCTTACCGATCAACAACTATTCCGATAAATAAACGTCCAACAACCCTTCAGGCAAATCAATATAAATCTCTCCCGCCTCAATATCAATTCCTTTAATGATCTCAACGTTTAGCGGGAACAGCACGTCTTTATTCTGATATTTTACAGTAGCAATTAACTGTTGTGGATATTCCTGTACCTCCAATATTTCGCCAAGCTCGCCATGGGTTTCGTCGATGGCTATGAAACCTTCAACATCTGCCAGGGTAAATTCTTCTTTTTTCTTCTTGGGCTTTAGTTTATTGGGCAGGTAAATATCCTTGCGCACCAGTAAGGCCGCTTTTTCAATGGTATCTACATCCTCCAAAAACAAATAGGCGTTGCTCTTTTGCAGGTATTTTATCGACTGTACAAAATAAGGGATCATTTTGCCCGCCATATCAATAAACAAGGCGTCAAACTTAATGGCATCCAGGTTATCAAAGTCAACATATATCTGCATTTCGCCTTTAAGGCCCTTGGTTTTTAAAATGCTGCCAACCCTAAAACAATCTTCGGTTTTCATAATAAAACAGTGTTAAATAACAATGGCGAAGCTGGTAGCTTCGCCATTGAAAATCATCGAGTGAAAATCAATTACCCTGCATTGCAGCTTTCTTGATTCCTGACTCTTAATTCTTGATTCTTTAAAAGAATTATTCTGCGCTATCAGCAGCAGCTTCTTCTTCAGCCGGAGCTTCAACTTCTTCTGCAACAGGAGCATTTTTAGCAGCAATTGCAGCAGCTTTTTCTTCTTTCTTTTTAGCCTCAGCAGCCAAAGCTAATTTACGAGCTTCGTCTTTTGCAGTTAACAGGCTGGTTTTTTTGCCGGTGATTTTACCGTCTTTCAAATCAGTCCATGCAGCAAATTTCTCTGCAGCTTGTTCTTCAGTTAAAGCACCTTTTTTAACACCACCTTCTAAGTGTTTTTTGTAAAGCACACCTTTGTATGAAAGGATAGCACGACAAGTATCTGTAGGCTGAGCACCTGTGTTAACCCAAGCTAAAGTTTTGTCGAAATCAATATCGATAGTTGCCGGGTTGGTGTTTGGGTTGTATGAACCTAAACGCTCAATGAAACGACCGTCGCGTGGAGCGCGGGCGTCTGCTACTACGATGTAGTAAAAAGGTTTTCCTTTTTTACCGTGTCTTTGCAGTCTAATTTTAGTTGCCATTTCTTTATTTTATGTATTCAACATGTCCCCGGAGTCCTTTCTGCGGGGATGCAAAGGTATAAATTATTCTTAACAATTTAAAAGCCTTGTAATTAAATATTTGAAGGGTGTACAAATGGTCGCAAATTTTGTCGAATTACACGAATTGACCAGTAAATTCAGTCCATCGTTATCGTTACAATTATTCTTAAAAGCCAATTGCCATTCTGCTTAAAAAGTTGCAACTTAACCCACCATGAACATTCATAGAAAACCCCGTATCGCTATTGATATGGACGAAGTACTGGCCGATACAGTTGATAAGCTTATTGAAGTATATAAAGAACGCCATCAGCATGAAGTACTATTAAGCGATATGCATGGCCGGGAGTTTGGCCAAACATTGCCAGCCAATCTGGCAAGCTCGGTAAAGCAGTACATTAATGAGCGCGGCTTTTTCAGGAATCTTAAAGTAATGCCAGGCAGCCAGGATGTAGTAAAAGCGCTTACGGAGCATTATGATGTTTACATCGCTTCGGCGGCTATGGAATTCAAATACTCGTTAGAAGATAAACAAGCCTGGCTTGAAGAGCACTTCCCTTTTATATCATGGACCAATATCATCTTCTGTGGCCATAAAATACTGGATGTTGATATTATGATTGATGATAGGATTAAAAACTTTGTAACTTTTAACGGGCGTAAGTTGTTATATTCATCGCCGCATAACTTTTTAATTGAAGGCTTTGAGCGGGTAAATAACTGGCCTGATGTTGCGGCAAAATTATTAAGTACTTGATGTAAACACTTTAATACAAATACGTTAACTTTATACTATAAGCCGAGATTCTTTTAGGTATGCTCAACCATACATACGCCGCTGTAACCGATTGCATAACTATTTTTGACATTGATGAACAAAAGTTCCTGTTCATTAGTCCGGCTATTTCCAATATTTTAGGGATTACGCCACAACAGCTAAATAATAATCCCTCACTTTGGCTTACTCTTATCCAACCCAACCAACGCGGCGAGATCGATGTAATGGTTAAAAATTTACAGGTCGATCAATCTGTGGCGTTATACTATCAAATTGCAACAACTGGGAATGCCGGCAAAAACATAGTCGATAAAAAAAGCCTGGTAATTGATGCCTCAACGGGGCATCAAATATTGACCAGCTCCATTGCTGTCAATACAATCCCCGGTGCCGGCGAGACCGAAATTTTTAGCGATCTGTTTTACAAAAACGCAAACCCGGTGTGGATTGCCGATATGGAAACCCTACGCTTTGTAAAGGTTAACCACACCGCTATTAAAAACTACGGCTATACCGAGCAGGAGTTTTTGCTAATGACGGTAAACGAAATCCGGTCGCCACTGGAGGCAGAAAGGGTGAATGAACTTTTGCAGGATAGGGGATCATTTTTAAAGCCTAAAGGCGATTTCAGCAACGAAGGCATCTGGAAGCATTTAACCAAAAACGGCAGCACCATTTTTGCCGATATTAACTGGTACCCCGTAAAATATAACAACCGGGCTTGCGTACTTGTAGAAGCTGTTGATGTTACCACCCAGCTTGGTTACCAGGAAGAGGCTAAGTTGCGCGAACAGTTTTTAAGCTCGCTGATAGATTCACAGACCAACTTTTTAATCAGGATTGATATACATGGCAGCTTTACCTTTGTAAATAAGCAGTTTTTACGAACTTTTGGCTTCACAGCAACCGAGCTTATTGGCCAGCATTTTTCAATATGCACCATACCGCAAGAACTGCATCTTTGCGTAGAAGCTTTTAAGGAGTGTCTTAACAATCCTGGTAAAATTGTTAAGCTGGTACATAAAAAGCCCGACGTTAACGGAGGCATTCACGATACCGACTGGGAGTTTATTTCCATTATTGACGATAGCGGCCAGGTATGCGAAATACAAGGCATCGGGCAGGATATTACTGACAAACTAAAAATTGAAAAAGAGGTTAAAGCAGCATCCGAAAAACTCGACGCGTTTATTGAAAGCATAACCGATTCATTTTTTATTATTGACAACGATTGGAAGTTTGTAAAAGTAAATTCGGCATTTGAACAAATGACCAACACGCCCAGGGAAGAGATGCTGGGCAATGTGTTATGGGAGGTTTTCCCCGAGATTATGGACTCGGGCTTTGGGCGCGCCTATTATGAAGCTATTCAAAAGCGCCAAAGCGTTAAATTTACCGAATATTTTGAGCTGATTGATAAATGGTTCAGCACATCGGTATATCCATCTGCCGAGGGTATTACCTTCTTTGTTAAAGATATTACCCATGAGCGGCGCGCGCAGGAAGAAGCACACTGGGCAAAAAATAGCCTCGAAGCGCTCATCAACAATACACATGATCACATTTGGTCTGTTGATAAAGAGATGCGCTACGTTTATATGAACAACGCTTATATTACCGAAACCACATATTTAACCGGCGTTGAACCCAAACAAGGTGTGCACTCCTATATGCACAAAGGCTATACGCCGCAAATACATCAGGAGTGGAAAATTTACTATCAACAGGCACTTGATGGCGAGCAATACACCATTATTAATGAAAGTATTGACAGGGCAAAAAATACGCCCGTTTATTTTGAGGTAAGTTTTAATCCCATATATACCCAACAAGGTGAGATTATAGGTGTTGGCTGCTTTGCCCGCGATATAACTCAGCGCCTTAAAATTGAACAGGAGCTGATAGATCAAAATGAGCGCCTGCGTAACATCGCCTCACTCAGTTCCCATGAAATAAGGCGACCGGTAGCCAGCATGATGGGCCTGATAAGTATCATGGACCGCGATAATTTTTACAACCCCGATAACGAAGAGATCATTGAGCACATACTCACCGTAAGTACCGAAATTGATGATGTAATACGGTTAATTGTTGATAATACCTTTACGGGGAACCCTTAGGGTTTGGATAAAGGAGCAAGGACTTTTAGACAAAAGACTTGATTGTTTGTTTTATATCCTGGAGATGACTGACAGGGGGATGACAAAACTCCGGAAGACTTACGAAGTTTTAAAAACTTCGTAAGTCTGGGAATCATACAAATACCAGGGGGAGGCATTGAGCAATAATGCTCTTAATTCTATTTTTTTACATTGATAATATCTCAACCAACTTTAGCAAGTTAGGGTTGATCTCAACGTGGTGTTTAATGGCGTGCTCAAATGGCGTGTAAGCAATTTCATTGTGGATGATGCCTATCATTTCGTTGCGGTGACCATCGCGCAGCGCTTCAACGGCGGCGGCGCCTACGCGGCTTGCCAGTACTCTATCCATACAGCTTGGCGCGCCACCACGCTGAATGTGACCTAATATCGAGATGCGGGTATCATAATGTGGGAAGCGCTCCTGTACCAGTCGCCCAACCTCAAACGCGCCACCGGCTTCTTCGCCTTCGGCTACTATTACAATACGTGACGTTTTATCTTTACGACCGTTTTCAAGGCGGTTAAATAAACCATCCATGCCACCTTTACTTTCGGGGATCAGGATAGCTTCGGCACCGGCGGCTATGCCTGTACGCAAGGCGATAAGGCCTGAGTCGCGGCCCATTACTTCTACAATAAATAGCCTGTCATGTGATTCGGCAGTGTCCCTGATTTTATCAACAGCCTCAACAACGGTATTAATGGCAGTATCATAACCAATGGTAAAATCGGTACCCATTAAATCGTTATCGATGGTACCCGGCAGGCCGATGATCGGCATGTCAAACTCGGCACCAAATACTTTCGCGCCGGTAAAAGTACCGTCGCCACCAATACCTACAAGGGCATCTATATTATGTTTTTTTAAATGATCATATGCTTGCTGACGGCCTTCGGGTGTGCGGAAGTTATCGCAACGAGCCGTTTTTAAAATTGTACCCCCACGCTGAATGATGTTTGATACAGATTTGCGGTTCATGGGTATAAAATCGCCCTTGGTCATGCCATCGTAGCCACGGCGAATACCCACCACCTCGATACCGTAATATATTGCTGTACGTACTACTGCCCTGATGGCAGCATTCATGCCTGGCGAGTCGCCCCCTGAAGTATAAAGTCCTATTTTTTTAATCTGCGTCATTTTTTACTCTGATATGGCTGGCTTAACCCTACCTTAAAAAATTGAATAATTTAATTAGTGCTTTTAACATTACCCCGTAACCAAAAAACGCGGCAAACCTTTAAAAGTTGCCGCGAATTTACGTTTAATTTATTAACGCCGTATCACTTTTTATAAGCCGCTATCCCGCTATCTAAAAATTTAAGGTATCGGTCAATATGATAATCGGCATTATAATGCGGTATTGGCGTACCATCTTTTTGTTTTAGTTCATTGCCATCGCTATCAAGCAATACATAAAGTGGCTGCGAGTTGGATTTAAACCGGTCGGCCTCTAAATCGCTCCATTTATCACCAACTGTAATAATTTTTTTGAAGCTATACTTTGATGTAAACTGATCTTTAACATCTAAATTGGCCTTGTCATCCACAACAAGCTGTAAAAGCACAAAGTCATTCTGTAGTTTTTTAAACACCACCGGGTCCGACCATACGTTGGTTTCCATATTACGGCAGTTAACACAGGCAAAACCTGTAAAATCAATCAATATGGGCTTATGCAGCTCTTTTGAAACCTGTAAAGCCTGGTCATAATCAAACCAGGGATCAAGGCCTTTGATTTTTAAGGCTGTGTAGTTTGACGCGTATTTTCTTTCCCTTGTATCAGATTTTGTCTCCGCTCCGGCGCTGCTTCCTCCCGGTACCGGCGAAAGATCAAAATCCTGTGTGCCTATCGGCGGTAAAAAAGCACTGATAGATTTGAGCGGGGCACCCCACAATCCCGGGATCATGTAAACCACAAACGCGAATACGATGATGGATAAAAACACTCTCGGAATAGTTAGATATGGCGCATCGCTATCGTGCGAAAACTTGATTTTCCCTAAAAGGTATAAACCAACCATCAACCCGATAGCTATCCAAAGTGATAAAAACACTTCACGATCAAACCAATGCCAGTGATAGGCCAAATCTACATTCGATAAAAATTTCAATGCAAAAGCAAGTTCTAAAAAACCTAAAATCACCTTCACACTATTTAACCAGCCACCAGATTTTGGCAGGCTTTTTAAGCCAGAAGGGAACAACGCGAATATGGTAAATGGTAAAGCCAAGGCTAATGAGAAACCAAACATCCCCATTGCCGGACCAAGACGATCGCCTTTTGAAGCGGCGTCAACCAATAACGTGCCTATAATAGGCCCTGTACATGAAAATGAAACCACAACAAGTGTTGATGCCATAAAGAAGATGCCCGCAAGGCCTCCTTTATCGGCGTTTTCGTCGAGCTTATTGGCCAGGGAGCTGGGCAAGGTGATTTCAAAAGCGCCCAGGAAAGATATCCCGAAAACGATCAGCAGTAAAAAGAAGAAAATATTGAAGATGCCGTTGGTGGCCAGTTCGTTTAAAGCGCTTGAGCCAAAAATGATAGAGATAAGCAAGCCCAGCGTTACGTATATTACAATGATTGAAATACCGTAAATAAGCGATTGCATAATGGCTTTGCTGCGGCTGCCGCTTTTTTTGGTAAAAAAACTTACTGTTAATGGCAACAGCGGATAAATACACGGCAGAATTACTGCGGTAAACCCGCCAATTAGCCCCTCAATAAATATCTGCCACAGCGTTTTTGGTTTTTCTGATTGAGAACCGGCATGTTTAGATGCATTGTCTGCCGTAGCAGCAGCTTGCCTGGTAGCAGCTTCTGCCGATGACACCGCGTTTTGTGTGGTTTTTGCAGCGGCTTCCATCGCTGCCTTTTTTCTGATAGCTATACTATCGGCAGCAGTTGGTATATCGGTAAATTGTACATCGCCGGCAGATACTGTTGTATCCTTACCTTGTTTTTGCGCGGCATAAACCGGCTTGGGCGCATTAAGACCAAATATAATAAGCAAGGTTACCACAGCTATTGAGGTTGGCAACCAATTAATCTTGCTAAATAGTTTCATTGATTTTTTAGCTGATTATTTGCCTAAAGGGATAGTAAAGTCAAGATCTTCTGGTGGCAGGCATTTTTTATCGTTACAGGTCATGTAAGTAAGTTTACCTGTTACGCTTGATACCGAAGCTGATTTAAGGCTGATTTTTTGCTGAAAAATAACTTCCTTTTCAAAAAAGGTAACATTCATGTTGAATGATTTTTCGAAGCGGGATATTGGAGTGGGCTCGGTAGTTTTACCTACCGGTGCATAATCTTTTGATTTAGTAAACTCAAATGATGTTTTTATTGGGCCGCCATCGCCAACATTAAGCGAGTATATGTGCCAGCCTGGCTGTATAGTTGCTTTTAAAAACACAACAGCTTCCTTAGCATTTACTTTTTTAGCCGCGTATGACCACCTTACAGGTGTTTCAATTTGCGCGTAAGCCCCGGCGCAAATTAGTAGCGCCACCATCATCATCAATAGTTTTTTCATTAGTTATTTATTTAAAAATTCAATTTGTTTCAAGCTAAACTCCTGTAGTTCATTTTTATTTTCAACTACCAGCAAACCCTCATCTTTTACATTAATAATGGTTCCGGTAAAAACCTGTCCGTTACTCTGGAATTGCTTTACCTCGTTTAACCAATATAGTCGGCTTAAATAAACATTCCTTACAAAAGAAAAATTACCTGCCTTTAAATTAAGATAGTATCCTTCTATATACCCGCAAATTTCTAATAATAATACTCGTAAATCATAATCCTTATGTAATATCTGCTTTACAGAAATGGCATTGCCGGCCCCCGGCTCAAAGTGTTCCTGGTTAATGTTAAGCCCTATGCCAATTACGGCATTCTTGATCTTATCGCCCTGCAGGTGCGCTTCAATCAAAATACCGCCAAGCTTGTGGTTGTCATAATAAATATCGTTTGGCCATTTAATTTTTAATTTGTCGCCAAGCAGGGGTTTAAGGGCCTCATAAACACCCAGGCTCACTATCCGGGTTAAGTCAAACTGCTGTAAAACAGGTAAAAATGAGGGTGTTAGCAATATACTGAAAGTGAGGTTTTTGCCCGGCTCACTGTGCCATTTGTTTTGTTGCTGGCCCCGACCGGCATACTGGCTTTCTGCCATAATGACTGTACCTTCTGGCACTGGCTTGGAATTTGACAGTAATGTTTTGAGGAAAGTATTTGTTGAGTCAACTTCTTTAATTGTTACTAAATTTTGACCAACAAATAATCCCGAAAATATGTTATTTTGCAAAGTGTAATAATTTTTAACCAAAAAACGTTCAAAACTAATTCTTTTTGATGGTAAAAAGTAAAAAGGTAGGTCAGTCAACCTATATTTCTGAACTGGCAATACATGGTATCCAGGAAAAAAAGGGAAATGACATAGTAAGGTTAGACCTTCGTAACTTAAACAGCTCGGTAACAGATTACTTTGTAATTTGTCATGCCGATTCATCTACACAGGTTAAAGCCATTGCCAATAGCATTGAAGATGAAATTTTTAAAGCAACCCAACAGGAGCCATGGCGCAAAGAGGGTTTGGAGCACGGCGAATGGATACTGCTTGATTATGTGGACATTGTGATACACATTTTCCGTACAGACAAGCGGGAGTATTACGGTGTGGAAGAGTTATGGGGCGATGCCGAAATTAAAAATTACAAAAGCGCCTAATCAGTAGTCACATAATGACTCATAACAGCGTCATGTTATTGCCTTGTATTTTAAATTATAGATTGTAAGTTTGAGCACGTAACAACAGAAATGAAAGATAATAAAGATAATAAATCAGAAAGTCCGAAACCTATAAGGAAAATCCTTAATAAAAAAACACCGCCAAAACCACCTAAGTTTAACATTATGTGGATTTATGGCATCATAGTTTTGGCATTCCTGCTTGCATCAACCTTATTGAGCGGCGATAGCGGCAAACGTGTAACCTACCAGGAGTTTGAAACAAAAATGCTTAAACAGCACGATGTTGAAAAGATCATAGCATATAAAAGTAACGATTTGATTGTTGCTGAAGTTTACATCAAAAAACAAAGCCTTAATACCAAGCCCGAATATGCCGATCTGAATAAAGATCAGCACGTGTTTCCAAGCGGTAACGGCCCACAGTTTACATTTACAGACGACTCTTACGATAGCCTGAAAAAATCTATCGCGTTTGCAGAAGCAGCTGACCCGGCCATTGGCGATATATCACTTGAATTACGGGAAGCCCGCGAAAGCTTTTTATCAAACTGGCTGGTACAGGGTGTAATTATGGTGATCCTTTTTGCCGCGGTATGGATTTTCATTATGCGCCGCATGAGTGGCGGTTCGGGCGGTGGTCCGGGTGGTCAGATCTTTAACATTGGCAAGTCAAAAGCTACCTTATTTGATAAAGAAGCACAGGTAACCGTAACGTTTAATGACGTTGCCGGTTTAGAAGAAGCCAAGCAGGAGGTTATGGAAATTGTAGATTTCCTTAAAAACCCTAAAAAATACACCAATTTGGGTGGTAAAATTCCCAAAGGAGCATTGCTGGTAGGCTCACCAGGTACAGGTAAAACATTGTTAGCTAAAGCTGTTGCAGGCGAAGCGCATGTGCCTTTCTTCTCACTATCAGGGTCTGATTTTGTGGAGATGTTTGTTGGTGTGGGCGCGTCACGTGTACGTGATTTGTTCCGCCAGGCAAAAGACAAAGCCCCTTGTATCATCTTTATTGATGAGATTGACGCTATCGGTCGTGCCCGTGGTAAAAACAATATCGTAGGCGGTAATGATGAACGCGAAAACACGTTAAACCAGTTACTGGTGGAGATGGATGGTTTCGGTACCGATTCTGGTATCATCATCCTGGCAGCTACCAACCGCCCGGATGTATTGGATTCTGCCTTATTACGTCCGGGACGTTTTGACAGGCAGGTATCTATCGATAAACCCGATTTGAATGGCCGTGAGCAGATCTTTAAAGTTCACCTAAAGCCTATTAAATTATCTGATGATGTTGACGCTAAAAAACTGTCGGCACAAACACCAGGTTTTGCCGGTGCCGAAATTGCCAACGTTTGTAACGAAGCCGCTTTAATTGCTGCCCGCAAAAACAAAGAGGCGGTTGACATGCAGGATTTTCAGGATGCTATTGACCGTGTTATCGGTGGTTTAGAGAAAAAGAATACTTTGATCTCGCCAGAAGAAAAACGCGTTGTTGCTTATCACGAAGCAGGTCACGCCATCGCTGGCTGGTTCCTGGAACATACCGATCCTTTAGTTAAGGTATCTATAGTGCCTCGTGGTGTTGCAGCCTTGGGTTATGCGCAATATTTGCCAAATGAGCGCTTCCTGGTTTCTAAAGAAGAGCTGATGGACGATATGATATTATCAATGGGCGGTCGTGTTGCGGAGGATATTACTTTTGGTAAAATCACAACAGGCGCGCTGAGCGATTTGGAACGTATTACCCGTTTAGCTTATGGCATGGTTAAAATATATGGCATGAATGCCAAGGTTGGTAACCTGTCGTTTTATGATCCTCAAGGCGAAAATCAATTCAGCAAACCTTACTCAGATTCAACAGCCGAGCTGATTGACTCTGAAGTACGTAGCCTGGTTGAGGAAGTTTATGCCAATACCAAAACGCTGTTAATTAAGCATCGCGAAGGTTTGGAAAACGTAGCCAAAAAGCTATTGGAAAAAGAAGTATTGTTCCAGGCCGATTTAGAAGAGATTTTAGGTAAAAGGCCATTTGAGCACCGCACCGCTTATGATAAGTTTGTAAACGGCGAGCCAACTTTAATTCCGGATAATAACGCTATCCCTGATAGTATCATCAATCCCGAATTATCGTCAATTGATGGCGAAGCGCCAAAGCTTTAATAATTAATAACATTATACAAAGCCATCAGCCAAAGCTGGTGGCTTTCCTTTTTACACTATGAGGGATATCACTACATCAAAAGAAAAGCTGCTAAAAAAAATCCGTAAGGCCTTGCTGGAAAAAAGGGATAACCCTTATCCGCAGCTGGAAGATTTGCCGCTTTATGCCAGTGATGAAGAGATACCCGAGGTTGTTTTTGCCGAGCAATTTACCGCCGTTAACGGTCAGTTTATTTTTTGCGAAGACGAGATCCAATTTTTAGAAACCCTGCTTACCCTTGCCGAAGAACGCAACTGGCGTAAAATATACTGCTGGGAACCTGGCTTGCAGGATATCCTTAACCGTTTTGAATACCCTTTTTATGAAACCGACAAGGATTTTGAACAAGCCGAGGTTGGCTTTACCTTTTGCGAAGCTTTAATAGCGCGCAACGGCAGTATCCTGCTCTCCAACGGTAATATGGCCGGCCGGCGCTTAAGTATATACCCCCCGGTTCATATTGTGCTTGCCTATACCTCTCAAATGGTGATGGAGTTAAAAGATGGCTTTAAATTGCTAAAAAATAAATACGGCAACCGCCTGCCATCCATGATCAGCAACGTAACGGGACCAAGCCGTACTGCTGATATTGAGAAAACCCTGGTACTTGGCGCACACGGCCCCAAAGAGTTGTTTGTGTTTTTGTTGGACGATTCCGTGATATAAAGCTTCTACTATACGATGAGTTATCTCCTCTAAACTAACTTATCAAGCCGGTAGCTTTACAAAGCTGTTCATTTGCTGTCATCATTGATTTTTTTGTCCGCCCCCCTTATATCATCCTTGTAAAGCGTTTTTGTTGTAATAATTGATAATACCTATTTAACATTGCAGGGGTACTTTGTGTTAAAAACACAATTAAAACACTCGTTATGGGTGATTTAGCGGTGTGGAAAATCAGTTAAAACACGGGTTGCATTATTCTTTATAAGAATGTTAAATTGGCGACAAACAAACCCTGATTAAGTATGGAAATTATTGATTTAGCAATTGCAAAACAAATGACCGCGCGTTACGAGTCTACACGTAAAAGTCTTATTGATTCAACGTACAGCATAAATGACACGCTGTCGTCATGGATACCTATTGAAGATTTAAAAGACTACATCAATAGCCTGCCAGAGACAGCAACCGGGGTACGGGTTTACCTTGGCGCTTATGATGAAACCGAAACCACCTACCCCAACCAAACAGCTATTATATTGGCCGGAACAGTAGATGACAACGGCAGCGACAACGATGTTTTAAACGGCTACGAACCGCAGGAAAACGAGGGGGGATTAAATCCGGTAAATAAAATGACTAATTGCCCACCCGATTGTCCTACCTGCCCGCCTTGCGAGTAATTAGTAAATATTCCTGTTCTTAATGGTGTTTTATAAATGCTTAGGATAATTACTTTTGCATTATAATCATCATTAAGAATATTGGATGTTAAATATAAATACGGTAGCGATAATTTCTTATCTCCTGACCTTTGTATGTGGGTTAATTACTTACAAAAAACTGCCTAATCTTTACAAATGGCTTACCTGGTATCAATTATTTGCTTTTTTTTACGAGCTGGCCACAGCTTCTAAATTGTTGATATGGCATCATACCAACTCGTGGTGCAACAATATGGAGGGAGTAGTTGAGTTGGTGCTATTTACCCACCTGCTTGCATCCTTTCCAGAGCTGAAGCCCCACAAACGGAAAATATTTATAGTTGAGGGCTTAGTTTTGATCTTCACCTTTATCGATATCGCGTTTATACAAGGTTTCTTTAAGTTAGCCACTATCGCCACGGTTGTACAGGGCATCTTTTTGCTGGTTCTGGCATTTGCATATTATTACTTGTTGCTTGATGAGGCAGCGGAAGATCAAAAACTGATGTACAATCCTGATTTTTTATTTACCACCGGCTTATCGCTATACCTGTTGGGGACCACGTTTTTTTATGCTTGTTTCAGTTATATGGCTTATAAGCATAATCATGCATTTCTTATAATCGCCCGCATCATCCCCGGCACGGTAAACATCATATTTAATGTATTGATTGGACTTGCTCTTTTAAGTTTTTTCAAGAAAAAAGATGACAAGATATTGGCTGGCAAAGACAATAAACATTTTTAATTGTTACAATTACCGTTTCGGTAATTGTAAATCTATTGCTTAATTTACTTTTATTTACGTGCCCTCCATGTTTAACAAAGACGAACAAGTTATCCTAATCATAGTGGCCGGCACAGCCTTGTTGCTGTTGCTTGGTTTTTTCATGGTAGGTTTTTTGTTGTTATTCCAAAAAAAACAAAATAAGAATCGCTTAGAAAAAGTAGAATTGCAGGCGGCTTTTGAACAGGAACTCCTGAAAACACGGATAGAAATACAGGAAGAAACGCTGAATTATGTAAGCAGGGAAATGCATGATAATATTACCCAGGTATTATCATTTGTAAAACTAAACCTCGGCTTGCTGGGCAACAAGATACTGGAGCCCGAAAAAACGAAGCTAAACGATAGCCGCGAACTGGTAGCACAAACCATTACCGATTTACGTAACCTATCCAAAAGCCTGAGTTTTGAACACATCAGCGCCCTGGGTCTGGTTAAAACTTTAGAAATGGAGGCCATCAGGATAAACAAAAGCGGCCTCATCAATATGGACCTTTTGGTTGATGGTGAGCCTTACAGCCTGGGCGAACAACGCGAGCTGGTACTGTTCAGGATATTCCAGGAGGCCTTAAATAACGTATTAAAATATGCCGATGCCGCCAACATAAAAATTGGTTTGTATTATAATACACAAATGTTTAATTTAACCATCCAAGATGATGGTGTTGGTTTCCAGCCCGAATTGCTTACAGACAAGAGTGGATCGGGCTTACGGAACATGACAAATAGGGCGACATTGATTGGTGCAGAGGCCGTTATAAGCAGCTCGCCAAAACAAGGCTGCACTATAAAGCTATCGCTTAACCCCCTGGTACAAGAAATTTATGCTAACGGAACCCATTCAAATAGCCCTGGTTGATGATCATCGACTTTTCAGAAGCGGTATGGCCGCGCTGATAGAAAGCTTTGGCAACTACAATATTCTATTTGAAGCCGCGCATGGCAAAGAGCTGATAGATAATATCACAGCCGGCCATATCCCTGATATTATATTACTCGATATCAATATGCCGGTAATGGATGGCATATCCACAGCGCAGTGGCTCCGCAAGTTTCATCCATCCATCAGGGTTATTATTTTATCGATGTTTGAGGATGCCGAGAAGGTATTATCCATGGTTAAAGCCGGTGTAAAGGGCTACCTGTTAAAAGATGCCGAACCGCATGAATTTGAAAAAGCACTGATTAAGGTAGTTGAGGGTGATTTATATTACCCCGATTTTGTTACCCGGCACCTGCTTCATAACTTCAACAGCGATAAAGCCGCGCAGGTAAAACTAAACCCACGCGAAATTGAGTTTTTGCGCCTCACCAGCACCGAACTTACCTACAAGGAAATAGCCGATACCATGTGCATCAGCGTACGCACCGTTGATAGCTATCGCGATCAATTGTTTGAAAAACTGCAGATAAAAAGCCGCGTGGGCCTTGTTTTATACAGCATAAAAAACAAGCTGATAGAGTTGTAATTTGCTAAATATATTAGCAAATTTGCTTTATGGCAAATGAGGACAATCCCGACTTTTTTAAGGGGCGCGGAGCACAGCTTAATACCCACAACAAGTTTCTGAAAAACAAATATGTAGCCGAACATATGGAGGGCATCGACGAACCTTTGCTTGAAAACAGTGCTACCCAGCTATTTGAAGAAACCCCAAAAAAGATAGTAAGCGAATCGCACAGTCCGGATCTGAGCCATATGTACTCTATCAATCCCTACCAGGGTTGCGAGCATGGTTGTATTTATTGCTATGCCCGTAACAGTCATGAATATTATGGCTTTAGCGCCGGACTTGATTTTGAGCGAAAGATCATCATAAAACCCAACGCTCCCGAGCTATTAGAGCAGTATTTTAATAAAAAGACCTACAAACCGGTTTGCATTATGCTATCGGGTAATACCGACTGTTATCAGCCGGTAGAGCGGCGCTTACAGATTACCCGGCGCCTGCTCGAAGTATTTTTGCAGTATAAAAACCCGGTAAGCATCATCACCAAAAACAATGTAATCCTGCGCGATCTGGATATCCTCAGTGAACTGGCCGCCATGAACCTGGTGCATGTTAATGTATCTATCACTTCCTTAAATGAACAGCTACGCCAAAAGTTAGAGCCACGTACGGTAACCGCCACTGGTAGATTATCTGTGGTACAAAAACTGTCAGAAAAGGGTATCCCTGTAAGAGTGATGGCCGCGCCTATTATACCGGGCTTGAATAGTAACGAAGTCCCCAATATTATCAAAGCAGCCGCCGACCGGGGCGCATTAGCTGCCGGCTTTACTATGGTACGCCTGAATGGCAGCATTGCCGATATCTTTACCGACTGGATTTACAAAGCCTTCCCCGATCGTGCAGAAAAAGTGCTGAACCTCATTAAATCATGCCACGACGGCAACCTCAACGATAGCAATTACGGCCGCCGTATGAGCGGTGAAGGCAAAGTGGCAGAATCTATCCACCAGATGTTTAAAATGGCCTGTAAACGCTTCCTTGGCGATAGGGAGATGCCCGAATATGACTATAGTTTATTTGTGCCGAAGAAAGGGAAGCAAACGAGTTTGTTTTAAAAATCAGCTATATTTAATTTTGATATTAAAGGAAACCCATGATTGTAATTTGAAACAGGGAGCGACACACAAAGAGATCAAAGCCGTTGAAAAACAACTCTTCACAAAAAATGCAGGCACAGGGTTCAATGCCAAAAAGTACAATGGTATATTCAAGGCAAAAGAGGACCCAACAATTATGCAAACCTACTTAAGAGGTGAGTGGGAAAGAAACCAATCGCTTTAAAATGAGTTTCGCTTATTAATAAATCCCTCAACCACAACACCAATCCCCACTCCTACCACATAACACAACAAATCGCTCCACAAAAAACCTTCGCCCAAAACTAATCTACCAAATAGGGTGTGCCTCAAATCGTTTATCCAGGGCGCTTTATAAAGCTGGCTAAACTCTATCGCGAAGCAAAATAATAAACTGGCTACAACCACTGGTTTCAACGGTTTACTGATAAGCACGAAGCGCGCAATAAAGTAAACCATGGTAGCCCACAATATATCGCCAATAAACAACGGGATGCCTTTAAAATGGCGGGAAAGCAGGCCGATGATAATAGTGGCTATGGTGAGTATAAAAAAGGTTAACCTTGATCTTTGCATAAATTTTAGCTCATAAAAAAAGGCATCCGTAAGATGCCTTTTATATTATTTGATAAGTAATTGCTTATACGGTTTCTGCTTCTAAAGCCATTTGCTCGTCAACCAGGATACGACCGCAATGCTCGCAAACGATGATTTTTTTACGCTGACGGATATCCGACTGGCGCTGAGGCGGGATCTGGTTAAAGCAACCAGAGCATGAATCGCGCTGGATGGTTACTACCGCTAAGCCGTTTTTAGCATTTTGACGTAAACGGGTGTAAGCGGTTAATAAACGCTCTTCAATGTTAGGGATAGCTTTTTCTGCCTGGGCATTTAATTCAGCTTCTTCTTTTTCAGTTTCGGCGGTAATGGTGCCTAATTCTTCTTTTTTAGCGTTAAGGTCGCTTTTACGAGATTCTAAATCGGCAAGGGCTTTTTCGTAAACCTGGGTTTTGTTAGTAATCTCAAAACCGTACTCCCTTATTTTTTTTTCGCTTACCTGAATATCTAAGCCTTGTATCTCAATTTCTTTTGATATAGCATCGTACTCGCGGTTATTCTTAACCTCGTTAAGCTGATTTTCGTATTTTTTGATATTAGCCTGAGCATCTTTGATCAGGTTTTTGCGGGTTACAATCTCATCCTCTACATCGTCAAGCTCATATTTGATTTTCTGAATGCGGGTTTCAAGACCAGCAACATCATCTTCCAAATCAGCAACTTCCATTGGCAGCTCGCCGCGTACCTGGCGGATTCTGTCAATTTTGGTGTGGATGGTTTGTAGTTCGTATAAAGCTTTAAGCTTTTGTTCTACGGTTTGTTCCATTAAATAAAATATTTGACGGGGTTTGTATTTACTTCTGTTAAACGGACGGCAAAGATAGGAAATTTTTTTCGTATTATTTCATACAATAATTGCACCGTAAATTGTTCACTCTCAAAGTGTCCAATATCGGCAATAAGTATTTTTCCTTCGGCATCAAAAAACTCGTGATACTTGTAATCGGCAGTGATAAAAACATCGGCCCCGGCGGCTATGGCATGCTTCAGTAAAAAGCCTCCTGCACCGCCACAAACAGCCACTTTTTTAACCGGTTTATGGGTAAATGCGGTATGCCTTATTACATGAGTGCGCATCTTATCCTTTACATGAAACAGGAATGACTCCTGGTTGGTTGGCACCTCCAACTCGCCAATCATCCCAGCACCTACTTGTTGGTGCTGGTTGGTTAGCGGCACCAAGTCATAAGCCACCTCCTCGTAAGGGTGAGCTAAGATCAGCGCCATGATAATCTTACTCTCTAAATTAGCCGGATAAATGGTTTGAATGCAGATCTCATTTTCGCGGTGCAGTTTGCCTGGCGTACCCACATGCGGATCGGTAAACTCATTGCCTTTAAACGTACCTACTCCCTCGGCATTAAAACTTACTTCGCTGTAATTACCTATGTTACCTGCACCTGCGGCAAATAAAGCATTACGCACTTCATCGGCATGGCTATGGGGCACAAAGGTGATGAGCTTTTTAAGGAGGTTATGCTTGGGGACTAATATCCGGCAGTTTTTGAGGCCAAGCGTGTCGCAAATGCGGGTATTTACACCCTGCATCACATTATCTAAATTGGTATGAATGGCATACAATGCTATCCCCTTACGGATGGCTTTCTCCACCACACGCTCCACATAAGTTTTGCCGTTAAACTTTTTCAGTCCGCGGAAAACGATAGGGTGGTGCGATATGATCACCTGGCAACCGGTAGCAATAGCCTCGTCTACCACGGCCTCGGTACAATCTAATGATAACAGGGCTTGGCTAATCTCCTGATCGGGATTACCTACAATCAGGCCGGCGTTATCATAATCTTCCTGGTAAACCAGCGGCGCAAGGCTTTCGAGGTAGGCGGTTAGGGCGGATAATTTCATGAACAAATATATGTATATGGCTTATGATTGCTTACTCATAGCAGCCATCCTATGGCTTTCATAAGCCATGTTTTTATTATACTCCAGGGTTAACGATTTATTGTTTACCAGATCGATAATTGTACCTATCCAGCAAAAGCCAATGGTGAAAAAGTAAACCAAGCCCATGCCTATCTGTCCCAAAACAAAACGGTGAATACCGGCAAAGCCTACAAAACCAAGCAGTGTAAAAATCAATATCTCCTGCGAGTTTTTGCGTTTGCTGCTGTAAACCATATAGAAATACTTTTTCTGGCCTTCATCCAGCGCGGCGGTGGCTTGCTGTAAAAAGGCCATCTCCTCGGCTGTCATATCCTGAAAATTCATATATGGATCTGGGTACATGTTCATATAGGCGTGCGGTTAAGATTTATGCGTTTTTTCAAATTTAATATTTTTCCCATAAAAACAATAGAAGCCCCTCAAAAGTTCCCCCTGAAGGGGAGACTTTTGAGGGGCTTGTTGAACATTGATGCATGAACACATCGCACGCAAATCAAAAGTTCCCCCTTCAGGGGGTTAGGGGGCTTTTTTTTATTATTTTTGCCCTATGAGCGAAGAAAGATCACTGAACTTTATTGAAGAAATTGTTGAAGAAGATATAGCTGCCGGCAAGCACAATGGCCGGGTATTAACCCGTTTTCCGCCCGAGCCTAATGGTTACCTGCACATTGGTCATGCTAAATCCATTTGTTTAAACTTTGGTTTGGCCCAAAAATATAATGGCAAAACCAACCTCCGTTTTGATGATACCAACCCTGTTAAAGAGGATGTTGAATACGTAGATAGCATTAAAGAAGACGTAAAATGGCTGGGCTTCAACTGGGCCGAAGAGCTTTACGCGTCAGACTATTTCGATCAGCTTTATGATTTCGCGGTAGCGCTGATCAAAGCCGATCTGGCTTATGTTGACGATAGCACGGCCGAAGAAATTGCCCACCAAAAAGGCACCCCTACCGAACCCGGCGTACCCAACCAGTACCGCAGCCGCTCGGTAGAAGAAAACCTGCAATTATTTGCCGATATGAAAGCCGGTAAATACCCCGAT
The DNA here is from genome assembly GCF_030409315.1 of Mucilaginibacter flavus. Lineage (GTDB taxonomy): Bacteria > Bacteroidota > Bacteroidia > Sphingobacteriales > Sphingobacteriaceae > Mucilaginibacter > Mucilaginibacter flavus. Next base: position 35,288 of record NZ_JAUFPS010000029.1, on the reverse strand, counting down.
GGCGCTAAAGTGCTGCGTGCCAAGGTTGACCTTGCCGCACCCAACATGCACCTGCGCGACCCATTGATGTACCGCATTAAGCACGCCCATCACCACCGTACCGGCGATGCCTGGTGCATATACCCTATGTATGATTTTGCCCACGGGCAATCAGACGCTATCGAAAACATCACCCACTCGGTTTGTACGCTGGAGTTTATACCCCACCGTGCATTGTATGATTGGTTTATCGAGCGCCTTAGCATCTTCCCGTCAAAACAATACGAGTTTGCCCGCCTTAACCTCAACTATACCGTTATGAGCAAGCGCAAGCTGCTGCAACTGGTGGTTGAAGGCCATGTGGATGGCTGGGATGACCCACGCATGCCTACCATTAGCGGCCTACGCCGCCGGGGGTACACCCCTGCCAGTATCCGCGAGTTTTGCGAACGCATTGGCGTAGCTAAGCGCGAGAATATGATAGATGTTGGTCTGCTGGAGTTTTGTATCCGCGAGGATTTAAACAAAACCGCTTGGCGCCGTATGGCTGTGCTTGACCCTATTAAATGTATCATTACCAATTACCCCGAAGGTGAAACCGAAATATTTACCGGCGAAAATAACCCCGAAGCCGAAGATGGCGACGGCAGCCGCGAGTTTCCGTTTAGCCGTGAACTATGGATTGAGCGGGAGGACTTTATGGAAGTACCGCCCAAGAAATTCTTCCGCCTGGGTGTAGGGTTGATGGTGAGGCTGAAGAGCGCTTATATCATCAAATGCGATAGCTTTGTGAAAGATGCCGATGGCAACGTAACCGAAATTCATTGTACTTACCTGCCCGAATCAAAATCGGGCAATGACACCAGCGGCATCAACGTAAAGGGCACCATTCACTGGGTGAGCGTACCACATGCCAAAACTGCCGAAGTAAGGCTGTACGACCGCCTGTTCCAGGTAGAGAACCCACAAAGCGAAGAGGGCGACTTTAAAGACTACATCAACCCAAACAGCCTGCATATTATCCCAACCGCCTACATCGAACCAGACCTGGCCAACGCCACACCCGGCACCGCCATACAGTTCATGCGCAAAGGATACTTTACCTTAGATAAATACTCAACCACCGAAAAACTGATCTTTAACAGAACAGTTACGTTGAAAGATGGGTGGGTGAAGAAGTAGGTGAAAGCTGAAAGGTTAAAGGCGAAAGCTGAAAGGCAAAAGGCGAAAGGTAGTTATACTTTTCGCCTTTTCTTTACCCAAAACGCAGCTCCTTTTACCTTTCGCCTTTACCCTTTAACCTAATACTTCCTATACACATTATACAGCACATTCAAATCCAGCTGACCCATTACGGGGCTATCTTCAATTTGTACAAAGTGGCGTTTAAAGGCGGTTATGGCGGCGGGCAGGTTGCTGGTATCGTAGCCTATCAGGCGCAGGGCGGTGGCATAGTCGAAGTTATCGGGCGGAAGCTCCAGCAGTTCGTCGGGCCAGTAGCCGAAGCCTTTGGCGGCAAGCAGTTTCCAGGGGAACAGCGGGCCGGGATCGGGCTTGCGGGCGGGGGCAATATCCTGGTGACCTATAAAGTTGGCCGTAGGGATGTTATAAGCCTTTTTAAGCTGGGTTAGCAGGGCCAGTACACTCTTAATCTGCACATCGGTAAAAGGCTCGTGGCCGTTGTTATCTATTTCAATACCTATCGAACAGCTGTTCATATCCGTAATGCTGCCCCATTTGCTAATACCGGCCTGCCAGGCGCGCAGGTAATCGTTAAGCATGTGCACCACTTTGCCATCCTTGCCCACTACATAATGGGCGCTCACCTGTGGCTTAACCAGGGTAAAAGTTTTAATGGTTTGCGCCAGCGAATCCTGCGCGGTGTAGTGAATAATTACATAGTTGGGCTTGCGGGCATTAAAGTTAACCGTACCTATAAACTCGCTTGGTATGGGCGCACCCAGGCTATCAACCAGCACCGCAGGCTGCTCGCGACCAAGCACCTCCAATACCGAATCTGTTTGATGGCTGTACACTTTGTTGGTAGCCGCATAAGGCAGCACCTTTGGCGAACACGCCCCCAAACCAGCAGCAACAGCAAACAGTAATATAATGTAGATGATATTTTTCATAAGCACGGTACTTAAAGCTAAAGTAAGCAAATAACGCACCGAAGCCCAAAATGTGTCGACCAATTTGTTTGGAGGGGGTGTTTTCCCATTTCCTCCCTCGGGAGGGCCGCGCCGGAAATGAGCGCAACGGCAGGGAGGGGTTTTTACAAGCGACAAGTAGACGGAACACCAAGACATCCGTTAAACCAATCTTTAGCACCGATCGCGCCGCTTCTTAAAATCTTTTATAAAGTGTTGCGTTCGCAACAGGAGAAAACAACAAAAAACAATATTACATTAGTAATCAACAGATTAACAATTGCCATATTTTGAAAACCGCAACAAAACCGCAACAGTTTGGCGAAACAAGACGAGGAATAAAAGACCCTATTGCCCCTACTTCTTTGGTTTCCCACTTGTTTTAGAAACCTTCTTTTCATCGCTTTCTAACCTGCGCTCTAACTTTTTAACATCTTCGGCGGCAGGTAGCGATTCTGGCTTTACGCCTCTTTGCAGTAAAATATCCCTCACTGCTTTATTGTTATCAACATGCTCCTTTGATATTTGCGCATTGTTATTCAAATCCTTTTCAATAACGTTATGACTGGTAAGTTCGTTGGCAAAATCTTTGGCCTTAATCGTTAATGTTGGAAGAAAATCAGCTAAAGGTTTGGTTGTGGGCACGCCCAACTTCTTTTTCATGTCGTTTGTGCTGAATCCTCCAAATAAGGCCTGATCGCCTTTTGATCGGATAACAGCAAACCCGGCACTGTCAACGCCACGCTCATATAATATTCCCGATAATTTCTTTTCAGACTTTGTTAATTTTTCGCGGGCTGTAACACGTTCAACGTCTATTAACCGTTGTTCAATAATTTCCTGTTTGCGGGTTTGCACAGCAAAGTAAGTTTGAGCAAAAGCGATCGCTTGTTTTGCGGGATCGCCATTTTGAGCGATGAGGTAACTGGCGTAGCGGGTTAAAGCAATGTCATCTACTTCTCGTTGGCCGCCTTTTGCAATGGTTATCATTTTCGTAGCATCACGAAAATGATCTTCGATATTTGAACCGGCGGCTTCACAAGATTTTTTAGCTTTATTGACAACGTTAAAAAAGTTTTCCCACCTCAAATAACCTAATATGTGTTGCAAATCCCGAGCGCTCCAATATTCTACATCTTTATAACTATAACACGCCCCTTCAAACTTTTCAAATAGTTCTAATATTATTTCCTTCTTCATCGTTTATTAAAAAAGCAATATAGGTAATTACCAACTATCGTGGCATTCCTGTGGACAATTCATATAATTCCCAACAGTTCCACAAAACCCAACACATCTATTTTCATACTCACCGGGGCGGCAGTAAATTCAATACTTTCAAACTCGTGCCAGGTGGAGTCGGTTTCGGGGTTGAAGGTGTTGGGGATTAAATCAGGGATACCGGCATCAGCGGCGTAAAACCAGGTTTGGTCTATTAGTTTGGATCGGATTAACGAGCTTAGCTCGGCAAGACCCAAACCGGTTGGGTTTGCCAATACCATCGAACCACATTTTTTATAATTGCCGCCATCACGGTACTGGTAGTTGAACTTAATGTTTGCCATGCGGCAATTTAGGGTGATGGTTTGGGATGGGCAATCGGAGATAAGTGAACATTTAGCCTACTGCCAATTTCCCGCTCTCCTTCCAAATATAGGCCGGCATTGGTTCGTGCAAACGCCATTCAATATTCATTGGTTTTGACCCCGTGGATTTGATATAATTAGCCTCACCTAAAAATACGTAAGGCATGGTAAAGCCAAACTCATCGTCGTTTTGCTCACGTACAAATAGTAGTATCTTTTTATCTTGTTTGTTGTGATTAATGTATGATAACCCTTTGGTCGATTCGGGAGTGGTGGCATTTTGCGACTGCCAATGAAACAAGGATTCACTAATGGCATAATCATCATATAACGTTGATGGCGAATATTCTTTTTCAGATTTTTTAAGTGTTACAAAAAGCGATTCCATGTTCAGGACTTTGTTAGCTGCAACGCCTTCTCTGTTAGATGATGCTTTATCAAATTGATGCAAGCCTGTTGCTACTAAAATCTCGCTTCGATTGTACCTGCTATGAACTTTTAACGGCATCGGGAAATCAAGGTCGATTGTCTTTTCAATAAAATCGACTTTTGAAATCAGGTAATTGACCACTTCCAATAATTCAGAAACCATTACCGGATTTTTGGCGAATTGCGCAACACTGTCTTTTAGGCTACTAAAACCCAATTGCGGACCAGCCTTTTGCCATAAATCATAATGGAACATCAACAACATTAACTCTTGTTCCTGGTGGAAGCTATTGCTCTCAAACCCGCTTTCAATCAGGCCTTTTAAAAACTTCAAATAACAGATAGAGTTACAGCGCAACAAGCGTTTGATACAACCGGCTATTTCCTGCTCATTAGGTTCGGCAAAATCATCAATAGCGCCCGCCTCTGCGCAAAGCCTTCTCCAACTATCTTTTTTATAAATCAGTTGCGGTTCTATGTGTTGAAAATCGATAAAGTTGTGCAGGGTTAGTGGTAGTGTGGTTTGATGTTTAAAGTTTTGAATTTTAACAATGAGTTGCCTCCTGTTAAATCCAATTGCATCCCTAATATTTTTCAGGATTACTTCTTTCGCTTTCTTTTCTAAAACAATAGAGCATCCCAGCGGCAGATGCGGAAACTCATCTTCAATCTCTTTGATAATAGATGTTTGCGTTTTACCCACCAAGGCCCTAAACTTATGCTCAAAGTCGTATTCGGGTCGGGCGTTGCCTACAAAATCTAACACGGTTAGGCAGTCCTTATTTTCGGCAAGGCGCAGTCCCCTACCCAGTTGTTGCAAAAGTATTGTTAAGCTTTCGGTTGGTCGTAAAAACAACACGGTATCTATTTCGGGAATGTCAACGCCTTCGTTAAAAATGTCTCTTACAAACAGGTAATTGATTTCCTTATTTCTAAGACGCTCCCTTAATTCAGCCCGGTTGTGAGAATTGTCGCTGGTTAAATAATCGGCTTTTAAACCTGCCAAAACAAATTTTTCGGCCATGTACCGGGCATGCTCCATACTTACACAAAAACCCAATGCCCGCACATCATGCACATCGGTAAGGTATTTATCGCAATTGGTTAAAATGTCATTTACACGCCTGTCGCCTTCGGTGTAAAGCTTAGTCAATTCGTTTATTTCGTACCTGCCGTTTTTCCATGATAGTTTGGATAAATCAACACTATCCGATAATGCAAAATATTGAAATGGCGAAAGTAACTTTCTATTCAAAGCTTCAGGCAATCTAATTTCTGCAGCTATTACCCCGCAAAAATCTTTCAAAATATCTTCGCCGTCGCCACGCTCAGGTGTTGCCGTTAAACCCAATAAAACCTGCGGTGCAAATCGTGCTAAAATTGGTCTGTAACTTGATGCAGCGATGTGGTGCACCTCATCAATGATAATGAAATCATAAAAATCGGGCGATAATGCCAATTTGCTGATTTGATTGGCCAGCGTTTGAACGGAGGCAAATACATATTCATAATTATCTGGCTCTTGTCCGTCAACCCATAATTCTCCAAAGTTGGCGTTTTTTAACACATGCTGAAACGTTTGTTGAGCCTGCTCCAAAATCTCTTTGCGATGCGCAACAAACAATAGGCGGGCCCTGGGATTATTGTTTTTGAAATCGCGGTAGTCAAATGACGAGATTACGGTTTTGCCGGTTCCTGTTGCCGCCACTACAAGATTTTTGAACCGCTCATGTACTTTTCTTTCCGATTGTAGTTTCTCTAAAATTTCTTCCTGATACGGAAAAGGCTTTAAATCGAAAAAGCTGGTAATGCTTTGCTTATCGTATGATTTTTGTTGCTTTAAGGCCTCGCTTAGTTTTTGCTTACTTTTGCCAAACTCATAATGTTCAAAATCCTTATCAACCCAATAGGTTTCAAAAGTCTTTTTAAACTTGTCAATAATGTGGTTAATCTCTTTGGAGGTTACTTTTAAATTCCACTCCAAACCATTGGTTAAGGCTGATCTTGAAATATTCGACGAACCGATGTACCCTGTAGTAAAGCCTGTATTCCTGATAAACAAATAAGCTTTAGCATGCAATCTTTCATGCTCCGAGTTATAGGAAACTTTTATCTCGGTGTTTTTTAAACTCGACAGAAATTCTATCGCCTTTACATCGGTAGCACCCATGTATGAGGTGGTGATGATCTTTAGTTTTTTTCCGCTATTGGTAAACTCCTCCAACTCTTCTTTAAAGATGCGGATGCCCGAATATTTAATAAACGACACCAACCAGCAAATTTCATCCGACGATAAAATTTCTTTTTTGATCTCACTCTCTAAAGATAGCCCCCGGTTATTCCCGGTAAATAATTCACATTGGCTTAAGCGGGTGTAAGGGGTAATTTCTTTAACCCTGTTGGTAAAATCAGCAAAAGGCGAATCCAATTTAGAAAATACCGCATCCAAAATCTTGCCTTCGTTATCAATTAAATTGTCAGTAAGGCTAACGGCCGGGAGTTCGCTAATTAAAAGCTGAATGATTTTATTGGATAACTCGATTTGCTTAAGCGTTTTGTTATCATCTTTAATCTCGTTCAACGCAAACTTGATAGTTTCGGCCAAATACAGACTCAGATATCTCGAGGCTTCTTCTTTATCCAGTTGGGTGCTTTTGATAAAGAAAGAGTCGCTACTCAGCAGATCTAACTTATTTGCAATAAGCTTATTAATCAATTGCTCGTACAGACCTAATTCAAGTACCGGCATTTTAAAGGCTTAAGTAATGGTGTAAAATAGGCACATCTGCATCTGCCCAATCCAAAGCTAACAATTCATCCTTATTCAGCCACCTAATTTGGGCGTGTTCTTTCAATATTATTTCGCCATTCATATGCCTACAAATAAAAGGAATCAGTTCTATGGTAATCTTGGGGTAAGTATGGATGTTCGTCGGTAGAGCCTTTATAATTTCAACATCAATATTTAGTTCCTCTTTGATTTCTCTGATCAGACAATCCTCTGCGGTTTCGTTGGGCTCAATTTTACCGCCGGGGAACTCCCATTTTAAAGGCAGGCTCATGGTTTCGCTGCGTTGGGCGGCGAGCACTTGGTTTTGATTGTTGATGATGAGGGCGCAGGTTACTTGGAGCATATCGTACTGTTTATCTCTCTATCATTCATTTCCTTCAAAGCCTCTTCAATCTTTTCAATCACCCAGCAATACTCGTCCCTTAACTCTGGTAGTTCCACGCTTTCCACCTCGTCGTTCATTAAAGTTAAAGCATAGTATAGTGCATCTTTTACAATTTGCAGATTCATACTATTGATTGTTGATACGCGATTATAGACAATTCAATGTGTAATTACCGCATCCGTTAACAAACAATTGCAAAGCCGATTTAAATGCGAGACGCAACATTTTTGTATTTTACCCTATTTAATGCAAACGTTCTACTAATTGCAATTGCCGTATGTTGTGAATCAATAGGAAAAAAAGGGCACCTAAAGCCGTTAACAGCACTCTTTTTATTAATATATTAAATATTTAAATAAAGCTATATTTGGATAACAACAGTCATCAAAATTACATGCCGATAAGCCCATCCGTGTTAACTTTATTGAGTACATTTAAGGACCCAATCTTATCATTGTGCTCTGATATAAAAAACGAAATAGAATATTTTTGGGATAATGGTTTACCTGATTATATAGACAGCCTCGAAAAAAAATTCGCCAACACCAAAACCTTTTTATACCGAGACGAAACTATTTCTTTTTATGATGTATTTTTTCCCGTCTCACTCAAACTAGGGCATGCCGGAAAAGAAACTGTCTCATATGACGATTTATTTTTCAATTCACAGTATGTAACGATTATTGGAACGGCAGGTTGCGGAAAAACCATGTTAATGAAACATTTCTTTTTGGCAACAATTAATGAAACATTTAGGATTCCCATTCTTATCGAATTAAGAAACCTAAATCATTATGATAAGTCCTTTACTGAATACATCTATGAACATATTTTTAATAATAAACTATCTCCAGACAAAAGAATACTTGAACGGCTATTAGAAAGCGGCCAATTTTTTATTTTATTAGATGGCTATGATGAGATATTTTCAGAACGAAAAAACAAAATAACGGAAGACATTGATAAATTTATAGACAGGTATTCAAAAAATCTGTTCTTAATTTCATCTCGGCCAGGAAGCGGAATTGAATCACTTCCAAGGTTCAGCAATTATTATGTACAACAACTGTCGAATGACGAGGTTTTTTTGTTTATCGACAAAGTTCTTAAAGACAATGTTGATAAAGATCTCGCAACAAAAATAAAAAATGTTATCAACCAATCTTTTGATAAGGAATATTCTGACTTTCTAAGAAGTCCGCTATTACTATCAATGTTTATATTAACATTTAATACATATCCCGAACTTCCGACCAAAAAGAGTAAATTTTATTGGAATGTATTTGATACGTTAGCAACTAAACATGACAGTTTTACAAAACAGGGCGGCTACCAGCATGAACGAAAAACAAAATTGCAAAATGACGATTTTGAACAAATACTTAGGTGGTTTTCTTTTAAATCACTACTTGACGGGGAACTAAACTTCGACGCAAGTTATCTAAATACAAAGTTAGCTGAAATAAAAAAGGCCCTAAAATATGACTTCAATATAAATGACCTTGTCGATGACCTAACATTAGCCATTCCAATTATTGTTATTGACGGAATAGAATACAAGTTTCCTCATAAATCCATCCAAGAATATTTTTGCGCAATGTTAGTAAAACAACAAACGGATGAAAACAAAGAGAAAATTTACAAAGAAAAATTTCTTCTATTAATTAGAAGCTCAATTGGTGGTTATGAAAATCTTTGGAATTTATGCAGCGAGGTAGATAGGATAAGTTTTCTTAAATTTTTCATTTTACCTATCCTTGAAAATTTCAAAAGAAAAGTTTTTGACGAAGACCCTGTAAATCAACTTAGAAAATATTATTCATTTTCGGGATTGGCGGACTCTATAGAATTCGACAACGATGACAACATTAAATTTGCAGGAGGTGACGTATATTTATTAAGCTTTTCTCCATACATCGCAATTTTTAGATACTTGAAAATTGGGAACCTTTTCGATTTATTACCATCCAGGCTACACTATAAACAGCGGGATAACGATTTACTAAATTCTATTAATGAATTTATCCTCGACAACATTGAGGATTTTGAAAAAATTTCTGAGACAAATGAAGACGGTGAAATTACTTTTGATTTTAATGTAAACAATCATTTCGAGAACCTAAAAGATACTATACTAAAACTCGGCAAAGCCTATGAAGAAATGGCCGCTATTTTTGATAGCTTAAATCAAAAATTAAAAGATCTTAAAGATGAAATCCACATCGAAAGCCAAATGACAAATTCACTTATAGATTTGCAATAATATATTTCATCCTAAGCGCAAGTCATGCGCGATCTATCTGGTGGTGACTTATGATTTACTTAATTTCACATCAGGCGATCACAGGTCAGCCTAGATACTGACCATTACACAGAACTTACGTGAAACATAGTCCGTAACCCCTCAAATCTATCCTGCCCTTCCCTAGGAAGGAATCGCACGAAGCGTCTGCTTTTACTACCTTAATTGCTTTTTGTATTCATAGGGAAGTCATCCTTGTTTCAGGACCCCATGAAACAGGTTTCGCGCATGAAGTAAACTTAGCAAGTGGGGTGCCGAAACAAGTTCGGCATGACGGCGGGTTAAAGAAAAAGCCCCGGTAAACCGAGGCTTTTTTATGTAACCGTTATACCTTACAGGTACTTGGTAATATCTTCTGATAGTGGGGTGGTTTGTGAGCGGAAACGGTGGATTAGTTTGCCGTTTTCGTCGACCAGGAATTTTTCGAAGTTCCATTTGATGTCGCCGGTAAACTCGGGGTTTGGGGCGGTGGTGAGGTACTGGAACAATGGGTCAATATCTAAACCTAACACGCTTACTTTACCGCTCATAGGGAAAGTTACGTTAAAGTTATCGTGACAAAAGGTTTTGATATCCTGGTTGGTGCCTGGCTCCTGGCCGCCAAAGTTATTGGCCGGGAAACCTACTACTACCAGCTTGCCTTTGTATTTTTCGGCAAGGGCTTCTAAATCTTTATACTGTTTGGTGAAGCCGCATTTTGAAGCTGTGTTTACAATAAGCACTTTTTTGCCTTTGTATTTGGCCAGGGAAAAGTTTTCGCCGTCGATAGTTTTTAGTTTAAATTCATAAACCGACGCTGGTGCCGATACCAGGAAGAAGGCTAATATTAACGTAAGTAATTTCATGGTTGGTAATAATTGATAGTTTTGGATAAAAATTTACGTAAAACTAACTAATAAAATTTCGACGGGCTAAGTACTCGTCTTCTTTTTGTGTCATTTTTTGTTTTGTAACAACAGTTTTATCTGTGTAGCCCAACAGGTGCAGCGCGCCGTGGATAATTACGCGGTGCAGCTCCTGCGTTTCGGTTACGCCAAACTTGGCGGCGTTTTCGCGGATGCGGTCGATAGATATAAATATATCGCCCACAATTTGGTCTTCTTCGTCGCTGTTATCAAAGGTGATGATATCGGTAAGGGTATCGTGGTTAAGATATTGCTGGTTCATGGGCAGCAGGTACGCGTCTGAACAAAAAACGTAGGTAAGTTCTTTCAACTTAAAACCCTCGGCGATGATGGTATCTTTGATCCACTGGCGCACAAGGGTTTTATTTTTTAGCTTATAGCTTATGTCTTCTTCAAAAAATTGAATTGCGGGCATCAGATTTTAAAATGTAACTCTATTTCGTTGCCTTTGGTGTTAAATATGCACTGATCGGCAAGGTGTTTAATAATGAATACACCGCGTCCTGTTAAGTTTTCCAGATTTTCGGGGGCGGTTGGGTCGGCCAGGTGGTCGTAATCAAAGCCTTCGCCTTCATCGGTAACGGTCCATATAATACGCTTAAGGTCCACATCGGCATTGATGATCACCTTTTTAGATATATCGGATTTGTTGCCATGTATAATGGCATTTATAGCGGCCTCATTTAAGCAGGTCATCATGTTGGCAAAAGTATCTTCGGCCACATGGTATTTATCAGCAATCTCTTCTATCAGCGCCTCAAGCTGAGTTATGCTCTCTGGGGTAGAGGGTAGCTGCAGCGTGAATAATTCGCCGGTTTGAACATTTGCCTGTTCCATATTATTTGGCATTAAGTTGATCAAAGTATGATTTAATTTTTTGCTTATAATACAAATTAAGTGCCGGAGATACGGTTTTTATCTCTTCGGTTTGTTTTGCACGTTGCTGCTGGTATCCCTGCAGGGCTTTTATATAGCCCGGGGGGATGTTTTTACCGGCATTGCTTTCGCGCTGCTGGTCTTGTTCCCGCTCTTGTTGTGCTTTCTCTGCTTCCAGTAACCGGCTCTGAATTTGTTGTTGTCGTTTAAGCGCTTCGTCTGTAATCGTCTTGTTTACGAGATCGCGCTCGGTTTGTTCCATTTCTTGCGAAATTTTGTCTAAATTACCAATTCCGGGCTTTCCATCCTTATTTTGTTCACGGTTTATTTGTTGTAATTGTTGCCTTATCAATTGCTGCTGGCGCGCCATGCGTGCAAGTTGCTCACTCATACCGGGTTGCCCCTGCCCTGGTTTTGGTGCGCCCTGCCCGGGCATATTGCCTTGCTGTTTCATTTGCTCGCGCGCCTTTTGCATGTTTTTGTTAAGCTGATCCTGCATTTTTGACAGTTGCGACATGCTTTGCGGCTTACCCTTGCCACCTTTGCTTTTGTTCATCTGTTTTTGAAGCTGATCTAAAGCCTCGCTCAGCATCAGGGCCAGGTTGTTCATGCTGGTCATGGCGTATTGCTGATTGCGGTTGGCTTCGGCCGTGCGCCTATCGCCTAAGTTATCCAACGCATCGTCAATATGGCTGTTAATGCTCGTGATCTCCTGGTTTACCGTAGATTGTATTTGCGGTATGCGCCTGCTTAGGGCATATAAACTATCCTCGGCCGTTTTCAAATTATCCTTAATATCCTTTTGACTTTGAGATAGGGTGATATACTGCGGATCAGTCGGACTGGTACTTTTTAACGTTTGCATCAGCTTTTCCTGGCTAAAGGAACTGTTTACCAGGTTTTTGAGCAATTCTCGCAGTTGCTGGGCATCTACGGCGTTATCCTTGCTTTCGCCTTCAGCATCCTGCTGCTGCATTTTATTCGCCAGATCTTTCATTTCCTGGGCTGCCTGCTGCTGACTTTTGCCAGCTTTGCTTTTATCGTTCTTTTGCAAATCATCGGCGCTTTGATCCATTTTTCGCTCAATGCTTTGGGTTTCCTTTTCGGGATTCTGGAAGTCGCTCTTATGCTCGGCCTGCTCGTTTGTTTTTTGCAAATCCTGTAAGCCTTTTTTTACATCCTCAAAGTCTTTTTTAATGCCCTGCTGCTCCTGCTGTAGTTTTTGCTGATCGCTGCCTTTTTGATTTGTTTTTTCGGCAAGCTTTTGCTGCTGCTCTGCCAGTTTGTTTAACTCATCTACCTGCTGGTTCAACTTCTGATCAAACTCCAGCTTTTTGTACAGCTCCAGCATCCTGTCCAATTCCTTTTTAAGCGATTTATTATCCATCTGCATTTTGGATAGCTCATCGCGGGTGGCATCTTTTTGCTGTTCGTTTAGTAACTGTTGCAGGTTTTGAAGCAGATCTTTAGTTTTTTGATCGAGCACGTTGTTAAACAAATCCTCAATCTGCTTTTGCTTATCCAGTAACTCCTGGTTTTGCTGCTGATTTTCCTGCCGGTTGTATTGGTTTTTTTTGTTATCGTCTTTAATCTCTTTCACCAAATCTTCCAGGTCCTTGCGTTTTTGCAGCAGGTCTTCCACCTGTTTCTTTTCGTCGAAACTGAGCGTGTTTTTATCAAGCAGCATCTGGTTAAGCTTCTGCGATTCGCGCTCCACCTGCCCGGCCAGCTTAATAGCCGATTCCATTTTTTGCTTAATGGCCTGTGTACCGGCGTTCAATTGCTCGTTCACTTCTTTGGTATCGGGCACGTTAAGGGTACGTTCGGGACTGCGTGCTTTTTTAGGACCATTAACGCCATCATTATCTGCAACCTCAAAATAATAGCTTACCTGGCTGCCGGGGTTAATGCCCAATTCCTTCAAATTCCAGTAGTAAAAGAAATCGGCCTGTGTTTGTTTCATATCTGCTTCAACCCGCTTAACAAACGTTTTGGACGCAGCCTTATTACCTGCGGACTGAACGGTGTAATGAAAATCGAGCGCCGAAAAGCCATGATCGTCCTGAATTTTCCCGGTAAAATAAAGCGATTTCATACTCACCGAGTCGGGTTTTTCTTCCACGCTGATGGTGGGGGCTTCATCTAAAATTACGTTAATATGATACGTTGCCGAGTCGGAGCGACTTACCTGGGTGTTAACAGGACTAAGCTTGTAGATGGCGTTTTTGTAAACCTTTTCGCTGTGTTCAAACAGGTCTGTACCGCCTGCTTTGGCATCATGCTGCACATCATCCATAAAAAAGCGCAGACCGGTAGCGTGTTGGGTATGCAGCTGCCAGGTAACGTTGGTACCAGCAGGCAATACCAAATCGCCGGCGTTTACAAGGGTTTCATTTTTTTTATGGAGATAGGCCGGGTAGTTCAACTCCACATCAAAATGGAGCAGGGCCGGTTTCTGGTTAACCTTCACCGTATATTCTGCCGATGTAAAGCCGTTGCCGATGAGCTTAAAGCGGGTATCCTGTTGCAAATTGCTAAACTGGTAATGAAAGCGGCTGATGCTTTCCTTATCCAACTTGAAGGTGTTATTGGCAGTTTCAATATATACATCGGCGGGAAGTTTATCGCCATCCAATTTCAGGCTCAGCTTTAAATCCTCTCCCTGCACTACCGACAGACTTTTGTTAAGCACCATGAATTTAAACGGCGCGGCGGGCACAAAGTATTCGTTATGGCGAATGAGTCGTTTGGTACTCTCGGTTAAAATAGATGGCGCGGCGAAAGCGATAACGATGATCACCGCCACCGGTGCCAAAATGTATTTTAAATACCTGGTGTTCTCCTGTATGTTAATGGCCGAGGGAAAGCTTACAGGTTTCAGCGTTTCAATCTTTTGATCGATGCTGGCTTCAATAAGGGCGCGGCGGGTTTCATCCTGGGCGGCCAGCTTTTTTAATTGCAGGGTATTGAGGAGTTTATCGTTTACATCCTGAAAATGCCTGCCAATGATTTGAGCAGCTTCATCGTGCGTTAAGGATTTGCCCAATTTTAACCAAGAAAGCAACGGCGGCAGTATCAGCCAGCAAATTAACCCTAAATTAAGCAGGATAAAAAAGTAAAACAGTATGGTGCGGAAAACGGTGTTGAAGTTGCCAAAGTACTCGCTAAGCGTAATTACCACATAAGCGGTAAACAGGCCCGCGCCCAAAAAGATAAGCCCGCGCAGAAAATTATTGAAGTAATACTTCTTTATGAAGATATTAATCTTCTCAATAAGTAAATCATAATTTTCGGCAGGTGTCATAACTAAGCGCTAAACTATCAAATAAACGATAAATGACAGTAAATTATACACATAGTGTGTAAGATAAAAATTTGCTTTTGTATTAAAAGCCAAAACTGTAATATTTAACAATATTGGGACAAATTTGAACACCATTGAACATGCTAAATCGTTAAAAAAAGTTTGAGGTATTGGGCTTTTAATTATATTTAAAAAAAATATCCCTTCTAATTAACAAAACAGCATAAATTACTATGTATTTTAAATCCATGAGATATAGTACACGCTGTTTAAGCCTGTTATTTTTACATATTATTTTAATATTTTCCTCCTGCTATAAAAGCAGCACAATAAACAACAACCCAAAGTTAAAAAACGATTTCCAGGTTATAGATAGCCTGATGATTGCCGGCAACAGCGATACCGCCAAAAAAATGCTTGACGCTACCCGGGGCAAACTTGATAAAAGCAATCCGCTTATTGTTTACTACTATCGCATGAAGGCCGATGGTTACTATCACAACCGTCCTTTGATGATCCGCTATGCAGATAGCGCCATTGCCTTCTTCAATAATAATAACCTGGCAGAAAAATACCCGGACGCCTATTTGCAAGCCCTCATTATTAAGGGCGACATAAGTATGGTATTAAAGCAATACAACCTTGCCCTACGCTATTATGCTAAGGGTAAGTTGCTTTTAAGCGATGGCAGCTGTGATGATGGTATTCTTGACACCAAAATTGCGGGTATTTATTATTCGCAAAAAAACTACCTGTTGGCGGCACAATACTGGAAGTTAGATTATCAGCGCCTGGGGGCCTGCACTACCCGCACCCAGCAAAAGCTTTTTTACCTGCGCCAGGCGGCTTTAAACAGCATTGGGGTAGCCTATGAGCGGGCCGGCATTACCGATAGCGCCGCATATTATTATAAGCGGATTTGGCATTAATATCGCAAGCCGACAAAGAAAATATTCTTGATAAGCATTATATAAACAGTGCAAGTATTGTAATATATGATAACCTGGGCGGCCTTAGTACCCAAACCGGCAATTACACGCAAGCCCGCCTTTACCTCGAAAAAAGCGTAACCATACCCAATGCGGATATTGATGGCATGCGGATAACTGCCTTTACCAAACTGGGCGATTTATACATGCGCATTGGCGAATTAAGTAAAGCAGGTGTGGCTTTTGATAAAGCGCACGAGTTGCTTGATAAATACGGACGCTATAATCCAGAAGGTCTTATTAGATGGAGCCGCCTGTACCCCGATTATCTTTTTAAAATACACCAGCCTGAAAAAGCTTTCCGGACGCTTACCGATTACGTACACATAGCCGATTCACTCGAAAACAGTTCGGCCAAAATATATCGGCTGGATGTTGACCAGGAGCTAACCGCTATGCGCCAACAAGAGGCCATAACTGAGTTTAATAAAGTAAAGCAGATTTTTTTGGCTGCTATTACGGTTGTTGCCATACTGTTGGCCGTCATTATGGGGCTAATTGTTCGCAACCTTAAAAAGACACGCAAAAGTCACAGTCACACCATTTTAATAAACGACCAGCAAAAAACTACTCTTACAGAGTTAGAGGAGGCCAATCAAAACTATATCCGCATGATGCGTGTAATGGCACACGATTTAAGGAATCCCCTGTGGGGTATTACCGGCCTGGCCAGTATGATGCTTGATGAGGAAGCTCAAACCATTTCTGAAGATAGCCGCCATGCTTTAAAGCTCATTGAATCGACGGGGAATAATACGATGGATATGATCAATGAGCTGCTTAAATCTGGCCTTGCCGATGAAAATGAACCCATTGCTGTAGAACTGCTCAACCTCAAAAAACTGCTGTTTGAGGCTGTAGAACTTCTGCGTTTTAAAGCCAAAACCAAAAACCAGGAGATCATATTTGAAGCCGACGACAGCCCGGTTATAGCCATGGCCAATGCCGAAAAACTGTGGCGCGCTTTTAACAACGTAATTGTAAACGCCATTAAGTTTAGCTTTGAGGGCGGCACAATCCGCGTAGGGATGACACAGCAAGGCAAGCGTATTTTAATCCATGTAGCCGATAACGGCATCGGCATCCCCGAAAAAAACCGAGACAGCATTTTTGAAATGTTTACCCGCGATAAAAGACGCGGCACCGCCGGCGAGCAACCCTTTGGACTCGGCCTATCAATCACCAAAAAAATTATAGAAAAGCACGGCGGCAAAATATGGTTTGTGAGCGAACCGGGTAAAGGCACTGTTTTTTATATGGAGTTGGATGGGGAGGGATAGCGGCACAGGCCAATAATCTGCTGTTATATCAGCATATTTGCATTTTGATTTATTTACACAAATTATATATTTGCAAACCCTACATAAAATTCGGGATGTAGCGTAGCCCGGTATCGCGCCAGCATGGGGTGCTGGAGGTCGGAAGTTCGAATCTTCTCATCCCGACAGGAGAAACAGTATGGAAAAGAGCATATTTGAAAGGGTTTAGGACCGATTTAATATGCTCTTTTTGTTTTTGTTTACGGCTCCTTCTGTCACCCCGCTCCTGGTGATCTAGTTAAGGGCTCTCCATCTGCCCCGTCCATCAACCCAAACAAAAATTTAAACTTTGTTATGCAACTTATGGTGTATATGCTATATTAGCATAACCCCATGGAAATCAAGCCAATTTCAAGAGCACAGCAGCAACAGCTTGCAGATATTACGCCATCAAAAGATAGCGTTTTAAAGTATTATCCCTGCCAGGTAGAGTTAAAGGATGGCACCGTGCTTGATAACGTTTACATTGCCGACTATGACAGCTACATTAGCAGCTATAGCGTTTTACCCGGCGACGACCAGCTTATACTCATAGAAGATGTTATTGTAATACACGATAGCCCCAACAGACTACCGGCCAAACTTGCCAATAAGCTTTACAACGCAGGCGAATCGGGCATGGGGTATTGTGTTTTCCGGCTGTTATATGATACTGGCGATACGCTTGATGTGCTAACTGGTAACGCCGTTGATTTTGTACCATCGCCAGAAGACCTCTCTGTAAACCACATTGTTGATGTGCTGCCACATGAGGGCTCACGGCAGGATTATACAGAGGGCTTAAGTTATAGCTGGTGCCTTTACAAGGGCGTTGAAAAGTAAGTAGCGCTTTTATTTATCATAATGTGTGCTTCCCATATGGATTACAAACCCGTGCTTTACGAGCATTTTTATGGCGTGCCTTATGCTTCTTTTTTATGTAATGCCGGGCTTGCTGAAGCACTGGCCGGGCAAATAACGGTAGCACCAATAACATGATTGCCGCAAATGAAAAAACGCGTATCAATTTCATTTTAGCACAAAGGCAAATTTAACAGGTTGTCCTTTTGTGTTTCATCGGGCAGAGTACTGATGAAAGCCCTTCCATCCTGCTGTCGCTCAACTTTCAGGAGCGCTATCTGGCGACCAATGTAAACATGAAATGCCCTTCTGTATAATTCTATACGCTTTATGGCATCCTCTATAGGGATAATCACTTTGGGCTGGTTTATAGATTCGTAATAGCCTATATGCGTGATTTCCTTGTGTGAACTATTCACATCGGGTTTTGCAATACAAATTACCTCGAAACTCATCAGATTTTCTTTTCCGTTTAATAATGATAAAGCTATCATGATGCGGTTGTGCCGGCAATAGGTGTTTTAACGGTATTTGCAGCTATCGCTTAATACGATATTTAAAGCAGCCCCTACTGGCGTTTCACTACTTTCTGTGCAGCTAAAGCCTCCACAAAGCATTAATTTTTAACTCTCCGTCGGTATAAATGGCCTGCTTATCGATAATTCTGTTACTTTAGCGCAACCAATTGTAAATTAGCTACGTAAATAGTACAAACCGAACGCTAAATTTTATTGATAATAACCATCGCGCTGAAAGGCGTGTAGATTTTTTTTGACTTTTTTATTGAACCCCTACAATATTTTAAGCTGATGATATTTTTTATAGCCGCCGCGATATTTTCTGTAAGCCTGCTGTTTTGCATAGCAGCAGTACGTTTATTACCCAAAAACAAAGATAATGACGAATAAGTTGTCATCTGTGTTTATCCCGCGCTAAAATCAATAACACCAACCAAAATACCTATCAAAAACCTTTAAAACGGATCTGTAGAAATAGAGCGTAAAAACACGCTTCATTGCAGCTACATGCAAACTAAGGCATTTCAACATATAAACGCTGATGCCATCTTCTATAAAAAAATCAAGCTGTTTTTTCATAGATACGGGGCACCCGGTTGAAAACGAAAACTCGTTTTAAATGCTTTTAAAGGGCTGGAAATTGGATTTAGATAGGCCATCCGTCGATAAATCCTTGCCATTCATCGATACTCTTTCCTGGTTAATTCAGGTAATTGTAGGTTTACAATGCAAATCGGAGCGCTTGCTCCATTGTGATAAGGTTTAGATAAAAGCCTCTGAGCTGCGAGGGCGAAGAGGCTTTTTTTATGTCACAAATTTGGCGACAAAAAACTCACATTAAATTTTATCCGGAACCAAAAAGTTGAAAGAACGATATCAATCGCCCTTTTTCAATTCAAGCAAATTACATCCTGAATCTTAAAGAAACCGACCGGCCCAGGGCCTGCGCCAATTCCGGATCAATCATTGGGCCTTCGCCCTGTTGTATCCATACCTGGCGTTCGTCTTTTTGAAGGGTAATTGTTTCGCCATTCAATAAAATTTCAAGCTCGCTGGTAGCCTTATTTATTGGCGATGTATTAATCTGATACACATGGTCGGTATCATTGTATGTAATTCTTAGTGGCAGTCCCATCTGTGTCTTCTCTCCGGGTAAATATACAAATCCCATTCCCTAAAAAGTCACAATCCTTTTTTTAACCGGTTTCTATTTTATCAAACAACTAATTTACAGGCCATTAAAAACAACAAGCAAAGCATCTGTTTTTATGCCGCCAGCTGATAATCTACCTTTTCAATCAGGCTATCTATATTAAAAGGCTTATGTAATACGTCGTTCGGCGCTCCTTTTTGGTTTAGCGCATCATCAATATCCTCATTGCCCGAGCAAATGATAACCGGCAGATTTTTAGTAGCCCGGTTAAGTTTGATGAGTTTGCAAATGTCGCGCCCGTCCATTCCCGGTAATATCGCGTCAAGAATCACCAGATGAGGGTGTATCCTTTTTATCTCATTAAATATATTTTCGCCATCGTTCAGCGCTGTTACCTGGTAACCGTTTCCGTTGAGTATATAGGTCATTACCTCCGTCATCAACTCATTATCGTCAACTATCAAAATTCTCTTTGTCATGATCTTTTCCATCCCTTCGTCAATAGCAGTGCAAAGCGCATGCCATTGATTAACTTACAGTTAACGTCGACTTGGGTCTGGTTTAAATATGTAGTTAATACCATAATTTTATACAATTTTAACGGCAATTAACGTCAATTTTTAAATACTAATACCCGAGTTTTGTTACATTTGGCATCATCAATAAAAAGGAACCCGGATCATAATGGATAATGTTAATATTAAGAAACTGGCGAAGGAGCTCAATATCTCTACTTCTACTATTTCGAGGGCCTTTAACGGCAGCCATGATATTAATAAAGATACCAAAGAGCGCATCCTGGCCTTTGCCAAAGAGCATAATTTTTTACCCAACCATTACGCCAGTAACCTTCGCGATAAAAAAACCAAAACCCTGGCCGTTATTATCCCCGAAATTGCCAACGATTTTTTCTCGCAAGCCATAAATGGTATTGAAGAGGTTGCCCGCAAAAAAGGGTTTTACATACTACTATACCGTACCGATGATATTTTTGAAAAAGAGGTATCCTTTGTAAACTACCTTAACAATGGCAAGGTTGATGGCATCATCATGTCGGTATCGGGCGAGGCTAATGATCATAATTACCTGCGGCAGTTAGAATCTAAAAACGTGCCCGTAGTATTTTTCGACCGGGTGTATGAGGATATTGATGCCGCCAAAGTTACCACAAACGACTATGAGAGCAGCTTTGACGCCACCGAGCACCTTTTAAAAACAGGTTGCCGCAGGGTGGCATACCTGGTGGTAAATAAAAGCATTTCTATTGGCCAGGTGCGCATGCAGGGCTACATGGATGCCCTAAAAAAGCACAATGTTCCCTTTGATGATGAATTGGTAATTGATTGCAGTAACGACGAAAAGATAAACTACAAAATACTCACCAAAGTGCTGCAGGAAATAAAACCCGACGGCATTTTTAGCTCGGTTGAGCGCCTGGCCTTTGCCACCTATTATGTGTGTAATGACCTGGGGATAGAAATTCCTAAAAAATTAAAGATGATCAGCTTCTCAAGCCTGGGCATAGCGCCGCTGTTGAGTCCGGCGCTATCAACCATTACACAACCGGCTTATGAAATGGGCATTAAGGCCGCCAACCTGCTGTTTGAAGCCTTGGAACAAAAAAACGCTCCATCATCAAACCCTAAAAGGCATGTGGTGTTGAAATCAAAATTATTTATCAGAAAGAGTTCGGGGGAGTGAGTTGGGTTGATTAAAATATGTCAATCTACTTCAAGCTTTAAAATAACATTTTCACCGCCATCTGAATAATACCTTATTTTCACTGCCAAATTAGCTTTAATCGCGCCTCCGTGAGATGCTGCATTATTATATCCATTTTTGATATGGAAATCTGAAAACTCAAAATGAATATTTTTAACATCAAATCTCTCTGTATCATGCCCTCCTTCTGGCATAGGGTGATAATTTTTTACAGAGCCCTCAACAATCTGATATCTTCCGGCACTGTAAATCTTCTTTAATTTATAATAATCCGGAATACTTGAAAGCGCTATCATCGGCATCATAAATCCCGACAGTGTAAGGAAAGCGCCCCCAACAATTAGGCCTCGTATACGGTCAGGCAAAATATTTCTATTCTCTTTACTTTCATCCTTATTCTTTAAGTGATAAAAAAAGATAAGCAACCCAATAATGAAAAACGGAAGGGGAAAAAGGAACGTAATAGGGATTGACTCATTTCCAAAATCATAAACGGTGTGAAATGTTTTCATTGAAGGACTGGGTCACCAAAGATATGTTTTGATCAGGATATAATAGAAAAAAGGCGATAGAAATACCCTATCGCCTTGAAAACTATATTAGAGATCATGGTTTTTGATCTTTAAAATTAAGCTGATATCCTTAACCCATTCAACCTAATCCAACCCAATCAACCACTCACCAATTACACGTGTATAAACAACTCGTTTTTAGGGCGGCGTACTTTTATCATTTTGCTGTAAACGTCATCGTCGGCACGGTGACCAACGGCTGCTATTACAGAGGTTGTTAAACCCAACTCTTTTAAACCAAGAATTTCATCAAACTGGGCGGCGTCAAAACCTTCCATCGCAGCGGCATCAACACCAAGCACTGCCGCTTCTGAAATCAAAACACCTAACGCGATGTAGGTTTGTTTGTGCGACCAGGCCAGTTTTTGCTCATCGGTACGGCTGCTTAAGGTGCCTAACACCATTTGCTCTAAACCGCCAAGGCTGGCACGATCAACACTGCGGGTTTGCGCAACAAGGTCAATGAATTTTTTACCAAAATCTTCATCAAGCGTTGTTAACGAGGCAAATACAAATAATGCAGATGAATCTGTTATTTGTGGCTGATTGTAACCGGCCGCGCGTAATTTTGCACGGGTTTCGGGGTCTTGCACTACAATAACTTTAAATGATTGCAAACCTAACGAAGATGGTGCTAATTGTACCGCGTTTTCAAGCGACTCTAACTGCCCTGCGCTGATTTTTTTAGTAGGGTCGAATTTTTTAATGGCGGCCCTTTTTTGTAATTTATCTACTAATGACATGATTTCTTTAATTGCTTAAACAAAGATGCGTGTTTAAACATTTATTTTAGTCATCATACAGTAAACTATAAATTTGCTTTGGCTTTCAACTCGTCTTCCTTATCGCTTTCTTCCTTTTTAAGCCTGCGTTTTTCCACGCGGATATCTTTACGGGTTTTGCCGGCGGTATCAATATTATCAATTTTGTTTTTGTATTCCAGTTTTAGGGCTTCAACCTGCTCTTTCAACTTTTCTTTGGCTGTTTTCTCCTTTAGCTTTTCCTTTTCTTCCTGTTTCTTTTCGGCGGTGTCTTTTTTACCAAATAATCGCTGAAAAAAGTTTGGTTTTTTTGCCGGCTCATCAATTACCGGCAAGGGATCATTATCATCGTTACTGCCTTGTTTCATTAAGCTATCGGCCTTGGCTGTATCAATGGGGGCAATACGCTCCCTGAGGCCTTCACGCAGCCTTACGGTATAAAAGCCATAGGCGCTGGTATCCCGCGGGGTAAGGCCCTTATCGGCCATTAGCCGGCCAATTAAATTAAAATAACCATGCAAGCCCGGCCTTAACGAACCATCGGGCTGAAAAGCGTATAAACCGCCCTTAGGGTAAGGCACAATGCTGGCCAGGTAAATACTTTCGCCCAGGGTTAACTCCGATGGCGATTTGCCAAAATAAAAATGCGACGCTTCTGAAATACCGTAAATATTTCGCCCCCATTCAATAATATTCAAATAAACCTCCAGCATGCGGTCTTTTTTCATGATGTGATTATTCTCAATGATCCACACTATCAATATCTCTTCTATTTTACGGGCCAGGTTTTTATCCCTGCTCAAAAACGAGTTTTTAACCAGCTGCATAGATATGCCGCTTGCGCCGCGTTTAAACTTTTTGGTTTTAAAATCGGTAGCCAGCGATTTACGGAAAGCCTCTTCCACAAAACCATGATTGGTTAAAAACGAAGGGTCTTCGGCAGTCATTACCGCGTTACGCAGGTTGGGCGCAATCTGGTCTATCGGTGTAAACTCCGGGTTATCGGGTCCAATCAGGTGCGGTGCCATTGGCTTACCTTTTTCATATGGCGTATAAACAAACGGGCTGTTCAGCTTACCTAAGTCGGTTTTTCCGTATTTAATAATTCTGAAACCATCTTTATCCAGGCGCGAATCAAACTTCAAATCATCGGGTTTGCTTGAATCCATGTAAAAGTTCATAGCATATTTTAACTTACCGGCCACCTGGATGCCGTCCAAAGCGTCAAACATCCCTTGCGGAAAAGAGTCGAAAATATCGGTGGCGTTAAGCCAGTCGGTATTCATTTTTAACTCATATATTTTAACCGGATTAAGCGTGTATTTAATGAATGGCCGGGCGGTAACATTTTTAATATGGATAACCGACGAGCTATCAATAGAAACATAGTTTTGCCCCACAAATAAATTGGCATCAATAGAAGCTTTAGGGAAAACGATATCGCCCGGCGAAAGACCTGGGTGGTTAATCAGTAAATTACTTACCGCCCACGAGCCATAAATTTTAGTTTCGCCGCTGCTGTGTTCAACTTTGGTAAGTTTGGTTGATATGGTATCGGCATTAATCTTAACGTGCAGTTTTTTCTGGATGATAGGCAGCTCCACTTTTTTACCATCGGCATAAAGTTTTACATCGATGTTTTTATCTGAAGGATGCATTTTACCGGCAAGGTGCCAGGTAGATTCGCCGTTATCCACATCAATTGTTGAGGTAAGGTTGCCATCTTTAATCTTCGCCGTTTTTGCCAACAATTTTACCTCGCTGCTGTCGTCCTTAAAACTTAGGGAAAAGTTATTGAGCGATAGGTTATCCGGTATTTTGTACAACACTTCGTTAACCAGGTTATTAGCCAGCAAACTCAAGTCGGCTTTGGTGGTCGATGTCGTATCGCGTTTCTTTTTGAATAAAAAATCGAAATTCTTTACGCCTTTAATATTAGTTAGGTTGATAAACCCATCCTGCAGCAGCACATCTGATAACTTAATCTCGCCAACTACCAGCGGCAATAACTTCACGCTTACCACAAAATTTTTGATACGCAGCAAGCTATCACGCTGCTCTGGCACGATGGTTACATCAGAAAACGATACCGTACTGGCACCCGTAAAATGGGCCGAACCTATTTTTACATCCAAATTATAATCGCGCTTAGCTTTTGCAGTAGCTTTGACAATGGCGCTTTGAAGCAGGCCCTCGCGTTTTGAATAGGCTATATATCCGCCAATTAACAGTATAATTAACAGCGGGATAAGGATAAAGGCGGCTATACGTATATATTTAGGGTTGAGGCGCTTCATGTGTAAATTTTTCCAAAACTAAACTAATTCCTATCCCCTGCAAACGGTTGTTTCTGCAAATTGTTTCTTTACCAGCTACAAATGGACCACCTGTTTTTGTAAATTTGCCATAATATTATGATAATCACTAAAGAACAAGTATTACAAGCACTGGGCAATGTTGAAGAGCCGGATCTGAAAAAAGACCTGGTTACACTCAACATGATCCAGGATATACATATTGATGGCCACAAGCTTAGCTTTTCGGTTATATTAACCACACCGGCCTGCCCGCTTAAGGCCATGATTGAAAATGCCTGCCGCAACGCCATCGCTTATTTTGTAAGTAAAGATGTGGTGGTTGATATCAACATGACATCGCGTGTTACCACCCAAAAAAACACCGGCGTGCCGGGCGTTAAAAATATTATAGCGGTAGCATCGGGCAAAGGTGGTGTAGGTAAATCAACCGTGGCGGCAAATCTTGCTTTAGGCCTTGCAAAAATGGGGGCTTCGGTTGGCTTAATTGATGCCGATATTTACGGACCATCGGTACCTATTATGTTTGGCTTAGAGGGCGCACGCCCGCAGGCCGGCGTGGTAGATGGCAAAACCCGCATTGAACCCATTGAAAAATATGGCATTAAGTTGCTTTCGATAGGCTTCTTCACCGATCCAAACCAACCCGTGCCATGGCGCGGACCAATGGTATCAACCGCCGTAAAACAACTGTTTAACGATGCCGATTGGGGCGACCTGGATTATTTGGTGATTGACCTGCCGCCCGGCACCGGCGATATTCATATCACTGTTACACAAACCTTCCCGGTTACGGGCGCGGTAATTGTAACCACGCCGCAAAATGTGGCTTTAGCCGATGCTAAAAAAGGGATTGGTATGTTTATGATGCCAGCTATCAACGTGCCTATATTGGGCGTTGTTGAAAATATGGCCTACTTTACCCCCGCCGAGCTACCCGAAAACAAGTATTATATTTTTGGTAAAGACGGCGGTAAAAAGCTGGCGGCACAGTTGGACGTTCCCTTTTTAGGTGAAATTCCGTTGATTAAAAGCATCAGTGATTCTGGCGACGCGGGCCGGCCGGCCATTATGGAAGAAGATGGCGCAATGACCAACGCGTTTATTGGCATGGCGCAGCACGTAGCCCAGCAAGTGGCTATTGCCAACGCCAAAGCATTGGCAAATGAGGCTGTTGCCTAAGCATTGATTTTTGACATTGGCCTTATTTTAGGGGCCGATATTCAAACAAAAAATATTATAAATTATTGATAACTTTACTTTAGTTATAAATTAGTAAAAATGAGTTTATTAAGTCAGGTTGAAGCAGCATTAGATACCATCCGTCCGTATCTGGAGGCTGATGGCGGGAATGTTTCAGTTGAGGAAATCACCCCGGAGGGTGTTGTTAAATTAAAATTGTTAGGCTCATGTGGCTCTTGCCCAATGAGTATCATGACCCTTAAAGCAGGCATTGAGCAGGCTATTAAAAAGGCCGTGCCCGAAGTTACCGCTATTGAGGCCATCAACCTTACCGATATTGACGATCCTAACGCCGTACTACCCGAAAATTTGAGATAGTGTTAAGTATTGTTAAATACGATACTTTTTTGTCGTATTTACATATTTTTGAGCAACGTTTTGAAACCTTTTCCCGTTAGTTATGGTAATGTAGTTTAGGAAAAGGGAAACCGGTATATGAAATATTTAGTTCTCATATTTTTATTATTTGCATCGGCAGCCGCATTTGCACAAAGCCATGGCGATAAGCCTTTGGTGCAGTTTTCAGGCGTGGTGCATAATGCCGATAGTGCCGTTGTTATTGTACCCTATGTATCTATCACCAATACATCATTCCATAACCAGGTTAATTTAAGTAACTACAAAGGCTATTTTTCTTTTGTGGTTCATGAGCAGGATACCTTGCGCTTTACCTGTGTGGGCTATGCCCCGGTAACCGTAGTGATCCCCTCAAACTTATCGGGCAAAAGCTATACGCTGCAGGTAGGCATTAAATCGCAAATCATTAACCTGCCGGCCTTCCATGTATTTCCATGGGCTACCACAGATGAGTTTAAGAAAGATTTTTTAACTATAAAGTTAGCTGATGACGACCTGGAGATTGCCCGCAAAAATATCAGCAGGGCATCGCTTACCGCCATGTACAATACCCTGCCAAGGGACGCGCAGGAAATTCAATCGGCCAACGCGCAGGCCATGCATAACAACATCCAGAACTCGCACTCATTAACACCCAATCCCCTGCTTAACCCATTTGCCTGGGGAAGCCTGATCAAACAAATTTCAGACGCGGATAGTAAGTAAGGTCAGTGGTCAGTGGTCAGTGGTCAGTGGTCAGTGGTCAGTNTGGTCAGTGGTCAGTGGTCAGTGGTCAGTGGTCAGTGGTCAGTGGTCAGTGGTCAGTGGTCAGTGGTCAGTGGTCAGTGGTCAGTTAAGAATTCCTTTCAGGGATGTTTGTTTTGATTATTTGATTATTTTCTGAACCGGGATTAAACGGATTTATCAGATTTCACAGGATTTTGATTGTCTGAACCGGAATTTATCGAATTAAAGAATTATTGGAATTTTTCTAAAAAGCTCATTTGCATGTTTGTGAAATCGCATTGATTTTCATTAACCTGTTAGGCCATTTCACTGCAAACTGCAAATTCCCCCCTATCTTGATACTTGATACTAACTACTTGATACTAAAAGCCAACTGCAAACTACCTCCCCTTCTTAGCTGCCGGGAATTTCATTTTGTAATCTACATCTACTTCGCCTTTTGATATGTTGTTGAGCTTTTTCTCAATGAGGCGCTTACGTAATGGGGTTAATTTGTCGGTAAATAGCTTGCCTTCAATATGGTCGTATTCGTGCTGAATAACGCGTGCAGCCATTCCTTTAAAGGTTGCTTCGTGATGTTTCCAGTCCTCGTCATAGTACGACATTTTGATCACCGGCTTGCGTTTTACATCTTCCCTGATATCGGGAATACTTAAACAGCCCTCATTGAAAGACCACTCCTCGCCGGTTTCTTCTAAAATCGTCGCGTTGATAAACGCCTTTTTAAAATCCTTCAAATCCGGGTCCTCATCGTCAAACGGGGTAGCATCAACCACAAATAAACGCATAGACATGCCAACTTGTGGCGCTGCCAATCCTACGCCACGGGCACCGTACATGGTTTCAAACATATTGTTAACCAATTCTTTTATATGAGGATATTCATCCGGTTCAATGGCCGTAGCTTTTTTTCTTAAAACAGGGTCTCCGTAGGCGATGATAGGGTACTTCATTTTGCAAAAATACGGGTTTATTCTTTAGGCTCAAACTTCAATGTAATAAGCCTTTCATTATCAAATATTTGGTTGCTTATTTCCAGCAATTGTTCGGCAGTAACGGCATTAATTTTAGCAAAAAGATCCTCAAGTGTGTCAATATGGTTAAAATCTAAGAGGCTTTTCGCCATAGAGATAATCAAGCTCAGTCGATTTTCTTCGGCCAGGGCTATCTGCCCTATAAACTTTTGCTTAGCCTGGTGCAACAGCAGGGTGCCTAACTTTTGCTCGCGCAGTTTTTTTAGCTCCTTATGTACCAGGCGCCCGGCTTTATCGGCCTTCTCGGTATCGGTTCCAAAATAAATGGAGAAAATGCCGGTATCGGTAAAGGTGGTGTAGTTTGATTCTATCGTGTAAGCAATGCCATGCTTCTCCCGTATTTCCAGGTTTAAGCGGCTGCTCATGCCCATGCCTCCCAGCAGGTTATTCAACAGCAATAACGCGTTTTTATGCTGATGCGATGATTCATAGGCCTGCCCGCCAATAATGCAATGCGTTTGCGAAATTGGCTTTTTAACCACAACTATGCCGCTGGTATTGAGCTGCGGTTTTATTCTTGTTTTTTGAGGGTGATGAGCGGCAACACTGCCAAAATATTTTTCGCCCAGTTTAACTACCTTTTTAAAATCGTAGTTGCCATGTACAGCGAAGATCATTTCAGATGTGCTGTAATTGGCCTTGATAAAAGCGCGCATATCATCGCTGTTCATCCGGCCAACGGTTTCGGGCGTGCCTAAAATGTTTTTACCAAAGGGATCATCTTTAAACAGAAGCTCCTCAAAATCATCCTGGATAGCTTCCTCCGGCTGGTCGAGGTAAGAAGCTATTTCATCAAGGATTACGCCACGTTCTTTCTCCTGCTCTTCCTCTGGAAAAGTAGAATGAAACAGTATATCCTCAAACAAATCCATACTTCGCTCTAAATACGGATTGAGCAATGAGGCGTGAATGCAGGTATATTCTTTGGTGGTATAAGCGTTTAAATCGGCTCCTACTAATTCCAACCGGTTTAATATCTGGTTGGTATTGCGTCTTTCGGTTTCTTTAAACAGCAGGTGTTCAATAAAATGGGCTAAACCCTCCTGGCCGGGCATTTCATCGCGCGAGCCGGCATTAACAATAAAGCAGCAATGCGTTATGGCAAATGGAGATGGCTTAAACAAAATGCGGATGCCATTGGGGAGCGTGTGGGCCTGGTAGTCGATCATGGGAGCGCAAAGATAGCTATATATATGTTACAATTAATTGTAGTACAACTCTTAGGTGTTTTTAGTATTTTAGTAGATTAACTTTTTATCGTTTAAAGCACTCTAAAAAATGCTTTAAAATTAAATACCCCTATCAAGCACCATATGAAAATTAAAATTGCAGACCTTGAGTTTGAGCCCCTTATTAGCGCCGAAACCATTGAAGAGCGCGTAAAAACCATTGGCCTACAGATAAACGAAGATTTTAAAAATAGTGTCCCCGTATTTGTTGGTGTACTTAATGGCAGCTTCCTGTTTATTGCCGACCTGATTAAACAAATTTCTATCCCCTGCGAAATTTCCTTTACCAAACTTGCTTCCTATTATGGCGGCACCACCAGCAAGCTAAAAATACGGGATGATATTGATTTGATTGTGGATATTAAAGGCCGGGATGTATTGATTATTGAAGATATTGTAGATACCGGTAACACCGTACATTACCTGATAGACAAGTTAAAAGAACGCGGTCCGGCTTCTATCAAAGTTTGTTCATTGCTGCTTAAACCAGCCGCCCTTACCAAAACCATAGATGAGCTGAAGTACGTAGGCTTTGAAATAGAAAATGATTTTGTGGTTGGATACGGACTGGATTACCAGGAAATGGGCAGGAATTTGGATGCGATTTATAAAAAGGTGTAAATAAGCGTCGCCACAAAACGAAATTCAAAAGCAGTGATCAATAACAGGATTGCTGCTTTTTATTTATAAAGATACATAGGCCGATTAAATATCGTTTGTATTTTAGCATTATGCCTCCTATTAAAACCCTGTTATCTACTTGCTTTATCATCCTTTTGTTTGGCGCATGCCGCAAGGATAACAATACCACAACACTGCAAATTACTGTAACTAACGGCCGCACGGGCATAGTATCAGCAGGTGCCGTCATTCAGCTATATAAGGATTCCGCATCGGTATCAAACAATAAACCAACATACCAGGCCACAACCGGCGCTGATGGTGTAGCAAACATTAATGCCAGCTTCCAGCCACGCTGTTTTATCTTGATTGAAAACGGCAGTCTGAAAAATTTTTATAATGGTTATGTCCCCGCAGGCATTTTTAATACACAGGCCGATATCAATAATAACCCCTCACAAACACCCACACCCTCAATTGGCGATATCCGGTTTAGGGATACCAATGGCGACGGCAAAATTGACACGCACGATAAAGTTTTTGCACCATCTATAGGGTTGGATAATAACGCAAAAGATGTTGTTGATTTGAAGATATATTAGTCCTTTCAGCCAAATGAAATCACTACGCCCCTACCAATCCTGCCATCTCATTTAAAAATAGCAGCGCCTGGTCAATGCTGTGCACACCCTCAACGCTAAGGCGCAGGGTGCTTTTAACCTCTTTTAGGTTTGTGCGCCTTGGGTTGGCCTGTACAAAAGCCAGCACATTGTGAAACGCTTCGGTCTCAAAGTAGGTTGATTGCTGGTTGGTGATAAAGTATCCGCGCAGCACATTCTTTTTCAAGGAAATTTTTTCAAAGCCGATAGCTTTACCCATCCACTGCAGGCGCATGGTGTTTAATAAGTCATGTACCTGCGGCGGTATCGGACCAAAGCGGTCATGCAGTTGCTGTTGAAAAGCCGAAAGTTGCACCTCTGTTTCCAATTTAGATACTTCGGTATACAGATTATAACGCTCAGATAAATTGGTTACATACTCATCGGGTATCAGGATTTCCTGGTCGGTATCAATCTGCGTAAAGGAAATATATGGCCTTGGCTTATCATCGGGGAATACGCCTTTAAATTCGTCCTCTTTTAATTCCTGTATAGCTTCGTCCAATATCTTGTGGTACATTTCAAAGCCAATTTCGGCAATAAAACCGCTTTGCTCTGCACCTAACAGGTTACCGCTGCCGCGGATATCTAAATCGCGCATGGCTACGTTAAAGCCGCTGCCCAGGTCGCTAAATTCTTCAATGGCGCTAAGGCGCTTGCGAGCCTCGCTGGTGAGCGTTGACAGTGGCGGACTCAACAGGTAGCAGTACGCTTTTTTGTTGCTCCTGCCTACCCTGCCACGCATCTGGTGCAAGTCGCTCAGGCCAAACATATGAGCGTAGTTAATGATAATGGTATTGGCGTTCGGGATATCCAAACCGGCCTCAATAATGGTTGTGGCTACCAATACATCGTACTCGTGGTTCACAAACTTCAGCATCACATCTTCCAGCGCGTCGCCCTCCAATTGGCCATGAGCTATGCCTATGCGGGCCTTGGGTACCAGCTTGCGTATCATACCGCCCAATTGCGGCAGATCGGCCACGCGGTTATGGATAAAAAATATCTGGCCGTCGCGTTCTATTTCAAACTCTACGGCTTCTTTAATCAGCTTATCATTAAACACATGCAGTTCGGTAACCACCGGTTGCCTGTTTGGTGGCGGGGTTGATATGATGGAAAGGTCGCGCGCGCCCATCAATGAAAAATGCAGCGTACGAGGTATAGGCGTAGCGGTTAAAGTAAGCGTATCCACATTGGCCCGCATTTGTTTCAACTTCTCTTTGGTACTTACGCCAAACTTTTGCTCCTCATCAATGATCATCAGCCCCAAATCCTTAAACTTCACATCTTTGCTCACCAGGCGGTGGGTACCAATAATGATATCTACCTTGCCTTCCTTCAGCTTCTCTAAAGTGTCCTTGATCTGTTTGCTGGTTTTAAACCTGTTGATGTAATCTATATTGGCCGGGAAGCCTTTGAGCCTATCGGTAAAGGTTTTGTAATGCTGGGCCGCCAAAATGGTGGTAGGCACCAATATGGCTACCTGTTTGCTATCGGCAACGGCTTTAAACGCCGCGCGCACGGCAATTTCTGTTTTACCAAAGCCTACGTCGCCGCAAATCAACCTGTCCATAGGATGGGGCGATTCCATGTCCTTTTTAAAATCAGTAGTGGCTTTTTCCTGGTCGGGGGTGTCTTCGTACAAGAACGATGCTTCCAGCTCTGTTTGCAGGTAGCTATCGCGCGAAAACGCGTTACCATGCTGGGCTTTACGCAGGGCGTAAAGCTTAATCAGGTCGCGGGCTATGTCCTTAACTTTTTTTTTTGTGGTTTTCTTTAGGCGCTCCCAGGTATCGGTACCCAGCTTATTCATTTTGGGTTGGGAGCCTTCTTTACCGCTGTATTTGCTAATACGGTTTAGCGAATTGATGTTTACGTAAAGCAGGTCGTTATCGGCATAAATCAGCCTTATCATTTCCTGCTGTTTGCCGTTAACCTCAACTTTTTCCAGGCCTGCGTATTTGCCAATGCCATGGTCAATATGGGTTACAAAATCGCCGGGCTTAAGGTCGCGCAGTTCTTTCAGGGTGATGGCCTGCGAGCGCTGGTAGCCTTTTTTGAGTTTGTATTTGTAGTACCTATCAAAAATCTGGTGATCTGTATAACAGGCTAATTTTTGCTCCTGGTCAACAAAACCTTCTCTTACAGAAATGCTTATCGGGGTAAACTTTACCGTTTTATCCAGATCGTCCAATATGGCATATAAGCGCTCCACCTGGCGCGATGAATCGGTAAGGATAAAATTCTCTATATGGGCAGCTTCGTTGTTTTTAAAGTTGTGGATAAGCAGCGTAAAATCTTTATTAAAAGATGGCTGCGGGCGCATTTCAAAGTTAATAACCGTACCGGCCTGGTAAAAGAATTGTTTACCAAACTCCACCACCGGAAAATCAAAAAGCTGATCGGCAATTAGTTTCTCATCAGTAAAACCAAATTTAGGGTCAATCCAGTCGGGATTTTGCGCCTTTTCATCGGCAGATAGGGCTTTCCACAGGTTTACAGCTTTTTTAAAGCCGGATTGGATAATATCTAAAGTAAATTGTACGTCTTTTATCCATACCTGTGTGCCAGGGTCTACATACTCCAACAAAGAGATATTGCTCTCCGTTAAAAATTTAGATTGTACATTAGGTACAATGGTGATGCTTTTTACCTGTTCAACAGATAGCTGGCTTTCAATTTCAAACGTGCGGATAGATTCAATAAAATCGCCAAAAAACTCTACCCTGTAGGGCAAGTTGTGCGAGAAAGAGAAGATATCAACTATACCGCCACGTACAGAAAACTGCCCGGGCTCATAAACAAAATCAACCCGATCAAAATCGTACTCAATTAAAAACTCGTTGATAAAGTCGATACTCAGTTTATTGCTTACCGCAATTTCCAGCGTGTTTTTTTCCAGCGATGTGCGGTCTATCACCTTTTCGGCCATAGCCTCGGGGTAGGTAACAATCAGCTGACCAAATTCAGATGAGTGGTTAAGCTCATTCAATACCTCGGCACGGGCAAGCACGTTGCTGCTATCGGGCTGGGTAAATTCAAATGGCTTGCGGTACGATGATGGAAAAAGTAAAACTTCTTTACCGGTAAGGTTTTCCAGATCGGCCTGGAAAAAGCCGGCTTCTTCCCTATCGGGCAATACAAATACCATGTGCTTGTGCTGCAAAAAATACAATGCTACCGCCATGGCCGCATCACTCGATCCGACTAAACCACGAAGCTGTACTCTTGGATTTTTTGATGCATTAAGCGCGGTGGCTAATGCTTTAATCCGGTCGTCGGCTTTATACCTATCTAATATATCACGGATATTCAAACTGATGCAAATGTAAGCAAAAAAGGCACTTTAAATAAATTGGGTTAAATAGTATAAATCAATGCAAACAATATGGTGCTTTATTTACTTTTTAATGATAAATTCAGGTATTATTTCCCTGAGCTCAACCTAAGTATTTAAACCAAATTTTAATATCATGAAAAATGCGATTTTATGGGGCGCCATGATTGGCGTATTAAGCGGAATATGGATTTATGTAATGCATAGCGCGGGTATTGGCCCGATTAATGACCAGGTGGCGCCATTAGAGTACTTTTCGTTTTTGATCCCGGCTATTGGTTTGTTTTTTGGTATTTACACCTACCGCAAAAACGAATGCAAGGACAAAATGGGCTTTTTGGAGGCCCTCATACAAAGCTTTAAAATATTGATAGCCGGTGGCATCATAACTGTTTTTGCAACCATATTATACTTTAGCTACGTATCAACCAAAAATACATTGAGCGATTTTTCGGGCCGGATATTTGGGGCCTTGCTTGTTGGCGTAATATTGGCGTTTGCCGTATCTTTACTATTCGCAAACAAAGCAAACAAGGTTGATTAAAAAGCTTTTTAGAAAATATTTCGAACTCGTTTTCTGGATTACCGCGATGTTGTGCCTGGCCCTTACCCCGCCACAAGCCACATCGCATTTTTCTTTATGCCCATTAAAGCTTATGGGCTTTACCTGGTGCCCCGGCTGCGGACTGGGGCATTCTATCATCTACCTGTTTCACGGCCAGCTGCGCAACTCCTTTCATGCGCATTGGTTAGGTGTACCAGCGGTAATTGTGATATTTTATAGGATATATCAATTAGCACAGCCTCGGCCTCACCTAAATCCTCTCCAAAGGAGAGGACTTTGATTTGCAGCTTTAAAATTGCATAATGGATTAATGCTTTTTTTGATCATTCCAGCTTGATTTTCAGAACCCTCTCCTTTGGAGAGGGCAGGGTGAGGCATTCACCGCCAAAACCTGCCATTTCACCGACTTGTTTGCCCTGCTAACCTATCTCCTGTAGGTGTTTTTGGTATCCCGCCATACCTTTATATCAACAAACACAACATAACCTTTAAAATCATGAGCACTCACCCAAATCCATATATAATGTTCGATGGGATTACACCCTTGAGTGTTCGAAACCTTATAAGTGGATTTTTATTTTTATTTTCGGTGTTTGTTCACATTTTATGTTGGTAAGAT
>NZ_JAUFPS010000028.1 GCF_030409315.1 Mucilaginibacter flavus | reverse complement strand
TTTCAGACTTCGATTAACAATCTGTACGCCAAACGGTCGCATTTTGACTAATGAAGGATTTGCATATCGTTCTTTTTTAAGGTCGTTTGGCTCGTCAAGGCAACATTCATCCGTACACGTTTCTCCCATCCACGAATATATTCAAAAATCGCGGAACAAAGCATTATGAAGATGATCCGCAAACAATTGGTGAGCACATTAGAAAGAAACGAATTAAAAACAACCTATTGCAACGAGAGGTCGCCATCATCCTAATGGTTTCGGAGGACACGCTCACCTATTGGGAAAATGAGCGCTCCCACCCCCAAATCCATCACTACCCGGCAATCATTTCCTTTCTTGGCTACTACCCGTTAGATCATGAAACCGAGAGTTTTGGTGGAAAACTTAAACAGATACGATACTTTCACGGCCTTACCTTCAAAGAATGTGCAAGACGATTGTCCGTTTCTGTCGATGCAGCAAAACGGTGGGAACAAGGAAAGCCTATTGCAAATGCCATGTATAAAAACTTGATTCTTTCCGCTTGGAGAAAATTGCCTGTTCATTTTTTACAACACCCCGCATAGGGGTGTTTTTAACTCTACAGCGTCAGAAAACATGAAAAAATTAATTATTATTTTTAGACCTATACTAAATATTATAGTACTGCAATTAATGCGTACTTTAGAACTAAATAACAATTTATGAAAGCGAACGAAGTCAACCTAACTAAGTTTTTGGCGCAAGCAGACACCCAATTTTTAATCCCGGTTTATCAGCGCAATTATGATTGGAACATCGGTGAGTGCAAACAATTATTTGAAGATATTTTATCAGTTGGCGTTGACGAAAAAAGGCTATCCCATTTTATAGGAAGTATCGTTTATATACATGACGACATTTACTCTTCGGCTGGAATTAATGAATTGTCCATTATCGACGGACAGCAGAGACTGACTACAATTACATTGCTTTATATCGCAATCTTCGTATATGCACAGCAAACCGGTAATACAACTCTGGTTAACAAAATCATGGAAACGTATTTAATAAATAAGTTTGCTGATGAGGGGGCTAAGCTGAAGCTAAAACCGACGGATAACAACGATAAAGCCCTGAAATTTTTACTAAGGAATGATCCGTCCGATTCTTTCACTGAGTACTCAAGACTGATAGAAAACTACAACTTCTTTATCTCAAGTCTAACAACCCAGAATTTCGACGTGATACAGAAGGGCCTTTCAAAGGTAATCTTTGTTGAGATATCGTTAGAGCGGACAAAAGACGATCCTCAAAAAATCTTTGAAAGCTTAAACTCGACAGGCTTGGAACTCAATCAAGCTGACTTAATTCGGAACTATATTCTTATGGGACTCAAGCACAAAGACCAAACCAATATCTATGAAAACTATTGGCGTCATATTGAAACTCACGCAACAAATAAGGACACGAATACAAATAGGGTTTCAGAATTTATCAGAGACTTTCTCACTCTTGAAAAGCGAGAAATCCCTAACAAAAACAAAGTGTATGTGGAGTTCAAAAACAAATTCGCATTTGAAAGTATTGAGGAATTAGAAGGGGTTTTATCAAAAGTAAAACGCTACTCTACTTACTACCACCGACTCATAAACCCTTCCGCTGAGCCCGATGTAGAAATCAGAAAACAGTTAAGCTTCATTAATAAATTAGAAATTAACGTATCGTTTCCATTCCTGTTGGAAGTATACAGTGACTACGCTTCGGAAATGATCGATAAAAAAGTATTTATTGAAGTACTCGAACTCATTCAATCGTTTACCTGGAGAAGATTTATTGTGAGCCTACCGACGAATGCTCTCAACAAGATCTTTATGAGACTGTACGAAGATGTCGACAAAACGAAATACTTGTACTCGCTTCAGCTTGCTCTGTTAAAGAAAAAGTCGATACAGCGCTTCCCCCGAAACCAGGAAATTGTCACGATACTGAAGGATCGCGACATGTATGGCATCCAGTCCAAGAATAGAAGCTATTTTTTGGATAGATTAGAAAATCTAGACAATAGAGAGCCTGTTTATATTGAAGGTAATTCCGATATCACTATCGAACACATTTTCCCGCAAAACCCTGACCCTCGCTGGAAATTGGAGCTAAATGAAGACGAGTTTGTCTTGCTGAAAGAAAAATATTTAAACACGATCGCAAACTTGACACTGTCTGGTAACAATGGAAAGTTGAGTAATAAGTATTTCTCCGACAAGCGGGATATGAACATCGACAATAAAGAGCAAGGATATAGATACAGCAGACTTTGGCTAAATCGCCATCTAGCTACATTAAGTGCATGGAACGTAACAGAACTTCTCAAACGCTACGATCTAATTAGTAGCAGATTTTTGAACATTTGGAAGTTTCCAGACATCGTTATAGATGAGGCTTTTGCGAACGAAGAAATCAACGTATTTGAGGCTGAAGATCCGTCGCACAAAAAGCTGGATTATGTGATTTTCTTCGATCAAAAATTTGAATTTAATACCGTGTCACAATTGTACGAACACGTAATGAGGGTGTTATTCGACTTAACTCCCACCATCTTTTTTACTCAAGACTTAGAAGAAAAAATTGGGCTAACGAAAAGTCCTATCGAATGTGTTAAGGCGATATCATTAAACGAAACCTACTACATTGAAGGTAATTTAAGCTCTAAAATGAAATTCGAAAGGATTAAGCTAATATTATCGTCGATGGATATTACTGATGAGCTGTTTATAAAATATGCCGAGGGGGCCTAAAGCAATTTAGCTAATAAAATATTCCGAATATTCATTAATTAATTCATCTCTGTTTATGTTTTTAACATTGCGAACTACTAGTAATTCGTTTAAATCCCACACTAAGTGCCGAATTCTTTGAATTTGCGCCAAATGGTCTGGGGTTCCGACAATGTTGAGCGATCTGAACTCCCGCTCCGCTTCTGCCATATGATTATTAGATACAAGCGTCAGTGTGTGGGATAATTTCTGTATAAAGTCTAAAGATTTCATAAGCCCCAATAATGATATCTCATGATAACGTTATTGGGGCTTTCTGTAAATCACTTATTTCTCAAATTTCGGGCCGTGGCCGCCTTCTTCGTATTTGGCTTCACCAGTCTGTCCGCTAACGGTAGTCTTTGAAAACATTGTGTCGTGTTCGCCATTATCGTGATTGATAGCGACGTTGGAATTTCTAATTTGAGTACCGCCGTCATCATTTACTGTGTTGGTTGTCGCCTTTGGGTCAGTAGAAACTTTACTGGCCCCATCATCATTTTTGATTGCATTTGTTAAATCATCAATTAGTCCCATTGCTGTCTCCTTTCGGCGATTATTCGCGCCACGTAAATCTTACAATTATCATGCCTAACCAATTTATTATTAAATGGTTGTCACTTTGTTTTCCCATAAACAATTGAAAAAATAGATTTCAAATATTTAATTAATTCGGTTCTAAAAGAGTAATTTTATTTGTATTAACTAAACTCTTATCGAATGAGATCCGCCATATTAGCCACGCTATTATCCGTAACCTTCAATGTCGCACATGCACAGTTTAAAGTGAGCGACTTATATCATTTTATAGGCGAATTCAATAGAGGGAGTAGCTATCCATCTAATGCCAAATTAGTTACCGATGTTAGTAATGAATTGTTATCAAAAGGGTTCGTATTGGCTACCTTTAGTTGGGAACAAGATGTTAATGGAAAAGGAAATTTTTTAAATAAACTTGTTTTTGACGACAGAGATGGGAATGCAATTCAAGAAAATCTATCAATAAGCACGGAAGAACCCGCAGGAGCGGGTGGGTATTACACCTTAACTCTAACTCTGATATCCGATAATTTTTCGCAATACGGTACATGGTTAACCGACGCTAAAGCAATGATCGACTACAATATAGACCAACAAAACCCATTATTAACCCTATTTCATAAAAATGATAGACAAGAAGAATATTACGTATCGTTAGAATTGGTTTCAACAAGAAAGACTTTGAGTAGCCCTAATGTCGGAGAAATATTCACTGTTCAATCCCCTAAATCATATAAAATTACTATCCAACGAACGATTAAGCCGTTAACACCCCGTAAATCAGGGACAAAAGGGTTTTAATTTTAGATTAGCGTCTAACAAATAATCAGGGTAAGAAGATATTTTCATTGTTTACAAAGCGTATTAAACAACAAAAGTCGGAACCTCGCGCCCGACTTTTGTAACCTAAACCTTATCACAATGCAGGCAAGATACCTGCGTGAATTTCAAATATACAGTATTAAAGCTTAAACGAATCTATTCGTCCATAATAAGTAGCAAGTGATCCACCCTCTGCAGTTACCGTAAATTTATGCGTGATTGCCATGGCAAGGATGGTGTCAGTGACGGCAATAACAAATGCCTGGCTCACCGTGTCGCCATCATCATTTTTAACGGAATTCGTAAGCGTGGTATCGGTAAGTTTCCATGTGCCGATAGTGGTTGAACCATCAGCGTTGCCAGTGATGGTAAGCATACCGTCTGGTTTGAAGGTGTAGGTGGCGTTCTTTTGTATAGCGGTGAGTGTTTAAGCAGCCTTTGAGCCGTCTTTGTTTTCATAGTCAAAAATTGGAACATAATAACAGTGGTTTGTCGGAAAAGATTGGCGGGCTTTCAACGCTTGCTGAACCGGCGGCCCGCGGGCTTCAAAAAGGCAGCTCGGGGTAGCGGAAAGGCATCCTCGAAAAGCCGGCGACAAAGAGGATGCGCGGAAAGGGAAAGGCCGGATTTCTCAGGCGCACGTGCTCTTGGGAGCAGGGCATGAAAAGGCTGGGCTGTCAGTTGGGCGCGCGGACAAGCGTGCAGTGCACCATCGAGCCGGTGAGCGTGATGTTCATGCCGATCGAGTCGGGGTAGACCGTTCCCTCGTGGTACACGTCAAGCCCGTTCACGGTCACCTTGAAGTGCAGCCCGGCGGTATCCAGCCTGCCCTGGTCGATGGGAAAGTCCCCCAGCGGGCTGCTGGCCGTCCCGGCGACTGAGTCGCCGATGAGGGTGAACCTGTAGGCCAGCTGATAGCGGGTGCTGTCGTCCCACCGCAGCGAGCCGGTCCACCTGCCGGGCAGGTCCCGCCGTGCGGCGAGGCAAAAAATGAGGCAGACTGGCAGGGCGACTGCAAAAAGGGGGGCTCTTTTCATGTCGTTGGCAAGATTTTGGTTTTAGATTGGCTTGTTGGCTTGGCAAAAGTAACGGTATTTGCCAGGGTTGCAACTTTTTGATACTAAATATCTTACCGGCAGGCCGAACGGAGCTGCGGCATGAAAAAAGGAAGTGGTGACAAAAGGGCGTCACCACTGCGGAAGCGCGGCCGGGGTCGGCAGCCACGCGGTCCTCCCATTGCGACCTATCGCGTGAGCGTCGTGCGGGACATGTCGTAGTGGGTATAGCCGCTGCCGTTCGCGTTTACGGTATAGCTGTCGTCGGGATTGAGCGCCTGGGTGAACTGGAGCGTGGCCGAGGTGAGCGTCCCGATGGTGAGCGTCCTGCTGCTTCCGGTGCCGAGGAATATCGTCAGCGTCGCGTCCCCGCTGGAAAGCTGCCACGTGCCCGCCGCGCCGCCGTTCGTCGAGTAAGCGCCGCTGGAAAGGAATGTGACGGTCGCGCCCGGATAGTACGGAAAGGTGGCGAAGGACGGAGGGGCAACCCAGGCGCCGGCGGTGGTGCGCCACTCGTTCTTGGAGCCGTTCCACGGCGACGCGGTGAGCAGCTTGGCCGCCGCGCTGAGTGTTGGACCGCTTCCGCTGTCGGACTTCTTGCCGCACGCGGCAAGGAGGACCACTGCGGCGATAAGCATTGTTTTTGGATTAGGAATGGTTCTTTTCATTTTCGTAAGGCTTGGAAACCCGCGGGATTGCGGGTTGCGCAAGGTACAAAGGTAGTTTCAAAATACCAAGTAATGCTTGGTGGAATTCTTGAATAACTGCGCTTTATTAGCGGCATGCGGGGACAGCAAAAAAGCGACATCGATCTATACGTGATTGCCCGGATCAAGGCGCTCCGGACGGAGCGCGGGATCAGTCAGGCCGCGCTCGCCCTTAGGCTGGAGGTGTCCGACGCTTTCGTCGGCCAGATCGAGAGCCCGAGGCACGTCAGCAAGTACAGCTTGGACCAGCTCAACAGGCTTGCAGTGATTTTTGAATGCAGTCCGAGGGACTTCCTGCCGGAGGCGCCGATTGCCACGAGGTAGCTTTTTTTGGAGGAAAGGCGGGCTGGGCAAGTCACTGAAGCCATCTACTAACCGGCATGTCAGCCCCGCCGCTATGACAAAAAGGCGGCAGGGGTGTGCCATATGCCTGCCCCAATTGCGCTCTTCTACAGCGCCTCTCTGTTTCAGTTGCAATATCTCGGGTGAGAGCTCCGTAACACTTGCTGCCCGGCACGTCCAATCCTTTCACTGTCTTCGAGAGCGCCGGCGAGGTAAGCTCCCGCTTTTCGCACGGCTTAGTCGCACAAAAAGTGAAAGTGAGAGCAAAGAAACAATTTCAGGGGCCTGTACAGCATGTCCTCAAAAAACTCTGACTTA
The DNA here is from genome assembly GCF_030409315.1 of Mucilaginibacter flavus. Taxonomy (GTDB): domain Bacteria; phylum Bacteroidota; class Bacteroidia; order Sphingobacteriales; family Sphingobacteriaceae; genus Mucilaginibacter; species Mucilaginibacter flavus. The sequence goes on along the minus strand of NZ_JAUFPS010000028.1, from coordinate 514,013 downwards.
TGGACAGCAAAATGAATGGATGCGAGCACTGGTATTCAGTCCATTAGACAATGTGAAATGCCGCTTTCTGTAACAAAATGGAAAGAAAAGTTATCGATAGGTTTAAAAGATGAACCGGGAGTTAAAAGTGAAAAAAGTTGGTGCAAATGATGAATAAACTGCGTACCTTGTGGATAGAAGCCTCCTGACGATTCGCAGAAGGAGTGCTAAAGGGCACCTGGCTGAGTTCGAAGGCATCCAGGACCCTTTAACTGAGGCACCGCGAGGGTGCCAAAAAGAAGGGTAACCGAGACATCGAAGACACAGTTACCGTATATTTGTTAGCGATAAAGATAGGGACTAAACGAAAGTTAGCACCCCGATAATTGTCATCGCTGTGTCATATTATCCAGCGATCTTCTCAGCTTTTTTCCTTCGATTTTACGCCTGGACGACGCGTCGTCCGGGCGGCCACGAACTAAAAGGAAATGCCATGAACACCTAGAGACCCATCGGCTCCAAGCCAACAAAAAAACCCGAGGCGCAAGGCGCCAAGGGCTGCAAACGAACAGATTCTTTGAAGTTTCGCACGCACGCGAAACCGAGAACAACAGTCCTCAAATCAAACAATCCCATGAATCAAGATAGCACGCAATCGATTGAAAAACAACAATTCCCCATAGAGTGCCCGAACTGTGGCACCAGCCATCCGCCGCCGTTTCTCAGCAGCTCGGACGCCTATCAGGTAAGGTACCTGATGGCAAAGCGGCACGAAATAGACATTAAAATTGGAAGACGGGTCGCCAAGCTCGCGTTTTCGGCCCCTGCTGACGACTGCACGGCCGACGTCTTTCACCGTCTTGCTGAAGATGTACGGTCGCTCGCGAGGCGGGGCTCGCATTGGCCGGAGGTTCTTTATGCCCTTCCTCGGCTCTTTCAGGCGTACCGGGTCGACCGTATGCTCCTGTCCTGTGAGCCGTACGGCTTCTACGTTGAGGACGAATTCAACCTGTACGCCAAGGACCTGCGAAGGCTGATACAGCTGAACTCCCTGGGATCAAGCCTCCCCATAATATATCGGGAATAGGCCGGGCAATCATGCTAAAAGGGCTGCCCGAAGTCGGGCGGCCCTTTCCTATTTCCGATTGTCGTCGCATCTCAGTAATCGACTGGGGCTTGGAAAATCCTTGCAAGCTATTGTTATTTGTAAAAGATAACAGTCGAAGCAGAGTGTTAAACGGTGTCACCAAGGCTTTTTAATTTGGGAATCAATAAAATCATCAAAGATGTTATCTGACAGTCTTCTAATCTCACGTATTATATACGGCCCTAATTCCATCCCTTTATTAGCTTTTCATTACCGGCCGGGTGTGTTCAATATAGAATTTTTCAATATTCTTTAAGGCGATCGTCAGCCTGCCACTATAGTATTGGCCTTTTGCACAACAATAAAAGCAAAGAAACTCTGACTTACGAAGATCAAAATGAATGCCCCAAAAGAAATGAGGATTGTGATTGTCCTCTTTTCTGATTCTTCCTTTGCTTCTCCGGCTGGCGCGCAACTTTTGCTTATCGAGTTGTTACGGTATTTTCTCAGCACAAAAAAAATCGTATGAGTTTATATAGATTAGAAGAATCACAACGGTGATCGCAGTGCGATTCAGTGAGTATTTCTGGTCAAACGCTGTCGATGCACTTGTCTTTGCAGCGAACTCATTATGGCTTAAGAGGTAATAATCGAGCATGATGACCTCCGCGACCATCCACGAGACGATTGCCCCCCCAACAACAGTACAAGGCCTGACTTTGCCCTTAGATTGCCCTCCTTGAGGGGCCGGAACCTTGTTGGGGTAAGTAATGAATATCTTTCTAAAAAGAAGAAAATACGCGGCAATGAAGCAGGTTGTGGTTAGGGTATACATGCTTCTTCTATAAGGTTTAGCTAAAATAGTGGATTTCAAATAAAAAAATAACGCCCCATGTGCCCTTTTTTGTCGAATATGTCTACGCGCTAATAAAAATAACAGCCACTCCCTATGGTTTTCCATTTTTCATGATTCGGCTGATTATGCCGTTCGCATCCGAACTTGCTTTGCTCTCATCGTATTTTACCTTCACCCGATACCCCTTCATGGTTGATACCGTCGGCGATGCTTCTTTTGATATACAAGTTAGAGTAAAGAATTGTGGCAATTCATGTGGACTCAACAAGTAAATTTTTGATTGTTCATGTACTGAAAACGATACCTGTATCTTATGCCTCATCTGAGTAAGTTTCTTTGCATGAGGAGAACAGCATACGACCTTGGTGCAACCATCGTTTAAGCACTTGATAATATTGTGCAGTTCCCAACCGGCATCGGTGGTGCTGGATACCTCAAAGGCAACCACTTCGGTGTCCTTTGTGAGTAGCACATCAATTTTGCCGTTGCCGTCTTTGGTCGGTACTTCAATATTTGATTTATATCCATGTTGTTCCCCCATCGTCTTGATGACGTTCTGCAGGTACCGGTGTTCGGTATCTTGCTTTGCTTCAACAACAAGTCTCTTGGTTGTTGGGGCAATAGGCGTTGGTGGTGTAGATGGAGTTGTATCAAGTGTTGGTTCGGGTGTTTCTATTGGTGGCGGGATAATATTAATTGGGGCTACAGGCACGCTGTGGCGGTTGCGTGATGCGTCAATGATATTCGTGCTGTAGTCATGCAGTTGCAGGGCTGTGGGGGCAACTGTGAGGCTGAAATCGGCGTCGGCCGTGTTGACCCGCGCAATGGCATTGCCAACGGGGAGGTTCTGAAAATCGTCCGCGCCGAAGCCGCTGAACCCCTCCTGCATCCGCTTGGCATCGGTATCCCCTAATCTGAAACAAATGCGGGTTCCAACGTTGGACATCAGGGAACTTGCAATATCGTTATCGACCCGTTGCAGTTGCTGCATGTCCTGATGGACACACACTAATCCTAAAAAAAATTTTCTGGCCCCGCTTAAAATAGTATTAAGAGATGGCGTGACGAAGTGGTGGAACTCGTCGATGTAGCAGAAAAAGGGTGTGCGGGTACTTGCCTCTTGTTGCTGCCTGGCAAGGGCGGCCTGCTGGAGCTTGGCGACGATGAGCGCGCCCAATAGGTAGCTGTTTTCGCTCCCGATCAGCCCCTGCGCAAGCTTTACCAGCACGATCTTGTTGCTATTCATGAGATCGTGAAAGTCTAACCCCTGATGCTGCGCAACCATGGAACGAATGCTTTTTGGTCGCAGAAAACTATCAAGCCGTGTAAGGATTGAACCAATGGAAGAGGTTTTTAATAGCGGGTATTCCTTTTGCCAGTAGTACACTAGTTCTTCATCGGTGCAGGTGGAGAGGATCGCTGATCGAAACGAGGGCTCGATGAGGAACTTGCGCAGGTCCCCAATGTGCCCCGGCTTCGTATTGTACAGGAACGCCATGATGGCGTTGGCGAGCACGCTATGAAGCTGGTCGCCCCATGAGGTACTGAAGCGCTTAAACAGGGCGACCAGATCAGAGGCCAGCAGTTCCCGCTCGATGTCGCTGTGGGCCTGCAGGATGTTCAGCCCGACCGGATACTCGCTGTCGGACGGGTCAATCAAAACCACGTCGTCTATGCGCTCTTGCGGAATGGATTTGAGTACCAAGTCTATTAGGTCTCCATGCGGGTCCAGCACGCAGCAGCCTATTCCCTGTGTGATATCTTGAGCTATCAAGCTGTGAAGCAGTGTCGACTTGCCCATGCCGGTACCGCCAATAATATGCAGGTGCTTCAGGCGCTGGGTGGCATCAATGCCGACTTCAATCCGCTGGCCTTGGTGCTCGTTAATCCCTAATGCATATGGCTGGTTGAAAAGGTATGCGGGGGCGCGCTTGGTGGCGGTATGGTTCGGCAGCAGCTTCCTTGAGAGCTGTACCGGCGGAAAGTGCACGAAGGTTGCCAGCTCCCTCGTGTTGAGCAGCATGCCGACGCGGTGCGTCTGCCGCATCACCAGGTCGCGCAGCCGCCGCTCTATGGTGTACGTCGGCGTGTTCAGTGGGATTAACGCATTAAACGGCGACCGCGAGGCGACGACGATTGCGTTGGCTGCATGGTGCAATAATTCCTGTGCATCGTCGATGCAGTCGGCAAAGGCGGCTATGCGCAGCGCTGCCCCAAACAGCGGCCGGGATACCTTTTCCCTTGCAAGCCCGGGCATCTCGGGCGCGTCGGCAAAGAACGACCCTCCCCGCCCGTCGCTCACGGACGCAACGATGCTGTCAGCCCAGGCATTCTGCACGCTGCAAAAAAGCACCTGCACAACAACCGTTTCGGTATCCTGCAGCTGGTTGAGGGTGCCAAACAGCGCCGTGTGCGGGTCAGGCCCTCCCTTGCCGAACGTGCTGATCGGCCGCACAAACTCGTCCTCCAGTCCCACGTCAAGCATGTACGCGGTGCTGGCAAGCATGGCGCAGTCCAGCAGCGCATCTGTTTTGGTGCGGCGGACGGCCACCTCGGGAAAATAGCCGGTGAGCTGCGCGTATACAAACGCAGCATTGGCCTCCCGGCAGACGATTTGAATGGCGATAGCCTCTGATTGCGCTATGAGTTCAAATGAGATTGGCAAATTGCATGTTGAGAGCATCGTTAGGCAGTGCTCCATCGCTTCGGGTTTTAGCGCGAAGTGCCTGGCAAGCGCTATCGCGTAGACCACCAGTTCCGGGTCTTCATCGGTATCGCTGTACGCGACAACGGTGTCCTTTACCGGTTCGGGCACCGATACCACGTGCTCGGTCCTGAACCATTTGGCAATGGTACTCAAGGCCGTATGGCGTTTGCCGTCGTCAATGTATGGCGCGTCAATGGTATGGGCAAAGAACGGTATAAAGGGAGGCTCAAGCTCGACGATTTCGCCTGCTATCTGCCATCCCCTGCCGCGCTGCTCCCATTCGTAAAATTGGGTGGTGAGGCGCGCCGAGGCCGACATGCCGCTCATTCTGGCAGGCTCTCCATACGGTACCCGTGCTCCGCGGCCACCCGGCTTACCGCCTCGACCACCAGCGCCTCTATACTCGCTGTGAAGATCAGCTCCGCGTCGATCTCGTAGTAGGTCTTCTTTCCGGGCCGGAAGATTCGGCCTACGAGCGGGATTCGCCCGAGGAGGGCAAGCACCCAGTCCTCCGTCTCCTCAAGCCACCAGCTGACGAAGAAGCTGCGGCCGAACGGCGCCGCGCACACGTAGTACCGCAGGTCGCGGTGGCTTATCCGCAGGTACTCGCGCTGGTCGGAGAGCAGTCCGCCCTCCCAGAACTCGACGGGCTTGCACTCGACGTTCGGAAACTGGTATTCGCTGATGGTCTTCTCAAGGTCGGCGTAGAATTCCTTCGATGACAGCTGGAGGTCGCCGAAGTGGCGGTACGAGTGGCCGTGGATCACTGGCTTTGGCATGGCGGTATAGGTTTAGTTTGACAACTTTGGGTTGTATGAATATCGAAAATTTATTACGAAATCAAAATAAGTTAGGCCTAAAATAAAAAAATAGTTAATTTTATAGCATACCTAAACTAAGTCAAATGGAACTCGAACGACTCTTCAATCGCGTTTATTTAAGAAACTTTCTTATAGCCCTCCCCTGGATATACCTTATAGGAGGAACAGGCATACTGGCAATCGGTATCTTTATCGAATTTCCATGTCTGAATTGGAACGAATTTTTCACCGCATTAGGAAAAACGATGATTGCCGGTGGAGTCCTTTCCACCTTACTAAAGAGCATACAGTTTTTAGGTGTAATAAAAGAGGAACTTTCAAAAATTATTTCCGATCCTGAATTCATAAAAAAGAGATATGATTTAGAGCAATATTGGGACACTGTTACCTGTGCTCTGTTTGAGAATAAATTTCCAGCGATTAATGATTTGATTATTAAAGACATAAAAAGAACATATTTACCGACTAAAGACACCCATTATTATGAGGACAGTCTACAAATTTTTGAAATAGAATTAATAGACAAAAATTTGAATATCATTAAGGTCATAGAGCGTAGATCTCTTACTATGATTCCAAGTAAGCAGCCCTATAGTTACGACTATCCTTACAAAATAGAGATAAAGGGCAATGCCATTGTGCGGCCCACTGTTAACTTAGATTATTTTAAGATTAACGGGATTGAGGCAGAAACCTCCCAATCATCTAAAACTATGAGCGGAGACAATTTGGCCTTTGGATTTAATGCTAATATATCTGGAGGTCAGCATTCTTATTTTATAGAGTACCAAGTTACTAGAACTTTTCCTCTTGATAGGTTTAGCATTGTTTTATTCAAAATGAACCACATACATCGAAATTTGAGAATACAGGTCTTTTTCACGGAAATTAATGTTCACTTTGATGAGGCGGGAATTTTAGCGAAGTTTGTAACCAATTATCAAACTAAGACCTATATCGAAAAGGAGTTTGTGGGATTAATGTATAAAGGTCAGGGTTTTACCCTATCTTTGGAAAAAAAGTAGGTTGCAAAGATAATTAATAAGTGTATTATTATATAAACACAAAAAAATATACATCCATGAAAAGAACAAATCTTCCTTTATTATCTCCTGGTGGCGAAGTCACTATAGTTGGATAATAGCGAAAACTGGCCGCCCTTTGGCGGCCTTTAATTTTATCTAATTAATTAATGTGAAAATCTAATGTCACCGCACTGAACGCCCTGCTCTCTGCACCATCAATCAACAACTTTAAATAAATATGATACTTAGGCAGGTTGATAAAATCGTCATAGGTAAAGACCGGATAAAACTGCTTCTCCATCACCTTTGCATCATCTAATCCCACCCTAAACACAATCAATGTACCGAAGTTAGCAAGCACTGCACTTCGGGTGTCTGCCTCTAATTGGTCAAGCTGCTGATTGGCTAAAAACAAGCCCAGGCCAAACTTTCGTACTTGTGGCAGCATGGCAGCAAAGGAGGTTGAGACAAAGTGCTGTGCTTCGTCTATAAACACGTAGAAGCGCTTGCGCTCCGTTATTGGTATTGATGCCCGACGCATGGCTGCATTTTGAATAGCGGTGATTACAAAGCTCCCCAGCACCGTTGCCACGTCTTCCCCAATCTCCCCCTTAGAGAGATTCACCAGCACAATCTTTTGTTCGTTCATGCACTGTTCAAATGAAATACCTTGTTGCAGTCCGAAAATGCCACGCAAGGTGTCATTAGCAAGCAATACGCCTACCTTATTTAAAATGGGCTGAATGGTACTGGCAAGTGTGCTTGCTGAATATAGGTTGTATTCATTGAGCCAAAACAACTTGTTATAAGGGTTTTGTACATGGGATAGTACTTTTGAGCGAAAGGCGTTGTCTGTCAGCAGGGTGGTGATGTCGAGCAACGTAGCACCGGGGTATTCTAATAGTGTAGTTATTGCAAAACGTAGAACATATTCAAGCTTACTCCCCCATGCGTCACTAAAGAGCCGTTTAAACGTTGTTATCATTTCAGAGGCAACCAATTGCCGTTGATGTTCCGGAACATCGGCCAACGGATTAAAGGCAGGCAGGCTGTTGAGGTTGGTCGCGTCAAAATGTATAACATCCTTTTTGCGATGTTCCGGCACTCGACCTGCTACCAATCGTACTGTATCGCCATGCGGGTCAAGGACACAAATACCATATCCTTTAAGCATGTCATCTACGGCCAGGCTTATGAGCAGGTGCGACTTGCCCATGCCGGTCTTGCCCAGGCAGAATATGTGATGGAGGCGGTCTGCGGGCTTGATGCCGAAGACGCGGTTGTGGTTGCGCCAGTTGGTCGTTCCTATCGGGGTGAATGGTTTGAAGTCGTACATGCCTATATCTTATTGAGAACAGGTCATGTCCGATAGTCCTATAAATATCCCAATAATAGGATAATTACGGGACTATCAGATTATGTCGAACAATGAGAAGATATAACGATGCAAATTAAGGAGGATCGGCTACAGCAATTTATTGAACTATATGAGCGCGAGTTTGGCGTTCAATTGAGCATTAGTGAGGCGACAGAAAAGGCAACCCGATTATTACAATATGTATATATGTGTTTAAAGCCGCTTGCCAAAGTGAGTGAAGATGATATAACAGATATGCCAAACGTAAGTGAGTAATTAATATCCTTTTGTACCCAGCAAGGGGCAACGGACCGCTTACGTTTGGCGACAAAAGTAAGTCCGTTGTCCCTTTTTGCGATTATGACTAAAGAACACATCAATTATTTTATATATGCGCGCAAGTCTACCGAGGGAGAAGAACGGCAGTCTTTATCTATTGATGGTCAGTTGAATGATATACAACAAATTGTTAAACGAGAAAACCTTACAGTAATCGACACCATTACCGATATTGCATCTGCCGCTATTCCTTATAATCGCCCAGGCTATACAGAAATGATCCGGCAGATCAAAAAAGGCAAAGCTACTGGCATTATAGTTTGGCATGTGGATCGACTTATTCGAAATGAGTTGGAAGATGGCGAACTGCGATGGATGCTACAAACAGGAATCATAAAATCTGTTTGGACACCAAACCGTGAATATCGAAGTCATGACAACGCGCTTTTAATAAGTATCGAAGCAAGCATGGCCGCACAATATAGCCGTGATTTATCTGCTAAGGTCAAACGAGGCAATAAACAAAAATACGAATTAGGGCATCCGCTTGGGCCTGCACGGCTTGGCTATTTAAATACCAAATTTCAAAATCACGGAACCAATTATTTAATAAACGATCCTGAGCGATTTCATTTAATACAAAAGGGATTTCGCATGCTGCTTACAGGGCGCTATAACATTATGCAAGTGGTAGCAACGTTACAAGAAATGGGGCTTCGTTCTCGTGGCACCAAGCGCTATAAAAGCGCTCCGATTCCTATAAGTACAATGTACAAGGTATTTACTGATCAATTTTATGCTGGCTATTTTACAAGGAACGGAACCACTTATAAGGGATGCTACACACCGATGATTACCCTTGATGAATTTGATAAAATTCAATTCTTTTTAGGAAGAAAAGGAAAACCGAAGCATCACAAACATGATTACGCATTTACAGGATTTATTACCTGTGCCTCATGCGGATGCTTTATTACGGCAACGAAAGTATTGAAGCACATTAAAGCACTTGACCAATATAAGACATACGTTTTCTACCACTGTACAAAGAAGCGAGGCCGTCAAAATTGCGCTGAAAAACATTATACAAAGGAAGAAGATATGGAAGCAATGATTTCAGCGGAGTTAGCAAAAATCACCCTTAAGCCATTATTCGCCGAATGGGCAATTAATGCAATTAAGGAGGACAGCCAGCATGAGATCGAACTTCGTCAAAAGCTTTTAGAAAGCACTACCCAATACTTGCGCAAAATAAATAATGAAGTAGAACGGCTTCTTGATCTACGCATTTCCGGTGAAATTAGTGAAGAAACATATTCGCATAAAAAAAATGAACGGGAACAAATGTCTCTTCGTGTCCAAGAGCGCAAGAATAGGCTTCAAAATCAAATTGACGACTGGGAAACGCAGTTTAATGATCTAATTGAGTTTTCGAAAACAGCAATAGAAAAGTTCAACTTAGGTGATGTTCACATTCAAAAGGAGCTTTGTGACACGTTAGGTTCGAACTGGATTCTCAAAGGGAAAAAGCTAATGTTTTCAAGGCTTGAATGGTTCGATACCGTTGAATCTCTCATAACCCACTTTGATGAAGAAACCACCGGGTCACAACCGATAAAAAGTTATGCAGACTATAGGCAAAGTACCGGTTTTAATGTCGGTATTCTCATGTTGCGGAGGTTGAGAGAACAGATAGCAACTTTTAAACAGAAAAGTACCCTCAATTTTCCGACTAGCAGGAAAAATATGGGATTGCATCCTTAATATGCCTTGGGCAGGATAAATAATTTCAGCTAGGTTGTTTTTCTACAAAAAATAACCCGATATTGGACTGCAAAGCCAGCCTTATGCCTCCAGTTTCACAGTTCATGCTTTTTCCAGCCTATATCGCATTAGTGGCCTTTATGCTCGTTTCCCTTGGCGTCGCGGTCTTTAGGGACACAGACGGGTATGGCCAAAAGTTCGACAACAACCCGGCGAGGGTGTTCGTGCTATTGGGGTCTTTGCCCGTCGCCTATTTCCTGCGAAAGTCCCTGCCCGAGGGCCCTATTGAAATCTGTCCGCCGTTTTGGTTCGTGCTAATGATTACATGCGCTTTCGCGGCACTCCTTTCGCTGGTGCTGTGCTTCGGAATAGCAGCGCTATTGCGGGAAAAGTCCCTGTCGAAGAACATGTGGAGCGTTTTCGTACTTACGGTTCTCCCTTTCCTCTTTTTCTCTTGGTTTGATATAGAGAGCAAGGGGTGCGGCGGGTATTATGTGCTGTCCATCTTCACGGGCTGCGCGTTTTACAGCGCTATAAGATTCTTTGATTCCGAAAAGACAGAATAAAAGCCCCTTCAGGGGCTTGGGATTCAAAGGTATTTTCTGCGGATTTCCAGGATTCCAACAACACAGGGGCCGAGGAATATCAGGAGAAGCTCCGCCCACGCCAGCAGCCTTGTCAGGACACAGGCAGGAATCAGGACGGAGGAAGCCATAAAAAGAGCGGTGGCAATAGCCAAGGCGGTTCCGAGCGCATAGGTATACCCGCGCCCCGTGGCGGAGCATTGATAGTTTGAGCGGTATGGATTTTTCATTATACAAAATTGAAGGGTGAAATAAGGAGGCCTTACCTTCTCATTTCACCCTTCAACCAAGCTTTCGCGAACTATATCACCAATGGACTAAGGTGCCAATAGCATAAAGGATGGCTTATATTCCTATAGGCTCATAAGCTAGTATTTCTACCATAAAGGAGAAAATGAATAAGCAGGCCATAATTAAGAATTAAAGACGTTACACTATCAGATAATATTCTGGCGGTTTAAAAAAAGAACCCTCCTTAATTAAGGGAGGGTTCTCAATTGAAACTTTACTTTTTCTTAGGACCTGCTGGATACTTTATTTTTTCCCTTTCGGTTGTCGAAGGGCGTTTTTCAGTTTCCCTAAGAGGAATGAATTGTCCATTTTCTGAATCTCTTCCTACTTCTCTTGTAACTTTCTTTGCCATTTTTAAAGAATTTACGTTTTACCACAAAAGGTGGAACTTCAAGTTCTTTGTATTTTCCCGAAGATATTATATTTGTGCCGCCAAGCTAATCTTTGGGTTTGCGCCTGTTCACCTGTTCAGGCGCGACCCATACCTATCCAACAGCGTTCCAAATTGGCCTTCGACTTTATTTTTTTTATCATCTTCAAGATCCTCTGACATAACGACACCGGCATTAACCAATAGTTATTTCAGCTTTATTAGAACTTTAAAAAAGGCGATTTGAAAATTTTCGGTAAAAGGAAAGCTGCCAAATTGCCATAAAGTGACAAACTTAGCATTGAAGCCTTCCGAAATGAATACATACAAACTTTTTGTTCTCAAAAAAGACTTTTCAATTAAAAAAGCAGAGCCTAAGCCCTGCTTTAATAGTTATTCTACGTTTTGTTCACCCTAAGAACTTTCTTTTTTTGATACACATGTGCCGCTAACACCGCCTCAAATGACCACTCATAATAGTACTTGGATTTTGTTAATGCTCGCTCATAATACGCATTAAGATCAGGATACTGTCGCCGCGTCCAATCCAGTAATTCCGCTGTTTTCTTGATTCGGGTAAAGCCTTTCAACTCATCTTTGGTAATAAAGTCTATGTCGCAGCCATATTCTTTTGCCAAAGCGACAACTTTATCCATCAATTCCTTTATTGAGCCTTTCTGCTGACTTGAATGTGGAACTTTAACCATTATGTCAGTAACATTATATTTTTTGATGTACTCCCGATAGCGGTTGATGATCTTCGTTAGCTTTGTTCTCGACCAGGGATCGATAAAATTGTGAACTTGCGCTATATACAGCACCTCGTCTTTTATGATACATACCCCTGTCTGCCTCGTTCCGAGACTAATCCCAAATGTAGTCATTGGTGTTGTATACGGACTTAGTGACAATGCTTGTAAACAATCGAGCACGGGTAGTACGAATATGGTGAGCCGGCTTGCTCATTACATGTGCAAGGGTGGCCATGAGAAATTCCGATGGATATTTCTGTGCACACGAGAGGTAGAACGCAAGCGACTTTTTGTCGCTTAATGCATCTGCCAACTCATGTGCAATCTGTAACTGTTTTGGAGAATACAGATTGCTTTTTTTCTTTTTCACTTTAAAGAACACGCTCCTATCTATTAAGTAGGCCAACTACAGTCGTTCGTTCGCAATTTTTTAAAATTACGGTACCGTACGTTGGCGATTTTAAAATAAAGGCACCACAAAAGAACAAGTACCGTTACAGGCTCATTGAAGAGCTATTTAATTGTTAACTCCCGTCGGAATTGTTTATAAAGATTCTATGTCCTGCGCCACCCTTTGGTAGTACTCGGGATATAACTCCCGTGTTGCTTTGTTGTAAATGATGCAGAGCTTGAAGAGGTTGGTTGCATTGGGCATTGATTTCTCATTTTCCCAATCTGACAGCAAGCCGGTTTTCTTGTAGCCGAGCATCTTCGCCACTTTCTTTTGTGAATATCCTTTACTCTGTCGAACCACTCGCAACCTGTTTGGATATTTTCGTTGTTGGTGGTTCACATACATAAGATACAATCGACGCAATTATAATGTAAGTACCCTAAATTTCCTATAAATCGGAAATCAAGAAAGTTGTTGTGGCTATTGTGTTTTTTATTAGGAGGTTCCTGCTTTTCGGAAATTTATGGGACTATCACAGCCGTATCTGCTTGAATACAATAAAAGGAAAAATCATAACCATGAATGTTCCTTTTAAAAAAACAGACCATCTTGCAAAGTTCGTCTTTGGCGCATCCCTCATGCTCGCAATCGCGTATGTGGTGATTAACGGAATAATAACCGCAATTGTGGCGCTCATCGCGTTGCTGCGGTCCATTTCTTTTCCTAACTTTAGCTAACCCAAGTCTTTCACAATCAAACTTCTCCAAAAATGGAATCTAAACGTGTTGGCATCTTCATCCGCGTAAGCACCGACATGCAGGTGCAGGACGAGAGTCCCGAGCACCACGAACAACGCGCCCGTTGGTACGTCAATGCAAAAGAGGGCTGGCAAGTCATTGAGGTGTACCGCCTTGATGCCGTGAGTGGCAAGTCTGTCATGCAGCAGCCGGAAACGAAACGGATGCTGGCCGATATTAAAAGCGGCCACATCACCGGATTGATATTTTCTAAACTTGCTCGCCTCGCTCGAAACACAAAAGAGTTATTAGAATTTGCCGAGATCTTCCGGGCGTGTGGTGCTGATCTGATATCGCTATCCGAAAGTATCGACACCAGTACTCCCGCCGGGCGGCTCTTCTATACCATGATTGCCGCCATGGCACAGTGGGAGCGTGAAGAGATCGCCAGTCGTGTGGCAGCATCTGTGCCAATACGTGCACGGATGGGCAAATCATTAGGCGGTCAAGCATCTTTTGGCTATCGCTGGATAGAAAACGAATTAGTCGTTGATGAAGCAGAGGCCCCAATTAGAAAATTGATGTATGAATTGTTTGTGAAATATCAGCGCAAACTCACCACAGCCAAAGCCCTCAACAGTTTAAGTTACCGAACTCGCAACGGCTCAAAGTTCACTCCTCAAACAGTATCGAGACTACTACGTGACAGTGCAGCCAAGGGCGAGCGCCGCGCCAACTACACCAAGAGCCGGGGCGACGGCAAGGCCTGGTCAGTCAAGCCGCAGTCTGAATGGATTATCATGCCCTGCCCTGCAATTGTCTCCACTGAATTATGGGATGAGTGTAATGCTATCCTTGATATGCAAGAGGGATTGCAGAAACCTAAAGGCCCTAAAGCGGTCTATCTGCTTTCGGGCTATGTTCATTGTGTATGTGGTAATACGATGTATGTGTACCACAACTCTAAAACGTATGTCTGCAAGAAGTGCAAGAACCGCATCACGGTTGCCGATCTTGACGAGATATACCAAAGCTATTTGCGTGAATACCTAAGCACCATCAACCACGCAACCTACGTTGAGGCGACCGACCACGAACTGCGGGAAAAGAAGTCGCTGCTTGAAAGTTTGAAGAAAGACAGGGCGAAGCTCTCCAGGCAGGCCGACGACATGCTGTCGATGCGCCTGAACGGCGAGATGAGCAAGGAGCTGTTCGCCGAGAAGTTCAGGCCGGTTGAAGAGCGTATTTTGCAAATGGACGCGAGGCGGCCGGAACTGGAGGCTGAAATTGATGTTCGCACCATTCACATGATGTCGAGTGAAATTGTCGTTTCAGAAATCAAAACGCTGTACGACCAATGGGCAGAATTACCATTTGAACAAAAGCGTGGCATTGTGGAAACTATCACCAAAGCAATTGAAATCGACAAGGAGGACATCACGATTACGCTGGCATACACCCCGTCGATTCCCCTAAATGCGGAGAATAGTGTACGGACGAACAAGGATTCATACTTGCCACCAGCATAAAACTCGATGGATAATCAACCGTGAACTTAGCCCTTGATATTGTAACCCGGCGTTCTTCTAACGGCTGGCGCATTACTTCCAGCGCGCTGCGCTTAAACTCGGGTAATTCATCCAAAAACAACACGCCGTTATGAGCCAGTGAAATTTCGCCGGGCGCGGGATTACTTCCTCCGCCCACGAGGGCGACATCCGAAATGGTATGATGGGGGCTTCTGAACGGCCTGATGGTAACCAGGGCGTCGGCCGCTGCAAGCTTACCCGCTACGGAGTGGATTTTGGTAGTCTCTAAGGATTCGTGCAGGCTCAATGGCGGCAAAATAGATGGCAGCCTGCGGGCCAGCATGGTTTTACCCGCCCCCGGCGGACCGATCAATATCACATTATGGCCACCTGCGGCGGCAATTTCCAAAGCCCGTTTAATATTTTCCTGGCCACGTACATCGCTAAAATCGCTATCGTAATTGCAAAGGCTGTCGTAAAATTCTTCGCGGGTATTTACTATTACCTGTTCAAGCTTCATGTTGCCGTTAAAAAAGCCAACAACTTCGGTGATGTTCTCGACCCCATAAACTTCGAGGTCATTCACAATGGCGGCTTCACGGGCATTTTGTTTGGGCAGTATGAATCCTTTAAAGCCATCTTTGCGTGCCTGTACAGCAATGGGCAAGGCGCCTTTAATGGGCTGTAAGCTGCCGTCGAGCGAAAGCTCGCCCATGATGATGTACTTATCCAGATTTTCGGTTTCTAACTGGCCAGACGCGGCTAAAACAGCGGTAGCGATGGTAAGATCGTATGATGATCCTTCTTTTTTAATATCGGCAGGGGCCATATTTACCACCACCTGCTGACGTGGCATCCTGAAATTGCAGTTTTTTAAAGCCGAATCTATCCTGAAATAGCTTTCCTTAATAGCCACATCGGGCAGACCTACAATAAAATATTTTGTTCCGGGAGCTATATTAACCTCAACTGTAATCGTAATTGCCTGGATTCCGTAAACCGCACTGCCAAAAGTTTTAACCAACACTGTGATAAAGTTTAATCAAAGCGAAAGATAAATATTTTTTTAATCCCCGAAATGGTAACAGGTATTTAATATTCATTACTAGGATAGAGAGCAGTGCTATTTAAAAGCAAAGGCGCCATCAGGGCGCCTTTATCAATTAGTTTTTGGTAAAGCTATTCTTATAACTACTGAAATCGCTTCTGAAATCTTTCAGGATATTATACCAGGAATGCGCCCAATAATTACGGAAGCCGAAGCCCCTGCTATCGCCGGCTTTGTACACCGTAAATATTACGGTTTTATCGTTCATGTTTATAAAAGTTACCCAGGCACCGGCCGAGTGTGCCGACTTATCCATACTTTCAACAAAAAACATCATGCCTATGCCTTTTTGCCCCTGAAAATCGTAGTTTTTAACAAGCTCCTGGATGTCTTTTTCCTTTAGCGTGTTCAGGTCGGCACGTTTCTCGGTAAAAAAGTTTTTGGTAATAGCGTTATTGACTTTCTCTGTTACTTTAAAGGCAAAGTGAACGCTGTCGCGATGTATAGCCTTGGCAACGTCGTAAGTTTTAGGTTCGGTTATGAAAAGATTTGCCCAGGCCGGGATGTATCGGCCAACAAAATCGGAGTTAAGTACTTCGCCTTTCAGCTTGTATTCCGATTCAACACCCAGAAACTTCATTTGTGTAAAATCAATCCCCAGCCAGGTAACAGGTACTTTAGGGTTAAAAACATCCGCTTTGGTTTGTGCCGATGCTGTTTTTGTAACAATGCAAATAATAAAGGCGATGAGCCAGCTAAATTTTGTGAAGGTTTTCATGATCATGGTTTTTGTGCTTAAAACTGCACCGGCACATAAAAGCCGGTACAATTGCAAAATAACGCAGAATTCATGTAATTAGCATACGTTGAAGATAACTTAATATTCAATTTATTGCCGCTTAATGGCAAAGCACGAGCGCTCATTTAAGTTAGATTGCATTTACGCACATAAAACCAATACACGAAGCTACTGCGTAGGCCATAAGCATAAACGACCATACTTTTTGATTGTTTTTGCTCAGTTTTTCAAAAGCGATGTTCCATTTTTTGAAACGACCGTTATTAAGCAGTATAAAGTAGTTAAGCAGCAAAGCGCCGGTGGCACCTAACAAGATTATAGTGGCCGAAACTTCATTGATGTTAAACCATTTTTGATTTAAACACAATTGCACAAACACCATCATGTTGGTTAATAATAAGATAAGAAGAAAACTCACGCCAAAAAGCGAGTTGAATTTTGGTAAGCCACCTTGTCCGAAATTTTTTGCACTCCACCTGTAAGCTGTCACATAAATGGATTTCATTGCTGCTGAATTCATGGTGTTTGGGTTTATAGGTTTAAAAATTAAAACAACTGCTGTTTTGCTATTGGTTATTTGGTTAATAACGCCATTTGCAAAATATTGTTGTGTAATATGGTATTAAAAAATCAGAATTGCCAAATAAAAATTTGAAAATATAAGAGCCTGTGTAAAAACGGTTCCTGAAAAATGCAATAGTCAAAAAACTTAATGCTTCGTGTAGTGACAGCATATTCGTTTGCACGCTGGTAACGACTCACCCGGTCTACGCTTCGCTGGACCACCCTCTCTCCGGCTAAAGCCGCATAGAGGGTAGGGAAAACAAAACCTTTTTAGCCCCTCTATGCGACGCAGTCGGAGAGAGGGGAAGACGGGCGTAGCCTCGTCGGGGTGAGTCGTCTGCGCCTTGTTCACGTTATACTGTTCTTCAGATATCGAAAATTTTACCAAAGGCAATTGCCGTTGTATAGATTCTCAACAGGAAAAATAAAACTTTCAAATAGATTTAAACAAACTCTTAATTGCGCCAATAAAAAAGGCCACTGTGAAGCGGCCCTGCTGTTATAATATTCGTTTTATTTACTTATTCTCGGCTGCCAGTTTCAGTAATGCCGCATCGTTATGGTATTTCACTTCGCTCTGGTTGTCAAAAATCATAGCGGCTCCATTATCTGCCGTGTAGGCGGGCCAGTTTGGTAAGCCTTTAGCATTGGGGTTGCCGGTACGGGCAAAGTTAACCCAGGCCTGGCTCATTTTGCCGGCAAGGGCGTAAGCTTCTTTGCTGCCGCCGGTCATTTCTTCGCAGCGGGCAATGTTGTTAAACTCAAAGCATATATCAATACAGTGTACAGATTTGTACATGCCATCGTTAACCGGCGATGCCCAGGCAAACTGGTACATGTAAACCGGCGCGGCACCTGCAACAGCCTTGGCATTTGCCTGGCGGATTACTCCCGGGCGGAAGGTTGCTAAATCAATATCCATATAATCGGATGGTTTAACGGTATTGGGGTAGGCTTTTAAAATTTCGGCCATGTAGGTATCGGTTTTATCTGCATAGCGTTTTTTTAGGGCGTTTTTAACGTCATCTAAACTATAAGCACGAATAGCCGGATTAATGAGCGATGCCATAAATTCAGTTTTGGTTGAACCCACCAGTAACGGGACATTTTTAGATAGTTCCTGCGCGGCCGCATCATTAAGCTGGTAAGGCAAAAACACGCCGTCGTTAACCGGCTCCCAGCCTAAGCCAAAACCGGCTACCGGTTTACCCTCAGCTTTTAATTGAGCGGCAACTTTAGGTAAGGCCTTTTTGACGGCTGCACTTAAGCGTTCGTATGAAATAGTTTGTAACGAGTCGACCTGTGATGCTTGCAGGTTTAATACTTCCAGCATGGCGGCACCAATTCTTTTGGATACCTCGTTATCCATAAATTTGGTTTGATAGCTTCCGCTTTGCACAATAGCTTTTTGGAATAAGCCCTTTGCCGATGGCGCGGCCATTAAAGTGGTAACCTTACCGCCACCGCCCGATTGGCCAAAAATGGTCACATTATCCGGGTCGCCGCCAAAGCTGGCAATGTTTTGTTTAACCCATTGCAGGGCAGCTACAATATCCATCATCCCCACATTGGCCGATGATTTATATTTATCGCCATAAGCAGATAAATTCAGAAAGCCCAGCAGGTTTAAGCGGTGATTGATAGATACCACTACCACATCTCCCTTTTTACTCAGATTTTCGCCATCATATGAGGGTAATTCAATTGCCGATCCGGCCGCGAAACCGCCGCCATGCAGCCACACCATCACCGGGCGTTTTTTTTGATCGTTAATGCCCGGCGTCCAAACATTAAGTTTTAAACAATCTTCGCTCATGTATCCCCAGTTATGCTGAAAGGCAAATTCAATAGGGTCATTAACTGATGTGGTTGGATCAATAGGGCAAACCGCCCCATACACCAGCGATTGGCGAACGCCTTGCCACGCGGCAGGTTTCTCTGGTGCCATAAAGCGTTTGGCTGTAGCGTAAGGGATGCCTTTGTAATTAAAGGTACCGTTGTGAATATAGCCTCGTACCTGCCCGTTATCGGTACTGGTTACCGCTATGCCATCGCCGGCAACAACGGCATCGCTGCTTTTACTTTGGCTGTAGCCAAACACAGGCCACAGGCACAGGGCTAACAACCTCAAAAAAATTGAGCTTTTTTTCATGATCTATTGGTTTATTATAGTTGGTTTACAATTATTCGCGGGCTGAATAACAATACCAAAACCATGAAATTAGAGGAATAGGCCAATAATTATCATTGTGTAGGTATTACACAATGATAATTATAAAAATCAAAACTACAAGGGCTGAAACAATTTTATTACAATCTATTTTATTGCGCTTCAGTTATTTAGCAGCCACCTCAAAAGTAGCCAGTAAATTAACATTAGGGTCGATAGTTATTGTCTGCGGCTTAGCTTTTACCGGGATCTGTGCTGTAGCGGTTTTGCCTTTAACATTCACAGTGTATAATTGCCCGTCGATATCAACCTCTAACGGGAAATCATAAACATAGCTTTGTTTTTGATCTATGTTGATATTAACCGCGCCTTTAGCCTCATCAAATTGCCAGGAGATAGCCAGATCCGGATGCCCGGCAGTTTTTAGCCATTGTTTAAAAAATGGCTTCAGGTTTTGACCGCTGGTTTGTTCCATCACCAGGCGCAAATCATCTGTATTGGCGTTACGGCCATTGTATCTGTTGTAGTAACTGCTTACACCTTTCCAAAAAATGGCATCGCCAAGTTTGCGTCTTAGCATATGTAAAGCCCATCCGCCTTTTTGGTAACTGTTACCATTAAGCAATTGCATAAAATCGCCTTTAACAGTGGTATCAACCACAGGTGTAAAGCGCGACTTTTCAAAATTGAGTACCAATTTTCTATCGGCAATTAAACGCTTCTTAAGCGTATCGGCTCCATATTTATTTTCGAGGTACAGGTTGGTCATATAAGTAGCAAAGCCCTCGCTTAGCCATATGTGTTCAAAGTTTTTTTCACTTGCACCATCGCCAAACCATTGGTGGGCAATTTCATGCGCCATCAATTCCTCTATCCCTTTAGTGGTTACCGATTCCTCGAAGTAAAAGATAGCGCTGGCATTCTCCATACCACCAAAAATGGTTTTTGATTGCACGTTGGCCAGCTTTTCATAACTGTACGGACCAACCATTTTAATAAAATATGGCAAAATCTCTTTCGCTATAGCATAGTTTTTAAACCCATCCTCTTTGTTTTCGGGAAACACATAAGTATAAATAGGGATGCCGGCAACATCACCCACATTATTTACAGCAAAATCGGCTACGCCAATAACCATTACTTTGGTTGGCAGGGCAACATTTTCCTGCCAGTGTGTAAGTTTTAAACGGTTGGGTAAAGATTGCTCTTCCAGTTTTAAACCATTTGATACTACCTGGTAATGATCGGGCGCGGTTACAATAAAATCAACGGTTGCTTTATCGGCGGGCAAATCAACACAAGGAATCCAGTTATGCGCCCGGTTTGGCCAGTTATCGCCAAAAAAAGTACGATGTCCAAATTTATTGGTAGATATGATCAATCCGTCGGCCGGGATGCCTTCATAAGTAATTACATAGGTATGGCGGCTTGGCGCCTTTATGGTGGTGTATATTTTAATCGCGTCGCTATCCTGATCAAATTTTAGGTTTTTACCATTTTCGGTAACGGCCGATACCGTCATGCCCAGTCCTTTATTATTTTTTTTAACCAGGTTTAAAGCAAATGAAGATGCATCCTTCAGGTATTTTATAGCTACCGTAGCCTCGCCTTTAATATTGTTATTACTATCATTAAGTTGCAGCGAGAAGGTATAGTGCTGCACATCGATGGCCGAACCAGGTACCTGGGCTTTGGCGGTTACAGCTGCAAACAGCAATGAAACACCTAAGAGTGTCTTAAAAGAAGTATAAAAACGCATAACAGTCAGTTTAAATGCGAAGTTTATAAAAAATAGGGGTATTTAACGAATATGTTAATGTTTTTACAACAGAAGTAAAATTATTATATTAAAATATAAATACCGGTTACCGGGGTAAAAGTGCAACAGCTAAAAAATAAATTTATCAGCCTGGTAGCTGATGCTGTTTTTTTGATCCGCCTTTTTGCCTCTGATTTTCATTATTTTACTTGCGCTAAAACCCCATAACCTCATCCTTTTTCCCTCAAACTTTAACAAATTTCTTCACCGTTTCGGTAACGTGTGCTAAATGGTGTTTGCTGTGCCATGAGTATAGGGCCAGGCCTTTTTTGAGCGATACCGTCTCGCCCGATGCGGGGTGTATAAAGCTGCGCGCCCATTCATTTTCGGTAAAGCTTTCAAACAGCGCTACCATATGAATGTGGATGCCTTCTAACATTTTTAAAGATGACTCAACCGGTAAACGATAATCTGGCAGCAAGGCCCAATCGGCTTCCTCATATGGTTTTATGATGGGGTTATTCTCGGTAAGGGCCAGCTTAAAACGGGTAATGGAGTTCATGTGGCTATCTGCCAAATGGTGAATCACCTGCCTTAGCGTCCACCCTCCTGTACGGTACGGTGTATCCAGTTCCTGGTAGTTTAAACCGGTGATGGCGCTTCTTAACTTGCCCGGCAGGGTGCGCAAATCATCTATCCAAATCAGGATATCTTCATCGGTATAGGATGCCGGTGGCGCAAATTTCCCTATCGGGTATTTCATTTGTTCGTCTGTCATAAGCATATAAAAAAATTAAATTAGGGATAATTTTATTGTACCACAAGCTTTAACTTAAATTAGCGTTCTGTACGTGTTATACAAACCGATGATAAAAAAGCTATTTTTAGTACTGCTGCTGTTCAACTTTTCATTAACCTATGCCCAAACCATAAAAACCGATATTCTGGTAATAGGCGGCGGCCCCAGCGGAACCGCGGCTGCCATACAGGGCGCACGCAGCAAATTAAAAACGCTATTGGTTGAACCGGGCTCGCAACTATGCCCCGGTATGACTTCTCAGGCAATGATTACCGTAACGCCGGGCAAGGAATTATCATCTGGCACCTGGGGCGAGTTTCGCAGGCGTGTAAGGGAGTTTTATAAAAGCACAGCAGACTACGATACTACCTATAATGCTCCTTTAAAATTTGAACCCTATACCGGCGCTGCCATCATCAAAAAAATAGCCGATACGGTAAAAAACCTCACACTTAAACTAAACGCCCCCGTCAGTAATATCAAAAAAGATGATGACGGCTGGACAGCTACCATTACCAAGGATGGCAAAAACCAACTGGTAAAAGCTAAAGTATTAATTGACGCCACGCCTAACGCTGTGGCGACCGAAAAATTCAGTAAAGATTTTAAGCCGTTTAATTTTCTTGCCGATAATCATCAATCAGAAGCTTACCGTACAAGTATAGCTACGGGCGTTGGTTTTCAGGGGCAGTTAAGTGATACCATATCGCCTAAAAACAACTATCCGCAATGGCCTTCGTACTGTATTCCGCTTAATGCTGTAGTAGCTAAAGGCACAACCAACTTGCTAATAACCGCTAAACTTTTGCCCGAAGATGATATACAATACCTGGCTAACCAGCTTACTTTAGGGCAGGGTGTAGGCGCTACCGCCGCCTTCGTCGCTTTTTTTAAAACCAATACAACAAAATTAAACGTACGGTTGATACAAGGAGAGCTGCTCGATTTTAAAGGCTACCTAATGCCTTTTACAGATGTAAAATCAAATGACAGGTATTTTAGGGCGATACAGCAGGTGGGAGCAACCGGCTTATTAAAAGGAGTGCAGGATGCGGCGAGTAAACAAGTATTTTTTATGCCTGATTCTACAGTTAACACAGCCGAAATTGAACCGGTATTGAACGATATTTATACCCGCACCTTTTTATGGTTTAACCGCGAAAAACCAGCGGCCAAATTCACCATAGGTAACACCTTATCATTAATCAGCGAGATTACCCTGGCCGAGCCAAAATCGTTACAGATAGATATGGCCAAAGCCTGGAAAACCCAATACAAGTTTACCAGCGATTTTGATTTGAAACGTGCCATCACCCGCCGGGAGTTTGCGATATTGATCAACAAGTTTTTGAACCCTTTTAGCAGAACGGTTGATTTAGGGGGAAGGCTGATCAATTAGAGCGGGAAAATCCACCGTTTTTTAGAGGGCGAGGCAAAGCGACGAAAGACTTACAAAGTTTTAAAAACTTCGTAAGTCTGGGATATTATAGATAGGTGTAGGGCCTGAAGGTCTACTTCGCGTTCAATAAATAACCTTTAAAATCTTCAAAATCCTTACTGATGGCAATAGCCAGTTTGGTTTTTGATTCCAGTTCTTTTACCTGGGCTGGCACATCAATTTTGGCGGTTATCTCAGCACTGAAAACATCCGGGAATTTGCAGGGATGGGCGGTTGATAAGAAAACGCCGGCGGTATCAACAGCAGGATGATCTTGCTGATAATCGGTTAAGGCCTGCCATGCGATGGCGGTATGCGGGCAAACCACATAGCCATAAGTATCAAATACCCAGTTGATGGCTTTTACAGTTTCCTCATCATTGTATTTAAAACCAATTACTAAATTTTTCAATTCTTCCATATCTGCCTTAAACATATCGGCAATACGTACCCAGTTACTTGGATTGCCTACATCCATGGCATTTGATAAAGTTGCTACCGATGGCTTAGGTTGATAAACACCGGTTTTTAAAAACTCGGGCACAGTATCATTGGCATTGGTAGCCGCTATAAATTTCTCAACCGGTAAGCCCATTTTCCAGGCCAATAAGCCGGCACCTATGTTGCCAAAGTTACCGCTGGGTACGGAGAAGACTACTTTTTTAAGACCCTGCCTCAATAACTGGGCGTAGGCATTAAAGTAATAAAATGTTTGTGGCACCAAACGGGCTATGTTGATAGAGTTTGCCGATGTAAGACGATACTGATCGTTTAGCTCAGGATCAGTAAAAGCTTGTTTAACCAATGCCTGGCAATCATCAAATGTGCCATCAACCTCCAGCGCACGGATGTTTTGGCCGTTGGTGGTTAATTGCTGCTCCTGTACGCCACTTACTTTACCTTTAGGATATAATATAGTAACGCGGGTGTTAGGCACGCCCAAAAAGCCTAAAGCAACCGCGCCGCCGGTATCGCCGCTGGTAGCAACCAATACATCCAACTGTTTTTCGCCTTCCTCTAAAAAGTAGCTCATTACCCGGCTCATGAAACGGGCACCAAAGTCCTTAAATGCAAGCGATGGTCCGTGGAAAAGTTCCAGCACGTGTACGTTATCATCCAGCTTTACAACCGGAGCGTCGAAGTTGATGGCGTCGTCGATCAAGGCTTTCAAATCATCAACAGGCATGGCATCGCCCAAAAGGGTTTTAGCCACTTCAAAAGCAATCTCGGGCAAGGTATACTTATCCAGGTTGTTGATAAAATCATCACTTAAACGCGGAATGCTGATGGGCATATATAAACCCTTATCCTGCGGCATGCTGTTAAAAACCGCGTCTTTAAAAGATACTTCTGATAAGGTATTGTTGGTGCTGTAGAGTTTCATTTTTTGATTTCGGATTTCGGAATTTCGATTTCGGATTTATTTTTTCCGTCATTGCGAGGTACGAAGCAATCCCCGATGAGCAGATCAACCATGCAAGTTTCTCTGTATAGTTTGGGATTGCTTCGTACCTCGCAATGACGCGTGGATTTTTGACTTTTGAATTTTTAATTTTGACTTTACAGAACTCTTGGTCCCGCGTCATTTATAGTTGATACGTAACCATTGGAACCTATCTTTAAGCCGGTTAAGTGTTGTTGCAATTTTTGAGTGATGCGGTTGGCGGTTTCCTCATCTTTAGTAAACGCAAAAACAGACGGACCAGAGCCGGAAATGCCGAAGCTTACCGCGCCTAATTCCATTGCCATTTCGCGCATTTTGTAAAAATCAGGGATCAGCATGGAGCGTACAGGCTCAACCAGTACATCTTTCATACTGCGGCCAATCAGGTCAATATCATTCATAAACAAACCGCTTACCAGGCCAGCAATATTACCCCACTGGGTTACGGCATCCTTCATCTGGATGTTTTTGCGGATGATCTGACGTGCCTCCCTGGTTGGTACATCAACATCGGGAAATACGATAGCGCACCATAAGCCCGCCGGATGTGGCAAACGTACCACATCTAAAGGCTCGTAACTACGGATGAGCACAAAACCACCTAACAAGGCAGGTGCTACGTTATCAGCATGACCGTGACCGCAAGCCATTTCTTCGCCTTTCATGGCAAAAGGCAACAATTTAGCTGCGTCGCTTTCATCGCCCAAAAGGGTTTTGATGGCAAACAAACCTGCAACCGTACTGGCCGAACTTGACCCCAGCCCGCTGCCAATCGGCATTTTTTTGTGCAGCTCAATATCCAAACCAATATCGATACGCCCTACGCTTTGCAAATAATGCTGAACGCTCACGCTCACTGTATTTTTAGCTGGGTCCATTGGCAAGCGGCCATCATCGCCGGTAATTTTGCTGATGGTGATGCCCGGTTTATCGGTAACACGCATAATTACCTCGTCGCCCGGCGCGTTAACCGCGAAACCCAGCACGTCGAACCCGCATACCACATTGGCTACAGTAGCCGGGGCAAAAACATGTATTTCTTTTTCCATTTGTTTGGTTCGGAGCCGAAAATTCGGTTCCGTAAGTTATAGTCCTTATATAAACCCTTCTTTAACAGAAGGGCATGTTATCAATTAATTAGCACCTAAGTTTATAAGGTCTGCAAACACACCTGCTGCAGTAACCTCGGCACCGGCACCAGGGCCTTTTACTACCAATGGGCGTTCTTTGTACCTGTCGGTGGTGAAAGATATAATGTTATCACTGCCTGATAACATGTAGAACGGATGGTTTTCATCAACCATTTGCAGGGTGATGGTTACTTTACCATCTTCTAATTTGCCTATGTAACGGAGTACTTTACCGTCTTTTTCAGCCTGGTCTTTCAGTTTGGCAAAATGGGCGTCTTCGGTTTTAAGGGTGGCGTAAAAATCTTCAACAGATTTTGCTTCCAGGCTGGCTTGGGGCAGTACGCTTTGTATTTCTACGTCGGCTTCTTCCATAGCGTAACCTGCATCGCGGGCAAGGATGAGCATTTTGCGCATAAAATCCTTACCGCTCAAATCATCACGCGGATCTGGTTCGGTGTAGCCTTTTTCCTGGGCCTCTTTTACCACATCGTGAAAATTGGCATCACCTTTAAAATTATTGAAGATAAAAGATATAGTGCCCGATAGAATAGCCTCAATGCGCTGCACCCTATCGCCACTGTTCATCAGGTTTTTTAAGGTGTTGATGATCGGCAAGCCAGCACCTACGTTGGTTTCGTAAAAGAAATCAACTCCGTGGCGACGGGCGGTATCTTTAAAAGTACGGTACTGTTTGTAACTGCCCGAGTTGCCTATTTTATTACAGGTGATAACCGAGATATTGGCTTTAAACACATCCTCATAAAACTCAATAGGTTTTGGGCTGGCAGTGTTGTCAATAAATACGCAGTTAGGCAAGTTCATGTCTTTCATTTTGGCGATGAACTCTTTTAAATCGGCAGTATATGGTGAGGCTTCGATATCTTCCTGCCAGGTATCTAAAGAAATGCCATCGCTGTTAAAAGTCATTTTGCGGGTATTGCTGATACCGGCAACTTTCACCTGGATGCCGTTATGCTCTTTCAAGTAGTCGCTATGGGCGTTAAGCTGGGCAAACAGGGTTTTGCCAATGTTACCGGTGCCTAAGCAAAACGCATGCAATGTTTTGGTAAGCTGAACAAAGAAGGCATCATGCACGGCGTTCAATGCTTTTGAAAGATCCTGTGCCGAAATGATCACCGAGATATTATATTCCGACGATCCCTGCGCGATAGCCCTTACGTTTACACCGTTACGACCTAAAGCATGGAATAACTTGCCCGACATGCCCGGCGTTTGTTTCATATTTTCGCCAACTACAGCTAATATGGCCAGGTTTTTCTCGATGGTGAGGTGCTCTAACTTTTTGGCTAAAAGTTCCAGCTCAAACTCCTGCTCAATAACCTGTTTGGCACGCTCGGTATCTTGTGGAGATACAGCGAAAGTAATGCTATGCTCTGATGATGATTGCGTAATCAGGATGATGTTGATTTGCTCCCTGGCCAGCAGCGAGAACAACCTGCCGCTAAAGCCGGATTTACCAACCATGCCGCTACCCTCTAAATTAAGGATGCTGATATTGTTGATTGACGAGATCCCTTTGATAGGCAATGTTGAAGCTTTACAATCATGACGGATCACGGTTCCTTCAAACTCCGGCTCGAAGGTGTTTTTGATTACGATAGGGATTTTCTTTAAAAATGCCGGGATCATGGTTGGCGGATAGATCACCTTGGCCCCAAAGTACGATAGCTCCATCGCCTCGGTATAAGTAAGCTCGGTTAACGAGAATGCTTTTTTTACCATCCGTGGGTCGGCAGTCATCATACCATTAACATCCGTCCATATCTGAACTTCTTTGGCGTTAAGCGCTGCACCAAATATGGCCGCTGTATAATCCGATCCTCCACGACCTAAAGTAGTGGTTTGGCCGGCATCGTTACCTGCAATAAAGCCGGTAACAAATAATATTTTGTCTTTATTCTCTTGCTGTAAAGTTTTAATCAGTAACTCGGTAAGCTCGGTGTTTACCTTGGCGTTGCCAAAAGCGCTGTCGGTTTTAATAACGTCTGCAGCATCAACGTATAATACTTCTTTAAAATGCTGGGCGGCAATTTTGCTTACCATAATGGTTGAGCAGCGTTCACCAAAGCTCAGTACCTGGTCGCGGGTTTTGGGGGTAAGTTCGCGCAGGGTTAGCACGCCTTGCAACAATTCCTCTAACTGGTTAAAATGGATTTTTAAACGGGTAAAAGCCGGATTTTGGTTTTGCACATCAAGCAGGGTTTTTACCACATCAAAGTGGCGTTTTTCCAGCTCGGCCAGTTGGGCAGTAAATTCTTTACCATTGGCAGCATCTTCGGCCATGGAAGCCAGCAGATTGGTTACCCCGCCCATTGCCGATAATACAACTACCGGTTTGGCGGTTTCATTTTTTACTTCGTCTTTTAATATGGTTAAAAGCGTTTGGATACTTGCGGCGGAACCTACGGATGTGCCGCCGAATTTTAAAACTTTCATTGTTTGTTTTTAAGCAATATAAATAATAAAAAAGCCTTCCCCGTTGTGGAGGAAGGCTTTCATTTGGTTTCTTTTTATGTTTTTACACCATACGATTATCTTCCTCCAGGGTTTATACCGGTGGTAATAATTGTGGTAATAATGGTGTTGTTAGTTGTCATACTTATAATGTCGACAAAGTAAATAGATTATTTTTTAATAAACAAGCTTTATTTTACCTTTTTTGAAAACGGTCTGCTGAGTAAGATTCGTCAAAGTCTATTGATATTCCTTAAAACCCTTTCTTTCGGCTAATCCCCGGTCGGCGGTTTTTTTTGTTGTCGGCAGCATCCCATGTACCTTCGGCACCGTAGCTACGGGCCATTTTGGCAATGCGTTCTTCCATAGTTTCGGTGGTAAGTTTTTCACGACCAAGGCTATCTACCATTATCGGGAAAGCAAAAGGTGTTGGCCGTTCAATATTTTTAAGAATGATGGTTTGCGTTTGGATGCGTTGCAAAGCCGACCTTAACCTAAATTCCTCTAACTGGAAAGCCAGCGCTTCGTTATAGGCCTGGCGTACCAGCAGGTTATCCGGCTCATACTCGGTAAATACTTCAAACAGCAACGAAGTTGAGGCTTGCAGGTGTTTGTTTTTTACCTGCGCGCCGGGGTAGCCGGTAAATACCAACCCCCCAATGTGGGCGATATCCCTGAAACGCCTGCGGGCCATTTCGTTGGCGTTTAAACTGTGCTGGATATCATCAATCAGGTTATCTAACGAAAAGAAACCGGTATTCTCCAAAACATCTTCTATCGGTACGTCTTCATCCGTAAGCAGTTCAAAACCATAATCGTTCATGGCGATAGAAAAACTGGCATTCCTGATCTTACTGATACGGAAAGCCAATAAAGATGCCATCCCCTCGTGCACCAACCTCCCCTCAAAAGGGTAAAATAACAAATGATGCCCCTGTTTGGATTTAAACGACTCAATTAAAAACTCGTGGCTCTGTGGCAAATGGGATAACTCCTGCTGTAATTTAAACAAAGGTTTAAGCGCTATAACTTCGATATCTTTTTCAATACCGTGTGCTACCTCGTCCAGCTTATCCCTAAATACAGCGGCCAGTTGTGATGATAAAGGCATCCGCCCGCCATTCCAACTGGGGATTAAGCCCTTGGTTGAATTTGATTTTTTTACAAAAGCCGTCATCTCTTTTACCCTGATAAATTCGAGGCTGCGGCCGGCAAACCAAAATGTATTGCCCGGTTTTAGTTTGGATACAAAGGATTCTTCGATAGTGCCCAGGCTGCCGCCGCTAAGCCATTTTACCCGGATGCTTAGTTCGCTGGTTATGGTGCCTATGCTAAGGCGGTGACGCATGGCCACCCGGCGGCTGTTTACTTTGTAAAGGCCATTCTCCACCTCTACCTTTAAAAACTCGTCATATTGTGCCAGCGTTTTGCCACCTGTGGTTATAAACTCCAGTAGTTCGCCAAACTCCTTTGAGGTAATATCGGCAAAGGCATAAGTGCCGCGTACTTCTTTAAACAATTCATCGGCCCTGAAACCGTCTGATACGGCCAGGGTAACCATGTACTGAATCAGCACATCCATAGTAAGTAGCATTGGGTCGCGGCTTTCAAAAATGCCGCGTTTTATGGCTTCCTTAAGGGCTGCACCTTCTAACAATTCTAATGAGTGAGTGGGTACAAAATATGCTCGGGATACCGCGCCCGGGTGATGGCCGCTGCGGCCGGCCCGCTGCATAAAACGGGCTACCCCCTTAGGGCTGCCCACCTGGATCACGCAATCAACCGGACGAAAATCTACCCCGAGATCGAGGCTTGACGTACAAACCACCAGTTTAAGTGCTTCAGCATGCAGTGCTTGTTCAACCCAGTTGCGCAGTTCGTTGTCCAAAGAGCCATGGTGCATGGCCATAATACCGGCATACTCTGGATAGTTATCCAATATAGCATGGTACCAGATTTCAGACTGAGAGCGGGTATTGGTAAATATCAGCGTGGTTTTGCTTTTTGCCACAATCTCCATCACTTTGGGTAGCAGTTTTAACCCGATATGCCCTGCCCAGGAGTAGTTTTCTACGTTATCGGGAATGATGGATTTGATCTCCAATTTTTTCTCCAGATTGGCCCTCACCATTTTAATATGCTCCGGGGGGAAATCATTACCCAACAAAACTTCCGCCGCCTGCTCCAGGTTACCAATGGTTGCGCTGATGCCCCAGATTTTCAGTTGGCAGTTTTCAGTTTCTGATCGGGTATTACCTTTTTTGTTTATTTGCTTTACATCTGTTGGTAACATCGCTTTATCAGATATATGCTGCCCACTG
Organism: Mucilaginibacter flavus; assembly: GCF_030409315.1. Classification (GTDB taxonomy): domain Bacteria; phylum Bacteroidota; class Bacteroidia; order Sphingobacteriales; family Sphingobacteriaceae; genus Mucilaginibacter; species Mucilaginibacter flavus. Next base: position 483,534 of record NZ_JAUFPS010000028.1, on the reverse strand, counting down.
CCATCTGCCAACCGCCCACTGCCTACTGCTAACTGGGAACTGCCCACTGCCGCAAGTGCCTTTAACCGCGATAGTCCCAACTCTACCTGTACGCCCCGCTTGGTTCCTAACAACTCGTGCCATTCGTCAATTACCACTACCTGCAGGTTGTTGAATAGTTTGGGATATTCTTTTTGGGCCAGCATCAGGTGCAGGCTTTCGGGGGTGGTAAGGAGTACTTCGGGCAGTTTTCTTTTGAGGGCGGCTTTTTCGGCGGCAGATGTATCGCCGGTGCGAGTGGCTATGCGCCAGGGTAGGCCCATTTCGTCACAGGCCTCCTGCATGGCTTTGCGGATATCGTTGGTAAGGGCGCGTAGCGGAGTTATCCACAACATTAACAGTCCGTTGTTTTGTTGGGTGGTATAAGTATCTGGGTGTTGGTTAATAAAACCGGCTAAAAAAGGCAAAAACAAGGCATAGGTTTTTCCGCTGCCTGTAGGCGCGTTAAGCAGACCCGAGTATCCGGCCAGGTAAGTATTTTCCATCTCTTTTTGAAACGGAAACTGCTGCCAGTTTTTTTGCCTGTACCATTGTTGTATTACCTGTGGCCCTTTATCTGTCATGCCTCAATAACAAAAAGAATTACGTTTAGTTAGCCACATGTTATATTACCGGACCAACAAAATGGGGATAATTACTGTTAGCTAATGTATGATAAAGAATAGTGTTTTAATATTATTGATCGCGGGCTTATTTGCCTGTAATTCATCAACCTCAAAAGAAACCACGGCCGATACCTCATTACCCGCGAGCGCTGTTGTGCGGGATTCGGAAGCCAATAAGCTCATCGCCCCGGATACTGCAACCACCAAACCGGTACCCGCCAATCAGTTGATTACCCCTGGCAAAGGTATTGGTCATATTATGATTGATGACGATGTGCAAAATAGTATTAAAATATTGGGCAAGCCCGATAGCTCAGACGCGGCCATGGGTAGTTCGCTGATGGTTTGGTTTGCCAGGCACGATGCCAGCGGTTATCGTACCAGTATCTTTGCCCGCCATAATATGGGTGGTAAAGATGAAGCCATCAGCCATATTCAAAAAATACTGGTAACATCGCCATGGTTTAAAACTGCCGACGGTGTTGGCGTAGGTTCAACATTGGATGCGATAAAGAAGACTTATACTTTAAAGTCTACGTCGAGCTATAATAGTAAAGCCGGCGAAGTTGAGGTGTATACCGATTTGGATAAAGGTATCTCATTTGAGATAAGCGCCGCAAGTGGTAAATGCGTAGGCGTGGTAGTACATAAAGCGCATGATACGGCAGTAACGTATATCAATATGCACTAAGAAGCTATTTAAAAATNAGACGACTCACCCCGACGAGGCTACGCCCGTCTCCCCCTCTCTCCGACTGCGTCGCATAGAGGGGTAAGAAGTTTCTATTTTTCAACCCTCTTTGCGGCTTGCCGGAGAGAGGGTGGTCCAGCGAAGCGTAGACCGGGTGAGTCGTAGCCAGCATGTTAACGAATATTCCATGAATAGAAGGATTAGCGAAGCAATGACATTTTTTTGACCATAATATCTTTTCACAACCGTTTTTAAACAGCTTCTAAGTCCAGCACGTTAAAAAACCTCGTTTAGCCCTAAAAAGAAACCGCTTGAGCCGTAAGCGCCGCGGGCGTAATCAAAGCACATGTTTGAGCGGGTAAACTTATTGAATAGCAGGCGTAGCCCGGCACCGGCTCCCGGCTCCCAATACCTGAACAATTTAATATCACGCTGGTTATTGGCCGATTCTACGTTAACAAAGGCAACGCCGCTCAACAACTTGTTGGCGGTTATCGGAAACCGGTACTCGGCTTCGTTATAAACAAATGATGGCCCTTTAAACCGGCCTATAACAAAGGCCCGGCCAATGCGGCCGTAGGCATCACTCGCGGTACCCGGCAACTCCAGGTAAGGTACCGACCCAGAAACCGTATAGGTGGCCCAGTGCCAAAAAGCCAGCACATGTTCGGGGTCGGTAGTGCTTAGGCTCCAGTATTTCCTTAATTCTGTTTTTAACTGTATGGCGTTACGGTTACTGCCCAGCCAACCCTGGTTGGCTCGGAAAATAAAATCGGCGTAAATTCCTTTAAAAGCCCGGTTGGGCTGGTCGCGGCTGTTGTACTGAAAGTTTACCAAAATACCGTTGGCATTATAGCTATAAGGTGAGTACCCCTTGCGAATGCTATAGCGATAATTGTGAGTTGATGTTACGGGAATATTTTTACGATCGTCGGTAATGTTATCATAAAAATTGAAGCTTAGGCCGGCCCCTATATAAATATGATCAGATACCTTACGGTAAACACGTTCGTTGATTTTAAGGTAAGTGTATTTAATAGGGAACTCGTCGGGGTTGTCATCAAAATGCTGATCGCCCATGTGAAAAGGTCCATCGCCTATGCTGCGGTGCCCGGTACCCAGGCCATTATCTTTGGCTATGGTTTTGCCAACCTGTAAAGTGCCCTGTAAATTCCAGATGTTTTTGGAGGTAAAAGCGTTGTGTTTAATTTCGAGGGTGGACAAGCCGTTGGTAGATACATAGGCTCCCGCGTTCATTACCGATAAGATGGTGTTATGCCTATCGCCAAAGTACATGCCCGCCGCGGAGGTAGCCCCGATGGCAAAGCCCACACTGGGATTATAAGCGGCTGACGGTAACACAGCAAAAAAAAACTTTTTTTCGGACTGTGTAGTATCCTTTTTTTCGGTTAGCCTTTTTTTGCTGAAAAGAGAATTTAGCAGGCTGCTGGCGTCTACCTGGTTTTTCAATGAATCCTCTATACTTACCTTATTTTGGGCAAATAATACGGTTGAAGATAGCACAAGAAAAGATAAGGCAAGCGTAAACCTGCGTGTAAGTGTCATTATTTAGGGGCTTACAATAGTTTGTTGCTAATATAAGCGAAACAAAGTATCAGAATAAAGAATTAACACTTTTTAAATGTTTTTCAAAAGTGTTGCGTTCGCAACAAGTGCAACAAAAACGCAACAGCAACACACAGAAAACGAAACACCGGAAAATCCATCAAAGCGCTTTTGAGGGCTGATTTTCAGTAGTGGTAATGTTGTGACACCAAAAGATATAGACTGAGGTGCGTAATTTTGTATTTTTTAAGGATTCAACATGTAGCGTTAAGCGGCTACACTGCCAATAACTTGTCAACAAAAACACCACTCATTAACCGCCTCAGCACCAGTAACAATAACAAATTGAAAATTAGTGCAAAACTATTTGTTAATAAAATAAATAGCTGTATCTTTGCAGTCCCGAAAATGCGGGGTATAATAAACGTTTAAACAATTTAATTTAAAGCAAGTGAATACGTTAAGTTACAAAACTGTCTCAGCCAACAAAAAAACCGTTAACAAACAATGGGTTGTTGTTGACGCACAAGGCGAGATTTTGGGGCGCTTGTCTACAAAGATCGCAATGATCATTCGTGGAAAAACCAAGCCAGATTTCACCCCGAACGTAGACTGCGGTGATAATGTGATAGTTATCAATGCAGACAAGGTAAAGTTGACCGGAAACAAATTTAGCGCTAAGCAATATGTTTCTTACACTGGTTACCCAGGTGGTCAGCGTTTCATTTCTCCTAAGGAGTTAATGGCGAAACATCCAAATCGCGTAATTGAAAAAGCGGTTCGTGGTATGTTACCTAAAAGTCGTTTGGGCAAAGCATTATTTGGTAATCTGTATGTATATGCAGGTTCTGAGCATCCTCATGCAGCACAAAACCCAACAACCATTTAACTTTTTAATTTTAAAGGAGAAAAGAAATGCCAACAACTAACACTTCAGGCAGAAGAAAAACAGCCGTTGCCCGCATCTACCTTTCAGAAGGAAATGGTGCTATCGTGGTTAACGGTAAAGATTACAAAGAGTATTTCCCAACATTGCCATTGCAGTACATTGTTACTCAAAGCACCGAAGTTTCTGGTAGCACCGGAAAATACGATGTTAAAGTAAACGTTGCAGGTGGTGGTGTAAAAGGACAGGCAGAAGCTGTTCGTTTAGCTATCGCGAAAGCCATTGTTGAACTGGATGCTGATAAGAAACCTGCATTACGCGCTAAAGGCTTAATGACACGTGATGACCGTATGGTTGAGCGTAAAAAACCAGGACGCAGGAAAGCACGTAAGAGATTCCAATTCAGTAAACGTTAATCACAGGAGGACAACAAAATGGCAAGAACAACTTATCAGGATTTACTGGACGCTGGTGTACACTTTGGTCACCTTACCCGCAAATGGGACCCGAAAATGTCACAGTACATTTTCATGGAGCGTAATGGTATCCACATTATAGATTTAAATAAAACCTTAACCAAGGTTGAAGAAGCTGCTGCAGCTATCAAACAAATTGTAAAATCGGGCCGTAAGGTATTATTCGTAGCTACAAAGAAACAAGCGAAAGATATCGTTGCTGATTATGCAAAAAGCGTAAACATGCCATACATCACCGAGCGTTGGTTAGGTGGTATGTTAACCAACTTTGCAACTGTACGTAAGTCGATCAAAAAGATGTCAAACATCGATAAATTGACTAAAGACGGTACTTACAGCAACCTTTCTAAAAAAGAAAGACTGATGATACAACGTGAGCGTATCAAATTGGAAACCCTTTTAGGCGGTATAGCTGATTTGAACCGTTTACCTGCAGCATTATTTTTAATCGACGTTAAGAAAGAGCATATCGCTGTATCTGAAGCTTTGAAGTTGAACATCCCTACATTTGCTATGGTTGATACCAACTCTGATCCTTCAAACATCGATTTCCCTATCCCTGCGAATGACGACGCTACCAAATCAATTTCATTGATTACCAGCATCATCATCAAAGCGATTGAAGAAGGTTTAGAAGAACGCAAACGCGATAAAGAAGACGAAGCTGAGAAAGAAGCAGTTGCTGCTAAATCAAAAGCTGATGCTCCTGAAGTTAAAGATCGTAGCGAAGACGGTAAAAGAGCAAGAAAAACTGCTGAAGTTGCAGACGTAGTAGCCGAGGCTGATGCCGAAGCACCTGCTGAAACAGAAGAGTAATTAATTTTAGTCGTAAGCACTAAGTGCTAAGCCTGGAATTAATCCCGGGCTTAGTTCTTAGTACTTACGACTTTTAACTTATAGGTTGTTTTTATATAACCTATATTTTTTAATAGTAAATACAGTTGGGGGTTACAACGGTATATTAAATTTGCCATTAGCCTACAACTCATAACATACAACTTAAAACACAAAAAGATGTCTACAGTACAAATATCTGCAGCCGACGTAAATAAACTGCGCCAGCAAACTGGTGCCGGTATGATGGATTGCAAAAAAGCATTAACCGAAACTAACGGTGATTTTGAAGCAGCTATCGATTTTTTAAGGAAAAAAGGCGCTAAAGTTGCCGCAAGCCGTCAGGATCGCGAATCAAACGAAGGTGTTGTTATTTCACGTACAAGTGCTGATGGCAAAACCGGTGTAGTTATTGAACTTAACTGCGAAACTGATTTCGTGGCTAAAAACGCTGAGTTTGTTGCTTTCGCAAATGAAATCGCTAACAAAGCAGTTGAAAATCAACCAAAAACAATCGAAGAGCTTTACGCTCTTTCTATCGATACTGAAAACACCACTACTACTATTGGTGAAGCTATTATCGACAAAACCGGTAAAATCGGCGAAAAAATTGGTGTATCTAAATTAGAGATCATCACCGGCGAAAAAGTTATCGCTTACGTACACGGTAACTTCCGTTTAGGTGTATTGGTAGCTTTAAACTCAAACCCTGAAGGTGCCGAAGAAGCTGGTAAAGACGTTGCAATGCAAATTGCTGCTATGAACCCTATCGCGGTTGATAAAGACGGCGTTGATGCTTCTGTAATTGAGCGTGAGTTAGAGATTGCTAAAGACGTGATCCGTGCTGAAGGTAAACCAGAAGAAATGGTTGAAAAAATCAGCTTAGGTAAACTGAACAAGTTTTACAAAGACTCAACCCTGTTAAACCAGGAGTTTGTGAAAGATTCATCAAAAAGCGTTGCCCAGTTCCTGGCCACCGTTGAAAAAGGCCTTACAGTAACCGCATTTAAGCGGGTAGCTTTAGGAGCTTAAATATTTTACCCCCCTCGTTAAAACGAGGGGGATTTTTTTTGCAATATTGTTTTGTAAAGCGCTTGGTTAGTGCTCAACAGTCAGGCGTGTGAATATCAATTATGTCATTGCGAGCGAAGCGCGGCAATCTCGCGGCTATACAGGGCGAATACGCAAAGCGACGAGATTGCTTCGTGCCTCGCAATGACATAATGTTAGTAAGATCAACTATCTAAACAAATTCCAAGCTTACATGATAACTGCACTCCACAACCTCCAACTCATTTCAAACGGGCAAATAGCCACAGGCAAAGCTGTTTTAATCGAAAACGGAACTATCATTGATGTTATTGACGATACCGCCACCCCGGCCGGTGTCGAAAAGAAAGATCTCAATGGCTCATACCTCGCGCCCGGTTTTATCGATCTGCAGATTTACGGTAGTGGAGGTTTGCTTTTTGCCGGTACACCAACCGTTGAGGCTTTGGAGTGGTTGGAAAATGATTTGCTAAACCAGGGCACCACAGGCGTTTTTGCTACCATTGGTACCAATACCAATGAAATTGTTGAAAAAGGTATTGAAGCGGCTAAAGCGTTCCGCAAAAAGGCCCGTGGAGCTTTCTGGGGCTTGCACCTGGAAGGACCGTATTTAAATCCAGCCAAAAAAGGCGCGCACCCCGAAAAGTATATCAAAAAAGCCACCCTTGCCGAAGTTAAAGGTTGGGTGGAGCAGGCCGAAGGCGAAATAAAAATGATTACCATTGCGCCTGAATTGCAGGATCAGGAGGTGATTGATTACCTGCACAATGCAGGTATAATCATATCCTCGGGGCATAGCAACGCTACTTATGCCGAGGGGAAAGCGTTTCTAAATAAACCTATCCCGGCGGTAACGCATTTGTTTAACGCCATGCCACAAATGCATCACCGCGAGCCTGGCTATATCCCCGCTATTTTTGAAGAAAAACCTTATACCAGTATTGTAGCCGATGGTAACCACGTGGATTGGGCCATGATCAGGCTGGCTAAACGTGAGCTTGGCGATAAGCTATTTTTAATTACCGATGCTGTTACCTCAACTACCGAGGGGGCTTACCAGCATCAATTGGTAGGAAATAAATATGTAATGCCGGATGGTACGCTAAGCGGATCGAGCCTTACGATGCTTAAGGCTGTTGAAAACTGCGTAAAACAAGTGGGTATTGATTTGGTTGAAGCAGTAAATATGGCTTCGTTATACCCGGCTCAATTGGCTAAGCAAACCAAAAAAGGCAAAATTGAAAAAGGTTTTGATGCCGATTTGATTGTTTTTAATGCTGATTTTGAGGTGGAGGGAACTTACCTCAACGGTCATTTATTAACAAAGACAACATAAAATTTTAACACTGATTTTTATTCGCTATTTTTGGCGAACGACACCTCATATGAACAAAGCTTTATCAATTCATGATATCTACAAAAGCAAGTTCCCTTTATTTTCGTTTTTAACAAATCTCATCTCATGAAATACAAAAGAATTTTACTGAAACTTTCAGGCGAATCGCTTATGGGCGGCAGGCAATATGGTATTGATAACAACCAGGTATTGCAATACGCGCATGACATTAAAAATGTGTACGACACAGGAATGGAAATTGCGATAGTTGTTGGTGGCGGTAACATTTTTAGAGGTCTTAGTGCCGAAAAATCGGGCATGGAACGCGCGCAGGCCGATTATATGGGCATGCTGGCTACAGTGATTAACTGTATGGCTTTACAAAACGCTTTAGAAAGCATTGGCGTGGCAACCCGTCTGCAATCGGCCATTAAAATGGAGCAGATCTGCGAGCCTTATATCCGCAGGCGTGCTATGCACCATTTAGAAGTTGGTAAAATAGTAATTTTTGGCGCCGGTACCGGTAACCCATATTTTACTACTGATACCGCCGCTTCATTACGCGCCATCGAAATTAAAGCCGATGTAGTATTAAAAGGCACCCGTGTTGACGGTATTTACACCGCCGACCCGGAGAAAGATCCATCTGCAACCCGTTACGACGAGATCACTTTCCAGGAAGTATATGACAAAGGACTAAACGTAATGGACATGACCGCCATTACCCTTTGCCAGGAAAACAAACTGCCTATCATCGTTTTTGATATGAACAAAGAAGGTAACTTTATGAAAATTGCCAAAGGCGAAGCCATTGGTACATTGGTGAAGTAAAAGGGGGAAATCTCTTTATTTTGTCATCCTGAGCATCGCGAAGGATCTATTCTACACCATACTTGTTCGCCCTGCAAAGTTTGTCAATAGATGCTTCGTTCCTCAGCATGACAGGTGATGAAAAGCTTCACAACCGATCGCTATACTTTCAAAAAATCTTAAAGCCCCGTTATTCCGTAATTGGATGTAACGGGGCTTTAATTTTTTGATTATGAAAGCGATTTGCACAGCTATAATATTATTGTTTACCACGCTTACCGCACCAGTAAACAAGCCTGTAACCAAAGTTGATCTGAATAAATTTTCGGGTAAATGGTATTCTTTATACTCCATCCCTACCATGTTTGATAAGGGCACTAAAGAAACTACCACTACTTATACCTTAAATAAGGAAGGCTACTATAACGTACTCACCGTAGCCAAAAAGGGAGAGGATAACGAGGTGAAAACCTATAAATCAAAACTCTTCCCCGAAAAGGATAACAATGCCGCCGATATGCGCGCTCAGTTTGTTTGGCCTATTAAAGTTGATTACTGGGTGATAGATATTGCCGACGATTACTCTTATGCGGTTGTTGGTCACCCGGATTATAAGTTTCTATTTATCATGAGCCGCAAACCCAGCATGCCGGCTGATGAATACAATAAAATAGTAGCAAAATGTAAAGCAATGGGATACCCGGTAGAAAAACTGGTATCGCAGCAGCATAAAGCCAGCGAAGACAAACAAAACTAAAAATGGGTCATGCTGAGTTTGTAAATCCAGGGACTCTGAAAGTGAAATGACAACATCAAAAAAATGGGGTCATGCTGAGCCTGTCGAAGCACGCGGGCGAAGGCCTCTGCGCGCGACCCTTCGACAGGCTCAGGGTGACAGGCCGCCACACTTTAAAACATAACTTGTCATGGGTAGCCTGTCGAAGCACGCGGGTGAGGGCCTCTGCACACGAGTCTTCGACAGGCTCAGACCGACAGCCCTCTTAAAGTTGTTTTAAATGGCTTTGCCGTTGCGCTTCGCAATGACGAAGGCTTCTGTTTTATCAAATGCAAGGAGTCTTTACAGATATTCTAACTACCCCCTGATTACAGTAAGGCCACCCGTTAAAAGGTGGCCTTTGTTATTTATAGAAAATTCGCCTCTATTTCAATTCGTGAAATTCGCCCTAATCAGTGAAATTAGTGTCTATTTATCACTCAACATTATCGGGTTCCCCTTACCGCCGCCAATAATAATTACCTTGGCATTTTGCGATGTGGCGATGGCCATTTGCGCTTTAATAGCCTCGTATTGCAGTTGTTTGTCAGATAAACCGGTTGATAGAATCTTTTGGTAATCGGCAATGCCCTGGGCTTCTACGCGTTTGCGTTCCGCTTCCTGCTTTTCTTTCTGTAGCACAAACTGCATTTTCTGGGCGTCCTGCTCGGCATTGATCTTTGATTCGATGCTGGCACGAACCGATGCCGGCAGCGTGATGTTGCGCACAAGGATCTGCTGCAACTCCAGACCCCGTTTTGCAAAGTTTTCGGTAATGGTGCGGTTTATTTTATCCTGAAACTCCTGGCGTTTGGTAGAGTACAGGTCAACGGCCGCGTAGTTTACGGCGTTGTCCCTTATTACCGTGCGGGATACGGGGCGCACTATTTTATCAAGATAGTTTTCGCCAATGTTTTGAAGAATGTACGGCGCTTTATCGGCATTTACTTTATAAAGTACTGATAAATCGATAGTAACCTCCAAACCATCTGATGATAAAACGCGGATAGCATCGTCGCCTTCTTTCTGGCCTTCGCTGCTAACCGCGCTCATGGTATAAGTTTGGGTTTGGGTATCAAAAATGGTGATCTCCACAAGCGGATTAACCATGTGCAGGCCGCTTTCTAAAACCTGGTTTTGTACCTTGCCAAAAAGCACCTGCACACCAACCTTACCGGGTTCAATAGTTTTAAACATGGATAATACTAAACCAAGGGCCACCATTGCTACGCCTACAATACTAACTGTATTGCTAAAATGGCTTGCCGGTTGGGGCGACCGTTTGAGTACTATACCCACCACGAGTACGATAACTCCTAATATTGCTATAAACATGCAATGAAGTTACACCTTTTTCTGCGTGTTCTTTACTTCTTTTAACAGTCTTACTTTTAATATAATAACGGCTGCACAGGCAACTAAAGCTACAGCCATTACAACATAGTTTTTAGACTGAAAATACTGGTACGCCACAAAGGCGCAAAGTACCATACCTATAGTGTATAGTACATTTAGCACTAATTTAAAGCCCATGTTTAGTAAACAGAAAGTTCGGGGTCAATTTCTGCCGCCCAGGCCAAAATACCGCCACGCAGGTTTGATAGGTTGGTGTAGCCCTGCTGCTCTAACTGCATAATAGCTGCCGCGCTGCGTTTGCCACTGCGGCACATTACCACTACGGGTTTGTCTTTGCTGATTTTATCAGCCTCAATTAAAATACCACCCAATGGAATTGACTGGCCACCAAGGTTTGATGTTTCGTATTCAAAATCTTCCCTAACGTCAATTAGTTGAAAGTCTTCGCCTTTATCTAATTTCTCTTTTAGTTCCTGTACGGTTATCTCGTTCATGTTAAATAGAATTATAATCCAAAGGTAGCTTTTTTTCCATTGCAAATAATTACGCCTGTTTTTTGTAACAATCAGTGCCCAAGTGCGTTTATTATATGATTTACCGCACGCAAGGCTGTTTTGCAGCAATTTGCCGCCTTAAAGCACAGATGCCGTTGTAATAATTTGACATAAATATTGAACGGCACCATTTAAACAGATCACGTAGATGAAAAAAGTTACCCGCTTTTTCTGGTTTTGTTCAGGAGCGCATATAGATACATTAAAAAAATACCCCGTAGAGCATAATAAATACGTGGGCATTGGGGCTACCATATTTTTTACCGCTTTGTTTGCCTCATTATCGGGCGGCTATGCCATGTACTTTGTTTTTAATGGCGATACCTTCGCTGTGTTTTTTGCCATTTTATTTGGACTGCTGTGGGGCACCGCTATTTTTAATATGGACAGGTACATTGTATCCAGCATTAACAAGGAGGGCAGCACCAATCAACAGATTTTACAGGCATCGCCACGTATTTTACTGGCCATAATGATTGGTATCGTAATCTCGCGCCCGCTGGAACTTAAAATCTTTGATAAAGAAATTCGCCAGAAACTGAAATCATCTTACTTAAAAGGTCAGCACCGCAAAATTGACACCCTCGAAAAAACATACAATGAAAAGTATGCCATGGAACTGGGTAAAAACAACGATCTGAAAAAAGAAAAGGACTCACTCGAAAAGGATATCAACCGTTCACGCTACCAGTTAAACCAGGAAGTTTTTGGCGATAAAACCAACCAAACATCGGGCATTACCGGTTATGGTACGTATGCAAAGCAAAAGCAATCTGTACTGGAAGAAAAGGAGGCCCGCCTAAAAACGGTTACCGAAAGCCAGGGGCAAATGGACCAGTACCTGAGTAACCGCAAAGATTATGAAGGACTCAACTCTCTGAGGTTATTTACAGATCACCAGTTGGATAGCCTGGCCAACGTGGCTGGTTTCTCCGACCGAAACTGGGCTTTGGGGCAGCTATCCTACAATGAAAACGGCACGCGCGATTTGGATACTTACATGGCTATCTCGTTTATAGGCTATCTTTTTATATTGTTTGAATGTTTGCCCGTGTTTGTAAAGCTGATGTCGCCCAAGGGGCCGTATGATACCGCTATTGCCAAAACAGTAGAAGCCAACTTATACATGGCCGATAAAGAAAAAGACCGGGACATCACAGTTACCGATAATACGTATGAGCATAATTTGGATGCCGACGTGCAGCGGCGAAAGAAGATCATATCCAATCAATCCGATTATGACCTGGAGCGTCACCGGTACGATTAAGAAGAGAACAGCGTGATGGCTGTTAATATCGAACACCGAGTTTCCAATATCTAATAGTGAAGGAATCGTTCGGTGTTGGATATTTGTTCTACTTCTATCTTCCTTAAGATAACTATCTCATTATCCAATATTTCTACAAAAAGTGGCCAGCCTTTCTCCAGATTGATAATTTATACTTGTGTAAATTAAATTTATCATGAAAAGGAAATTATCATTTTTAATAGCGCTTGGCCTTGCTTCGGGCGCTGTTTTGGCCCAGGATCTTAAACTAAAAGATGTACCCGCAGCAGTTAAAACCGCTTTCACCGCAAAATATCCCGCCGCAACAAAAGTAGGCTGGGAAAAAGAAAAGGGTAATTACGAAGCCAACTGGGGCGGTAAATCGGGCGAAGACAATTCGGCCGTGTTTACTCCTGCCGGTGCTTTTGTGGAGATTGTAAATGCGATTAAAATAAGCGATTTGCCTAAGTCTGTAGCTCCATATGTAACCACGAACTACAAAGGCGCAAAAATTAAGGAGGCGGGCAAGGTAACCGATGCCACCGGCAAAACATTTTACGAGGCCGAAATTAAAGGGGGCGACCTGATTTTTGACGAAAGCGGGAACTTTGTAAAAAGAGATTGAGGGCTTGGTTTAGGTTATATGTCCCGTTAAATACCTATACAACCGTTATTGTTATAACGGGCTGTTAATACAATTAAAAAGGCCTCTGTGAATCACAAAGGCCTTTTTAATGTATATAGTAAAATCTTACTCTTCAACCATTTCACTGTTAGGACTGGCTACTTCGGGCTTCTCGTGCTTAAAGTAGTGTTTTTGAAAAAGCAATATCGCAATCACACCAACACAAATAGATGCGTCGGCCAGGTTAAATACGGGCCTGAAAAATTCATACGGCTCATTACTCCAGATGGGCACCCACGAAGGGAAAGTACCCCTAAACAGCGGGAAGTAAAACATATCAACCACCCGGCCATGGAATAGCGGGCCATGCTGATATATAATACCATAAAAGGTTGAATCAATGATGTTGCCTACCGCGCCTGCTAATATCAACGCTACATTCATGATGAGGCCACGGTTATATTTATGTTTGATAAGATATATCAAACTGTAAACAATACCACAAACCGCAAAAATGCGAAACAGGGTTAATGCCAGTTTGCCCACATCACCGCCCCACTCCATGCCAAACGCCATCCCGTTGTTTTCGGTATAGTGCAGCATGCCGTGACTGCCAAAAAAGCGAATTTCTTCGCCCATGTACATGTGTATGCGTACCCAGGTTTTAATAACCTGGTCGGCAACAATAATAAGGGTAGCAGTTAAAAAAGGTTTGGTATAAGCCGCCTTCATTTATTGCCTCATTTTTGCTTCCATGGTCATGGTAGTATGCGGCACTGCGCGCAAACGTTCCTTAGGGATCAGTTTACCGGTTTCGCGGCAAATACCGTAAGTTTTGTTTTCAATACGTACCAAAGCAGCTTCCAGCTGATCGATAAATTTTTTCTGACGGGCAGCTAACTGGTTGATCTGTTCCTTCTCCAGCGTGGCCGATCCGTCTTCTAATGTTTTATAAGTTCCTGCGGTATCATCAGTTCCGTTCGCATTTGGCGAGCTTAATGAAGTTGCAAGTGAGTTTAATTCTTCTTTAGCAATACGCAGTTTATCCAGGATGAGCGCTTTAAATTCCTGCAGGTCTGACTCAGAGTACCTGGTTTTTTCGTTTTCCACTTTCATTTATATTTTACTAATAACAATCAAAATTTCATTTTCGTCTATCTCTACTTTGTCGCCCTCATTTAACTGACTGTCAAGCGTTAAGCTATCCGCCAAAATTTCGGCGCAAATATAGGATAAATTACTTTCCACCGCTTCTTTCACATAAGGGTGGTTGCTAAGCCGTACGCTGATCTTATCAGTTACTTCAAATTCCTTAGCCTTACGCAGGTTTTGAATCCGGTTAATTAACTCTCTTGAGATACCCTCCTGTTTTAATTCGTTGGTTATCGTAACATCCAAAGCCACGGTTAGTTTGCCTAAATTTGCAACTTGCCAGCCGGGAACGTCCTCAGCAATGATATCAACGTCTGAAGTGAGTAGTGAGTAGTGAGTGGTGAGTGGTTCAGGTCCAGCAACTTCTATATCAATACTGCCATTTGCTTCTAATGAAGCAATGTCTTCATTTGTAAATTTATTTATTACCTCGGCTACCGCTTTCATATCCTTACCCACTTTTTGACCAAGGGCCTTAAAGTTTGGTTTTATCTTCTTTTTAATGAAGCCTGCCGTGTCGGTAATATACTCAATATCTTTGATGTTGGTTTCAGATAATATCAATTCTTTTACCTGCTCCACATGGGCCTTAAAATCCTTATCCAATATAGGTAAAAGGATTTTACTAAGTGGCTGCCTTACGTTAATTCCTATCTTTTTACGCAACGATAATACCAGCGACGATACATCCTGGGCCAGCTGCATACGCTCTTCCAGGTCGGTATCCACCAGTTCGGCATGATACTCAGGGAAGTAGGCCAGGTGTACAGATTCAAACGCCTCTTTACCGGTAACCGCGTTTAAATCGCAATATAACCTATCGGCAAAGAAAGGCGCTATCGGCGACATGAGTTTGCTGATGGTAATTAGGCAGGTATATAACGTTTGGTAAGCCGAAAGCTTATCATCCGAGTTATCTGATCTCCAAAAACGGCGGCGACTTAAGCGGATAAACCAGTTGCTGAAATGCGCGTCCACAAATTCCTGGATAGCACGGGCGGCTTTGGTTGGCTCAAAATCGGCATAAAAACCATCCACCTCGCGGCTAAGGGTGTTCAATAACGAGATAATCCAACGGTCAATCTCCGGGCGTTTGCTGATCTCTATTTCAGCCTCACTGTAAGTGAACTTGTCAATGTTGGCATACAGCACAAAAAACGAATAGGTGTTGTAAAGCGTACCAAAGAATTTACGACGAACCTCATCAATACCATCGGTATTGAATTTTAGGTTATCCCATGGGGCGGCATTGCTAATCATATACCAGCGTGGCGCATCGGCACCAAACTGCTCAATGGTTTCAAACGGATCAACACCATTACCTAAACGTTTAGACATTTTGTTGCCGTTTTTATCCAGCACCAATCCGTTCGAGATTACGTTTTTGAAAGCTACGCCGCCGTTGCCTACTTTTTCGTTTACGGCTTTCACCTCGTCGCTGCATTCGCTAAGCATTACGGCTATGGCATGCAGGGTAAAAAACCAGCCACGGGTTTGGTCAACACCTTCGGCAATAAAATCGGCAGGGTAGGCTTTGGCAAATTCTTCTTTGTTTTCAAAAGGGAAATGCCATTGCGCGTAAGGCATCGCACCGCTATCAAACCAAACGTCAATCAAATCCGGTTCGCGGAACATTTTATTACCGGTTGATGAGGTTAAGATCACATCATCAACATAAGGGCGGTGCATATCTTCTAACGTAAAACCTTCGGGCATAAAGCCGGCGGCAATCGATTTTTCAATTTCGGCATTCAGCTCGGCTATCGAGCCAATACATTTTTCCTCGCCGCCATTTTCCTCGCGCCAGATAGGCAGCGGGGTACCCCAGTAACGTGAGCGTGAAAGATTCCAGTCAACCAGGTTTTCCAGCCAGTTACCAAAACGGCCGGTACCGGTCGATTCTGGTTTCCAGTTGATGGTTTTGTTGAGCGCAACCATTTTATCCTTAACCGCTGTTGTACGGATAAACCAGCTATCTAACGGGTAGTATAAAATTGGTTCGTCTGAACGCCAGGAGTGCGGGTAACTGTGCTCATATTTTTTTACGTCGAAGGCCCTGTTCTCGGTTTTAAGTTTAATCGAGATCAGCACGTCGGTGGCTTTAAAGCCTTCGGCGGCACGCTCTTCGGCGGTATAATATTCTTCTTTAACGTAGTAACCAGCAAAATCGGTAACCTCATCAACAAAGCGGCCTTGTTTGTTCACCAGGGGAACATCCTTGCCGTTTTCATCTTTTACTAATACCGATGGTACATTGTTTTCTTTACAGGCCCTAAAGTCATCCGCGCCAAATATGGATGCGGTGTGCACAATGCCGGTACCATCTTCGGTGGTAACAAAATCGGCCGGGATTACGCGGAAAGCGTTTTGCTCTAAATCTGCGTTGGTAACGTATGGCATTAGCTGCTCATAGTGGACGCCCAAAAGCTGGCTGCCTTTAAATTCGGCTTCCAACTTCCACGGAATAATTTTATCGCCGCCTTTGTAATCTTCAAAAGAGGCGTTTTCACCTTCGGCCTTAAAGTATTTTTTTACCAGGTCTTTTGCCAATACAACGCAAACCGGCTCAAAAGTATAAGGGTTAAAAGTGCTTATTTTTACGTAGTTAATGTTTTCGCCAACGGCAAGAGCGCAGTTTGATGGCAGGGTCCACGGGGTGGTTGTCCAGGCCAGGATAAACACATCGCTGCTTACACCTTCAAACAAAAAGGCCGAATCGGCATCGCGTTTTACCTTAAACTGGGCAACTATGGTGGTATCCTTCACCATTTTGTAGGTACCAGGCTGGTTTAGCTCATGCGAGCTTAAGCCGGTACCGGATTTTGGCGAATATGGCTGTACGGTATAACCTTTGTACAAAAGGTCCTTATCATAAAGTTGCTTCAGTATCCACCAAAGGCTTTCAATATATTCGTTTTTGTAGGTGATGTACGGATCATTCAAATCAACCCAATAACCCATCTTTTCGGTAAGGTCGTTCCATACATCGGTATAGCGCATTACTTCCTTACGACAGGCATCGTTATACTCCTTAACAGTTATTTTTTTACCAATATCATCTTTGGTGATACCTAAAGCTTTTTCAACAGCAAGCTCAATAGGCAGGCCATGGGTATCCCAGCCACCTTTACGCTTAACCTGGTAACCTTTAAGGGTTTTATAACGGCAAAAAATATCCTTGATGGAACGTGCCATTACGTGGTGAATACCTGGCATGCCATTAGCACTTGGCGGCCCCTCATAAAAAGTATATGGGTTATTTGCCGACCTGCTACTGATACTTTTTTCAAATATGTTGTTCTGTTTCCAAAACTCCAGTACTTCTTTGCCTGTTTGCGATAAGTTTAACTGCTTATATTCCTTGTACATCTATATATTCTACCGTTTATCACCTCTTTTTTAAGAGGTTGCAAAAATACAGAAATTTATATTTAAAAAGGCAGCACCATCTGAAATTGAGGAGCAGAAATTACATTATTCTTAGCCTGAAGAATGTAACATGTTTAAAGTATTTGTGCCTATTTCTCATACAATGTGCCTTTCAATTTATATGTGGAGCTTGGTTGTTGATACGAGATTGTAATTTCCGGTATTGATATCGAAATCTTACTGTTTGCGTTTAAAGTTACAGCTAAAACCGGAGGCTCGGGAGTGTTATAAATATAAGGATAAAAAATAAAACCGGAACTATCGGTCCCCTCTACAAAACATTGATTATCCCCGATGGCATTTATAGCATCAACAAGCTGGTAGTTACCGGATGCGATTGGAAGTGATTTGAAAATTACATATAATTTTGCCTTGCTCCCTTGTGCATTTGCATAAAATGCTATCGATTTGCCTCCTGTAGAAAAATCTACACGGGCTGAAGATGTTACAACATAGGTTAAATTATCAAATGTCCAGGCGTTAATCTGAGCAGGTGCCGGAGTACTATTCTTTTTACATCCGAAAAAAAACAGACACACAAAAAGCGAAACAATAACTTTGTTTTTTACCATAAGGTTTAGAAATTATGTCGCCAATATCATATTTAAGAGGACAATAAAGAAATAATTTAGCGATAAAGTATAATTTTAGAATAAACTACAGGTGTATTCTAAAACTACATTAAGCTTTTTAAAAACCACATCTTTGTTTTTCAGCCAGTTATAAAGCGAGAAAATTATAAATGATTTTTTTAATTTAGAAGAGTGAAAAATAATAAAGTAAAGCGCACTATCTTACTGTTATTGGTATCAGTGATCCTGTTTTCATTAACCATGGTGATACCTGCTTTTGAAGGATCGAAGTGGAAGGTATACCTGCAGGGAGCTGCAACCGGTTTATTGATGGCCGGCATAGTGAGCATTATTACGCTTATTATTGATAATTTGAGGGAAGGGAAAGCGTAAATTATCTGAATCAGAATTTAAGAATGAACAGAATCCTTTTATCGCGGTTCAGACAAAAAGTTTCTGAACCGGGATTAAACAGATTTTTTGGATTTTGACTTACGCTAAGAAAAAAAGAAATCCTCTTTAATCCTTTAATCCGACGAATCCAGGTTCAGACAAAATAGTCTCCTGTCTAAAAAATCGCCCTGTTTGCCCCTCCATCAACCTGTATGGTAGTTCCAGTAATGTAAGCCGCTTGTTCTGATGCCAGGAAGGCAACCAATGCGGCCAACTCTTCGGGTTTACCAATGCGGCCCAACGGAATACTTTTAGCTTTATCTTTTATAGCTTGCTCAGGATCGACATCTTTAGGCATGGTATGTTTGATGCGGTCGGTAAGGATTAAACCAGGCGCTACGTTATTTACCGTGATATTGTAAGGACCAAACTCATCGGCCATTAATTTGGCCATACCAACCACGCCCATGCGCATACTGGTTGATAATACCGAGTTACCCAACACCGCCTTTACCGAACCACTGATGATATTGATAATGCGCCCGCTACCGGTTTTCTGCATGTGGGGCAATACCAGTTTACTTAAACGGGCTACGCTGAGCAGATTAAGTTCAAAAGCTTTTTGCCAATGCTCATCGTCAAAATTCTCAAACTTATCAAACGGCGGACCACCGGCATTGTTCAGCAAAATATCTATCCGGCCAAACTTAGCGGCAGCCTCGGCTATAAATTCATGAAGTTCATCGGCCTTTGAAACATCAACCGGCATAGCTACAACTTCATTACCGGTAAATTTGCTGATCTCTTTTGCCGTTTTGGTAAGCTCTGCCTCATCGCGCGAGCCAATGATCACCTTTGCGCCTTCGGCACTTAATGCAGTGGCTATGGCCTTGCCTAAGCCTTTGCTGGCGGCTAATACCACCGCTACTTTATTGTTTAGTTTAAGATCCATATGAGCAGGTTTTTGAGTTCCGTATATGTAATTTCTTTCGACCTATTGGGTTGAACCTTTATGATGGCTCTGTATATCGGTTACGACTCACCCCGACATCGCTGCGCTCGTCTGCCCCTCTCTCCGACTGCGTCGCATAGAGGGGCGAGAAGATTTAGTTGTTTGTTCCTCAACCCTCTTTGCGGCTTTAGCCGGAGAGAGGGCGGTCCAGCGAAGCGTAGAACGGGTGAGTCAAAACCCGCGTTCTTTTACCTCCCTCTCTTTTGGAGAGGGCCGGGGTGAGGCTCTATTCTATAGTAGTCAACGCTATATAATCACCACCATCGTACCCAACAGCTATAGCCATTTCATCGTTGTGTCTTAAAACAAGCAGCTTATAAAGGTCATTCCGGATAATGTCATCTAAAATCAATGAGCAATAGGCTACCGGCAATAACCAATCCAGAAAATCGTAATCGTCACTATCGCTATTGATAAGTTTTTCAATTGCAGATAAATTATCCACAATGATCATACTTTCTTCCGGCAGGTATGATGGTTCATTACCATCTATATCATCCGGACTACTAACCTCATAGCCGCTTAAATAAATGCCATACAGCTTGGCATCGTCCTCATCTGCATACTCCTGGATGCCAACCCACAAACATTTGGTTTGTTCTGTAACTTCGTCTGTAGAAAAGGTTAACTCAAACCAGTCTTTTATTTCCTTTCGCTCAGCGGCTATGTCGATATTTTTAATTTGACCCCAATAAGGTTTGGCCTTAATATTTTCGAGTAAATCAATCAGCTTGTTCCATGATTGTGCTGCAGGCAACTTTTGGGCAAGAATAGCTTCAAATTCGGCCCATACCTGTTCATGTTCAAATTGTTCCATCATGATTAAATTTATAGTAGTGTAAATGCTCGTTATTCTCTGTATATCGGTTTCATCTTCCTCTCCTCTGGGGAAAGCCGAAGAGGGGCTATTATTCCTCTATATCCGGTCCTTTAATCTTATTCCTGTCAACGCCGCCTTCCAAACTTAGCAAAAACGCGGGCAATAAAGTAAGGTTGCTAATCATGGCTACCAATAGTGTAATTGAAAGCAAAATGCCCAATGCCTGCGTACCGCCAAATTTAGATACCACAAAAACACCAAAACCGAAAAACAAAACCGTGGCAATAAATATCATACTTACGCCGGTTTCAAAAATACTGTCAGATACTATTTGCGAAATACTTTTGTTGGTATGCCGCAGTTCGTGACGATAGCGGGTAATAAAGTAAATAGTTTGATCGCTTGAGATACCCATCGCTATGCTGAAAATCAATATGGTTGAGGGTTTAAGGGGGATGCCGAAAAAGCCCATAATGCCTGCCGTTATAATCAATGGCACCAGGTTGGGCAACAGCGATATTGCTATCATTTTTACGCCACGGAACAATATCCACATTACAATAGCAATCAGAAAAATGGCCCAGGCCAGGCTTTCGTACAGGTTTTTGAGCAGGTAGTTAGTACCCTTTATAAAAATGATACTGCTGCCGGTAAGCTCTACATGGAATTTTTTAGGGTTAAAAATAGAATCTATACGGGGTTGCAATTCAGCTAATACCACGTTCATTTTTTTCGATCCGGCGTCAACCATTTCAAATGTAACGCGGGTTACCTGTTTATTGCTGTCGATAAAATTATTTAGCGCGTTGCTGCCTTTACTGCCCGAGTTACCGGCATAGTTGAGGATAAAGTTTTGCTCCAGTCCGTCGGGCAAGCGGTAATACTCCGGCGCGCCGCCATAAAATGCCTGCGTACTAAATTTAAGCGCCTGGATCAATGATATGGAACGGCTAAACTGCGGGTAAGATGATATAAGTGCTTCCAGTTTTTCAACCTTGCGGATAACGCCCAGGTTTACTACCCCGTTCTTACGTTTGGTATCTACACTTACTTCTAAAGGCAACACACCGTTAAAGTTCGATTCAAAAAACTTCAAATCTTCCAACGTATTGTTGTGCTGTGGTAAATCATCAACCACGTAACCATTAATGTTCATTTTGGTAATGCCAACAGCCGATATTAAAACCAAAACAATAGTGGTGATATAAACAACCTTGCGTTTTTTATGCACCAGGTTATCCAGGCCGGTTAATAATTTAGCCATCGCTTTGCTATCCTTAATACCGCTTTTTTGTTTTTTTGGCGATGGCAGGTAGCTAAAAATAATAGGTACTAAAATAAGGCTCAAAGCAAAGGTGGCCATAATGCTGATAGAAGCCACCAAGCCAAACTGGGTTAACAGTTCGCTATTGGTAAAGCACAAAACACCAAAACCTATGGCAGTGGTAACATTGGCGATGAACGTGGTGATACCCGCCCTTTCAATGGCCAGTTGCAAGGCTTGCATTTTATTGCCACTTAAATCATACTCGTGGTAATACTTATTAAGAATAAAAATAGTATTAGGGATACCAATAACCACCACCAGCGGCGGAATGATCCCGGTAAGGATAGTCATTTCGTAATGCATTAAAACCAGCGTGCCCAGGCTAAATACTACCCCCAAAACCACAATAATAATGGGAAATATCACAGGGAAAAACGAGCGGAAAAACGCGAGCAAAATTAACGCGGTTACCAGGATAGACAGGCTCAGGAACATGGAAAATTCATGCGCCACCAAATCGCCCACCACGGTGCGGATGAGCGGCAAACCCGAGTAATGCACCTTAATGTTATGCTTCTTTTCAAAATCGCTGCCCAACTGCTGAATCTCTTTAATAATGGGCACCCTTAACGGCGTGTTGATGATCTTATCATCAAAAGTGATAGCCATGAGGGTTGATTTACCATCGTTGCTCAACACCAGTCCTTTATAAAAAGGCAGATTGGCCAGCTGCTGCTTCACGCTATCAACAGCCTGCGTGGTTGGCAATACATGAGCAACCAATGGTTTAAGTACAAACCGGTGTTTAGCGGTATCTTTTTGCAGGTTATACACATTAGCCATTGATAGTACGGCCTTAACGCCTTTAACCTGGCGCATACTATTGCCAATAGTATACCAATCATTAAAAACATCTTTGTTAAACAGGCTATCTGATTTTATGCCGATAACCATGGTAGCGGCATCCTGCCCAAATGTTTTTTTGAATTGATTGTAACGGATATAGGCCGAATCGGTAACGGGGAGTACCTTGCCGCCATTAAAAGTGATCTTTACTTTTGATGCCTCATACCCCATAAAAACACTAAGCGCTATAACGCCTATCAACACAAAAAGTCTGTTTTTAAGTATGAATGATGCCGTATTTTTCCAGAACATGTATTTGATTTAATGACCGCCGCTAAACTACGAATTTAGATTTTAACCCGGGGAAAAAGAGTCAAGAGTTGAGAATCAAGAATTAAGACCGGAAAAGCATAAATCAATTAAGTTTCTGTAAAGTATCGCCCAAAGTCATCCTGAA
This sequence comes from Mucilaginibacter flavus, assembly GCF_030409315.1. Lineage (GTDB taxonomy): Bacteria > Bacteroidota > Bacteroidia > Sphingobacteriales > Sphingobacteriaceae > Mucilaginibacter > Mucilaginibacter flavus. The sequence continues at coordinate 460,716 of NZ_JAUFPS010000028.1, read as the reverse complement.
CTTGTTTCAGGACCCCATATGCTAAGTTTACATCGCGCATGTTGTATACCTGTCCTGTGGGGTGCCGAAATAAATCGGCATGACTTAATTTTATATTTTTAAAATCCACTTCAATCCAAAAACTTCAATAACGCCAATAACCCGTATTTTTACCCAATGAAAAGACTGATTCGCAGTTTTGGCTTTGCTTTTAAGGGTTTGCGCCACGCTACGGCCACGCAGCCCAATTTCAGGATACACCTGGTGCTTACGGCAATTGCTATTGGCTTAGGTTTTTTTCTTGATATATCTTTCAACGAATGGGAGTGGATAGCGCTCTCCATAGCTTTTGTGTTGGTTGTTGAGCTACTAAACACAGGTATTGAAACCCTTACCGATCTGGTATCGCCCGGTTATAATGAAAAAGCCGGCCGGGTTAAGGATGTGAGCGCTGGCGCTGTGGTAGTTGCCGCCTTGTTTGCGTTGATAACCGGTGTCGTCATATTTTTACCCAAACTTATTGTGTTGATACACCATGCTGCATAAAACCCGCGGAATTGTTTTTAAAGCGACCGACTACGGCGAAAGCAGCGTGATTGTGCAAATTTTTACCGAAAAATTTGGCCTGCAATCATACATCATCAACGGGGCAAAAAAACCGAAAGCCAAAATTGGCCGTAACATGTTGCAGCCCCTGCACCTGCTCGATTTGGTAGTTTACCATAAAAATACGGGCAGCGTACAACGCATTGCCGAGTTAAAGAACTCGCCATTATTGCAAACCATCCCCTATGATGTAATAAAAAGCTGTATCGCTATTTTTTTGAACGAGGTGCTTTACAAAGCCATTAAACAACAAACTGCCGAAGAAAATATTTTTGATTTTGTGTTTAGCGCCATAGAATGGCTTGATCACCAGGATGGCAATGTGGCTAACTTTCACCTGCTATTTTTAACCCGGCTTACCCGCTACCTGGGCTTTTATCCCGATAGGTTTTTAATTGGCCATGCCGATTACTTCGACCTTAAAAACGGTACCTTCAGTAAATACAAACCCGATAGCGCACTGTACTTATCGCCCCCACATACGCAAAACTTTAGTACCCTGCTGCAATGTAGTTTTGAGGATATCCAATCATTAAAATTCAGTAACGACGAGCGCCGGTACCTTATCCAAAAACTGATGGAGTATTATGCCATGCATATTGAAGGCTTTGGCAATATCCGCTCTGGCGATGTGTTGGAAGAGGTATTATCCTGATATCAGGCCGCTCAATAAAATCTCCCTAAAACAAAAAAAGAGAGAGCCTACGGCTACCTCTTTTTTTTTAAGTTGACTGACCTCATTATTTACCATAAAGAACTAATTGGTTAGATCGATAATAACAATTGACCAAAGATAAGCACTATAGATTTAGTAGACTAATTTTTCGGCAAAAAAAGTGCGGTTTTGGTTAAAAAACACCAGTTTTTCATTAAAACAGGGTCTTTTTTGCCAAAAATGCATCAGTTTTCGATTTTTTCGACCGAAAAATTCACAAATGGTACCTCTTTTAACCCTATTTGGGTGGCAATCTTACCTATCAGGCTAAGCTCTACAAAGGGTTTTAGCACTAAATCGTTTATTCCGCTGCGTAAATACACATCCCTGTCCTCTTTCATAACGTTGGCGGTAAGGGCAATAATGGGGGTTTCGGCCTTAAGCATATTCTTATTTTTGCGAATAAGGCCCGTAAGTTGCAGGCCTCCCATTACCGGCATTTGAATATCTGTAAGTACCAGGTCATAGTTATTGGCCTCAAATAATTTATAACCCATCTCGCCATTGTAAGCAGCATCACAGCTTATATTCCATTTTTTGAGTATGGTTTTGGCCAGCAAAATATTCAGGTGATTATCATCAACCAATAAAACGTGTTTGCCCTTTACCTCATTGGCTAACTCCGCTATATCAATAGGTTTTTCAACGGCACAGTCTGCTTTATCGGCCAAAGTAAAGGGCAGTTCAAAACTAAACACCGATCCTTTACCCAGCTCACTAACTACCTTGATTTTACCGCCCTGCAATTCAACAATCTTTTTACAAATAGCCAAACCAAGCCCGGTGCCTTTATGGTGGGTTACCCTTTGGGCCTCATCAACCTGCACAAATTCATCAAATAAGGTGGGTATATTTTGTTTTTTTATGCCGATGCCGGTATCTTTTACTTTTACCAGCAAGGTAGTTTTACCGTTAACAGGCGGCGTGCTGCTGGCGTGTAAGATAACTTCGCCATTGGTAGTAAATTTCATGGCGTTAACCAGCAAATTCATCACCAGCTGCTTCAGGCGCAATACATCGCCGGCAAAACAGGTATCCTCGTTAAATTGCAGGTGCATTTGCAAATCAATACCCTTGCGGGCAGCCTGGATGCTAACCGCGTTATATACCGATTCCAATGCCTGATAAACCATGAATGGCTGATTTTCGAAAGCGATTCTCCCTGTTTCATATTTTGAAAAATCCAAAACCTCGTTCACCACTTCCAACAGCATTTGCGATGAGCTCCTGATGGCGTTGATCTGTTCTGTTTGCTCATCATCCAACCGGCCCATGCTCATCTGCTCGGCAAAGCCAAGTACCGAGTTTAGCGGTGTACGAATTTCATGGCTCATACTGGCCAAAAAGCGGCTTTTGTTAATAGCATACTGCTGGGCCTTGTCCGTTTGTGACAGCAGCTCCTCTCCGTTTCTGAAAATTTTCCATATGTTGTACAGCAATACTACCATGCAAAGCAATAAAGCACCCACAGTAAGTTTCGATAGGTAGCTATACTCTTTAAAAACATCAGTAACCTGGCCGGCAAGTTCGGTTTTACTGGCTTTGGCGTAATCCTGTTCGGCAATTTTATACTGCTGCAATTCCCTTATAATAGCATCAATAAGGTTGTTATTAATTTTAAGAATTTCGCGTTCGCTGGTTTTTAAATTGATATTGGCCGAATTGAGTTTGCTATAATAACCAGTCGATTTTGGTTCAACCGGTGTATAAACTGTTTTTATCTGCTCAACAGTTTTAACCTGGGTATCTCGCTTTACCACCATTTTTTGCGCGGAAGCCGCTTTGTCTGCATTATCCTTTCCGGCGAAGGCGTCAACAATGCGCCCGAAAAACTTTTTCCGTTTCGGGCTTGCTGCCGGCATTTTAATGGTATCCACATGCACCACTGTGTTGGTGGTTTTCACTACGGGTACAGCTACTATCTCTTTTTTATAGGCCTGAATTTTTTTAACTTTCATGGTTGACGATATCAGGCTATCGGTAAGTGATCGTAATTTAAGATAGTTATTGGTTTTATCATTTTTTTGAACCAGTAACGCGTTCAGTTTTTCGGGGCTAAGGTTTTGCAACTGCTTGTTATCAAGCTTCACCTTTTGCATGTTGGAGGCTACTGCCCCTATCTGGGCCAGATATTTTTTCTTATAGGTTTTATCGCCCGTAATTGCATACAGGTGAATGTTATTATCAGCGTTATACAAATCCAACAGGCAGCTATCAATCAAGGCCGAGTTTTCGCGGGCCGATATCAGTCTGCTGATATTGCCTTTTAAATTCTGTGCTTTATGAAAGTGTAAATACAGGTAAAATACGCCGCAAAATAACAGGAGCAGCAGTGCCACAATTAAGCCGTATCGTTTAACAGGAATTTTACTAACACCTTTAATCATAAGCAGTAAAAGTTAACTAAATGCCGTTTTGACGCTGCTAACAGCATTTAGCTAAGTAACCTTGCTATTATAATTTGGTTTTTAAAGGTTTAGAGCCTAAAGTTTTACACGGATAAAAAACGCCCCCAGGAGAAAAAGTTTTCCTGTAGTTTCCTGGTTTTGCTGATAAAATTGTTACAAAGAAGGCGGCATAACAGAGGTCTCTTGTTCTTCGGGCTTATTAGCCAGGCTTCGCCATAAATAAAAGCTGAGGTATGATTCCCAGCCGGCAAAGGTTTTATAAAAGCTATCCATCCCCTGCAAATCTGTTTTATCCTTCATGAAGCCATGTAAAATCAACGCTTTTAATATGCCCGCGTCGCCATAAGGAATGCTTGATCTTTCCTTTAAACTTTTCATGAGCACATAATTGGCTGTCCACACGCCAATACCTCTTATGCTGGTGAGTATTTTTTGGCGCGAGAGAAAATCCGGCAACGCTAAAACGATATTTTTGCTCAAAGCGTTATCTGCAAATTGTTTAGCAACGGTAATTAGGTATTCGGCCTTTTTTTGCGAAAACTGTAGTTGCCGGAGGTCATCGGGTTGAAGACCGGATAGTTTGGCTGGAGTAGGAAATATCCAGTATTTCCCATCGCCATAAAGCAAGCTTGTACCATACGTTTCTACAAGCCGGCGTTTAAGTTTATAAGCAAAACTCAAATTAATTTGCTGCCCTATAATACCCCAGGCCAGCGACTCAAAAATATCGGGCATGCCAACAAACCGCAAGCCTTTGAAGCTTTGGGCCATGTAAGCCAATGGCTGATTTGCCAATAGCAGCTTATAAAACGGTGTAAGATCAGTTTCCAGGTCAAACCAATCGGCAACAAACTGATGTACGTGGTTAATTGTCGCTGTAGATTTTGTGCCGATAAGCCATTGCAGCGTGAGGGCGCCATTGGCATATGAAATATCAACCAGCACCGCTTCACCCTCAAACTCAAATGCCCGCCTCACGCATCCGGGTCGCACCTGGTAAACACAGTCATCAAATCCCCTGTCTAAATACCACAGGCACTCTTGCCAGTTAAAATATTGCTTTTGCGAAATGTTGATGCTGGTGATCATTAGGCAAAGCTAACACGGAATTTTGAGTAAACATACCCGGTTGTTGCGGTTTATGCGGTAACAGGGCTTAAAAAGAGCGTGGTTGGCGAAGCGCAGCCGGGTGAGTTTTCGCCCATTTACAGAGCCGAGACTTAGGTACTATCTCCCGCGAGGTTAGCGTAGCGTAACTCGTGGGTAAAGCTGGTTGAAGCCTTTGGCTTCCGGTGTTGTTACAGATGAACGGCGGGGCAGCTGAAAGCTGCAACCATGGCACCCACGAGCTATAAGCTCGCGGGAGTTTAAGTAACCTGCCGAGTCTTCGTCAACCTACAGAGCCGACGGTTAAGCGCCTCATTTTTGGCTAATAACCGGTGAAAGGATGCTAATATATGTCGGGCCCGTTTCTGTATTATTGTAATTGATATTATCAAAAATGATCAGGAAATTTTTACCACTCTTTGCGTTGCTTATGTTAATGGGATTAACCGGCATGGCGCAAAAAAACATCTCCATCGCCACAAAAAACAATGTATTGATTTTGGAAACCGATAAAGATAATTCGGTGATCAGCACGTACATTGGCCGCAAACTTGATAATGCCGACGAGTACAAAGAGGTACAGCAGTTAGATAAATATGTACCAGGTTCTGATGACCTTTTTAATAAGCGTGAGGCCTATATCGCCTCGGGATCATTAAACCTGTTAGAACCGGCGCTATCTGTAACCCATGCAGATGGCAATAAATCTACCGTATTGGTATTTTCATCTATCGACGAAAAACAGATCGACCCAAACCGCAAGCTTACGGTGCTGCACCTTAAAGACCCCAAATACAATTTTGAAGTATCGCTTAACTACCTGGCCTATTTTAACGAGGATGTGATTGAGCAATGGGCCGAGATCAAGCACCGGGAAAAAGGAACTATCGTGCTCAATAAGTACGCGTCGGCCAATCTTACCTTAAGCGGCAAAAAGTTTTTCCTTAAAAATCATTACAGCGGTTGGGGCCGAGAAATGCGATCTGAAGAGCAGCAGCTTTTGCATGGCATTAAAACCATCGACTCCAAACTGGGCACCCGCGAAAACCTGTTAAACTCATCATCGTTCATGGTTTCTGTTGATAAGCCAGCCACCGAAGATGAGGGCGATGTGATTGCCGGATCATTGGAGTGGACCGGTAATTTTAAACTCGATTTTGAAACGTTTGATGAATATTACCTGCGCATTACGGCGGGTATTAACAACTTCTCGTCCGACTATACTTTAAAACCCGGCGAAAACTTTGTAACGCCGCGTTTGGTGTACACCTATTCATCAAACGGCAGGGGGCAGGCCAGCCGAAGCCTGCAAAACTGGGCCCGGAATTACCAGTTGAGGGAAGGCCAGGGTGAACGGCTCAGCATTTTAAATAACTGGGAAACTACCTATTTTGATTTTAATGACGAAAAGCTGAGCAGCCTTATACAGGATACCAAAAAGTTAGGGGTTGATGTTTTTTTGTTAGATGACGGTTGGTTTGGTAACAAATACCCGCGTAATAACGCCACCAGTGGCCTGGGCGATTGGCAATATAACCGGCAGAAATTAAAAAACGGAATCAGCGCACTGGGTAAGGAAGCTACCGCGGCGGGTGTAAAATTTGGCATCTGGCTGGAACCCGAAATGGTGAACCCCAAAAGCGAGCTATATGAAAACCATCCCGACTGGATCATCAGGCAGCCCGAGCGCAAGGAATATTACATGCGCGATCAGTTGGTGTTGGATTTAACCAACCCCAAAGTGCAGGATTTTGTATATGAAACCGTAGATAATATTTTTAAGGAAGTACCAGAATTAGGTTTTATTAAATGGGATTGCAACTCACTTATTTATAACGCCAACTCGCCAACGCTAAAAAACCAGGGTAGTTTTTATGTAGATTATGTACGCGGGCTTAACAAAGTTTTGGAGCGCATTCGTAAAAAATATCCTAAAACTCCTATGATGCTTTGCGCGGGCGGCGGTTCGCGGGTTGATTACGCGGCGCTGCAATATTTTACAGAATTTTGGCCAAGTGATAATACCAACCCTTTGGATAGGATTTTTATTCAGTGGGAGTATTCGTACTATTTCCCATCCATAGCCATGGATAACCATGTTACCGCAATGGGCAGGCAGCCTATTAAATTTAAAACAGACGTGGCCATGATGGGCAAACTGGGTTATGATGTAAGGGTAAATGAACTATCGCCCAAAGACCTTGCCTTTAGCCAAAATGCGGTTGCCATATACAACAGTATTAAAGATATCATTTGGCACGGCCAGCAATATCGCCTGCAAGATCCCTATGAAAACAGTGTGGCATCAGTGGCTTACGTAAACGAGCAGCAAACCACGGCTATTGTTTTTAACTACTATGTATCTACCCTGCTTAGCGCGGCTATCACCATTCCCATTAAATTAAAAGGTCTTGATCCGACAAAAAAATACAGGATAGAAGAGATAAACCAATATCCAAACAGCAGATCCTATATAGATAAAAACAAAACCTACTCCGGTGATTTTTTAATGAAAATAGGCTTTAACCCACAGGCAGACGCGCGCAGAACAAGCGTGGTTTTGAAGGTGACGGCGATATAGGAGGAGAGGGAAGTGCCGGTATTTGAAAGAAGGGGGCACGCTGAGTTTTAAAATCCGGCGAACTTTGAAGGTATGAATGAGGCTGCATTACTCCCCTTTTCACCTTGTCATGCTGAGTTGTAAAATCCGTGGACTCTGAAAGTGGATATGACAATCACTTTTAATCCTAACGTCATGCCGAACTTGTTTCGGCACCCCACTTGCTAAGTATACCTTATGCCGTCGCTTGTCCTGTGGGGTCCTGAAACAAGTTCAGGATGACTTCCATTTTTACAACTTGTCATGGGTAGGCACGAAGCATCTTTTCGCGAACTTTCAGAGCGAATAGGAACGGCGTAGAATAGATCCTTCACTGCGTTTCAGGATGACAGAGTTTAAAATATGCCATAGATAGCTGCAAAATTCAGCAAAACAATTTTCTGAGCAATAGCCAACAGCTAACAAACAAAAAAAGGCACCATGGGGCGCCTTTTCCAGTATTCAATGTCTTAAAACCTTAGCTTAATACGCTCAGTGCTTCTTCAACAGAAATAGCACCATGCGATTGATCTAATACACATTCGCCATCTTTGATGAGCAATAACTGCGGTGACTCATGATGAACATCAAAAAGCTGCGCTACCATACCTGATAAATCCCGGTATTTGATAAGATCTAAAAAGTAAAGGGGCATATCTTCTGGCAGGTCTTCCCAATCCAACTCAAAACGCCTTTTGGCCATCATGCTGATAGAACAGCGTGTGCTATGTTTAAAAATGAGGCTATAGCCCTCGTTATTTTTGATTTCGTTTAATTGATCTGCCGACTCCAGCGCTATCCAGTTCATAACAATTATATCTTAAAAATAGAGTCAAGAATCAAGAGAAGAATAAAAATACTCTTCAAGTTTCTGACTGTACCCGTTCTTAATCTCTTCGTTAGTGTGTTAAATTTTATCTTGAATCTTGATTCTTGTATCTTGACTCTTCAGCAATTATAACACAAAAACTGTTTAAAGTGTTTAACCGACAATAAAAATGACAATTGCCTGTTAGCGACCACTCTTAGGATAGGAACCGTAAGCCGGGCATAATTTGTTTGAGCATGATGATATGCTGCCAACCGCTAAAGCTATAATAGCTATGTAAATTAATTTTTTCATTTTTTTAATGCTATGCTGTTTTAACGCAAATTAGTTGTTTAAAGTTTCGGCAAGCGCGGCCATTTTTATGGCGGTTATCGCGGCTTCGTCGCCTTTGTTACCATGTTTGCCACCTGCACGGTCAATAGCCTGCTGCTGGTTATCAGTTGTTAATACACCAAATATAACAGGTTTAGCATATTTTATAGCAACATTGCTTACTCCGTTTGCTACAGCGTTACAAATAAAATCAAAATGGCGGGTTTCGCCCTGTATTACGCAACCCAGGCAAATCACAGCATCAAGCTTGCCTGTTTTTAAAAGTAAATCGGCACCAGATGTTAGTTCAAAACTGCCCGGTACAGTATAGCTAACAATATTGCCGGCCAACGCGCCATTAACAATAAGGCTGTTATAAGCTCCCTGGTAAAGGGCATTGGTAATTTCGGCATTCCACTCTGCAACAACTATCCCAAAACGGTAAGGCGCGGCAGAAGGTATGGTGGTATGCGAAAAATCTGAAAGGTTTTTAAGTTGTGAGGCCATGTTTGTATTTCGGATTTGGGATGTTCGATTTCGGATTTTTAATTTTAGAATATGCGATATTACGATTTGTAGTTTGGATATAAAGTAAAATGTTCGATTCCAGATCAATTGAGTTGGCTTATCGCTCCTCAAATAAATCCGAAATCGAACATTCGAAATCCGAAATCAAAATATCCGAAATCAAGAATTATAATTTCGCTTCGGCACGGGCGATGTATTCATCGATGTTTTGTGCTTCCGCGCTTTCAGGGTATTCGGTTTTTATTCTTTTGTATGCCTCGCTGGCAGATTTATTGTCTTTAGTTTCTTCGTAAACCAAACCTAATTTTTTAAGGTAAAGCGGCGAAAGGAATTTGTTTTTAGATTTATCAACAGCTTTGTTGAAGTAAGTTGTTGCATTGCTGTAATCTTTCAATTCAACATAAGCATCGCCAATACCACCAAGCGCCTCTGCAGCAATCATGATGTCATCACCGCGGTAGCTGGTAAGGTCATCAATGGCTTTGCGGTATTCGCCTTTGTTTAGGTAAGCGGTACCTAAATAGAAGTAAGCAAGGTTTGCAGCTTTGGTATTGCCATAGTCTGCAATGATTTTTTCAAAACCCGGGTAGCTGGCGTCGCCTTTAATGGCTTTATCCCAATCTTTTTGCGCCCAAAAATCCTGTGCCCTGTACATTTGGTTGGCTGCTTTTGTTTCAAGCGGACCTAAGTATACTTTAAGGTATAATAAATAAATTACGATAAGGGCAACTACAGCTCCGCCTATAAAAATTAAGCTTTTTTGATTCTCGCGCACGAAGCTGCCGCTGTTTCCGAAATTAGTTTCTGGCGTAGCAACTTTGGTATTCGCCTGGGTTTTTGACATTGTTATAACAAAATTAAGTTTGCAAAGTTACAGTTTTCAACATTTCTGGCAATAGCTTATTTATTTTAATTATCGGTGGTGTTTTTAAGTATCACTTATAGTATCAAGTAGTTAGTATCAAGTAGCAAGATGGCTCACAAAACGCCTAATCTAAAGTGTGCCATCGTCAAACATACATAAACAAAGCTTTAATAAAACAGCCGCCATCAAAACTCAAAAGGCACAATATGCACCGTGCCTTTTGAATTTTTATTTTTGAATTTTAACTTATTTCTTAAAGATGCTTTTCTCTGCGGCGGTTTTTTCAACATCCTGCCATTTGCGTGGTGCATCTGCCGATAAAATGGTGCATTTATCTTTACCTATCACTACGTCATCTTCTATACGCACGCCAATGTTCCACCATTTTTTATCGCAAGGGCTGCCGGCAGGAATATAAATACCCGGCTCAACGGTTATTACCATACCTTCTTCCAGGTTGCCTGCATATTCGCCTTTATCATGCACATCTAAGCCCATGTGGTGCGATACGCCGTGCGGGTAGTAAGTGCGCAATTCTTTGGCATCTTTTATAATGCCTAATTTAATAAGTCCGGCTGCTAATACCTCCCCGGTTTTTTGCTCCAGCGACGCGTATTTAACCCCTTGCTTGCAAAGTTTAAATACTTCTTCCTGGGCATCATAAACCAACTGGTAAATGGCTTTCTGATCTTCGGTGAATTTGCCGCTGGCTGGTACCGTGCGAGTAACATCGGCCGAATAGCCATGATATTCGGTACCAACATCCATTAAAACCAATTGGTTATCAACTTTGGGTACATTGTTTTCTTCGTAATGTAAAATACAGCCGTTTGCGCCTGCGCCAACAATTGGTGGGTAGCCCTCATCTTCGGCACCATATTTTTTATGCATGTACATAAATATGCCCTCCAGTTCCTGCTCGCCGCTGGTTGGCTTAATGGCGCGCATCACCTCGGCGTGGGCTAACGACGAAATTTGAACCGCTTTACCAATCAGCGCTAATTCTTCCGGTGTTTTAATACCTCTTAAAGCGGTGGTGTAAGCGGCAAAAGCGCCGGTTGCACCATAAGCCACTTTAATTTTAGCCTTAACATCCATCAACGTGGCCGAATCGGGCTTGGCAACTAACTCTTGTATAAGAGCACTGTTTTTATAAGCCTCGCCATCTAAACGTGGTTTAATATAAGCCAATATGCGTGCTATATTACTTGGGGTACCGCGCTGCCCTATGAGCGAAAGATCGGCCATTAAAGCTTTATCAATATCGGGTACATTAACTTTGGTTTTGAAGGTTTTAACCAAATCGGCCAGGCCTTCATCGCCATCAATGGCATCGGGCATTTCGTCATAAATTACTGTGCTGAATTTTTTAAAATCAAGCGGGAGTTTTGCAAAATCCTCGCCGTTGTAAACCCTTTTAAAACCAAGGCGTGTTTTGGCACCTTCTACCCCAAGTCGCCTGCCGGTCCATTGTTCCTGGGCGGCGTTACGTTTACGTACAAACAGGATCTCATTATAAGTACTATCGCCACTACCCTGCATTTCTTTAAATATCAACAACATGGCATCGGCCTCTTTATAACCCGAAAAATAGTACATATCGGGATTTTGGTGATAAACGTAATTTACATCTTTAGAGAAAACGCGCTCGGGGTAAGAAAACACCACCGCTACAGAATTGGCGGGCATCAAATCGCGCAGCGCCTGTCGCCTGCCGGCATGAAATTCCTTGGTTAAATAATCCTTGGGTAAGTTATCGGGATAAGAGGCCACCTGCGCAGAGGCAATGGCCGAGCTAAGGCACATGACCGAGGCAGCTAAAAAAGCTTTGTTAAATAGTTTCATGATGAAAGTTTTGAGGTAAAATCAACATACAATAATATCAAATAAAAATGAGAGCCGGTTGATGACAAATGAGTAGCCAGGGAAATCGCTTTTAAAGATTTGCGTTGTAAAAGGTAGCTCCTACGGAGCAAAAAAAACAAAATATCTGTTCTACAAATAGGTAGCCGCGATGCGGCAATTTTTCGTTTTATTAAATATTCGATGCCGCATCGCGGCTACCTGTTGTGTGCTCATTGAAAGATCTCTCCTTGTATGAAAATGTTAAAATTGATTTCCATGGTGAGTAGGCCTATACGCTTAAATGTTGGTTAGATTTAATATGAGTAGGCATGTGCGGACCCTTTAAATACTAATATAAGCACTTTTTATCATAGCTGGATTTTTCACGCGCATCACTCTTCTGTAATAATTATTACAACCAAAGGATAAGGCTGTAATTGGTTACTTGCTTTTTAACTACATTTGCAACATGATTGAATTGCCGGTAGTTCCCGCGGTGAGCCAGGTACAACGTAAGCCCGATTGGCTTAGGGTAAAGCTTCCCATAGGAAAAGAATATGCTCATGTACGCGGTTTGGTTGATGAACACAAACTGCATACTATTTGCGAAAGTGGTAATTGCCCTAATATGGGCGAGTGCTGGGGTGCCGGCACAGCTACTTTTATGATATTGGGTAACATTTGTACCCGCTCCTGCTCGTTTTGCGCCGTTGCAACCGGCAGGCCTTTGGCTGTTGATGTTGATGAGCCAAACCGTGTAGCCACATCCGTAAAACTGATGCAGGTGAAGCACTGCGTAATCACGTCTGTTGATCGTGATGATTTAAAAGATGGAGGTTCCATTATCTGGGCCGAAACCATCAACGCCATTCGCCGTGAAAGTCCCGAAACTACTTTAGAAACCCTGCTGCCCGATTTTAGGGGCAACTGGGATAACCTGGCCCGCGTGCTGGAAACCCGCCCCGAAGTAGTATCCCACAACCTTGAAACTGTGCGCCGCTTAACTAAAGAGGTACGCATCCAGGCTAAGTATGATCGTAGCTTAGAGGCTTTAAAACATGTATCTGAAGCTGGCTTGCGTACAAAATCGGGCATTATGCTTGGTTTGGGCGAAACCGAAGAGGATCTTTTAGAAGCTATGGACGATTTGCTTGCCGCCGGTGTGCATATACTGACGCTTGGCCAGTATTTACAGCCAACACGTAACCACCACCCGGTTATTGACTGGATTCATCCAGATCAGTTTGCCAAATTAAAACAAATTGGCCTCGATAAAGGTTTCAGGTATGTAGAAAGCGGACCACTGGTGCGTTCATCTTATCATGCCGAAAAACATTTGTTTGAAATGTAATATATCCTTTATATCTTCACCGCAACGAGTAATAAACCAAATTGAGCAAAAAACGCAAAATATCACTTTCTGAAGACGAATTAGTGCTTGCACTAAGGAACCATGAAAAGGTTGCTGTTGAAGCGCTTTATGACATGTATTCGTCATCTTTATTTGGTGTTATATCCCGTATTGTTATAGATACCGCTATAGCAGAAGATATTTTACAAGAAACTTTCGTAAAAATCTGGCATTCCTTTTCAAGCTACAGTACCGATAAAGGTCGTTTATTTACCTGGATGGTTAATATTGCCCGCAACCTGGCAATTGACAAAATCAGATCAAAAGATTTTAAGAACCAAAACAAAAACCAGGAGATTGAAAATAACGTAACTTCCATAGACGAACAAAGGAATACAGTTTACAAGCCTGAGTTGATGGGTGTTAAAGATTTGGTACAGACTTTAAAGTCAGACCAGAAATCGATCATTGACCTGGTTTATTTTAAAGGGTACACACACGTGGAGGCGGCCGAAGAGCTGGGCATTCCGTTGGGTACCATTAAAACCAGGTTAAGAATGGGCATACAGGAACTCAGAAAACATTTTAATTGAAAGTGGAAGATTTAAAAGCATATATCGAAACAGGCATTCTGGAGCTTTACGTTCTGGGGGATATTACCCCCGACGAGAAGCACCAGGTTGAGGCGATGGCTTTGAAACATCCGGAGGTAAAAGCCGAACTGGATGAAATAGAGCTATCAATGGAGCGGTATGCAAAAGAAAACGCGGTTGAACCATCAGAAAACTTAAGAGGCAGAATATTGGGTAGCTTACTTACCAATTTTGGTGATGATAGTAATTTTACTGCAGCCCCATTGCATACCGAGGCGGATACTTACGAAGACGAAGAACAGCAGGACAATAAAATTGTAGCGATGCCTGCACGCAAAGAAGGTAACTTTTATAAATATGCCTTTGCAGCCAGTCTTGCTTTATTGATAGCAAGCGCGGTAGCAATCTTTAATCTAAATAACAAGTTACAGGATTCAAATACCCAACTGCTATCCTTACAGCAAAGTAAACAGCAATTTGCCAACCAGGTAAACCTGATGGATAAGGAGCTGACCGTTTTTAGGGATACCTCCTATAAGCTTATTCGCTTAAAGGGTACACCAAAAAATGAAACATCGGCCCTTACATTAGCATTTAGCCCGGGCAAGAAAAAAGTTGTTTTGGATATTGCCAACATGAAAATGGCCGAAAACGATAAGGCACATCAATACCAGCTTTGGGCCCTTGTAGGTGGCAAGCCGGTTGACCTGGGTGTATTTGATTCGGTGAGCGATAGCACAGTCAGCATCAAGGAGATGAAATCAATTGCCTCGGCAGACGCTTTCGCGGTAACTTTAGAGCCAAGGGGCGGTAGTGTTAACCCAACACTTGATCAAATGGTGGTTTTAGGCAAGTACTAAAAAAATAAATTCGCATTTTAAATAGAGGACGTTTCACTATGTGGAACGTCCTTTTTGATTAAAAAAGAGCATGTTTGGGCGCTTTTGTTAAAAAAACGTACCCTTTTGTAATTATTTAACAGCTTTTTAACAATAACCCAAACCATTTATTCGTTTTTTTGTAACTATTAGGATGCCCGGGGCGTCTTATAACCAGTTAGATTAAACAGAACCTGTGAAAATTGAAAATGTAAGTGATAGATCTAACTCATTAATATGAGTATTTAGTTCTTTATAAGATCAGTTAATAGTTAATCAAAAAGGGATGTATGATACTTGCATCCCTTTTTTTATGCCATTAATTTCGCCATAGTAACAGGCAGCTGAGAGGTCAGTTTACCGGGTAACACCACATTAAGTCTATTGGGTAAGGCCAATTCATCACCTGCTTTACCATGGATATAAACGCCCGCCAGGCAGGCATCTAAAGGCGAATATTTTTGCGCAAGCAAGGCGGCAATAACACCGGTAAGTACATCGCCCATCCCGCCAGATGCCATTGCAGGGTTGCTGGTGGAGTTAAAATAACATTTACCTTCGGGAGATATGGTAATAGTGTAATCGTTTTTTAAAACGATGTAAATATTATATTCCCTTGCCCTTTGCATGCCGGTTTGCAGCCGTGTCCACCAGTTTTTATGTGCACCAAACAGGCGATCAAACTCTTTCATGTGGGGCGTTAAAATACTGCCGGCAGGTAGCTTTTGCAATAATATTTTATCGGCCGCCAGTAAATTAAGCGCGTCGGCATCAATTACCAAAGGGTTTTTATGTCTTTTGACCAGGGTTAACAAAAGGATAGCGGCATCTTTACTTTTGCCAAGGCCAGGGCCAACGGCTATCGCGCTAAATTTATCCCATTCAATATCCGGAATTTTGTTTTCGCTTCTTACTATGGCCATAATTTCGGGCAGGTAACTATTAAGGGCTGTTAAGCCGCTTTCGGGTACGCATGCAGTTGTTAAACCCGCGCCGGCATGTGCCGCGGCCGCGGCACTCAATAACGCCGCCCCCATTGTTTGGGCCTGGCCTGCTATGATCAACGCATGCCCGTAGGTTCCTTTATTGCTAAAGTGGTGCCTGGGCTTTAATATTCCGCGAATATCTTTTTCTCCTATAAACTGGTATGGCGAGTTTAAGGATTGTATAAATTGTTCATTGATCCCGATATTAACAGCCTCCCAGCAACGGATATAGGGGCCTGATTCGGGCAGTAAAAAATTGATTTTGGGTTGTTGAAAGGTAATTACCAAATCTGCTTTAATAGCCACAGCATCGGCCTGCACTTCACCCTCAGAAAAAAAACCTGTAGGCACATCCACCGCTACAATGGTTTTATTAAGCGAATTGATGTGATTTACCAGCCGTTCATAATCGCCTGTTAGGGGTTTGTTTAAGCCGCTACCCAATAATGCATCGATAATAATTGTCGCGTTTTCCTCCGGCAGCTCATCGTTTTTTTGTATTTCGCTTAAGGCGATCTCTGTTTGCTTTAGCCGGGAAAGGTTGATATTAAAATCTGCGGATGCTTTATCGCTAAAGCGGGCAATTTTAATGTTGATATTTTTGTAATGATGTTCTTTTAGCAGGCGCGCTATGGCTAAACCATCGCCGCCATTATTGCCGGTTCCACAGTAAAAAGATATCGCCGTTTGCTTATCCGGAAAATGGTTTATAAACCAGCCCACAAAAGCTTTAGATGCCCGCTCCATCAAATCAACGGATGAAACTGGCTCATTGGCTATGGTAAAAGCATCGGCCTGGCGTATTTGTTCGGAAACGAGTAGAGATAACATATACTTCTAAAGTAGAGAAATATCTGTTTTGTTTTGAGAAGATTTGAAAGATAGACGGGGAAGCAATCGCTTATAAAAATTTAAAACCGGGAATGTAGCTCTGTTGAAGCAAAAGCTTTTTAAACTATTTGTTCTTTAGTCCAAAAGTCTCATAGTCCAACAGTCCGCCAGTCCCAACGCCCTAATTCAATCTCTTCACCATTTGTTCCTCAACTTTTTTAAACACCTGGATAGGTTTGAGACTACGCCAGGCGAGGTCATCCAGCTGGCCGCCAAAGTTGATGTAGTAATCGATGTTGTTGCGTTTAAATTCGTCAATCACGTGCTCGCGGAAATTGATGCCTGCTATCCAGCCATCTTCAATATCCTGAAACCACTCTTCATAGTAGCAGTCATCAGAGGAGTGGTAGTTTAAAATATTTTCGCCAATGAGAATAAAATAGCTGATGCCGTTATCAATCATCAGCTCCAATATCTCGCGCTTCAGCATCATAATATCGTTATTGATGGCGTCATTCCATTCGCCAATAAACTCTATAATGGTATAGCCCTTTTCATAATCGGCAAAAAGCACTTTCATGTACAGGGTGTTTGAGCCAAATGAATCCCATTGCGGATGCAGCAGGTAATTGTATACCTGTTTATCAAACTCAAATTCACTGTATTCGGTTGCGTAAAAAGGCGAAAACTCATCCTCGGCGGCAATGTAGTCGTCTCTCCAGCGGTAAAATGGTTCTATCTCGTGCATATTCAAATGTGCAAATTACAGATATGCAGATGTGCAGATTAAGAAAAGGGCAAATCATTTATTTGCACATCTGAAATCTGCACATTTGTACATCATTTTTTATAATTATCAACAGCGCTGCGTACGCTGCCATATTGCTTTAATAAAGCGGCTGCATCGGCCTCGCTCAGCCCGGTTTCCTGCATTACCATGCGGGTACCACGAATGATTAGCTTATCATTACTTAACTGCATATCAACCATTTTATTCCCCTTTACCCTACCCAGTTGGATCATTACGCTGGTGCTCAGCATATTTAAAACCATTTTTTGGGCGGTGCCCGCCTTCATCCGGGTGGAACCGGTTAAAAACTCGGGGCCGGTTACTACTTCAACCGGGTATTGGGAAACGGCGGCAACCGGGCTGCCACTATTGCAAACTATACAGCCGGTAACAATATCATTCGCGTTGGCAGTTTTCAATCCACCTATAACGTAGGGCGTGGTGCCCGATGCGGCAATGCCTACAACCACATCTTTTGCGGTGATATTAAACTCCTGCAAATCTGCCCAGGCCTGGGTGGTGTTATCCTCGGCAAATTCAACTGCCTTGCGTATGGCGCCATCGCCACCGGCAATAATACCAACCACCATATCAAACGGCACACCAAATGTTGGCGGGCATTCCGATGCATCAACCACGCCTAAGCGACCGCTGGTACCGGCACCTATGTAAAATAAGCGACCACCATTGCGCATTCGCTCGGCAGTGATGGTTGCCAGTGCTTCAATTTGTGGTAAAGCTTTAGCTACCGAAACTGCAACCGACTGATCTTCCCGGTTTATATTTTCCAGGATTTCTTTTACCGATTGCAGTTCCAGGTTTTTATAGTTCGATTCCCTTTCGGTGGTGGTTTCCATTAATTATTAAATAATTTATAACAAAATTCGGTAAAAAACATCAAATGCAAGGCTGCCGATAAAAATTATTGGTTAAGCATTCATTAACTTTGTTTGCTGAATATGAAAAAGACTGCGGGTGTAATTTTCAGGACCCTGATATTGTTATTGGTTGGTGTTACTATTGGATTGTATATCAGTAGAAGTAACGCCAATAGAAATCTTGGCTTTTCATTTTCCGGCAATGATAAAATCTCGCAGGTGTTAAACCTGGTTGATCATAGTTATGTAGATAGCGTAAATGTAGATAGTATTGAAGGCGCGTCTATCAATCAACTCCTCCAAAATCTTGATCCGCACTCACTTTACCTGCCGCCTCAACAGGCCCAGAATATTAATGAACGTTTGGAAGGTGGCTTTAATGGCATCGGCATAGAATACCAATTACTGCGGGATACCATGGTTATTACCCAGGTATACGCCGGTGGCCCCGCCGCCAAAGCCGGCTTACTGGCAGGCGCCAAAGTAATTAAGATTGATCATAAACCGTTTTCGGGTACTAAACTTACGGCCGAAAGGGTTAACAATGTTTTCAGGGGCGAAAAAGATGCAGTCATAGCTATGGATGTTATTGAACCCAATACCAAACTTATCGCGCCGCTTACCATGAAACGTGGCCGGGTTGACCTAAGCAGTGTAAACGCCGCCTACATGGCTAACGCCGGTACAGGTTATATCAAAATAAACAAATTTGCCGCCACAACCGATGTTGATTTTCGCAGCGCGTTAAAAAAGCTGAAAGCCGATGGCATGAGTAAACTGGTGCTTGACCTGCGGGGCAATGGTGGTGGTTACCTGAGCGCGGCTACCTCCATGGCCGATGAGTTTTTGAGCAAAGGCAAGCTGATAGTATACACCAAAGGTATTCATGAGCCACGCACCGATTATTTTGCTACAGACTCGGGCGCTTTTCAACAGGGAAAAGTAACTGTTTTAATAGATGAATATTCGGCATCGGCAAGTGAAATTTTATCGGGTGCCTTGCAGGATCTGGATAGGGCTACCATAGTTGGCAGGCGCTCATTTGGCAAGGGCCTGGTACAGCAGCAATTTCCTTTTGGCGATGGCTCGGCTGTGAACTTAACGGTTGCCCGGTATTACACGCCATCCGGCCGCTCAATCCAAAAATCATACAAAGGCGGATTGGATAGTTATCACAATGAGCTGGCCCAACGCATGCAAAAAGGCGAACTTTTTTCTGAGCAAAGTAACCGCAACGATACCATTTTTAAAGGATCATCATACCATACCAGCAGTGGTCGTAAGGTTTACAGCGGCGGCGGCATTATGCCCGATGTTTTTGTGCCTGCCGATACCACCCAAAATACCCAGGTTTTGCAGAGCTTAAGCGAACAACAATTGTTTACCGCCTACGTAATTGACAAAATGCAGCCGCTCATTAACAAGTATACCGGCAATAACGATTTTATAAAACACTACGCAGTGACGGAGGATGATTTTCGCAACTTTATTCTTTATGCCTCCCAAACTATAAAGGAAATGGACTCGCGCGAGTTGTTACGCTCAAAAGAGTATATCAAAACTATACTCAAAGCCAACGCGGCCCGCTTTAAATGGGGCGATAACGCCTACTATGAGGTAATGAACGCCAATGACGTAGCCTACAAAAAGGCGCTTGAGCAATAAAATAACAAGATTTAAAGGATTGGGCAGAATTTACAGGATTCTGATTCCCGGCTTTAACAACAGCGCAATCAAAACATTTTGCGATCCATCCAGCTTTGAAGCAATATCACGGCCGATATAGTATCTACCAGTTCCTTATTCTGCCTGCCTTTTTTATTCATGCCGCTTTGGGCTATAGTTGCCGATGCCATTTTAGAGGTAAAGCGCTCATCAAGCATTTCGATGGGCACATCTGGAAAAGTTTTTTTGAGTAAGCCCACAAAGCCTTTTACATGTATGGCCGATTGCGATGGCGTATTATCCATTTGCTTGGGCTCGCCTACAATAAAGCGCTCCACCTGCTCAGTTTTAAAATAGTTTTTTAAAAAGTCGACAATGTGCATGGGATGTATGGTATCCAGTCCGGTAGCGATGATCTGCAAAGGATCGGTAACCGCGATGCCAATGCGCTTGGTGCCGTAATCGAAAGCCATTACTCTCATTAAATATGAGATATGAGATGTGAGATATGAGATTTCATATATCGGCAAAGATATGGGATATTATGATAAATTTTTCCCTTCTTGATTTTTGACTCTTATCTCTTGATTCTGCTTAAAAACACAACCTGTCTCAAATCTCATATCTCAAATCTCATATCTTCTTACTATTTTGCACCAAATGCAGTTTAAGGAAATAGTTGGACAAGCGGATATAAAGCAAAGGTTGCTTAACTCGGTGACAGAGAACAGGGTTAGTCACGCACAGTTATTTTTAGGCCCCGAAGGTTCGGGCAGCCTGGCATTGGCTGTGGCTTACGCTCAATACCTATCGTGTGAAGATAAACAGCCGGACGACTCCTGCGGTGTATGCGCATCTTGCCGCAAGTACAACAAACTGATGCACCCCGATCTGCATTTTTCATACCCGTTTTTTGCCAAACATAAGGATGATACCGCGCTCACTTTTATTGAACAATGGCGCGAGGCCTTTACCGGCAACCCCTACATGAACCTGGATACCTGGCGCGGATATCTTGATGCCGAAAACAAACAGGCCAACATCAATATTGCCGAATGCCACCAGATTATCAAAAAACTCAGTTTTAAGCCTTTTGAATCGGCATACAAAATACTGATCCTTTGGTTGCCCGAATATTTAGATAAAGAAGGCAACGCGCTTTTAAAAATTATTGAAGAGCCGCAGCCCAATACGCTGTTTATCTTGGTAGCCCAAAACCAGGACCAGATCCTGAACACCATACTATCGCGTACGCAACTCATCAAAGTGCCTTGTCTGCATTCGGAAGAAGTGAAGCAATATCTGATTGCCGAGCACAACCAAACGGAAGATGCCGCATCTGAAATAGCCTACCTTACCAACGGCAACTTAACCGAAGCCTTAACCATGCTGCAGCAGGATACCAAAAGCTATCATGAACTGTTTGTGCAATGGCTGCGCCTGTGTTTCAGCAATAAAGGGCTGGAGGTTTTATCATTTGTAGATAGCTTTGCCAAGATGGGCCGCGAAAACCAAAAAAACTTTTTACGTTACGGCATCAGCTTTATACGTGAGTGCTGTTTGCTGATGGCCGGGGCCGGCAATCTGGTGCACCTGCCGGCAAAAGAGCTGGAAACCGCTCAAAAGATGACTAACGTTTTGGATTTATCCAAGGCTCAACATATAACTACCGAGCTTGAAAAAGCGCATTATCATGTAGAGAGAAATGCAAACCCTAAAATTTTATTTTTAGATGTATCTTTACAGATTATAAAAATACTAAATTTAAAAACCATCCCTGCGGGGAGTCAATATATACCAAGTTAATTATGGGATGTGGAAGTTGCTCAACAGGGGGCGGATGTTCACCTGCGGGCTGCAAAAGTAATGGCTCATGCCTTACCAACGGTTGCAGCAAATTAGATGTTTACGATTGGCTATCCCACATGGATATGCCAACAAATTATAAGCCTTTTTCTATTATCGAAGTAAAGTTTAAAGGTTCGCGTAAGGAGTTTTATAACAACATTGATAATATTTACCTGGAAGCAGGCGATCTGGTAGCCGTTGAGGCTGCTACAGGTGGTTACGATATTGGTCACGTATCTATCACCGGCGAACTGGTGCGCATGCAAATGACCAAGCGCCATGTTAAAGAAGCCGATGTAGTGAAAAAGATCTATCGTCGTGCTACCGTAGCCGATGTGGATAAGTGGAAGCTGGCTAAAGATCTGGAATGGGAAACTATGCACAAATCGCGCAAGCTGGCTTTGGAGCTTAACCTCAATATGAAGTTGAGCGACGTGGATTACCAGGGCGATAAAACCAAAGCTACCTTTTATTATACCGCCGAAGGCAGGGTTGATTTTAGGGAGCTGATTAAAAAAATGGCTGAAACCTTCCGCATCCGTATTGAGATGCGCCAGATAGGTATGCGGCAGGAAGCAAGCCGTTTAGGCGGTATTGGCTCATGCGGCCGGGAGCTTTGCTGCTCTACCTGGCTTACCGATTTTAAAACGGTATCTACCTCGGCCGCACGGTACCAAAACCTTTCGTTAAACACTTTGAAACTGGCCGGCCAATGCGGCAAGCTTAAATGCTGTTTAAATTATGAGCTGGATACTTACATGGATGCGCTTAAGCACATACCTGATAATGTAAACTATCTTAAAACAGAAAAAGGCGATGCCCGCCTGCAAAAAACCGATATCTTTAAAAGGATCATGTGGTTTAGCTATCCGCGCGAAGAAGCATGGGTGCCTATGCCAATTGCCAAAGTAAAGGAAATACAACAGCTTAACCGCGAAGGCGTTATCCCTGCCGATTTGGGCGAGATGGAGATTGAGGAAAAAGAAGTTGTAAAAGCGCTTGATTACGAAAACGTGGTGGGCCAGGATAGCCTTACCCGTCTGGACGATCGTAGCCGCAACCGAAATCAAAAGAAAAATAACAATAATAAAAACCGTAGCAAAGGTGGTAACCCCGAAGCAAAGCAGGCCAGCCAGCCACGCCAGGGCGACGCTCCGGTAGCAGATAAACCGGCAGGTGGTGCAGAGGGTGGTAACCGACCTGCGCAAGGCAATCGCCCGCAGCAGCAAGGTAATCGTACACCGCAGCAACAAGGTCAAAAACCGCAAAACGGAGGCAACCGCCCACCACAACAGCAGGGACCAAGACCGGCACAACAGCAAGGGCCAAAACCGCAGCAACAAGGCCAAAAACCGCAGCAGGCAAACCGCCCGCCGCAGGACGGTGCCAAGCCCCAGCAGGAAGGTGGTGGCGGTGGTAATAACCACAGGCGCAACAGGCCAAACCGTCCTAATAATCAAAACCGTAATAACAATAATCCACCAAAGGATACCCCACCAGCACAGTAAAATGAAACGGTTTATCAAAATCCTTTATCCCGCGGCATGCTTAATGATAGGCATGCTGTTGGGTAGTTGTACCGATCATAAAGCGGTTATAGATGCCAATACTCAAATTGCAGATCATAACTGGGCCTATATTAACCGGGTAAAGTTTGATTGTAAAATTGACGACGATAAAGCAGCCTATAACCTTTACTTTAACCTAAGGGTTACAGATAAATACAAGTACTCCAACCTGTTTGTACTTATTTACGAAACTCCACCGGGCGGGCAAAAAAAAGTAACCCGTTACGAGTTAAAGATGGCCAGTAAAGACGGCGAATGGCTGGGTAAAGGATCTGGTAATTTATATAGCTACCAGGTGCCTTTTAAAACAGCTGTTAAATTTCCGGCCGCAGGCAACTACCACTTTGAGATAGAGCAGAATATGAGAGATAATCCGCTACACGAGGTGAGTGACGTGGGGTTGAGGGTGGAGAAGGCTAATTGATAGAAGCTTTTTAAAGCTAAAATTTAATATCGAACACCGAATATCCAATGTCAAATAATGAAGGGAAAAGGAATTCGGTGTTGGGCTTTCTACGTTCATTATTCGATATTATTTGCACCTTTCAGAATTACAATGATCCTATTTTACGGAATATCATATCCCACAGTAACCATAGTATGAGTTGTTAACTCCTTTCCACTTGCCTGGGCAACTATGGTGTCGTTATCGTAAATGGCGTACGTAATACTGTTGGTAACGTCAGATTCCAGATCGAGCGATAATTGATCGCCTTCGTTAAACATTCCCGTATAGGCGTAGGCCGATCCCTTTGCTACTGTTTTTGAATCGGCAGTAACCGGGTTGGTGTCTGTTGTTTTTAAGGTGCTCAGCACCGCCGAAAAGGCATCAGTACCACTTGCGGTTATTTTTATGGTATGAGGCTGAGGCTGCACATCA
The DNA here is from genome assembly GCF_030409315.1 of Mucilaginibacter flavus. Classification (GTDB taxonomy): domain Bacteria; phylum Bacteroidota; class Bacteroidia; order Sphingobacteriales; family Sphingobacteriaceae; genus Mucilaginibacter; species Mucilaginibacter flavus. Next base: position 436,655 of record NZ_JAUFPS010000028.1, on the reverse strand, counting down.
TTCTTTTTTGAACACGATAAGGCTAATATGCTGATGATAACCAGGGCTATTTTCTTCATAAGTTTATTTGGCTCAATAAATATACGCATATCCCGCCACAATCATTTTTGTTTTTACAATACCTGTTACAACCGGTTCACATTTCAGCATAATATTTTTTACATTAGTTAAAATATTACCACGTTTAATTAATGAAAAAACTAACCCTTATCACCCTGCTTTTCCCGGTACTGGCGCATGCCCAAATTAACGCCGACAGCGTTAAAAGTGTAAGCACCATTAAATACTACAACAAAGCTATAGCGCAAAATCCCAAAGATGCCAGCTATTACTATAAAAGGGGCATGGCCCAATATGATTTGCAAAATTATAAAGCCGCGTTAGCCGATTTGAACCAAAGTATAACCATCGACTCCAAAAAAGAAGATTCCTTTATTGACCGTGGGCGTATTTATGATAACATGGAAAATTATAAAAGCGCCGTTGCCGACTATACAAGCGCCATTGCCCTGAACCCCAAAAGCGCGATTGCCTATTATGACCGCGGACTGGCTAAACGCCATCTTGAAGATTATAAAGCGGCCCTGCTTGATTATAACCAGGCCGCCATTCTTGATCCTAAAGATGCGGATACTTTCAATGAACGGGGCATTTGTAAAAAACACCTGGAAGATTACCAGGGTGCCATTGATGATTATACCCAGGCCATAGCCATTGATCCTAAGGACGCCGACCCTTATTATAACAGGGCGCTGGCTAAAAATATTTTGAAAGATAGTAAAGGCGCCATGGCCGATTTTGATCAAAGTATTATCCTTAAACCCACCTACGCCGATGGCTGGTACAGCCGTGCCGCGCTAAAAAGAAAATTAGAAGATTACCGCGGAGCCATTGACGATTATACACACTACATCAAACTATCGCCCAAAGACCCCGACGGTTATAACGGCCGCGGGCTGGCCAAGCTGGATATGGACGATTTGATGGGTGCCAAGGAAGATAACAACAAGGCATTAGCACTTGATCCTAAATACTCGGCGGCGTATTATAACCGCGGGCTGGTTAATGATAAAATAAACGATTACAGCGAAGCCGTTGACGATTACACGTCATACATCAAACTGAACCCTAAAGATGCCGACGGCTACTTTAAACGCGGCAACAGCAAGCTGGATTTGGACGATTACAAAAGCGCCATTGCAGATTATACCCAGGCCCTTACTATCGAGGCCAAATATACCGATGCCTATTATAACCGCGCTTTAGCCAAAAGAAAACTGGAAGATTACAAAGGAGCCGTTGAAGATTATACCAAAGCCATTGCCCTTGACTCTAAATATGATGATGCTTACAACAACCGCGGCTATGCCAAACATTTATTAAATGACGACGCGGGGGCCTGCGCCGATTTTAAAAAGGCTGCCGAACTGGGTAATAAACTGGCGCCAGATAACCTTGCTAAATATTGTAAGTAAAAGCTTGTATTTAAAAAAGCTAAGAAACCGTTAATAACAAACAGGAGCGTCATTGCGAAATTAGGTTAACCCTGCCTGTAAAATGGGATGATTTGATTTATTGAACAGCTATTACCGTAATACATCCGCAGGCCGTGAAAATTGAACTGACAATCGCTTTAAAGCCCGGTGTCATTCCGAGCTTATTTCGGATTAACTTCCATTTTACAACTTGCTACGGGTTGATACGAAGGATGTAAAGTATATTTTCGACATTTTAATGCTTTACAAGCAACGGCGTAAACAACGCGTTCAAATCTATCAGCAAATGGCAAATGATCAATATTTTAATATTGCGGTATTGCTGGTAATGATAGCCAAACACCAGCCCAATAATAACAGGTACAACCACGTTAACAACAGTGCCATATCCTACATGCAATAAACCAAATACAATGGATGAGATAATTATAGGTAAATGATGGCTTTTAAAAAACAGCTGCAGCCGCGGCATCATGTATCCCCTAAAAATAAATTCCTCTAAAAAGCCGGCCGTTATTATGCCTAATAACTTTACCGGCGTATTCATATGAAGCATTAACGGCAAAGCCCTGCTTTGTTTAAGCAGCCCCATCGATTTTAAAACAACTGCAGCTACAGCGGCACCTATGATAACCACTAATAATATTAATATAACCGACAGGATATAAAAGCCGGTACCGTATTTGTTTTCCGGCCATAATAGCAAGGATTGTTTTTCCCTGATCACCACATACAAATAAATAGCTGCAAAATAGGCCCAGAAAAACATCCGCGAAACAAAAAAACGGGTATCTATTGACAAAAGTGAGGCAGTATATATAGAGAAAACCTTTGAAATGGCAGTGAAACCCATCATCATGATAACGGTAAGGATGAGTCCTTTTAATACAGTATCGTGCTCCTTTTCTTTTAAAATAGTGATCATCGGTTCGGCAGATTTTACTTTAGCAATTTAAGTTTTTAATGCCCCATAACGGCCATTAATTCATCAATAAATAAAATAGCGGCTTTTTTGCGATAAACTCCTTTTTGCCACAGGATGTATGATTGCCTTTTGATGCCTTTGGCAATAATGGGCACCGCTACCACATTGCTCCAGCCTATGAGTGCTTTTTCGTTAAGGATGGTTGCCCAGTGGCCGCTTTGCACCAGCGAAAGCAGGGAGTGCACATCATTCAGCTCGATTTTAATATTGGGTACAATTTTGTTTTTGTAAAACAGCTCATTGATAAACTCGCGCGAGCTGAAACCTTTACCGGGTAATACCAGGTCCTGCGCGGCTAAATCTTTCAGGCTTATTTTATCGAGCTTTGCCAGGGGATTGTTTTTATCAACCACCATTACAATACTTGAGCTGAAAAGGCCCTGCATCTCCAGATCCTCATCGTCAGATTCATTGTGAAAGGCCAGCATCATATCCAGTTCAGACAGGCGCAGTTTTTTCTCCAGGTCCTCGGGATTACCGTAGGTGATAAAAATTTTGATGCCCGGGTACTTGGTCGAGAATGGCACAAGAGCCGGCAACAGCAGTGAGGTAAAGGCGTAAGAAACACCGATGTTTAGCTCGCCTGTGGCCGCGTTATTGAGTTCGGTGATGGCTTGCTTGCCCTTTTGCACAGCCGCCAAAATTTTGCGGGCATGTACTAAAAATATATGCCCGGCCTCGGTAATGCGCACATGTTTGCCAATCCTGTCAAACAATAACATGCCCAGTTCCTCTTCCAGCTGTTTAATTTGTTGCGATAGTGTGCTTTGGGTAATAAACACCGCGGCGGCGGCCTCGGTGAAGTTCATCGTTTCGGCCGCCTTAACAAAGTACTGCAATTGCCTTAGTTCCATAAATCAATCGGTTTTATCTATTAACCCTATTAAAACAATCTATTTTACAAATATATCATTGTGGCCGATATTTGCATCAGAAACAATTTCAATAGTCTTACATTAAGATCTCCCCTGAAACTGCTTTGTATATGAATGCATAAATGAACATTTTCCGCTCTTTAAAATACCGTAATTTCAAGCTGTTTTTTTACGGTCAGTCCATCTCCCTCATTGGCACCTGGATGCAAAAAACAGCAGTAAGCTGGCTGGTTTACAGGCTTACCGGTTCGGCCGTTTTATTAGGGATAGTTAGTTTTGTTAGCTTAATCCCCTCACTGATACTGGCACCATACGCCGGTAGTATTGTTGACAGGCATAACCGTTACCGTATACTGGTTATTACACAAGTAGTATCTATGCTGCAGGCCGGCGCGCTGGCTTTTTTAATATTGTTTAAGTTTTATAACATCCCGGCCATTATTGGCTTAAGCCTGGTGCAGGGCATTATCAATGCTTTTGACGTTACCTGCCGTCAATCTATCATGGTTGAAATGATTGATGACAAGGTCGATTTGCCTAACGCCATCGCCTTAAACTCTACCATGACCAACTTTGCACGCATAGCCGGTCCGGCAGTTGCGGGTATCATTCTGAGCACCTTTGGCGAAGATTTTTGTTTCTTCGGGAATTTTTTAAGCTACGTGCCGGTACTGGCCTGTTTGTTTATGATGAAGCTGAATACAACCGTAGTAGGCAAACCACAAAAAGGCATCTGGACCGAACTACAAGACGGCTTTAAATATGTATCTGGCGACCGCGACCTGAGCAGCCTGATCCTGATGCTTACCATCAGCAGTTTATTTGTTATCCCCTTTAATACCCTGATGCCCATTTTTGCCAAAGATATTTTTAATGGCGATGCTAAAACATTCAGCTGGTTTGAAAGCGCGGCGGGCATTGGCTCGGTAGTAAGCGCCATTTATCTGGCCAATTTAAAAACCAGCAAAAACCTGGTGAAGATTATTATAACTGCCGGATTGGTTTTTGGGGCGAGTGTATTGATGGTAGCTTATGCAGGTAGATTGCCGTTCGCTTTGGTGTTTATGAGTTTTACCGGTTTGGGCATGATGGCGCAAACATCCGCCATTAACACCTATATTCAAACCCACGCTATCCCGGCAATGCGCGCAAGGGCAATCAGCTACTACGTAATGGCTTACCAGGGAATGATTCCGGTTGGTAGCTTAATGGTAGGCTGGCTGGCTAATGAACTGGGGCCAAGAATGGCTGTTGGCATTGAAGGCGCGATAGGCCTGGTAGCCACCGAAGTATTTATTTTGTATAAAAAAAGGCAGGCGAGTGAAACCTTGATGATGCGAAAAACATCGTTTACGAGCCGCTAAATTATCAGTAATAAAAAATCCCTTTATAAAAAAATATAAAGGGATTTGTTGTATTTCTTCAAGCCAATTTTCCACCTGTTCGTCAAGGTATATCGCCGAAAGACTTACGAAGTTTTTAAAACTTCGTAAGTCTGGAATTTACAACTTGCCATACAAAGTAGATAGCAGATTTACATCTTTAATCCAATTTCTCTCAAACGCTCGTCAAGATACTCCCCTGCCGTAATATCTGTATACAATTTTGGGTGCTCGGCATCAATGCATGATGGCAGGCTTGTTAAATCCATACCCGATTTTGGGTGCAGGAAAAACGGTACCGAAAAACGGGAATATTTCATCAGCTCACGCGGTGGGTTAACTACGCGGTGGGTGGTTGATTTTAGTTTGTTGTTGGTTAAGCGTTGCAGCATATCGCCAACGTTTACTACCAGATCTTCGCCATGGGCTTTTACCGGGAACCAGGTACCTTCGCGGGTTAGCAGTTCAAGACCATCGGCACTTGCACCAATAAGTAGGGTGATCAGGTTAATATCCTCATGAGCGCCGGCACGTACGGCATCATCCGGTACAGAATCGGGGTCTGTTATCGGGAAATAGTGCAGTGTACGCAAGATAGAGTTACCGTTATGTACCTTATCGTCAAAATAATTTTCGGGCAGGTTTAAATATATCGAGATCGCCTGCAACAGGTGTTTGCCGGCATCCTCTAACTTTTTATAAACTTCAAGGGTGGTAGTGTTAAAGGCAGGAAGTTCATCAACCACTACATTATCCGGGTATTGATCTTTAATAACCGCGCCGTCTGTTACGGTTTGGCCAATTTGCCAAAACTCTTTCAAATCGGGGGTTTTGAAACCCTTGGCTGTTTCTTTTCCTTTACCGGTGTACCCACGCTGGCCGGCCAGGCCGGGGATCTCATATTTTTGCTTTACATCATCGGGCAGGGCAAACAGGGTTTTAACCTGGTTGTATAAATCATCAATCAATTGCTTGCTTAAGCCATGGTTGGTGATGGTTACAAAACCTGTTTGGTTAAAGGCCTCGCCAATTTTATCAGAAAATTGTTTCCTATCGGCAGCGCTGCCATTGATATAATCATTCAGATCAAGTCTGGGGATATTTACTGTGCTCATAGCTATAAATGCTTTACAAAAAGTAAAATTATTAAAAAAATAACAGAGCGTTATAAAGTGTTAATAAATGGCAGATAAATCGCTTTTAAAGATTTGCGTGGTAAAAGGTAGCTCCTACGGAGCAAAAAAAAAGAAAATATTTGTTCTACAAATAGATAGCCGCCATGCGGCAATTTTGTTTTATCAAATATTCGATGCCGCATGGCGGCTACCGGTTTGTAGAAATAAATAGAGCAGACGAGATGCCGCATGGCGGCTACCTGTTGTGTGCTCATTGAAAATCTTTCTTTGTATGAAGATGTTGAAAGCGGTTGCCTGTAATAAATGGTATTATTGCCGCTGCAAAACCGCACTAAAACATTATCAACCCAATAAAACAATTTTTGATTTAAACGATTTATACTTTGCTTGGTCATAGTTGTATTAAGCAACCATTTAAAACCTCATGAAAATGAAATATATAAATAGAATTTGCGGTATAAGCTTCATAGCATTTTTGATAATGCTTGCCGCGCCAAATATAAGTAAGGCCCAGGAAGGGGGCTACGTATCCGACCAGGAGTTTTACGATCAGCTTTCGCCTTATGGTACCTGGGTAAGTGACGACCAATATGGCAACGTTTGGGTGCCCGATGTTGAGGATGGTTTTAGGCCATATGCCACACGCGGTCACTGGGTAGTTACAGATTATGGCAATACCTGGGTATCTGATTACGATTGGGGCTGGGCTCCTTTCCATTACGGCAGGTGGCGTTATGATGATTATTACGGATGGGAATGGGTACCAGGCCATGAATGGGCACCGGCTTGGGTTAACTGGCGTCATGGTGGCGGCTATTACGGCTGGGCACCTTTAATGCCAGGCATCAGCTTCAGCATATCTTTAGGTAGCGGCTATCGCGTACCAGATTCTTACTGGACCTGCGCGCCGCAAGCCTATATAGCAAGCCCCAATATTTATAACTACTATGTGCCGCACACCAGGGTGGTAAACATCATTCATCAAACCACAGTTATAAACAACACCTACGTGTACAACAATCGTACATATGTAGCAGGCCCGAGAATAACCGAGATAAGGAATGTTACCCGCAATAATAATATACAGGTTTACAGGGTAAACAACTCCAGCAGGCCTAATGGTGGCGGCAGGGTTGTAAACAATACGGTAAATATTTATCGTCCCCAAATTCAAAAAGCACCAGACGCAAGGCCGGCAAGAGTTGTTAACGCGGCCGAATACCGCAATGCCAACCCTAACCAGGGGATAGCCAATCGTGCAGGTGGCCAGGCTACAGTAAACCGTAACAACGCGGCAAGGTTAGCACAAATAGCTAAAAGCAACGATACCAAATTTGTAAGGGTTAATAATAACGCACCTGCCACAAACCCTGCACAACAACAGCCTAACAGGCCGGGACAACCGAATGTAAGACCGAATGGGCAACCAGGCCAGCAGCAGTCTCAACAGGTGCAGCCTCAGCAACAGCAAAACCAGACTGTTCAACAACGTCAGCAGCAGCAACAGCCTCAGCAGGCGCAACGTCAACAACAGCAAAATCAGGCTGTTCAGCAACGTCAGCAACAGCAGGAGGCCCAAAAACAACAGCAGTCTCAGCAGGTGCAACGTCAGCAGCAACAGCAACAAGCTCAGCAGCAACGTCAACAACAGCAGGAGGCGCAAAGGCAACAGCAACAACAAGCCCAGCAGGTGCAACGTCAGCAGCAACAGCAACAAGTTCAGCAGCAACGTCAACAACAGCAGGAGGCACAAAGGCAACAGCAACAACAGGCTCAGCAGGCGCAACGTCAGCAGCAACAGCAACAAGCTCAGCAGCAACGCCAACAACAGCAGGAGGCTCAAAGGCAACAGCAGCAACAGGCTCAGCAGGCGCAACGTCAGCAGCAACAGCAACAAGCCCAGCAGCAACGCCAGCAACAGCAGGAGGCGCAAAGGCAACAGCAGCAACAGGCTCAGCAGGCGCAACGTCAGCAGCAACAGCAACAAGCTCAGCAGCAACGCCAGCAACAGCAGGAAGCCCAAAGGCAACAGCAGCAACAGGCTCAGCAGGCGCAAAGGCAGCAGCAACAGCAGCAAGCCCAACAGCAACAGCAGGCACAAAGGCAGCAGCAACAACAAGCTCAGCAGGCGCAAAGGCAGCAGCAACAGCAGGCCCAAAGACAGCAACAACAGCAACGCCAACAGCAGGAGCAGCAAAAACAACAGGAACATCGCCCTTAATTAAAGCGTGTTTTTAATAAAATCAATAGCACATATAAGGCCGTAATTAATCGGTTTATATGTGCTATTTTTGTTTAACTACTATTTTAAATCAGGATGAGATACTTACCTCGGCTTTCAACATTTATCGCTTTTGTAATTTTAATTGCCTGTTTTCCAATAAAAGGGAGCGCCCAGGAGGCAAAAACATCATCCCAAATCAATTTTATTGAAAACGCATGGGGCGAGGCCCTGAAACAGGCTGCGGCCAAAAACAAATATATTTTTGTTGATGCCTATGCTACCTGGTGTGGCCCGTGCAAATTACTTAAAGCCACTACCTTTAAAAACAGCAAAGTGGCCCAGTTTTATAACAGTAATTTTATTAACGTGGCGATGGATATGGAAAAAGGCGACGGTCCGCAACTGGCCGCCCAATGGGGATTACAGGCTTATCCTACTATGATTATTTTTGATCCGAAAGGCAAGCCCGTTTATGGAACGGTGGGTTATATTAAAGCCGATGACCTGATCAGGTTTGGTGTAAAAGGCCTCAATAAATAAAAGCACAAAAAAGCCGGGCGACGAACACTACCCGGCTTTTTTATATAAGATAGGCTACTTATTATTTCACAATAAAGGTACCTACCAGTAATTTTAGTACAGCATCCATACTTAATGGCTCATCAAATGCGGCGGTAGCAACTGAAACAGAAGTACTGGCACCTGCCGAATTTTTAAGCGTAGTTACATCCACACCTCCCTGGATAACATTTTGCTCTCCATCGTAATTACCATCTACCAATGTAACTCCGGTATCATTTCCTTTGGCAGTAGTACTCACAATCCATGGGGTTGCACCAATAAGCTGACGGGTTGCCGAAGCATGACGGGCTTCAACGGCGTGAATAGATAACGCGGCAGTTAATACCGTTTTATACAAATCGGCACCGGCAGCGGTTTTGTTAGCCAATATATTTTCGGCCTGGCCTTTATAAGCACGTACGCCTGTATCTTCAAACGCAACAGCAACCTTTTGGAAGGTAGCTAAATCTGTATAAACAGAATTACCTAACGGACCTGTACCGGTACCACCGCCGGCCGAAAAATCAAAAGACGGACTGGTTACCGGTGTGCCACCTACGCTTTTAATAACGTTTATTAAAAACTCAACGTGTTTACTTTCGTCATCAGCAATAGTTTGATAATAGGGATGAATGTTGGCAGGGATAAATCCAACCTTATCAACCGCGTTTGCGTAAAACTTAGCTTCTAAAAACTCTAAAGTAAGCGCGTAATTTAAAATAGCGACAACCGATGGAGTTGAGGTTTGAGCAACTGCTCTTTTAATCATTGTACCAAAAGCGAATGGCACAGCAGCCATAGCTACTTTTGAACCAAAGCTGGTAATATTTTTGATCGCGGCACGACGAGGGTTTACCTTATCGGAAAAATCCGGATCAATTTTTTCTATTTCTTCTATGATATTAAATAAATTCATGACGTTGTTGATTTAAGCTGCTACGTAACTGTAATTTGATGCACTCACTTTGGTTTTCAGGTAAGTATTGGCAATCTTCAATACATCTGCAATAGATGCTGAAGCATTAAGCCCGTTAGTGTCAACCTGGTCGCTGGCGGCAAAAGAGCCTGGCGTAATTAAATTACTAATCAGCGCGGCATGCCTTGCTTCAACAGAAACAATTTTACCCGCAAGGGTAAGATAAGCACCACCACCAATTAAGTAGCCTGCGCCATCATAAGCTTTAACACCTGTATCTTCGAATGCTTTTGCAGCGCCTAATACAGATGCCCGGTTAGTGAAGTCAATTGTACTGAAATCAACAGTCAAAGCCGGGATAGCGTTGGTACCTAAAGCGGCTTTAAAAAACTCGCGGTGCAGAATCTCATGATCGCGAATGGCGGTAAGCAATGTTTTTTCGTTATCCGGAATCCCTGAATAAGGTGTTAACACCACCTGGGTATAAAAAGCAGCTTCCAGTTGCTCTAACGCGTATGCGTAGTTAAGGATAGCAAGGTCGCCGGTTGCGCCAATGTCAATACCTTTTGTTGGGCTAACAACAATTGGGTGATCTTTGGTGCAGGAAGCGGCAGCTAAAATTCCTACCGAAGCAACCCCCACCCCTGCATAACGCAGGAATGACCTCCGGGCCATATTTGCTCCTGCTATGCTTTCTTGTGATTCTGTTTTCATAAAGTAAAATTTTTTAATGATTCTAATTAGTTTCGTTCTGTTTGTAAATGGACATACGCTCATAGAAACTCATCGGATTGTAAAAGGTTGACAATTAATATACTCTGAATTAGAGTAATTGTCAGATAGGTTAAATTGCTTTCGATAAAATAGAAATCAGGCGAAACAATCTAAGAAAGTTGATGAGGCGAGAAACTGCGTCAAACAGGCGATTAACGTTGAAAAACTGCCATAAAATAGTAATGGTACACTTTCCCAATGGGTGCCTTAAAACAAAAGCCAATACAGGCAGGCTCAATATATTTTATATTTTGAATATTGATTAATCGAAAAAACAAAAAAACACTTTTCTTTAAAGGCAATTGTTTTAGCAAATAATAGTGGTAAATAATCCCTGATTTTTGACGATAGAGAGTTTTTTTAACAAAAAAAGGCCGGAAAACTCTCGCAGTTTTACGGCCCTACATCTACCTATGAAAAACAACCCTTTGAGAAGGGATATTAACTTATAGTCAATCGCTATGCCAAATACTCAATGTGTGCCAATAACACAATAAAAGCCTTTTCTACTTGGGGGCAAGGCGTTATTGTAGAAATACTTCTACAATAACGTGGGTTTATTTTACACAATGCATTGGTCTTAAACAATATTTCCCCAATTAAATGCCGAAAGAATGAGGCCGTAAAATTTATCAGAATAAATAAATATTAATAGAAACCATCCCCCGCCAATGTTGTTAATGCTTATATGGACCATAATGTTTACTTACTGGCAACAGACCCTAAAAACCCATGCAGAGATATTATTCACTCAAGGGATACCCGCCTCAAGGTGAGGGTTTTTTGTCTAACAGAAGAAACATTTAGTCCGGATGACAATGAAATTCAGCTTTATGGCTATGTAAACAGTAAGCTATACGCCTTTGAAACCATCAATATTGCCGCAGACGACGCGCTTGATGTAGTTAGTGCCATTCAATGGTATGCCGATTATATGGAAGAGCCCGACATGGAAATATTACCCGAAGACCCACGCCCCGGTGAAAACATAGCTATGTAATGCTTTATTATCCGCTTAAAAAAGCCTCCAAAAAAATTAAAATCCTCACAAATAGCACCTTAAAATAAATTTGAAAATATTTTTTGAATAATTGTTTTTAGCTTCTATATTTGCAGTCCCAAACGCAAGGAGTTACAGACGAAAGAAAGTAACAAAAACAAAAGGGAGTTTAGCTCAGCTGGTTCAGAGCATCTGCCTTACAAGCAGAGGGTCACTGGTTCGAACCCAGTAACTCCCACACTTTAAAAAGCCTCACAGAAATGTGAGGCTTTTTGTTTTACCTATCTGTCGCAATTCGCCCCGCAAAATGTCCCGAATCCCCCCTGCGCCAACATCAAAAACAACTACTTTTGAGGTAGCTAAATCATATACTGTTAAAACAATTAGCCACCAAGATTCTTAACTTTATATCAACACCAAATTATTTGCCTATGTTACCTATTAAACCGCATCTCTGGTTTGACCAGGACGCAAAACAAGCTGCTGAATTTTATGCTTCATTTATGCCCGATTCAGTTATTAATTATGCCAATCATTTCCCTATGCCCGGCGGCGAGTGCGAGGTGGTAGAATTTACTATTGCCGGCCAATCTTTTTTTGGTATCAGCGCAGGGCATAAACTGGGCATCAATCCGTCTATTTCTTTTATGGTTCATTTTGCTCCCTCGCGTAATGCGGATGCCGCCCAGCAGATTGACCAAATCTGGAATAAACTTATTGAAGGCGGCAAAGTTATGATGCCGCTGGATAAATACCCTTTTAGTGAACGCTATGGGTGGGTAGCAGATAAATATGGCGTATCCTGGCAGTTGATGTTTATCAGGCCCGCAGGCGAGGAAAGGCCTGTGATAATGCCTTCGCTGCTGTTTACGCCACCCGTGGCAGGCAAAGCCAATGAAGCGATAGACTTTTACTGCGGCGTGTTTAAAGATGGTAAACGCGGCAATACCTCACCTCGCCCAGAAAATATGGGGCCCGATAAAGCGGGCACACTCCTATATGCCGACTATTACCTGGATCAAACCTGGTTGGCCGCTATGGATAGCGCTCATCCGCATGGGTTTAACTTTAACGATGCCGTATCGTTATTAGTCCCCTGTGAAACGCAGGAGGAAATTGATTACTACTGGGCCGCGCTTACTGCCGGTGGCGAAGCCGGTCAATGTGGTTGGTTAAAGGATAAATACGGCGTATCATGGCAGGTGGCCTCTACAGTTATGTTTGACGCCCTTAAAAACGGTAGCCCCGAACAAATTGCCCGGGTTACGCAAACTTTCATGACCATGAAGAAAGTAGATGTTGCAGCCCTGCAACTGGCCTATAATGCCGAATGATCAATTAGTACTGATTGACAACAAGTAGAAAAGCCTCAGGTCTGAAAGATTTGAGGCTTTTGTAGTTTGGCAAAAATATAATAGTTTAATCGGTTATCGCCAATTAGTATGGTCCATGTAGTTTACAGGTTCATAGCAAATGTATTGCACAAAGCGCGGTAAGCTGGCAGTATTGCGGCAGCTTCCGTGCGGGAGTGCCTGCTGCCATATAATAAAATCACCGGCCTCGCCGGTGATGGGCGTGCTTCCGAGGGCGTGCAGATCCTGTTGCCTGGGGTTGGCATCGGGCGGCAAAGCGTTAAGCCAGCTTGATACCTGGTGCTGAAAGCCGGGTACCAAAGTAAAAGCACCCTGGTTGGCTGCGGTATCTGCAAGATATAGTATTCCCTGCAGACCAAAGGGAATGGGAAGCTCCAGGCTGCAATCCCAATGCAAATCCGGACCAGGAAATTTCCAGCTTTCAGTTTCAGGCGGATTAAAACCAACCCGGTCGGTATTTACCCAAAGATTTTTCTGTTGCCATAATTGTTCAAAGGCCCGGCGAATTTTTTCTGAGGAACGGTTTTTAGTCAATACCGGGTGCTGAAACAATTGCACCATAATACCCTGCCGCCCGGCATGTGGCTGGTACCAGGAATCCGGTTGATTAATATCAATCTCCAAAAAATCGCAAATAACGTTAATGGCCTCCTGGCAATCCTCCTCTGCAACCGCATTTTTGATCACCACATAACCATTTCTTTCAAAAAAAAGCGAATCTTCGGCAGATAGAACGGCGTCTATAGGTTTCGTTTCAGCGTTCTCATTGGCAAAAATCTGGTTAAAACGCTGTAAGGCGTCGCTGTTGGGTATCCCCGCGGTTTCAATTATCCAATCTTCAAAAGCGTCAAAGGAGGGAGCTGTTTGATACAGGTAGATCATCAGTTGTTCCAGCCCTAAATTCAGTGCCGATAGCAACATTTTATTCAACTGCCACTCTTTTTGTAATTCAGCATCTATGCCACTGTCACGACTAAGCAACGTTGCTTGCCAAAACCGTTTTAACTGTTTAATTTTTAGTTTACCGGTTTCATGCGGCGAGGGCAAAGCCATGCGGGGTTCTGAAATACTTCATTGTTTAAGCGGATAGGTTTTAACAGATTGAGACTTACAATTATAAGCAGAAATTGGATTCGTATGATCAAACTTTATTTATACCGCTTATCAAAATGGTATATCGTTGGTGTTTTTACTATATATCGCCATTTAATACGCATAAATAAATACAAAACACTAATAATCATATTGTTAATAATTTGGCATTGGTTTTATTAGATAGCAAGGTGCAGCTTGGCGTATTGAATATTTGGCATTTTGAAAAATTGAATTGCCCTGTAAAGCCTTTGCTCAAAAAATAATGATGTGTTGACCTCAACTGTTTATGGTTAAAAAATATATTATACTATTTACTTTCCTGTTGCCAGTAATGTTGCTTCATGCTCAAACTCAGCACTGGGATGTAGGTTACGGGAATCACATTAAAGAATCAGTTAAAACAGAGGGCAACGATACCGCGCGGATAGATTTACTTTTTACACTTGTTAATTACTACCTGGATAGGAATATTGTAACCGATAATAAAAAAAACTTAGATAGCGCTTTAACAGTAGCGCAAAAAGCTTTAACGCTGAGTATGCAAATAGGCGATGGCAACCGAAAAAATGAAAGCACCAGGCTTATGGGGAGCGTTTACCTGGTAGCCGGCGATTCTGTTGCCAGTCATAAATGTATTGAGCAAGTATTAAATTACTTTAAAAGCCGGCAGCAATATCCGCAAATGGTAAACGCTTGCATTAAATACGCAAGAGCCGGCAACCGGGCCTCCTTCCACAATTTAAGTATTCAGTTTTATGAACGCGCCCTTTCAATTGCCACCACTCATCATTTAGGGGACAACGAAATACAGATCAAATCTTTCCTGGTTTTTGAAAAAGGAGCAATGGGGCAAATGGAAGCAGCCATGACGGATGCCTTTAAAATAGTAAATCAATACAAAAAAAGCGGGCGAAGTTTAGGCATGGTGTATTGCTTGATAGCTACAACTTACAGGTACAGGGGCGATTTAAAAACCGCTTTAAATTACGGGCTTGCAAGCGTGCACGATGTAGAATTACACCATGATAGCCTGGTAGAGAACGGTGCTTATGCCGAACTCGCCTTAATTTATGATGTATTGGGAGAAACCGAAAAGAGTGTGTTTTTTTATAGAAAAACCTTAGCTGCCAGGCTAAAAAAGCCCAGAAAAGAAGAGTTTATATACAGAACGCTGGGCTTTATCGCTAAAGATCTGATTAAGTTAGGTCGGGCGAAAGAGGCTTTGAAAGAGGTGCAGGAATTTCAAAAAGCACATCCTCCACAGAGTGCCTCGGGCGAAGCCTTTTGCTATCAAAATTTAGCGTACTGTTATGAGGCTTTAAAAGATTACACGAGGGCAGAAAGCTATTATCTCAATTTACTCAAAAGCCCCGTTGCCAAGGTAAGCGATGAAATAGGCACGCTGGCCTACTATGATGTTATCAACTTTTATTTATTGCAAAACAGGCACAAACTTGCACAGTATTACGCTTTAAAAGTAGGTAGCCGAAATACCTCTTTAGATAACATAAGAAACTACGAAAACCTGTGTTATAAAATCGACTCGGCACTGGGCAACTACAAATCTGCGCTTTATCACTATGGCAAATCGCAGCAGGCTAAAGATTCGCTATTGAACCAATCAAAAATCCACGAAATTTCAGAACTGCAACTCAAATACGAAACCGTGCAGAAAGAAAAAGATATTAGCCTTTTAAAAAAAGACAGTCAGCTACAACGCGATAGGGCTACCCAGGCCAATCATATCCGCAACATCACCTTCGCCTGTATTGGGTTGCTATCGCTGGTGCTTGTTTTTCTTTACAAACTCCTGGTAGACAATAAACAGAAAGCCGACGAAATTGATCAGAAAAATGCATCATTGAATCGCCTTATTGCCGAAAAAGATGGTTTTATAGACGAAAAGGAATGGCTGTTAAAAGAAATTCATCATCGGGTTAAAAATAACCTTCAGATAGTTATTGGTCTTTTACAAAGACAGTCATCCTATATTGATAATGAAGTAGCTTTAAATGCCATTCAGAATAGCGAAAACCGCATGTATGCTATCGCGCTTATTCATCAAAAACTTTATCTCTCCGAGTCGTTTGATCGTATTAACATGCAGGAGTATATAGACGACTTGATTACACACGTTAAAGACTGTACTGATACAGGCGGACAGGTGATTTTCGACAAAAACCTCGACCGCATATATTTAAATGTTTCACAAGCCGTACCCCTTGGGCTGATACTGAACGAGGCCACCACCAACGCCATCAAGCATGCCTGTCCTGCCAACAGTGCCGCGAAAATCCATATCTGGTTCAGGCAAACACCAGACCACTACAATCAATTAATTGTTAAGGACAACGGCAACGGCTTTGATAAAGATTTCGACTTTACAGCCATTCAATCCATGGGAATCAACTTAATGCGCGGACTAAGTAAACAACTTGGCGGCACCTTCCAAATTACCCAGGACAATGGTGTTGTAATTGAGGTAAAATTCAAAACCGAAGAATTTACACGGGCAGAGTATTAAGCTTGTTTATTGCCCTCACGCAATTCAAGGCGTAACTCATTGGCAATCCAGTTACGCAAACCGGGCTTAAAGAGTAAATCCTAAAAGCCTTAACTCTTGATTCTTGGCTCTTGACTCTTCTCATTACTCATTAATTCCCCCGCGTGCAGAAGCTATTTTTTGTAAAAAAAGCCTTTCACAATCTACGGCGTAGTAATAACCGTGTGCGATCCGTCGGGATTTACAATAATGGTGGTTGTGGTCGATGTTTTAATCGCCACGGAATGCGTTCCATTAGGATTAACAATTGTAGAGGTAGCGCCATTGTCAATAAGTGTAGAATGCGTCCCATCCGGATTAACTATAGTGGATACTTGCCCGTTTTTTATAACGGTAGTATGAGAGCCGTTTGGGTTTACGATAACCGCAGTATTTCCGTTATCTATCCATAAAGATGTTCCATTGCTGTTCATTACGGAGTAAGTTTGGCCTGTTTTTGATATCGATGTGCTTGCACCATCTCGGTTAATGAAGTTTGCTATGTTTCCGTTTTTTACAATGGTTAACGGTACACCATCGGGATAATTAAAAGTAAAAAAATAGCTGCTATCCTTACTTGATTTTATCGCGTTAAAAACCGCCAGGTCATTTTGATTAAATAAGTTACTTTGCGCAAACGCGGTGAAAGATAAAGCAATGAATAGCAGGCTTAAGGAAAGGTTTTTCATAATGTTGTGATTTGGTGATCTGACTAACTTTAAACACAATGGTTTAATAAGGCTAACGCATAAAAATACAATATTCTAATGCAACAAATTCGTAAACATTTGCTACATCCGCGGAAGCGCCTTGCAACAATCCCTCTTATTTTTGCAATGTTATTTGATACTTTGCCAAATCATATGAATTTATCTTATCGTACCGCGGCACGTGCGGCAATTGCAAGCGGCGTGGCTGGCATTGTAGCCTATGTTTTTTTAATTGGATTTCTTATCGTTCGTAGTGAAGATGCCCAAAACGGGACTATGCCCATCAGGGTTCATGATACCTTTGTTATTCTTCAATTTGTTTTTTTAATTCCGGTTGTAGTCGCGCTTTTTAGGCTTATCCAGGAGCGTCTGTCGGGCATATCGGCACTGATGCTTCATATTCCTATTACTGCACTTTGTTTTACGGTGCTTTTTCTGCTGCTCATCTTCCCAAAAATACTTGCTGATACTTTATATATGTTCCCGCAAGGCATTTTGGGTGTATGGCTTGTTATGGCATGTTGGCGCCTGAAAGCAATAATTCCGCAATGGCTCAGATGGTTTGGAATAGTGGTTGGTTTCGGACTGGCACTTGTAGGCCTGTTTCCTGTTGGGTACGCAATTTTTGTTGATAGCGTAATTCTTCACATACCCGCGCCATCTGATGAAGTAATGGCAAAAATCCCGGCCGAAACACCTGCAAACATCCTGATACATCAAATTCTTTATATTGGCTCATTTATGGGTGTGTTGATGCTGCCCATTTGGACGATATTGATAGGCGTAAGATTATTTAAGAAAAAATGAAACAACCATACATTACCGGATCTTTCAACTTGCAGCTTAATGCCACTGATAGAGGCCTGAAGGGGAATGGAATTTTTGTGGCGTAAGTTCATTGTCATTAAGTTAAAAATTTTTCCTCTCCCATAGGAAGTAAGCTTTGTAGAAAAACAAGAAATCATGCTTCTTGCCGCAAGTACAAAACCAGGGTAGCGTATCGTCCTGAAAAAGATTTACAGTTTTTTAGATAATCCTGTCATGTGTTTACAGGTCCAGCCGCCGTGTAAGGCTCCAGTATTCCATAAGGTTAATTCTAAAAAAATATATAACTAATTGACAGATAACAACAATCCGTTCCAAAGCCATACCTGTGTTTCACCCGCTCCGGTGGAACGCTATCTGTATTATAAAAAAAGAGGGAGCATCACCTCCCTCTTCACGATCAAAAAACAAAAACAACTTACATTTTACTGCCAGTATCTTTCTTCATCTTGTCTTTCCCCATCTTATCCTTGCCCATTTTGTCGTTACCCATTTTGTCCATTTTCTTTTTCTTCATCTTGTCCATCTTCATTTTGTCTTTAGCCATTTTGCCGGTATCACTTACCGCTGTAATTGATGCTTTTGCAGCAAATGGTGCTAAAGTTTTAGCTTGTACATTGATGGTTAAACACGCTGCCACTACTGTAGCTGCCAATGCGCCTGAAATGATTTTTTTCATAATTGTTTTTAGTTTTTGTTTTATATGAACATTTCAGCATTAGTCGGGCGGTTTTGGCAAACCTTACAAAATATTTTAATTATTTATTTAATTCTTTCTCAATGCGTATTTGCAGGTCCTGTTTATAGCCGGTATCTAAATGTACGCCGGTTGTTTGCATAGAATCATGAAAAAGCTGTAGCATCATTTGGTGTATCACCTGGCTTTGCTTGTTATATAAAGTACAAACAGAGCACCCGGCCAAATGGATGCGCAACTCCACAAACTCGCGGAAGCTTAGCTTTTTAAACTGCCGTTTCTCGATCAGCAGCGTGGCTTGCTTGCAGTTATATATGATGTGTTTAAGTGGGCTCATATTGTTAAATTTTAAATCCAGTTTTTTTGCAGGCAGGCCCTCAGGTTAAGCTTGGCCCGGTGAATTATAACCCAAAAGTTAGCTTGGGTAACATTTAACTCGCTGCAAATAACATCTGTAGTAGCATCGTCCATATGTTTCATGGTAAAAATAGCCATCCATAAAGCAGGCAGTTTTTGCATACATTTTTGAAGGATGCCGTTAAATTCTTTACCCACTAAAGGATCATGATCTTCAATGCCAAAAGGCTGTGGGGCGTGTGTTTTTGTCCAATGGCCGTTATCGTCCTCAAAAAAATCGCGCTGCTCTTCTTCGGCTGCCAGTGTTTCTACCTTTCGCAAGCCAGATGATCTTTTGCGGTAAACGTCGATAATTTTGTTTTTTAGTATAGCGGTCAACCAGGTACGTTCGGAACTTTTGCCTTCAAACTTATCAACCTTTTCCAGCGCTGCTAAAAATGTTTCCTGTACCAGGTCTTTAGCCTGCTCTTCGTCGTTTAAACGCGAAAGGGTATAGCCATATAAGTAATCGGCATGGGCCTCAACCCATTGCCGCGGATTTAAATATTGATTTTCGGTAGCCATTTAACAGATATGTTCATGAAACTTTATGCGCTTAGTCGTTTATAACTTAAAATCCTTACAAGGAAAATATCGATTTCTTATGTTACATAAAACCGACCGGATTATTGCTTAAATTTACGTTTATCCTGTTGATTATAATTTATTTATACGCCTACTGATTTGCTCCGCCGTCACATCGCATAAAAAAATATTTTTTGTAAGGTTATTCCAAAAACCCCGACTAAGCCAGAAAACGTTAGTTAAACTTAACAGATTATGAAAGCTATAAAAATATTATCCCTTACCGCCTGCCTTGTTGGTTTGGTATTGGCGGCAGCTGCATTTACGAAACATACCCGAACAGTTAAAAATACGGATAAACCGGCAGGCAATGGCTTCGCGGTGATTGAATTGTTTACATCAGAGGGCTGCTCAAGCTGCCCATCGGCCGATGACTTGGTGGCCCGTATTCAAAAAGAAGACAGCGACAAGCCCGTTTACATTTTGGCTTTCCATGTCGACTACTGGAATCGCCTTGGCTGGAAAGATGTTTTTAGCAGTGCCGATTATTCCAAACGACAAAACGAGTACGCCAGCTGGTTAAACCTGCAATCGGTTTACACCCCACAGATAGTGGTGAACGGCAAAAAGGAATTCGTAGGATCGGAAGAAGGTACGTTGCGTAACGCTATAACAGCCGGGTTGCGTACTCCTGCCGGTGGTAAACTAACCATTAATGCACAAAACAACCAGGGTCACGTTACTGTACAATATAATACCGAAGGTGCCGATAAAAACAGCACCTTATTATTAGCCCTTGTGCAGAAAAATGGTATAACCAAGGTACAACGTGGTGAAAACGGCGGTCGTACTTTGGCCCATGTGCAAATTGTACGTAAAGTACAAACACAGGCTATAACAGCAAACGGCAAAGGTACCGCTACTTTAACGCTGCCCGACGGTTTTAATCCGCAGGGATATGAAGTGATAGGTTTTGTACAAAATACAGGCAATGGTTCAATTTTGGCCGCCGCGAAAGCGGGTTTTGGGACAGGTAGCTAAATTTTGGAAAATAGCGATGGGTTTAAAACCCATCGCTATAGGGAAGGACTGATTATTTTTGAAAGCCAATCTCAGGCAGCCAATTTATCATAGCTGCAAACCTCTAATCAAATGAAACAAATAAAAGAAAAGCACCCTTTAGCCATGCGCTGGACGCATTGGATAAACTTCCCTATCCTGAGTATCATGATCTGGAGCGGGATGTTGATTTACTGGGCCAATGATGTGTACACCATAACCATCTTCGGGCATAAATTCTTCGGCTTTTTTCCCGAGGGATTTTATAATACTTTTCATATCCAAAAACGACTGGCCGAGGGTATGGCTTTTCATTTTTTATTTATGTGGGCTTTTGCGATCAATGGCCTTGTATACGTGTTATACACCATCATTTCCGGCGAGTGGCGTGAACTGGTACCTCAAAAAAAATCATTTAAAGAAGCCTGGCTGGTGTTATTGCATGATTTACACATCCGCAAAATGGCACCGCCGCAAAAAAAATATAACGCTGCACAACGTATTGCTTATACCGCAATTATAGTGATGGGTTTTGGTTCGCTGATAACAGGGCTGGCTATTTATAAACCCGTACAGTTTTATTATTTGGCCTGGCTTTGTGGTGGTTATCATTTTGCCCGTATCCTGCATTTCGCATTGACCATTGGCTATGTGTTTTTCTTTTTGATCCATATTATACAGGTGATATTGGCTGGTTGGAACAACTTCCGGTCGGTAATATCCGGCTTTGAAGTGATCAGTAAACCCGATCCTAAACCTATTGTTGAAACCCCAACCCCAGCAGATGAGAAACCTATTCAGTAAAAAAAATAAAGGCCCCAAAAAGCCGCTGACGGTTGAGCAAAAGATCACCCGGCGCAATTTTATCTCGTTCGGTACTTTCTTTGTAGCATCGGGAGTTGCATATGGCGGCTGGAAATGGCTGTATAATTCGCCCGAAGAAACCGCGACTATTACCGCGGGCGCGCGTAAGCCTTTAAGACGAGCCTTGAATCAAACAGAGCTTGCCTTTCGCCGGGTGTTTAGCAATAATAACCTGGTAAAAACGTACCCTAAGGAAATGGCGGCAAAAAATGTGCGTCATAATGAAGATATCGGGAACGAGGGTAAGATAGATGTAACGGCCTGGGCGCTCAAAGTGAAAAAACAATCAGGCGAAGTATTAAACATCAGCATCGATGATATCAAGGCCCTGCCTAAAACAGATATTGTTTATGATTTTAAATGCGTTGAGGGCTGGGACCAGATATCGCACTGGGGAGGCGTAAAATTTAGCGATTTTATAAGTCATTTTAAGTTAGATGCTGAAACCGCGCTTCAATATGTTGGCTTAGAAACACCGGATAAACAATACTACGTAGGCATAGATATGCCCAGCGCCATGCACCCGCAAACATTGCTGGCTTACGAGGTAAATGAAAAGCCGCTGCCACCTAAACACGGCGCGCCGTTAAGACTCATTATCCCGGTTAAATACGGTATTAAAAACCTCAAAAGAATAGGTACCATGACCTTTAGCAACAAACGCCCGCCCGATTACTGGGCCGAGCAAGGTTATGATTATTACTCGGGATTGTAAAATTTGCCGCTTATACCAATTGCCCTGCCAATGTGAATAAATGCTGAGGTGTACATAAGTTTATTGCCGCTATTGAGTTAATATTTGCATATTGCATGTAATGCCGGCAGCCAAACTACCAATATTCAAACAACTTGCCTATGCCTGCGGTATGATAGGCTGGAGCGTGATGACCAATATTATCATTGTAATGCTCCCCTACTTTTATCTGCCGCCATCAAGCTCCGGCTTAATTCCGCTGGTGCCGCAGTTGTTGGTTTTTGGGGTGTTAAACATCATGTCGATCATCGCGGCTTCGGGCAGATTTGTTGATGCTGTTTTTGATCCTTTCATAGCATCATTAAGCGATAAAAGTAAAAATCCCAAGGGTAGACGCATCCCATTTATGAAGTGGACCATACTGCCATCCATCGTGTTTTGCAGTCTCACTTTTTTTCCGGTAGTACGAGCCGAAAGCATGAAAAATGCCGCATGGATCACCTTTACCCTGGTGTGCTTCTTTATGGCCGCTACAAGCTATATTATCCCCTATAATGCCCTTTTGCCCGAAATGACCGATACTGCAGCCGAAAAGGTAAAGCTATCGTCCCTGCAGCAGGTGGGTTTTGTAATAGGCATCATCATATCGGCCATGGTAAATAACTTTGCCGACCTGGTGCAACATATTTTTCATGTTATCGACCGTGATTCGGCAGTGCAATATACCATCTGGGGCCTGTGTGCCTTTGCCGGCCTCATTATGCTGGTACCGGTGTTGGCTATTGACGAAAGAAAATATTCGAGTAGTAAGCCAACGCACTTACCCCTGTTACCGGCCATCAGAAAAACATTTGAAAACAGCAATTTCAAGTATTACCTCATATCAGATTTTGCTTACTATATGTCGTTGAGCATCATATCAAGCGGCCTGTTGTTTTTCCTTACCGTACTGCTTCACCTGCCCGAATCAATGGGTGGTGCTTTGATGGGGGCTATGGTGTTATTTTCACTGGTGTTTTATCCGGGAGTAAATTATCTTTCTAAAAAGATAGGTAAGAAGGCTATTGTGCTTTTTTCCTTTGGCCTATTGAGCCTCATTTTTGTGGCGATATTTTTTCTGGGCAAATTTCCCTTATCGCCAACGGCGCAAATCTACATATTGGTTTTAAGCGCATCCTTCCCCCTGGCCTCATTGGGTATATTGCCCAATGCCATCCTTGCCGAAATAGCCCAAAGCGAAGCCAAACGGACTGGTGAAAACCGCGAAGGGATGTTTTTTGCAGTAAAGTATCTGTTTGTAAAATTAGGTCAAACGCTGGGCATCGCCCTCTTCGCGTTTTTAACCGTATACGGTAAAGATCCCGGACACGATTATGGCCTGCGCCTTAACGGCATCTGCGGATGCGTATTGTGCTTGCTGGCAATCGTATTTTTCAGCAGGTTTAAGGAGAGGAGAGTGGTTGATTAAGTTAAATTGGGTTGATTGAGTTGGATTATTCAACCAAATCCAACTTAATCAACCACTCACCCAATCAACTACCTACCAATATTATTAGGCCTTGTGTAAACCAAATGCATTACGTTGATGTTGCGCATTTCAAAGGCGGCTTCACAATAGCATAGATAGTAGTTCCACTTGCGGATAAATTTATCGTCGAAACCCAATGATTTTACTTTTGTTAGGTTGGCGTTAAAAGCCTCGTGCCATAGTTTTAGGGTGGTAGCGTAATCAAGGCCGATATCTTTTAAATCAACCATAGTCATATCGCCGGTGCGATTGATAGATTCGTTGATGGCACCTACCGATGGGAGCAATGAGCCCGGGAAAATATGTTTCTGAATCCAATCTACCCCTTTGCGCAGGGCTTTGTATCTTGAATCGGGCGAAGTTATTACCTGTATGGCCAGAATGCCGTTTTTCTTTAACAGGTCATGGCATTTTTTAAAGTATACATCCATGTAGTTAAAGCCCACAGCTTCCAGCATTTCTACAGATACAATTTTATCAAAGGTGCCACTCATCTGGCGGTAATCTTTAATCAGGATGCTTACCCTATCGCTTAATCCAGCGGCTTCTACACGCTCTACAGCCATTTTATGCTGCTCTTCTGATATGGTTAGCGATGTTACCTTGCAGCCGTATTGCTGGGCCATATAAATGGCATTACCGCCCCATCCGCTGCCAATTTCCAATACATGATCGGTAGGTTTTAAGCACAACTGCCTGCAAAGACGGTCATACTTGGCAATCTGCGCTTCCTGTAATGATAGGCCATCTTTATAAAAATAAGCGGCCGAGTAAGTCATGGTTGGATCAAGGAAACTGGCAAAAAAATCATTGTTCAAATCGTAGTGCTCTGAAATGTTTTTGCGCGAACCTTCGACCGTGTTGGCTCTTTTAAAGTGATACAGCTTATTAAACCATTTCATGAGGTTTAATGAAAGCGTTTGCACCTTACTGCCCGATACGCCCGGCGCGTTTTCGATATTTAACAGCGCCCACCGTATTACGTTGGTTATATTTTCGGTATCCCACAAACCATCTACATAAGCTTCACCAAAACCAATATCGCCGTAAAGGATAATACGTTTGTAAAACTCTTCGCTGTGGATAGAGATATGCGCGCTGATATTGCCCTCGCCGGTACCCATCACCAATTGCTCCCCATCGGGCAGGGTAAGATAAAGGGTGCCTTTATCCATCCGTGATAAGGTTTTCAAAACCACATCCTGGTAGAAGCTGTTTTTTTTGACGAGTGTGAGGGTATTAGCCATGATATTTAAAAATACTGCGTATAGTGTTATTTGTAATAGTTACGTAATTTAATTGGTCTTAAGTTTTTATTACTGCGTTAATATTTGTCAATAAGGCCTGAATACTTCTTTTTGAAGTTCTTTTTGATCGTCTTTTTTATGAAACGGTATTTTTTTGAGCCATAATTTAAAAGCCTGCCAGTGTATAAGCGTAATTACTTTTATGGTGATTAACGGAAAGCTAAAAAAGTATAATAATAAATTGGCATCGGTTAAAGGTTTGCGTACACCGCTTAAGGTACTAATAAAAAAGCGCTTCCCATCCTTATCATAATCATCAATTTTAACCTGCAATTTCTCACTCGGTATATTAAGGTCGAAATCAAAATTGGTATCCATATCAATGAAAGGCGATACGTAAAAGTACTTTTCGGTATTCAGCTTAAAGCCATCACCTTGTTTGGTATCGGCTCCTAAAAAATAAGGTTTCATTTCAAGGAAGGTATTGCAAACTTCAACAACCGAGCATACCGGTTTGTTGGCCTCGTCATAACAAAAATAAAATGATACCGGGTTAAACTGGTAACCTAAGGTACACAGGTTGGTAAGCACCATAATACGGCCATTACCAATATCAACACCATTATTGTTTAAATATTGGATAATATGCTGACGGATGTTTTTGGAAGTGTCCGGATTTTCGCGGGGCAATTGTAAATGGTCTTTATCCCTAAAGTTGAACAGGTTAAACCTGTTACGGCTCATCCACTTCATGCGCTTGCCCAGGCTGTCTATCTCATCCAGATCGAGGTAAAACATAAATACCTCGTAGTGAAAGCGGTGCACTTTAGGTGCAAGCCGGTGATGCATTACTTTGGCTTTGTATAAGCAGGAATTAATTGCCGCATTTGACATTGTTGAATATACGGAATTAACCCAAGGGTAGTTTAGTTAATCAGTAATCTACTTTCCAATAGCTGTCATTTTTGAATATAACAGAGTTTAGTTTGTCTCTTCTAAAGGTGTAAGTTTGAATGATATCATCAACGCATGATGTAATGAGGATTACATGATATTTGTCCTTCAACGCTGTTGGGAACTGATCAAAAAAAACGGCATAAAAATCACCGAGCGACATCCCTATTTTAACGCCGTTTAAAAAAGAAACATCTGCATCATAAATTTCACCTTTAAAAATATCAGAGTGTTTTGAGGCTTCAGGGTCTTTATCAAAAAAGAAGATCAACTTACTTGAGCCATATTTCAGTATCTGGAACTCAAATGGTCCGACATCCATGCTGTCTGTTCGGTTTGTAACTGTAAAGTTTTTTAATAAGCTTGAACTAAAAGCCGACTTATCCTTTATAATTCCAAACGGAGAATAAGCATATTCTCCACAAATCACAATATCAAGGGTGTCTTGGCCAGCCTTGTTAAGCGTATTAAAGTCAAATGATTTTTTTAAGGCTGCCCTAAATCCGGCTATGGCAAATGTACTGGTTGTATCGATGTCAGCCTTTCTTGTAGCTGTGATATCGGTTGTTTTTGGTTTTTCCGCAACGGGTTTTGATGCCGGATTTTTGCAAGTAGATAGTGTCAGAAATAAGATTACAATAGTTGCGATATTAAAAGCCTTCATAAACTTGGATAAGGATTAGCTTATCAAAGCTAACTTTAATACCGCAATTTGGCGCATTAAATTGTATATCCTATACCGGCGGCTGAATCACCACACTTTCATCATACACCGGCCTGCCCAGCAATTGCGAACAAAGCTTAACCGCGCTGGCAAAAGCATCTTCATGAAAACCATATTTAAAATAGCTGCCGCAAAAGTATACCGGGCCATCCAGGTTTAACTTGTACAGTTGTTCCTGCGCATTTATCGCCGGCACATCAAACAGCGGGTGTTCATAATCAAGTTCCCTGATGATCTTTTTAGGGTCGATATTATTGTGCGGGTTGATGGATACAAAGTAGTTCTTTTTATCAGATACGCCCTGTAACCGGTTCATCCAGTAAATAGTGCTTGGGTTTAGCTTGCCGTTTTCTTGCTGTATGCGGTAATTCCAGCTGGCCCAGGCCAGTTTGGTTTTGGGCATAATACTTTCATCGGTATGCAAGGTGGCTTTGTTGTATTGGTATTTGAAACATGAAAGCAGTTTTTGCTCGTCGTTTGTTGGCTCCTTTAAGAGGTTCAAAGCTTGATCGCCATGGGTGGCGATGATCACTCTGTCAAATACCTCTTCCGATCCATCTGACGCGCTTACCGATACCTTGCCATCTGCAAGCCGGGTTACCTTGAGCGCCTTGCGATTCACCTTAATTCGATCCTTAAACGGTTTGATCAAAATTTCGCGGTACGATTGGCTCCCCTTCTCCAATGTATACCATTGGTGCTGGGTATCTAATCCCAAAAAGCCATGATTCTGAAAAAAGCGGATAAGTGTTACCGCGGGAAAATCCAGCATCTCCTCCATCGGGGTCGACCATACGGCCGAGCTCATGGGTACCAAATATTTCCACAACATCTCCTCGCCAAAACCAAATTCTTTTACGTACTGACCAATGGAGTAATTGGCATATTTAGGGTCGTCAACAATTTTCACACTTTCCTTATTAAAACGCCCTATCTGCATCAGCATTTTAAGGTATTTAATATTGAAGATGTTTTTGCGCTGCGCGAATAGGTGATTAACACTTGAGCCTGAGTACTCCAACCCCGTAGGCACATGCTGCACACTGAACGACATATCCGTTTTCTTCACCGGCGCGCCAATCTCGGCAAATAAGCGGCAAAGGTTGGGGTAGGTATGGTAGTTAAACACCATAAAACCGGTATCAACATAAACGGGCTTACCACCTTCATCAACCGTTACCGTGTTGGTGTGGCCGCCAATGTAATCGTTCTGTTCGTAAAAGGTAAGATCATGACTGGCGTTCAAAAAATGACCGCAGCCCATACCGGCAATACCGGTACCAATGATGGCAGTTTTTAGCATATTATTTGGTAACGGTATTTAAAAAGCGTTCAACAGTATAGGTAGCCAACTGGCCGCCCGGTCCGTTTATATTAAAATCGAAGCCGTGGGTAGCCCAGGGCAGTTTCAGGTAAAAATGTTTGATGCCGAATTTAGTGAGCTTGGCATCAAGTTTACCGCTATGTATTGGCGATACCAGTACATCGTTACCTCCATGAATAATAAGCGTAGGTACCGATTGCGCGTTCACATATTCAATGGGCGAACAGGCCGCGAATTTATCGGGCACCTGGTCATAAGTGCCGCCAACATAATCAACCAAAACCTTGCGCGAATCCATAATCAGCGGGCTCGAAGGGATTGAGTACCCCCAAACCATATCGGCCACGCCATAATAATCTATCAATCCTTTTAAACCGGGTTCGTGCAAACTATAGGCAGCCAGCATAGCGATTTGCCCACCTGCCGACCGGCCCAGCAGCACAAAATTATTGGTATCTATATGAAGCTCGTCGGCGTGTTTACGCAGATAGGCCATGGCATCATGAATATCTTCAACCGGTGCCGGGGTTTGATATTTTGGCGCAAGGCGATAGTTAATGGCAGCCACATTGTAACCCGATGTTGCCAGGTAGCTGTTCAACTCGGGCAGCTGGGTATTATCGCCTTTGTTCCACGAGCCACCATGTACAACTACCACGCATGGCCTGCGACCAACTACCTGGGTAGGAAAGTAATCCATAGTAAGAGCAAGCCCCGGGTAGGTTTTGTAAGTGAGCTGTTTGGCTTTTACCTCTTTATTCGCCTTAAACATATTACTAATGCTAAAGGGAGGCTGGGTGTTTTCGCCCTTAATAATGGTACTGCCCTGGCCAAATACTGTAGTGAAATTTTGCTTTAAAGTACTTGCAACCGCGTAGGCACGTACAATAGGCGTTATAAATAATGCCAGCGCAACAAGCCCCACTATAGTACCCGCCAGCTGATATTTTGATGTAAAAAAGCCCGACGACAACGCTATAGCGCAAAAGATGATGAATACCCAACAAAATTCAGATGCTACAATAGCCAGCATCCACATATAATATTCAAAAGCTTTAAAAACAGTAAGCAACGAAATAAGCAGTAATAAAATACAGATAACTAAGCGGGTCATGCAGCTTTTTTATGAAATAAATAATGACTTACAATCCATTCGTTACCATTGTTGTAGTTCCATAACTCGGCACAGGCCATGTAAAACAAACGCCAGTATACCCACCATTTAACAGCCTGATCCTTACCATAGGTTGCTTCAAAAAGCGGCATAATTTCGGCTTTGTGTTTATCCATATTGCTTAACCATGCTTCAGATGTTTTGCCGTAGTGCGCCCCGCTTACATGCCAGTGTTTTTCAACCAGCAGGTCATCGTTAAAATAAAACATGAGGTCGTCGCTGGGCATAATGCCGCCGGTAAAAAAGTATTTGCTCATCCAGTCGGTTTCGTCAATTACTTCAAACAGATAGGCATATTCTTTATGGGTAAATATATGGATGAACAGTTTACCATCGGGCTTTAAAAACGATGCTACTTTGGCCATCAGTAACTGGTAATTGCGCATGTGCTCAAACATCTCTACAGATACCACCCTGTCAAAAGTATCGGCAATGGTAAAGGTATTCATATCGGCAGTAAGCACAGTAAGGTTAGCGATGCCACGTTTGTCGGCCTGCTCGTCAATATGCATTTTCTGCGTGCGCGAGTTTGATACTACCGTAAAATTGCTTTTGGGGAATTTGGCAGCCATGTATAATGATAAAGATCCCCAGCCGCAGCCCAGTTCCAAAACATTCATGCCATTATCCAATTCGGCCCGCTGGCAGGTAAGTTCGAGCATATCATCTTCGGAGGTATCAATATCAGTTACCCCATGTTTCCAATAACCGCTGGAGTATTTAAGATTTTTACCCAGGCAGTACTGGTAAAACTGTGTTGGCACCTCGTAATGCTGCTCATTGGCATCGACAGTATTAACCGCTATAGGCGAAGCCTTCAACTGTGCTATCAGCGACATTAAATGCGCCTGCTGCGCTTCAACATTGCCTTTGTTTTCGTCTTCCAGGCGTTGTTTTAATAGTTTACGGATACCTTGCCTTAGTACCAGATCAGGTACTTTATCTTGTTCAATGAGTTTATCGTACCACATATTTCAGGTTTTGCGCAGGGGGCTTAATCCGCGTTTATTGTTTAGCTGTTTTGAGAGTTATACGTTTTGAATGAGCGCTTGGATTGCCTGGACAATATTTTTATTGTTCATTTCACGTTTTAAACCCCAATCATTTATTCAAAATCCCACCATACAGCATTCTTTGGCGCATCACCCAAAGTATAAGGCTCCCCAATACGCGGAACGTTTAGTGGGATGCCTAACCTTTGGGCGGCGGGCAGCAGCTTTTTTATAGGCTCGTTCCAGGGATGGTTGGCTTCTACAAACTTGGCCCAATGAACTGGTTGCAGCAAACTGGCATGCAGATCAACGGCAGCCTGGGCGGCTTGCCCCAACCATAGGTGCGTCCATGGCCAATTGGGGCTGTACTGCCCACACTCCAGCAGTGCCAGGTCAAACGGGCCATACTGCTGGCCTATTTGTTTAAAATGCGGTCCGTAGCCGCTATCGCCGCTGTAAAACAACCGGTACCGGCCGGACTGTATTACGTATGATGCCCAAAGAGTTTTATTTTCACGACTATAGGAGCGGTTGCTGCGGTGTTGCGCGGGCGTGGCGGTAATCCGGAGGCTATCGGGTAGGATAACCGATTGGTTCCAATTCAGTTCGATGATCTTTTTGCGGTCGAAGCCCCAATACACCAGGTCTGAGCCTACGCCCAGGGGTACAACCGCCATTTTTATTCGGCTTCTCAATTTTTTGAGGGTGCGATAATCCAAATGATCATAATGATCATGAGAAATAATGAGCACATCTATTGGCGGCATATCCTCGGCGTGGTAATGCGTGGTGCCTGCAAACGCCTTAACTACCCCCGGCACTGGCCCCGCATGATTACTAAAAACGGGATCGATAAGGATGTTACCCTGCCCGGTTTTGATGAGCAGGGAAGAATGCCCAAACCAAACAATAGTTGGCGCAGAGGCTGCCAGTGTATTTAAATCGGTTTTAACCCAGGGCAGCTCATGAGAAGGCCGGATAGTTTTGGGGCGGCTGTGTAAAAAAAGCCATTTACGTTTTGTTGTGGTATCGGCACGTTCGGCCAGGTTTTCAAAACTGCCATTTTTGTAATTGGGCAAGGTGTCCAGTCGCGCGAGTTCTTCGCCCGCCGGATTTTTGCCCATTGACCTTACCAGGCCACAGCCGGCAATTATTGTTAGCAACAGTGCAGTAAGCCAAATCCTCAAACAACCACTTTTCATTACGTGAAAACGAAAAACAACGTTTATGGTTTGCAGGTTAAAAAGCAGGTGTATCGCGTCATGTCGCATTTGCCCCTTTCATTTGTCGCAACGCTGTACAAATTATTGTTGAGGAAGCCGGTATCTTTGATGCAACCAGATATAACAGCTTATGAACAACAACAGAAACGTAATTATCGATTTCAATACCGCTTTTGATAAAGGCAATAGCGAAGGTATAGCCAGGTTTATATCTGATGACTTTGAATGGCACTTGCTGGGCGATAGTATCATTAAAGGCAAAGCGAACGTGCTGAAATTTTTCGCCGAACATCCCGATATGAAAATAATTACCGTAAGTAAAGATTACATTATTGTTGATGGCGATAAAGCCTCGGTCGCGGGCGAAGTACAATGCACCGATAAATCGGGCCAGGTATACGATATGTACTATTGCGATGTTTATGAACTTGCCAATGGGCTGATCACCAAAATGATTTCTTATACGGTAAATAAAAAGAAAACATAATAAATAACTCGCAGGGTAACTTTTAGCCTGGCCAACAGATACCGTTTATTTCCGCCTTGCGCTCTATATTCCCGTAAGTGGTAAGTTGTGTATTGTAATAAAAACACGAATACTTTATTTTCGTGTTTACAACATTACCCTATGAATACAAGCGAGAGTTACTCTACCCTCTCTGCTAACGAAAAATTACAGCAGAGCCACAAACGGGGCGTTATATATTCCTCCGACAGCGATCCCTCACACCCGGCTGAATCAAACTCAATAGATATTATCGAACGCGATTTGCTGCGCATAAGGGAGCGTAACAGGGCCCTTATTTTGGAAGAGCTTGCGCGCGATGTTGATATTTTTACCATCATGCGGTCGATTGTAAGATCAATTGAAGAGGAAGATGCCGCCTCCATTTGTACTATTTTACTGTACGATAAAGTGACCAATACCTTGGGCACAGGAGCGGCACCCAATATGCCCGATTTTTACAACGATGCCATAGATGGCATATCTGTGGGCGATGGCATTGGCTCCTGCGGTAGCGCGGCCTTCTCTAAAAAACTGGTATGCGTTGATAACATTGGCACACACCCGTATTGGGCAGCATTTAAGGAGCTTGCTTTTAGGGCTGGCGTGCAATCGTGCTGGTCGCAACCTATCCTATCCAGCACCGGCGATATGGTGGGTACATTTGCTATTTACCACCGCGAACCCCGTACACCTAAGGACGTAGATTTGGAAAGGATAGCCTACGCCGCCCGTTTTGCTAACCTGGCTATTGAAAACAGGCGCATCAGGGCCGAAATACTGGAACATAAAAATCACCTGGAACAATTGGTTGCCGAGCGGACAGAAGCCCTTAGCCATGCCAATGAAGAACTGGAAGCGTTCTCCTATTCGGTGAGCCATGATTTGAGGGCACCTTTGCGCGCTATTGCCGGTTTCAGCAATATTATGCTGGAGGATTATGCCGATAAATTAGATGAGGATGGCCAGAAAACATTAAACACCATAGTGAATAACGCCCTACGCATGGGCATGCTGATAGATGATATCCTTTCATTTTCTAAATTGAGCCGCGCCGAAAAAGTAAATTCAACGCTGGATATGAAAGCCATCTTCAAAAATGTGTTTGATGAATTGTTAAGACAGGAACCGGCAGGCCACAAGGTAGTTTTTGAATTGGGCGAACTTGCACCCTCCATAGGCGATCAGGCTATGATTACCCAGGTTGTAACCAATTTTATTTCAAACGCCTTAAAATATTCCCGCAATACCCCCGAAACGAAGATCATCGTAAGCTCAAAAATAGCGCATGGCAGTGTTATTTATGCGGTAAAAGACAACGGCGCGGGCTTTGATGAAAAATATAAAAATAAATTGTTCAAAATATTTTCACGCCTGCACAACGACCGGGATTTTGAAGGTACAGGCATTGGCCTCAGTATAGTAAAAAAAGTGATTGAACGCCATGGCGGCGTAGTAAGTGCCGAAGGGGCTTTGGGCCAGGGCGCTACCTTTAGTTTCAGCCTGCCCATTGTATAAGCGCTCCGTATTGTTCAATATGATATAATTATAAATTTTTCCGTTATGAATATTAAAGAATATCCGGAAGTACTACTGGTAGAAGACAGGGAAGAAGATGCCGTACTTACCATACGCGCCCTAAAAAAATATAACCTCATCAATGATATTAAATGGCTTGAGGACGGGCAACACGCGCTTGACTATCTCTTTGGCACTGGTCCGGAGAAGGTATTACAAGCCATCCCAAAACTGATTTTGCTTGATTTGAAGCTGCCGCGCGTTAATGGCCTGGAAGTGTTAGAGCAGATCAAAGCTTCAGAGGGGTTAAAATCTACACCGGTTATTATGATGACTTCTTCAAAAGAGGATGTGGATATAAAAAAAGCCTACGAGCTTGGTGTTAACAGCTATATTGTTAAGCCTATTGATTTTATGAATTTTGCCGATGCCGTTAAACAACTGGGCATGTACTGGCTTATGCTTAATCAGCCACCTAAGCCAACGCAATAGCACTCAGCATAAAATACAATGTATAATCCCCCAATTAACTCATGATGAATAATCTGAGAACAACAATTATTGCCAATACACAGGAACAGCTATTGATAAGCAACGCGCTTAACGCCGCGTTTTCACAACTTCAGATAACCTGTTATGAAAGTCAGCAGGATTTTGAAAAATCTGTAAAGCTTTACAATAATGATTTTTTAATTGCGCGCGACAACCTGGTGAACCGGGCTTTTTATACACAGTTGACCCCTTTCCTGGAATTGACAAAAATTCCGCTGTTGATACTCAGGGATGCCGGGTCGCAATCGTTCAAAAACCATGTGGTTAATGAGTTGGTTACAGACCCCGATAACTATTATTTACAACAGCTGGCCCTACTTATTTCGCAATTAATTGATGACCAGATAGCCATAAGCGGGCAAAGTAAGATCTTGTTCCTCGAAGACGAAGAGATAGATATTACATTCATCAAGCGAAAATTTATTAAGTTAAACCCTCAATACGAATGCGATGTTACCACCAGTATTGCCGAACTAAGGGAACAAGTTGGGCTAAAAGATTACGACCTTATTGTTTCTGACTTTAATTTGCCCGACGGAACCGCCTTTGACTCCATTGCCATAGCCACCGCGGCCGATATCCCCATTGTAATTGTTACCGCCCAGGGATCAGAAAAAACAGCGGTAGAACTGATGAAAGCCGGTGCTGCCGATTACCTGATCAAAGATAAAAACATGGGCGAGCACATGCTGATATTGCCCAGCATAGTAAAATCGGTGCTCAACTTTAAAAAACAGGAAACTTATAACAGCGACCTGTTAGAGATGCTGCGCCTTAAAAACCAGGACCTGGAACGTTTTGCCCACATCATTGCCCATGACCTGCGCTCACCCATCGCATCAGCCGTGCTGTTGATTGACACCCTGCAAATACTTGGTGAAGACTTATCACCCGATTTACAGGAAACCATGAATATGCTTACCGAGGTATCGCATAACATGACCAACACCATTGAGGGGATATACCAATATACGGTAATGGATTCGCAGGCTGATGCTTTTGTAAAGGTGGATATGACAAAGGCGGCCGAAGAAGCTTTACAAAACCTGCAAAACAAGGTGAACGAATGTGGGGCGATAGTTAAAATTGAAACCATGCCGCAAATGGAAGCCAATTATGTACAAATGGTGCAGCTTTTCCAAAACCTGATGGGCAATGGCATCAAATACCGGGGCAACAAAACACCCGAGCTTACCGTGCGTAGTTTTAAACAAGGCGACGAACAGGTATTTGCCATCAGCGATAACGGCATTGGCATAGCCAAAGAAAACCACAAAAAGATCTTCGAGATATTTAGTCGCCTGCATAACAGCGCCAGCGAATACGAAGGCGTTGGCATGGGCCTCACCATTGTAAAACGGATTTTAGAACGCCATAACGGAAGGATCTGGGTGGAATCGGACCTGGGCATGGGGACTACGTTTTTCTTTGGGTTGAAGGCGGGGTAAGCCGCTCAGGTTTTAAAACGATCAAACATCCAAAACCGCACAACCACCCGTCCGCTTACATTACACTATGCGCTCACGAAATAGCCATAACACAATATCTATCAATACGTTATAAATTTGGCTCAAGGATTGCGCAGTCCATCCAGATTGAAAACCTACACACTCCATATCAACGCTTACGACCTCGCTTTCCTCGGGGCTATTTTCCTTGGGGCCGGCCTGGCTTCGCTTTTGTGGTTCACTAAAAAAGCTGCCGGAGTTGCAAACCGGTTCTTTGCCTTGGCATTGGTTACGATAGTTTTGTATATAACCTGGCTATTAGGCATTGATATCGGGCTTACAGCCTATATCCCTAATTGGAGTCGATTACCCTTACAGTTTTCGCTGGCGTTTGGGCCGCTGATTTTCTTTTACGTACGTCAATTAGCCCGCCCCATTTATAAATTCCGGCCTAAGGATTTACTGCATTTTGTTCCCTTATTGATTGAATTAAGCGCCCAGGTATTAGCGGTTAAAGAAAGCGTCCGTACCGGCAAAGCCACTTATGATACACCAATCTTTCATCAATTAAATCCCGCCATTCAAACACTCGCGTTTATTTCAGTTATTACATACCTGTACGCCTCCCACAGCCTGATAAAAAACTTTTACAAGCGCGTAAAGTTTAATAATGGCGACCGCTACCGGGACCAAATGAAATGGCTTCACCGCTTGTTGGGTGGGTTTGCTGTGTTATGGTTATGCGGGGCGTTATTTAGAGGCCTCGATTATGTTTATTATCATAACCAATTAGGAACACAGGCCTATTATCCTTTCTACCTTGTGTTGGCTATCATCGTTATCCAGGCGGCGGTTATTGTTTATCTGAGACCTGAAGCAGCGGCCCCCTCGCAAGCATCTTTTTCACCTTTAAAACCGGCACTCCCGGCAGATGTAAGGCAGAAGGGAATTTGGCTGAAGAAAGAATTAAAAGCCAATCAATATTACCTTGATCCCGAACTTAACTTACGTTCATTAGCCGAAAAGCTGGATATGCATCCCAATGAACTATCACGGATCATTAACACCGCCCTCAAAAAAAACTTTAGTGATTTTATTAATGAATTTAGGGTGGCAGATGTAGCCCGTAAAATTCATGATCCTGCTTTTGAGCATTTGACCTTGTTGGGCATCGCGTTTGAATCGGGCTTTAATTCCAAAACCACCTTTAACCGTACTTTTAAACAATTAACCGGTAAGAATCCGGCAGAATATAAAATTGAACAGAAAAAAGAGCGACCATATTATAATGTGGAGCGCCCACCAAGTTTCGCGCCGGTAATTTCGTACCAGGAAAAGCTCCCTGTATGGGGCAACACGAAATTAAACCGCGAACTTATGTTTAAAAACTACCTCAAAATTGCCTGGCGCAATCTTATGCGCAATAAAAGCTATGCCACCATTAATGTAACCGGCCTAGCTATAGGTATAGCGGCCTGCCTGCTGATATTTCTTATTGTTCAGTTTGAAACCAGCTTTGATACCTTTCATACTAATAAAGACCGCATTTACCGCATTGTAATGGTGAGCAGTGGCCCCGATGGCACACATATCGGCGCGGGAACGCCAATCCCGTTAACGGAAGGTTTGCGGCTCGATTTTCCGCAAATAAAGCAAGCATCAAACATCATGAAAAACGATGGCTCGCATTATGCTGTGGGGAACGGAGCTAATGGCGGTACGGTAAAGAAATTTAAAGAAGACCTTGCCTATTACGCCGATCCCGAGTTTTTCAGAATTTTTGATTTTAAGTGGCTGGCCGGAGATAAAAATACTGCTTTGGCCGATCCAAACGCCATTGTACTGTCCCGTGAGGAAGCCGACAAATTTTTCGGCGACTGGCA
Source organism: Mucilaginibacter flavus (assembly GCF_030409315.1). GTDB lineage: Bacteria > Bacteroidota > Bacteroidia > Sphingobacteriales > Sphingobacteriaceae > Mucilaginibacter > Mucilaginibacter flavus. The sequence goes on along the minus strand of NZ_JAUFPS010000028.1, from coordinate 399,454 downwards.
TACCGCCATGGGAAAAACAATCAGGTACGAAAACAAGCGAGATCTTAAAGTGACCGGCATTTTTGACGATCTGCCGGCCAATACAGATTTACCGATGAAGCTTGCCGTCTCCTGGATTACCCTTGTTAACAAAACCGGCGACCTTAACGGCAATAACGGGGATTGGGTAAGCACCTTTGGCGATAAAAACTGCTATATTATTTTACCTCCCGGTGCAAGCGAAAAGCAGCTTAATACCGAGCTTGCCGCATTGGCCAAAAAACGTATCCCCGCCCCTTACAATAAAAACCAGGTATTTCAACTACAGGCATTGAAAGATATGCACTACGATACCGATGCGGGCGTATACAGCAACCATCCATTCAGCAGGCAATTGATCAACGTAATTAGTTTGATTGGTTTATTCCTGCTTGTTATAGCCTGTGTTAACTTTATTAACCTGGCTACCGCCCAGGCGGTAAACCGCTCAAAAGAGGTTGGCGTGCGTAAAGTTTTAGGCAGCAACCGGTACCAGCTAATTATGCAATTTATAAGCGAAACGTTGATCATCACTTTATTTGCTGTGATGCTGGCGTCTGTCATAGCGCTTATAGCATTGCCTATGTTGAATAAGCTGCTTGAAGTACAATTGAGTGCCGATTTCCTGTTAAATCCAACAGTGGTTTTATTTTTAGTAGCGGTGATTATCGGTGTCACTTTCCTTGCCGGCTTTTATCCGGCACTTGTATTATCCGGCTTTAACCCGATAGTGGCATTAAGAAACAAAGTTAATGCTGGCCGCTCAAGCGGAATTTCATTACGCAGGGTATTGGTGGTAGCGCAGTTTTGCATAGCGCAAATATTGGTGATTGGCACCCTGGTGCTCATTTACCAGATGGATTATTTCAGAAACAAATCACTTGGTTTTAATAACGATGCAGTGATCACGGTTCCTTTTCCCGGCGATAGCATCAGCAGAACAAGGGTTAATGCCTTTAAAGATCAGCTTTTACAGCAACCGGGCGTAAAAGATATCAGTGTGAGTTTTGCCGGGCCATCTGATAACGGCGGCTGGTTTAGCGATTTTAAATTCAATAACTCGCCAAAGCAGGTCGACTTTGGCGCATGCCTTAAATGGGCTGATGCCAACTATTTCAAATTGTATGATATTCAGTTTATAGCAGGTGGGCCTTATAACAAATCGGATACCGTATCGGGCTACGTGGTTAATGAAACCCTGATGCATAAACTGGGCATCACCGATGCAAAGCAAGCGGTAGGCAAATACGTTATGCTATGGAACGATAAGAAACTGAAAGCACAGATTACCGGTGTAGTTAAAGATTTTAATATAGGCTCCTTACGCCGTGCTATACCGCCCGTATTGATAGCCCCGTGGCTGTCGCAATATTCAAAGCTAAACGTTAAAATAGAAACCCGGAATGTGAAGAACACCCTCGCCGGCGTTGAAAGCTTATGGAATAAAACCTACCCAGAAGGTGTGTATGAATATCAATTCCTCGATAAAACAATTGCCGACTTTTATAAAAACGAAGATGAACTATCAACACTCTACAAAATATTTGCTGGGATAGCCATTTTCATTTCCTGCCTCGGTTTGTATGGCCTGGTATCATTCATGGCCTTACAACGCACCAAAGAAGTAGGCATCCGCAAAACCTTAGGCGCTTCGGTGGGGCATATTGTTTATTTGTTTTCTAAAGAGTTTACGGTACTCATCGTTATCGCGTTTGCCATATCGGCCCCTGTTGGCTACTATTTTATGCATAAGTGGTTACAGGATTACACCTACAGGATCAGCATCGGCCCCGATATATTTATCCTGGCCATATTAGCATCGGTGGTCATCGCCTGGATAAGTGTAGGTTACAAGGCGGTAAGAGCCGCACTGGCCAACCCCGTAAAAAGTTTAAGGAGCGAATAACTTCAACCTAAAACCAAAAGGCAACCACACAAATCGTATGGTTGCCTTTTGCCTATATAGCGGTTTTGCACAATTAATTAAAGAAATTCTACAACCAATTGTTCCCATTCTTCGTCGAGCGAAATATCAGGCCGGGTTTGCCGCGCCTGACGATACCAGTAGTCAGCATTCCAAACATCACCTTCCTTACGGTGCAAATAAGCGTGTACCCAGGCCGATGACCGATCAGACAGGTGATCAACCTGCGCATGCGCCTTTTGCCAATCGCCTTTACCATCGTACCAAAGGCTTTTTAGTTGCACAGATAGCGAGCTATCGGGCTGGTTTGAATTTAATGATGCTTTAAAATCGGCTAAAGTTTTCATTGGGCTATTTGCTTTATCGAAGATAGGTGCTAAAGTGCTATTTGTACAAGGTCAATTATCAACAACATGTTTATGTTTACCTAACGGTAAGGTACCACTATGCACGTGCGCCAGCAGGCAGGCAAAAAAGCTTGTTATAGCAATGATAGCCTATCGCCATCATTTGGCACGATAACCCTTTCAGCAAGATTATTCGCCTGCATCGCTTCCCTTATATCAGCGCGCGACTCTGATGAATGGTTTACCGCCTCCAAATGTACCACATAAATTTTTGCATCCGGGGCGCTGTGGGCAACCCTAATGATATCTTGTATGTTCATCACAATTGCGTCGCCGGTTAAAAAGCGGGCTGCACCCCCATTTACAATAATATGGGTAGGCTTGTATTTGCTAATTGCCGTTTCAACTTCTTCACACCATATGGTATCCCCGGCAATGTATAGCTTGTTACGGCCAAAAGCAATCACATAGCCCGATACTGTTCCCATAAGCTTACCTATCTCGCCGGTACCATGCCGGCCACCGGTACGGTTAATACTGATGCCATTCCAGGTTAGCTCATCAAAAATGGAACTTAAATTTACAAAGCCGGCCTGTTTTATTACCTCCACATTTTCTGGCTGGCATAAAATGGCTATATGTTTAGGCAGCATCTGTTGCGCGGTTTCGTCCCAATGATCGCGATGCAGGTGTGTGAGTAATACGGCATCAGTTTCGGCAATAAGCACTTTAAGTTCATCATCACTTAATGGTAAATCAACCAGTGGATTTTTGAGCGTGTTTGCCGTATTAACAATTGCCGGGAAACTACCTTTAGGAGCCAGCATCGGATCAACCAATAATTTTTTTCCGTTGATATCCAACACCAGCGTGGCATTGCGTAATAGCTGAACTTTCATATTTAAATATTAATTTTGATGGTGCAAAGATGGCTGGCCGGGCAGCAATCGCCAAGAAATTCACCTTTTAGTATCCTGTTCACCTTTTAGTAACCATGGCTTTAAACCAGTTTAGGCATTGCGGCCTCAACGTAACATTAAACATGCTGGCGGGCAAATGGAAGCCTGTAATTTTGTTTTATCTTTTTCATAACGAAAAGATGCGCTTTACAGAACTTTGGCGGGTAATACCCAAAGTGGCCAAAAAAGTATTGCTGGATCAGCTTAAAGACATGGAGCTAAATCAACTGGTAATCCGCGAAGAAAAGCACACTTTCCCTCCCGAGGTTTATTATAAACTATCTGACCGTGGCAAAGCGCTTGGCCCCGCGCTGGCCGCCCTTGAAGACTGGGCAAATTTATACGCCGCCGCCGAAGTGGCAGAAGTAAAACGGCTAACTAAACCCGTAATTGGCCTGGAACAAAAGTAGCCTGCTGTTTTTTGGGATAAAAGATTTTTGGACAAAGGAGCAAGGACTTTTTGGACAAAGGACAAAAGATTTTGGGATAAAAGATTTTTGGACAAAGGACGAAAGGCTTTTAATTGGGGAGCGGGGAAATCATGGAGTAATGGAAACCCAGTTTAATTAGCTTTATTCTCCGCTTAAAACATAAAAAACCTGATAATTCTTTAACCTCAACAATCTCGGCTCAGGCAAAATTATACCTCATATTCCACTATATTTGCCGGCTACCTATTAAAAATTAACCAGCATGGAATACTCAAAAACTTACGTTGCCAAAGCCGAGCATATAGATGTGCAGGAAATTATGGATGGCTTGTACTATCCGTTTTATATGGAATATTGCCGTCATGATTATATCAGGGAGGTGCTTGGTTTTGATTTTGAAACCGAGGCCAAAAACGGTGTTTATATGGTGCTGTCAAGCTACAACATCAGCTTTTTACGCTCGTTAAAAAAGGGCGACGAGTTTACCGTTACCTGTACCCTGTATAAGGATAAAGCTGGTTTGCCCAAGCTGCATTTTAAGCAAGCGATAATGCTTAACAACAAGGTAATGACCAAGGCCACTTTTACCGGCACTTGCGTACCCGCAACAGGCGGCAGACCTTACTTGCCGACATCGGTTTTGGAAAAAATTGCGGATGCGCCGGTGTTGGAGGAGTAACTGTGTTAGGCGAGGGGGCTAATACTAAATCGCGAAACTAAACTTCCCCATCAAAACTTTAGGGTTATTACCAATGGCGATGGGTTCGCCACAGAGGGCTTCGTTCCCCAACAGCGCGAACAAAATAGCTTCTTTAGCATCAGGGTCGATGCCCAGTATACTTGTGTCCTTAACGTGTTCAAAAGCCTTTTCCAATCCGGCTATTACAAAAGGATTTCTTGCGCCGCCGCCGCTTACATATACTTTAAGATTGGAGGCTGTGATACTGCTATTGATAAAATTGATGATCGATGCAGCTGTAAAAGCGCTCAGTGTACAGACGAGGTCTGTATCCGAAATATCTTCTGTGCCCGATGCCTTTTGGGCTTGTGCAACATAGCTTAAATTAAACAGCTCTGGCCCGGTGGTTTTTGGCGCTTGTTCGTTAAAAAATGAATGGCTTAACAAGGCAGATAATAACTCATCATTCACGTGGCCGCTTTTGGCTATTTTGGAGTCTTCATCGTAATCTTTACCAAAGTATTGCCTGCATGCCGCGTCAATTAAAGTATTGCCCGGGCCGATGTCTGTGCATATTACGTTGTCTGTATCAACATCCCCGGGCAAATAAGTAAGATTAGCAATGCCGCCTATATTGAGCAGTATCCTGTTTTCGCCGGGCTTGCTGCCTAATAGTACATCGCCGTACAAAGCCAAGGGCGCTCCCTCACCTCCGGCGGCTATGTGCTTTTGCCTGAAATCGCTGATGGTTATTATCCCTGTTTTTACAGCCAAATGGTCGCCATCACCTATTTGCAACGTGGCATTGGGATAGCCCGGTTGCTTGTGCAATCGCTTAGGCGCATGATAAATGGTTTGCCCGTGACTGGCGATAAAATCAACCGAGGCTGGCGCGATATTCCATTTTGATAGCGCCTGCAATACCAGTTCGCCGTGATAGTTACCTATGAATGCATTGAGAAGAGTTAACTTCTCCAGGTCGACTGTTTTTTTTGCAAACACCTGCTGTACTTCGCTTTTGAAACTATGCGGGTAGGGTATGGTGATAAATTGTATGAGTTCAAATTGCGTACTTAGGCCATTACCGGTAAACCTGCACAAAGCAATGTCCAACCCATCTAAGGAAGTACCCGACATAAGGCCGATACCCAATCGCGTTGTTTTTTGGGCGATATCAACAAGCTTTTGCAGATTTTGGTTTAAAGCTAACATGGGGTTAAATTACTTATTTGCGGCCCGTTTACAAAAGTTAAAATAATGGGAGTGCTAAGTAAATATCTGATATATTTGTTTTCAACCAAATTCATCCCATCCCATGGCCCGATTAAATTTATTGGAAGAGACCCGGTACGAGAAGCTGCCGGTGAGCGTTTATGGCAACCAGCAGGAAGCATCACTGGCAGTAGCTGGAAGGATAGCTGCACTGATACGTGATAAGCAAAGCAAAGGCGAACAAGCCGTGCTTGGCCTTGCAACAGGCGTAACGCCAATTAAGGTTTATGCCGAACTGGTTAGGCTGCACAAAGAAGAAGGGCTATCTTTTAAAAACGTTACCACCTTTAACCTCGACGAATATTTTCCCATGAAGCCCGATGCTGCCCAAAGCTACGTTACCTTCATGTATGAGAACCTGTTCAGCCATATTGATATTGATAAAGCCAATGTACACATCCCCGATGGTACTTTAGATAAAGACGCTGTAGTAGCCTTCTGCCTGGATTATGAAAAACAGATTGAAGAATTAGGCGGTTTGGATTTTCAGCTGTTAGGTATCGGCCGTACTGGTCACATCGGTTTTAACGAACCAGGATCAGCACCCAACTCGGGCACCCGACTGGTTACTTTGGATGACCTTACCCGCAGTGATGCCGCCCGTGATTTTGGTGGGAAGGCCAATGTACCTACCAAAGCCATCACTATGGGTATCGGTACCATTTTTAAAGCACGTGAAATTATCCTGATGGCCTGGAGCGCCAAGAAAGCGCCTATCGTTAAAAAAGCGGTGGAAGGTGAAATATCAGGCGAAGTACCTGCTACTTACCTGCAGTTATCAGATAATGTAGAATTTGTGTTAGACGAAGACGCCGCATCTGAACTTACCCGTTTTGATACCCCTTGGTTAGTAAAAGATTGCTCATGGGATGATAATATCCTGAAAAAGAAAGCGGTGATCTGGTTAGCCGATACCATTGGTAAACCGGTATTGAAATTAACCGAAGAAGATTATAACAACCATGGTATGGCCCAGCTCGCGGTAGAGCAAGGCCCGGTATATAACATCAACATTGATATTTTTAACCAGATACAGCATACCATTACCGGCTGGCCGGGTGGCAAGCCCGACGCGGACGATTCTCAACGCCCGGAACGCGCTTTACCTGCCAAAAAACGCTCGATCATTTTCTCTCCGCACCCGGATGATGATGTGATCTCAATGGGTGGTACGTTTATCCGTTTGGTTGACCAGGGGCATGATGTACACGTAGCTTACCAAACATCGGGCAATACCGCGGTGTGGGATGATGATGTATTACGTTACATGGAGTTTGCTATTGATTTTACCAACAGCATTGGTGAAGACAGCGGCCACCTGAGTAAACTATACGAAGAAATGCGCGCGTTTTTCCCGCAGAAACAGCCTAACCAGATTGATACCCGCGAGATCCGCAATGTGAAAGGTTTTATCCGTAAAACAGAGGCCATCTCGGGAGCGCGTTACGCCGGTCTGCCGGATAGCAACATCCACTTTATGGCATTGCCTTTTTACGAAACAGGCAAAACCAAAAAGAACACCGTTGGCGAGGAAGATATCCAGCTGACTATCGACCTGCTTCAAAAAATAAAACCGCAGCAGATCTTCGCTGCCGGCGATTTTGCCGACCCTAACGGAACGCACCTGGTTTGTTTCAATATTATCCTGGCTGCCCTTGCACGTTTAAAAGAAACCGAAGAATGGGTTGAGGATTGCTGGTTGTGGATGTACCGTGGCGCATGGCACGAGTTCCCTACCCACGAGATTGAAATGGCGGTGCCGCTATCTCCTCAAGAGGTGATCCGCAAGCGTAACGCCATCTTCAAACACCAGTCGCAAAAAGATCGTCCGGTTTTCCCGGGGGATGATGCACGCGAGTTTTGGGTGAGGGCTGAAGACAGAACTCGTGATACAGCACAAAGGTATGACCGCCTGGGACTCGCTGAATACGAGGCTATGGAAGCGTTTAAGCGATATATCTTTTAAAAAGTAAATGATGTCGTGTATACTTAGAATATCGGGGGAAGATTTTGATGTAGATGATTTTATTTTTCAGAGTAAAGTATCACCATTTACTATTTATCACAAGGGCTCGCCGAAATTTAAAACTAAGCCGGATGGTAAAAAAAATAAAAACTCCGGCTGTCATATAAAAGTTAGCGATGCCGAGTTTACTGAATTTAACAAACAGGTTGCAGATGCGATTAAATATTTGCAAGAACACTGGGAAGAATTACATCATATAAATATTACTCAAGGAATTGACTATGCCACTTTAGATTTTGGTGTCAGATATGATCCTGATAAGTTCGTCCAATCTAAATATTTCCCAAAAGAGTTGGTGAAATTAAGTAGCGAATTGGGAATTGATATTGAAATATCAATTTATCAACCAAGCGAATAATTATTTCCGCATAGCGATGGGTTTTAAAGCCATCGCTATAGTTATAAAATAACACCCGCATTTAAATATGAACGAAACCACTACTCAAAAACCTACAAGACTTCTTTCTCTCGATGTTTTTAGAGGCGCTACCATCGCAGCGATGATATTAGTTAACGATCCCGGCGATTGGGGACACATCTATGCCCCTTTGGAGCATTCCAAATGGAATGGTTGTACACCTACGGATCTGGTGTTTCCGTTTTTTCTTTTTATGGTAGGTGTTTCTGTTACCTATGCTATGGAAAGCAAAAAGGCTACTGTATCACACACAAAACTTTTGTTGAAGGCTTTGCAGCGCACGGCTATACTGATCGCTATCCCCTGGATAACGCAACTGATATTTCATCCAGACCGTGGATTTACTCATTTGAGGTTTCCGGGCGTGCTGCCACGCATCGCCTTGGTTTATTTTATATGTACCATATTGTATCTTAAAACATCGCAAAAAAAACGTGATTGGGTGTTTGCCGGGGCTCTTATCGGGTATTTTATTATCATGACTTTTATCCCGGTGCCGGGCGTTGGTTACGCCAATTTAGAACCCGAAACAAATATGGGAGCATGGATAGACCGCCTGGTGTTTACTACCAATCACCTCTGGAGCGAATCGCATACCTGGGACCCTGAGGGATTATTAGGCACTTTGCCCGCTGTAGCAACCGGTTTGTTTGGCATAAGGGTTGGCACCTGGCTAAAACGTAAAGACCGCGATGATAACGCTAAAGTAAGCTGGATGTTTACCTATGGGGTGTTGGCTGTTGTCGCGGGTTTGCTTTGGGACCTGTTTTTCCCTATCAATAAAGCTTTATGGACAAGCTCATTTGTACTTTACACTGGCGGATTAGCTACCATAGCATTGTCACTTAGCTACTGGCTTATTGATGTACAGGGATATAAAAAGTTTACCTATCCCTTTGTAGTATTTGGTGCAAATGCCATCACAGCCTATGTACTGTCGGGCTTCATTCCGCATTATATGGGGATGATTAAAATAGGCGGCGCGTCAATTTATCAAACCTTTTTCGCACCGCATTTTTCGCCTGTAAATGCCTCGCTGGCCAGCGCCATATTTACGGTTATTATTTTATGGCTGGTTATGTGGATATTGTATCTTAGGAAAATATTTATCAAGATATAATATAATGAAATTTAAAACTATCCTTATCGCCTTAGTTGGCGTTTTACTTTTTAGCGCTGCCAAAGTAAATGCCCAAACCACCACCTTTACCCCTTCGCATTTAAAGGCTGCCGAGCGTATGATTGTTGCTTCGCAAATTGAAAGCAACCTTCAAAAAATGTTTACGGCTTTAATAGAAACCCAATCACAGCAATTACCTATTGATAAAAGAGCCCCATTTAAATCGGCAATGAATAAATTTATAGCCAAATATGTGACTTTTGAAGATGTGAAGAAGGCATTTATTCCTATTTATGCCGAAACCTATTCAGAACAAGAACTGAACCAGATAGCCGACTTCCTTTCGTCGCCCGCTGGCATTAAAATGACATCAAGACAAACCGAACTATTCCAAAAAGGTGGTGCATGGGGGCAAAAGGTGTTTACAGATCATCAGGCCGAGCTTGAGCAGATGATGAAGGATGAAATGGCAAAAAAATAAAAACCGCCTCTCCCTGTAATTTGTAACTAATAGTTTCGTTTAGCATCTTAGTAAAAAATAGCCTCTAATTAACATATGAATTTAAACAAACAGCTTTCCGTATCGGCTTTGGCTTTGCTAATAGCTTCGGGAAGTGCCGTTGCGCAAGTAAAAAAGAAACCGGCCGTATCGCCAAAAGGCAAACCGGTTGCAGGGCAGTTATTGGCAAAGGCCGATATATTGCCTATCGATAAGCAAGTGATCATTGGTAAATTACCTAATGGGCTAACTTATTACATCAGGCAAAATGTGGAGCCTAAAAACAAGGCCGAACTTTACCTCGTAAACAAAGCAGGTTCTGTTTTAGAAACAGATGATCAGCAGGGTCTTGCTCACTTTACCGAGCACATGGCCTTTAACGGCACCCGCGATTTCCCTAAAAACCAAATGGTTGATTACCTGCAAAAGTCGGGTGTTAAATTTGGGGCCGATTTAAATGCCTATACCTCATTTAACGAAACCGTTTATCAGTTACCTATCCCTACCGATACTGCCGCTATTTTTAACAATGGCTTTAAAATATTGGCTAACTGGGCAGGCTATGTAAGCTTTGATCCTACCGAAATTGATAAAGAACGTGGCGTTGTTTTAGAAGAAGAGCGCCTGCGCGGCAAAAACGCGCAAGAGCGTTTACAACACCAGATATTGCCTGTGTTGCTTAACAACTCGCGTTACGCGTTGCGTTTGCCTATAGGTAAAGAGGATATCCTTAAAAACTTTAAGCCCGAAACCATTAAAAGTTTTTATCATGACTGGTACCGCCCAGATTTGCAGGCGGTAATTGCCGTTGGTGATTTTGATCCAAAACAAGTTGAAGAACTTATCAAACAAAACTTTTCTGGTCTTACCAACCCGGCAGCCGAAAAACCGCGTACCAGATACACAGTGCCGCCTACCCCCGGCACTGTTGTTAAAATTGCAACCGATGCGGAGTTCCCTTACACCCTGGCCGAAATTGTTGTTAAACACCCAGGTACAACCGTAAAAAACACCGTTGATTATATGCAGAGCGTACGCGTACAGCTGTTTAACCAGATGCTCAATTCCCGCTTAGGCGAATTGTTGCAAAAGCCTAATCCGCCGTTTTTATTTGGCCGCGCAAGCTATGGTGGTTTCCTGGGCGAGCAGGATGCATTTACTACTATTGTGGTAGCCAAAACACCTGCCGATCTGCAAACTGCTGTTAAAGCCGTTGTTGCCGAAACCGAAAGAGCACGCAAATTTGGTTTCACCCTTACCGAGCTGGAACGCGCCAAGCAGGATGCTTTGGTACAAATGGGTAATGCCTATAAAGAAAAAGATAAAACCCGCTCTGTAAATTTTGTACAAGAGTATCAGCAGCACTTTTTACAGGGAGAAGCTATTCCTGGTATCGATTATGAGTACAACTTTTATGTAAACAACATCAGCAAGATCACTGTGGATCAGATGAATGCCTTAGCGGGTAAATTCATTAGTGATCAAAACAGGGTTGTTATTCTTGAAGGGCCCGAAAAAGATAAAGCGGCATTGCCAACAGAAGCCACTTTATTACAATGGATAGGCAGCGGGGGCCAGGGCATATCGGCTTATGTTGATAATGTTTCATCCGACCCATTATTAGCCAAGCTGCCCGAAGGAACCAAAACCGTTAGCCAGGTTGCAGATTCACTTATAGGCACAACTACTTTAACTCTTGGTAACGGACTTAAAGTTATATTGAAACCAACAGATTTCCGCAACAATCAAATTTTGATTAATGGTTACGCTTTTGGCGGTTCGTCGTTAGCAAGTGATGATGATTTTACATCGGCCAACCTGGCGTCGTCCATCATTGCCAGCAGCGGTGTAGCCCAGTTTAACCAGGGGATGCTTGATAAAAAGTTAGCCGGTAAAAACCTCAGCATCACACCATACATCAGCGAAACCGCGCAGGGGATTAGCGGCAATACCGCTCCTGCCGACTTTGAAACTGCTTTGCAACTGATCTACCTGTACTTTACACAGCCGCGTAAGGATAACGATATCTGGGCATCAACCATTACCCAAACAAAATCGGTTTTGGCCAACAGGAGTCTTGATCCGCCAAGTGTATTCCAGGATACGGTATCGGCCACTTTAAGCAATCACAACTTCAGGGATATGGTTACTACGCCCGAAAGATTGAGTAAAGCCACACTTGATAAAGCTTTTGAGTTTTACAAGGCCCGTTTTGCCGACGCCAGTAACTTTACATTTACGGTGGTTGGTAATTTTGATATAGAAACTATTAAACCATACCTTGAACATTACTTGGGTGGTTTACCATCAACCAATAGTAAAGAGACTTACAAAAACCTTAAAATACAACCCCCTCCGGGCGAGATCACCAAAATTGTAAATAAGGGTGTTGCCGAGAAAAGCAGCGTTCAGCTGGTATTTAGCGGCGATTATGAGTATAACGACGCCAACAACATCCAAATGGATGCGCTGGAAGAGGTATTGAACATTAAACTGATTGAACGCTTACGCGAGCAGGAAAGTGGCGTATACGCCCCGGGTGTAAGGGCCAGCTATCATAAAGTTCCAGGAGGTAGGTATTCCATCACCGTTTATTTTGGATGCGCGCCAGAGAATGTTGATAAGCTGATTGCCGCTACATTGGAAGAGATTGGCAAAATCAAACAAAACGGGGCTCAGCCTACCGATATTCAAAAATTTGTTGCCGAAGAGGCCCGCACCACCCGCGAGCAAATGAAGGAAAATATTTTTTGGGCAGGCTACCTTGGATCAAGCTCACAAAATGGCGAAAACCCCGATCAGATTTTGCAGCACGTTGGTAACCTGGAGCAGGTAACTGTTCAGAGCACCAAAGATGCCGCCAATAAATACCTGAGCGGTAAAAACTTTATCAAGTTAATCCTGATGCCCGAAAAGAAATAGGTTTTAGTGCCTGGTATAAAAGCAGAACGCCCCGCCGGAGTAATATCCTGGCAGGGCTTTTTTATTTGACGATTGCCGGTGGGGGAGCAAGCAACATTAAGCGTCTGTTTTTTAAATAATAAAAAGATCATCATTGTGAGTTATAAAATCCGGAGCCTGTGAAAGTGAAAATGACGTATATCGCATGGCGCAGACGACTCACCCCGAACATCGCTACGCTTGTTCTGCCCCTCTCTCCGACTGCGTCGCATAGAGGGGCGAGGAAATAAAAAGGAATGTTTTTACCCTCTTTGCGGCTTTAGCCGGAGAGAGGGTCGGCCAGCGAAGCGTAGCCGGGGTGAGTCGTCGCCTGTGTTCAAATCCACCGGATTAGGCTAAAACAAATACGTTATGGGTAGAAACGATGAATCTTCTTCGCCCTATAAGTCGCCGACTTTCCCATTGAATGACGGTCGTGTCGGTTCTCAATGGGGTGTATAAAATTTGAAATAAATTTAAACAGGGCCTTAACTTAAATAAAGTATAAATTGTGGTAAACGGCACCTGGCGTACCTTAAACAAGAAAAGCGGCACATTAGCGCCGCTTTTCTTGTTTAAATATGTTTTTAGTAGTTATACCAACTGATCTGGAGTGATACCACCTTGTTGTAATTCGAAATCTTTTTTAAGGAATGGAGAATCTACAGTAAAGATGCCCATCAGGAATAACGCGCCACCAAATAAAACCTGTGGAATCCAGATTTTTGAATGGAAGTCATAAACCCATGGTGAACACATCAGGAATGAACCCATAATTACGTCATTAAAATTGTGCATAACCATTGGGAACACTTTTAAAAAGCCCAATTCGTTTTTAGCGAAAATAGCCATAATCAATTGCAGCCATCCTATCAGCAAAGGTAAAAATAAAGCCGCGCCACCAATATGAAGAGTATCAAATGTCCATAAGGTTGAAATCAGCAAAAGAGCGATTGCATAGTTTAAAACTGCATAAACTGAGGTTGGAATAAAGCTTTTCATTTTGTAGCTATTGTTGTATTATACCTTTATTAATATCTGTGTGTCAAAATTTCGTTCAAAGTTAAGGCTTTTGACATTAAAAATTACCTTGTGTGCCTATTATTAATTAAAAGAAAGTACCTTTAATTAATTGCAGCATTCACACGTCAAATATAGGCGTTTTAAAAATTATTGCAATTCATTTATTCCTAAACACCGGGCAACAACAAACAGAGCCTGGTATCCTCCCAACATTATTAAAAAACGAGGGTTGCCTTACTGGCCAGCCCCATCAATTAACATCTAAAACTATAACTACCATGAGTAAGGACAGACAAGCCGTAAAAGAAAAAAAGAAACCTGCCGCCGTAGGTACAAAAAAAGCACCGTCTGACTACCAATCGGGCAAAGCCAATGTTGTGAAACCTATTGGTGTTGATAAGAAAAAGTAATTTTTGGACCATAGGACTTTGGGGACTATGGGATTTTGAGATTAAAACCTGGTAGCGGAGCTTTTAAAGCTTCGCTTTTTTTTGTCTTTTAGTTTTCCTTAACGTACAATAAGAAATGATGCGGCAAACTAACCAACTAAAAACTTAACTTTGCCTTCCCATGTATCTGCAGCAATTATCAGTCATTAATTTCAAAAACTACGAGGAGGCCGAACTGGTTTTTAGCGAGGGTGTTAATGCTTTTACTGGTAATAATGGCGCGGGTAAAACTAACTTATTAGATGCCATTCATTACCTGGGTTTATGCAAAAGCTACTTTAATCCTATTGATAGCCAGCAGATAAAACAGGGTACCGAATTTTTTATTGTTACAGGCGTTTTTAATAAAAATAACCAGCCCGAAGCGGTGGCCTGCTCGGTAAAAAAAAACCAGAAAAAGCAGTTTAAACGCAACAAAAAAGACTATCAGCGCCTGGCAGATCATATTGGTTTATTGCCCCTGGTAATGATATCGCCCTATGATACCAGCATTATTACCGAGGGCAGCGAAGAGCGCCGTAAGTTTATTGATAACGTAATATCGCAAACAGATAACCACTACCTTGATGAGCTTATCAGCTATAATAAAGTATTGGCTAACCGTAACGCGCTGCTGAAATTAATAGCCGATACCGGCCGTTACGATCCCAGCCTGCTTGAGGTGCTTGATGAACAACTGGTATCATCGGGCAGCAAAATATTTGAACGGCGTAAAGCTTTTATGGAAGGTTTTACCCACATATTTAATAAACATTACAGCTTTTTAAGTGATGATGCCGAACTGGTTGAACTCACCTATGAGTCGCAGTTATTGCAGGGCGATTTTGAAGCGTTGCTTAAAAAAACGGTTGAACGGGATAAGGTACTGGAGCGCACCACGGCAGGTATCCATAAGGACGATTTGCAATTTGGCATTCATGGTATGCCTATGAAAAAGTTTGGATCGCAGGGGCAGCAAAAATCATTTTTAATTGCCCTTAAATTGGCCCAGTACACCTTTCTTTATCAGCAAAAAGGCTTTAAACCGCTGTTGTTGCTTGATGATATTTTTGATAAGCTTGATGACGAACGGGTAACCAAGCTCATGAAAATGGTATCAAACAATGATTTTGGACAGGTTTTTATAACTGATACCAGTGTAAGCCGCGTTGCTAATATCTTTGATAAGATAAACGTAGGTGTTAAAATATTTAATGTAACCAAGGGGGCTATAGATGCGCAAGACTAACGACAAATCATTAAAGGAAGCCATTGAGCAAATGCTTAATGTATATAAAATTAAACGCCGGTTTGATGAAACAGCTGTAGTGGCTGCCTGGCCAGATCTGGTGGGCAAATCTGTAGCCAACCGCACCAAAGAGTTGTTTATACGCGATAAAAAATTGTTTTTAAGGATAGAATCGTCGGTAATAAAAAACGAGTTGATGATGATCAGGAGCCAGATCATTCAAAAAATTAATGACGAGGCCAAAAGCAATTTAGTAGAAGAAGTTATATTTCTGTAAAGGGATATACGAGTTCAGAGGCTATTTAAAGATAAGAAAAACAGGTTGATTGCCTTAAGTGGACAAGGCGCAGACGACCCACCCCGACGAGGCTGCGCCCGTCTCCCCTCTCTCCGACTGCGTCGCATAGAAGGGCAAGAAAATAAAAATGGGGTTCACCCTCTATGCGGCTTTAGCCGGAGAGAGGGTCGGCCAGCGAAGCGTTGCCGGGGTGAGTCGTCACCAGCATTCAAGCCCATCGCATTCACTTAAAACGAATACGTCATAGATAGAGAAGAAACAACGAAGCAATTACGATTTTTTGACTATTATATCTTTTCGGCACTGTTTTTAAACAATTGCTTATCGCCGCCTTATTCTTTATCCCTAAACATTTTAAGCTGGCGCGAGCGTATATGTTGCCTTATGCCAAGGTCATCGCTTATGATAGAGTAGGCCAAAATGAAAATGCCTGGTATAATAAAAGCAAGCTGAACTTCGGGATGGGCTTTATAAAGCAATAAAGAAGCTGTAAACAAACATACAATGATGAGTGCGTATATAATGGTTTTCAAAAACAGTTTCATAATTTATTGCTATAAAGACACACTTTAATTTATAAGATAGAGGTTAGCAGTAAATTAAATTTTACCTGCGTTTTGTAAATGTACAAAACTTAATTGCCAATTAAAAAAAATGCGCCAAAAAAGGCGCGGCATAAAATACCGCGCCTATAATAAGTTGGTTTTTAGAATTTTTCGAATGCCGAGAAGAAGAAGTTGCCTTCAATCTGCGCGTTCTCGTCAGAGTCCGAACCGTGAACGGCGTTCGCGTCAATTGATTTTGCAAAAAGGTTACGTATAGTACCTTCTTCGGCTTTAGCCGGATCTGTTGCGCCAATTAGTTTGCGAAAATCTTCAATAGCGTTATCTTTTTCTAAGATGGCAGCTACAATTGGGCCTGATGACATAAATTCAACAAGCGCGCCATAAAAAGGACGCTCTTTGTGAACCTCGTAAAACTGGCCAGCTTTTTCTGCCGATAAAGAAGTGTATTTAAGAGCGATGATTTTGAAACCGCTTTTAGTTATTTTATCTACAATAGCACCAATATGGCCGTTTGCAACCGCGTCGGGCTTAATCATGGTAAAAGTTCTGTTGGTCGTCATTATTTTAATTGTTTCTTAATGGTAATGAAAATACACAAGCACGGGTTAGTTTGGGGGAGCGCTTATGCTGTTTTATTGATTGATTTAAAATTGCCGCAAAAGTAGCGTTTTTCATCTGTAAGATAAAGCTTTTTGTATCAAATTAGATGGTTTGTATTTAATTTATTTATTTAGCTTTGCAACTCTTTTTTGAAATTGATGTTAGATTTAGTCCAGCTTAAAGAACTTTTAGCAAGCCCTAAAAAGATAGTGATCACTACCCATCATAAACCTGATGGTGATGCTATGGGCTCGTCTTTAGGTTTATATAATTATTTGATACAGCTGGGCCATCATACAACGGTTATCACCCCTACAGATTACCCCGATTTTTTAGCCTGGCTGCCTGGTAATGAAGAAGTTATAATTTATGCCGAACAGCTTGAAAAATCGGCTGAACTTATTGCTGCTGCTGATATTATATTTTGCCTTGATTTTAATGCCTTAAGCCGCATTAATGAAATGGGCGTGCTTGTAGGCGATAGCAGCGCTTATAAGATTATGATTGACCACCACCTGGAGCCTGCCGATTTTGACGATTACAGGCACTGGGATATTAACGCCTGTGCAGCCGCGCAGCTGGTGTATGATTTTATTGTAAACCAGCTACATCGCCCGGATTTGATTAATAAAGATGTGGCAACCTGCCTTTACACAGGCATCATGACCGATTCTGCGTCGTTCCGTTTACCCAATACATCGTCAACCGTACACCGCATAGTGGCCGATTTGATTGATGCCGGCGCTGTAAATTATCGCATTCATGAACTGGTTTACAACAGCGCGTCAGAAAACCGTTTAAGGTTTTTAGGCCATTGCCTGGCTAATTGCCTGGAAGTGTTGCCCGAATACAATACCGCCATTATTGCCGTTAATAATACCGACCTTAAAAATTTTGATGTTAATACCGGCGATACCGAAGGCGTGGTGAACTACGCCCTATCAATGAGCAGCATTAAGCTGGCGGCATTTATAGTTGAGCGCAGCGATAGGGTAAAACTTTCGTTACGATCAAAAGGAGAGTTCCCGGCGAATGAAATTTGCAAAAAATACTTTGATGGCGGTGGTCACCGCAACGCGGCCGGCGGTCACTCCGAAGGTACGCTTGAACAAGTAGTAGAGAAATTTAAATCCATATTACCCGAATATAAAAAACTATTAAAACAATAAAATGAAAAGAAAATTAATGTTCTTGGCCATTGCTGCAACGGCGTTTGCAAGTTGCAACGGCGGCTTTAAAAAAGGCGACGCAGGTTTGCTTTACAACATCCACACATCAAAAGGCGCCCCTCACATTAAAGAAGGCGATTATGTAAGCCTTAATATGGTGATTAAAACCGATGGTGATTCGGTTTTATCAAACAGTTATGATGCCGGGCATCCAATTTTGATCCCGATGCAAAAATTACAGTCAAAAGGTGATATTATGGCTGGTATCGAGATGTTGGGCGAAGGCGATAGCGCTACTTTCAAAATCTCTACAGATTCGATATTTAAAGGCGGTGTGCAACGTCCACCAAATTTGAAAGGTAAATATTTAATATTCCAGGTAGCGGTTTCTAAAGTAATTGCTAAAGGCTCACTTACCGAGCAGGTTTTCCGTGGCAGGGTTCAGGATTATATCAAAACCTTAACCGATGGCATGAAAGCTGCAGAACCGGCCAAAATCAAAAAATACATTGCAGATCATAACCTTAAAGTTACCACTACAGCATCTGGCTTAAACTACGTAATTACGCAGCCAGGTACAGGTCCGGTACTTGCACCGCATGATACCGCTGTTGTAAATTACACTGGCAGGCTTCCAAGCGGTAAAATATTTGAAACCAGCGTTAAAGAGGTTGCTATTAAAGAAAAACAACCTATTGAGCCAGGTCGTCAGTTTGCACCTATCCGTATCCCTGTTGGCGAAGCTAAAGTAATACCAGGTTGGGACGAAGGTTTGCAGTTGATGAACAAAGGTTCAAAAATCACATTGGTTATCCCTTCAAACATCGCTTATAAAGACCAGGGTGCAGGTAACGTAATTGGCCCATATACGCCAATTATTTTCGAAATGGAACTGATTGATATTGTTAAACCAAATCCAAACGCGCCTAAACCGGTTATGCCACAAACGGCACCGCCAACGGCACCAACAACAAAATAATTAAAACAGCGTTTATAGCCTTCCCAACACCAGTTGGGGAGGCTTTTTTATTACTACTATGAAGAAAATATTTTATTTCCTGGCTCCAATACTGGGCATGCTTACTTTAAGCGCCAAGGCACAAGTTGGTATGCAAGCCAGGCCAAACGGAGCCCAATACCAGATTTTTACACCTAATACCGGCGAAAAGATAAAACAGAATGATGTTATTACTTTTCACTATATCCAGATGACGGATAAGGATTCGGTATTATTTAGCTCATACACTGCCGGGCATACCGTACAGGCGCAAATACACCCATCACAAAGCGTGGCCGATTTGATGGATATATTCCCGCTGCTTACCCTTAATGATAGTGTGAAAGTAAAAGTACCTACCGATTCTATTTTTAAAGGACATGAAGAGGCGCGCCCGCCATTTTTTGCTAAAGGCAGCAACCTTATCTTTATTATCAAAATAACCAAGGTACAAAGCCTGCAGCAAGCTATGGACGAAAGGAATGCAGCCATTGCCAAACAAAAACAACAGGAAGGCATTGACGCCGCTAACTATATAGCCGCTAATAAATTAACGCCAATTACCACGGCATCTGGCTTAAAGTATATTGTTACCAAACCATCGGCTTTACGCAAACCATTACCGGGCGATACCGTACTGGTAAATTATGCGGGCAGCTTAACCAATGGAAAAATATTTGACTCAAGCATTGAAAAAGTTGCTAAAGCGGCTGGCCTCGATCAGCCGGGCAGGCCTTATGAGCCTATCAGCGTAGTTTTGGGCCAGGGCCAGGTAATACCGGGCTGGGAAGAAGGTTTAGCTTTGCTGCACGAAGGTTCGGCTGCTAAATTCATTATTCCATCAAACCTTGGTTACGGCGAAAAAGGTGGTGGCCAGGTAATTCCTCCTTATGCTACCTTAATTTTCGACCTGGAAATTGTAAAGATAAAACCAACTAAACATGTCCCTGTGGCTGCAAAGCCTGGTGTTAAGCACCCGGTAAAAAAAGGCACCGCTAAAAAAACAGGTGTAAGTAAAAAGACAAATTAACACCAAAAGCCTTCTGCCAAAAACAGAAGGCTTTTTTATTTTTGCACTATGGTATTAACAGACACGCATACCCACCTCTATTACGAAACCAATCCGCAAAAGCGCGCCGCTCTTGTACAACGCTGCGTAGATAATGATATCAGTCGCTTGTTTTTACCTTCGGTTGATGCCGCTTCGGTGCCGCTTATTTATGACCTGGTAAAAGCATATCCCGATATGTGCTACCCGATGCTGGGCTTGCACCCCTGCTCGGTAAAACCTGGCTGGGAGGAAGAACTGGCCGCTATTAAAGAGGCTCATCAGCAAAATAAGATTTATGCCATCGGCGAGATTGGGATAGACCTGTACTGGGATAAAACCTATCTCGACGGGCAAATTGAGGCTTTTCGCGCCCAAATCAACTGGGCAAAAAGTTTAAAATTGCCTATTGTGATTCACTGCCGTGACGCTTACGATGAAGTGTATAGTGTATTGAAGGCGGAAAACGATGATGACCTGCATGGCATTTTTCATTGCTTTGGCGGCACGGTACAGCAGGCGCAACAAGTGGTAGATCTTGGTTTTTACCTGGGTATAGGCGGGGTAGTTACCTACAAAAACTCAGGACTTGACAAAGTTGTGGCCGAAATTGACCTTAAACATATCGTTTTAGAAACAGATTCTCCGTACCTTACGCCCGTTCCGTTCCGGGGTAAACCTAATGAAAGCTCGTACTTGATTTACATTGCTCAAAAAGTGGCGGACCTGCACCAAACCAGTGTAGAAGAGGTAGCGCGTATAACTACCCAGAACTCAAAGCTGGTATTTGGTATATAAAAAATTTAATGAATTTACACCTCATAAACCCTAATTCATGAGTCAGATACTGATCATCTATACCGGTGGGACAATAGGTATGATGAGCGATCCTGTAACCAAGGTGCTCAAACCAATCAACTTTGAGCAGATAATGGACAACGTTCCCGAGCTGGAAAAGCTTAACTGTAAAATTAAGGTGCACTCTTTTGAAGAGATCATCGATTCATCAAACATGAATCCGGTTATCTGGAGCCAGCTGGCGGGATTAATTGAAGCTAATTATCATGATAACGATGGCTTTGTGATCCTTCACGGGTCAGATACCATGGCCTATACCGCGTCGGCATTGAGTTTTATGCTCGAAAACCTGGGCAAACCCATCATATTTACCGGCTCGCAACTGCCTATCAGCGCTATCCGTACGGATGCCAAGGAAAACCTGATGACGGCAATTGAAATTGCCAAAGCTAAAAAGAACGACCGTGCCCGCGTACCCGAAGTTTGTATCTATTTTGATTATAAACTTTTTCGTGGTAACCGCGCCTTTAAATATAACTCATCTAAGTTTGAGGCTTTCCGCTCACCAAACTATCCTATCCTGGCCGAATCTGGCGTTCACCTCCGCTTTAGCGCGAACGACATCAGGCAGCCACAGGATGGTGCCGAATTGATTATCCACAACAACCTCATCAGCGATGTGGCGGTATTGAAATTGTACCCAGGCATAGGCCAAAAAGTGGTTGAAGCTATTTTAAACTCCGATGTGCGTGGCGTAGTAATGGAAACATTTGGTGCCGGCAATACCACTACCGACGACTGGTTTTTGGTGCTGCTTGAAAAAGCAATTAAAGACGGTAAGGTAATTGTTGATATTTCGCAATGTAAAGTTGGTACTGTTGAGCTTGGTCGCTATGAAACCAGCAAACAGTTAAAAGATATGGGCATAGCCAGCGGATACGACATGACCTTTGAATCGGCAGTAACCAAAATGATGTACCTCCTTGGCGAGTTTGATGACCCCGCCCTGGTAAAGCAATACATGGAGCAGGATTTAAGAGGCGAGATAACAGTGAGTTAGATTTAGTAGCAAGTAGTTAGTATCAATGCCCTCCCCGCGTCATTGCGAGGAACGAAGCAATCTCCACGTATACAGATCGACTATGAACGGTTCTTTCTGCATACGTGGAGATTGTTTCGATTTTTACATAACGTGTTATTGCCACAAAGAGCAAAGCATCCGGAAGCTTAAATCATTCTTTTATTAAGTCTTCATATAAATCCCTCCACTCGGGATTTAATGAGAAGATCAGCTGGTGCTTATTTCTTTTATTTCCGCCTTTAATCAGTTTCTCGGCAGCTATAGCTTCTTCAATATGTGGATAATACAGGTAGTAAACTAATTTATAACATTTATACCTGGAAGTAAAACTGCCCGGATAAACATTGTTTTTGTGCTCCCAAATTCGCCCGATTATATCAGATGTGACACCAGTGTATAATACATTGTTATAGGTATTTGCCATAATGTATACACAGCCGCCTCTTTGCATTACCATTGTACTGAAATAGAAAGTTTAATTGTGAAACTCTGATCATTCGCTCTGTATAGTTTGGAGATTGCTTCGTTCCTCGCAATGACGGTGAAGAGGATGTGCTTCCCATTTCAAATCAATTCGTCCTCAAAATCTTCAATCCGCTACACCTGCGTCCAGTTCCTCAAAATACGCTATGATCAATGATTTCATGAGCATTTCCTGTTCAAGGAGGGTATAGTTGGGGATAACTTTGATACGTTTCCAATGCGGCCAGCCGTCCTGGTCAAGGCCTTCTAATTCGTAAAAGCCCATCATGCTTAACAGTTTGCAATTAGCTATGTGCATTAGCTCCTCCTTTTGGCGCTTGCTGAATTTGCGTGGCCCCTGTCCCAGTTCCTGTACGCCAATTAAAAACAGCATCACCTTCAAATCGGGCTTCTCGTTGTCAAAATCCTCGGCAATGCGGTTTTGTAACGCACTCCACTTTAAATTAATTTCTGCCGGTTTCATATGTGGGCAAAGATAAGGTTCATTAGTTCATTAGTTCAATGGTTCATTGGTCTTTTATGGCTGGTTCATTGGTTCATTTGTTCACTGGTTCATTAGGCTTGTTGCCGGGTTAATTTTATTTGGCATACCTGGCAGCATAATATCTATTCAGCCTTTCCGCATTAAGTACCAATAAACTAATGAACCAGTGAACAAATGAACACAATTGTTACAATGTTGCATTAAAATCACCATTTTATTAACTACTTTTGTAAAATCCTGTAAAAAAGGTTGCTGACGTGAAAAAAAACAAACGAAATATTATTTATTCGTGGCTGTTATTGTTCTGCTTTGTGGCGGGGCAGTATATGGTTTATTCACATCAGCACCATGTTGCAAAAGGCATATCAAAAACGGCATCGTTAACCAACAACAATCATCCGCAGCAAATTCTAAAGGAAAAATGCGATATGTGCGATGTTATGCACCATACCTTCGCGGTAATTGATACCCCTTTATATGCTACTCCACAACTGGCCGTAACACATGTTTTTAAAGCTTGTGATTACGATTTTGTAAGCATGTCTCTTGTGTTGGCCGCCGGCCGCGCACCTCCTGTAATTTCATAACAAATTTTATCCTGTTATCATTTTTTACAAACAAAGCCGTTTTAAAAACGGTGTTTATTGATTTTCAATTTATTCGTTATGAAATTAAAGCTGATTAGCTTCTTAATATTATCGTTTATAGGTCTTTCTACACTGGCAAATGCCGCCACTACTCCCATTATTAATACCGATGCCGCCGAGGCGATAGGCACCCTAACCGGTACTGTTACCGATAAGGCCGATGGCAAACCCATTATAGGTGCCACCATCACCATCCCCGATTTACGTAAAGGTGCGGTTACCGATGCCAATGGTAAATACACTTTTAACAATATCCCTAAAGGTATTTACCTGGTGCAGGTAAGTTACCTGGGCTACTCTACTATAAATCAAAGGGTTGATTTTACAAAGACCAACGTATATAATGTAGTTTTACAAACATCATCTGTTGAGGCCGGCGAGGTTATTATTACCGGTGTAAGTAAAGCAACCGAAATAAAACGCAGCCCGGTACCTATGCTGGCTGTAGGCAAAGCTTATTTAGAGCAACGCGCCGCATCGGGTAACGTTATTGACCAGATAGCTACCTTGCCAGGTGTTAGCGCGGTTACCACCGGGCCAAATGTATCTAAACCGTTTATTCATGGCCTGGGTTATAACCGGGTAATTACGCTGATGGATGGTATTCGCCAGGAAGGCCAGCAATGGGGCGATGAGCACGGCATAGAGGTTGACCAAAACTCGGTTGATCGTGTGGAAGTAATTAAAGGCCCGGCAAGTTTAACTTATGGTTCAGATGCTATCGGCGGTGTGGTTAACTTAATATCGCCGGCACCGGTTCCCGAAGGTAAAATATTAGGATCAGTGCAAGGCATTTATGGTACCAACCAGGATTTGTTGAATGGATCTTTCAGGTTACAGGGCAATCAAAACGGCCTCATCTGGGGAACTGTACTATCTGCCAAAGAAGGCAAAGACTATAAAAATGAGCACGACGGCCGGGTATACGGTACCAACTATAAAGAAAAAGATGCCCGTGTAATGGTAGGCTTAAATAAATCATGGGGTACATCTTATCTTCATGCTTCGGTGTTTGATGATGAGCAATCTATCCCCGATGGTAGCCGCGATTCTGTTACCCGCAAGTTTACCCAGCAAATTACCGAGGATGATGCCTATAGGCCAATTGTGCCAAACTCGGTATTAAACTCTTATGCCATCCCAACTTTGCACCAGCATGTACAGCTCTACCGCATTTACAATAATAGTAACTTTAGGCTGGGCGATGGTAACCTGATTGTTAACCTGGGTTACCAATACAGCCACAGACGTGAATACACCCACCCCGAATATGGTGATATTGCCGGCTTAAACCTGCACTTAACCACTTATACTTATGATGTTAAATACAACTTTAACATCGGTAACGAGTATGAAACTACTTTTGGTATTAATGGGCAGTATCAGAACAACACCATTGGCGATGCTACCGACTTCCCTATCCCTGCTTACCACCAGTTTGATGTCGGTCCGTTTTTTGTAGTTAAAAAGAGCTATGGTAAGTTAGATCTGTCGTTAGGAGCCCGTTATGATACCCGCTCATTTAATAACAGCGCGGCTTATGTTGATACCGTTGGTGGTGCGCATGGGTTTCCGCAATTGTATACCGGTGCCAGTCCTGCCACCGCGCCAAACGTAACAACGCAATTTGATGCTTTCAGCAAAAGGTTCAGCGGTTTCTCGGGCAGTTTTGGGGCAACCTACAATATTTCAGACGCGTTCCTCATCAAGGGAAACATAGCACGCGGTTTCCGCGCGCCAAGTATTGCCGAGATTTCGGCCAATGGCCCGGACCCGGGTTCGCAGATCTATCATGTGGGCGACAAGAATTTCAAACCGGAATTTAGCTTACAGGAAGATTTAGGCGCGTTTTTAACCCTGCCCAATATATCGGCAAGTGTGGAGGCTTTTAACAATAACCTATCAAACTATATTTACCAGCAGCAGGAATTAAACCCCGATGGCAGCCCGGTAATTACCCAGGGTTACAACACCTTTACCTATGTACAAAGCAAAGCCCAGATTTATGGTGGCGAGGTGAATGTTGATTTACACCCAATACCATGGCTGCATTTTGAAAATGCCATGAGCTTAACTTATGGCGTAAACAAAGGCAATGGCGGCCCGGTAGCCGATAGTTTGAAACACCTGCCGTTCATCCCACCTTTGCATACCCACTCTGAGTTACGCGGAACCTTCAATGGTGGTTTTGGCAGCTTTAAAAGTCTGTACGCCTTTGTTGGTTTTGACCACTACAGCGCCCAGGATCGTTTCTTTGCAGCTTATGGCACCGAAACCTACACTGCTGGTTATAACCTGTTAAGCGCTGGCTTTGGTGGCAACATCGTGAACAAAGCGGGCGAGCCTGTGTTAAAGATTTTTGTGGAAGGTACCAACCTGGCCAATGTTAACTATCAATCAAACATGAGTCGGTTAAAATATTTTGATAACGCGGTAACCGCGCCAGGCGTGCAGCGCGGCATTTTTAATATGGGCCGCAACATCAGCTTTAAAGTGGTGGTCCCTTTTGGTTTTAATACCGGGAAGAAATCATAGCCTGTTAATGCAATAAAACAGAAAACCCCGCTTTTGGCGGGGTTTTCTGTTTTATAATTGAATGCGATACTTGTGGCCCTGTTAGTAGCTTTTTACTAAACCCAGGAAGTTTCTTTTCCTGAAAAGTTTAAAAAACGAATCGATCTTTAATTGCGCATAAATCATAAAGGCGCTCCGCACCAGGCGTATTTCTTTAGCCTCGGCATGGGAGAAAAGCTTTTCCATAACGTTTTGCTTGTAAACGTCGGCCTCCACAGGCGTAAAATAGTTTTGAGTAACATTTTTTATTTCGAAGAGATTATGGCAATCGGTAGCCGGTTCTGCGTGGTTCTCATCTGCACCTGCAAGCCACGACTCATAATAATATCTGAAATCGGATATCTCGGGTACAGGTAAGTCTGAAAGATATTTACCGTTGGCATACCAGAAGTTGTACCAGATCCACCCTTCTGCCGATGGAAATAAGCCTACTTTTTCAATTCCTGGTTTATTTAAAAATTGCAAATTCCTGCGCCAGTTTTCAAATGTTTTTGTGAACAGCATAATTTCTTCAAGTGACCTTGAATGGATATTATGTGTCATCCCCTTACTATGAAAATACAGGAATTTGTTGTCGGGGTGTTGTGTCGCCAGGTCATGCAGCAGCTTTATGCCCGGGTATTCATACTGGTTTTTAACCGATGTGGTAATAATAGCATCAGGAACAATGCTTTTTATGAGTGTATTTACTTCTTTAGTGTAATTGTAGCTATCGGTAACATGAACATAAAGATCTGCTTCAGCTAAAATACCTATGCTTTTTAGTTGAAATAACTGGCCCGAAATAATTGCCCGCCAGTTAGAATTTGGGCTGATGTATATATAGTATACTATTTTTACAGTATTGACTTTTGCCGAAAAGTCAATTTTTATATTTTCTGTATAATCATCATCAAGGATGCTGTAGACACGGCCATTTGCGGTTATCTGCAAATAGCTTCTTTGTTTTTGATCGCCACTCCCCAACAGCTGGCCCCAATTTGTTTGCTTCGGAATTTCAAGTATATTCCCCTTAATATAAGATTTTATTTTATCTGTAACATTAATAGTATTGGCAGGCAGCATTTCAATATTAAATGTTCCATAAATAGCATTCATATTTTTTTGTTATTGGCGCAAAAGCACCGTGCAGGATTAAATTTTGCTTGGAAAGGTGTTGTGATTGTGTATTATGTTTTAACTTTTCATCATCGGCAATATTGGTTTTTTTAGCTATGGGTTATTATTATGATTTACTATTGCAATAGTATTGCTGTTTTAAATATTCAATAGTTATTTTATGTTAAAGAGTGCTAAATATTGTTAAATAGCCGCTTTACAATAATAAATAGTGTGCTATGGCGTAAGTAGTTAATGCGCCAACTTCCCCAAAGGTGTTGGTTGAAAATATTTGATTAAATTAGGCCCACCGAATCCGCCCCGAAAAAAAGGGCTTTAAAAAACATTAATGAAAAGTCTCCCCTACAGGGAGAGATTTAGAGGGGGCTTATGCAACTAACCATACCATCCATAACCAACCTGCCCGATGCCGCGCGGACCATTATTGAGCACGCCGGTACCAATAAAATCTTTTTATTTTATGGCGATATGGGCGCGGGGAAAACCACACTCATTAAAGAGCTATGCAAAGCTTTGGGCACCACTGATAACATCAGCAGCCCTACGTTTTCGATAGTGAATGAATATCACATCGCTGCCAATAAAATTTTCCATTTTGATTTTTATCGGCTTAAAGATCAAACAGAAGCCCTGGATATGGGTTATGAAGAGTATTTTTATGCCGGTGCCTGGTGCTTTATTGAATGGCCCGAGAAAATTCCGGACCTGCTGCCCATGCATTACAGCAACGTTAGCATTAAGGTTTTAGACGATGGCGCAAGGCAGATAACGGTCGAAAATATTTAGTTTCAGGATAGTTCCTTTTTTCTTATCTTCATCAGCCAGAAAAAAACACATACATGAGTTCAGGGATAATCAGCGGGTTTTCAGATATAGCCAAACAGGCATTGATGCAACCCCAGGAGTCGATGCTGGAGGTAAAAAGCAAAAAAAATCAACTGTTTATTGGCATTCCCAAGGAGGTTTCGTTCCAGGAAAACCGAATCCCGCTCACGCCGCTTTCTGTAGCCCTGTTGGTAAACAACGGTCATAGGGTAATGCTGGAGAGCAACGCCGGGCAGGCCGCCAACTTTAGCGATAAAGATTACAGCGAACAGGGTGCCCTTATTGTTTACGATACCAAAACCGTTTACGAAGCCGATATCATCATTAAAATTGCCCCGCCAACCACGCAGGAAATTGAAATGATGAAACACGGGCAAATCCTGATCTCGGCGTTGCAGCTGGCTACCCTGAAGGCCGATTGCCTGCATGCCCTCATGAAAAAAAATGTTACCGCGCTTTGCTTTGAACACCTGCTTGACGAGGGCGGCTCATTAACCGTAGTGCGTGCCATGAGCGAAATTGTGGGTGCCACCTCTATACTCATAGCCGCCGAATATTTGAGCAATGTTTTTGAAGGTAAAGGACTGATGCTGGGCGGCATCACCGGTGTGCCACCAACAGAAATTGTAATATTAGGTGCCGGTACCGTTGGCGAATATGCCGCCCGTACAGCTATTTCCTTAGGTGCCGAAGTAAAAGTTTTCGATCCATCCATATACAAGCTTCGCCGTTTGCAGAATAATATAGGGGCACGCGTTTTTACATCTGTTGTGCAACCTATTGTGTTAGAAAAAGCGATTACTACCTGCGATGTAGCTATCGGAGCTATCCGTGCAGAGGATGGTCGCAGCCCAATGCTTATTTCAGAAGCCACGGTAAGCCGCATGAAACGCGATTCGGTGGTGATTGATGTAAGTATCGACCAGGGTGGCTGTTTTGAAACATCCGAGGTTACCAACCATACCCACCCGGTGTTTCGTAAATACGATGTGATCCATTACTGCGTGCCTAACATCGCTTCAAGGGTTGCCCGCACAGCCACCTATGCGCTCACTAATATTTTTGCTCCCATTTTGCTCGACATTGGCGAACAGGGCGGTATTAAAAACGTGATCTGGCAAAAATCGGGCGTGCGTTCGGCCGTATATATTTACCAGGGGCAACTCACCAATAAACACATTGGCGAGCGCTTTTCTATTCCTTGTAAAGACCTCGACCTGCTGATTGTATCTAACCGATAAATAACCATGCGCCGAATTACAGTGGCATTGCTATTTGTTTTGATAAGTGTTACTGCCCAGGCCCAGCATTACAAATACATAGATAGTTCCCGCATTTGCGGCATCGACAACTATAAAAAACAGGTTAAGGCCGATCCCGACAAACAACTGGTCGAAATTGTAAAATATATTCCAACTGTAGTATTAGATATCCGCTACGCTACAACTAATAATTTTATGCACAGGCGTATGTACCCGCAGGCCAAAGCTTACGCGCGTTTGCCGGTTGCAATGGCTTTAAAGCAGGTAGAGGCCGATTTGAAAACACGCGGCCTGGGTTTAAAAATTTTTGATGCCTATCGCCCGTATGCCATCACCGTAAAATTTTATGAAAGTTCGCCCGATACCAGTTTTGTGGCCAGTCCCAGGTTTGGTTCCAAACATAACCGTGGCTGCGCTATTGATTTAACCCTCATAGACCTGAAAACGGGCAAGGAGTTAGCGATGCCTACGGGCTTCGATAGTTTTAGTCGTAAGGCATCGGCAAATTATTCGGGCGCGAGTCCGCTGCAAGCTGCTAACCGCGAAATGCTCAAAACAATTATGCATGCCCATGGCTTTACCGTATTGCCTACCGAGTGGTGGCATTACGACTTTGACGGCTGGCGCGATTATCAATTATTGGATATTCCCATTACCGCCTTATAAAGGTAATTTTACAACTTAAAGCTATAAAGGCATCAAAATTGCTAAATGCTTAGCAATGGAAATCAATAAACAACAGATGAGGTTTTTCAGTAAAGAATATTTAAAACAACTTTGGAAGGTATTAATGGCTACTTTTAGTGGTTTCGGCAGCGATAATGGCCTGAAACTAAGTGCTTCCCTGGCTTACTACACCGTTTTTTCCATTGCTCCTTTATTAATACTGATTATTTCGCTGGCCGATATCTTTTTTAAACACGATGCGGCAACCAACACACTGTACCCTCAAATAGCCAAATTTGTAGGGGTGGCTGCTGCCAAGCAAATTCAGGATGCGTTGAATCACCTGGCGCTTTCGGGGAAATCGGGCATAGCGGTGGTTATTGGTGTAATTACATTGCTATTGGGAGCCAGCAGTATTTTTATCGAAATTCAGGATTCATTAAACATCATTTGGCGGGTAAAGGCCAAACCTAAACGAGGCTGGGTTCAATTGTTAAAAAATCGTTTTGTATCCTTCTCTTTAATTATCAGTTTAGGCTTTTTGCTGATGGCATCCTTGCTCGTTAATTTTATTATGGATGCGCTAAGCACCAGGCTTGCAAATTTCCTGCCTGCTGTTACCGGTCTGTTGTTAAAGGGAATAAACCTCGGAATTACAGTTATTGTAATAACGGTTTTATTTGGCATTATATTTAAGTTTTTGCCCGATGTTAAAATCAAGTGGAAAGATGTACGCTCGGGCGCGTTTTTTACCGCGATACTGTTCATGTTAGGACAGTATATCATCAGTCTGTACATTACCAAAACGGCCCAGGGTTCGGCCTACGGCGCTGCCGGATCAATCATTGTTATTTTAGTTTGGATTTACTACACATCGGCCATCCTGTACATCGGTGCCGAATTTACCCAGGTATATGCCGAAGCATCCGGCAGCCATATTGAACCTGCCGACTATGCCGTACACGTGCAACAAACCGAAGTAGAACGCGACGTAAAAAAACTCCCGCCACAAAACCCGCAATTAGCAGGAAATTTGGCAAAAGAGACAAAGGATGAAAAGATAAAGGAGTAAGGACTCTTTTTGGGACTAAGGATAAAAAGACAAAGGAATAAGGACTCTTTTTGGGATCAAGGATAAAAAGACAAAGGAGTAAGGACTTTTTTTGGGGGACAAAGGACGAAAAGACAAAGGAATAAGGACTTGTTTATATAGCGCTTATTCTTAGTCATTGATCCCTCTATTATTGTTTCAGAAGGTATTTTGCCCCTAAGAATCTGTTTTAAAATATAGAAAAGCCATCATCGCGAGGTACGAAGCAATGACGTTGGGGACTGCATACGCCGGAACAAGCGAGACAGGGGGTATCAGTTATATGTGTTTACGTCCCCGCCTCGCTTACACTGCTATCTCTTTTTACTCCCCAAAGTAATCCCCTTCCTCCAGGTCTTCAATCAGGCCGGGATGTGTGGCTTGCCAGCCGGTGCGCTCCTGCGTTAGTTGTGCCGAGGCCGGAACGTCTGAGCCGAAGAAACCTGCTAACCAGCCAAAATGGACAGCTGCCTCCTGCGCTGATAAGCTTGCTACCGGTAAATTCAAATGTTTGCCAATTACTTCGGCTATCTGACGGGTGGGGATGCCTCCATCACCTACGGCGTGGTAGGTTGCGGATTCGCCTTTTTCTATCACTAAACGGTACAGTTTGGCAGCATCCAGGCGGTGTACGGCCGGCCAGCGGTTGGCGCCATCTCCTACATAGGCCGAAACGCCTTTTTCGCGGGCAATGCCAATAAGGCGGGGCACAAAGCCATGGTCGCCCTGGTCATGTACCGATGGGGGCAGGCGCATGATGGATACATTTACGCCCTGCGCAGCCACAGCGGCGGCGGCTTCTTCTGATGCTACCCGTGGATGATGATTAGTTTTGGAGGTAGCCGCATGGCTTTCTACCGCCAGTTGGCCAGGTGCAGCAGCACCCATGCCGGTACCCGATGTAACAATTAGCGGACGGTTGGAACCCGCCAATACCGACCCGATGGCATCAATAACCAACCTATCGGTATCGCAGCTTTCCTGAAATTTTGAAAAATCATGAATAAAAGCGGTGTGGATAACACCATCGCATTGGGCAGCGCCGGTACGCAGGCTCTCTAAATCTTCCAACGTACCACGGTGCACATCGGCACCCGCGGCAACAAGCGCTTCCGCGCCGGCATCTGAGCGGGTAAGACCAAGCACCTGGTGGCCTGCCCCAATTAATTCTTTAACAATGGCCGAGCCTATAAAGCCCGTAGCGCCGGTAACAAATACACGCATGTTTTAATTTTTTTGGTAAACGATAACAGATCAACTCCTGATCTTTTTAACAATACAAAGTTGATAAACGCTTAACCCCTAAACGAGGACATTTGTCACCGTTTTTACAAGGATGGTAAACGGCGGTAATCTGTTAAATCAGGGAAAGATAGCAGTAGAAACGATATCGAATATCCAACACCGAAGGCTTTCTTCTATATTCGATATTGGACATTCGGTGTTCGATATTCCCCCTTTTTATGGTTTAACCTGCGTATGCCTGATGCGGCTAAGGGTTTCGCGCGATACGCCCAAAAAAGAGGCCACCATGTGCAACGGCACACGGGTTAAAATACCGGGGTACATTTTCATAAACTCGTCATACCTTTCTTCGGCAGTGGCGCTGATGGCGCTAAAAACACGTTGGCGCGTGCGGGCAAGGTTACCGGCAATCAACCTGTCTGAATATACTTTGAGCGAAGGGAGCTGCTCAAATAAGTAGTCGAAATCCTTTTTGGTCCACATTATAACCTCGGTGTATTCAAGCGCATCAATGTTATAGCTCGATGGGGTGTGGTTTTCATAACTCTCGGGGTCGGTGGTCCAGCTGTTCTCCGGCGAAAACTGCATTACATGTTCATTGCCGTTATCAGTAGTACGGTAACTGCGTAAAAAGCCCTTGCAAACAAAGGTTTTATAGCGGCATACATCGCCGGCTTGCAAAAGGAAATCCTTACGGCGCAGGGTTTTCTCCATAGCGGTATCCCTAAACAGCTTTATGTCTTGGTCTGTTAAGTCCGCCTGCGTTTTAATATACTTTTCAAAGTCGATAAACATATGCTACCGAAGATAGCAAAAATAAGCGCGCGGGCTAAGCAGGCAGTTTGAAAAATGACACAGCGTAGATTTGGAATGTGGGGTGGTCAGATTTTTTTTTATCTGAAAGTCCTTTGTCCGAAGGTCCATCCCCTATCTGTCTTAACTCTTGACTCTAATCTCTTGATTCTTTTCACAGCAATACCTGCGGTCCGGGCTATACGTTCATACGCCTGCAGGCATTACGCGCGACGGCCGGTACCCACTTCTATCCCTATTGCGAGGAAGGGGGTAGCAAGTCACAATCCTCCCGCACCACGTTTTCGCATTTTAGCGCAGGTCTTGTGTGGTGACTGGAGCGGTGGCTGACCTGTGTTAACGATATGATTAGTTTACAAAAGTCACATTGATCCTCCCGTATTCAATCGCACAACACTTGCGCTAAGAGGGGTAATTAATTATCCTTCACAAAGCGCAAGCTATAGCCCCGGTTAAGCACGCCGGCAGTAGGATCTACATAGGCCCCTTCTATTGGCATGCGCCGTGTACCATATGACGTGCGATACCCACTCAAAACTACGATGCACTGGCTGGGCTTATCAACAGTATTAGTTCCAGGGGTGGATGTCCAAAAGGTTGTATAGGCATTTAAGTCGCCAAAAGTATTCATATAAGCATTATAGTCGCCTACAGGCAGCGCGCCAAAACCCGATTTATTATCGCCGGGAATACCCCAGTTTATCAATGCCCTTAAATGCCGGGCGCCAATGGTATCTAATATGGCATGACCGTCGAAGGTTACGGTTACAGTACCTTGGGATTTTAGCAGGGCAACATAATCGTCCTGGGTTGGTATACGCCAACCGACAGGCAATGTAATCGCCTGGATTTCTGCCAGGGTATAAAATTTTCCGGTCCCGGTTGTGCTTGTTGGGCTGGTTACCCCACCCGCCCCGTAATAGTTTTCAGAGGTCCAGGTTTGAGCGCCAATTACTACAGTACCATAACTAACCCCATCAACTGTTACTGTGCCCTTTATTTGTTGGGGCGTTGTTTGTTCTGACTTTTTACAACCGACAAGTAAAACTGACATGGTTAGTAAATAAAGAAAAGGTTTAGACATCGTTTTAATTTTAATGCTAATTTAAAATTTATCCCGCATGTACAAAACCTCCCAATCAACCACGGTCATCATAAGATCACATTCCCGACAGCCGTTGTTGGAGTTGTCTCCAACAACTTCGGTTCCGGCGGGCTACTCGTTGAAGCCTGAGCCTTATAAATCTATTTTCAACAACGACTGGCCTATTGTTAACAATAACAATCGTGGGCAGACGGACTTGGCTTTTGCGACATTGTAACGGGTAACGAGTTTGTTGGAGACAACTCCAACAACGGGCGGGAGAACACCAACAAGGGCCAAACCGCAGGCGGACGGCCTTAGCATTTTGCGTCATTGTAACAGGTAACGAGTTTGTTGGAGACAACTCCAACAAGGGCGGGCAGGGAACACCAACAAGGGCGAAACCCCGCCTTTTGTTTCGCCCTTAATGTGCAATGTTGATCCGAATATACTATCGGATAACAATTGCTGCATCCACACCTGGCCGCTTGCCGTAAAAATGCTATCTTCCTGTCCGGAGTTTATCGACTTATATGAAGCTTTATATGTAATGTTTTTGAGGTGTTTAATGTATTGTTCTGTCTTATCCAAAACAACATAGACACGTTTTAAAGAATCGGGGCTTTGCGCAAAAGAGTTGGTCACAAAACTTAAAAAGCACACAAATAAGGTCACTGTTTTTTTCACGCTGTTCAATTAGCTATGGGTAAAAGTATTTTAGAGCAAATTACATAAATAGTTCAGCATATGTTTATGTATTAAGCTATGTGGGTTAACACAAACTTCAATCACTGCCCTTTGTTGCTGTTGTAAGCACAAGGAGGGTGAACAGAGGTACTGTCCCAAAATCCTTGTTCCCATTATGGGCGTTGCCTGCGGCCGGGCTTTATGCTCATACACCTGCAGGGCTTACTCCGTTAGCCAACGGACGGTACCCACGTCAATCTAACGCGCTTGTAACCGGGATTTTTTTGATTAAAAGATTGGTAATAAAGTCAAAAGTTTGCCAAACCAACTCCCAACACACACACACACACACACACACACACACAATACTTGCGCCAAGAAGAGCACATGTGCACGCCGGCCTTAAATATTTATTTCAATCCCATCGGTGATATAATTTCAACGAATAGTATCTTAGGAATGTGAATAATAACCTTAACCAATACCAAGAGTACGCTACTGCCGACCTGCTGAAAATAACGATGCGCCCCGAAGCCTATGAGGAAGACGCCCTTATTGCAGCCACAGAAATATTAAAAACCCGCGTGGTAACGCAGGCAGATATAAAAGAGGCAGAAGACAATTTAAGGGAAAATACGCCTACAGCTCCAAAGAAAAAACCATTAGCAAATATCTTTAACGTTAATAGCTACACCCATGATACATGGTTGAACGTGATACTTGCTATAGTTATATTGGAGTATATACATCTGTTCTATATCGACTTTAAATTTATTACTGTTGTGTTTGGTGGTCAGGACTATGCTTATAGACAAGTAGGTGTACTGTCGTATTTGGATCTGTTTTTTCTGCCTTTTGTGTATTTTATGTTTTATAAGCGTATGCGCTGGGGATGGATAACATTACTGGGAGTAAAACTAATCACCATGGCGGCTTCGCTGGTGTTCTATTTTAACGAATATTGGCCGGTAGAACATGGGGCTGGCCTGTTAACCTATTCTTTGTTAACCATTTTCTTAGATATTCCCATCCTTATTTTCCTTTGGAGGCAGGACGTTAGCAGTATTTTTAAGGTAGATAACAAAACAAGGCGCATAGCTCTTTCGGCAATGGTGCTGTTCATCGTGATGTTGTTCGTTATCGGCGATTATAATCATGCAAATTACGCGGCTATAAGATCAAGCACAACAAGCCAGACCGAAACCGCCGGCAAACAGGCAGATACAACAACAGGGCCTCAGCCTAGTTTGCTTGGATTAATTAACGCCACACGTAAAAAAGAAGTAGACACCGCCTACATGCCAACCGGCTTTTATTTTGTTGCAGAAAAAGGCAAAGGAATAAAAATGCGCGTAGAGCAATCAGATACAATTTATACCCTTGCTCCATTGCCATTCGCTTCTGTAAAAAATGTAATGAGGGTACGTTTTGAGAAAGCTCAATACAAGAAGGTAGAATACACAAACCTATGTATGACTTTCGACAACGCCGGAACAGAAGCCCTTGCAAATGGTACCGGAAACCCGCTGCATCCTAAAATAGCGGCAGTTGTTGCAAACAGATTGTTATATGTTGTTGAAAATAAAACCCCCATTACAAACGGAAGCACGTGTGTAGCGCTCCTCGGCTATACCGAAAAAGAAATAGAAGAAATGCGTAATGCTATTGACAAAAAAAGGTGATAACACCTGCCCCCGTTTAGCGCAGGTTTTGTGTGTTGACGGGAACGGTAGCTGACCTGTGCATACGATGTGATTGGTTTACAAAAGTCACAAGTGATCCCCTCGCGTGCAGCCGCACAACACTTGCGCTAATGGGGGGAACTATTATATTATTAAAAGTATACATTTGAATATAACTAATAAGCCTTATTAACAATGAAACAGGAAATACATTTAAGTACTGCCAAAGAAGAATTAAAACGAATTAACGAAGTATTAGAGAAGCCACATATATTAATTGGCGGTTTGGCTATACAACAATATGTTTCGGGAAGAAACTCAAAGGATATAGATTTAATTTGTGAACATCAAACAATTAAAAAATTAATTGAAAAGCTATATCCTTCAAAAAATTATAATATAAATGTTATAGACGATGACGAGTATCGTCCGTCTTATGAAATAACCCATAGAGTAAATACTGACAAAATTGTTTTTCTTGGGCCTAAGATATGGGAAAGGGAGCCGTATATGGCTATAGACTGGGGGAGTTTAGCCCCAAATTCAAAAGCATTTGTCTACAAAAAGGAAGAATACATTAACATTCGGGTACCCGCAATGGAAATTTTAGCCTTTACAAAGCTAATCTCATTTATAAATCGTGTTGGAAAAACTCCAGAAAAAGGGAAGAATGACTTGATTGATTTTATTAATCTTACTAATCATGTCGATTTTAAAATTAATGTTTTAATTGATAGAATTAGGATTGAAAAATGCGAACAATTTATTCAGGAAAAGCTAAAAGAGATCGAATATAATTCTGAGATATGGCAATTATCACTACTACTGGATTTCATGAATATCTTCGAACCAATTTTAATTAACGATAAAACAGTGGCGAGAGTTGCTGCTGTGTCAGCAGACCCCCAAAATTTATTTACAGCAGAAAACGCAGTAGAGTTTTACAATATAATCTCTGATAAATATGATGAGCGCAATACAAATCAGATCTTCGAAACACATAAAAAAATCATAGAATTAATTAGCAATAAGGCACAGAAAGACGAAGGCATTAAAATCTTAGATATCGGAGGGGGGACAGGTCGGCTGGTTGCCTTCCATTTTTTTAACGAAAAAAACATTGAGTGGCACTGTGTCGAACCCTCATCTGGAATGCTTAAGAACTTCCGACTTAATACAAACTCGTCTCAAATAAAATATAAATTATTTAATAATTCTATTTTCGAACTCCCCGCGGAGGTTTGTGAACATCAATACGACGTAATACTATTGTCATGTGTATTGACCTCTTTGCCTAATGACCCTGATTTCGCACAACTCTGTGGTTTGTTATCCAAAGAAGGTGTTTTTATTATAGCGGACATCGATCCAACGTACACTCAAAAAAGACCATTTTATGACTTTCAGCTACAATCAGAAAGTGTTACATTGGCACCAAGGATCATTGATCCCTTAAGTATCATAGCTCAAGTCTTAAAAGAGGCATTGCATTTAAAAAATGTCTTTAATATCGAAAAAAAAGAGGGGGATAAATATTCATTTATACTTGAATTTCAGAAGGGGGACTGATATGGATTACCCAGTAAGTTTAGATTTTCTATTTGATAATACACCACGTCACATACCTACTAATTGGCTCGTGATTACTGGTGCACCAAGTTCAGGAAAGACGACTTTAATAAGAACGTTAGCGGCCTTAGGATACAAAACCAATCTGGATATAAGTAGATATGTTATTGAAAAACTCCTGAAAACAGGATTAACATTAGATCAAATATATCAAGACGGCAAGCATCTACAACGGAAAATACTTTTTGAAATGATTCTTAACGCAAAAAAGTTGCCGCTAGCCGATCGGATTTTTCACGATTATTCGTTCCCCGATAACATTCCCTTCTTGAAATTACTATCAATTGAAGTTTCAAAAGAGTTTGAAATTGCTGCGGAAATGTATCGATACAACAAAGTTTTTGTGTGCGAACCGCTTCCTTTTGAAAAAGATGGAATAAGAAGAGAAAACCCAACGGATCAACTTTTTCTTTACGAACACATCCGTTCATATTATCTCAAGTTAGGTTATCAAATTGTGTATTTACCAGCGGTAAGTATTGGGGAGAGGATTCGGATAATTACCGAATCTCTTTAAGCGGCAGAAAGTATCAAATTAAAGTAACCAATAAGTAGAACTAAACAACCCCACCGCTAGCGCACGCGTGTCGCGTGTGTCCCACTGATAAGTGTACACCAAGCTACGATCAAATACCTAATTGATGTAAAAGAACACGCGACAGGCGTGCACCAACAATTGTCCTTTTAATTTATACAACCAAAGCCTGCGGTAACATCAATAAAAACGGCAGCGCTTTTTGATAATCCAAGTGCTCGTAAAAAACGCCTAAGCTGTTAAGGTTTTTATAATACTGATTTACGTGGGTGTAATAGTTTAATTCGCTTTGCAGGTACCAGGCTTGTACGCCAAGCTTTTGGGCTATGAACCATTTTTCAAGCAACCGGGCGGCACGGCCGTTGCCATCATCAAAAGGGTGAATATTTACAAATGCCAGGTGAATAAATGCCGCGAAATAAAATACTTCGACATGGCTTAACTGCTGATTTTTCAGCTGCTCAATATCGTGCCAAAGCTGCTCAAAAAGCGGGCTAACCTCACCGCCCGGCGCTGCTTCAAACTGGATGCGACCGGTTGCATGCTCCATAACTACCATATTGCCGCTACGGAAAACGCCGCGCTTATTAGCCGGTAACAAATGCGTGGTAATAAGTTTATGGGCGGCTAAAAAATGAGAAACGGTTAGTTGGTTTTGCTGGGCGAAAATGTAGGCCTGGTAAAGATCATCGGGCTTTTGCACCAGGTTGGGCTGATACTCCACGTGAAGCATTTTATGTTTAATGTAGCTATCAACCTCCATCTGTTCGCCCTCAATCCGCGACGATGTGATGGCCGACACCGACGTATAAAAACTAAAAGTATCCGTCGAAATTTCAGCATCTCTTAAAGCCTCAAACGCAGGCTGCAAACCGGGGGATACCTGCCGTTGATATTCGGCAAGTAAATCGGTCGGGATAATTTTTAGTTCTGTATTCATTTTTGTACCGGCAAGCTAAACCCCGTATCATCCAAAGCTAATTAAAGACTTAAGGATTGGCAATTTTTAATATCGGGCGAAGGGGCATATTGGTAAACACACCCCTCCGCCCCTCTCAAGAGGGGAATCGCGCTAAGCCCCCCGCTTTTTAAGCGCCTATATCAAAAAAACATCCTCGCATCTGAAACTGCGCAGCCCTCAACGGAGTTAATTTGCACTCCTGCAACGCTTCATCGAAAAATCATCTGCACATCTGAAATCTGCACACCTGCACATCTACCCCTTCAATCCCTCAATCTCCTTCAAACTTTTCGGCAAATACTTACCCAACAGCTGGCTGCCGGTATCGGTAATTAAAAAGTTATCCTCAATACGGATACCGCCGAAATCGCGGTAGGTGTTTAATACGCTGTAGTTGATGAAATCGGCGTACTTGTTTTCGGCTTGCCAGCGGTCTATCAGTTCGGGGATGATGTAGATGCCCGGCTCGATGGTGAGCACATAGCCGGCTTCTAACTCGCGACCTAACCTTAACGATTTTAGCCCGAAAACGCTGGTTTCTTTTTTGAGGGTATCGGTGTAGCCAACGTATGGTTCGCCAAGGTCTTCCATATCATGGGTATCCATGCCCAGCATGTGGCCCAGTCCGCATTGAAAAAACATGGTATGCGCGCCGGCGGCAACAGCCTCGGCAGGGTCGCCCTTCATAATACCTGCCTGGCTTAAGCCTTCAACTAATTTTTCACAGGCAGCCAGGTGAATATCTTTATAACGTACACCGGGTTTGAGCATGCTGATGGCGTGATCCATAGAATCAAGCACTACCTGGTATAGCTCGGCCTGTTTGGTGGTAAATGTTTTGCCAACGGGGGCGGTGCGGGTAAGGTCGCCGCCGTAGTGCATGGCGTTTTCGGCGCCGATGTCGCAAAGCAACATCTGGCCGTCTTGCAGAGTGTGGCTGTAATCGTGCGTGTGCAGGGTTTGGCCATGCGGGGTAATAATAGCAGGGTAACCCAGGCGCGAGTCGGCAGCCATGGCTACCTCATGGGCTTTGGCCACCAGTTCATACCCTTTAATGCCGGGGCGGGTATTTTTGATAACCGCTACCTGCATATCCACACTGGTTGATACCACTTTTTCAAGCTCGGCAACTTCCAGCGGGGTTTTAATAACGCGCTGGGCAATTACGGCTTTAATGAGTTTTACTGATACATGATCGGCCACATCCTGCAAGCTTATATTGAGCCACGCGGCCAGCTTTATTTTATTTTCCGGGCGATAAGGTGGCAGCACATGAACGGTACGATTGGCAGTTTGCGCCTTATGTATGTAGTGCGTAATATCGTTATAAGGGCGGGTTTGGGTAACACCAACAAGGGCCGCCATTTCGCTTACGGTAGGCAGAATGCCGGTCCAGATGATGTCATCCATGCTCAGCTCGTTGCCAAAAATTACTTCTTCGCCGGTATCGGTGTCAATAATGGCGGCAATGCCGGCCACATCCAGGCCAAAATAATACAGGAAACTGCTATCCTGCCTGAAGGGGTAATGGTTATCCTTGTAGCTCATGCTGCTCTCGTCGTTCCCCAGCAAAACTATCAGCCCATTGTGCCCAAAGTTTTGTTTCAACACATCGCGCCTGGCGGCGTATACCTGCTTTTCAAAAAGTTGTAAACTCATGCCGCAAATATAAACAGAAAGAGGCCCCCCGGGCCCCCTGAAGGGGGAGTTTTTTGAATAGCATGTTGGAGGGGTAATGTCGAATAATGAATTTTGAATGCCGAACATCGAAGTTTTACTTCAACATTCGGCGTTCGATATTCGATGTTCGATATTTTCCCCGTCAACTTCTTAAAGGATCGCGAAAGGATGAGAAAGGTGTATAAAAGGATGAGAACGGATATTGAAAGGATACTGAAAAGGTGCTTATAAGTACACTAAAAGTGCGTTTTTGAGCTAAAAAAGGCTGTTTAAGAAGTTTTAGGTGATTTTTTAGCTATCCAACCGGCTACAATTTTGGCAGAAAGCAAACAGAGCGGAATCCCGCCGCCAGGGTGCACGCTGCCGCCGCAAAAATACAGTCCATCTACCGAGGCGCTCCGGTTGGCATGCCTCAAAAATGCCGCGAACTGGCTGTTGCTGCTGGTGCCGTAAAGCGAGCCCTGGTACGAGGAAGTTTTGGCCTCGATGCTTCGTGGATCAAGAATGGATTCGGAGACAATCAAGCTGCCTATATCATGCCCCAGGATGCGGGTAAGCTTGCGGATGATGTGCTCACGGGCATCGGTGATCAGGCTATCCCAATCCTGCCCGGTATTGGCGGGGACGTTGATCATGGTAAACCAGTTTTCGCAACCCGCCGGGGCATCATCAGTTTTGTATTTTGAGCTGATATTGAGGTAGATGGTGGGGTCTGTGCTGATGTTTTTATCCTTCCAAATATGATCAAACTCGGCCTTGTAATCGGTGCTGAAAAAGATGTTGTGGAGGTCGAGTTCCTTAAACTCCTGGCTAATCCCCCAATAAAATATCAATGCCGAACTGCTGCGCTCCTGCGCCAGGATCTTTTTAGGAAACAGGTGTTCATGGCCCTGAAGTAATTGGTGATAGGTGAACCATACATCCATGTTTGATACCACAATATCGGCATAAACAATACCGCCGTTTACAGTAACTCCCATAAGTTTACCCCCATTAACAAGCACCTGGCTAACAGGGGAATTATAATAAAATTTTACACCCAAAGATGCTGCCAGTTGCACCAGCGCTGTAGTGATACTATGCATGCCCCCTTGCGGAAAGTAGGCTCCAAAATGCTGCTCCAGGTGGGGGATCACATTTAAGGTTGCCGGGGCCTGGTATGGATTCGATCCGTTATAGGTGGCATAGCGGTCATAAAACTGCACCAACCTATCATCCTTAAAAAAGCTTTCATTGGCCTGGTGCATGGTACGGAAAGCATCTATCTTCCCAAACCTAAAAACCGACTTGAGGGTATCCCATTTAAGGTAGTTTTTAAGCTGATGTAATGAGCGCTCCAGGAAAACGTGATTGGTTATATTGTAAATAGCAGCGCTGTTATCCAGGTATTTATAAACAACTCCGGCGGGTTCGCCAGTGGTGTTTTGTACTTCTGCGGCAAACTTTTCATGGTCGGCGTAGGCGGTTAGCCGGGTGCCGTCTTCATAAAAATATTGGCAAACTTTGTTGAGCTTTTGGTAAGTGAAAAAGTCTTTGGGGTTCTTGCCGGCCAGTTCAAAAAGCTCGTCTACATACTTCGGCATGGTAAACAAACTTGGCCCGGCATCAAAGCGAAAGCCATCCTGTTCAATCTCAGTCAGTTTGCCACCCGGGTAGCTGTTGGCCTCAAAAACTTCTACCTGATACCCGTGCACCGCAAGCCTTATCGCCGTAGCGATACCTGCAATGCCTGCACCGATAATAACAGCCTTAGGCATGGCGGAGTCCTAAACCTGGGTCATCATTCAATATGTATTTACCCGCTGCAAAATCAGGCATCCGGTAAGGGTTGTTGCTCACCAGGAAAGGGCCGTCCAGATCAACCCAATCGCATTGTGGAGCGAGGGCCAGACCGGCTAAGGCGGCGCAACTGGTTTCGGTCATACAGCCTATCATTATTTGCAGGTTAAGTTCGCGTGCCTTATCTATCATCCGTTTGGCTTCATACATCCCTGCCGATTTCATGAGTTTGATGTTGATGCCGGTGTATACCCCTTTGGCCTTCTCTACATCTTCAAACCGTTGTACAGCCTCGTCGCCTATAATGGGGATGGGGCTGCGCTCGGTGAGCCAGGCATTACTATCAGGATCGGTTTTCAGCATGGGTTGCTCTATCAGTTGCACGCCTTGTTCCTGTAGCCAGTAGGTCAT
The DNA here is from genome assembly GCF_030409315.1 of Mucilaginibacter flavus. Classification (GTDB taxonomy): domain Bacteria; phylum Bacteroidota; class Bacteroidia; order Sphingobacteriales; family Sphingobacteriaceae; genus Mucilaginibacter; species Mucilaginibacter flavus. Next base: position 355,908 of record NZ_JAUFPS010000028.1, on the reverse strand, counting down.
ATCCAGGCTTTGCTGCAAATCTGTCCAGCCCTGGTTGGCATCCACATACAGCGGTACATCGGTAACCGAGCGGATAGTACTGATCAATTCTTTATCGGTATCCCGGCCAAGTTTTACTTTAATCACCTTAAAACCTTCGGCTTCCTTAACTTTTTTGATGATCATTTCGGGTGTATCAATCCCGATGGTAAAACTGGTAACCGGCATCAACGCGGGATTGCTGCCCAATAATTGCCAGCTGGGTTGGTTCCTGATCTTGCCATCCAAATCATGCAGGGCAATGTCAATAGCCGCTTTTACAGCGGGATTTCCCGGTGCTATGCTATCCATGTAGCTAATTACAGCGCCAAAATCAAATGGATAGCTGAATCGCCCAATATCTACCTTACTTAAAAAATCGGTGGCACTTTGGTGGCTTTCGCCCATGTAGGGCACCATGGAGGCTTCGCCATAGCCGGTGTAACCTTTGTGTTGTATCTGCACCAGCATAACCGGTGTAGTTGTACGCGAAAATTTGGCTATGGTAAAAGCGTGCTTTAATTGAAGTTCAAAGGGTTGATATGTCAGTTCCATGTTAAAAACCAAAGCTAAAATTTTAGAACGAAAAACCTGCTTATCTTTGCCGCCATGCCGGCACAAATTTATTCACCGTTCCAAAGTTTTAATTTCAGTAACAGCAAATGTTTCCTAACCGGGGAGACGCTTAGCTCGCCCGAAGAGCGCATACAAGTTTTTCCGCAATGGTTAATGAGTCGTTATGGCCTGGAAGATAAGCCCTTTAAACTGCTTGACGAAAGCATGGCAACCTACAAGGATTTGAAATTACCTTGTTCGGCCACCATCAATGAGCAATACCTGGAGCCTTTAGAAGCCGAGATAGCCGCCGCTTTTGATAGCGGGTACGAAGCAGTGAAGACACTTGACGAAGTAAAACTTTTTCAATGGGCGGGCAAAATGTTGTACGGTATTGTTTTTAACGAGATACAGGCCGGCATAAGGCAACAGCATGCCCAGGGCGAGGAGTTTAATATATCAGAATCCCTTATACACAAGTTTAGCAACCTGCACGTAATGCTGCAATGCCTTAACCTCCCCATTCAGTTGGATGGTTTTAAGCCATTTAGTTTGATGTTATTTAAGGTTGATAATTCTGAAGATATTTTTGGCTATCGCGATGAGATCAATACACTGACATTTAGCCTGCGGATAAAAGACTTTGGTTTAATTATTTGCCTGCAGGATAACGGTGCTAATGGCCGCTATCATAAAGAAGTATTGGATAAAATAGCCGGACAGACACTACACCCTATCCAGTTTGAGGAAGTTAACGCCAGGTTCTTTTACTCGGCTTATTTATTTAACCGCCTGCCAGAGTATGATATAATGCCGGTGGGAGATACCATTTATATTGAGGCTGCGCCGCTAAGAGGTACCAGCAGCAAGCCGCTGTTTGACGATTGGATGAACAAAGTTTACGGCCAGGTATTGGAAAACTTCTGGAAAAACTGGGGCTACTTGCTGTTCGAGATCATCAAGAACCCCGAACAGCCTATGAGCTTTTTATTTGATGCCGATGGCGGTTTTGTTAATGCATCAACGATTGAACTTTCTCGCTAATCTGTTGAAAAAAGTAGGGTAATATCCCCGGATGAAACAAAATGGTGATCATTAGCCCGCTAAGCGCGCCGTAAAAGTGGGCATCGTGATTAATGTTGTCGCGTGAATATTTGGTTGCATAGCTGCAATAAATAAGATATAAAACGCCAAAAATTACCGCAGGGATTGATACCGGGATAGGCATAATCATCATACCACCCAATGGATTATACAATATCGCGCTAAAAACAACCGCGCTCACCGCGCCAGACGCGCCAAGGCTGTAATAGCTATAATTTTCCTTGTGCTTTAAAACCGATGGCATATCGCTCAAAATAAGGCTTAGCATATATAACACCCCAAACTGCCAATGGCCCAAAACCGGCTCCAGCTGAAAGGCAAAAAAATAGTACGACATCATGTTAAAAAACAAGTGCATCAAATCTTTATGGATAAAGCCGCTTGTAATAACAGTATAAACATAGCGCCCCCTCGAAACATTATACGGGTGCAGCATCAGCTTGCCGTACAGGTTTTGGTTGGAGAACGTTATTAAAGAGGTAATGATAGTAATCGCGAATATTACAGCGGCCACAGGGGCCTGCATCAGTTGTTCCATTTATTTCAAATCGAGTTTGGTATTGGTTAGTAACCGCCCTACCGGGTAGCGCATAAAAGTTTTTTCGAAGTTAGCAGAATTGCGGTACACAAAAAACAGCTGCGCATCGGCACTTTTGGCCAAGGCTGGGTCTTTCGCTTTGGCATCCTCTAATTTCTGTTTAAGTGCAGGGTCTTTCTTTAACATGGCTGCCGCTATATCTTCATATACATAATTTGAAAAATATTCCTTTTCGCCCAACATTGAATCGAAAAAGTTCCAGGCAAAAAAGGAATCTACCCCCTGTGGTTCCAGAGTTTCAACGATGTAACGGTTAATGGCCTGGTTGGTGTATACAACGTAATCGCCGGCATAAAATTTCACTGGCATATCAACAGGGTTTAACTGTACGTTGCTGTGCAGGTAATGCCCCTCAAAAGGGCGTGTTGGCGTTTTAATATCACCAAAGTAATACATTTGCAGGTTAAGGGTAGTATCATGCGCCAGTTGCTGCATTTTTACGCCGTTTAATTTAAACAGATCAATAACCTTGCCCCAGGCTTGTGGTATTACGTAAGCAATGGGTTTATCGGCAAAAGCGGTGGGCTTATAGGTGTTGTAAAACTTAATGACTTTGGTGTAGGGCTTATCCCTGTCATAATACAAGCGCTTCAATCCGCTCACCTCGCTGGTTTTATAAGCGGCTTCGTAGCCTTTAAAGGTGATGGTATCTACCTTTTGCATATCAACCTCCCATTTAAGGGCGAAGGTTTTTTGCTGTGCTACTTCGGCATCTGCCTTTTTCTTTAATTCGCCTATCAGTTTGGCATCGCGTTGGTTAATATCAATAAGGTGCTGCATAAAATCATAAGTGGCGTATACCCGCTTATCAAATGATTTCAGCATATGGGTTTCGGTAATATAACTGATGATGTTATGCTGGGCGGTAAAACCAGTTGCAAAACGTGGGGTTTCTAAAAAGCTTACAATGCCAGAATCGGGCAGCCCTTCCTCGCCGGCACCGTAAGGGATCATCTCATAGCCGCTTTTTTTCATGTGGCTATACAGGTACGGGGTGAGCGTTTTGCTGGTATAATCGGCCAGGACAGGGTTTTGTTTGTCTTTTTGGGTTTCAATCAGCGTCATTACATATTGGTAATCGGCACCGTCGCTGGTATGATTATCCAAAAAAACTTCGGGTTTCCAGGTAGTTAATATCTTGGTAAATGCCAGCGCGTTGCGGCTATCCGCTTTAATAAAATCGCGGTTAAGGTCAAGATTGCGGTAGTTACCACGGAAACCGTAGGCTACAGGTCCGTTTTGGCTTACGCGGCTTTGGCCGCGGTTAAGGTTACCATCTATATTGTACAGGGCAATAAAACAAAGTACCACATCTTTGGGCAAGGCGTTTTTCTTTAACAAATCGCGCACCAGCATCATGCTGGCATCAATGCCTTCGGGTTCTCCTGGGTGAATGCCGTTGTTAATCAGCAATACACGTTTGTCTAACTTTTTAATGAGCGAGGGATCAAAAACTTTGTCCTTTGATAAAACAATCAGCGTTAACGGCTTGCCTACATCAGTAGTGCCGTAGTTAATCATTTTCATTTGCTGCGGGTACAGCTTGTTCAGTTTTTGATAGTAAGTTATTACCTCATTATAGGTAGCTGTGTAGTTTTTATCTTTACTAAGTTCAAAAGGGGTAAGCTGGGCCTTGGCCGATAGCACGCAGCAGGCTAAAAGGATGGATAAAAATGATCTCATGCTTCAAAGATATACGCAAGCGCCTATAATAAAGCGCCGGGGATAAAATTTTACTGTCACAATTTGATAGCTGATGCTATTGCAGGGCCGCTATTTCTGCCTGTGTCTTTTTCGGCAGGCTTTTTACTACCTGCTCATACGAGTGATCTATCATATCGCGCAGTTCTTTGTTGGTCAAAGCGCCATCCATGTAAACGGTATTCCACATTTTTTTATTCATGTGATAACCAGGAATCACCTCGCTGTGGCGTTCGCGGAGTTCAATGGCCAGTTCTGGGTCGCATTTAACATTAAAGCGATTGGCATCGGTTAAGCCAATGAGCAGGAAAATCTTTTCGGCTATTTTAAACACAAGCGTTTCTTCTCCAAAGGGAAATCCTTCGGTAACGCCGGGCTTTTGCAGGCAATAATCACGTAATTCCTCTATGTTCAAAACTGAAACTTGCGGATAAGTTTGTTATATGATGTGGTGTTACCAAAATTGTACTTAAACCCAATAGTTATAAAAGTATACTGATCAAGCGCGTTGTTTTTATACTTACTTGATGGGTCATTGTAGCCATCAATGCCTTCACCTATGTCATAATAATGCTGTATCCCTATATCGATGCCGTAACGGGGCTGATCATAATCGTCAAATATTTTAAATTCATAACCAAATCTTAACGGCAAGATCAGGTTAAACCCCTTGTCGGCCCCTCTAAATCCTTCTGGTGAACCAACAACGTCATTCTCAGGAAATTGGTTAAAGCGTTGAATACGGGTCATATTATTATAAATAAAACCAATACCCGTACCCAGGTAAAAATTTTTGATCCTATCTAAAAACCAGCTATCCGCATAGTCCATAATTTCACCGGCTTGCAAATCGGCATGGAGGTTAAATGAAACATAGGAGTTGGTAAAATACCTGCCAGACAGATCCTCGGCCCTGGTTGGGCCGCCGCCAGAAAATGTTCCTTTTTGTAATTCGGCAGTGATAGGTAAATATGGGCTGTAGTTATAAACAAAGTTTAAATTAAAAGCTGGATGATAATCCTGTTTTTTCAAATCAGCCTCAGCCTTGCCGTAGCTTGCGCCCGCGCCAACACCAAATTCATAGTAATTAAATCCACTTTGAGCTTTCACGGTAAACACTGCAAAAGCCAAAACAAAAAAAAGAATATATTTTTTCAATGTTAAAATTTAATCAATATTTACAATGATGACCCGCCGGTTATAAGCAGTCACAAAAATTTCACTAATATAGCTTATGAGTTTTAATTCGCCGCTAAATTTTACGGTTACAGATCGCTTTTTACGATACGTTACCATTGATACGCAATCCGACCCTGCTTCGGTTTCATTTCCATCTACCGAAAAGCAAAAAAACTTAAGCCGCTTATTGGTTCAGGAATTATTAACCATTGGCGTTACCGACGCGCACATGGATGAATATGGTTATGTGTACGCCACCATCCCATCCAACAGTACAAAACAGGTGCCGGTTATCTGTTTCTGTTCGCATGTGGATACCGCGCCCGATTGCAGCGGGGCCGGGGTTACTCCAATTGTGCATAAAAATTACCAGGGACAAGATTTGGTATTGCCTGATGATGCCACCCAGGTAATTAAATTAGCTGAACATGATGACCTCAAAAACCAGATAGGTCATGATGTAATTACAGCCAGCGGCCTTACCTTGTTAGGTGCCGATAACAAGGCCGGTGTTGCCGAAATTATGGATGCCTGCTATCAGCTGATGAATCACCCTGAAATTAAACATGGCGATATCCGCATATTATTTACACCCGACGAGGAAGTTGGTCACGGGGTTGACCATGTTGATATTGCTAAATTAGGCGCCTATGCCGGCTACACTATGGATGGTGAAAGCGCGGGCAATATGGAAAATGAAACCTTTAGTGCCGATGGCGCCCGGCTTACCATAAACGGTGTAAGCTCGCACCCCGGCTTTGCCAAGGGTAAAATGGAAAGCGCTATTAAAATAGCCGGCGAAATTGTGGCTGCGCTGCCCGACGAACTGTCGCCGGAGCATACCGAAGAAATGGAAGGTTTTATACATCCGGTTGCCATAGAAGGCCATGTAGAAACCGCGGGGATAGATTTTATCATTCGCGATTTTGACGAGGCCAAATTAAAAGCCCATGCCGATGTGATCCGCAAAACAGCAGATGAGGTTTTAAAACGCTACCCAAACTCTACCTATACTTTGGCCATCAGCGAACAATACCGCAACATGAAAAACGTATTGGAACAACATCCCGAAATTGTTGCCAACGCCATGGAAGCCATTAACCGCACCGGGCTTAAAGCCAAACTTTGCAGCATAAGGGGCGGTACCGATGGATCGCGATTATCATTTATGGGCCTGCCTTGTCCCAATATTTTTGCGGGAGAGCATGCTTTTCACAGCAAACAAGAATGGGTATCTGTACAGGATATGCAAAAAGCTGTAGAGACTATTTTACACCTTAGCATGATCTGGGAAGAGAAAGCCTAACAGTCATCAACCTAAATAACAGAAAATGTACACGATAAGAACAGCAACGGTAAACGACGTTGACGCCATTTTAAGTATAGCCGATACCACCTGGTGGGTAGCCTACTCCCCAATTTTAGAGCGCGAGCAAATTGAATTTATGCTGAATGAAATTTACTCGGCAGATAAGATTGGCAAACAGGTTACTGAAAACCAGCAAACCTATTTATTGCTGGAAGAAGAAGGAGAGCCGGTTGCCTTCGCCGCTTATTCGCCCCGGGGAGAAAACGCAGATATTTTTAAATTGCACAAGCTTTACTGCCTGCCCAAAACACAAGGCAAAGGCTACGGCAAAATACTCATTAACGAGGTTGCTCAAAAAACCAAAGATGCCGGCAAACAAGTGCTTGAGCTTAACGTAAACCGATACAACAAAGCCAAAAGTTTTTATGAAAAAATGGGCTTCGCAGTGGCTTATGAAGAAGATATTGCAATTGGCCCATATTGGATGAATGACTACGTAATGCGGAAGGAGTTGTAGCCATAACGATTGGGCAGATTAAGCATTAACCTGCCCAATCGCTTTTTGTTATCCCGTATACATGTTCATCTAAAATGACGCTCTTCTTAACAATTCCGTTTCTCAAAATCCCCTCTTTTTTGAAGCCTGCTTTTTCAAGTACCCGCATCGATGCCGGATTATTGCCCAATATACCTGCCTGCAAGCGTTCAATATCAAGATTGGTAAAAGCATAATCAACTACCAGTTTTACCGCCTTTGTCATGATACCTTCACCCCAGTATTGTTCACCAAGCCAGTAGCCAATTAAGGGCGCTTTACGGTAAATATCCTCCCGAAAATCTATACCGATAACGCCGGCGAGTTCATCGTTAATAACTATGGCAAATTTGGTTTGTATTTCATCGGCCATTCTTAACCTAATAAAATCAATAGCATCGGTTAAGGTATACGGCGATGGGAAACGATCAAACAAAAAGCAGGCAATGCGTGGGTTATCCGCCTGTTTTTGCAAAGCGGCGGCGTCCTCTAAACGCAGTTCTCTTAATATGAATCCAGGTGCGGTAATTTCCATTTTGTAACAATAAAATGTTTAAAATTAACAATCCTGATAGAAACTGCTAAATTGCGTTGGCGTAATCGCTACGCCGCTTAACGACTGATCGATGAAAAAATTATTTACGCTGCTTCTCATAGCTGGCGCGGCCAATGCCAATGCCCAAAAGTTAGATACCCTCACCATTGAAAAGATCATGCGCGATCCTAAATGGATAGGCACATCACCCTCAGAAATTCGTTGGAGCGACGATAGTAAAAAAGCCCTTTTTAAATGGAATAATGATAAAACTGGTCCCGATGCATTATTTGCTATTACACCCGGCAGCAGCAAACCCGAAAAAGTAAGCGTAGAAGATCAGCGTAATTTAACCGGTAATGGCAGCTGGAATAAAAAACATACTCAAAAAGTGTTTGAAAAAAATGGCGACCTGTACCTCGAAGATCTTAAAACAAATAAAACCACACAACTAACCCATACCGAACAACGCGAAAGCTCCCCTGTTTTTAACGGCGATGAAACGCGTATTGTTTTCTCACAAGCCAATAATCTTTTCGCTTTAAAACTTAATGGCAGCGGCCTGGAGCAGTTAACCAACTTTGTAAAAGCGGCAAAAAACAAAAAAGCAAAAGATGAAAGCAACGAGGAGGAAAAATGGTTAAAAAAACAACAGGCCGAGCTTTTTGATATTATTAAAGTTGAGGCAAAAGACGCCAAACAGGATTCTGTTCAGGAAGCCTTGCTTGCACCAAAACAATTAAAAGAGTTACCCTTTGGCGATAAAAGGGTAGGGCGGGTTAAAATAAGTCCGGATGAACGCTTTATTACTTACCGGCTCACTAAACCTGCCGCTGATGTTAAGGAGGCCATTGTTCCAAATTATGTAACGGCATCGGGCTTTACAGAGGATATTCCCAACCGCTCAAAAGTTGGTCGTCCATCATCTACCTCAGAGACTTATATTTTCGACAGGCAGCGCGATACCGTTTATAAGATTAACACTAAAGAGATTCCTGGCATTAAAGATTTGCCCGACTACGTAAAGGACTACCCAAATGAACTGGCCGAACTAAAAAAGCAAAACGCCGATAGGCAGGTAACCGTTGAGGGGCCGTTTTGGAGCGACAACAGTGCTTTCGCCGTTGTAGTAGTTTCGGCGCAGGATAATAAAGACCGCTGGATTATGCGCCTTGATGCCACAACCGGCCGGCTTGCCTTGTTAGACAGACAACGTGATGAGGCCTGGATTGGCGGCCCCGGTATCGAAAACGGTGCAGCAGGCAACGTTGGCTATGTTGATGACATCCACTTTTATTACCAGAGCGAAGCCAGCGGTTACTCGCATATTTATTTGGTTGATGTAACCAGCGGCGCAAAAAAACAGCTCACGAGCGGCAAATGGGAGGTGCAAACCCTGCAACTATCCAACGATAAAAAGACGTTTTACTTTACGGCAAATATTGACCACCCGGGCCTAACCGATTTTTACAGCATGCCCGTAACCGGTGGCTCGCCGGTTAAAATAACCAGTTTAAAGGGTGGCAACGAAGTAACCCTATCGCCCGATGAAAAATGGCTGGCTATCCGTTACTCCTATTCTAATAAACCCTGGGATCTGTATGTTCAAGCTAACAAACAAGGGGCAAAAGCATTGCAGATAACCAACTCCGTATCGGCCGAATATAATTCATATCCATGGCGCGCGCCAGAGATCATTACCTTTAAAAACCGTTATGGCAGTGATGTGTACGCCCGCATTTATCAACCTAAAAAAGCCGATGCGGCAAAACCCGCGGTGATATTTGTGCATGGTGCAGGCTATTTACAAGAGGTTACCTACTCATGGAGCTATTATTTCCGCGAGTTTATGTTTAACAACATGCTGGCCGATAACGGGTATACTGTTTTAGATATTGACTATACCGCCAGCGCCGGCTACGGGCGCGATTGGCGCACCGGCATTTACCGCCACATGGGTGGTAAAGACCTTACCGATCAGGCCGACGGCGTAAAATACCTTGTTGAAAAGTATGGCGTTAACCCCAAACATGTTGGCCTGTACGGCGGATCATACGGTGGTTTTATCACACTGATGGGCATGTTTACAGAGCCCGATGTTTTCGCGGCGGGCGGTGCTATCCGTTCTGTTACCGATTGGGCGCATTATAACCATGAGTACACCGCCAATATCCTGAATGAACCTTTTACAGATGAGATCGCTTACCGCCAAAGCTCGCCCATTTATTTTGCCAATGGCTTAAAAGGTAATTTATTGATGCTGCATGGCATGATAGATCAGAATGTAAACTACCAGGATATTGTTCGCTTAAGTCAGAAGTTGATTGAACTGCATAAAGAGAATTGGGAACTGGCATCATTCCCGGTAGAAGACCATGCCTTTGAACAAGCCAGCAGCTGGACGGATGAGTATAAACGCATTTACAAACTGTTTGAACAAACGCTGAAAAAGTAATTTAAAAACGGTTGACTGAATTAAAGGGTAATGGGGGTGCTTACACCACCCTCTTCGCGTTATCCTTTACAAAAGTATCCCAGCCGGAATATGATTTTTTGCTACCACCGGTTTTTGCGCCGGTGCTGATCCTTTGAAATGAATGACAAACGGCTACGGCCAGGCCATCCGTCGCATCCAAAAAGTCGGGGGTTTCGGTAAACTTTAGCAGGGTTTGCAGCATGGCGGCAACCTGCTCTTTGGTGGCATTTCCGTTGCCTGTGATGGCTTGTTTTATTTTACGGGGCGCGTATTCGGTGATCTCTACATTGCGCGATAGGGCGGCTGCCATGGCTACCCCCTGCGCTCTGCCCAGTTTAAGCATCACCTGTATGTTTTTGCCGTAAAAGGGAGCCTCAATAGCCAGGCAATCGGGATGGTAATTATCAATAAGGGCTACGGTTTTTTCAAATATGCGCTGTAGTTTAAGCATATGGTCGTCCAGCTTTTCCATTTTCACAACGCCAAGGGCAATGAGTTCAATTTTTGGTCCGGTTTCTTTAACCAGGCCATATCCCATAACTGCTGTACCGGGGTCAATTCCCAAAATAATCCGCTCCTTAGTGTTAGCTTGCTGCATACTTGCCAAAGGTAGGCAATCAAAGTAAACTATTGTGTAAAACGGTTATATATTGCTCCCGGCTTATCATCCTGGCCCCCATCGATTCCAGGTGATCTGTATGTACCTGGCAGTCTATCAAATCAAACTTACCACTCTGGCACAAATAAATAAGCGCCATTTTTGAGGCATTGCTCACCCTGCTAAACATGCTTTCGCCACAAAAAACATCACCAACCCATATGCCGTACAAGCCGCCCACAAGTTGGTCATCAAGCCAAACCTCCACAGAATGGGCATAGTGTTCGGCATTCAGGGCGATGTAAGCCTGCAGCATATCGTCGGTGATCCAGGTGCCATCCTGCCCTTCACGCGGGGCGGTTGAACAAGCTTTAATCACATCGGCAAAACAGGTGTTTGAGGTAATTTTGAACTTGCCCGACCGCATTACCTGCCTCATGGATTTAGAGATTTTTAATTCCTGCGGATACAACACAAAGCGCTCATGAGGCGAGTACCAAAGGATTGGACTATCATCACTATACCAGGGGAAGATGCCATGCTGATAGGCCAGAACCAGGCGCTGGGTTGACAGATCGCCGCCTACAGCCAAAAGCCCGTCTGGCTCTGCCAAATCGGGCTCTGGGAATATTAAACGTTCATCAAGCCTGAAAATCATCAGGCGCAAATTTACGCTTTGCGGCGTATCACCAGTTTTTTATTTTGCGCTTTGGCAATGGCATCAAAATATACCTGCATTTCGGTGTATTTCGCTGCCGGGATCACCTGGTTGGTTAAGTTAAATTTGGTTGTATTTACTACCTGGTTTTTAGCAGCATCGTAAGTGTATTTTACCTCATAGGTGCCGTAACTAAACTTAAGGCTTTGGCCGGCCGGCAAAGTTTCAACCTCAAAACCAGCGGGCAAGTCAATAGTGGTAATGCACGATTTTAACATCGGCACTTCAAAGTAATAATCGCTTTTCCTTTTTTCTTCTACCGGTAAAGTGGCTTGCCACAAATCAAACACCCTGGGTTTATAAAACTGCTTGTCGCCCGATGCGATATCGCAAAACTTATCATATTCTAAATCGATATCAACTTCTTTTACCCCGTCCTTATCGGTTGATGGTTTGAAGGTAAAAACAGATGGTTGTTTCATATGGAGCATGGTTATCACATTTGATTTTTGCTCATCTGTTTTTAAATACATCAACCCCAGGTAATCGTCCCTGTAATCGCCGGTGCTCAAAATTTTAACCTGGGCTTTTGCGCCACCATCGGCATCAAGTGTTACATGTACTTCGCTGTTAAATTGGTTGTCAACATCTTTGCTGGCAGGAGTTTTAACCAATTTGCCGCCATCATCGGTAACCAATAGCGCGTACCTGTTTTCGGTAAATGAGCCCAGTTTCCCAAACTGTTGGGTGGCACTTGTACACTCCAGCCAGGTAGTATCGCTTTTAAGCGGCACGCATAATATAATGTGATTAAAGGGATCATTCGGAAATGAAGGATCGGCAGGCTGCATATTTGAGCCTGCGTTAATTATTGCATAACACGATGGTATATTTACAGCTTTAAGCAAAGCCGACATGTAGTTGGATAAAGCTTTGCAATCACCATATTTTTTTTGATCCACAAATGTTGCCGGGAAAGGTTTCCAACCGCCAATCCCCAATTGTATACTTACGTAGCGTACACTTTTCTGCATGTACTCATATAAAAACTTCACCTTTTCTTTGTCCGTTTTTAAATCAGCCGTCATTTTCTTTATCTCCTCAGTTCGTTCGGGGCTAAGGGTACATACATCCGCATTGAGTTTTTGCTGCCATTTACCATAGTTTTGCCAGGTACTTAAATCGCCGGGAACGCCATAAAACTCAAAATTGCCGGCCGCAAAATAAATGTGGGGTAATACGCGCCACCCTTTTGATCCCTCTTCGTGCTTGTACGCCTTTAAATTGTTAACCTGCCATGAGTAGTTATCGCGCCCCTGGGCCGTGCTTTTTTGTGGCTTTATTTTAGTGTTCCTGTTCATGTATCTAAAGCCGGCATCGCTGGCAATAGAGATATGATAATAGGCATTTTGAACGGACTGTTCATAATCCTGATAACCCCATGATCCTAAATCAAGCAGGCTTCTCATATCGTAGTCATAAATATATTCGATTGTTGTGGGGTAGCTTGCAATTGTGTGGCTTATAGCCAATAACCTATCGTCGGTTACGATGGTTTCGTTATCAACCGCCAATCGGTCATACATATCGCTTTTATGGTACTTTTTGATAAGGGTACCATCGGCACTGTAAATCCTCATTTCAAATGAACCTACCGAAACGTATTTTTTATTGTAATGCAAAACCTTTTCGGCCTCGTCGTTACCCTTTTCGTTTAAAACAGTAATGATGGAATGGAAATGTTCGTCGGCCCTTCCTGGCCCTGTAAAATTATCCTCTTCCATGCTGTACCGCACAACCGAGTTTGCATCCTCCTTTAAAGAATCGGGGATGGTTGCGGCGATGTACAAATCTTTGGAGATATTTTTATCCTGGCTATAACCTTTGCTGTATAGCGCACATAAGGCCGCTGTGGTAAGCAGCAGCCTGGTGTAATATTTAGTAAACATTGTGTTATTAACCTTTTTTAAGTACTATCTGCTCGTTAAGCATGTCATACATTTTTTTACAAAACTCACGAAACTCGGGGTAGTTTTCTTTAAAATACATCGACTTCTTATGGTCGATGTTGAAGCGCACCATAATGGAGCCGTCCTGCTCGGCCACCAGGCGTTTGCAAACTACCGTTCCGTCGGGGATAGCCATACTCAGGCTTTTAGGCAAAACATCTACCTTATAACCGGCTGGTATTTTAAAAATACCGGTGATAGCGTAGTTGTCGCGGTAACCAAAATCAATATCGGTAAAACGGTTCTCGGCTAAAAACGGGTTAGTTTTAAGCCCGGTAAAAATGTTTGAATTAAAATAGATATAGTTTTCATCGCCGCCGGTAAGGTCGAGGTTAAAATTGATCTTTTGCCTTAGTGGTAACGTATCAACATCCATGTTTTCAAACGCAAGCGATGATATTTTGAGGTTGTTGTTGTCCTCGCGGATGTAGTCGTTAAATTTTTTTTCGCCGTCTGTTTTATACTTTTTGGTATAATTCATTTTGTTGTAGCTAAAACTGCTGATATCTGCAGTGCCAGCCATTTTACCATCAGGCTTAATTTCGGCGTTTATCAACACAATCTGACGAACAGGGTCTGGCTGTTGTAAAAACTGCAAATCGTAAGCCTTATTTTCGCCATCGAGCGATAAGCCAAATGAATTTAAAAAGTTAACCGGGATTTGGTTATACAAATTGTATTTACTGGTTGCATCAAGCACATAATATTTGGCACTATCAACCGGTATGTAAGCCACAGCGCTGTTAAACTGGTAATAGCTTGGGTAGCCTGGATTAATACGCCCGTTTTTACGGGTGCTTACCATCATTGGATGAACATTTAATCCCGATTTTTTTAACAGGTGATAAAGGATGATGTTTACCTCGGCCGAGTTGCCAACCTTTTTTTCCCAGGCTTTTGGGGTGCCATCGGTAGAGTTTATATCGTACACATCATTCCATTTCATGGTGTTTTTAACCTCGTTAAAAATGTATGCTATTTTTTCATCGTCAGTTTTAAGCGCTTTGGCTTTGGCAATAATTACCTCTTCGCCGGTAAGTTTCCTATTTAACTGACCACCAAAATCCTCATTATTGATCCTGTTTTGACCAACTTTTTCCCATGAATCCTGAAAGTTTGGATAATAATAGCCCGGTATGCGGATGCTCAATAATTGAAAAAGTATCCGTTCAGAATTATCGTTACGGGCATCCATAAATGGCTCATCTTTTAATGATGGGATGTTAGCCATAGCCTCGGTACGTGTATTTGATGAACTTGTTTTATCAACCACGTATGGCGAATGCAAATTGGTTAACCGTTTATAAGTCAAAAACTCTGGTGTATTGGTATTCAGTTCGCTGTAACGGGTTGGCAAATCATTTTGAAAATACCAATCGGGAAAAGCATCTATAGAAACACTTGTAAGGCGGTATTTATATTCAATGATGCTACCTGGTTTTACATTGGGGAACGAGAATACCAAAGCCGAGTGGTATTTATCAACAGCCTCGGTAAAAATTTGCTTTTTATCAACTTTGATAGGCTCAATAACACCGTTTGTTAGGTTGATAGTTTCGGCCTGCAAACCGGTAATATATTCTGCCCGGTTATAGCTGTAATATTCAATGCGAATGTTGGCTTCCTCTTTTCCGTTATCATTAAATATCTTGATTCGTTTATGCCTGTCGGTATTGATGTTGTATTGGGTATCAAAATAGGTATCTCCTTTATCAAAAAGGATTTCGGCATTGGCATCGGGTTCAAAATCGCACTTGGTCATTTCCAGGTCGGCTTTATCAACTTTTCCGAATGATTGCGCGGTTGGTACAGGGGCAGCGGTTTGAGCGTTTGCAGTGATGGTTAAGGTGCCCAGGCAAAGCAGGGCAAAAAGCTTGTTCATGTCAATAAGGTTTAATCACGACGAATATAATAAATGGAAGATACATTCATAATAAATAAAACTTTTTTTGGCTTTGATTGTATTAGCGTTTTTTGGGGCGTGGGAGCTATCCCTTTTTTAACACAATTTGTTCGTTAAGCATTTCATGCATTTGCTTGTAAAACTGCCTTAATTCGTTATAGCTTTCTCTGTTGTAGTGGATTGTTTTGTACTCAATAACATATCTTACCTGTACATATCCTTCATCTTCGGCTATCATTCTTTTAAAGCTGATGGTTTTGTCTTCCATGATCATGATGCCACTTTTGGGTAAAATATCTATTTTGTAACCCGCTGGTAACTTGTAACGGCCAACTAACTCATACTTATTCAAGTACCCAAAGTCAATATCGGTGGATCGTGTTTCGCTTAAAAACGGATTTATGCGCATGGCACTGAATAAATTTGGATTAAAGTATATGTAATTGCCGTCTGATCCGTTAAGCTCCAGGTTAAAAGTCAGATCCTGTGTTAAAGGGAGGGTATCAACCTCCATATTGTTCATTTTTAGGGATGATATTTTAAGGTTATTATCATTATTCCTTATAAAATCTATATATTTCTTTTCGCCATCTGTTTTGTAACGACGGGTGTTGTTTATCTTGTTATAGCCGTAGCTTACAATGTTGGCTGTTCCGGTTATTTTACTTTCGGGCAATATATCAGCAGCTATCATAACCACCTGTCGCACCGGTTTTTGCCTTTTAATATAAACCATATCAAACTGGTCAGTGGCCTTATCAATATAAAGACCTTCGGAATTGAGTAATACGTCCGGGGTTTCGTTATACAAATTATACTTACCGGTTGCGTCCAGTATATATTCTTTAGTAGTATCAACAGGCACGTAAACTACAGCCCTGTTAAACTGCGATAGCGAGGTATTATAATGTGCCACCTTCCCATGATCACGGGTGCTTACAATCATAGGATAAGCTTTTACCCCCGATTGTTTAAGCAGGTGATATAAAATGATATTAACCTCGGCCGAATTTCCTGTTTTCTTTTCCCAGGCGCGGTATGTGCCATCGGTGGTATACCAGCGGTCAACACTATCCCACTTCATTACGTCTCTTACGGTATTAAAAACGTAAGCAATTTTTTCATTATCGGTTTTAAGAGCCTTTGCTTTAGCAATAATGACGTCCTCTCCGTTGAGTTTACGTTTAAGCTGACCGCCAAAATCTTCGTCATCAGCTATAATTCCACCTACTTTGGCCCAGCTATCTGAGTAGGATTTAAAAACACCATAGGTGGATTTTACTGAAGTAAGGTTAAAATGAAGGGTGAGTAAGTTATCGGCATATGAGCGCATGTAGGGCTCGTCATTTAGGGATGGTACGTTTATCAACACCCTGTTTTCCCGTTCTACGTTATACATTACTACGTCGGTACCGCTACCAATGCTTCGGGCATCGCTGTGGCGTTCTATTTTAAAATAGGGCTGCCAGGCGCGCCGGGTTTCTCTGAAATATAATATATCCGGAATAGACGTATCCAATTCGCTATACCGTGTAGGTATTCTTTCCTGAAAATCCCAGGATGGGAAATTGCTGAAGGATTGACTTATAAATTTGTATTTATACTCTATAACCGAGCCTGGTTTAATATTGGGCATCGAAAAAACGATGGCGCTGCGTACCTTATCAATGGCTTGTGTATAAATAAGCTTTTTGTCTACTTTAGTAATTTCGGGTTTACCATTAACCAAATTAATGGTTTCGGCCTGTACATCAGTAACATGCTCCAGCTTATTACCTCCATAAAATTCAATCCGGATGTTGGCTTCATCCTTGCCCTTATCATTAAATATCTTTATTCGTTTGTGGTATTCGCCCTCTATGTTAAAAGCAGCATCGTAATAAACATCGCCCTTATTAAAAAGCACTTCGGCATTGGCATCTGGCTCAAAGTCACATTTGGTCATTTCCAGATCGGAGTTGTTTATTTTGCCAAAAGGCATATAAACAGGATCGGTTTGCGCCTGGGCATTGAGGGCAAAAACAGCGGGCAATAGCAGGATAAGGAGTTTGTTCATAACAAAGTGCAACAAGGATATGCGGTGGCACAATATAACAAATAAGTAAACATTTTTTACGCGCCTTATTATTAACCACTTTATCTATTTGATTTTATAATTTTGCAGATGTGCAGCCATTTATTTAAGTATACTATTTTGAAAGCATTTATACCCGTTTGTGTATATATTAGTAAACTGGCAACTGATTTGATAGACCATAGTTAATGAAGCAAAAATTTTATGATACTGCTGTGAAGCAGGAAAAGGCTGTTTTGGTTGGCGTGATGACACCTCACGTGACTGACGAACAGGAGAAAGAGTATTTAGAGGAACTTGAATTTTTGGTGGCTACTGCAGGAGGGGAAACCGTTAAATGGTTTACCCAAAAACTACAGCGACCGGATAGGGCTACGTTTGTAGGATCGGGCCGGTTGGAAGATATCCGCGCGTTTGTTGTTGAAGAAGAAATTGACATGGTGGTTTTTGATGACGAGCTATCGCCATCGCAGCTGCGCAATATTGAGAACGAACTAAAGGTGAAAATACTGGACAGGAATAACCTGATCCTTGATATTTTTGCCAACCGGGCGCAAACCGCCCAGGCCAAAACCCAGGTTGAACTGGCGCAATTGCAATATTTATTACCACGCCTTACCCGTTTATGGACCCACCTTGAGCGTCAAAAAGGTGGTATTGGTATGCGCGGTCCCGGTGAATCACAAATTGAGACCGACAGGCGCTTGATCCTGAATAAAATATCGTTGTTGAAAGACAGGCTTAAACAAATTGATAAGCAAAACGAAACCCAGCGCAAAAATCGCCATCAAATGGTTCGTACGGCTTTAGTTGGTTATACCAACGTAGGTAAATCAACCATCATGAACATGATTTCCAAATCGGAAGTGTTTGCAGAAAATAAGCTGTTTGCCACGTTGGATACCACGGTGCGGAAGGTAGTGATTGAAAACGTGCCCTTCTTATTATCAGATACGGTTGGATTTATCCGCAAGCTACCTCACCAGTTGGTGGAGTGTTTTAAATCTACCCTGGATGAAGTACGCGAGGCCGATATATTGATCCATGTGGTTGATATATCGCACCCTAACTTTGAAGACCAGATTCGTACCGTTAACGAAACCCTGAAAGATATTGGCGCCATTGATAAACGGATGATAACGGTATTTAATAAAATAGATGCCTTTAAGCCCGAAGATCACCAGATAGAGCAACAGGCCGAGCCGCTGACGCTGGATGATTTTAAACATAGCTGGATGGCTAAGAATAACAGCCCGGCGATATTTATATCGGCAACTAAAAAAGAAAATGTTGACGAGTTTAGGGCGATGCTGTATGAGGAAGTAAAAGCGATACATACGGAGCGATATCCGTACGATCATTTGTTGTATTAGGGGCGAAGGCTCCCTAATACAGCTACCCCGGGCGAGGCAATAAAAATAGCACAGACATTTAGGGGTTTTTAATCCACTACTATAAAAAACACCACTTAAAAGCCGATTTCCATCCGTTTAACAATGGTATGCATAGTATTTGTTACTTTTGGAGTTGAATAGATATGCAGGGATTACTTATAAAATCGACCGGAAGCTGGTACCAGGTGCAAACACCCGATGGCCAAAGGATTGATTGCCGGATAAAAGGAAAGTTTAGGATTAAAGGCATTACCACCACCAACCCCCTGGCCGTTGGCGATGTGGTTGACTTTGAAATGGAGCCCGACCAGGAAAACGGCGTAATTACCAACCTGCATCAGCGTAAAAACTATATCATTCGCAAGGCGATAAACCTGAGCAAGCAAGCCCAGATCATTGCCGCCAATCTGGACCAAGCCCTGCTGGTGGTTACCCTGGCCTCGCCCCGTACATCATTAGGATTCATTGATCGCTTTTTGGTTACTGCCGAAGCTTATGATATTCCGGCAAGGTTAATTTTTAACAAAGTTGATCTTTTTAGTGATGAAGGCCTGGAGATATTGGCCGACCTGAAAGCCATTTACGAAAAAATAGGCTACCCCTGTTTTGAAGTATCGGCATTGGAGGGTACCAACATCGCTACCGTACAGGAGCTGATTAAATATAAAATAACCCTGTTCTCAGGCCATTCCGGCGTTGGCAAATCAAGCCTGATCAATGCCCTGTTACCAAGCCTCGATCTGCGTACCCACATGGTATCTGAATGGAGCGACAAAGGCATGCACACCACCACCTTTGCCGAAATGTTTGAACTACCCCAAGGCGGCTTTATCATTGATACCCCCGGCATTCGCGAATTAGGTGTTATCGACATAGAAAAGCAAGAACTAAGCCACTTTTTCCCCGAAATGCGCTCCCGCCTAAACCAATGCCGCTTTAACAATTGCCGCCATATTAATGAACCTGGCTGCGCCGTGTTAGAAGCTTTGGAGGAAGGAGACATCGAGCTATCCCGCTATGAAAGCTATTTGAGCATTTATAACGGGAACGATACAAGAGCTTAATTTTAGAGGCAAGAGGCTAGAAGCAAGAATTAAGACGGCGGCATTCAACCTGATTCTTAAAGCCTTTATTTCTTTTTACCCGCGGCTATAAAATCTCTGAAGTAACTGCACTCATTTACGGCTGTTTTGTAAAACGGAGTCTGGCTGTAGTTTTTCTGCAAATCGGTAAAGTAAAAATTGTTTCGCACTCCTATGGCGTACTGTTTTTCGGCGGCATCCATTTTAGTATAATCATTACCGATGAGATAACTGTACGATGGCAGCCTTATTTGTTTCTGCCGGCATTTTGCGGCCATAAAGGTACATTTGGCCTTAAAATCGGCATTAGCACTTAGCTGCTTGGCCTGCAGAAAGACTTTTTCGGCATTGGTACATTTTATGTAATCGGCATCGTAATAGTTTTGCGATTCGCGCCCATAATCTGTAGACGACCAATCATAACTGATAAGATACCAGGCGTTGCCATAGGTAGATGTATTATACAAAGCCGTGGCGTAGGTAAAATAATAGGTAGCGGCGTTTTTCGGGTCGGACTTCATAAGCTTTTGAAAGCCGGCCATCGCCTGGGCAAATTGCCTTTTGTTATACCCCTTTGCGTTTTTTTCGTGCATTACCTTAGGGTAATCTGCCAGGCGGCTCAAAAATGGATCTGCGCTTACATCGGTATCATCGTAGTAATTTGAAGGAAACTTATTTAGTGTTTTATCGCTCACTTGGTTCAAGGCGCTAAAAGCTTCATTATATTTATGTTCGCGTAGGTAGGCGGTACCCAATAGTTCATAAACGAAATCGTTTTTAAGAACGCCCAACTTCTGGGTTAAAAATTTAAGATAGGCTGTATTTGGTGGCGATTTTTGCCAGGCCGCTATTTTAATCAATGGTGATGATCGCAGTTGCTGAAAAAACATCCGGGTTTCTTCGCCTACCTGCGGATTTTTGGGATCGTACGCGTCGGCCATCATCATTGCCAGGGCCGCTTTACTGGTATCCTTTTGTTTTAAATATATTGGCGCTAAAACCTGCTGGTAAAAGTTACGGGCAGTTTGTGCAAAGGGATGCTGACCGTAATAGTTCCATGATGATATTTCTGCCTCTGTACCGGCAGTTTCCCGGGAAACCTTTTCATTAAGCCATTTTAAAGACGCCAATAATCCATCTTCATTAACACTATTAAGCTGCAAGGCTCCCTGAGCTTTAAGTAACAGGGCGATGATCTGTTTCTGGTCGTTCAGTTTGATACTTAGCTTTTCGTTGTTAAGGTCGGCAATGTATTTATTGCCATTTACAACATCCTTTTGCATCCAGGCCATGTAGGCCTGCGCCAGTCGCGCCAATGGATATTCGGCATATTTTTTATCAGCCCATACTTTATTACAAAATAGATTAAGCGCGGCCATATGAGTATCTGCTGCCTTTTTTGCCGCTACCTGCTGCGCCTTCATGCCGGGGGATGAATAACTATTAATGCCCGTACCGCTTAGGTGTTGTTCCTCCAGTTTATTGATCTCTCTGATCAGCAATACGCCAATCATATCAGATGATGGCGCAAACTGATAAAGATCCGTTAAGCCGTTTATATCATACCCCGGCTTATTGAATGCCGTAATCGCGGTTATTGCCGCCTTTTCGTTATTATTTGCAGCAAGTTCCAAAACATCGGCCTGGGTAACGCTCATCAAATTATAGTTGCGATAAGCTTGTACCCTTCTTTCCGGATAACCAGCAAAAACTTTAGCAAATAACCATGCGGCTTTTGTAGTATCCTTAAGTCTGCGTTCTTCACCAGCCTTTAGCGCCAAAGCCCAGCCTTTTATATGGCTTTCGCCTTTATAAGCGTCAAGGTATTTATCGTAAACATCTATCGCGGCTTTAGCGTTGCCGGCGTAATGTAATAGGCGCTGGGCCTGGTATAAATATCGTAGCTTAATGAAACTGTCTTTTTGAATTAGGGCGGTTTGGAGTGCCTCGTTACCGGCTTGCATTAATGACGTGGTATCCCTTGGCTGCGGATTCCAATAATCATACGAAGTGATATTGGCAATGGGTTCGACACTTTTGGCAAACCGATAATAACCAAGAGCACTTTTATTGGCGGGCAGCGTTTTTAAAAAGGTATTATTACTTAAGCTATCGGGTAATTTGCCTTTTCCGTTTAAATAGCCCTCATACAAAACAGAATCTGTTTTACCGCCTAACTTGTACATGACCTTTTCAACATCGACAGGTTTAACATCATGCCCCAGGTATGCAGCCCACTCGCGCGAATTAATAGCGGCTTCGCTTACCTGTTCATCATCGTCATAAAGAAATTTATAGCCGGTAAAATAGAATGATTTATATTCCTGCGTACGCTGAATGTCATTATGGAAAAAGGATACGTAATAATCATAAGGATCAGCCTCCGGACCGCAAGCCAGATCAATAGCAATACCAATAAAAAAGCAGGCGATAAGGCTAACGGAAAATATGATTAGTTTTTTCAAGGTCGGCATAGGTATAGGCTTTTATTACAGGCTCATCAAGGTGAAAATAAATAACATTAAGCGTATTATCGGCTTTTATCAGCGGCGATAAATAGCCAGCCGTTAATTGCAGGTCATTTGCCGAAACCGCTTCCCAACGCACTTCATCATTGGCTTTTAAACCATCATCGGGCAAGTCTGTTTTAGCACGATAGATATTATTCCCTATAAATATAAACTGATTTTTTTGCTGTAGTTGGGCAATTGAAATTCTTTTTGCGATGCCGATATATTCATGATCACGAAAGGCTACCGCCCAGCTAAAAAGCGGTAAGCCAACATCAATGGGCAATGGGTAATTGCTGATGTTATCGCCCAGGTATTTCTTTAGCTCGGTAATTTCAAGGATGGAATTTTGCTGCCCGTATTTGCGCAGGTTGCCCATATTGTAACACATAAGCATAACCCGGTTAACCGGTGGGATGCCGCTGCTTTTTTGATTTTTTATTTGATGCAGTCGTAAGGTAACAGAAAAGCGTTTGCTTTTTAAATAAGGTACCTGTTGCAGTTTTTTGAGCAGGTAAAAGTAGTTTTGGCGGGTAGATGCGGTCCAATCACAGTCAATTTGTATCTCGTTGAAAGTGTACTTACCGGCCTGGTGTATTTTGCCATCAACAAAATTGCTGATCTTGCCGGCCAGGTCATCCAACTGCGGATGGGAGATATTTTTGAGGATGTTATTAACAATAAACACCACCGGTACAATAGCAACCGTATCGGGTAGCTTAGCATTGAAAGTAACCGGAGATATCGGAACAGGCGATGTGCCGTTTTCATCCATATCTACATCCATTATTCGCACATACAGTTTGCTGCTGTGAAAATGTTGCAGATAAGCCTGCTCGGTGGGGTTGGTTTTATAAACCGTTTTCCAATAATAAAAGGAGGTGTTTACAGTGCGATCATGTTTACACGATGTGGCCCAAAGCGCAAACATAAAAAGGACAAAGAATGAATTTTTATTACACGTTTTCACCCTTTGTCCTTTAAAAATATTGTCTTAATTTTTGACTCTAATCTCTTGATTCTATCCCAAGGCGTTCGTAAAATCTTCTACCAAATCATCCAGATCTTCGATACCTACCGATAGGCGGATCATGCTTTCGGGGATGCCCATTTCGGCACGGCGCTCGGCACCCAATTCAAAAAAGATGGTTTGCGCTACCGGAATGGCAAGCGTACGAGTATCGCCCAGGTTGCTTGATTTTACAACCAGCTGTAGTTTATTTAAAAATGCAAGGCAATCAATACTTTCATCCAGTTCAATGCTCATTAAGCCGCCAAATTTTTTAAATAGTTTGGCTGCACGGTCGTGCTGCGGGTGACTTGCAACGCCCGGGTAAAATACCTTCTTAATTTTAGGGTGACTTTCAAAATAGGTAGCCAACGCGAAAGCGTTGTTACATGCACGCTCCAAACGAAGGGCTAAAGTTTCGGCACCTACAGATATGGTGTGGGCTGCTTCGGGTGCTAAAGTGCCACCGGCGTCACGTAAACCTTTTTTGCGCACCTGGGTCATGCCCAAAGCCTCGGGTTTAACCTGATCCTTGAAGCTTGGGAAAATATTTGGATAAATGCTCCAGTCAAATAAACCGGTATCGGTAACGCTGCCACCCAAGGCATCACCATGGCCGCCGATGTATTTGGTTAAGGAGTTAATTACCAAGCTTGCTTTAACATCAATTGGGTTAAACAGGTATGGCGATGTCATGGTGTTATCAACCACGTATAAAATTCCTTTTTGGCTGCATAACTCACCAATACCTTCCAAATCGGCAATTTGGGTGGCCGGGTTCGCTATGGTTTCAACAAATACCAGTTTGGTATTTTCTTTAATTTGCGCACTTACGTTGGCTACATCGGTAGCATCAACAAAAGTGATATCTAAACCCATATCAATATAGGTTTGGAAAATACTGCGGCTGTTACCAAACAGAAACGAGCTGGCCACAATATGATCTGTATGTTTTATTAAGGCCATAATGGTAGCCGAAATAGCCGCCATACCGGTAGAAAAAGCGATAGACGAAAAGCCCTTTTCCATTTGAGTTACCTTTTGCTCCAACGCGGTAACCGTTGGATTACCCTGGCGCGAGTAAGCGTAACCTTTCTTTTTATTTTGAAAAATATCTACTAGGTCCTGCACATCCTCGTGCCCGTAAGTAACCGAAGTATGAATGGGTTTGTGTAAAGAACCGTGCTCGGGTTTGCCAAGGCGGTCGGCATGTAATAGGGTGGTAGTAAAACCTCTTTTAGTAGTCATTTTGAACCTATTGGTAAAAAAATAATAGCGGTTGCGAACTTACCTGTTTTTGCTCAAAAAATGACGACTTTTTTAATATACTATGCAAATTGAGCAAGATATGAGAATGGGCAGACAGGATTTTAAACACATAACGCGCCACACGGGTAGTAGTTTACTTAACCCGGGCAATTAACAAATGGCTGAAAACGCTAAGCAAATAAGCTGATTATATAGCTTAAAATATCCTGCGTATCAATCTCAACCTCTTCAAATTCAACCTGTGCATCTATCTGGTTTGAAAAATCTGTTAGTTCGCTGCTCATGATTTTTTTAATTTACTATGCAAACATAATAAATTATACCGTATACTAAAATGGTATATGGTATAATAATATCAACAACATGTTAGTAATTAAAATGATAGCTCACAGCCGATTCTTTTATAATCTTTTAAAAACCGCATCTAAATATTTTCCTCTCGCAAAATAAACCGACAACTTCCATATCTTTATCCATGACGATGCAAGAACAGATTTATAACTGGTTGATAGAAGGCCTTCGCCAATCACCGGTAAAGTTTTCTGAAGTATTTTATTACGATAGGCGCGACAAACAATTCTTCTCCATATTGATGACCGACTACTTTTTATTTGATGAAAAGGGCGATTTAGCCGAAGAAGCAAAATCGGTATATACGGCAGATACTTTGAAACTACTATTGGACAGGGTTAGGCGGATCAATATCGATAACGATATAGTAGCCCTGCCCCGCCTTGGAGATATAGAAGAAAATTATTTACAGCGGGCTGATTCTTTCTTGAATTTGAATGCGATTAGTATAGATGAGGCTACCATTTGGATAGTTGAAGATCCGGAGCCAATAGTGTTTAAAATAAACAAAATTTAAACTGTAACAGCCGCCTTTACCAAATAAGGAAGGATCTCTTTTTGAAAAGAAACGAAGTTTTTACGCACGTCTGAATCACTTACCGAGGTAAACGCGAAGCTAAATACGATACTTTTACTGCATTTAATTAAAAAGCGCAGGCGCTGGTGGTAAGTTTCATGCTTGCGAATGCCAGGTAACTGGATAAATGAGGCCATCAGCATTTCTTCCAGCTCGTTAGATAAGTTCTTCAAAAAATCCTGGGAGTTGGTAGATTCGCGGATAAAATCCCAGCCGATAAACTCGTTACAAACCGTGTATGATAACCGGCAGGTTTTCATGATGAGGTTATTCAAATACGCCTCTTCGTCCATGTCCGGCGTATTGCTTTGCACCAGGTCGTCAACACTCAGTTTAATATAATCCATCAGCAAAATGTGCAACACGGCTTCTTTGCTGTCAAAATATTTATAGATGGTAGCTTTGGCAATTTTTGCCTTTTTGGCTATTTCGTTAACGCTGGTTTTATGGTAACCGAATTTGCGGAATAATTCCTGTGCTGCCCGCTTAATACTATCTTTAATTTTATCGGCTTCCATTTACATTAGTTGGATACAGTGATCGTATAATTATACGAACTTACAATATAGCTTCTTAAGGCCTTGGTTGCAGGCGCCTTTACAGGCGTTCCGTCGGCCAGTGAAAATTTTGATCCGCTGCAAGGATCAGTAACCGTAAAGCCTGACGCATCCAGCGTTACGGCGCATTTTTTTTCGGGCTGATAGCTGCTGCAGCGATCGTACGCTGCATAACCACCTGTTGGGGTACGGTAAATAATAAGGCCTGCTACCCCATAACCATTAATAAGCGCAACTCCACCGGCGCTGTTAAGCCCGGCCAGGCGCGGATCATTGATAGCCGCCGAAAAGTTTACCGGTATGCTTGGTACATAGTCGGTAGCTTTTCCGCAAGAGATGTAACACAGGCTTATCAATACAATGGCCAGCAGTTTCCTCATAGCATTTCGGTAGTAAATTGCTTTAAAAAGCGACTGTCATTTTCCGAGAACAGGCGCAGATCGCGGATAACGTATTTTAAATTGGCAATACGCTCCATACCCATACCAAACGCAAAGCCGGTAAATTTGTTACTATCAATACCGCAGTTTTCCAACACGTTAGGATCAACCATACCGCAACCCAAAATTTCAACCCAGCCGCTGTATTTACACATATTACAGCCCGATCCTTTGCAAATGGTACATGATACGTCCATTTCGGCAGATGGCTCGGTGAATGGGAAGTATGACGGGCGGAAACGCACTTTAGTACCTTCGCCATAAAGCTCCTGTACAAAATGGTAAAGGGTTTGCTTTAAATCGGCAAATGAAACGTTCTCATCAACATATAAACCTTCAACCTGGTGAAAAAAGCAATGCGCGCGGGCAGATATAGCCTCATTACGATAAACCCGGCCCGGCATAATAGCGCGGAACGGCGGTTTGCCATGCTCCATCATTCTTACCTGTACCGATGAGGTGTGGGTACGCAAAGCGATATCATCCTTACCATGATTCTTTTTGATAAAGAAGGTGTCCTGCATATCACGGGCCGGGTGTTCCTCAGGGAAGTTTAAGGCCGAGAAATTATGCCAGTCGTCCTCAATCTCCGGTCCTTCGGCCACAACAAAGCCCAGGCGTTTAAAAATATCAATAATCTCGTTACGCACCAATGATAACGGGTGGCGCGAGCCAACAGCAAAACCATCACCAGGCAGGGTTAAATCCAGGTCGAGGTCTTTAGCAGCCGGGCCAGCGTCAATGCTCTCCTTTAACTCCGCATATTTAGCTTCGGCCAATTGTTTAAACTCATTGAGTACTTTACCAAACGTGCGCTTTTCTTCAGAACTAACGGTTTTAAACTCTTCAAAAAGGTCTTTAATTATCCCCTTGGTTCCTAAAAATTTTATCCGGAAAGCTTCCAGCTCATCGGCCTTTGCGGAAGCGAAAGCCTTAATCTCGGCAGCGTATTGGTCTATTTTATTTTGCATTATAATATTCTTAAAAATTGTTCGGCTGTTAAAACCGGTATGGTTGACTCTTTATAATCTTTTATATTACGGGTTATGATTAAATCACAATTGTGCTTTTGGGCAATGAAGTACTGAATTGCATCTTCAAAGTCGGCAATATTACTCACTAATGCCAAATCAATTATATCGCTTTTAAACGGTAAGATATTGATTGATTTAACTAAAGCCTTTATATTCTCCCTCGCTGTTATCTGTCCCACCTGCTTCCTTAGCACATAATTTATATTCGCTATCACTAACGACGATGTATTGATCTCGAGCTTTCTTTTTTCGCCCTCAACTAATAGTATTTGAGTATAAAAGAAAAACGGCTCTCTTTTTAAAAACATATCCAATAAAACATCACTATCTAAGAATAGGCGTTTATAAGTCATATTTTTCTTTGAAATATTCGTACTTCATGTCGTCGTAATTCATATCGTCCGGATATTTCCCCTTCAAAATACCTGTTAAACTTTGAATCCATTCAGGAATCTCGATATTTTTATATTTCTCTAATAAAGGATCTTCTTTTTTTTCTTGTTCCTCTATTTTATCAAAATACTCCTGCACTAATTTAGAAACACTTGTATGTTGACGCTTCGCATATTCTTTTATACGAGGTACAGAATCTGATTTAACGCTCAAAGTTAGCTTTGTACTTTCCATAACAAACCTGTTTATACGTACAAATATAAAGAATCTGTACGTATTATTTAATCACGCCCAATTCCTTACCTACTTTGGTAAAGGCCGCAATAGCTTTATCTAAGTGATGCATATCATGCGCTGCAGAAATTTGTACCCTGATGCGGGCTTTGCCTTGTGGTACTACCGGGTAGTAAAACCCAATTACGTAAATACCTTCTTCCAGCATTTTGGCGGCAAACTCCTGGGCCAGTTTGGCTTCATAAAGCATAACAGGAACGATAGGGTGTACGCCCGGTTTAATATCAAAACCAGCTTCTGTCATTTTTTGGCGGAAGTATTGGGTATTGGTTTCTAATTTATCGCGCAGCTGGGTAGTTTCGCTCAGCATATCCAATACAGCTATTG
Source organism: Mucilaginibacter flavus (assembly GCF_030409315.1). Lineage (GTDB taxonomy): Bacteria > Bacteroidota > Bacteroidia > Sphingobacteriales > Sphingobacteriaceae > Mucilaginibacter > Mucilaginibacter flavus. Next base: position 327,419 of record NZ_JAUFPS010000028.1, on the reverse strand, counting down.
AAGCACCGGTGATGGCAGGCGCAAGCGTATTTGAAAACAAATATGGCCTTGAACGTTGGCGCAGCATATCAATAATTTCTTTACGGCCAGATGTAAAACCGCCCGATGCACCACCTAAAGCTTTACCCAATGTACCGGTAATAATATCTATTTTACCCATTACATTATGATGCTCATGGGTACCCCTGCCGGTTTTCCCCATAAAACCGCTGCAATGGCTTTCATCTATCATCACCAAGGCGTTATATTGCTCGGCCAGGGCGCAAATTTTATCTAATTGGGCAATGGTGCCATCCATGCTGAACGCGCCATCGGTAACAATGATACGATGACGGCAGCTTGCAGTAGCTTGCAGTTTCTCTTCTAAATCGGCCATGTCATCGTGTTTGTAGCGCTGACGCTGGGCTTTGCACAGGCGCACACCATCAATGATTGAAGCGTGGTTCAACTCATCAGATATAATGGCATCCTGGTCATTAAACAAAGGTTCAAACACACCACCGTTGGCGTCAAATGCGGCAGCGTACAAAATGGCATCTTCGGTGCCTAAAAATTCAGAGATCTTTTTTTCAAGCTCTTTATGAATATCCTGGGTACCACAAATAAAACGTACCGAAGATAAACCGTAACCATGTGTTTCCATAGCAGCCTGGGCTGCCTTGATCACCTGGGCATTGCCCGATAAGCCAAGGTAATTATTGGCGCAAAAATTTATTACCTCCTGGCCACCCTGCACGGTAATATCCGCGCCTTGTGCTGATGTTATGATACGTTCTTTTTTGTATAATCCCGCATTTTCAATGGCTTCCAATTCCTGCTGTAAAACCGGCTGTAGTGTATTGTACATGGTGTTTGATGTTTAAAGGCAGCAAAATTAAGCAATAACAGCCATTTGAGCCGATTTTATTAGCCTTTAAATTAATTATTCATCGCTAAATAAAACATTTTGAGGCTTGGCGATATTTGATTGAATAACCATATGAAAAAACACTTACTCCTGATTTTTACCGCTTTATGCTCGTTAACGGCATCGGCACAACAATATAAGCTGTCGGGCAAAATTACCGGCAGCAAAAACAACCCTATACCCTTTACATCGGTATATATCCGTAACTCTACTTACGGCACCACTGCCAATGAAAATGGCGTGTACCAGTTTAAACTTGCCCCCGGCACCTATAACCTTACCTATCGTTTTGTTGGTTATAACGAAAAGGTAATTAAGGTAACCATTACCGATCATGACGAAACCCTGAATGTGCAAATGGACGATGAGGTTTTCGGCACCGAACGTGTCGCCGCCATGTATCGTAAAAACCATGATGCAGCCGATACCATTATGAAACAGGTGATCAAAAAACGCAAATACTATATCGAAGAGGCGGCATCGTATTCATCGGCGGTTTATGTTAAGGCGGTGCAGAAATTATTGAGCGCGCCAAAATCGTTATTATCAAAAGAGGTTGTACGTACATTGGATCTTGATTCGAACGGACGGGGCATACTTTATCAGCAGGAATCATTATCGGAGTATAACTTTCAACGCCCTGATAAGATCAAGGAGATCACTATTGCCAACCGCATGGCGGGTATCAATACCGCGTTTAGCTATAATAAAGCTTCTGATTTACAGGTTAATTTTTACAACAATGTATTTACAATAAACGGTCTAAGTACCCGCGGCTATGTATCGCCCCTGGCCTCAAACGCGCACCTGTTTTATAATTATAAGCTGCTGGGTGTATCAAACGAAAACGGTAGGGTGATTGACAAAATACAGGTGATTCCCAAACGCGCCCACGGCCAGTACTTTCAGGGCGATATTTATATTGTGGATGGCGATTGGCGCTTATACAGTGCCGACCTGTACCTTGAAAACGGCATGAATAGCCTTAACCTTATCGACACCCTAAAAATAACCCAGCAATATGTAGCCATTACGGATAGCGTTTGGATGCCGGCAGCTGTGCAATATAATTTTAAAGGCGCGGTATTGGGCTTTAAGTTTGGCGGATATTACGAGGCTATTTTTAACAATTACAAAATCAATCCAACCTTTCCAGAGCATTTTTTTACCGGCGAGGTTTTAAAAATTGACACAGCAGCCAATACCAAAAAGGAGGATTACTGGGCATCGGTACGACCTGTCCCGTTAACAAAGATGGAAGCAAGAGACTACCAAAAGAAAGATAGCATTGCCGCCTATAAAAAAACCGATGCTTATTTAGATACGCTGCAGCATAGCAAAAATCACATCAACTATCCGGGCTACCTAATATTTGGATATTATGCAAGTACCCGCAGCGCAAAAGATTCTTTATACATTTTCCCCTTTATACAAACGTTTTATTATAACACAGTAGAAGGCTTTGGTATAAACGCCAAAATTAAACTAACACGCCAGATAGATGATTTTCATAACTTTAGCATCACACCCGATGTGCGCTACGGATTTGGGAATAAACTATTCAGTGCCAACATCTATTCAGAATATAAAAACGATCCATTCCATAACGCTAAGTTTTTCACCGGCTTTGGCAGCGATGTGCTTGACCTTAATAACGTAGGCACGCGCTCATTGTATTTTAACACATTAAGTACCTTGCTTAGCGAAAATAACTATGTTAAATATTATCGTTCGCACTATGGGTTGTTTGGGTATCAGCGTGAGGTAGCCAATGGTGTTTTACTATCGGGCAGTTTATCTTATGCCAGTCGCTCGCAGTTATATAATACATCGTACGGACATATTTTTGATAATAAAAACAGGGAGTACACTTCCAACAATCCCTTAGCACCACCGGGAACACCAGCCGACGATCATTCGTTTTTATTTCCGGATAACCAGGCTTTAACATTTGCCACATCGGCCACGTTCACGTTCGATCAGCAATACATTACCCGGCCAACGGGTAAAGTGAATCTGCCTTCAAAATATCCCACAGTTACGGTAAACTACCGCAAGGGCATCAAGGGTGCTTTTGGGTCTGATGTTGACTATGATTTTTCTTCGGTTGATATTTCGCAGTACAATATCAGGGTGGGCTTAACGGGCTTTTCGTCATTCAAGCTTACCGCAGGTGGGTTCTTCAATAATAAAACGGTGTATTATATGGATTATAATCACTTTTTGGGTAACCAGGGTACCACGTTTGATCCCACTTACATCGGCAGCTTTCACTTTTTACCGTTTTACCAGTATAGTACCGATGGCGCTTTCCTGGAGGCGCATTATCAGCATAACTTTGCGGGATCAATCCTCAACAAAATTCCCATCATCCGTAACTTTAAGTTAGAGGAGGTGATAGGGGGCAATTACCTCACCACAAAAAACAACCGCAATTACAGCGAGTTTTATGTGGGCGTGCAGCGCTTAATTTTCAGGGTTGATTATGGTGTATCCTACGCGGGCGATAAAAAATACATCCAGGGTATCAGGATCTTTTACGGTATCAGGTAAACCGGCTTAAATGGTAGATATGCTCACCTCACAATAGGTAGTAAAATAGTTTTTAGCTTCATCGGCAATTAAAAAATAAATCTGGTAAACAGCGGTACTTGCCCCATTAACGGCCCTGCCAACCCAACAGGCGGGATTACCTGTTGGCTGTGGTACGCCAATACTACCGCCAAAAACGTTGCCGGCCAATATTGTGAAGCCCGTAATGGCAACCGTATCTCCTCTTTCCGGATCAATGGGTAATACCTGCCAGGAAATATGATCGCCGGTATAGCAAACGGTATGCAGGCTTTGGGTGCCTTCCGGGCTGCTGCCAAGGCCAATGCGATTATCTAAAAGGTAAATACCTGTAGTGGCAGGTTTACCTGTTTGCAACCCCTCTAAGTATGCCGTATCCAATGCTATATTAATGGTGGTTTGCGGCGTTTGGACAGCATATAAAAGATTAAAATGTGGTTTGCCAGTCATAATATCAACGCCTTATTTAGATGATACAAAAAAGCTGCCGGCTAAAAAACCGGCAGCATATACTTAGGTAAAAAATTGATCAGGAACCTACAGTTTTGATAAAAGGGTCCCAGTTAATTACGTAGATGTTGTGGTTTTCATCGGTAATTAAAACCTGGATTTGGTAAGTTTGCTGGCCGGCGTTAATTGCCCTGCCAATCCAGTAAGCCGCATTATCCGTAGGCTGCGGAGCGCCAAGGCTGCCGCCAAACACATTGCCGTTTGAAACGTTGATGCCAATGATGCTTACCGTGTCGCCGCGTTGAGTATCAATAGGGGTTACATAAAATGAAATGTTATCGCCTGGGTAGCAATAGGTAAATAATTCCATTTGGCCTTCATTGTAACTGCCAATATTAAGGCGGTTATCAATCATATAAATGCCTGTGCTTATGCTGCCGGGCTGGCTGGTTAAATACGCGGTATCTAACGCTATGCCTATGGTAGTTTGCGGGGTTTGTGCAGCGGTTTTTAGCTGTACTTTTGCTGAATGTGCCATTTTGTGTAGTTTTTTTAATCTCAAAAAAATAGGTTGATAAATTAATTGCCGTTCATGCCAAGAGTGGTGCTTGGTTGAAATACGTTGCCACCGCCTATGGCGTTTAGCGTAATCTGGTAACCAGCCTGACCTGCATTTTGTACCTGGCCGGTATAATAACCTCCTGTTGCGGCCAATGGCTGACCGCCCGGTCCCCATGAGTTTGAGCTACCAATGCTTTGTATAGAGTATAAAAATCCGTCGTTGGGGTTTAACGGAATAACACTCCAGGCTACGTTTGACATTTTCGCGCAAACGGTTTGCAGCGATGCTGAACCCTCATTGCTGCTGCCAGCCGAGCTTCTGTTATCTACAAAATACACGCCCTGACCGGTGCCGGTTTGAATGGAGCTTGAATCAACAAAAGCGATGATGAATACCTGGCATGAATTAACCGGGATTTTTGAGGCGCTTAATTCTGAATTTTTCATGATATAATTTTTTTCTTGATTTTTACCTACTCTTTTATGGCTTTTCGGTATCGGCCGTTATTTTTTGCAGCACCGGTTATTTGCATAATGCAGTCGGCGCAAGGGGTAATTAGTGGCAATTACATTTATTGTTTTGCTCAAGCAATAGCAATAAAGCAAGCTGACCGCTAAAATCAACATCACTTAGCTCATTAGTAGCGGCTAAAGCATGTAAGGTTGGGATGCTGAAATGATGGCTATAGCCCACACATTTCCAGCCTAAGAAAGGCACATCAATACAAACCTGTATTCCGGCATCAAAACTGAAAGTGCCACCCTGCTCGCTAAAGTTGTTTATAGATACAACCACTTTAAATTTGCTGTAGGGCTGCCAGGTAAATGTGCCGCCCTGGGTAATTTTAAATGTTTTGGTTACGCCGCCAAAAGGGGTGTTTACCGATATGGTTAAGGCTACATAGCCATCAATAACGCTGGCACCTAAACAGGCGCTACAGCCTAAATAACTTGGCGTACAATACTGTGCTGCTGTTGAAGTATCGAAACCGGTATAAACCTGGCCATCTTTAACTTCTGTTAATACTGTTGACATTGGTATAGATTTTTTAATTGCTTTTTTACCTACTCTGTTATGGCTTTTCGGTATGGGCCGTTTGTCAAACCGGGGGTCAGATGCGCATCTCGTTTGGTTTTGACATTTCAAAGTAACGGCGCTTTAAGGGGCAATTTCAGCGTAATAAACCCCAACATTAAAACCGGGTATTTTTACCATAAAAACAGGTATTTATACCCGGAGAACCTCATGTCGTTAGACAAACCGGGTGCTCAGGAAAACAGTAAATTGAAAAGAGGCTTTTGGCGGATTTATTGCAAAAAATCCGCAATAGTGTTCCACCGGAACGGGTGGACCACATCGAACGCTTTGGAACGTATTGATTTTGATAATGAGATAGTTAGTCCTTTATAGAAAGCAAATCAATTGAACACATTAATAGCTCACTGTCAACTATTTAGTAGGTAGCCGCTATGCGGCATCTCGTCCGGTTCGGGTCGTTTTCTACAAACCGGTAGCCGCGATGCGGCATCGAATATCCAATAAAGCGAAAATTACCGCATCGCGGCTACCGGTTTGTAGAACCAATATTTTATGCTTTTTGCTCCATAGGAGTTACCTTTTCATCCGTAAATCTTTAAAAGCGATTGTCTTGGCGTGGCCAAAAAAACAATAAATAGGTAAAAATTGCTATGATTAAGCAATTGCGGTTAACACCGGGGAGGTGCGGACAAAAGGAGATAAACAGTAATGCAGCCCGCTAAAACTGCAGCTCAAAAATGCCGTGTTTAATGGCGAATATAACCAGGCCCGCGGTGTTTTTGCAGCCAATTTTACCCAACAGGTTGGTACGGTGGCCGTCAACGGTACGGTTGCTTATAAAAAGCTTTTCGCCTATTTCGGCGTTGGTAAGTTCGTTGCAAATCATTCTTAATATCACCAGCTCCCGTTCGGTTAGGGATATAGGGATATTGTTCATATTATGGATGCCTGTTTTACGATGGTGTACCGCGTTGCGCATGGCGCTTACCGCATCTTTATTAAAATAAAAGCCAAGCTCATAGGTGCTGGTAATAGTTTGAAAAAGCTCCGATGTTTCGCAGTTTTTTTTGAGATAGCCGCAGGCCCCGGCCTCAATCATTTTACTCATATACCGTTCCTCGCCATGCACCGATAATACAATTACCTTAACAGCGGGATACTCGCGGTGCAAAATGGCATTCAGTTCAACTCCGTTCATCTCGGGCATGTTCATATCAATAAGCGCGATATCGGGCGGGGTTTGCATCGCCTTAATCTGCTCAAGCATAATACGCCCATTCTGCGCCTGGGCAACCAGTTCAAATTCGGGATTGGTGCTCAGCAGGTTTACCAGCCCTTCTAAAAACAGGGTTTGATCATCGGCAACGGCTATTCTTATCTTTGTCATATATCAGGTTAACTCGGGATATTCTTTATCAGGTTCAAGGTAAATAAACAAGGCAAAGCCCCTGCCTACCGATGTTTTGATGGTATAGCGGGCATCAATCATGGTAAGCCGGCTTTCAATATTTTGCATGCCCATGCCCTTTTTAAATTTTTTATCGTCCATGTCACAACCAACACCATCGTCTGTATAATGGATAGAGAGCAGGTTGTTTTTAATAAACAGCGAAATACCTATACAGGTTGCCTTTGAATGTTTCAGGGTATTGGTAACCAGCTCCTGCAACACCCTGATTAGCGCTAACGCCACCGGTTTGGGCAGCGAGTCGGTTGCTTTAACGGCATGATTGGTAATGGAAATAAAAGATTCATCGCCTTTACCAACAATATCTTTTATTTCTTCTAACGCTTCAGAAAAACCAAACAACTCCAGGCCCGGGGGCGAAAGATTATGCGATATATCGCGCACGTTTTCAATAATCCTATCTATCAATTGCTTATAAAGATCGGTAGGCAGGCCCTCGTTGGTGGTACCTGTGCCATCATGAAAACGATTGATGAGGATGCGCAGGTTTGACAGCGAACCGCCAACCTCATCATGTAAATTTTGTCCAATTCTTTTCCGTTCCTCCTCCTGCGAATAAATCACCGCGTGCAACAGCTTTTTTTGATGTTCCATTGCCGACTGATGCAGGCTTTCCTTTTGCTGCAGCAATTTACCCTGGTTGCGTATAAAAAGTATCACAAACGAAATTACCAGCAGCGCTATGCCACCGGTACACATAATAACCAGTATATAAATATTATCGTCTACCTCTTTCTGCATATATAAAATCCCCAGGAAAATAAAAGGTACATACATAGCAGCAACGCCGCGTGTATATCCCAGATAAACAGGTTAATTAATTTGTATTTGGGACTGGTATAGGCTGTTGTGAAATTTGAAAAAGAATAAACGAACAAAGCACCCGAAAAGTAGAGTAAGATGCCGATATTAACCCATATTAAAGAGTTGTTACTCCATACTTTTACGTCGATTGCTTCGTTTGTCTGTGCAAAATACGCAAGACTATATGCCATAACGATTAAAACCTCTAATGGTCGGGTGTAGGTATTAAAACGGAAGATGCTTTGAAAAAATATAAAATTAATGATACACAGCAAAGGGAAAATCACCATCAAAACCCTGATAATGTTACGCGCTATCCGGTCTTTTAATATTTTAATATAAAAAAATGACAGCAACAAAAACTCCAAAATGGTGAAAACATGCAGCATTGGCATGTTATTAATTCTGCAATAAGCAATTATGGTAGCAAGCAAGCCAACAAGGCCATCCAACAACAGATAATAAAAAATAAGCAAAAGCATCCTATCAACTTGTCTATATCTTATTACAGCCACGCTGATAGGAATTAAAACTGATACAGGAACAATCAAGCCCATGAATATTAAACTGGCAGACTGCATATTGGGTAGTTATATGTAATTTTCTACGCTGTTACTGCTATTAAACAGTGGACTTGATGTATCACAAATTGACGGGCATGGATGTGTAAAATCATAAATAGTTGATGCTGTAGCACTACTCAATATATCTCCATCATCTACACTAACTTTCTTTGTCAGCATATCCCGGTTATTGGCATCCACAGGTACCAGCATGCCGGTAATCTGGTAAGGAAATTCGGGGTCTGTTAAGCTCAAATAAAGCCGTATAGATTTAGCTTTAGGCTGATCGGACAGCAAAGCCTTTACATCGGCTATATTGATGTTAATAGCCCTGAAAATGCGTTGGGCAGGCACATCAAGACCAACACAGGTATTAAAATCGGCAGCGGCATTGCCTCCCGGCAATTGCACAACCATGCTGCGCCAGTTTTCGGCCCTGGTCATGGCCTCGCTAAGCGGGATGCGGGGTTTGTTTGATAGCGTTAACTCCTGGCTTGCAGAGTTGGGGCTAATGGCATGTTCAAAGTTATTCATAATAATAGGGAGTTAGTATTTTTAATATAGCGCTCAAAAAAGCTACGTTTGTTTGTTAAAGAGTTACTAATTCAGATACGCCGACCGCGGCGCGAAAACTGTAAATAACAGCCTGTGTAAAACCACCATCGGGATTATAACTCGTGCGGCAAACACCAAACGCGGCAACCCAACCTAAAACCTGTTCAAGCGGATTGGCATTATTAATATCTAACTGCCCATAAGTAGTTGAAGGTGTAAAATCGCTGCTATCAACCTGGCTTTGCAGGCTGGCAGCCATTACCGCGACTTCGCTTTTAGGTTGTTGAATTCCCCAGTTTAAAAAGTCGTCCATTATTTGGGTTGTAAGCAGGTTGGTATCGCCGGCAGGCTGGTAATTTAATACAACCCCTGCATCCTGTGATGATGGAGGTAGTAAAATAGCTGGGAATATTGCCGGAAAAAGAACTGCCGAATCGCTGTTGGCAGCTAAAATAGCTGCTGTTGCCGCCTGCGATAAATCGGTATAAACCGGCGGCGGCGTACCCGAAGATGGCGGGGTAAGGCCCTGTATAATAACATTAAGATCTGAAAGTGCTATCGCGCTATCTTGTACTGATTGTACAAAAAGGGAAACAACCTCGGGCATGGTTAAATTGGTGAGAGAAGCGAACTGTCCCATTTTTTGATAAATTGTTTTAGGTACCTACTCTGTTTGGGCTTTTCGGTTTACGCCACTATGTTATTAACTGTTAGTTCAAAACTATTGAATAGTGCAACATGCATAAAGAGGTAAAAGCCCCGGTTTAAAAAGCAGGTGTTTTTACCTGTTTTTTAAAAAGGACAAACGATAGTATTTCAAGCTTTGTAAGCTCAAAAACAATAAATAAATGACAATTTATTAAGGCGATGCCTTGGATGACAGGTGTGTTTTCATAGATAGGTTTGGTTGTATTGGTATCAGGTTGTTTTTAACTATTGCGACATTTCTATACGGCGTAAGATACGGGAATGTTTTTTGTTTTTCGTTTAAGAACGGCTAAAATTTATTTCAAAATTTAATACTTCCATCTGGGGGGGGGTATATGCAGCAATGGAATATCTTTTAGGGAAATACTGAAAAGCGGTTATGACATCGTTGATGTGTACGCGGAAGACGTAAATCAAACCGCGGGATTTAAATCTCAAAAATTCGCTCTGTACAACGGGAGACGCAAAATATTGCGTCTCTACAAAAACAAAAAATCTATATGAAAAAGATTGTAGTGGGCCCTCAATACCATCGCCGTTTCAATAATCTTTGGCTTGTTGGCCGCAACGCCACCAAAGGGCTAACATCTGCGCATCTGATAAATTGATTTAGCAAATTTGCTAAACAATGCTAAACAAAAAGTGCAGATGCTTTTTAAAACATCTGCACATCTGTAATCTGCATATTTGCACATCTAAGGCAAAAAGCACATTTATAGTTTGATCTCTTCGTCTTTACTGGAGAAGAAGTGGAATTCGGTGATCTGGTAGGCCGCGTTGCTTTTAACTTTAATCCACTGGCCGTACTTTAAAAACCATTTCATTTGGCGGGTATAAATACCCTGTTTAATATAAGCTTCAATATAAGGGTGCACGCATAAGGTAATGCCTTTTTCGTTTTGCTCATCCAATATATAATTGAAGTTATTTTCAATGTCGTCCATCAGCAAAATGGTTGGCCTAATGGTACCTGTACCATTACATGTAGGGCACACTTCGCTGGTTACAATATTCATTTCGGGCCTTACACGCTGACGCGTAATTTGCACTAAACCAAATTTACTTGGTGGTAAAATGGTGTGCTTCGCCCTGTCTAAAAGCATTTCGGTACGCAAAAAGTCAAACAGTTCCTTGCGGTTTTGCGGTTTGTGCATATCAATAAAATCGATAACCACAATACCGCCCATATCGCGCAGGCGTAGCTGACGGGCAATTTCTTTAGCCGCTTCTTTGTTTACCTGGTAAGCGTTCTCTTCCTGGTTTTCCTTACTGGCTGTACGGTTACCGCTATTCACGTCAATAACGTGTAATGCTTCGGTATGTTCAATTACCAGGTAAGCGCCACCGGCAAGGTTTACGGTTTTACCAAAAGCTCCCTTAATCTGTTTATCAACACCAAAATGTTCAAATATAGGCTCCTTATGCTTGTGCATACGAACTATACTTTCCATATCGGGCGATATTTCATGGATGTATGACCGAATTTCTTCGAACATACCGTTATCATTTACGTAGATGTGCTGAAAATCGGGGTTCAGGATATCCCTTAGGATAGTTGATGTACGCCCAATTTCGCCCAAAACCTTTTTAGATGGTTCTGTTGATGGCAGCCTTGTAATAAATGATTCCCATTTTGATATCAGATCAAGCAGATCTTTTTGTAATTCCTCAACGCCTTTACCTTCAGATACCGTACGGATAATTACGCCAAAATGCTTTGGCTTAATACTTTCAACAACCTTACGCAGGCGGTTACGCTCTGTATTGCTTTTTATTTTTTTGGAGATAGAGATGGCTTCCGAAAACGGAACCAGTACTACATATCGCCCTGCAATAGAAAGATCGGAGCTTAAGCGCGGGCCTTTGGTTGATATAGGTTCTTTGGCTATTTGTACCGGTATAAGCTGGCCTTTGGTCAATAAATCGGATATTTTGCCTCCTTTATTGATATCGGCTTCCAGCTTAAAGCCGTCCAACAGCTTTGACTGATATCCCCCGCTACGTACTTGCTTGGTTAATTTTAACAGGCTTTGCACCTGCGGACCAAGGTCAAGATAATGCAAAAAGGCATCCTTCTCGTAGCCTACATCCACAAAGGCAGCATTTAAACTGGGCATTATTTTTTTAATGCGCCCAAGGTAAATATCACCAACAGTATAATTGTTGCTGGTTTGCTCTTTATGAAGTTCTACAAGTTGTTTGTCCTGTAATAATGCAATAGTAGCCCCATTAGGGGATGAATCGATAATTAATTCTTTTATCAACTGCTACTCCATTTCTTAAACGGTTAAAACCGCATGTAATTAAGTGGGAAAAAAACACTCATAATAAAAAGTACCCACCTTAGTTAAAGGTGGGTAATATCTGCTTTTGTTAAGGCAGCTTATTTCTTTTTATGTCTGTTTTTTCTCAAACGTTTTTTACGTTTGTGGGTAGCCATTTTGTGTCTTTTACGTTTTTTACCGCTGGGCATAATAATAATAATTTTAAATGTGAGTTAATTCTTTAATTCGTTGATGTAACCATCAATGCGCTGAGCAAATACCGGATCGGGCATCATTTCTTTACATTTCTGGTACGCGTCAATTGCTTCTTTTTTCATGCCCAATTGCTTGTAGCTTTCTGCCAGATAAAAAGTTGGCTCAAGTTCTGTGCGCTGGGCAAGTAATGTTTTAAATCGGCCTACCGCTTTTTCGTACTGGCCCGATTTCATGGCAAACATTCCTAAATTAAGGTTTGCTTTCCAGTTTTTAGGGTCCTTTTTAACTACGTCAAGCAGTAAGGCTATACCTTGCATGGGGCCGGCCGCGCCATTTACGTACGCTATGCCTAATCCTGTTTTACCTTCAAGGCTTTCAGGTTGTAACTTTAAGGCGTTTGTAAAAGCCTCTGCCGCGTTGCTTACAAAAGCGGGCTGCAATAAAGTATCCTGGGTAAGTTTGTATGCATCGTTGAACCGATTACCCGCATTTAACCAATCCTGGGCTTTGTTGCCTTTGCGGGCCAAATCCTGGTAGTAAAATGCTGCCGGTGCCGGCTGGTTATCATCGTCCCACTGCTTTGCCAATTCCTGTTGCAGTTTTTCGGCATCGCTCCCTGTGGCTGTTTTTAATTGTCCTTCAAGATCGTTGATCTTCGCTGCCAAACCTGCCCCAATTGCAGCTTTAGCCGGCTCAGAAACCATATCAACCGTTACCGTGGTATTCTTTTTATTGGTAAGTACAGTTGTTTTATCGCTTTTAGTGTCTTTAGGTTTTATTAATCCCTTAACAGGTAAATGATACAAATAGCCCATCATAACAAGTACTGCTACACCTACGGCTATTTGTTTCTTATACATACTTATAATTATTTGCTGGCTTTGTTACCGGTTTTAACTTTCTCAACAAATGTTTTTGCTGGTTTAAAGCTTGGCACAAAATGCTCTGGAATGATGATGGCAGTATTTTTTGAAATGTTACGTGCTGTCTTTTTCGCTCTTTTCTTTACTACAAAACTACCGAATCCTCTAACGTAAACATTTTCGCCGCCAACCATTGAGCTTTTAACAACTTTAAAAAACGCCTCAACAGTTTCCTGCACGTCTACTTTCTCTATACCTGTCTTAGATGAGATTTCAGTTATAATTTCTGCCTTAGTCATATCTGATTTACTTTATTTTATTTTATAAATACTTAACTGTTTTGGGGTTGCAAAAGTATCGCTTTATATTTTAAGAGCGAAATATTTAACAGATTTTTTTTGTTTAGTACATCTAACGCTCATTTTCGTTACAAAGTATAGACAATAGTTGGCTTTCACTCCTTTAGGGAGTGACGGACTATGGGACTTTTGGACGATAGGATTTTGGGACGATAGGACTCTTGGAGTGTGGCATATTTGTATGATATAACTCTTTAACTTTGGGACTTTTGGAACTATTGGATCAAGGGACTTTAGGCGATTGGGCTAAAGGATGAAAAGCGAGAAGATACAGGAACTATCAACGAATGTAAAAATGGCCATCGAACTACCAATCAAAATCCGTCCAGTATCGTTTCTTTATTAGTAGCCATAAAATTCCAAACACCAAGAGTCCTATCGTCCCAAAATCCTATCGTCCAAAAGTCCATCTTCTTCCCTACTTTTACATTCAATGAACTTTACCGACCAACTGGTACAATGGTACCTTGCCAATAAACGCGATTTGCCCTGGCGTAATACTACCGATGCTTATACTATATGGCTGTCTGAAATTATTTTACAGCAAACCCGGGTGGAGCAGGGCATGCCCTACTTTTACCGGTTTTTGGAAAGGTACCCTACCGTAACCGATTTTGCCGCCGCGCAAGAAGATGAGGTGCTTAAATTATGGCAGGGACTTGGCTATTACTCGCGCGGGCGCAACATGCTTAAAACCGCGCAGCTGGTACAACAGCAGTATGATGGTGTGTTTCCGCAAAGTTATGAGGCGCTTATTAAATTAAAAGGCATTGGCGAATACACCGCTGCGGCCATCGCGTCGTTTTCGGCAAACGAGGCTAAGGCCGTGGTAGATGGTAATGTATACCGGGTGCTGGCCCGTTATTATGGCATCTATGAGCCTATCAATTCTACCACCGGTAAAAAACTGTTCCAGCAAATTGCCGATGATTTAATTAATAAGAAAACGCCAGGCTTGCATAACCAGGCCATGATGGAGTTTGGGGCGATGCTTTGCAAACCTAAAAACCCGGCCTGTAATATCTGTCCGGTACAGATCGATTGCGTGGCCTTTAAAGCTGGCGCTACCTCTGCTTTACCTGTAAAACTGAAAACAGTAAAAGTGAAAGAACGCTTCTTTAATTACTTTTTAATTACAGATGGCAACACCATATTAATGAATAAGCGGGGCGATAAAGACATATGGGCCAATATGTATGATCTGCCCATGGTAGAAACCCCGGCATTATTACCCGCTCATGAATTGATGGCCCAGCCTGCCGTAATGGCGGTGTTTGGGCAGATACCGAACATTACCGAGGACACCCCCGTACAAAAACACATCCTTACCCATCAGCGTTTATTTGTAAGAATGATAAAAACCGACACCTTGCCTATTAAATTACACGAAAACTGGCTTTACATTCCACTGGAAAACCTGCCCGATCTGGCGCTTCCTAAGATCATTTTTATATTAATAAAAAATATTTTTAATTTGTAAATTAATTTTTCGTTATTTTATGGCATGTCTGGAATTAATAAAGTTATCCTTGTTGGTCATTTAGGCAAGGACCCCGAGTTGCGTACGTTAGATGGTGGTATATCTGTAACAAGTTTCCCTTTAGCTACTTCAGAAACCTATAATAAGGATGGCCGCAAGGTTGAGCAAACCGAATGGCATAACATTGTGATGTGGAGGGGCCTTGCAGATATGGCCGCCAAATTTTTACAAAAAGGAAAGTTGGTTTACATAGAAGGTAAGCTGCGCACCCGCTCATTTGAAGACCGCGATGGTGTTAAAAAATACACTACCGAAGTAGTTGCCGAAAACTTTACCATGCTGGGCCGCAAAAGTGATTTTGATGCCGATAACAGCAAAGGAAGCAAAGATGAAGCCGTTAATTTTGTTGATGGCGATACCTTACCACCTGCCTATTGATCAATCCCTTACTTAGTGCCGCAACATTATGCCCCGCAAGCCAAAGGGGTATTTTTTTTGCCTTTTTATTTGCGGCTGCCCTACAATGGTATTGTTATTTTATCGCTATATTCATCGCATAAAACCCTTACCACTAACACCATGAAGTTTTTAAGAGGCCTGCTTATTGCCTGTTTGATTCCCGTTTTAACCCAGGCGCAAACCAGTACCCCTGATATTAAAGAATTTGATAAGTACGTGCAGCAAGCCGTTACCGACTGGCATGTACCCGGCCTGGCCATTGCCGTGGTTAAAGATAATCAGGTCATATTTTCCAAAGGTTACGGCGTACGGGAATTGGGTAAACCGGGCAAGGTAAACTCGCAAACCGTCTTTGGCATAGCATCAACTACCAAAGCAATGACAGCCGCCTGCGCCGCCATGCTTGTCGACGAGGGTAAACTGCACTGGGACGATAAGGTAACCGATTACCTGCCCGACTTTCAATTATATGACCCCTACGTAACCCGTGAGCTTACCGTGCGCGATTTATTTTTGCATGACAGCGGCATCGGCAATACCGATTTTTTGTGGGGGATGATGAATATTCCATCTACCGAAATTCTGCATCGAATGCGTCTCGTTAAACCTCAGTACGGTTTCAGGGCCGGCTTTGTATACCAGAATATATTTTACATGGCCGCGGGTAAGGTAATTGAAAAAGCAAGCGGCATGCCCTGGGAAACTTTTATTCAGAAAAGGATTTTCGCTCCGCTAAAAATGCCCCGTACAGTGCCTACCTTCTCGCAAGCCAAAAACATGCCCAACCAAACCGAGGCACATGTTAAAATTGACAGCAATATTGTGGTGATTGAAAAAGATATGACGGATGCTATTTCTCCGGCTGGCGGTGTATGGTCATGCGTGGATGATATGGCCAAATGGGTAAACTGCATGCTGGACAGCAGCAAGTACGGCACCCAGCGCTTACTTAAACCCGAAAGCTGGAAAATGCTGCTTAAACCCCAAACATTTGTATCCGAAGAGGAATTTTATCCAACTGCCCGCATTACCAAACCGCATTGGATCACCTACGGGCTGGGGTGGTTTCAGCAGGATTATAAAGGGCAAAAGGTAGATTTCCATACCGGCAGCCTGGGTGGCCTTATTGCCATTAACGGGATGATCACCGATAAAAAGATTGGGGTTTACGTACTGGCCAATCTCGACCACGCCGAGGTACGGCACGCGCTGATGTTTAAAGCTTTTGACTATTTCTCCCTGGGCGGCACTACCGATTGGAGCAAAGATTTCTTGACGCTGTACAACGGCATCCATGCAAAGGGCGAAAAAGCAGATAAAGAATATGAGGCAAAACGAGTGATGGGTACGCACCCAACTTTAGATGTTAAAGAATACGCAGGCACTTATACCGATCCGCTTTATGGCTCGGTAATTATAACTGCCAACGGCGATAAATTATCCCTCAACATCAACCAGTTTATCACTGCCGAAGCTACCTGTTGGAACTACGATACCTTTAGAGGCCCATATGCCCGTAAAGAATACGGTAAAGTAACCGCTACTTTTAATATTGATGAATTGGGCAAAGTAAGCACGGTAACAATTGATGGGTTGGCTTTTGCCAAACAGTAAACAATATCCCGGCACAATCCGGCGTTTTATTTTGAAGCTGTTTACCAACTAATTCGTATCAATTGGGTGCCATCAAAACTTTTTGTCGGTTTTAATCGTATCTTTGGAAAGATTATAAATAACAGTTCATTATTCTAATTATAATTCAGTGATAATAATAGTATTCTTCATAGCGCACTGGTTTCTGTCGCTATTTTTTCAAACGTTCTTTTTACACAGGTACGCGTCACACAAAATGTTCACTACCAACAAGTTTTTTGAAGGAACATTTTACCTGCTAACATTCATTTGCCAGGGATCGTCGTTTTTAAACCCAAGGGCCTACGCCATTATGCACCGCGAGCACCATGCTTACAGTGATACTGAAAAGGACCCACACTCTCCTCACTTTTTCAAAGATGTTTTCCAGATGATGGTTTACACGGCAAAAAGCTATCGTATGCACGAGCGCCGCTTGAAAGATCCTGAAGAGCGCTTTAAAGGAAATATCCCCGAATGGAAAACTGTTGATTTCATTGGTTCATCAATGATATCGCGCGTAGCCTTCGGTGTTTTATATGTAGCTTTTTACGTTGCGTTTGCAACCAACCCATGGGTTTACCTGTTAATCCCTATTCACTTTTTGATGGGCCCTATCCATGGCGCTATTGTTAACTGGTGCGGTCACAAATACGGTTACGCCAACTTTGATAACGGCGACAAATCAAAAAATACAACCCCGTTTGATTTCCTGATGTTAGGAGAGTTGTTCCAAAACAATCATCACAAACGCCCCAACCGTGCCAACTTTGGTGCCAAATGGTTCGAGATCGACCCGGTTTACCCCGTAATGAAAGTAATGCACTGGATGCATATCATTAGGTTGAGGAAAGCGTATTTATAGGGAGTAAGGATTTTCGGAGCAAAGAATAAGGACTTTTTGACTCTTTTATAGATACAGACATATACAAAAGCAACCCGTTTGGATTGCTTTTGTATTTATAGCCAATTATTCTTTCTTCATCTTTATTCTTGATCCAAAATCTTTACTCCAACAATCTTTGCTCCTTACTCCAAAAATCCTTGCTCCAAAAAAACTATCTTTGCCGCTCATAAAATCCATACCATGAGTGTTTCTGTATTAGCTCAAAATTTACGCGGATCTGAGATCATCAAGATCGCGGGCGAGATAAACGAATTAAAAAGACAAGGCCAGAACATTGCCAACCTTACCATTGGCGATTTTGACTCCAATATTTACCCTATTCCAAACGACCTGAAAGCAGGCATAGTTACGGCATATAACCAAAACCAAACCAACTATCCGCCTGCCGATGGCATGCTTAACCTTCGCGAAAGTGTTTCGGCATTTTTAAGCAGCAGGATGGGTTTAAACTATAAAGCCAATGAGATCCTGATCTCGGGCGGCTCACGTCCCTTAATTTATTCAACGTTTTTGGCGTTGGTTGATCCGGGCGATAAAGTAGTTTTCCCGGCACCATCATGGAACAATAATCATTACAGCGACCTTACCGGCGCTAACGCCATCATTGTTGAAACCAAGCCCGAAAACAACTTTATGCCGACGGCCGATGAAATTGCACCTCACCTTAAAGGCGCTACTTTATTAGCACTTTGCTCGCCGTTGAACCCTACGGGTACCATGTTCAACAAAAAGGACCTGGAAGAAATTTGCGACCTGGTTATTGCCGAAAACAAAAATCGCGCGGCTGGCGAAAAACCGTTGTACTTATTGTACGATCAAATTTACTCGCAATTAACCTTTGGCGATTTTAAACACTATGATCCCGTTACTTTGCGCCCCGAGCTTAAACCATACACTGTATTTGTTGATGGCTCATCAAAATGCTTCGCAGCCACAGGCGTACGCGTAGGTTGGGGATTTGGCCCGGCAAATATTATTGATAACATGAAAGCCATTGTTGGCCACATGGGTGCCTGGGCACCTAAAGCCGAGCAGGTTGCCATGGCTCATTTCATTACAGATACCCCGGCTGTTGATACTTATTTAAACGACCTGAAAGGAAAAATTCAGGCCAGCCTGAGCACCTTACATGAAGGTTTCCAGGCCATGAAAGCCGAAGGTTTTAGTGTAGATTCTATCCAGCCAATGGGGGCCATCTACCTAACCCTTAAAATTGATTACGCCGGCAAAACTACGCCGGATGGCAAGGTGTTAAACAATTCTGCCGATATCAATTTTTACCTGATTAAAGAAGCCAAAGTTGCGTTGGTGCCATTCTCGGCCTTTGGTACCGATGAGGATGTAAACTGGTTTAGGGCTTCGGTAGGTGCAAGCACTTTGGAAGATATTCAGCAACTGGTGCCAAGAGTAAAAGAGGCTTTGGCTAAATTGAAATAGTAAACTAACGCCATGGTTATCCCAAACTTACGAAGTTTTAAAAACTTCGTAAGTTTTTTTCGCTTTGTTACGCCCGCTTGCAAAGGCTGCGTTTTTTTCTCCTCGTAAATTTCTCGCCTTTGTCCCCCGCTCGACCTACCCCATCACCTTATCCGGCGTGATTGGCAAATCCCTAACTCGTTTTCCACAGGCATTATAAACCGCGTTGGCAACTGCGGCGGCCATGCCAATGAGCGCTATCTCGGCCATACCTTTCGCACCCATTACGTTGATAATAGGATCAGGTTTGTTGATAAACAGGGCATCTATTTGTGGGATGTCGGCGTTAACCGGTACGTGGTAATCGGCAAAATTATTGTTGATGTAGCGGCCGTAGCGATGGTCAATAATTGATTCCTCCATCAAAGCCATACCGATACCGCCTATAGCGCCGCCAATTACCTGGCTGCGTGCTGTTTTAGGACTGATAACCTTACCGCAATCTGATACGCAGGCTACCTTATCTATCTTAACAACGCCGGTGGCCGCGTTTACCAAAACCTTTACAAAATGCACCGACCAGGAGTTCATGGCATATTTTTCCATCCCGTTACCGCCATCTGATGAGCTGGTAACTTCCAGCGAGGGCAGGTTATGCTCTTTTAAAACTTTGGCATAATCCGGATGATCTTCACCGCCGTTACCAATCAGTTTTTGGAATTTTTCCTTCAAATCGGTACAGGCTTTTACCACTGCCGGCCCAACACTGGCTACCGTTGCCGAACCGCCTTGTGTAGGCGCGGGCGGTAAGGATGAATCGCCAAGTTCAAAGCGGATCTTATCTGCAGGGATATTCATTTGTTCGGCAGCAATAATGGTCATAGCTGTGCCGGTTCCGGGGCCGATATCACTTACGGCTGTTTGCAGGATCAGCGTACCATCGGCCATCATTTTAGCCCGTACCGTTGCGCCGGAGCGGTAAGCACCGAACATACCGCTGCCCATGCCATAGCCTACGTACCAACCATCCTGTTTAACAGATCGTGGTACCTGTTTCCGGTCGCCCCAACCAATATGATCTGCACCTAATTGGTAAGCCTCTTTCAAAAATTTAGTTGAGAAAGGCTTGCCACTGCTGGGTTCAACCTCTGCATAGTTTTTAATCCGCAGCTCAAGCGGATCGATATTTACAGCGTATGACAGCTCATCTAACGCCGATTCTAAAGCAAACGCCCCGGTAGCTTCACCAGGCCCGCGCATCCAGGTGGGCGTGGCAATATCCAGCGATACCAGGTTATATTTGGTGTTAACATTGGGGCAGGCGTACATGTTTTGACTAACACCAACGGGGCCTTCCGTAAAGTTTTCGTAAGATGATGTTTGCCCGGCCGCCTCATGGGTAATGCCGGTGAGTTTGCCATCAGCAGTAGCACCTATGCCAATTTTTTGCCAGGTAAAAGGGCGGTAACCTACCGAGGTAAACATATCTGCCCTGCTTAAAACTACCTTCACAGGCTTGCTAACAACTTTGGCTGCTAAAACAGCCGCAACCTCATGCGGCCAGGTACGCAGGGCGCTTCCAAATGCACCGCCCACAAATTGCGAATGTACCAATACATTTGCCGCCGGGATTTTAAACAGCCGGGCCAAATCATCACGGGTATCGTTAACGCCCTGGGTTTTATCCCACACGGTTAGTTTATCATCAGCATCCCAACGGGCTATAATGGCATGCAGCTCCATGGGGTTATGGGTTACTGTGGGTACAATATATTCCTGCTCTACCTTAAATGGTGCCGATTGCCAGGCATCTGCCGCTCCCCGCTTGTAAACGCCTTCGCCACGTGGTGCAAAACCTTTATCGCGGTTATCGGGCAGGTTGGTGATATGCTTTTCTGCTTTGTATTGAGCTTTTACCAATGATGCGGCATACAAGGCCCGCTCAAAAGTATCGGCAACTACCACAGCGATGGGCTGACCGTTGTAGTAGATCTTATTGTCGTAAAACACTTTTAACGCGCCTTTATCCGGCACCGGTTTTCCTTTTTCTGGCTGATCGCCGGGTACTTTGGGGCTATTTAAATGGGTAACTACCGCCAGTACTCCCGGTGCGCGCCCGGCAGCTTTGGTATCTATGGTTAAAATATGTCCTTTGGTAATGGTACTCCCTACCAAAACCCCGTAGGTGAGGCCTGGCATTGTATATTCTGCCGAGTATTTAGCGGCACCGGTTACTTTTAACCGGCCGTCTACCCGACTCATGCCTTCTGCTGAAGAGGGCATAGTTACATTGATCGCTTTTTTCATAGGATGTTAAACTAAGCCTGCCGCGTGTTTTAAAGCCTCGGTGATAGTAGCCGGAGCCAGTTTTAATTTAAATGAATTACCGCCGTGACCAACAGCCCCCTTCATGGCAAGCCCGGCAGCTTTGGCAAAATTTTCTTCGGATGCTGTTTTGCCGACAAGGAATTGCTCGGCTTCAAATAGTCGCCAGGGTTTATGGGCAACGCCGCCCATGGCCAGCCGGGCATTTTTTATTATTCCGTTATCTATCTCCAAAGCCGCAGCTACAGATACCAGCGCGAAGGCATAAGATTGCCTGTCGCGAATTTTTAGATAGTAGCTGTTTCTTGAAAAATTATTAGTGGGAATAATTACCCGTACAATTAATTCATCAGGAGCAAGATTGTTATCTATTTGCGGTTTTTCGCCAGGCAGGCGATGAAAATCGGCAAAGTGGATGTAGCGTTTTCCCTTTTTACCTGCAACTTCAACTGTAGCATCCAACGCGGCAAGCGCCACGCACATATCACTTGGGTGCACCGCAATGCACTGATCACTTGCGCCAAAAATGGCGTGCATGCGGTTAACACCCTCCATAGCACCGCAGCCAGTGCCGGGCTGCCGTTTATTGCAGGGCATGGTAGTATCATAAAAATAGCCGCATCGTGTACGCTGCATCATATTGCCACCAACGGTTGCCATATTACGCAATTGCGGAGAAGCGCCTGCATTAAGCGCCATGGATAGTAAGGGGAATAACTCTTTTATCCGGCTATTTTCGGCAACTTCACTATTTAGCGCCAAAGCACCTATTGATACCGTCATGACATTCCCTATGGGCTCGCTGATTCCTTTTAACGGCAAGTGGTTTATATCCACTATTTTATCCGGCGCGGTTACGCCCCGCTTCATCAGGTCAACAAGGTTGGTGCCGCCGGCAATAATCTTTGAGCCGGGCTTGCTTATTACATCGAGGGCTGCCTGTATAGTAGCCGGGCGAACGTATTGAAACTGCTTCATACTGCAAACCCTCCATCTTTCACTTCCAAAATGGCATTTACAATATTGGGGTAAGCCCCGCAACGGCAAACATTACCGCTCATGTACTCACGTATTTCATGCTCCGAACCGGCATGGCCCTCGCGAATACAGGATACCGCCGACATGATTTGCCCCGGTGTACAATAGCCGCATTGAAAACCATCGTGCTTAATAAAAGCTTCCTGCATGGGGTGCAGCTGATCGCCCTTGGCCAGGCCCTCAATGGTGGTGATCTTTTTACCGCTCATCATTATACCCAAGGTAAGGCAGGAGTTAATGCGATGTCCGTCAACATGTACCGTACATGCGCCGCATTGGCCATGATCGCAGCCTTTCTTGGTGCCGGTTAAATCGAGCTGCTCCCTCAAAATATCTAACAGGGTTGACCGTGGCTCAACAGATAGGTTTACCGTTTTGCCGTTTACCTCCATCTTTAGCGGCATTTTTTCAAAAACAGCGGCAAGATGTTCGTCCATATGATCGTTGGCAGCTTTGATGGCCACCACCGGCGTTACAGCTACTGCAGTAAGTAAGGTTGATTGTTTAAGAAAATCTCTACGCGAACTATCCTTTACATCCGTGGTTTCGGGAGTGGGTTTATCACTTTTCATTTATAACCGGCTTTATCATGTTAAGTTAAACATTTTAATAATATACCTGAAATGAAAATCTTTTTTGCAGGAAGAGCGTTTCTTCAGGCGAATAAAACAAACACGGATATGATATAACAAAGAGGGGCCTTTTATCGTATTATTGTTTAACCAATTGATTATATGATTACTCCACCCATTCCTGAAAATGAGATGGACAGGCTCATGGCATTGTCTGATCTGGATATTGATTATGCTGCTCATGCAGATAGCTTTAAGGATTTAACCAAACTGGCGGCCAGGGTTGCCGGTACAGAAATGTCGTTGGTTAACCTGATTGACTCCTACACGCAATGGACCATATCAACCCACAACCTTGAGCTTGAACAGATGCCCCGCGAAGAATCTGTTTGCCAGTATGTGCTGATGGGCAACGAAGATATGGAAGTGCCCGACCTGAGCACTGACGAACGCTTTAAAGATCGCCCTTATGTAACCGGCGGCCCCGAAATGCGCTATTATTACGGCATCCCCCTAAATATTGATAACCATAACATTGGCGCGCTTTGCGTTGTTGATAAACACTCGTCAAAAGATCTTAATCCCGAGAAGGTAGAGCTGCTGAGAATTATTGCAGGCGAAATTATTAACCGGCTAAAATACATGAAAGTGATTGATGGGTTAAAAAACAACCTATCAGAAGCTGTGCAAACTCAAAAAAAGGTTGCGCATGATATCCGCGGTCCGCTGAGTGGTATTATTGGTCTGGCCCAGCTTATTAAGGAGCAGGGTGATGAAAACCAGATGGACGAGATTTTGGAGTTTATGAACCTGATTCATAAAAGCGGGCGATCCATACTGGAACTTGCCGACGAGATTTTGAGTGCCGATAAAAAAGAGAAAAAGGAAATTGAACTAAAAGGAAATGAGTTTAACCAGGTAGTTTTTAAAGATAAGCTTGAAAAATTATATGTGCCCCAGGCTATGAACAAGCAAATTAAGTTTACGGTAAATACTTCTTCAGCATCAGAAACTATTCCTTTTTCAAAAAACAAGCTATTGCAGATTACCGGCAACCTTATTTCAAACGCCATTAAGTTTACACCCGTTAACGGTACCGTAACGGTGAGCCTTGACCTGGTTGAAAACGATGAGCAAAATACCCTACAAATAAAGGTTAAAGACTCTGGCGTTGGCTTAGATGCCGCGGGAATAGCCAGCATTTTACAAGGCAGTGCAACATCAACCAATGGCACCGTAGGCGAAAATGGGTACGGGTTTGGCCTTGCGCTTGTAAAGCACCTTATAGAAAGCCTTAAAGGCTCATTTAATATCACCTCCACACCCAGCGATGGTGCAACTTTTGAAGTAAAGTTGCCACAGGCACCTACGCGCAAATGATAAAACCAGGAAAAATTTGGGTAAAAAAATAGCATTCAGGTTTAAAACCTGCTAAAGCAAATACCCGGAAAGAGAATAGATAAGTAGTAGTAGATGTATCATACAAAGTAAATGGCCGGATATAGCTATCCGGCCATTTACTTTATTTATAATTTACCAACGGCCACCACCGCCGCCGCCTCTGCTATCTTTTGAGTAGCCACCGCCGCCACCGCCACGGTTGCCGCCGCCATAGCCGCCACCGCCGCCACGGTTGCCACCATAACCACCGCCACCTCTGTTATCTCTTGGTTTTTTGTCTTCTGCCTGGCTAACCGCGATTGACCTGCCTCTAACATCAGAACCGTTTAAGCCTGTGATAGCTGTTTGTGCAGCCTCGTCATCGGGCATTTCAACAAATCCGAAACCTTTGCTTCTGCCAGATTCCCTGTCAATAATAATCTTTACAGTGCTAACTTCACCGTACGCTTCAAAAAGCTCTTTTAAATCGGCTTCCTCTAATTGAAAAGGAAGGCTTCCTACAAATATGTTCATCAATCTTTAATTTATAAAGGCAAGGTTGTTTAATTGCCCAGTTTTGTTAACATCAAATATAGTAATAGATATTTGATGATTACTGCATCATTTTATGAATACCTGCTTTTATTTTTAAAAAAAGTTAAATTTTATTGTTTTTGGGTTAAAAACCATCCCTTTTAAGTTGTAAAACAGCAGTTTGGCAATTACTGATATTATTTGCCGTGTTATTTAATTCAAAAAAATATAAAAACAAGCAGGTTTATTATTCAAACAAATAGTTTTTTGGGGTTTCACGATAATAATACCGGTTGTTTTTGCCTGGTTTATTATCGTCATTTTTATCATCAGCTTACTGCCTCAATAATATAGGTTTTACCGTTGAGCGAAAAAGTATCGCCGGCAGATTTACCACTAAACTTAAGACCAACCGGCGACGCGGGCGACACCGCGAAATAGGTTTTACCACCCACCTGTAAGCTGCCCGCACTAATAGCCAGGTAAAAGTTTCCGTTATTGGTAATGATTACGCTGCCAGGTTCGGCAATTGTGGCTGTGCCGCTAACGCCAATGCGATTTAAGGCCACCATGAGTTTGTTGGCTTCGTTCAATTGCGCCAGGTTGCGGTTGGTTTCCTGTTGTGCCATTTCGCGCCCGGTTTCGTACTTATCGCCGGCGCTGCTTTTGGTATCATCATTTGATGATTGCTGGGCCTCCTGTATAGCCAGTTCTGCAGCATCCATGCTACGGCGCACGTAAGCAACACATAAATTGTACAATTCTTTTTTAAGATCACTCATCAACGCAAATAAAGCAATAATTGCGGAGGATTGGTAAAGACGATGGGGATTAGCAGGTGGGCAAAGCTAAAGGAGGTAATGTCATTAAGTTAAAGGATTTCCTCCGTAGGGTGTGTGAAACTTTGTAGGGGATACGCCCCGTGCTATAGATACCGAACCTGTGTGGCGTACCTACGGCACGCAAAAAACCTTAATTTTGATATGCTACAAAGCTTTTGCTCCGATGGAGCAACCTATCAAGCTCTTAACTTAATGACTTTGACTGCTACTATTCGAAACGCTTTAAAAGAGCAGGGGAATGTGCGATTCCTTCCTTGGGGAAGGTAGAGGAAGGGGTTTGATCAACTATCCATGGCCGCATTTCCGGCCGCTTTTAGAAACCCCTCCCTGCATTTGCGCTCCTTTTCAACCGCACCCCTCCCGTTAGGCTACTGTGTGTACATATCTTTTACTTTTTAACACATAAATAAAAAACGTTGTCATTTCGAACGAGCAAGGGTGGGATTGCGCGCCGGAGGTGAGGAGAAATCTTCTAAAAGTGGACATTCGGCCATGCAAATCGTATAAGATTTTTCGCGGCGCTCAAGAGATAGTTTCTCCTCGCCCCCCACTGTTCCCTACCCTTGCTCGTTCGAAATGACATTTTTCTTTATTAAAAAAGATGTGTACACACAGTAGCCCGTTGGGAGGGATCAAAAAAACTCTCGAAAACTCAACGTTTAAAACCCTGCGCTGAGGTATAAACTTACTTATCCAGCAAAGGCAATAACTCTAACAAATCGTCGATAATCGCTTCCGGATTGGCCGATTCTAATTGCGCCCTGGTGTGGGCACCGGTAGTAATGCCAACGCTTATGCCGCAGCCCGCGTTTTGGCCTTCTTCAATGTCGATGATCGAATCGCCAACTTTTACTACTTCACTTGCGTCGGTAATGCCAAATTGCTCCATGGCCAGCCAAATCATATCGGGGTTTGGGCGGTTTTTGTCTACATCGGTAGCGGTAACCAAGCCGTCGAACGTGTGGCCTTTTTCCCAACCCAGTTTATCAATCAGCGATTCGGCGGTTTCTTTGTTGTAACCGGTGTTCAGTACGGTTAAAATACCTTTTTCACTTAGCGCGTCAAATAAGGTAACCGCGTTATTTTGCGGAAAAACCTCGATGCTGGCATAAGCGTCTCTCAGGTACACTACAAATTTGCTATATATATCGCTGGCTAACTGCTCGTCGGTATTATCGGCATAAGTGGCCAATATGCTTTTAATAGCCTGGAATTTTTCTTTCCCGGCACCTTGTGCCAATACTTCATCAAGGGTAAAGTTAAAACCGGCTTCATTGATCGCTTTTTGAAGCGTTTTATAAACTACATTGTTTTCATCTATGGTAGTTCCGGCCATATCAAACACAACCATTTTTATCATAATACTCTTATTTTTTGTTTGTTAATACTTTTTTAAACTCAATCAATTGTTTTAAGCCGGATCGCTTATTCTAACACCTACCCTTACCGGCTTACTGGCCCTTGCAAATGTAAAGGCTTCGGCAACCTCATCCAACGAATATTCTTTTTCAATTAAAGCTTCAAAAGGATATTTAAGATGATTTTTTTCGATGAAAGCCGTAGCGTTCACAAAATCCTGGTAATTGTAATTATGCAATCCGCGAATCTGTAATAGTTTACGCACCACTTTTTGCGCGTCAACAGGTACCGGCTTCTCGGGGAACACAGCGCCTATCCAAATAGCAATACCACCAAGTGCCAATGAATCTAACCCGGTTTTCATGGCCTGTGGCACACCGGTCATGTCAAACACAAAATCAACTTCGGGCCATGGCAGGGTATCCAGGTTATCTGCCGATGGGAAAGTGTACGTATCATCGGCGGCAAATTTCTCGCCCCAGTGTAAGCGGGTTTCATCGTTATCAATTAAACCTATCCAACCGGCACCGGCTTCCTTACACATGGCAACGCATGACAGTCCCAACAAGCCAGCGCCAAAAATCAGTACTTTTTTATCTTTTAAATCGCCGGCTATTCTTAATGCACCGGTTACCGTGGCATGCGCGCAGCTGATGGTGGCGGCAACGGGTATAGCAATCTCTGTAGATATTTTTAATAACGCGGTATTGGCATGTAATACGCAATAATCTGCCAGGCCGCCGTTAAACACATCATCGCCAATGGCAAGAGCGTGGCCGTATTTAAACAGCTGATCGCTTTTTTGAGGCATATCCACACGCGGAGCAGTTACATCTGCCGGTACCGAAAATATAGACCAGGTGATCCTGTCGCCAACCTTAACGGTATTGCCGTTAAAATCTTTACCGTTATGGGCAGGATCTATCCATAAAATCTCGCCAACAATCTCATGGCCTAAAACCACTTGCGCGGGCTCAATACGCCTGCCACAATAGGTGTGGATATCGCTGCCGCAAAGTGTGGTATACAGGTTTTTAACCAGTATTTCGCCGGGTTTTATAAAAGGCACCTGCCTGTCAATAAATTCAAAAGGCAGGCCAGCGCCGTTAAATACAGCAGCCTTACCCTGCGGAAAGTTGGTTTGTTTATTAGTCATTCCCTTAAGTTTTATTTTAAAATACCAGAAGCAAAACAGTACGATCAGGCCGGACACCACGCCCAGCACAATACAAATTTTGAGATAGATGTTGAGGATAGAGTAGCCCGCCGGCGCGGCATATCTCAAAAACATTAAACCGATGTAACCGGTATACCCAACCGAATCAACAATATACATCAGGAAGCCAACGTTGGCTTTTTCGCGGGTGATGGCTATCAGTCGTTCAAATACAATGGTGTGGATAGCTACGTAGGGCAGGTAAACGCCCAGGCCCAGCATCACCATAAATAAAAATGTATTAAGCCCGTGACTGAGGCCGAAAACAGAAGCGAGTAAAATGACAAAACCAGCCATACAGATGAACAGCGAAAAACGGAATGCCTTGTAATGGTTTAGTATTAAAACCGCCGTGCCATTAACAATGATAACGCCAAAGGAAACCAATAACTCCGACTGGGTGAACAATGCCGGGGTTTGATGAAAGCCTAAACCTGCCCAAAGTTCAACCGCGAAATCGGCCCGAACGCTTCTCAATAACGTAACAAACAGGTAAACCGCTATGATGCCGATTAAACCCGGGGCATATTTCCAGAAAAAGCACCACCTATCGGCAGCCTTCATCGGTTCGCGGGCAGACCGGGTGGCTATATCTGCAGCCGATGGCAGCGGCACGCAGGCCAGCATAGCAATAAAAATAAGCGTGGGGACTAAAAATACCAGTCCGGCAAAAAAGGGCATCCAGTTTTCTGATACATTGTAACTCAACAGCAAGGCGCCTACAGATTTGGATACCCCATCTGATACTATAAAGCTGGCACAAAGACCGGCAATCAAAAACTCGGTGTTTTTGCGCCCTTCCAAAAAGCCCAGCACCAGGCCAAAGATGACGCCAAGCGGGAAACCGTTCAGCAATAAACAAACAATATTAAAAGGGCGTGGCACTATGCCGAAGAGAAGCAGCATTAGCTCGGCAAAAAGAATGAGGCCTAAAATGGCTTTGATCCGTTGATTGTGCTTAATTTCGGATACTATTTTGATGCCTACCCATTTGGCTATCACATAGCCTATGGTTTGAGCGATGATGAGCAGAATTTTATAGTTAAATCCTAAAAAGGAAGCATCGGCATAAGTAGCAGCAGTATAAGGTTTGCGGAAACCATACATGCAAAAATAAGTACCAAAGGCGGCCACCAAAGCCCAGCCGGGATTGGCAAAAATCCGCTTTAACCGTACCGGCGATTCAGTTTGCTGCATGAACCATTATTTGAAACACTTTTGCATCAAATGATCCGCAATGGTAATTAAAATAAACACAGGGGGATTTATGGAGCAAAAGCATCTTAACGTAAAAAAACAAAGATACTTGCTGCAAAAAAGCCCCTGTGTTATTAAAAGCTTATCAAATTGTTAATTAATAGGCGATTGAGATCAGGTAGTTAAAGCCGCGTGTTCGCCAACTTTGTAGCCGCCCGCTTTAATACGAAATGTGATGTTGAGCCTGTTGAAACTATTGATCTGTACAATAGATAGGGTGAGGTCTATCAGTTCGGTGTCGGTAAATTGCCGGCACGCCTCCTCATAAACATCATCAGGTACGTTTGCGCCCGTAAGTTTAGTAATGGCTTCTGCATAGGCCAGGGCCGCGCGTTCCCGATCGCTGTAAAATGGGGCTTCGCGCCAAGCATCTAAAACATAAAGCCGCTGTTCGGTTTCGCCCGCGGCGCGCAGATCTTTGGAGTGCATATCCAGGCAATAAGCACAGCCGTTTATTTGCGATACCCTGAAATGAATAAGCTCCAGGAGCGATCTTTCAACCGGCGATTTTGACAGGTATTGGCTTAAGGCATACATACCCCCCAGGGCGTTATGCCCTTTTTGATAAAAATTCAATCGTTGTTCCATTTTTTTTGATTTTACAGATATGACGACCGGGGTAAAAAAAATAGGACAAGGCGGGAGAAAAAACAAGTTAAGATGCGGTTATTGCTTCATACCTAACCTTGACAACTGATAAGAACGGAAGCCATCCCGGAACTTGTTTCGTCATTACGACGGGTTAAAGGTTATAGCCATTTTCCTCCTCATCGTCTACGAATTTTATAACGCAACAACGGTTCCCTTTCTGATATAATTAAAAAAACCTAAGCCGATAACCGCTCCAGATCCTGCAAACCCCATTGCTGCAAAACACCAATAACCGGCATTAAAGACATGCCATAGTCTGTAACCTTATACTCCACCCGCGGAGGGATTTCGGCATAAATAATGCGTTCAATGATCTGGTCTTCTTCCAGTTCACGTAGTTGGTTTACCAGCATTTGCTTGCTGATAAGTGGGATAGCCCGCTGTAGCTTGCTAAAGCGGTTACAGTTTTTACTGATGGCGTAAATAAGCAAGATTTTCCATTTGCCGCCAATAAGATTGAGGCAATGCGTTACCGGGCAATTATTGGGGTTAAAATCTTTGTTTTTACGGATGCTGGCCATTGGTCTAAAAAAATGTACTATGATGCCTTATACAGACTACTTGTTTGATATAGACAAAGATACCAACTTTACTATAACTAAAAACAAACGCACAATGACGGCAGAACAAATTAAACAATACATTATAGGCGGCGAGTGGGTAAGCATTACGCCAGAGGTAAGGCCGAGTATCAGTCCATCGGCAACAGGTGTCATCCAGCCGTTTTACCTTACCCGTGTTTTTAAATATAAAACCGGCGATAAATTTGAATGCATAGTTATCAACTATGCCGATCCGAACGGTAAAGTGCCGCTGGTGAAAATTGAAATTAAGGGTCACATCATTTTCCGGGATGAGCACCCTATTACCCAGGGCGCTTACCAGGTTGATTATGTTGCCGATGAAGCTTACGAAGTTACGCCCCTGCACCAGGGCTTTGCCGATGCCGTCAACAAAATTCCCTCCGCCGTTTTTAACAAATGGGAACTAAATGTAATGCAGGATGTAAAAGACAAAGCTTTCCCTGCGTTTGGTCTTACCGAAGGACAAATTTATGTTGATTATGACCTCATCTATATTTATAACGACCTGTTTTTTAACGGCAGCAAAAATGTAGATGGACGTGCTTTTGACAAGCCGGAGAACAGGCCAACTAATTTACAGGTACCGTTGGTGAGGAAGCGGTAACGATTTGCAACTGCCACTTGTAAATTCGACAGCACGAGATTAGCAAAGCGACGAAAGACTTACGAAGTTTTTAAAACTTCGTAAGTCTGGGATCTACATCTTATTATGGGCTTGTAACAAGACCTTAATTCACCTTCTCAAACCGCGCAGCCCAACCACCTCCCGATGCCAGTTTTATCGTTAGCTTATCTTTTGATGTTACTGCGCTTACAGTCCGTTTATAGTCGGTGGCATCCTTATCGGCATTTACCCCATCTTCAAAAATGATCGCTTTGTAACTTCCCTCGCCTAAAAAGGAAAGATCAATGGTTAAATCGCGGGCATCCCAGTTGGTCATAGCGCCGGCAAACCAGGTTGTGCCTTTGCGGCGGGCAATGGCTACATATTCGCCCACTTTGCCGTCAAGGGCTACGGTTTCGTTAAAGGTGGTGGGTACGGCGGCAATAAAATCGGTACTTTCCTGCTCTTTGGTGTAAATGGTAGGGTTATCGGCCATCATTTGGAGTGGGGCTTCAAATATGGTGTACATGGCCAATTGGTGGCTGCGGGTACCCTGGCTCATGGGGTTACCATTAACCGGGCGATAATTGGTTTTGCTGGCATTGCGCATAGCGCCGGGTGTATAATCCATTGGGCCGGAGAGCATACGGATAAACGGGATGCTTACATCATACCCCGGATGATTAACCACACCCCATTTCAAGTTTTCCAAACCTTTTACACCTTCAAAATTCAGAATATTAGGGTAAGTACGCTGGATGCCGCTTGGTTTGTACATGCCATGGTAATCAACTATTAAATGATGGTCGGCGGCTTTTTGGGCGATATCATAAAGAGAGGATACCATTTTCTGGTCGTCGCGGTCAATAAAATCGATTTTGAAACCTTTTACACCCATTGCCGAAAATTTTGCTAAAGCGGCATCCGTTTGACGGGTGAGGGCATACCAGCTGGTCCACAAAATGAGGCCTACATTTTTTTGTCTGGCGTAATCCAGTAGTTCGGACAGGTTGATTTCGGGCGAGATCTGGTTCAGATCCACATTGCTCGACCATCCCTCGTCCAATACCACATATTCAATTTTATTGGCCGATGCAAAATCGATGTAGTATTTATAGGTGGGGTTGTTGATGCCTGCTTTGAAATCAACATGGCTGATATTCCAATCGTTCCACCAATCCCAGGCTACCTTGCCGGGTTTTATCCAGCTGATATCGGCCACACGCGATGGCGACGATAATTTCTGAACCATATCGCTATTGGCTAATTGCTTATCCTCGGTGCTGATAATCACCACCCGCCACGGGAAGCTGCGGCTACCTGCGGTTTTAGCAATATAATTAGCCCTGCCATTAACCACATAGTTCATGTTGGCGTAGCCACCCGTATGTTCAACAGTTGGGTATTGCGCAAAAGCTCCTTTCAGGTTTTTGGAATTTTGACCATCGTTGGTTAAATACATCCCGGGATAGTTTTCCAGGTCGGCCTCCAAAATGGCGGCTTTGATAGGATTTGCAACATCAACTAAAACGGGCAAAAAGGCCAGCGTATCTTTTTTTATTGCCGATATATTGATGTTATCATACAAGGCTTCAAAAGATGTTGTCCATTTATCCTTGTTCCTGAAATCGTTTACAAAGGGTAAAAAGGCTTTGTCATCATTCTTAAAATTAAAATTAGCCTCTTCATTTTCAATAGTGATATCTCCCTTCTTTTGGGTGATGAAACGGTAGGCTACTCCATCGTTATAAGCCCGGAACACCAGGCTGTAGTCGCCTTTAAAGTTGATGGCTATTTGGTTATATTGATTACGTACTTTATCCTTTTTGTAGAGGGGCGTGTTAAAATACTCGTCGGCTGATGAGGTTTTGCTGCTCTTTACCGCCGCGTTTTTACCTAATACCTCACCACCCGCCAGCGTCATGGATATGGATGACGGCATGATCACCTCGGTTTCCTGGTATTTGGCAGCCCATCTGATGGTAGTTCCGGCGGCTATGCTCAAGTCAATTTTGCCATCCGGCGATTTTACATGGTAGCTTTTTGTTGATTGGGCAAACGCGACAGTTAGGGGCATGCACAGGCAAAGTGAAAGTAATAGTTTGATCTTCATGGCACAGGGAATACAATGGTTTATAATGCCCTAAAATAATCATTAACGCCGGCGCGTAATAATGCAATCCTTACATTTTGTAATGAGAAAAAAACAGGGTACGTTTATACTAAATTAACTCTTGATATTTCGCTCCACCACACTGGAAACAAATTCCCTGTTCAATGTGTCTCCATTGAGGAAAATATCCGGCGCCGTGGCATTTTAAGCACGGGGTTAACTTCGCTATTTCTTCACCATTTTTATCTCGAAATGGAATAAGAGCATTTTTATGAAGACGTTCATGGCATACCCAGCAAAGAGTCATTAACGAATGATTCGGATACTGCCAAGGTGTTAAGTCAACTTGGTAATAAGTATGGTGAACATGTAAAGCTGGTACATGCCTCCATTCGTAATCATTTGATTTTTTTTTATTTAGAGTCAAAGCTTTTTCGATAAACCCAGATTCAAATATTGTAAAAGGCAATTCCTCTTTTAATTCAGTTCTATTGCGTATTGCAATAACTTTTCCCCAGTTTTTATCTATGGAATTGGTATCAACATAACCAATATATTGATTTGGTATTTTGAACGGAAATAAATAAGATCCTTTTTTCAAAAATATAGTTTGATGGATAATCCCTTTTAGTTTATCACTTGCATAAAATTCAAAAAAAACTCCATTATCATTTTTCCTACTGTAATTAAGGATACCAATATTAGTATCTACTAATAGATTTAAGTTTTGACAACATTGACATTTTGATCCATCCCTCTGTATGATTTCCTTTCTTTTTAATTTCCAGTTTTCGTCATTTAATAAATCCGCGTATGTCATATCTAAGGTACCAATACCCAAAAATTAAATTTTAAACATTCCAATCTCGCTAATGGATTATTTGCATTGAAACTTTATAGCGTAGTTATCATTCCCGTCCATATTCCTTATCAATCAGCTTAATCAACAAATCGGCATGTTGCAATTGCTGTTTCAGCATATTATCATAGGATGATACTACGCCTTTTATCAATGCCGCTTTATTGGCCAGTGAAAAGGTGTTTGCCGCAAACGAGGCACTTATTTTGGGTCCAGGTATTTTGCCATCGGCAACGATATAACGGAGGTCCATCATCTCGCTCATTTTATCGATGCCTTCTTTGGTATATTCAGAATAACCTTTCCTTTGGCCATCAATCTGGGTAATGTTTGAGTCATAACTCATGATGCTATCCACAACGGCCTGGTTTCTTACCAATCTTAATGATCCAGAGTATTTAAGCTGTGTAAGCGTACCGGTTGAAAACGATACAGGGTAATTAACCAATATAGCCCACCCCAATTTATGCATGTGGGTAATTTCTGTAACCGATATGGTTGGCGTAGAAAGAATATTAATCATGCTATCCAACCCCTTAAGTTTCCGCGCATCAAAAGCAAGGGTCTGCCGCATATCGGATGCATCCGATTTCAGATCTTTTACCATACTTTCCATGTACTCTTTTTCGTGGCTGTGCTCGTTAATATGCTCCAGCTGGTACTCGGCAACCGAGCCCGCAAAGACGGCCAGGAAAAGCATAAAAAATTCAAAAAGGTAATGTTTAAGTTTTGATCTGTCGGTATGTGTATGGTGGTGCACTTCCATCGGTATAGATTTGTGCCCTAAAATAATAAAAGGAATGTTTGCTTGTGCATGAAAATGCAAAACACATCGGCATTAATAACTGATACTCAAGCCGCCATAAACCTCAAAGCCATTGCGCTTAACTTCATTTAGCTGGGTTTTATCAACTTCGCCGCTGTTAAGGTAAAGCTGATCTGTACCATTGCCGGTTTGCCAGTTAAAATAAGTACCGCCAACATATACGGCGAGATATGAGATAATACGGTAATTAAGCCTGCCGCCGGCGTTGATGCCATAGCCGTTGGCATTATGGTGATAACTTACGGGGTGCTTAAAACTGGTAATTAGGTTCCAGTCGCCATTACTGGTATAGCTTAACTGGTGATAGGTAACATCGGCCTTAAAAGCTAATTTGTTGATTAGTTTAACGGTGGAATTTAATTTGAGGAAACCGCCTTTCCAGTATGGCGCGTATGAACTGTTTAAACCGGGATTGCTGTTGGGGCTACCTAACAGGCGCAGGTTTTCTTTGCTTTGCGCGTAGCCGATATATGGGGTAAGGCTAAACCTGTCATTATTAAAAATAACGTAACCGGCGCCCAAATGCCATAGCTGGGTATTGCCTTTGTTGGCACTGAAAGTTTCATTATAGGTACGATTGGTTCGGTTATCGCTGCCGTAATCCGAATCATTTACTGTTCCTGTTGATATAAATTGGCGGGAGTAATCGGCATAAACAGCAAAACGCCTGTAAAAATTCCAGCTGATTGCGGCTGTAGCGTTTTGACCGCCAACCTTCATCCACTTTAACTCCGATAGCACATTAGGATTTTGCCCGTTGATGCTACCCGAGATTGACCAGCGGAAGTTTTCCTGCTGATACCCACTTGATACGGCCACCTGCAATTTTTGATCAACCGACTGCGCATGCAACACCCTGGTACCGCACAGCATCACCATTAAAAAACAGGTAAATTTCTTCATCAGGTAAAAAATAGCCTGCCTTTGGTTTATAAAAGGCAGGCCAATATAAATGATAACTATTGATTTATTCCAAAAGCTTCCCAGCCCGATGCTGTTGTACGGGTACAGGTCATGGGTTGCGTGCCGTTTTCGCTCGATATGAAATCGCCATTATTGCCCCGAAGGGTTACCTTACCATCAGAGGTGGTAATCCAATCAAATTTTTCCCAATCGCCAATCGCGGTGCGGTTACAGGTAATAGCCTGCGTACCGTTTTCGCTGCTCACATATTTGCCCATACTTTGCAGGGCAACTTTACCACCGCCGGCATCAACCACGGTAAAAGTTTCCCATGCCGAAGCGGTAGCACGGTTACAATTCATGGCCTGTGTACCGTTTTCGCCGCTTACATATTGATTGTTAAAACCTTTAAGGGTGATGTTTGAGCCTATTGGCGGCGAAGTACTACTGCCCGATAGGTTGTAAACACGCACATAATCAACCACCATGTTGCAGGGCAGGGCACCATCATTAATGGTATTGCCCGGCAAATCGCCGCCGATAGCCAGGTTAAGAATAATAAAGAACGGATTATGGAAAGCGCCGGTGTTGTTAATGTTGCCAGCGATATTGCCGGTTACATACAAGGTATTATCAACATACCAGCGGATAGAGTTGGTATCCCACTCCACCGCGTAAGTATGAAATCCCGTTGGCGATGTGGTGGTGCTGCCACCATATTGCGAGTGCCCGTTAACATACCAGTGCATGGTACCCAATATAGTGTTAGAGGTATTTACCTGCTCCATAATGTCAATTTCGCCGCATTGTGGCCAGCCTACGGTGCCAATATTAGCGCCCAACATCCAAAACGCAGGCCAGGTGCCTTGTACGGCAGGCAGTTTAATGCTGGCTTCAATACGCCCGTAAGTGGGCTGAAATTTGCCTGCTGTGGTTAATTTGGCCGAAGTATACGGCTGACCGCCCACGGTTTCCTTACGCGCTGTAATGGTTAAATAACCGCCCGATACCGTTGCATTCGCGGCCTGGTAATACTCTTTCTCGTTGTTTACACCGGGGTTGCCATTGTCGATGTTCCAGTTGGCGGTGTTTACGCTGGTACCGTTAAATTCATCACTCCAGACAAGCGTGGCCGCTCTTGGTGTAGTAGTTTGATTGGACTGAGCCGCAGCTACATTGGCCGGTGATGATGCATGGTTGAGGTCTTTTTTGCAGGATGTGGCCATAGCTGCTATGGCCAGCAGCGCGTAGGCACCCTTTTTTAAGTTTAAGATTGTTTTCATAATGTTTGTATTTGGTAAATAATTGGTGGATTGCAGGGATTTATGTTTTAATGTAGAGACGCAATATTTTGCGTCTCCCACCAGGCAAGCAAATTTGCAAGTCTGATTTGCAAGCAGGAGACGCAAAATATTGCGTCTCTACATTTTTTATTTATTTACGCCAAACGCTTCCCAGCCAGATATGCTTGCCCGGTTACAGGTCATGGCCTGGGTACCGTTTTCGCTGCTTACGTATTTGCCGTTGTTGCCGCGCAAGGAAATTGTACCATCGGCGTTTACTACCCAGTCAAACTTTTCCCAGTCGCCGTAAGTGGCACGGTTACAGGTGATGGCCTGGGTACCGTTTTCGCTCGATACGTATTTGCCCATCCCCTGCAGCGCTATTTTGCCCGCACCGGCATCAACCACGGTAAACTGCTCCCATGCCGATGCGGTTGGGCGGTTACAGTTCATGGCTGTAGTGCCGTTCTCGCTGCTTACATATTGATTGTTGATGCCTTTGAGGGTAATTATCGAACCGATAGGCGCGCCGGATGATGAACCGCTTGATTGCGTGCCGCTCCATTTAAAAGTAGCTACCGCGCCTGCTGCCAGGGTGTAAGTGAAAGATTCGGCACCCCATTTCACTTTGAAGGTAACACTGGCCGACCCACTGTTTAACGCGACAAGTACCTTGCTGCCATCAGAATTTTTGAAAGCCACGTTCTGGATATCGCCGGATAGATTTGAGGAGATCCTTACAGCTCCCGGGCGAACGAAACGTGCCGCGTGACCAATAATGTAATAACCCACATTGCGGGTAATGGATGTGCCGCTTACGGTTATAGCACCTACGCAGGTGCTGCAACCACCGGCGGTATGCGGATTGTAGTTAACATCTGCCGCTAAGTTCCATTCCAAAACGTTGCGGCTCCAGTTACGCGTAGCGCCAATTACCAGGTTGTTTACATGCCATGAAAGGTCGCCGCCAAAATTGCTTGGCGCGCCTACCCATTGCTCGGTGAAGTACACGTTTTTAGCGGGATACGCGTTATGCACATCGCTTAATGAAGCAATGGCACCCGCATACAAGTGAAATGCCGAACCATCAACATAAGGGTTTGCACCGGCATCTGCTAAAACAGCCTCTGGATAATCAATCCTATCCGTATTATGATCATAGGCGATGATTTTGGTGGCGAAACCAGCCGCCCTTATTTGCGGACCAAGATTATTTTTAATGAAGTTAGCTTCCTCGCTGGCCTGCATCACCATACTTGGATTATTATATGGATTAAGCGGTTCGTTCTGAGGCGTAATAGCATCAATAGTGATGCCTTGTGCCTGCATGGCTTGTAAATATTTTACAAAGTACCGGGCGTAGGCATCGTAGTACGCGGTGTTTAAGCTGCCACCGGTATAGCCGTTATTTCCTGTGGTGTTAACCTTCATCCAGGTTGGGGCCGTCCATGGGGTGGCTATAATTTTGATAGATGGATTTATGGCGATGATTTTTTTAAGAATAGGCAGCAGATCGGTGTTTTCCTGGCTGATGCTGAAACTGTTCATGTTTACGTCGCCGGAAACCTGGTCGTAAGTAAAATCGCTTGAACTTAAATCAGACGCGCCGATGCTGATACGCAGATAGCTGATACCGATTTGCCCGTTGGCGGTTCCAAAAAGTTCGCTTAAAACCGCGGCCTGGTTACCGCCAAGTCCGTTCAATAAACTGGCGCTACCGCCGGTTAAGGTAAAGCCAAAACCATCTATGCCCTGGTAAGTTGTGTTTTCATCCACGGTTACTGTAGTAGCATTAGTGCCGGCATCGGCAGCAAAATTGAAGCTGGTTTGGGCCTGTAATAGTTTGGATTGATCGGATGTGGTTACCCAGGCGTTTACCCCCTCATTAGCGGCGCGGCTAACGGTACCACTGCTTGTTTCCTGTGTTTTGGCCGCCCCTGTATTGGCATCTTTTTTACAGGAAAACAGCAATGTTGCGGGTAGCAGGGTGAGGACTGCCAATCGCTTTAAATTGTAGTTGATGTTCATAAAATTACTATTTGGTTTAATTGATTTGCACGGTAAAATCCACCACAAAACACCGGCTACGCAAAGGCTAAGTCCACAAAAATGCTTAACCAATGCTTAAAACATCAATACTTAAGCTACAGCGAAAAGGCTGTGCTTAAAACTATTTTTCTGGAAGGCAGGTGTATATATGGTTTATAACTGTAAAACAAATTTATGCTATTTTAAACGTAATAAGCAAGTAAAATATTTATAAATAACTGATATATAGTACATTATGAATGTTTCGATACGCTTAGACAACAGGAGCATAAATATTAAAAACCAATACTAAAACGCTTTAAAACGATATTTTAGGAAATAGCTTTTTTTTTGCGATACGCTTACTTCGCAATTAATTTTAAAGAAAAAACAAGGATGTTGGATTTAAATAGAGCTATAGTGTTTAGGCAACACTAAGAGAGGGGTTTAAAAATAAGAAAACAGATTGTTATTGCCTCTGGTAAGATTCCCGATATCTGGAGGACAGCATGATGTGAACAAGGCGCAGACGACTCACCCCGACGAGGCTACGCCCGTCTGCCCCTCTCTCCGACTGCGTCGCATAGAGGGGCAAGAAGATTTTTGTTTCTTTAACCCTCTTTGCGGCTTGCCGGAGAGAGGGTGGTCCAGCGAAGCGTAGACCGGGTGAGTCGTAATCAGCGTTTAAACGATAAGCCATAGGTAGAAGGAATAACGAAGCAATGGCGATTTTGGGCTATAATTTCTTTTCGTATCCGTTTTTAAACAGCTTCTAAAAAAAGGAAGAAAAGAATTAACATCGGGCGTTGTAAAATCAGCAGATTTCTATTGAAGAAATAAAGGTTTCAATCCGCGCTATTATCAATTACCAGCTTGCTCCAACCCTTGGCCCCGGCGTTTTTGATCTCTTTTTTACGGGCTTCCATGGCTTTTTTAATGCGGGTGCTGTAAGCCCAGCAGGTGCTTTGGCGGATAGACAGGATTTCTGATAATTTATGTGAGGAGATCTTTCCTTTGGTGGAGTACATCAAAAAGATCATGTAAAAGGCTTTATTGGTGGGGATGCGGGTGTTTTGTAAAATGGTGTAGGCTATTACCGATTCTTCATAACCACATTTGGAGCAGCGCCTGCTGTAAGGTAAATGACCGCCGCCGTAATGGGTTCCGCTGCATTTGCGGCAGGCATAACCGTTTTCCCATTTCAAATCGCTCAGAAATTTAAAGCAGGTTTCCCTATCGGGGTAAATTTTGCTAAACTCTTCAAAGTCAACCTCGGCCGACATTACACGGTCATGCGTTACTTTCTCAATGTCGTTGTGCAGAATGATATTATCCTTCTCCAATAACACATTCATTCTCGAAATTTCTTCGGCCTGTTGCTGTAAAAGTTCATTAACAGAACGTAACTCTTCGTTCTGGTCGGCAATCATTGATGATTTTTCAACGAGCTCTTTAGTACGTTCCTGCACCTGCTCTTCCAGGCGTTTGTTGAGGTTGTCTTTCAACTCCTCGTTTTGTTTCATCTGGGCAATAATAGCCAGCTGGGCGTCATCTTTTTGCTTTTTCAGTATCCGCACCCTATCGCCTATGGCAAAAGAAATAAACAGCATTTCGGTAATAAAACAAACGCTCAGGCTGTAGTAGGCAAACTCGGTAACCGGCAATATCCACCAGTTTAGCGCAATACAGCTTTTTATGATAAAGCCGGTTAATAAAAACGAATAGCCTATCACAAAAAACCTTGCCGGCTTATAGCCTTTAACCCAAGTGTAGCACCCGCTGTAAAAGGCCAGTAACAGCGGTATAAACTCAATAATCTTGTAATTAAACCAGCTGTTATTGATGGTAAGGCAGGCCAGAAAAAACAAGCTTCTTAAGGCAATAATCCAACTGGTAGCTTTATATAAACGTGGCGCGTTGATTTTTAAATTGAGCAGGCTTTGCGTAAATAACACCGCGAAAATACTGGCAGCAAAAAGGGCTATGCCATAGGCATAGTGGTTCCAAACCGGGTTGTTGGGCCAAATGTACTGGTAGGCAATACCATCGGCACACATTTCATAAAGGCCGATGCTGATATTATAGGCGATGTAGTACAGGTATTGCACCTTGCGCATGGCCACAAACATCATGAGGTTATATAGCCCAAAAACCAATATCATCCCGTAAAAAACGCCGAAAAAGAAATACTCATCCAGGGCGTAACTTATAAACCAGCTTACGGTACGCAACACCATAATTACGTTTACCGAATGGTGCGACCGGATACGGATATAATAAACCGCATCGCCGGTTTTGGGGTTAACCAAATTAAGACTAAAGTTTTTGTGGTGATAAAAACGGGCTTCAAACGGGCGGTTGCTGCCTAAAAGCGTGGCTGTATATTGATGTTGCGCGTTGGGCGAATAAACGGTAATACTATCAATAGTTTGATCAAAAAACTCCAGCAGCCAGTTGTTTTTGGTGTTAAGGTTACCGCCTATTTTGATGCGGTACCAATAAGCAGAATTGATGTTGCGTGTTACCGGGGTTGGCTCGGGGTTTACTTTAAAACGGGCGTCAAAAGCGGAGATATTTACCTGGTTAAAAGGCACTCTGCCGGTAGTATCTTCAAAGTAGTAAACCTGCTTGTACTCAAATATATGTTGCTTTACGCTATCATTAAGCTGTACAACAGTTTGAGCCGATGTGCGTATTGTGTTGCAAAAAAATAACAGGAAAAAAGTTGTAAATACTCTTGTTAAAAGTTTGTACATACACAGGTAAACAGGGTAAGTATCTTTCGTACCTGCAACTTGGTTTTGCAGGCACGAAAGCTGGTTAGTTGGTTAGCGTCAGGCCGGGTACAATGATAATATTTTTATTTTTATATTCCTATTAAAGGTATATAATACAGTTATTTAAAACACTTTTTTATCAAATTGCGGCTATGTTTCCTATTACTTTTTAATATCTTTTATAAAGTTCAAAAACTTACCATACATATGTAGCAACCGCGCCCGCATCCAAAGTTGAAGTGGCTGTTTTGCCGCCAATTTTAAAACTAAAACTTTGTTGGCTGGTACCCGAATTTAATACGATCAACACCGTTGAACCATCTGTGTTTCTGAAAGCTACGTTGGGTAAGGCTGATAGATAATCAGACGCTATCCTCACAGCGCCGGGCCTCACAAATTTAGATGCATGGGCAATAATATAGTACGATACGTTGCGCGTAACCGATGTTGCCGAATTGATGGTTAAGGCCCCCTTGCAACCATCGCAGCCCCCGTTTGTATGCGGCCCGAACGATGGATCGGTAGCCAGGTTCCACTCCAGCACATTGCGGCACCAGTTGCGGGTAGCCCCCACAATAAGGTTGGTTACATGCCACGATAAATCGCCACCAAAACCACCCGTTGCCGGGGTATACTGCTCTGTAAAATAAAGGTTTTTAGCTGGATAAGCATCGTGCACGGCCGAAACAGAATTAATGCTGCCCGCATATAAATGAAATGCCGAACCATCAATGTAAGGGTTAGCTACCGCGTCTTTATAAATATCGGTAGGGTACTCGGTATGGTCGGCATTATGATCGTAAACAATAATTTTGGCTGTTATGCCTGCTGCCTTAAACTGCGGACCAAGATTGTTTTTTACAAAATCGGCCTCCTCGTTTGATTGCATCGTCATGGCCGGGTTGTTATAGGCATTTAGCGGCTCATTTTGCGGCGTAACGGCATCAATGGTTATGCCCTGGGCTTTCATGGCCTGTATGTATTTTACAAAATATTTGGCGTAAGTATCATAATAGGCCGTGTTTAAGCTGCCACCTTTAAAGCCGTTTTCGCCAAGCGGCGCGGTTTTCATCCAGGTAGGGGCCGTCCAGGGCGTAGCTAATATTTTAATAGCGGGATTTATGGCGATGATCTTTTTCAGGATAGGGATCAGGTCAGTTTTTTCCTGGTCGATAGAGAAGCTTTTGAGGTCGACATCGGTTTGGCCGGGAGTTACCTCATCGTAAGTATAATCAAAAGCGCTTAAGTCTGATGCGCCGATGGTTATTCTTAAATAAC
Organism: Mucilaginibacter flavus; assembly: GCF_030409315.1. Lineage (GTDB taxonomy): Bacteria > Bacteroidota > Bacteroidia > Sphingobacteriales > Sphingobacteriaceae > Mucilaginibacter > Mucilaginibacter flavus. Next base: position 283,768 of record NZ_JAUFPS010000028.1, on the reverse strand, counting down.
TTACACCAATGTGCGTGCCATCGGTAGCAAATAAATCGGTAAGCAAATCGTTCTTTTGCGCATCGCTCATCAGGTTAATTACCTGGGCGCTGCCGCCGGTAAGGCAATAACCAAAACCGTCAATAGTTTGGTAAGTAGTTGCCGCATCGATATTGATGAGCGGACCCGAAGCAGCGCTGGTACCAAAGTTAATTGACACGTTTTGCTTGCTAAACACGTTGGTTTGATCGGCAGTGGTAAGCCACATGGCCACATCGCTACTAAGCGGTGTGGTTGGCGTAGTTGGGGTAGTTGGATTAGTAGGGGTAACAGTGCCTGCAGACGATTTTTTACCACACGATGCCGCGCTAAAAACGCAAAGGGTAACAATGGAGGTAATAACAGTTCTGGTTAAATTTATTTTCATAACGGGTTTATAAAAACAGGTTAAATTGTTTTCAATTGATATTAAATTTGGGTTAAATTGGTGATTAAGCATCACTAATATATAAATCAATTAACCGCTTAACAAGTATATATTTGTGGTGTTATCGTATCAAAGGCTTTGTTTTGGCGTTATTGATACGCTTTAATACCAAGTAAACCTTTGCAGGCTTAACAGAAAAAACAAAAAGCGATGAAACATCAGCAATACAATAACAAGGCAATAAAAAACATATTTTTTTTATTTGCCTTTTGCGCTTTGGCACATTTACCGGCTTTGGCTCAAAATGTGAGGGTTGCCGCGGCTGCCAACCTGCAAACGGTAATTGAGGTTTTGCAAAAAGATTTTAAACAAAAAACGGGCATTACTATCGATCCTGTTGTTGGTTCATCGGGCAAGCTGGTAGCACAGATCAGCAACGGCGCGCCCTTTGATGTGTTCCTTTCGGCAGATATGAGTTTCCCTGATGCTTTATTTAAAAATGGCTTCGCCCTGCAAAAGCCGGTGGTGTATGCCAAAGGCAGTTTAATTATCTGCAGCTCGCAAGATATCGGCTTTAATAACTGGGAGCGGCTTTTGTTAACGGCAAGGGTTAAAAAGATAGCTATAGCCAACCCCTCCATCGCCCCTTATGGTAAAGCAGCCGAAGAGGTTTTGCAGCGTAAGGGTATTTTGGATGATGTAAAATCAAAAATAGTATATGGCGAAAGCATATCGCAGGTTAACACTTACATAAGCACCGGTGTGGCCGATGTTGGCTTTACCACCCAGGCGTTTATCAAAGAGGCCGCGGGCAAAACGCAGTTGTTTTACAAAATTATTGATCCAAAAGATTACTCCCCTATTTTACAAGGCATGGTGATATTAAAACACAGCGCCGGCAATCCCGTTGCTGAAAAGTTTTACCGGTACATTTTAAGCCCCGCTGCAAAAAGTATTTTTGAAAGCTATGGCTACCGTGTACAATAAGCGTTATTTTTGTTAATGGACCTATCGCCCATTTGGCTCACCTTAAAATTAGCAGGCATCACTACGGCTATGCTAATTGTTATTGGCGTTCCGTTTGCCTGGTGGCTTTCGCGGGGTAAAACATTTTTTAAAATCATTATTGAGGCTATTATTACCATGCCATTGGTGCTGCCACCATCGGTGTTGGGTTTTTATTTATTGCTGGCATTTAGTCCGCAGCACGGCATTGGTAAATGGCTGCATGATAGTTTCGATGTGCAGTTTGTATTTTCGTTCCAGGGGTTGGTTTTGGCATCGGTAATTTACAGCATGCCTTTTATGGTTGGGCCGGTAAAATCGGCATTGCAACAATTGCCTGCTTCATTAGCCGAAGCATCGTATACATTAGGTAAAAGCCCATGGCAAACGTTTAAAAGCGTGCTGCTGCCCAATATTAAACCATCTTTATTAACGGCCATTGTGCTTACTTTTGCACATACCTTAGGCGAGTTTGGTGTGGTGCTGATGATAGGCGGCAATATCCCGGGCGTAACCAGGGTTGCCTCTATAGCGGTTTATGATTCGGTAGAAAAAATGGATTATGCTTCGGCCAATAATTATTCGCTTATTTTGTTTTCCATTACGTTTGTACTGGTGATATCGGTTTTTGTATTTAATAAATATCAAGCCAAAAGCCCCTTAGGATGATCAGCATAAACATTGAAAAAAAGCTTAAAGCCTATCAAGGCCAACAGGTGCTGAAGGTTAATCATCAGTTTGCCGCAGGTAGCGTAACCAAAATATACGGGCCATCCGGCTCGGGGAAAACTACTTTTTTGAAAGTGATAGCGGGCTTAACAATCCCCGAAAAGGGAAGAATAGTTGCTGCCGGGACTACCTGGTTTGATGCGGGAACTAAAATCAACATCCCAACGCAGCAAAGGAATATCGGTTTTGTGTTTCAGCAATACGCGCTGTTCCCTAACATGACCGTGAGGCAACACCTGGAATACGCTACCACTGATGAACTTTGGGTAAAACGCTTATTGGTATTGGGCAAATTGGATACACTGGAAACCCACAAACCAGAATACCTATCTGGCGGGCAGCAACAGCGTTTAGCCATATTAAGAGCGCTGGCCACCAAACCCAAATTGCTGTTGATGGATGAACCTTTCTCGGCCCTCGACCCAAAAATGAAAACCGAATTGATAGCCGGACTGAAAATAGTTTTGAAACAGTTAGGCACCACCACCATTATAGTAAGCCATAATCCACAAGAGCTGGATGGCTGGGCTGCCGATGAATTGGTATTTGAATAATTATTGCACCGGTTTTAAAGCTTTGTACTCCCGGTACCAGTCGCGATAGCCTGTGCTGGCCAGTACCAACAGGATGATGTATAAAATTGCGGTAACGTACAGGCCTTTGTAAATGTACAGCGGTATGTAGCAAATATCAACAAATACCCAAAGCGCCCAGTTTTGAAGAATTTTACGGGTCATGAGCAGTTGCGCCATAAAACTTACCGAGGTGCAAAAACCATCGATGTAAGGCACCTTACTTGGTGTGAGTTTTTGAAGGAACAAACCAAGCAATGCCGCCAGGACCAACGTAGCCAATATTATTAGGCTATACTCTTTAAAATTCAGGCTAATAACCGGCTTTTCCTGCCGCTCTTTTTTACGGAGCCAAAAGTACCAGCCATAAATCCCCGTGCCCAGGAAGTAGATTTGCAACCCGGCATCGCCAAACAACCCGTTTTCAAAAAAAACAATGAGGTAAGCCAGTACACTGATAATACCAATTAACCAGTTCCAGATATTTTGCCTGGCGGCCAGGTACACGCAACCAATACCAGTTACAGCGCCAAGCCATTCCAGGTAACTGGTTTGCTTAATTTCCCGGATGATGTGACTGCCAATGGAGAGGACTTGCATTTACCTTCAAATATATAAAAGGAAAGTCAGGAGGCAATGCCCGGGGGCCTTTGCATAACCCGCAAATTAAACCTTTTATCAATTTATACCTCTGTTACTAATACATTGATAGCCATTGGTAAAAAAAATAAAAAACTAAATGAGCTTAAATGGGTTGGGCATATGGCTATAATACCAATGCCTCAATTGGTTTGTACAGCTTGTTTTATTTATTACATTTGGTAAGGTTTATGAGAAATTATTTGAAAATACGTTTGGCTGTTGCCTGCGCCTTTTTGTTTGTTTTTATACTGAATTGCACTACCGTTCGCGCGCAAAAGTTAGAGAAGGCTCCTTTTTACAAGGCCATGGCTTCTGATAATATCGACGAAATAAACCAGGAACTTACTGTTTTGGCCGATGCCGGCAATAATGGTTATGAGGGTGCTTTGTTGATGAAAAAGGCAAGCCTGGCCGGTAAACCCAAAGATAAGTTAGCCTTCTTTAAAGCCGGCAGAATTAAATTGGAAACCGCCCTGCTTGCCGAACCCGAAAACACCGATCTGCATTTTTTACGTTTGGTGATACAGGAAAAAGCGCCTAAAATTGTGCATTACAAGGCTGATATTGAAAAAGATAAAGAGCTGGTAGTAAAAAACTTTAAAACCCTATCGCCGGTTGTGCAGCGGGCTATTGTTGATTATAGCAAAACATCAAAAGTTTTGAAGGCCGAAGACCTAAACTAAACCGCAATGAGCAAAAAAGTTTTAGCCATTTACTACACCCAATCGGGCCAGATGGGCGAAATCATTGATTCGCTTACGCAGCCCATAATTGATGCCGGTTATTTGGTAGAGAAGGTGGCCATTAAAATGGTGAACAGCTATAACTTCCCATGGAAAGGTTCAACCTTTTTTAGTGTGATGCCAGATTGTGTACTCAGCGTGCCTGCCGAGATCCAACCTTTTACGCTCAAAGAATCTAAATACGATTTGATTATCATTGGCTATCAACCCTGGTTTTTATCGCCAAGTATCCCTTCAAACTCCCTTATCAATCATCCCGACCTGGTTAAAGTATTGGCGGGTACACCCGTGGTAACCATTAGCGCGGCACGCAACATGTGGCTCAATGCTTTTGAGCGTTTCCGTAAATCGATACAAAATACCAGCGCAAAATTAGTTGGTAATATTGCGTTGGTCGACAGGCATTTGAATCCCATAAGTTTTATCACCATTTTTTACTGGATGCTAACGGGTAAAAAAGAGCGTTATTTGAATATATTCCCTAAGCCGGGTATTGATGAGCAGGAAATTATTGACGTTGCTAAATTTGGCCGCACTATAACCGGCCACATGGAGCTGAATTACTGGGATAGCCTGCAGGATGCATTTATGAACCAAAATGCCGTAAACATTAACTACCCCCTGATGTTTATAGAAGGAAAAGCTAAAATCATTTTCGCGGTATGGGCCAAAATTATTGCCAAACGCAAAAATAAGGCACCATGGATAGCGGCATTTAAATATTATCTTTTTGTTGCCCTGTTTGTGGGAGCGCCTATCCTGCTTATACTGGATATGATTTTTATAAAACCATTTTTTGGCCAACGGATTGAGGCTAAAAAGAATTATTATTTACAACTAAATTAACATCTGCATGTCTTTTAACGAGGTTTATATAAACACCACATCTGCTTTTTTGCCTAACGAGCCTGTTGCAAGTGATGACATGGAGCTGTACCTGGGTTATATCGACAACAAACCCTCCAAATCAAAAAAGATTGTTTTGAGGAATAATGGGATCAAAACCAGGTACTACGCGTTAGATAAAAACCATAAAGCTACCCACACCAACGCGCAAATGACTGCCTTGGCTGTTAAAGAATTGTTTAAAAACACTTCGGCAAAAATTGAGGATACAGATTTGCTATCATGCGGTACTTCATCACCAGATCAGATGATGCCAAGCCACGGGGTAATGGCGCATGGCTGGCTGCCAGAAACCGGCGCTATTGAAGTAGTATCGCCGGCCGGTGTTTGCTGCGCGGGTATGCATGCTTTAAAATATGCGTACATGGCCATCAAATCGGGCGAAGCCAAACAAGCGGTTGCTACCGGGTCTGAAAGGTTTTCGGGCCTGTTGGTATCTGATGTGTTTGAAGAAGAAGCGCAAAAACTCAAGGAACTTACCGAGAACCCGTACATCGCATTTCATAAGGATTTTTTAAGGTGGATGCTGTCCGACGGTGCATCGGCATTTTTAATGACCGATAAACCTAACGAAACCGGCATCAGCTTACGGTTAGATTGGATTGAAGGTGTATCCTACGCCAATGAAATGGATGCCTGTATGTATATGGGCGCCGAAAAGCAGCCGGATGGTAGCCTGAAAGGCTTTATGGATTTTACGCCAGAGGAGGTGATGAATAAATCTATCTTCAGCGTAAAACAGGATATCAGCTTGCTAAGCGATAATATTGTACCGCTGGGTGGACAAAAGATAAAAGAGATTTTTGAACGACGCGGTTTGGGCGTTAATGATATCGATCATTTTTTACCCCACATCAGCAGCGACTTTTTCCGCCCGAAGATCTATGAAATGATTGAGATCTATGGTGGCGGTATCCCTTACGAAAAATGGTTTATGAACCTATATACCGTGGGTAACGTTGGCGCGGCTTCGGTTTATTTAATGATCAACGAATTATTCCATAGCGGCAAACTAAAAGTTGGCGAAAAGATTTTGTTGTTGGTGCCCGAAAGCTCCAGATTCTCTTACATGTATGCCATGCTTACGGTTGTTTAAGGCTTATAAACCATGAAACAGGAAAACGTACCCCAGGATTTAAGTTCGCTTGGTAAAATCACAAAAGAAGTTTGCTACGCAACCGATAGCACGGGTAAATACGTAACTACTTTAAGCGATGGCTGGGATGTAAAAATCACGGCGCTTGATGTGGCCTGGGAAGAAATACAGGGCCGCATTGCGCAGGCAAAACAAAAGGTTTTGAACGGCGAGGCCAGTCCGTTGCTGTTTTTTATGGAATTGCGGTTAATGGATACAAGTATTGTTGCAGATTATACGGGTTTTTGGAAATGGCAGATTAAGCGCCACCTGAAACCCGATGTATTTAATAAATTATCAGAAAAAGATTTAAAAAAATATGCCGAAGCCTTTAATGTAAAGGTTGCCGAGCTAAAAAGTATGGATGTGCATGAAGATTGATTTTGAACACGGACAAGCTGCACATTGCGAATCGGGCGTTACCAGTAATTTATTAAAAAAGATATCGAACGGAAAAATTACCGAGCCACTGGCTTTTGGTATTGGTGCCGGACTGTTTTTTGTATACGTACCGCTGATAAAAATAAACAACGGACCGGCCATAGCATTTCGCTCGATGCCGGGTTTTATATTTAACCGTACCTGCAAATCGCTGGGCATACCAGTGGTTCAAAAAAAATTCAGCTCAAAAGAAAAAGCTGAAGCGGCTTTAATGGAGAGCCTGGAAGCCGGGCAACCTGTTGGCGCGCAGGTAGGAGTGTATTATTTATCATATTTCCCTAAAGAGTACAGGTTTCACTTCAATGCCCACAATTTGATTGTTTTTGGCAAAGAAGACGATAATTACCTCATTAGCGATCCTATTATGGAACACGCTACTACTTTAACAAGCTATGAGCTGGAGCGCGTCCGCTTTGCTAAAGGTGCCTTGGCACCAAAAGGGCAATTGTATTATCCTGGCAATCAAAAGCAAATCACCGACTATCAGATAAGGCAGGCTATTAAAAGCGGCATCAAAAAGAATGCTTTTAATATGATCTCTATCCCCGGCCCTTTCGCGGGTGTAAGCGGGATAAGATACACCGGCCGAAAAATCAAAGCCTGGCGCGATAAACTCGGACTAAAAACCGCTGGCTTGTACCTTGCCCAACTGGTTCGCATGCAGGAAGAAATTGGCACCGGCGGTGGTGGTTTCAGGTATATCTACGCTGCCTTTTTGCAGCAGGCTAATGATTACCTACCTAATGCCGATTTGTTAAAAGCATCCGAAATGTTTACCCAAAGTGGCGACTTATGGCGTACAGCAGCCGTGCAGGCCGCAGGCATATACAAAGGCCGCATTGGCAGCCAGGAAGATTTTAATGTAATGGGCGATTACCTGTTACAAATTGCCGAAATTGAAAAGAAAGCATTTACCATCCTCAAAAATATTAAATGGTAACCAACACGTCCCTCGCGGTAAATATCGAAAACCTTGGTTTTCATTATCCCGGTAATTCGGGGGTTACTTATCATGATCTTAATTTAAAGATTGCTGAGGGCGAGCGTTTTGGATTATTCGGACCAAACGGTGCAGGTAAAACCACCCTCATGAACCTTATGACGGGGCTGTTGATTGCAGATACCGGCAGTATTGAGCTATTGGGCCATAAAATCGGCACAAAAAGCAAAACGGTAAATAAACTGTTTGGCTTTGTACCACAGGATTTTTCCTTTTATCAGGAACTAAGCCCAATTGAAAATTTACAATTTTTTGGAGCCTGGTACGGGTTAAACCGTAAACAAATAGCCCAACGCTCTGAAGAGTTATTGGAGATTTTAGGCCTGACTGAAGTAAGTCATAAAGCGGTCGAAAATTTTTCGGGCGGAATGAAACGCCGGGTTAACCTGGCTATCGGCGTTATCCACAACCCCAAGATACTATTTTTAGATGAACCTACAGTTGGGGTAGATGTACAAACCCGCCATGCCATTATCGACTACTTAAAACAACTCAATAATAACGGCACAACACTTATTTATACATCGCATCAGCTAAGCGAAGCCGAGGGTTTATGCGAGCAGATTGCCCTGGTTGATAAAGGTGAAATTGTACGGGAAGGTAAATTGGATAACCTGTTGGAAGAGTACGGTCACCAGGATTTGGAGGAGCTGTTTTTAAACTTAACCGGGAAGGAGTACCGCAACTGATGTTTAAGCTCCGGGCCTCTATCATTAAAGATGTAAGAATTTTGCTGCGCGATAAGGTGGGCATTTCGCTCATGTTTATTATGCCGGTGATATTGGTTATTGTGGTAACCAGCATCCAGAACAGCACTTTTCAGCTCATGAATAAAAACAAGCTTACCGTAGTAGTTTGTAATAAAGATGCCGGAAAACTGAGCACACAACTGATAGCCACCATCAATAAAATTGGAATGTTTAAGGTAGCGCAGGTACCCGGCAATCAAAACCCGCAGCAAATTGCCGATGGGATGCACACCAATGATGCCATGCTGGCCATCACCATCCCGGCAGATTTTACGCAGAAGATTGAAGCCAAGGCCAAAGGCTCATCAAACAAAGCCCTGAAAAGTTTTGGTTTGCAGGCCGATTCGGCTAAAGAGGTTAAACTTTCGGCAGCTACGCCGCTTACGTTGTATTATAACCCGTCAATCCCCGAGTCTATCCGCTTTTCGGTAAACGGGGCTTTGGGCAGTGCCTTGCAAATTGTTGAGAGCCGGGAAACTCTGCGTACCCTGTACTTTGCCATCAATGAAAAGGAAATGCCTGCAGCGTTAGAAAACGAAATGCTGAACGGCAAAGCAGCTATTAACCAGGTACCCGTCTCAAAAAACGGTAGTAACAAAGCGCCGAACGCCACTCAACATAATGTGCCGGCATGGACAATCTTCGCCATGTTTTTCATCATCATGTCATTAAGTGGTAGCGTGGTGCGCGAAAAAGTAAGCGGTAGTTTTATCAGGCTAAAAACATTGCCCACCAATTTTGCGGTAGGCCTGCTATCAAAGCAAATCACCTATTTATGTGTTACATTGTTCCAGGCATTGGTGATATTTTCTTTGGGGTTATGGTTTTTTCCGTATATTAATTTGCCAGCGCTTAATTTACCTGCCGATATTTTGGGGCTGGTAGTAGTAACCATAGCGGTTGGCTATTGCGCGGTAAGTTATGCCATATGCGTGGGCGTATTTGCACATACGCAGGAGCAGGCCAACGGTTTTGGGGCGGTATCCATTGTGATATTATCGGCCATTGGTGGTTTAATGGTACCATCATTTGCCATGCCGGGGGCTTTAAAAACAATAAGCGCCTTATCACCGTTGCACTGGTGCATTGAGGCATATTACGGTTTGTTTTTGGAGGGTGCGGGGTTAAAAGACGTGGTGATCAGCATCGTCCCGTTAATTGGTATTACGCTGGTTTTCCAGGCACTTACCTACGTAGGTTTAAAAAGAAAAAATTTAATATAGATAAAGATGGAAACAGCAGAATTAAAAGAGAAGTTAAAAGTTCAGATCATTCAATTTCTAAACTTAACTGATCTTACCCCGGCAGATATTAAAGACGATGAGCCATTGTTTGGCGACGGTCTGGGCCTTGATTCCATCGATTCACTGGAACTTATTGTTTTGCTGAAACGCGAATACGGCATCAACATACAAGACCCTAAAGAAGGCCGTAAAGTGTTGGTTGATGTAAACACCATGGCCGAATACATAAAAGCAAACGGGCAAAAATAAAAAGCTGCAAAATTGAACAGGATTGTTGTAACCGGGATGGGGGTGATCAGTGCTATTGGGCACTCGGTACAAGAAAACCATGCCGCGTTGGTAAGTGGTAAAACCGGGATCATTAAAGGCGGGGGCAATTTCCCATCGCGCTATGCCGGTTTGCTGCCTTTTGGCGAAGTGTTGATTAACACCGATGAACTTAAAATCAAACTTAACGTTACACAACCCGGCGTAACCCGTACCACGCTGCTTGCGTTACACGCGTTTAATGAAGCCATTGCCGATGCCGGCCTTACCGTTGATGAATTATCAGCACATGATACCGCCCTTGTTGGGGCCACAACCGTTGGCGGCATGTGCCTTACCGACGAACTGTATGCCAACACCCACGGCGATACCGAAAATATTGAATACGTAAAATCATTTGATTACGCATCGGTAAACCTGTTTATTCAAAACAGGTATAACATAACCGGCGTAGTTAATACCATGAACACGGCTTGCTCCTCATCGGCCAACGCCATTATGTACGGTTGCAGGCTCATTAAGACTGGGCTTGCCAGCCGGGTAATTGTTGGCGGTGCCGATAGCCTGGCCAAATTCACCGTTAATGGCTTTAATGCCCTGCGCATCCTTTCGGATGAGGCTTGTACACCTTTTGATCAAAACCGCAAAGGTTTAAATTTAGGCGAAGGCGCGGCATTCCTGGTATTGGAAAAGGAAAGCGATGCTGCGGGCAAAAAGATTTACGCGCAGGTAAGCGGCTATGGCAATGCCAATGACGCTTACCATCCGTCATCCTTATCACCAGAAGGCGATGGCCCATACCTGGCCATGAAAAGCGCGTTGGATAGTGCGGGATTAAAACCGGCGGATATAGATTTTATAAACGCTCATGGTACCGGTACCGAAAATAACGATGAGGTAGAAAGCCGGGCCATGTTAAACCTGTTTGGCACGCTGCCAAATTTTGCATCAACCAAAGGCTTCACCGGGCATACCCTCGGGGCGGCCAGCGCAATTGAGGCGGTATACAGTGTGTTAAATATTGATAGGCAGGAATTATACCCCAACCTTAATTTTAGCCAACCAATCGCGGATATCGGGCTGCAGCCCGTATTGGACCATCGGCCGGCAGCTATTACCCACGTAATGTCAAATTCATTTGGTTTTGGAGGTAACTGCACATCCTTAGTATTTTCGAAGCCATGATGTTCTATATCCATAAAGCCGCCTGTATATCGCCCCAGCAAACCTTTGGCGATATTGATATTGAGCAGCTTCATCTTTCTGTGGATAATAAGCTTTATGCCATTGAACCAAAATACCCGCACTTTAACGGCAACGCATTACGGCGCATGAGCAAAAGTACCCGCATGGGTTCGGGTGCTGCATTACCGTTATTAGCCGATGAGGCTAAACCCGATGGCATTATCATTGGCACCCAGGTAAGCGGCATGGAAGAGAATGGCAAATTTCTGAACCAGATTATCGAATATAATGAAGATATGCTTACGCCCGGCAGCTTTGTACAGGGAACGCCCAATACCATATCATCCCAAATAGCGCTCATCAACAATAATAAAAACTATAACCTAACCCACGTACACCGGGGCCTGGCCTTTGAAAATGCGGTTATAGATGCAGCCATGCTGATTAACGAAAACCCCGGCCATACCTATCTTTTGGGCGGCGTTGATGAAATATCGGCAAATAATTATACGCTTGATACGCTGGGCGGCTGGTTCAAAAAAGAAGCCTGCCAAAATGATGAGCTTTACAATTCAACCACCAATGGGAGTTTATCGGGCGAGGGCGCTACCATGTTTACCGTTAGCGGCAGCAAAACAGGAGCACTTGCTAAACTTACCGCTATAACCACCATACATAGCACAGACACCGTGATTGTACGGGAGCGGATTAAAAGCTTTATATCCCAAAACCTGCCTAATGGCGAAAAGATAGACCTGCTGCTCAGCGGCGAAAATGGAGATGCGCGTACATTGCCCTTTTACCTGGCATGTGAAACCTTACTGGATAACCAGGTACCGGTTGCCCGGTTTAAACACATGTGCGGCGAGTATCCGACAGCATCATCGTTCGCGCTTTGGCTGGCCAGTAATTTTTTAGGTAATGGGTTAAACGTTCCGCAGCATATGCTTAAAAAGCAAGGCGATTTTAATGGGGTGAAGAATATCCTCATTTATAATACCCACAAAATGGGGCAGCATAGCTGTGTGCTGGTGAGCTTGGTAGAATAGCCGCTCTTATAAACACTGATTGGCAAAGCTTTGGCTAAAGCCCTTTAATCACCTATTCACATGAACCGTTGGCTGAAGCCCAACGGCAATGAATGAAAAACAAAACCAAACGATTCAAAATTCATTGTCGTCCCATTTATGGAACGGAAGAACAGCACCCAACAAGATGGCTTTAGCCAAACTTTGTGGGATAAGTTTTAAACAGTTTTTTGGGTAAGCATAACAGAATAACGTCCGATCAATTTTTAGCCCGATAAGCAAACTCCCTATCTACTTTTTCTCGCCAAAAATTCTTCTTGATAATTTTTTAAGGATGCGGATACTGGGTGTATGGTAAACCCTTGAGTTAGGCGGCAGGCTTTTGGTGAGCCAAACGTTGCCGCCAATTACGCTGTTATGGCCAATAACGGTTTCGCCACCAAGAATGGTGGCTCCGGAGTAAATCACTACATTATCTTCTACTGTAGGGTGGCGTTTGGTAAAGGCCATGCTTTTATCTACACTTAAGGCACCTAAGGTTACGCCCTGGTACAATTTAACATGCGCTCCGATATGGCAGCTTTCGCCAATTACAATGCCCGTACCATGGTCGATATAAAAATATTCGCCTATAACAGCCGCCGGGTGAATGTCGATACCTGTTTTAGAATGCGCGAACTCCGTAAGGATACGAGGGATGAGTGGGACATCGCTTATGTACAAATGATGGGCAAGCCGGTAAAGCGATATCGCAAAAAAACCAGGATAGGTACGAATGACCTCAAACTCGCTGCGCGCGGCCGGGTCGCCATTAAAAATAGCCTGGATATCGGTATTAAGTACCTGGTAAAGCTTTGGCAAATTCTCAAAAAAACCGGCAGCCCGTTTCTTATTATCACAATCGCTGCAGGCTTTGGTGGCCTCCATAATGCTATGAAGTTCGGCCTCCAGCAAAACAAACTCAGCTTTTAACTCCTCAACGGTGGCAAACATTTTAGCTGTTTGTTCGGGATATAATAAATGAATAACCCGCAGCGCCCACCTGGTGATCTCCTTGTTTGAGGGCACATATTCCAAATTTTGCTGTTTGGCAAATATATTCTCGTAAAAATCTTGACTCATGTTTTATAAGGGTTGTTTAGGATAAACAACTGTATATAATGCAAGTTTATACAAAAGAATGTTGTTAGCATGTAAAAACAACTACTTAATTGATAGATATGCTAATTAAGGGATACATTGATAATCCAGCTATTAGTGATGCAGCCTGATAAACACACCCAAAAACAAGTAACCAGAATTGTATTTTAAAGGCGAATAATAGCTTGAACGCAGCTTATTGATGCCCTGGCCAAAGTTTGAGCTATCGTAACCTAATTCGAGCCCAAGGGTGCCAATGTCAAAAGGTGTACTGAGGCTTACCATAGGAGCAAAAGCTACAGAATAGCCGCCGTTTACAACATTCCGCTCTAATCGAAAACGGTAATCATCATGTTGGGTACTATATTCTTTTACAATACCATAGCCCCAGTTATAACCCATCTTTAGCGAAAACCCGACAGAAAACTGCACATCGCTTTGCGGATTAAAAGTATAATGAGGGCCTACAGCAAGGCCGGTGTACAGGGTTGTTCCTTCAAAGCGCTTATTGCTGTCAAAATAATAATTGTAGTTCATAAAGTCGGCAAATGCGGTAACGTCGTATCCAAAATGATTGCCGGGGATCATTTGCCATAGCCTATATTTAAACCAAAGGAATCTTTGTTAGGATCGTCATCGGCCAGGTTGGCTGTAGCCTGCATACTTCGCAGCCTGATCACCAAATTATTTGATTGCGCATAGCCGCGTATTGAACAGCACAGTAAAATAATGAAAACTAAACTTGCAGGGCGTTTCATGAGTAATTGTGTAAGGTGAAAAAGATGGTAAATCAATTTAGGTTGATAGCGGTTCGTAACAATATGACTGTATTTCACCTATGGGGTTTAATTAAACCATTGTATTTAATATTAGTCTTTGGTTTTGGTGTAGCTAATACACTATATTTACATTAACCAATCATAAAACACCAATCATAATCAATTATTAAACTCAGAGCTATGATTACCAGACGTTCATTTATAAAAACTTCGGCGGTTTTATCTGCCGGACTTTTGGCTGCACCTAATTTGTTTGCATACGACAAAAAGTTAATAGGCCTGCAATTATACACCGTACGTGATGCTATGGCTAAAGATCCTGTAGCAGCTTTAGAAAAAGTGGCCAAAATAGGTTATAACTCAGTAGAGGGCGCTACCTACACCGGCAGCGAATTATTTTACGGCATGAATGCCAAGGGCTTTGCCAGCGCGCTTAAACAAGCCGGCTTAATGATGCCAAGTGCCCACTACCGCTTAGGCCAGGAGCAGGTTAACGGAGCATCACAAATGGGGACCATTCTTAACGACTGGAAAAAAGCCGTTGACGATGCCGCCTCCGTAGGTTTAAAATACATGGTTTGCGCTTACCTGTCGCAGGCAGAACGTGGCGACCTTGACCATTACAAAAAAGTAGCCGATATGTTAACTGTAGCTGGCCAAACCTGTAAACAGGCGGGTATTCAGCTTTGTTACCACAACCACGATTTTGAATTTATACAGGATAACGGCCAGTACCCGTACGAAATATTATTGAACGATACCGATGCCGACCTGGTGAAAATGGAAATGGATCTTTATTGGATGAACAAAGCAGGACAAGACCCTATCGCATTTTTTAACAAATACCCGGGCCGTTTCCCATTATTCCACATGAAGGATATGGATAAAACACCCGAAAAGAAATTTACCGAAGTAGGCAATGGCGTTATCGACTTTAAAAAGATCCTTGCCGAATCGAAAAAAGCAGGTATGAAATACTTTTTTGTTGAGCAGGATATTTGCCCCGGCGATCCTTTTGACAGCATCACCAAAAGCATTACTTATATCAAAAAGAACCTGGTATAAAAACTTTGTTACATGCTTAATATACAGCCATCACTTTAAAACAAAGTGGTGGCTTTTTTATTTTATCAGCAATTAAATCGCTGGCTGCCACAAATCTCGTACGTTATGGAAATGAACACCACTATGCTTAAATACCTCATCATACTGCTGGGCGCATCGTTCCTGTTTTCGTGCGCGGCACAGGCACAAACCGGCAAAGAACTATTAACCGGCGATAACGCGCCATCGTTCTCCCTGCTTGATCAAAACGGCAAGGAATTTAAAACTGCCGACTATGTGGGCAAAAAAGTATTGGTAATCTATTTTTATCCCAAAGATGAAAGCATGGTTTGCACCAAAGAGGCCTGCGCCTTTAGAGATAGTTTCGATCAGTTTACCAAAGCGGGCGCTATGGTTATTGGTATAAACGGCGGCACGGTTGCCAGCCACAAAGGCTTTGCCGATCATTATAAACTTCCATTTACGCTACTGAGCGACCCAGACAACAAGGTTTACAATATGTTTGGCATCCATAAGAAGTTTTTCATGACAGGTCGCGAAACTTTTGTGGTTGACCTGAAAGGCAAAATAGTTTACACCCACGAAGCCATGATGCAGGGTAAAGAACATGCCGACGATGCCCTGAAATTCATCACCGCGGCCAAATCCAAATAAACAGTCGTCGGCAATGATCAACTTTTTAAAAGTTCTTTTCAGCATTGTTTTTGTATGGATGTGTTACGTTGTGATAACGACCAGCTTAAACAGCAACTTGTTTACCAACTGGGACTACCTGGGTGGCATCCCCTGGATGCGGGCTACCCTTTGGGATTTTTATGCCAATGTACTCGTAATATTTGTTTGGGTTTGCTACAAAGAAAAAAGTATCTTCATTAAGATTTTATGGCTGATATTATTGTTTGCCCTGGGTAGTATTGCCAGTTGCGCTTTTGTACTCATTCAATTATTCCGGCTTAAACCGGGCGAAGGTTTAAAAGAATTATTTGGTAAAAAACATGGGGAATAGTTCGCTTTTATGTTTGGTTATTTATAGCCTGCTGGCTTGCTGCATTATTATGGTGCTGGTATGGCTTTGGGCGTATAAGATAAAAAACGCCGGGGTGGTTGATATCTTTTGGAGTTACAATTTCCCGGTTATCGCCATCATCCTGTTTTTATTAGCTCCAGGCTATCACGATAGAAAGATGCTCATTTGCGCTATGGTAGTTATAGCTGGCGTACGTTTGGGAACGCACCTGGCTACCCGCATCATCAGGCATCTGGATGAAGAGGAAGGCCGTTACCAGCAACTGCGCAAGGAATGGGCACCCATTGCCGAAAAGAAATTCTTTTTCTTCTTCCAGTTCCAGGCTATATCCAATGTATTATTGGCTATTCCGTTTTTCATTGTTTGCCTAAATACAAAAGAAGTATTATCGCCATTTGAATATGCCGGATTTATACTATGGTTCATCAGCGTAACCGGCGAAGCCATCGCCGACAGGCAACTGGCCTTCTTTAAAAAAGATGCTGCCAATAAGGGTAAAATATGCCAAACAGGATTGTGGTATTACTCGCGCCATCCTAATTACTTTTTTGAATGGCTCATGTGGCTTTCTTATTTCATTTTCGCGTTAGGTTCGCCGTATGGTTATCTGGCGATAATCAGTCCGGCAATTATTCTATACCTGTTATTAAAAGTTACCGGCATCCCCGCCACCGAAGAACAATCCCTACGCTCAAAAGGCGCGGCATTTAAAGCGTACCAGGCCAGCACCAGTGTGTTTGTGCCCTGGTTTAAAAAGAAGAGGTAGGATAAAATTACCCGCTTTATTGTGCGATTTATATGGCCGCAATAGTTTACTCCTCAACTTTTAAAAAGAGCGGATTGTGCGATTCCTTCCTCGGGGAAGGGGAGTTAGGGGCTAAATCAGCTGCCGTTCAGCATCCATTGGTTTTATCGCTTGTAGATTGTCCCTTAGTGCCTTTACACGCATTCCCTCCGCAGGTTGTGAGGAAATAAAATAGAGTTCCGAAAAAACTTCGGCTATTTTCTGTATTTCCCCCTCCATCCGCCTAAAATAACCCTCCATCAATTTATATTATCTCTTTATCTATAAAACTTGCAATTACAAAAGTTAATATATACTATTGTGTAATATTGACACAATGTTACTATTTACTGTCGATAAACCAGTTATAACCAATTATTAGGCACCATTTCTTTAACCGTTAATCATGAAAATAAGCTACAGACTTAGTGTTGCTATTGCATTTATGTGCACTGCCGGCAGTTTCGGCTCATCGGCACAAGCCCAAACAAAAAAACAGCCGCTGCAATTGCGAGCAAACAATGTTAAGCAGATAGTAGCTGCCATGACATTGGAAGAAAAATCAAAATTAGTAGTGGGTATGGGTTTTAAAATGCCCGGCGTGCCGCCACCAGCCAAAGGTAAAAAGCCAGAGTCTGTTGATATTGGTGGGTTTAAATTGCCTCCGTCTGATCCTGATGCTTATAACATTCCCGAAAAAGTACCTGGCGCTGCGGGTCGTACGCATGGTATTGCCCGCTTGGGTATTCCTTCAATGACCGTATCTGACGGGCCGGCTGGATTGCGTATCGAACCATTCCGCAATGGCGATAAATCTGTAAGTTACTATGCTACCGCGTTCCCGGTTGCTACTTTATTGGCATCAAGCTGGGATACGCAACTGGTAAACAAAGTAGGCGTGGCCTTTGGTAACGAGGTGCGCGAGTATGGTGTAGATATTTTATTAGCGCCAGGGATGAATATTCACCGTAACCCGTTGGGTGGCCGTAACTTTGAGTATTATTCAGAAGATCCCTTGGTAGCCGGCAGCATGACTGCCGCTATTGTTAATGGTATTCAATCAAACGGTGTAGGTACCTCTATTAAACACTACGCGGCAAACAACCAGGAAACGAGCCGTAACTCTATCAATACCATTGTAAGCGAAAGAGCCATGCGCGAGTTGTATTTAAGAGGCTTTGAACTGGCCGTAAAAAAATCGCAACCGTGGACAGTGATGTCATCTTACAATAAAATCAACGGCACTTTTACATCTGAGCGCCGCGACCTGCTGACTACCGTTTTAAAAGACGAATGGAAACTGAAAGGTTTTGTAATGACTGATTGGTTTGGCGGCAAAGACGCGGTAGCGCAAATGAAAGCCGGTAATGATTTGATTATGCCGGGCAGTCCCGATAAATCTGAAGCTATTGTAGCCGCCGTTAAGGATGGCTCATTAAGCATCAAACAATTGAATGAAAACGTAGAGCGCATTTTAAATGTAATTGTTAAATCGCCATCGTTCACCAAATACAAATACTCTGATAAGCCCGATTTGGTGGCCCATGCCAAGGTATCGCGTGAAGCCGCCGCTCAGGGCATGATCTTACTTAAAAATGATGACCATGCCTTGCCTTTTGCACCAGCAAAGCGCATAGCCGTATTTGGCAATACCTCGTATGATATCATCGCCGGCGGTACAGGCAGTGGTGATGTAAACAAGGCTTATACCATTTCATTAATGCAGGGCTTAAGCAACGCGGGTTTCAAAGTACAGGAAACACTTTCAAAAAATTATGCCGCTTACCTGGCAGATATGAAAGCCAAGCAGCCAAAACCTAAAAACTTTTTTGATCATCCGGCTCCAATTCCCGAAATGGATGTGGCCAACATAGTTATCGATGAAGCAAACGGGGCCGATGAAGCGTTGATCACCATTGGTCGCAATGCAGGTGAGGGTGCCGATAGGAAATTAGAAGGTGATTATTATCTTAACGATGCCGAGAAAGGTTTGATTCGTGGTGTTGCCGCGGCTTTTCATGCCAAAGGCAAAAAAGTAATAGTGGTGCTTAACATTGGCGGTGTAATTGAAGTAGCCAGCTGGCGCGATGAAGTTGATGGCGTTTTATTAGCATGGCAACCAGGTCTTGAGGCGGGTAACGCCATTGCCGATGTGTTAAGCGGCGCGGTTAACCCTTCTGGTAAACTGGCAACCACTTTTCCTATGGATTATAAAGACGTGCCATCGGCCAATAACTTCCCGGGTACACCTGCAGAAAAACCTGCCGAGGTAACCTATGAAGAAGGCATTTATGTTGGCTATCGCTATTATGATATTGCCGATGTTAAACCGGCTTATGAGTTTGGTTACGGTTTATCATACACCAAATTTAAATTCAGCGATCTTAAACTAAGCTCGGCTAACTTTACGCATACTATTACCGCTACTGTAACTGTAAAAAACACCGGCGATGTTGCAGGTAAAGAGGTGGTACAGTTATACTTAAGCGCGCCTAAAAAGGACCTGGATAAACCACAGCAGGAACTAAAAGCTTTCGCCAAAACCCGCCTGCTGGCAGCCGGCGAATCGCAAACAATCAGCTTTACCATTAAAGCGGCCGATCTGGCTTCTTTTTACACCAGCCACCAGGCCTGGATAGCTGATGCCGGTAAGTACGAAGTAAGAGTAGGCTCATCATCAAGGCAAATTGAAGAAAAAGCTTCATTCAAGCTGGCTAAAGATATCACTGTAGAGAAAGTAAATAAAGTACTTACTCCGCAGGTGGCTATTAATGAAATGAAGAAGTAGAATAGAGTCAAGAGATTAGAGTCAGGAATCAAGACTAAAGAACACACAAACATATATTAACTAAACTATCAAGCCTTTGTAACTCTGGTTGCAAAGGCTTTTACAGGTACAGGAGCAAGAGTCAAGATGTTAGAATTAAGACAGCTGAAATAAATACCTGTTATTTGCTTAATTTACAAATACAAACCAACCAATATAAATCTTCATGGCTAATCAACTCAAATTTATCGCGCTGCTATCGTTGTTGCCGGCTACCGTGGCTATGGCCCAAACTAAGTGGACCGAAAAAAAGACCGGTGATATTGTTTTTGTGACCAATACAGGCGGTCAGCAATTGGGCTATGCCACCACATCGGGCGTAAAAATATTGACCGTTGACGGGCTGGCCTTTAAGGACCTGAACAAAAACGGCAAGCTTGATAAATATGAAGACTGGCGTTTACCGGTTGATGTGCGGGCAAAAGACCTGGCAGCAAAAATGAGCGTGGAGCAAATAGCCGGTTTAATGCTGTACAGCAAACATCAGCCTATCCCGGCTGCGCCGGCTGGTCCGTTCAAAGGCACATATGGTGGCAAAGCCTTTGCCGAAAGCGGTGCCAAACCTTATGATCTTTCTGATCAGCAAAAAGAGTTTTTAGCAAAAGATAATGTAAGGCACGTGCTGATCACATCGGTGCAAAGCCCCGAGATTGCCGCGCAATGGAACAACAACGCCCAGGCTTTTGTAGAAGGTTTAGGTTTGGGCATCCCGAATAACAACAGTTCCGATCCAAGACATGGCACCTTAGCAACTGCCGAATTTAATGCCGGCGCGGGTGGTGCCATTTCTATGTGGCCCGGCTCATTGGGTTTTGCGGCTACGTTTGATCCTAAAATAGTAGAAAGCTTTGGCCATATCGCTGCCCTGGAATACAGGGCCCTGGGTATCGCTACCGCTTTATCGCCACAGGTTGATATTGCTACAGATCCACGCTGGTGGCGGGTAAGCGGCACTTTTGGCGAAGATCCGCAGCTTGCTGCCGATATGGCCCGCGGGTATATTGATGGTTTTCAAACTTCATTGGGCGATAAAGAAATTAACGGCGGCTGGGGCTTTGGTAGCGTAAATGCCATGGTAAAACATTGGCCGGGTGGTGGTGCCGGCGAAGGGGGCCGGGATGCGCACTACGGTTATGGTAAATACGCGGTATATCCGGGCAATAACTTTAACCAACACCTGATCCCTTTTACCGAAGGCGCTTTCAAACTAAATGGTAAAACAGGGATGGCCGCATCGGTAATGCCTTATTACACCATTTCTTATAAACAGGATACCAAAAATCACGAGAACGTTGCTAACAACTACAACTCCTACATCATCAATGACCTGTTGCGCAAAAAATATCATTTTGATGGCGTTGTTTGTACCGATTGGCTGGTAACCGGCGATGAAACCGCTGTGGATGTGTTCCTGTCTGGCAAATCATGGGGTGTAGAGGGCCTTAGCGTGGCTCAGCGTCATTACAAGATATTGATGGCAGGTGTTGATCAGTTTGGGGGCAACAACGAAGTAGCGCCCGTAATTGCAGCCTACCAAATGGGGGTTAAAGAACATGGCGAAGCTTTTATGCGTGCCCGGTTTGAGCAGTCGGCCGTAAGGTTGTTGCGTAATATTTTCAGGACCGGCTTATTTGAAAACCCTTATTTAGATCCCGAAGCTTCAAAAAGTGTTGTTGGTAACCCGGAGTTTATGACCGCTGGTTATGAGGCTCAGCTTAAATCAATCGTGATGCTCAAAAACAAGGCTAACGTTTTACCCTTGCAAATCGGCAAAACTGTTTATGTGCCTAAAAAATTTACCCCGGCAGGCAGAAACTTTTTGGGTATGGAAACTCCCGAAAAACTGGAATACCCGGTTAATATGGAAACGGTAAAAAAATACTTTAAAGTAACCGAAAACCCTGATGAAGCCGACTATGCCCTGGTATTTATCGCCAGCCCAAACAGTGGCGGCGGATACGATAGCAAAGATGCCAAAAACGGCGGCAATGGTTATGTGCCGGTTAACCTGCAATATGGCGAATATAAAGCAACAACAGCCCGCGCGGTAAGCATAGCAGGCGGCGACCCTTTAGAGAAATTTACCAATCGCAGCTATAAAGACAAATCATCAACGGCTATCAACATTACCGATTGGGCTATGGTTACCGAAACCTATAAGGCGATGAAAGGTAAGCCGGTAATTGTATCGGTAAATATGTCAAACCCAATGGTGCTCTCGGAGTTTGAAAAAGATGCAGATGCTATTGTGGTTGATTTTGGCGTACAAGGCCAGGCTACATTGGATATCCTGACCGGTAAAAATGAGCCATCGGCATTACTGCCTTTGCAGATGCCTGCAGATATGTTAACGGTAGAAGCGCAGTTTGAAGACGTACCCCATGATATGAAGTGCTATACCGACGATCAGGGCCACGTTTACGATTTTGGCTATGGCTTAAACTGGAAAGGTATTATTAATGATGCGCGTACAGCTAAATATAACACAGGTAATAAAAAGCCGTAAGTTTATATGATGCATAAAGTGTTTAGCGCACATTTAAAAAGAGAATAAAGCGTTTTTGCAAGTGATAAAATCTTCAGACCGTGAAAGTGGAAATGACATTAAATCATCTTATTCACCCTGCCATTGTATTAAAAGCAAGCGGATAGTACCTGGTGTAAAATAACCAAGAAGCGACTCACCCCTACGAAGCCGCGCTCCTCTTCCCTTCTAATCGGCTTTAGCCGGAGGGGCGGCAGGCGCAGCCTCGCCGGGGTGGATTGTGCCCAACTTTCAAATTCTTCGCAATCGTCTGAACCGAATACGTGAGGGGTAAAAACGGAGAGCCTTCTTCGCACTACAGGTTGCCCATTCTTTTAACAAAAAAGATGCTTTACGGCATTCCGCATTGACAATATTTTAAAGCACATCACTGCTTCACCATCCCCCCTGGCAACCACCCTCTTTTTATCATTTTTAAACGGACCTTTAAAACCAGGCTGCCGCGCAATATTTTTGCCTAAAACACGTACTTTTGTCTTATCTACTTCTTATCATATATAAAAACAAATGCTCTACAATTTATACAGAATTTCTGACGCGGGCCGGGTAAAGGATAAAATAGAGGGCGCCACCAAAATAAACTGCCTCAAAAATTTTATCAGTGTATTTGGAGCAGAAGGTTTAACTGTTTTTGCCGATAACTGCAGCCCGGAAACCATAACCGGGATAAAAAAATTAGGTATTGACCCTGTGTTAACCAGCCTGGGTAATTCGGGTTCATTTAATTATATTGTTGATTTTGCCATAACTCACTTTACAGATAGCGACCAGGTTTATTTGGTAGAGGATGATTACTGGCATCTGCCACTGGCTAAGCAAGCTTTATTGGAAGGTTTGCCTATTGCAGATTACGTTACGCTTTATAATAACCCAGATAAATATATAAGTTATAACGATGGTGGTCTAAATCCCATCATTACCAATAATAGCGAAAAAGGCAGAATCTACTTATCTAAAACCTGCCATTGGAAAACAACCAACTCTACAACCATGACCTTTGCCACCCATATATCGGTGTTAAAGGCCGATAGGAAATTGATCTGGAAATTTACGCAAACCAAGATCCCCGATGATTTTGAAATGTTTTTGGCTTTAACAAAACATGTTCATTTACCGTTTATTAAAACCAAACGGCTTCGTAAAGTGCTTTGGCGTGTACTAAGAAACTACTTTGTGGTAAAAAAACGAGTTTTAATCGTGGCTTTGCCGGGCTTTTCAACCCACCTTGAAACACATTATCTGGGGCCGCTTACAGATTGGCACTCCCTTGTACAAGATCAATAAAAAAAGACCGGCCTGCATAACTATAGCATGCAGGCCGGCTTTTTTTGTGGTAAGTTGCTAAACGTTAAATAAGCCGTTTCGCTCCTGTTCCTGGTAGTTTTGCACAGTTTCTATAGCGTTGTCCACCACGTCGCTAAGCGCGGTAATAAATGTACCCGGTTTGGCCAGGCTCATGGCATGTTTAATGGCATCTACCTCTTTTGGTACCACTTCCAATGGTTTATCGGGGTTAACCGAGTGGATACCTTCTTTTAGCAAGGTTAAGATATTATCGGCAGTACGGCCGCGCAGGTGTTTTTCCTGCCTAAGGATAATGTAATCAAACATTTCGGCGGCTATTTTACCAAGCTCGCGGATGTCATCATCGCGCCTATCGCCGGTACCGGCTATAATGCCAATTTTAAACGGCGAATCGATATGCCTTAAAAACTCCTTGATGCCATTATAACCATCGGGGTTGTGGGCAAAATCAATCATGAAACGGAAATCTTTAAACTCAAAGATGTTCATCCTGCCCGGCGTTTGCGCAGCCGATGGGATAAAGGTTTCTAACGATGTTTTGATATCCTCGGTCTTAAAGCCCCACAGGAAGGTAGCCAGCGTTGCCGCAAGCACATTCTCAATCATGAACGGAACGGTACCGCCAAAAGTTAATGGGATTAATATGGTACGTTGTACACGTATTTTCCAATCGCCTTTTTGAATCGTGATAAAGCCGTTTTCGCAAATGGCTGCTATGCCGCCTTTACGGCAATGCGATTTAATGATGGGGTTATTTTCGTTACGACTAAAGTAAGCGATGTTGCAATCGGCTTTGTTGCCAATACGCACGCAATGTTCATTATCGGCGTTTAAAACACCCCAGCCATCTTTTTTAACCGAGTTAAGCACCACGCTTTTTACACGTGCCAAATCATCAAGCGAATGAATATCGGCCAGGCCAAGGTGATCTTCCTGAATGTTGGTTACTACGCCGATATCGCAAAAGCCAAAGCCTAAACCCGACCTCAGGATACCACCACGGGCAGTTTCCAAAACGGCAAAATCAACTGTAGGGTCTTTCAATATAAACTCCGAGCTTACCGGGCCTGTAGTATCGCCCTTTAGCATCATGGTGTTTTGCACGTAAATACCATCAGATGTGGTAAAGCCCACCCGGTGCCCGTTGTTTTTTACAATGTGCGCTATTAAACGGGTGGTAGTTGTTTTACCATTGGTACCGGTAACAGCAATAATGGGTATGCGCGATGATTTGCCTGTAGGATAAAGCATATCCAGCACATGACCGGCAACGTTACGTGGCAAACCCTCGCTCGGCGCTATATGCATTCTGAAACCGGGCGCGGCGTTAACTTCCAGTATCACGCCGCCGTTTTCGGTAAGGGGTTCATGCAGGTTTTGCGCCATAATATCTATACCGCAAATATCCAGACCTATGATTTTGGAGATCCGTTCGCAAATAAAAATGTTTTGCGGGTGTACATGATCGGTAACATCAACAGAGGTACCGCCGGTGCTTAAGTTGGCGGTCGATTTTACAAATACTTTTTCATCTTTAGCCGGTACGGTATCTAAAGTATAACCTTTTTTCTCTAACAGATCAAGCGTATCACGGTCAACGGAGATAAGGGTTAATACATTTTCGTGCCCGTAGCCACGGCGTGGATCAAGGTTTTCTTTATCAATCAGTTGTTGTATGGTTGATATGCCGTCGCCTTTTACATGCGCGGGATCGCGCAGGGCGGCGGCTACCATTTTATTATCAATTACCAGTACCCTAAAATCGTACCCGGTAACAAAGCGTTCCACAATTACGCGGCGCGATATTTTAGCGGCATGCTCAAAGGCGGCAATAGCCTCCTCTTCGGTTTTAATATTGATAGAAATACCACGGCCGTGGTTACCATCCAAAGGCTTAAATACCAACGGGAAGCCCACCTTACGAATGGCCTCAGCCACACCGGCAACCGATGATATGGTTATACCCTTGGCAACGGGGATTGCCTGCTCTTCCAGCATGCGTTTGGTTTCCTCTTTGTTGCTGGCAATATCAACGGCAATGCAGCTGGTTTTTTCGGTCATGGTAGCACGAAAGCGAACCTGGTTTTTACCGTAGCCCAATTGCACTAAAGATTGGTTGTTAAGCCTGATCCATGGGATATCCCTGGCAATAGCCTCTTCCACTATTGATCCCGTGCTTGGCCCCAGGCGGGTATTTTCACGAATCTCGCGCATTTCCTGGATATCGGCATCCAGGTTATAATCCTCGCCCGCTATCAGGGCTTCGGCAATCCGTACAGCCGATCCGGCCGCGAAAACGCCTACCTTTTCTTCTATATAAGCAAATACCACATTATAAACACCTTTGGTTTTGGTTTCACGGGTGCGGCCAAAGCCGGTATTCATACCAGCCAGCGTTTGAATTTCAAGCGCGATGTGTTCAATAACATGCCCCATCCAGGTACCCGCAACAACACGCTGAAAAAAACCACCCGGTACACCTGGCGAACAACGGTGCGAGTACAGGGATGGCAAAAGCTTTTCAAGCCGTTCATAAAAGCCCTCAATTTCGTTGGTGGGCTTAAGCTCCATCTCCTGCAGGTCAAGCCGCATTTGTATTAATTTTTTGCGCCGGATACTCCAAATGTTCGGTCCACGCAATACTTGTATATTCTCGATGTTCATACTATGTTACAAATTTTTTAAGCAGCTTTTTTTGCTTAAAACTATGAAACTTAAAAGGCTATTTAAAACTTTTAAAGGCTAAAAGGCATTATTTGTTTACAACAGCCTGTGTTTTTGGAGCATTTTATCGTAATTTGTATTTATGGATGAGTTGATTGAGTTGGATTAGGTTGATTGAGTTGATTGGTTAGCGCAGATTGAATAAGTTTTTTGATTTAATAGGGTTGATAATTTGAACCCGAAAGCCAAAATATTTACCTATTCAACTTAATCTAACTCAATCAACCTAATCCAATCCAATCAACTAAAAACTAAAAAAACATGATTGTCCCGAAAGGAAAACTGATAATTATTGGCGGCGCTGTTGATATGGGCAGTAATGTTACCATACAGGAACATATTTTGCAGCCGGATTATATTAAATTTTTTGAACAGGGCATTTTAAAGCGGATCATCACAGAATCTGCCAGGCACGAAGGTTCAGTAGTTGAAGTTATTACCACGGCATCGCAAATACCAGAGTTGGTGGGCGATGAGTATATCAAAGCATTTGGGCAGTTAAATGTACCACATGTTAATGTATTGCACATTAAAACCCGCGAGGATGCTGCCAAAAAAGAATACCTGGAACGTATCCGTAAGGCAGATGTAGTGATGTTTAGCGGTGGCGACCAGTTAAGGCTTACGGCAATTTTTGGGGGCACCGAGTTTTTGCAGATCCTGAAAAAACGCTACCAGCACGAAAACTTTGTGATAGCGGGTACATCGGCAGGGGCAGCGGCGGCCTCAACCCATATGATCTATCGCGGACAGAGTAACGAGGCGCTCATTAAAGGCGAGGTGCAGATTACTGCCGGACTTGGTTTTGTTGACTCCGTAATTGTTGATACCCATTTTGTACAACGTGGCCGTATAGGCAGGTTAATGTACGCTGTTGCAACCAATCCCGGTATTTTAGGCATTGGCCTTGGCGAAGATGCAGGCCTGCTGATTACCGAGGGTAATTGCATGGAAGCCATAGGTTCGGGCTTAATTATTTTGGTTGATGGCAGGAATATTGTAGCTACCAATATATACGATGTAGAAATTGGCTCGCCGGTTTCTATTGATAATTTGAAGGTGCATGTAATGTCTATTTATGATAAATACGATCTATCACACCATCGTTTACTGATAAAAAAGACAGTTAAGGTTGAAGAAGGCGTTTTTATAAGCGCGCCTGATAGCGACCTGCAATAAGCCCCTCCTAAATCCTCGTGAAGGGGAGGACTTTAGAATAACAGGGCGAAATATTTTTAAAAGAACATCTGTAATCTTACAGATCAAAAAGAGGCTTTTTAAAGTCTCACCCTTTAGGGAGAGATTTAGAGGAGGCTTCGGGGGGCTATCTTATGAAGATCATCATACACGGCGGTTTTTTCAGCGAATCGCAAACCAACCAGGAAGTAAAGCACGCCAAACAACAGGCTTTAAAAGATATTGTGCAGGCAGGTCATAAATACCTGTTGAGCCATACCGCTTTAGAAACCGTAGTGTATACCGTTCGCTTGTTAGAAGATTGCGATTTGTTTAACGCCGGTACGGGTTCACAAATTCAGAGCGATGGCAAAATCCGTTTAAGCGCTTCGCTGATGGATGGTAAAACACAAAAATTTTCGGGCGTAATTAATATTGAGGACGTAAAAAACCCCATTTGCATTGCCGAAAAGCTGATGGCTTATGACGACCGTGTTTTAAGCGGACAAGGCGCAAAAGATTTCGCTACCAACAACGGCATCGGTTATTACAACCCCGAAACGCCACAACGCCGCCGCGAGTACGAGCAAAAACTAAGCGACTCTATTCGCCTGGGCACCGTTGGGTGTGTGGCACTTGACTTATACGGCAATATCGCCGCGGCAACCTCTACCGGTGGCAAAGGTTTTGAAATTCCGGGCCGGGTAAGTGATTCTGCTACTACGGCCGGTAACTACGCCAATGGTTTTGCCGGTATCTCCTGTACAGGCGTTGGCGAGGATATTGTGAGCGGCTCTGTAGCCACAAAAATCGTAACCCGTGTTACCGATGGTATGCCATTATCTGCAGCGAGCGATAAAACTTTAGATGAATTAAAACCATTTGACGGTTTTGCGGGTATCATAGGTATATCTGCCGATGGTAACTTTTACCATGCCGATACACACCCCTACATGGTTTGGGCTTTGTGCGATGGCGAAACGGAAGTTTTTGACTAAACTCATACGGTCAATCGGGAATAAAGAACATTTCAATTAAACTTTTTTACTCAAAAGAAAAATTCATTCTGCCTTATAACCAGCACTTTATGCCTTTCTGAATAAACTGAATATAACATTTGATGATTACATTCCGTTAAATTCGATTGTCTTTTAAAGTGGTTGATATTTACCGGGTTAGCGGTATTGTTTAACACGCTTTAATAAGTATATTTGTTTACTGATTAATTTATTAAACTCAGACATAAAAGATTAAATGAAGTATTTTTTACTTGTTA
Source organism: Mucilaginibacter flavus (assembly GCF_030409315.1). Taxonomy (GTDB): domain Bacteria; phylum Bacteroidota; class Bacteroidia; order Sphingobacteriales; family Sphingobacteriaceae; genus Mucilaginibacter; species Mucilaginibacter flavus. The sequence continues at coordinate 255,068 of NZ_JAUFPS010000028.1, read as the reverse complement.
TCTTATGTTCCGCAAGCATTTCGGCATCAGCGCAGTGGTGGCAAAAGCCTGTAAATACCATAAGCAGCGTATTTAAAAAGCACGAGCGCTTTCCGCAAATTGATGAGCCAAAGGATCATTCCATTAAGGGACTGCCGGTGGCCCAGCTTGGCAAGCATAAAATAAGCAACATCAATCTTCAGTTGGCTTCGTATTCGCTTTATCTGCAAGAAATGGCAGTAATGAAAACAGCGCAGCACAATATGCGCTTCAGGGTTTACAACGCCGCAAGCTATAATTTTAGCGATCTGGCACAGATGTACCTGAAACAAAACCGTTTATCAGAAGCTAAATGGTATCTGTTACAAAGTTTGCAGATATCGCGCCAGCAAAACGACGATAGGCACACCATTAGCAATTTAATAGGTCTTGCAACGGTAAAGGCAGGTTACGGCGATTATACCCAGGCCATGCAGGATCTTGACGAAGCCCGAAATATGGCCGCCAGCCATGGCCTTACAGCCGATGTTGCAACCGTTAACAAACAAGCGCGCTATTTGCAAGACAATAAATCAAACCCCAGGGCCGAAATCCGTTATGCGGAAACCGATAGTTTGGAGCCTAAAAAGGTGATAAAATAATTTTTTTGTGTAACAATAGCGTAAAATGCGTTTGCTTGTATACTACAAGTAAAACATTATCGTATAATTGTTATTGTTATTAGGAGACAGCAATTTGCCTGTCTCTTTTTTTTACATTAGCAATTATTATTTAGGCACCAATATTGATGTTTTACAACACTCCCGATTTAACTACAGTAAAAGATATGTTTAAGAAAGTATATTTATTAGTATTACTGGCCGCTGCACTTGCATGTAAAGCATCGCCCGCGAAACCTGTTAAAGTAAGCAAAGCCGATCTTACACCGGATGAGCAACAGGTTATAGTTTGCAAAAAAATTGCCGAACTGATCACCAACTACAACTATAAAAAGGTTGAACTGAATGATTCCATTTCTGCAGTGATTTTTGATCGTTACATTAAATCGCTTGATGAAAACCATAGCTATTTTTTAGCATCAGATATCAAGGATTTTCAGAAATATAAAACTGTTTTGGATGATGATATTAAAGATGGCAACCTAAACGATGCCTTTTACATATTTAATGTTTTTCAGAAAAGGTACCTGGAGCATGTAAATTATTCGCTTGCCCATTTAAATGACAATTTTGATTTCGATAAAAAAGAATCATTTGTTTACGACCGCGATAAACTGCCCTGGCCTGCATCACAAGCCGAAATGGACCAAATGTGGGGTCAGCGCGTAAAATACGATCTGCTTAACCTGAAACTGGCTAAACCAGATATGGTCAAAAATAAAGAAACACTTAAAAAACGTTACGAAAACCTGATTACCCAGGCTAACAAGCTTTCAAACCAGGATGTGTTTCAATATTTTATGGATGCCTTTACCGAGGCTATCGACCCACACACCAACTACTTCAACCCTGCAAACGCGGCTAATTTTAACATAGAAATGTCTCGCCAGTTAGAAGGTATTGGCGCATCGCTCTTGGTTGAAAACGAATATGTGACCATTAAATCGGTTGTGCCGGGCGGTCCTGCAGATAAAAGCAAGCAAATTAGTGTTGATGACCGTATTGTTGGTGTAGCACAAGGCAAAACCGGAGAGTTTCAAAACGTGGTTGGCTGGAGAGTTGAAAACGCTATCGCCATCATCAGGGGTACAAAAGGTACCACGGTAAGGTTGGAATTATTGCCGGCCGGCGCCAACGCGAGTGCCAAGCCTAAAGTAGTTGAAATGGTGCGTGAAAAAATCATCCTGAAAGACCAATCAGCTAAAAAAGAAATCCGCACCTATGATAATAACGGTAAATCGGTGAAAATCGGCGTGATCTCGATACCAGCCTTCTATATAGACTATAACGATTATAAAGCGGGTAACCCTAACTACAAAAGTACCACACACGATGTTAAGCTTTTATTAGATAGCCTTAAACAGCAAAATGTTGATGGGGTGGTAATTGACCTTCGTGAAAATGGTGGAGGTTCATTAATGGAAGCCATCGAATTAACCGGCTTATTTATTAAACAGGGCCCGGTTGTGCAGGTACGTGATACCAAAGATCAGGTTGATGTGGAAAAAGACGAAGATCCTTCAATTACTTATTCTGGTCCGCTGGGTATTTTGGTCGATCGTTTCAGCGCTTCGGCATCCGAGATCTTCTCTGGCGCGATACAGGATTATGGCCGTGGGTTGATTTTAGGTACTCAAACTTATGGTAAAGGTTCGGTTCAAAACGCTATCGACCTTGATAGAATTTTGGGCACGCCGCTAAAAGATAAAATCAGCCAGTTGGCAAACAGGGTATCGCCAAATGGCAAAGCAATGCCGGTATCAACGGGCAGCCAAAGCACCTATGGTCAGCTTAACTTAACTATAGCTAAGTTTTACCGTGTAAGTGGTAATTCAACCCAGCATAAAGGTGTAACGCCGGATATTCAGTTCCCATCGGTTATCCCGATGGATAAATATGGCGAAGACACAGAGCCATCGGCTATGCCATTTGATGTTATTGAAAAAAGCGACTTTACCAAGGCTGGCGACTTTACATCGGTACTGCCAACTTTGAAAAAAATGCATGATCAGCGTATGGCTACCAGCGACAGCTACAAATACATGCTGGAAGACATTGCCGATTACAAAAAACACGATACCGAAACCAGCGTAACCCTAAACGAAAGCGAGTTGAAAAAACAACGTGATACAGATGAGCAAAAAGCCTTTGAGCGCAACAACTTACGCCGTGTAGCCTTAGGTTTGCCTGCGCTTAAAAAAGGCGATAAAAAAGCTAAAGACGAAGACCTGGATTTTGTAAAACGCGAAGCAGGACAGATCCTTACTGATTATATCAGCTTAGGTTCAAAATACACCAGCACACGTCCTTAATAAGCGTAGCTTTTGACAAACATATTTGAGCCGGACTGAAAAGTCTGGCTTTTTTGTTTTGGAAAAATCCGATATTTTCAAAAAACGTCATTATAACGAGGTACGAATCAATCCCTCCCTACTTACAAAATGAATCTGCACAGTTAGGCATTGCTTCGTACCTCATAATGACGGTTCCGTTATGCTTTGAGTTTTTTTAAATTATTTCCCAAAGCCTTCTTACAAATTAAAAAAATTGTACTCCAACCTAACCAAATACATGTTTTTGGAATTGCGTTCCATATCGTTATACAGCGGTGTTCTGTACGAAAAATCTAACCGGCAAACGCTGTTAAAAATGAATTGTACCGCTGGCGCAACATCCAGGTAGCTTTGCGCATGGCCGGGATTGGTTTTGCCCAATAGCTCAACATAGAGGTTCATATTTACCTGTTTGTAATCGCGGTAGTTTTTTGGCAGTACCAGGTAGCCGGCAGATAGGGTATAAGCCGCCGCGTTCCTGGTCTGCCCGCCGGGCAAATTATAGCCTCCCCGGTTATCAAATGCCCGCAGGTAACTTGCCGAGCCGGATAGGGCCAGTTTATGCAAAAGCTGGGTAAATATTACGCCGCTTTGCAGGCCGCTGTTATCGCCTTCTAAAGTGATTTCCTGGTTAGGCACCGGATTATTGATGCTGGCCAGCTTGGCAAACACCGCGCCCCTGAAATGTTTCTGAACGGTATCAATAGATAAAAAGCGATACTTGGCATACACGCTACCGCCCTCAAAATGCTGACTGTTGCTGTAATAATCAGACGCATAAACCGAGCCATGTACCATCAGGTGTCGGCTTACACCATACATGGCTTCAATGGTACTGCGGTTTTTATATGTTGGACTAAAGAATCCCTGGTTTTCAACACGTATCCCTAATGAGCCGGTGGCCATATTACTGGCAGGTTCTGTGTTTACATATAACTCTTGCGAAAAAGCAGGGCACGCCATAGCCGTTAGGCAGATAGCCAAAAATAAGATCTTCATAAAAAAGGAGGTTACGATTGATCTATATAGCCAAATGATAAATACGACCCGACGCCGGCGCGGTGTCGGCAACCTGGCCAAGGTATTTTTTGGATACCGATTTCGGGGCAAAACCCTGGTCGACAACAATGAACTCTACATTGCCTGTAGTTTTATCGGCTGTGCCCAGCAATTTATAAGTATCACCGCCATAGCTAAAAAGGTTATTAGCAACTTTGGTATTATCAAAATTATAGGTGGCTTTAAGACTGTTTACAGAAAAACCAGACCCCTGTACTTTTTTGCTGATTTGCTCAAAGTTTACAGGTACATCATTTTTAAAAGTAATGAGGTATGTATTGCGGATCAAATCGGTTTTAATATCGCCAACAAAAGGAAGTGTGCGCAAAGCTTTCTCTGTCGATTTTGCGCAAAGGGCGCAGGTAAGGCCGCTAACCTGTAATTCGGCTTTGGTAAATTGGGCTTTAGCTACGGTAGCAGAGAGTAATAATATAAGGATGAATATTTTAAGCGTTTTCATGTGTTCTTTTTAAATTAATTGTACAAAATAAACTGGTGGTAAAATTACCGGGTGTTAAGTATTCAATTAATTGATCAGATCCTGAAAATGCAGTTTTTGATAAAGGTGGCAATACTTTGCGTGGGCCGATCGGGTGGCGCTTTGTTAAAGAAATGTTCAAATACCGACTCCTGCGATGAGAAGAAATAAGCACCAAAAGACAGGTTGGGCATTTCAAAACCAAACAGCTTGGCCAAAACCGAAGCAGCCTGCCCTTCATGAACGTCCTTAACCTTAACCTGTAGCTGGCTATCCCTGCAGCACTTCATTTTGCCCGCAGCTTTATCCATGCCGCAATTGATGGCCGGCGCGTTGATTTTTACCGATGCAACCTGGTTACCGCAATAATGCAGATTAAGCGCAAAGCCCATCACCGTAACCACGTACAGCATAGTCAACAATATCGCTCCAGATCTTTTTAGCATAAAACAAAAATAGGCGATTAACTTATTGATTACAAATAGTTTTTTGTAGTAAAAGTATCAATAAGCATCTGGAGTAGTTGGCGGTTAGCTTGCACATATACAGAATTGTATATGTGCAACTTTGTATACACCAGAAATAACATTATTATAAATCAAAAAAACCCGCCCCTCGCGGGCAGGTTTTCTGATTAACTTGATCTTAAAATATTAACTTATATTATTGACCGGCTTGTTTAGCCTGGTTTTTCATGTTTGAGTTTGCCACAATAGTGATCTCAACCCTTCGGTTTTGAGCCCGGCCGGCAGCAGTAGTATTATCTGCAATTGGCTCGGTTTCGCCTTTACCAATGGTTTGCAGGCGCGAAGCAGCTACATTATAGCTTACGATGTATGATTTTACAGATTCGGCACGTTGTACAGATAGATCCATATTGTGCGCGTTTGATCCTGTATTATCGGTATGGCCAATGATAGTAATGTTTGTTTCGGGATTGTTTTGAAGCGATGCAGCCAATTTTTGCAGGTTAGCCTGTGCCTCTGGTTTCAGGGCAGATTTGTCGGTATCAAATAAAATACCAGAGTCGAATTTTACCAGGATACCCTCGCCTTCACGGGTTACAGTAGCGCCGGGAACAGTTTGTTTAATTTCGGCAGCTTGCCTATCCATATTACGGCCAATAAAAGCACCGGCAGTGCCACCAACCGCGCCACCAATAATGGCACCTAAGGCAGTGTTACCCGCAGCTTTACCAATAAAAGCGCCTACTGTACCGCCAGCCCCTGCGCCAATAGCGGCACCCTTTTGTGTTTTCGTAAGTGAATTACAGCCGGCACCTAAAATGCCAATGGTTGCCAGGGCTAAACTGAATGTAGCGATCTTGATTTTTAACGATTTCATAATAGTATACGTGTATATATACTACCGTTTACAAAGCTAATGCCAAACACTATGTTGCAAAACGATGGGTGTAAATAGCTACTAATGCTTTATTTTTTTAACAATTACGAAAGCTGGACGATGTGGCGTACTGCCTTTTTAGCCTGAACAGGAAGCATTGGCTTGTTTTTAGTACAGATTGTAAAATTCAAGATACAAAGGGGGAGACATCTAAAACTTCGGGTTATTTGAAAGACGTATATGAGGTAAATTAACTAAGGACCGGCTCTCCCCACCCCTGTCGAGCATTCGGCGGCTGTCAAAGCCAGTTCATTTAAATATCCATAGCCTCACGAGTAGTCTAAAATCCGGGTACGCTGAAAGTGGGAATGACGATATTGAACGAAAAAAAAGGCTGATAACAAAAAGAGGTCCCCCCAAAGGCAACCTCTTCCATTATAACTGCGATAAGCAAAAAACCCCGTTAATCCTGCAAAATCCCTAAATCGTGTTTTATTTAACGCTTTTTTTCAACACGATAAAATACCCTGCTATAAAAATAACCGCCCCTATTATAAGACTTACCCACACATCCTTGGTAAAAACATCAATCTGAATGCCATTGGCCGCGGCTTCGCCACGATGCATCATGGTGGTTATAGCCTCCATCGGGTGCGAGTATGGGAACAGGTAGCAATACTCCCAGTTTTTTGAAGCCAGTATAACACCGGTTATGGTACATATAAAACCTATACCCATGGGTTTCAAAAAATCAGCCCATATTAAACTGAGTATAAACTGAATAGAAAGGATACCTATTGATGATAAAAACAGTTTGAAGTATACCTGTGCCAGTTCTTTTTCCATATGGTAGTTATCAAACCTTAAGCTCGGCTTTACCACGCTTAACAGGTTACCAAATCCTATAGTAAATAGTACAAACAAAGCCAGGCATAAAAATATCAGGAACGCGGCATATAAATATTTAGCCCCATAAACCGACCAGCGTGCTATAGGAAGTCCGAAAATGCTTTTCCAGGTATCGGCCTTATGCTCAATACTGTTTACAGAGTATGCTATAAAAATAGTATACATAGGCAATAATAAAGAGCCCATGATGCCTAATGTAGCGCCTGCAAATTGCAACCATAACATCATTGGCGGCATTCCGGCCAGCTTTTCGGCCTTAACATAAAAGCCTATGAAAATGAGGGTGCATATAAATAACGGCAATATAATGGAAGCCCAAAAACCTAAGGTTTTGCGGCTTTTATAAAACTCCGACCGGAACGATAAAATAAATCCTTTCATATAGTTCAGGCTTTTTGGGTGATATCTAGAAATAAACGTTCCAGGTCCTTTTGTTGCTTGCCAATGCTGAAGATGGCATGCCCGCTGTTATGCAGTAAAGCGTTAACATCGGCAGTTTGTTGTTTGCTGGTATAGGGCAGGTAAACGTAACTGTCGGTAACATCAATAATGATAAAACTATTACGTTTTAAGAGGTTCGCGGCGTCGACGGTGTTATCAGTCTCAATGCAAATCATCGGCTGGCTAAGCGCCTGTAATTCGGCTATGCTGCCCTGAAAAAGCAGCTCGCCATAATTAATGATACCAACGTGGGTAGCCATACGCTCCACCTCGGCCAGCAAATGGCTTGATATAAATACGGTTTTGTTATGTTCTTTTACCAGTTTAATAAGTAACTCGCGTATTTCAATGATGCCGTTAGGATCAAGGCCGTTGGTGGGCTCATCCAGGATCAACAGTTTAGGATCGGCCAGTAAGGCTAATGCTATGCCCAGGCGCTGTTTCATGCCCAGGGAATATTGGCCTGCTTTTTTGCCGGCGGCGTTGGTGAGTTGTACCAGGGCCAGCATTTCGTCAACCCTGTTCATGGGCACCTGCAATAAAAGCGCCCTGTTTATTAAGTTTTCTTTACCGGTAAGGTGATGGTATATGGCGGGCTGCTCAATAAGCGACCCTATTTGCGATAATATACTGATGCGGTTGGTTTGAATATCCTGTTCAAAAATGTGGATGCTGCCGTGTTGAATTTTCAGCAGGTTTAACAGGAGTTTGATAGTAGTGGTTTTCCCGGCACCGTTTGGGCCAAGAAAACCATATATGCTGCCTTCGGGAACATTAAGCGACAGTTTTTTTACAACCTGCTGTTTGCCAAAGGTAAACGATAATCCTTCGGTACGGATTACCATACATTGTTGCTTTTTGCTACTGAGCAAACAGTTTTAACAAGGGTGTAACCTTTATAAAACAAAGATGTTGCATGTACTGTAGAAGCACCATTTAATATCCCTGATTCCTTTTTTTGTTCAAACTGGTAGCTTACTCCTAAAACAAGGGCAAACATTACAGGTATCAACAACATGATAAAAGGATTTGAGTTTTTGATTAGCGTTTTCATTGTGAGTGTTTTGATAGAACAAAGGAATACTTATTTTTTTGCCCCTTAAAAAGTATTAGACCAACACACCGAGTTTATAGATGAACGCCTTTTTACGCCGTTTAACCCGTTCATCGATAATAAATGCCAGTTCATCGAAAAAATGAGCCGCTATATATAAATATAAGCCCGTTTTATAATCAAAACACTAAATTACATCCCATTAAACCTTTTATAAAAGGGGTATTTTATTACGATGCAGGATACTATTTCGACAGGGAAACAATCGCGGATAATTAAAAAAGCCTGGCATGTTTTCTGGCATATGCTTTTTTGGCTGGGGATGATCTCTTTTTTCATCTTCCTGGCCCGCACCAATGATGAGCTTAATATGCGGCAATTGCTGGTGATATTTTTATTATACCCGGCCATCAACATCACGCTGTTTTACCTTAATTTCCTTTTCTACATTCCCCGGTTTTTAGATAAGAAACGCTATTGGGCTTACGCCTGCGTAATATTGTTAACCATCATTGTTTATGGCATAGGCAAATACGGGGTAGGCTTACAATTTAAAGATGTGGTGCTTATCCACTCCAAAAACAAGCAGATCAGCTTTACGTCGTACTTTTTCAGTACCATTTTTACCAGTCTTATTTTTGTTTTTTTGAGTACGGTACTCAAATTTACAACCGACTGGTTCCTGAACGAACGTATACAGCGCGACCTGGAAAACCAACGCCTGAGCGCCGAACTGGCCTTTTTGAAATCGCAGATCAATCCGCATTTTTTGTTCAACTCCTTAAACAGCATTTATTCGCTGGCCTATCAACGCTCAGAAACCACCCCCGAGGCTATCCTTAAGCTTTCAGAAATTATGCGCTACATGCTGTACGAGTGTAACGATAACAGGGTTGACTTAAGCAAAGAGCTACAATACCTGCAAAACTATATCGACCTGCAAAAAATCCGTTTTGGTAACAAGGCCTTTATTGATTTTAAAGTAATGGGTGAGGTTACCAACCAGCAAATTGTACCGCTGTTGCTTATCGCCTTTATTGAAAACGCATTTAAACACGGCGTAGCTAATGACGTAATGACGCCCATTAAATTGCTTATAAATGTGGATGAGTGTAAGCTGCACTTTTACATCCAAAATAAAAAACATACCCACAACCGCGACGCTGTTGGTGGCATAGGCCTAACCAACGTACAACGCCGGCTTAACCTGCTTTATCCCGATAAATATACCCTGCACATTAGGGATGAAGACGATACTTATACCTGCGAATTATCCATTACATTATAACACACACTAATTGCCACAAATTGGAGCGAATTTCACGAACCGGGATAACGCAATTATTGAGCGGAGCAGTTTTAAATTCGTGTAATTAGAAAAAATTAGTACAATTAGTGTTTATTTTTACAACATGATCAAATGCCTGGTTGTTGACGACGAGCCCTTAGCGCTGCACATACTGGAAGATTATATTTCCAAAATGCCTTTTCTGCAATTGGTGAAAGCCACAACAAACCCTATTGAGGCCCTTACCCTGGTACAGGCCGGCAATGTAGACCTGGTGTTTTTAGACGTGCAAATGCCCGAACTTACCGGCATCCAGTTTTTAAAGATAGCCGGTGGTAAAGCCAAGGTAATATTAACCACGGCTTACCCACAATATGCCTTAGAAGGCTACGAACTTGATGTAGTTGATTACCTGCTTAAACCCATCGCTTTTGATCGTTTCTTTAAATCGGTGCAAAAAGCGCAGGGCATCATTCAGCCGGTTGCCAAAACCATAGTGCAAGCCGAGCCCGCCCCACAGGATGATTTCTCAACAGATTTTATCTTTGTAAAAACCGAACACAAAATTCAAAAGGTTTACCTGCACGATATTTTGTTTATTGAAGGCTTAAAGGACTATATATCCATATTTACCCCCGCCGAGCGTATCATTACCCTGCAAGGCATGAAAAAAATGGAAGATGCCCTGCCCGAAAAGCACTTTGTACGCGTACATAAATCATACATTGTAGCCCTCAATAAAATTGACAGCATTGAACGCAGCCGCATTCAAATAGGTGATAAAATTATTCCCGTGGGCGATACTTACCGTGATGAGTTTTTTAAGATTATTGAGGATAAAAACGTCTGAAATAAAAATGATATCGGGTTAATATCCAATACAGAACTTCAATTTAAAGATTCCGTCATTGCGAGGTACGAAGCAATCTCTACGTTAGCAGATCAGCCCTATGTTGTTTGCTCTGTATAGTTTGGAGATTGCTTCGTACCTCGCAATGACGGCTGATTATTGTCGGTCGATATTTCCACCTCCTGGATCATTTTAAACGGCCATTAAAAACGCCTGGCATCTCCCCCTGCATTTTCTCCAAAACCATTTTTTACTTATTTGGTTAAAATATTTCCCTGAGATTTATTTTTCAGTATTTTACAAAGAATTATTTTAGACTCTACTCCAGATAAACAAACTATGGACTTTAAGGTTGATTTGACCAATTGCGACAGGGAACCGATACACATTCCCGGAAAAATTCAGTCGCATGGTTTTTTAGTGGCTGTTAACAGTAAGACCTACGTTATCAGCTACATCAGCAAAAATATTGAGCAATATGTTGATGTGATAGCGCAGGATATGTTGGGCAAACCTATTACCGAGTTGGAGCGCTACCTGGAATTAGCCGACGATAGCACCCACCTTACCCAGCTGCTGAACCTGGCTAAAGCATCTAAAACAGATGATGTTATCAATCCTTTAGCCATTAATGTTAAAGGGGCAGGCTACAATCTTATCCTCAGCAAATCAAACGATGAGCTGATTATGGAGTTTGAAACTACCGACTCTGACCTTGATCTGGACGTTCAAAAAAGCATAGGCCGCTCAGTAGCTGAAATTCTGAGCGGAAAAACGCTTGGCATCCTGCTGCAAAACGCGGCCGCAGAGGTTAAAAAGATCATCAACTACGATAGGGTGATGATTTATAAGTTTAATGAAGATGGGCACGGCGAGGTAGTTGCTGAGGTTAAAAATGATGATCTGGAGCCATTTTTTGGTCTGCATTATCCGGCATCGGATATTCCCAAACAGGCGCGCGAATTATACAAGATTAATCTTACCCGCATTATTGCCGATGTAGATTCAGAAAGTTCGCCTATTATAACTTACCAGGAAGGCACTCCTTTGGATTTAACACACTCGGCCCTGCGGGCCGTATCGCCAATCCACATCCAGTATTTAAAAAATATGGGGGTTGGCTCCAGCTTCAGTATTTCATTAATTGCCCATGGCGAGCTTTGGGGGCTGGTTGCCTGTCATAACTACTCGCCCCGGTTTATTGATTACAAGGCCCGCGATGCGTCGAAATTGATCGGCCAGATCCTGTCATCGGCCTTGGAATACCGGCAGGATGAAGAGGACAGCGAAAAAACCACCGCCCTTAACGAAGCCGTTAACACCATAGCCGATTATATAAAAAAGGACACCGATATTGCCTTTGCCCTCATTAAAAATAAAGTTACCATACAGGATGTTACCACAGCCGATGGTGTAGCGCTCATTTTTGATGACGAGATTAACACATTGGGCAATACGCCGGATATTGATCAAATCAAGCATATTGTGGAATGGCTGAAGGTGAATATGATTGATGGAATTTATTACACCTATCGTTTTCCGGAAATTTTTCCGGCGGCTAAAGAATACACCGATGTAGCCAGCGGCATTATGGCCTGCATGCTATCAAAAGAACTGGGCGAAATGGTAATTTGGTTTAAGCCAGAGCAAATTAAATCTATCACCTGGGCCGGCAACCCCGAAAAACCTGTGGAGGAAGATGCCAATGGCTTAATGCAGCTATCGCCCCGCAAATCATTTGACAGCTGGAACCAGATTGTTAAAAACACATCCGAAAAATGGAAAAACGATGAGCTTGCCGCTGTAGTAAAAATAAGGGAAGATATCATTTACGCCATTAACCGTAAAGCCAACGAAATACGCCTGCTTAACGAACGGTTGCAGGTGGCCTATGAAGAGCTGGATACGTTTAGCTATACCATATCGCATGATTTGCGTACTCCGCTGTCATCTATCAAAAATTATTCAGAACTGCTGCTATCAACCAACAAAAGCCTGGATGATAGCGCGAAAAAAATGATAGAACGAATTATTAAGGGTACTGATAAAATGAGTATGCTTATTAAGGAGATTTTACATTATTCAAGAGTTGGCCGTACCGATATTGAGCTGGTGCCTATTAATATGACGGCCCTCGTAACCGAAATTAAACGGGAAGTAACAGCGGCGTTAAACGTACCCAACCTTGAATTTACCATTGGCGATACCCCGGTTATAAACGGTGATGCGGTAATGATTACACAGGTGTTTACCAACCTGCTTAACAACGCTGTTAAATACTCATCAAAATCACAACCTGCAAGAGTGAAGATTGAGGGTAAAATAAGCAACGGCGAAGTGGTATATTCCGTATCAGATAATGGGGTTGGTATTGATGTAAATTACTATAACCGTGTGTTTGAATTATTTAAACGTATGGATAATGCCATGGATTATGAAGGTACCGGAGTAGGCCTGGCCATAGTAAAACGCATTGTTGAACGACACAAAGGGCGCATTTGGTTTGAAAGCAAATTAGGAGTTGGCACAATATTTTATGTATCTTTTAAAAATTAAAATAAATTGAGCTCACCAGACATTTTTTATGTAGAGGATGATGAGGACTTTGCCTTCATTATGGAACATGCTGTAAAGGAGGTAAAGGACGATCTGTCTGTTAAGATCATCGACAACGGGAAGGATGCATTGGAGTTACTGCGCCTGCTTACCGAAGCGAAAGTTAAACCGAAGCTGATCCTGTTAGATTTAAACTTACCCGGCCTTTCCGGCCTCGACCTGGTTAAACGCATCCGCGAGATAGCGTTTTTAAAGTACGTACCTGTTGTATTTTTCTCTACATCAGATAATCCCAAAGACGCTAAAGCCTCGCTTGAATTTGGCGCCAATGCCTATTTAACCAAGCCTTCGGGCTATTTAAACCTTGTATCGTGTGTACAATCACTTTACAATTTTTGGTTCACTCAAAACTTAAGTATCAATTAATACGCTCAAAAAAATATTGGTTATAGAAGATGATCCGGACATAGCGGATATCATGGATATTGCCCTATCTGACAAATATGAGGTGGAGATAAAAACTGATGGCTACCATGTAACCCGTAACATCAGAGATTTTTCCCCCGATTTGATTATGCTGGATAACTACATAGGTCAGCGGCAGGCTACTGAAATCATTAACGAGATAAAACAGGAAATTGCTCACAGAAGTATACCATTTGTATTGTTTTCCGGACATGACGATATCCGCCAGATAGCAAAAGACCTTAACGCAACAGCTTATTTGCCAAAGCCTTTTGCCCTTGATGAACTTTATGACTGTATAGATGGTATTTTTGCCGCCTGATAATGCTAAATCGTTTTCCTTTTATGCTGCACGAAACCCTAAAGCAAGCTACCAAACACCAACACGACCAGCTGGAACAACTGATGTTTGTAGGCCAGATTATAGATGGATCTTTAACCATCGATGAATACAAAAAGATACTGACCACCAACTACCTCACCCACGCCCGCACCGAAGAACTTTTGCATAACAGCTTAAGCACCGAATTACAGGAAAAACTCGACATAAAAAACCGGGCTAAGCTTGAAGCGCTGAAAAAAGACTTGGAAGAAGCCAAAATCACCGTCCCCCCTATCGAACCTGAAACGGATTTTTTGGATTTAGACAGCGATGCCGCTATTTTGGGAAGCTTGTATGTAATGGAAGGAGCAACTTTAGGTGGTAATGTGATAGTAAAGCGACTAAAAACAAACCTGCATTTAGCTCCTTACAACCTCAATTTTTATTATTACCAGGTTTACGGCGATAAATTGATAGACAACTGGAAACAGTTTGTAGCGGTGTTGAATACCGCCGCTGAGAGTGAATATGATGCAGCTGTTGACAGCGCCAATGCCATGTTTGAGCATATTGCATCGTTACAGGCCTGGCCGGCTTAATGAGATAGGCTTGACGAACAGAGCTGTGTCAGTCTGAGCCTGTCGAAGACTCGTGCGCAGAGGCCTTTGCCCGCGTGCTTCGACAGGCTACCCATGACAAGTTGTAAAAAACAAAAGGGCTGTCAGTCTGAGCCTGTCGAAGACTCGCGCGCAGAGGCCTTCGCCCGCGTGCTTCGACAGGCTCAGCATGACCCCATTTTTTCGTGATGCTGTCATTTTCACTTTCACAGGCCCCGGATTTTATAACTCAGCATAACCCCATTTGCATTTTTGGTCACAACGCCGTGAAAGACTTACGAAATTTTTAAGACTTCGTAAGTCTGGGCTTTACGCCATACCATTAAAAAAGATCATTTAAGTTTATTCCGCGTCAACAGTAAGCTTCTCGCCTATCTGCTGCCTCCACATGGCGTAGTAAAGTCCTTTTTGAGCTATCAGATCAAGATGCTTGCCCGACTCTATGATGCGGCCTTTTTCAAGCACGTAAATACAATCGGCATGCATAATGGTTGACAGGCGGTGAGCTATCAATATGGTGATATGATTTTCAAACTCAGATACGTTGCGGATGGTTTCGGTGATTTCCTCCTCGGTGATGGAATCCAAAGATGAAGTAGCTTCATCAAATACCAATATATCGGGCTTACGTAACAGCGCGCGGGCTATGCTGAGACGTTGTTTTTCGCCGCCGGATACTTTTACACCACCTTCACCAATAACTGTACTGAGGCCTTTATCTGCCCTTGCCAACAAGGTTTGACAAGCAGCACGCTGCAACACATCCATACATTCCTCATCGGTAGCATCCGGACGTACAAACAGCAGGTTTTCGCGGATAGTACCCGAGAATAGCTGTGTATCCTGCGTTACAAAACCAATTTTTTCACGCAGCTGATCAAGGTCAATCTCCTTGCTTAAAATGCCGTTATACAAAACATCACCCTCCAAAGGCTGATACAAGCCAACCAGCAATTTTACCAATGTAGTTTTACCGGAACCCGACGGACCAACAAACGCGATGGTTTCGCCGCTATTAGTTTCAAAATTAATATGGTTAAGCGCGTTACGATTGGCCGTTAGATGTTTAAAAGTAACATCGCTAAAGGTTAAAGTATTCACCTTTTCTACCATTACCGGTTTCTCAGGCTTTTTATCGATAGGTGTACTTAATATCCCTTTAAAATTACCTAAAGAAACCTCGGCCTCCCGCCATGAAAGGATCACGTTACCTAACTCCTGTAAAGGATTGAACAGGAAGAATGAGTAAAACAAAAAGCTAAAATACTGCCCAGGGGTTAAAGTTCCTTTAAAAATCAGCATCAACAATACTACCACCATAACACTACGCACAAAGTTTACCGTGGTACCTTGTACAAAGCTCATACTGCGTACGTATTTTACTTTTTTAAGCTCCAGATCGAGAATTTTGTAGGTGGTATTATTTAGGCGCTCTATTTCCTGCTTGGCCAGGCCTAAACTTTTTACCAGTTCAATGTTCCGCAATGATTCGGTGGTTGAGCCGGCAAGCGCGGTAGTTTCAGAAACAATGCGTTTTTGTATAGTTTTAATGCGACGGCTCATGGCCATACTCACAAAAGTGATAATAGGGATAGCTGCAAAATAAACCAACGTTACCTGGTAATTAACGCTTACCGAATATACTATCACAAACACCATCCCGATGAGGGATACAAATAAGATGCTGATGAAAGAGGTGATAAATTTTTCGCAATCGAGGCGTACCTTTTGTAAAATGCCTAAAGTTTCACCACTGCGCTGATCTTCAAAAACCTGGTAAGGTAATTCCAATGAATGTTTCAAACCGTCGGCATACATTTCGGCACCAACTTTTTGGGTAATGATATTGGTAAAATAATCCTGGAAGTTTTTGGCTATCCGCGATACCATAGCTACACCAATTGCCGCGCCAACCAGGGTTAATACCTGGTTTAAGTAATGGTGATAATCTAAACTATTCCGCTTTTCTATCACCTGATCTACAATATGCCCGGTTATCCAGGGATCAAGCAAGGAGAAGCCTATATTCATGGCCGCTAAAAAAAGGGCCATAACCACTATCCAGCGGTGTTTTTGCAAGTAAGAAAATAGTATATTCATGTTTCGCCGGTAAAAATAAAAAAAGGGAATGGCTAAGTAGCTCATTCCCTTTTAATTTGACATAAGGTTAATATTAAACCGTCATGATATCTTTTTCTTTCGCTTCAGAAAGCTGATCGATTTTAACAATGTAGCCATCGGTAAGTTTTTGAACCTCAGCCTCGCCTGTTTTAATCTCATCTTCAGAAACACCTTCCGATTTTAATTTTTTGATCTTTTCGTTGGCATCTTTACGGATATTGCGGATGGCAACTTTACCGTTTTCGGCTTCGCCTTTAGCTTTTTTAACCAAATCGCGACGACGCTCTTCTGTTAATGGCGGTACGTTTATACGAATGATGATACCATCATTCTGCGGGTTAACACCCAGGTTTGCTTCTTTAATGGCTTTTTCAATTGCAGTAAGCAATGATTTTTCCCATGGCTGTATCACAATTGTACGTGCATCGGGTGTATTTACGCTACCTACCTGGCTTAAAGCCGTTGGTGTACCGTAGTAATCAACCTTAACATCATCCAACATAGCTGGGCTTGCTTTACCGGCACGTATTTTATTTAATTCGTTATCGGCATGCTCAATGGCCCTATCCATGGATGCTTTAGCATCAGTCACTTGTTTTTTAATGAGTTCGCTCATCGGTTTAAATTTTTCACAAAAATAATAAAATCTGTCATTTTACCGCAGGCGGATGTTGTTAATCGCTTAGCCAGCCAAAGGTTTGACAATTAACGTAAAAAAGCGGGCTATGTTTTTTGTAATAAATGTTAAATAACTCTTTTTAACATTTTTATTGCGGGTTTGTATTTATCTTAGTATAAACCTATTACAACTATGAAAAAAACAATACTTTTTGCCTTATTGGCAGCTTGCTCAAGCCAGTTAAAAGCCCAAACCATACAACAATCGGTTTGGGGTAATAAAAGTTATTGGAGTCCGTATGCCAAGCCAAAAGCGAGTGCCACTTTATTGAAGCTTGATTCTTTAAAACCTATCTTGAATCAACCATTGCTTAACAGCAATATTAAAACTATTACAGAGTTGGCCATAGCTTCGCCAATTGATTATAAAATGCCTATTGCTAAGGTAAGCAGCACGGATCGTATGCCCATTGTAAAAACCGATGAACCCGGCATGCATTATGATATGCTGATAAAAAGATTAGGAACGGTGAGGCAGGATAGCGTAGTTAAAGTTATCCCTTAATAATCTCTGCCATTTCAGGCTGCGTTAAATTTTCCAGCGCTCCTTTCCGTTTTTCAACCACCGCCTCAAAACTCTTTTCATAATCCGGGTGATTGGTACCCATCAACCTGTCCCATATATTAAAATACAAGCCATAATTGCACTTCACCAGGCGGTGGTGCATGTTATGATGTGTTGATGTATTATGCCATTTAAATATTTTGTGGATGGTAAACCCTTTTGGAAAAAGCTCAAAACCCAAATGCCCTGTTACATTTAGCAACAACGAATAAAGCGAAAAGATGGTTAAGGCTAAGCCGTGGTAAGGAATGGTAAAGGCGATTAAGGGTACTATCCCAATTTCAACAATAGCCTCAAGCGGATGAAAAGCATAAGCGGCAAATGGTGTTGGATTGGTTGACAGGTGGTGGGTTTTATGCACCAGTTTAAATAAAGGTTTCCAATGCATGGCACGATGCGTCCAATAAAAATAGGTATCGTGCATCAAAATCATTAACACGATGCTCAGCACGAAATAACCATAACCATGATCGCTGATGCCGGGGTAAATTCGGGTAAGCCCGGCCTTGCTTGCCATGATAACCGCCATAATCACCAGGCCGAAGATGATGATGGTAAAGAACGAGGTCACAATCTCGCGGATCACATGTTTATTTTCTGGATAACGCTGCTGAATTTTAGCACGCCAGATGGCTTTGTTTTTCCACACATAAAACACAAGGTAAAATGAACCTGCAAACAGCAGGTACCTTAGTGCTAACCGAAGCAGCACATTTGATATGGTAAGCAGCTGATCTATGTGAAAATCTTTAAACATGATTTTGTTAAACACTTATTGCTGAGATGATCTTATCCTAAAAATCTTTATTCAATAACTTTTCCAGTTCAGCAAAGCTGATATTCATTTTCACCCTGCCTTGTTTGGCATAAGATAGTTCGCCGGTTTCTTCGGATATGATAATGGCAGTGGCTTCGTTGGCCTCGGTTACACCAATACCCGCGCGGTGGCGTAAGCCAAACTGGGCAGGCAAATCTGATTTTTCGGTCAATGGTAAAATACAGCTTGCCGATTTAATTTTGTTTTCGGCTATTACAACAGCGCCATCATGCAGCGGACTTGTTTTTTGAAAGATACTTTCCAGCAAACGCTTGCTTATTTTAGCCTCTACCACCTCGCAGCTGTTCTGGTAAAACTGCTCGTCGTAATATTTGGCAAATACAATAAGCGCGCCGGTTTTGGTTTGTTTAAGGCTTTTGCAGGCATCAATAATGGGTTTAATGCGCGCAAAGTTATTTTTCTCCACCTCTTTTTTACCGAAGAAATACTGCCACCAGGCCTTATTACGCTGTAACGAAGCGTTTTTACCAACCAGCAATAAAAATCGCCTCACCTCTTGCTGAAAAACCACAATTACCGCGATGATCCCTACATCAACAAACTTACCCAGTATAGCGGTAAGCAATTTCATGTGCAGCTGGTTCACAATAAAATTCATGGCAAATATTACCGCGAACCCGATGAAAATATTAGCTGCAATGGTACCCCTGATAAGGTTATATAACTGGTAAATAATAAAGGCCACCAGCACCACATCCAGAATATCAAACACGGTGATTTTGGGAAAATTGAGGAAAAAGGAATGCATTTACGAAGTTAACAAGTTTAAGCAAGTTAAAAAGCGCGAATGATTACATTGACATTTAAAGGACGTTATTGATCAGCAATATAAGGGCCGCCCGGCACTCCCCAACCCCATTGCGGCATAGGAGCGTTAACAGCCTCATTGGCTTCATCCATTTTTGAATTGATAACCGCTATCCGAGTACCCCATTCCAGGTAAGCCAAAAATGCCGATCTAAATTCGGGATCATCCGGCAGTGATAATTCATCGGCCGTTTGCAGCAATAATTCCATCCAGCGTTTGCGGTGCGCTTCGGTAAGGTATTTTTGCAGGTGTTTGCTAATCATGATAAAATGACTTCCCTCCTCCTCGCTGTATACTTTCGGTCCGCCTAAAACTTCGGCCACAAAATGAGCCACGTGTAACCTGTGCTGGGCCGACATGTGTTTGAATACCGGCTGTAGCAAATCATCCGCTAAAACCTTATCATAAAACTTATCAAACAGCGTGACAAAGGCTGGCATGCCGCCCGCCCATTCGAACAATGAAGGAATTTGAGGTTTGCTGATGTTGGACATACAAGTAAATATTTGATTATGACACGGTAAGCCCTATCAAACAATATGCCCAATAAATAAAATTGATTAATCCTGTCAGACTATTTATTACGCTCGGTAGTAAAGCGTACCAATTGCTCCAGCGCTTTATGCGATTCGCTGTCAGGAAAGGTATCTAAAATAGCAAAAGCCTCGTCCTGGTATTTTTTCATTTGCGTTTCCGCATATTGCAAACCGCCGGTTTCGTTCACAAATCTAATGATCTGTGCTATTTTGGCAGGATCATCGTTATGGTTTTTCACCAGGTTAATGATGCGTTTCTTTTCAGATGGGGTGGTATTGGCTAAAGAATAGATAAGCGGCAGGGTCACTTTCTTTTCTTTAATATCGATGCCTAAAGGTTTGCCAACGTCATCGGTACCAAAATCAAACATATCATCCTTGATCTGGAAAGCGATGCCTATCTTCTCGCCAAACAGGCGCATTTTTTCAACAACCTCGTCACTGGCCCCGGCAGACGATGCGCCACAGGCGCAGCAGGAAGCAATTAACGATGCTGTTTTCTGGCGAATTACCTCGTAATAAACAGGTTCGCCAATATCCATTTTGCGCACCTTTTCAATCTGCATCAATTCGCCCTCGCTCATTTGCTTTACAGCGTCTGATACAATACGCAGCAATTGAAAATCATTATTATCGATAGAAAGCAGCAGGCCTTTTGATAGCAGGTAATCGCCCACTAAAACGGCTATCTTATTTTTCCATAAAGCATTGATAGAAAAAAAACCGCGACGCTGGTAGGAGTTATCAACCACATCGTCATGCACCAAAGAGGCGGTATGCAAAAGCTCTACCAAAGCCGCCCCGCGATGGGTTGACTCATTGATGCCACCACAAATTTTAGCGGCAAAAAACACAAACATGGGCCGTATTTGCTTGCCTTTACGCTTAACAATGTAATGGGTAATTCTATCAAGCAGTGGCACAGAGCTTTGCATAGAAGATTTAAACTTCTCTTCAAACGCATCAATATCGGCAGCGATAGGTTTCTTAATGTCGTTGATGCTCAGCATTTAAAACTAAACAAGCTTTTATGGGTGTAAAATTGCCATGTGGCAATATGAGGCAAACATAAGCTAAAATTATTTATCTGCATTGTTGCCGATTATTTTTTACTTAAATTAAACCATCAGCCACATACATGGTCAATATAAACAGATGCCATATTTATAAGTTGAGTTAAAGTTTTTGTGAGAGCGGGCCCCTGTGAGAAGGTCCCGCTTTTTTTATTACCCGCAAAGCCATTATTATTTTATCTTTGCCCTCCGCTTAACAAATACACGGAGAAGTGTCTGAGTGGTCGAAAGAGCACGCCTGGAAAGTGTGTATACTTCAAAAGGGTATCGAGAGTTCGAATCTCTCCTTCTCCGCCCTGTTATACAATAGCCTGCTAAAGCATTGATTTTAGCAGGCTATTCCTTTTTTAATTATCTGCTACCAGTAAATACTCTATATAAAATCTCATTTTAATTACCTAATTACAAGGTAGTTAAACACAATTTAACGTCCGGATAGCATATTTTTCATATTCAAAAAAAAATTTGCGAATAAATTTGCGCAACTCAAAAGTTGCATATATATTTGCAACCACAGAGTTGCTTAATTAATAGTCAATGATGAAACAAGATATATTTCAAGCCATAGCCGACCCTACACGCAGGGCGATTTTAACGCTGCTTGCCATACAGGCGCTGACGCCAAATGCAATGGCCGAAAAATTTGACATGACCCGGCAAGCGGTGTCTAAGCATATTAAAGTATTGTATGAATGCGAATTAATTAAGCCCGAGCAAAGCGGCCGGGAAATTTATTATCACTTTAACGCCAAAAAAATGCAGGAGTTTGACCACTGGTTATCCCAATTCAGACAAAACTGGGAAACTCAATTTAACCAACTCGACCAATTATTAACAACAATTAAAGAACAAAAATGATGAACAACGATTTGCTATTTGATTTTAATGTTGACAAAACAGCCAAAATGGTTTATATCACCAGGGAATTTAACGCCGGCCAATCTTTAGTATGGGATGCCTTTACCAAAGCCGAATTACTTGACCAGTGGGGTGCGCCCGCACCTATGCGTGCCAAAACCAAGTACATGAATTTTGAGGTAGGCGGCAGGCGCTTTTACGCAATGATAACTCCGGAGGGACAGGAGCGGTGGTCTGTACAGGAATTTACTTCCATTACTCCGAAAACCAATTTTAAAATGTACAACGCCTTTGCCGATAAAGACGAAAACCGCGAACTGCCAGGCTCTGAATGGGATTATAATTTTAGCGAACAAAATGGCAAAACAAAAGTAGACATTACCATTTATAACGAATCGTTTGAGCGATTAGAGAAATTATTGGAAGGCTTCAAAATCGGTTTCACCATGACTTTAAAAAACCTGGAAGAACTGTTGGCCACATTATCATAAAAAATACTAAAACAAAAATTAAAAACTAAAAAATAAAAATCATGAGAGCAATTAACCCATGGATCAACTTTAACGGAAATGCAGAAGAAGCATTCACTTTTTACAAATCGGTTTTTGGCGGCGAGTTTACAAAAATCATCCGTTTCAAAGATCTGGCAGGCCCCAATTTTCATGTACCCGAAGATGAGGCAAATAAAGTAATGTACATTGGCTTGCCACTTGGTAAAAACAATGTGCTGATAGCAAACGATGTTCCCGGTTTTTTGGGCCGTGTAAGCGAAAATGAAAACCGGTCGAAAATATACGTCGATGCCGAAAGCCGTGAAGAGGCCGACAAACTTTTTAACGGGCTATCGGCAGGTGGCGAAGTGGAAGGCCCTATTGCCGACAGTCCCTGGGGTACCTACGCCGGTATGTTCAGAGACAAATATGGCATCGAATGGATTATTGAATTTGACACCAATTATAAAGGATAACTTTAGCCAAACAAAAAGCGGCTTCTTAAATGATGCCGCTTACCGTGCTATGATTTAACACCAGGCCGTATCATCAATATAAGATACGGCCTTTTTGTTTTCAGTCAAACCTTTAATGAATGGGCTTACAGCGATGTTAGGCCTAAAACCCACTTGTTAGTAGTCTTAAAGCGAAGTCGCATTTTACAGAATAACAAATCAACATTTGTCGTAAATCGCCCTGTTATTTGTCGGTTTTGCCCAATTTTATTATCAATATTTCTCAGAGATTTGTGTTACCTTCAAAACAACCATTATAAAACAGGATAACAAATTCAAAACAACCAATATGGGAAACATAGTATTATTTATGCATGTATCACTGGACGGCTTTGCCGCCGGCACCAAAGGCGAAATGAACTGGATTCATGTAGACGACGAAATTTTTGATTTCGGGGCCGAAAGGATAACCCAAACCAACACCGCCTTATATGGCCGGGTAACTTTTCAAATGATGGAAGGTTATTGGCCTACCGCCGCGGATAAACCCAACGCAAGCAAACATGATAAGGAGCATTCAGCCTGGTACAAGGTAGCGCGCAAAGTGGTACTATCAACAACCCTCGATGAATCGGCATTTACCAATACCACCGTTATTGGCAAGGATTATGTTGCCGCCATTCAAAAACTAAAGCAGGAAACAAGTGGCGAAATATTGTTATTTGGAAGTCCTACCGCCGCGCATTCCCTCCTGGCCGAAAATTTAATTGATGAATGCTGGCTTTTTGTAAACCCGGTACTGCTGGGCGAAGGGATTCCGGTGTTTAAAGATATTAAACAAAAGCTGCAGTTAAAGCTACAAAAAACACATGTTTTTACTTCGGGCGTAGTTTGCCTCTGCCACGAAGTGCAGCATTAAAACCATTTAAACTGAAAAGGAGTGCTTTAAATTGAGCGGCTCCTTTTTCAGTTTTCGATAGGCACAACCTCCTTCGGTTTGCTTCCTGTTAGTGATAATCCGCTTTTAATTTTAAGGCTGCAACTGATCTAATACAGGCTTATTTAACCCGTCTATTTTATTTTGGTTTGGTTTCAACAGCTCCAGCATAACAATGTCGTTGTGCCCTTTTTTAAGCCACTCCAATGGCAGATATAGCGTTTGCTGCGGACCGACATTCCAATATCGCCCCAGGTTATGCCCGTTTACCCAAACCACGCCTTTACCCCAATGGCTCAAATTAAGATAGGTATCTCCAACCTTGTTAAGATTAAAGCCGCCCTTTTTTATTACCGGCGAGCCGGAATCATGTTTAACAGCGCCAAACTTTAGTCCGTTTAAATTAGCAAAGGGTAGCGAGTACATTTTCCATTGCCGCACTTCCTCGCCGGCAAAAAGTACTTTTTGAGTAATACCCTTTTTATTTTGCAGCAGGTATTTTCCAAAGTTTATACGACCTAAATTTTCTACCAATATATCCAGCGTTATTTTGCCGGCGGGGAGTGTAAGGGCTAAACTATCCTGGTTTAAACGGCGATCAAGCGTGCCAACGGTTTTCCCGTTAACCATTACTACCGCGTAATCTCTTAATTGCTGAAGTTTAAGCACACCTGTTTTGCCCCCCTCAATTACGCTTTGGTACAATACAAAGCCATAATCCTGGTGCAAATCTTCAAAAGTAAGCGGCGTGGGGTTTGTTTTGGCAGTCGGCAAAATATTAAGCACGCTTAGTGATTGCGTAAGCCTGATAGCTGGGATGCTAATAGTAGGTTTAGCCGCAGGCACAGCAGGCAGCTTTACGCCAACAGGCAGGTATTTCTGAATCACCTCCCTGAATTTCATAAACTTGGGAGTGGCGTTACCTGCTTCATCCAGTGGCGCATCGTAATCATAACTGCTTATTTGCGGCTCGTAGGGGTTTTGATCATTATAATTGGCGCCGTTCATGAAGCCGCGGGTGGTACCGCCATGAAACATGTACATGTTGATAGATATACCCGCTGCCAAAACAGAATCAAGATGACTAGCGTACTGTTGTGCCGGTACGGTATGGTGTTTGGTTCCCCACCAATCAAACCAGGCCGGATACCATTCTGCTATGTAGTACGGCCCTTTACCGTCGTGATTGTCGTTAATAATCTTTTTAACCTTAGTGGGATTATCCAGCCCATTAACAGCCGGAAGCAAGCCCGGCAGGTGGCCTTTTACCAAATCGGGAGCAGGATCGCAGGTGTACAGCAAACCATCGAAACCGGCCTCTTTAAAGAATTTTTGGTTGATAGCCAGGTATTCTTTATCGCTGCCGTACGAGCCATATTCGTTCTCAATCTGCACCATTAATATATTGCCTCCATGGTTTATTTGCAGCGGGGCCAATTGCTTGCCTATTTCTTTAATGTAGCTTTCATATTCTTTAAGATAACGGGGTTCTTTGCTGCGCACCTCTAAGCCTGTTTCGTTTTGCAGCCAGTACGGGTAGCCACCAAATTCCCATTCGGCGCATACGTATGGGCTTGGGCGTAGTATTACCCATAAGCCTTCTTCGCGGGCTATTTTTACAAACTCTGCCACATCGTTGTTCCCGGTAAAATCAAATTTACCTTTTTGTGGTTCGTGCAGGTTCCAAAACACGTAGGTGCCAATGGTGTTAAGCCCCATAGCTTTGGCCAATTTCATGCGGGCGCGCCAGGCCTGGCGCGGCACACGGGGGTAATGCATCTCGCCCGAGATCATCTGGAAAGGTTTGCCATCTAACAGAAATGATTCATCGCCCAAGGTAAAGGTATGGGTTTGAGCAATTGTATTAATGACATTTAAAATAAGTGTTGCAGATAGGATAAGGTGTTTAAATTTCATACCAGTATTATTAAGGCTGTTTATAGTTTATAACGGTGCAGTTTTAGTTATAATTGATTCAGATAGCTCAAAAAGGATATATTATTTATTGCTGTGCAGGCTTGCCGTTGTATTTGTTTAATACCCACTGACCAACTTTATTACCTTGTATTATGCCATTGTCAATAGCATCTTTAAAGTGAATGCCTCCCCAAAACCGCGACATGCCGGCTTCTGTAGCAGCCTGTGTAAATGAATCAAAGCTGCGGGGGATAAGGCCATATTTTTCTTCCACATTATCTGTATAATGGAAATTATTGCCAAAATAATGGGTAAGTATCACTGCCGATGCCGATGATATCACCGAATGCCCGCTGATATACTCGGGAAATGGCGGGGTTTGCAACAGCGGTTTCCAGTTCACATCAACATATTTGCGGATGGCGGTTTCGGGGCGCACCCTGTTTGTGCGGTATTTATCATCCCAGCAGCATATAAAACCATCTAACAAGGCAACTGATACCATGGTATGAATTTCCATTGCTTTTGAAAAATCCACTTTTGCCTTCCGGCAGGCTATACCGGTAATTCCCATCCAATGCGCTCCCGGCGATATTTTTTTTAAGCCTATCAACATGTGCCCGTTATCCTGAACGGCAAATGGATTACAATCCCAAAAGCCCGCTATAGTGCGCTGCTCGGTTGTTAGTCCTGCGCCGCTTGCCTTATAGTTCATCATCATATACTTATAAAAGGCGCTGTTTTTATCTGTTGAAAAAGGAATAGGAGCATCTGGCACAAACTGCGAAGCGGAATCAAGCGTAAGCGGACGGATGGTATTGAAGTAAGGCTCAACCGGGGCCATATAAGCCGGCGGCGTTGGGTCCCAGGTACCTTCTTTTCCAAGCGGTGTATACCTGGTATAATTGCTTATGCGGTTGTATTTATCTTTTTTAACATAAGCCAGTATCTGCTTACTGATAGCCTGGGCGTAATGTTTGGAACTATCGATAACTTCATCCGGGAAACCTACTTTTCTGCAGGAATCCAAAAAGGTTTGCTCGTATTTAACCAGTAAACTGCCCGATGGCTGCAGCTTCCCCGCGGTTTCCATCATGGCAATTAAAGCGCTTAGCTGGTACGCGTACCCTTTAGCATAAACCGGCTTTTTAATAACCGGGTATTCATTTAAAATGCCATGCATGCTTTTAACACTTTTATTATTTTCGGCAACAACCTCGTAACCGGCAAGGCATGTGTATGAAAAAAAGCGGGCGGCTAAAGGCGGATTGGTCACATCGTGGATCATAATAACCGTCATATGATCAATCACTTTGGTAATATCGGCACTGGTTAATACTGGTTGCGCTTGTTTTTTGTTGCTGCAACTGTTAAAAAAAACAGCGGTTATAAGCAGTACAATTGTTAAAAAGGCCTTCCTTTTCATCATAATTAAAATTCTTTATAAGCTTTCACTTCCTGTTGGTTAATGCCAAACAGTAAAGTGTTGTTAATTTCGATAACGCTTCTTACGTCGCCCCATAATTTAAAGCCCGATTGAAGCTGAGGAACATACTCAAAGTGCCCCTTGCCATCGCCTTTTAGCAATATGCCATAGTTTGCATCAGATTTACCCAAACGTAACCTTGCCTTATTGATATTGCCGCACAACAGCAAATCCTTGTTACCATCATGGTTATAATCTAACGTGGTGATGGTATACACCGGCGAATACTGAACAGCCAATGGCAGCGGCGAAGCATGTAGTTTACCTTTACCATCGCTTAAAAAACAGGTGGTAGCCAGGTTAGTGGCCTGTAAATGATTAGCTCCTTTTAATTCCAAGCCGGTAAATATGTCTGTAAGTGAAGCGTCAGCATAGCTCTTATAGTCGGGGAAGCGCGGGCGCATCATGCTGATCTGCTCTAAAAGCTCATCCCTTGAAACATAGGGGTAACTTTGATGCTGAATGTAAAAACAAAAGATAGGATCAACCGCCCCGTTATCGTCAAAATCCTTGTAATACATTTCTGCAGGTTCTTTATCACTCGCTTTGCATTGGGTGTTTAAGCCCTGGTTACCTACCAACAAATCGGGGTGACCATCGTGGTTAAAATCATCAACCAGGATTTTATTCCACCAGCCGCTGTTAGGTTTATCAAAATAAGCTTTGGTGTTATCTACAAGTTTTCCGTTTTCATTAATCAATACGGTTACCGGCATCCACTCTCCTGCTAAAACTAAATCGGGCTTTTTGTCGCCATTCATATCTACCCAGGCAGCATCGGTTACCATCCCTATGTGGGGCAGGTTGGCATTGTATTTTTGCGTTTCATCGCTAAAATGCCCTTTACCATCGTTGAGTAACAAGTAGCTTTGCGGGGTTTCGGGGTACCTGCCTGGTATTACCCTGCCACCTACAAATAAATCCGGATGCCCGTCGCCATTAATATCGGCTACCTTTACGCAGCTTTTGCTGCAGAGCATGACGGGTAAAGCATTTTTTGCTTTGGTAAAATTGCCTTTTCCGTCATTAAGATACAGCCTGTCCTGCAATAAAGGATCGTTAGGTACATAGTTATCATACCCGCCAGACGATACATACAAATCCGGTTTGCCGTCGCCATTGGCATCAAAGAAAACCGCGTCGGCATCGTTGCTTTTTTTATCGGCTTCAAACGCGGGCTGTGCTTTTACGACAAATTTACCATTGGCTTGTTGAAGATATAAGGTGCCCGGTTTCCCGTTGCTGCCACCTACATAAACATCTTCTAAGCCATCGGCATTTACATCGCCTTTGATCATACAAGGGGTTGTAAACGATAACGGGTTTATCATCAACGGCTGGCGTTTAAAATCGTTAATGCTGCTTTTTTCCTGTGTATTAATTACAGGCGAACTAACTTCTGTAAAAAAAGGTTTAATGGCTTTAGGTATTTGATGGCTGCCCGCGGCGTCCCTTTCATTTAAAGTTAAAAGCTGGTTGGCTTTAATATTTTTTACAAGCTGTTCTTTTCCCAGTTGCCAAACAATGCGTAACGAGTCAATCATGCTATCGGCACCCAAGCCGAAATGCAAAATTGGTGATACGCTTGATTGAAAGCCCCGGCTGGGCATTTGTTCAAGGTATTGCTTTTTGTTTTTTATGTAGATGGTAACTTTTGCACCTACACCCTGCGTATTTTTTGCCGCGCCATTAAGCTTTATCTGCAAATAATGGTTATCTGCTTTTTTATCAGATTCGTTTTGGTAGATGAAGGCCGGCTGGTTGATGTTATTAACCACCAAATCCAAATCGCCGTCATTATCCAGATCAACATAAGCCGCGCCATTACTGTTTGATGATTGGGTAATACCCCATGGCGCGCTGGTATTGGTAAAAGTTAAATTGCCGTTATTTTTAAAAAAGTAACTTTTTACCTCCGACGATGGCATTTGCTGCACCAGGCTGAAAATATCTTTGCGCATCAATCTTTTATCCTTCAAAAAATCGCCCATGTATTTTACAAAATCCATATTGGTAAAATCGCGGGTATAGCCATTGGTTACAAACAGATCTTTCCAGCCATCGTTATCATAATCGGCAAATAAGGGTGCCCAGCTCCAATCGGTATTGGAGATGCCAGATAATTGCCCAATTTCGCTAAAAGTGCCGTTGCCATTATTTACCTGCAACATATTGCGCATATATTGATAGTAAAAACCCGTACGAAGCGTTAAGCCAAACTTTTCATAATTATCCGGCGCGAACAATAGTTTTTGCCTGTGATTATCTTCGGGCAGCATATCAAGTGTAAAAATATCGGGCAAGGCATCGTTGTTGATATCTGAAACGTTGTTGCCCATTGAAAACTGCGAAGTATGCCCTACAGATGATTGCAGCTTATTGGTGAAAGTGCCATTGCCGTTGTTGATGTACAGAAAATCGGGTATGGTATAGTCGTTGGATATATAAATATCCGGCCATCCGTCACCATTAATATCGGCCACTCCCGCACCAAGGCCGTAAGTAAGATCAGAACTGCTGATACCGGCCTGCTCTGTTACATTTTTAAATACATTATTATCGTTTCGGTATAACTTAACCCCGTTTGGCGAATTTGTTTTTTTCAACGCGGCTACCGTGTTTACCTCATCTAAAACCGGCAACTGTATCGGACTATGGTTCAATAAAAACATATCCAGATCGCCATCCCGGTCATAGTCAAAAAATACAGCTTGTGTACTGTACCCTGCATCTGCAAGGCCATATTGCTGGGCCTGATCTATAAAATGCGGATTGCCGTCTTTGTCGTTCCCCTGGTTTATGAACAGTTGATTTTCGCGCTTTTCGGGTCTTACGTTACCAGAATAACAAACATAAATATCCAGCTTGCCATCCCCATTAACATCGGACATGGTTACACCTGTTTTCCAGGGGCCAGGCCGGCCGGCTACATCGGCAATGGCGGTGATATCAGTAAACTGCATGTGCCCTTTATTGAGGTACAGTTTATTATCAATCATGTTACCTGTAAAATAAATATCGGGCAGGCCGTCACCATTTAAATCGCCGGTGGCTACTCCTCCGCCATTATAAAAATATTCATACATCAACACGTTGGTATTTAAACCCTCGGTTAAAGTATTGCTAAAGTCTATATGGGTTTGGTCTTTTGATAGCGAGGTAAATAATGGATTCCCATTATTTACACCCGGTTGGTTATTTTCAGTTGGATTACTACAACCAGTTAAGGCGATAACTACAAGAAAAAGTAGGTAGGGGAATAATTTAATGTTTGTGTTCACCAGGTGCCGCTTAAATTAATGGAGTAAAATTTAAAAGAATGCCGGCATTTAAATGCCGGCATTCCTTACACTAATATATAAGATTTTATAGGCCTTATAATAGTTTAATAACCTGGATTTTGAATTAATTTATTGTTTTTATTCATCTCATCGCGGCTAATAGGCGGGAAATAAAGAATATCCTTCCAGGTACGGTTTTCAACCCCGGGATCAAGCTCCTGCACTGTATAGGTGTAATTAAAATTATCGGTACTATGCCTGTAAACACTTACGCTTTTACCTGGCTTTAAAGTACCCGTAATTTTAATGATTTTGGCTTTATTACCCAGCGTTGTTGGCGCAATTAACCAACGGCGCGCATCATAAAAACGCTGCTCTTCAAACATCAACTCCACATTGCGCTCATTTCTGTACCGTTGTACCAGTGCAGCACCCGCGTCTGTAATGGCAGGCATGCCCGACCGGAACCTGATTTTATTGAGCCATAGTTTGGCTTCGGCCTCCTGCCCAAGTTCCAAACAGGTTTCAACGTAATTAAACACAATTTCGGTGTACCTTATTAACGGTGATGGCACTTCCGACCGGGTGTTTTGATCAACAATAGCCGGGTTAGGGTCCATAAACTTCCTTATCGCGTAACCGGTGCGGGTACCGTTCCAGTTTTCAATAGGGCCATTCCTGGTATCTAAACCAAAATAGGTTACAGGGCTGGAAGCACTGCCGGTTTGGTAGGTACCCATTTGTATTTCGTTATACGGATCTATACCTGCACCATCTGGTGTACGTGGTTTCCATGGGGCACCATCATATAATATAGATGCATAGAAACGAGGGTCCCTGTTTACGTAAGGAGCGGCGGCTTCTGCAGGTTTGCTCCAATCAAACGCCGTACCATCCATCATTTCATAGTCGTCTACCATGTTTTGAGTAGGCTCGCTCGATGTCCAGCCGTGGTAGCCGTTGGTACAGTTGTTACGGCCATACCAGGCGCCCCACTCATCTTTACTATTGCTGTAGTAGCGGGCAAAAAGAATTTCTTTTTCCCCACCGTTTCTTGACAGGTAGGAGTTTTGGTAATTATTAAACGCATCCGTTGCATTGGCAGGCGCCGATAGATCAAGCGCGAAACCGTAGGTACCAGATTTAGCCAATATAACTTTTGCCGCATCCTGCGCTTTTTTCCAACGACCATCATGATCGCTGGTTGTATAAGCCAATAATTCGGGATGAGCATAACCACTTAGCGTACTTAGCGTTTTTATTTTAGCCGGATCATGTAAATCGCTGGCTGCATATAATAACACCCTTGCCTTCAAGGCCAGCGCCGCATCGCTGGTTGCGCGTCCTTTTGCCATATCCTTACCTGTTAATAAGGTGTTGGCGGCATCCAAATCGCTCACTATAAAGTCAACGCAATCAGAATAACTATTCCTTGGGGCGGTAAAATCTGTTGAGTTAAGTGTGTAAGTAGATTTTATAATGGGCACGCCACCGTAATAGCGCACCATTTGATTGTAAAAGTATGCACGCATAAAATGCGCTTCGCCCGAAAGCCTGTCAACCAATGTTTTATCGAGGGTTGATTTTCCAAGCTGCTCTAAGGCTAAGTTGGCCGAACGTATACGGGCATACATCTCATTCCACTCATAGGTATTATTCACCCATCCTAAATGCGATGGGCTGATATTGGCCTCCATGATATCCTGTTTACCAAAATTATAGAGCGCGTTATCAGTAATACAATCCATACTTTCCTGGTTAAGCTCGGCATCGTGCAAGCCGTTGTACAACTCCGTTACAAAGGCCTCAGAAAGGTTTGGATCGGCCCAGGTAACCGCTGCCGATGCCTGATTCAATGGCGTCGTATTCAAAAAATCCTTCTTACATGAAGTAAGCAGCACTCCAGATAACATCGCGACTGTTGAAATATTTCTTATAAATGTTTTCATATCGTTCAAATTAAAATTTTACACTTACGCCCATATTCATGACTCTTGCCTGAGGATAATACTGACCGGATGAACTGGTTGATTCCGGATCATAAATTTTCTCTTTTGAATAGGTAAGCAGGTTAAGGCCATTAACATACACGCGTAAATTGCTTATACCAATTTTTGACGTTAGCGCTACCGGAAGGGTGTAACCAAGCTCAACGTTTTTAACCCTGATATAATTTGTATTAAGCAGCCAATAAGTATTACCTCCAGAAAAATACTGGTTATTTCTATCAACTGTACGTGGGTCTTTTGTGCTTGGGTTATCAACCGTCCAACGGTGATCGTAGCTATATTGCAGGAAGTTACCGATAGTACCAGATTCTGTTTGCAGAAAAAGCTGACCACCTGTTGCACCTTGCAATAAAACACTCAGGTCGAAACTTTTATACTGTACTCCAAAATTTAAACCACCCTGGAAAGTTGGCTGGCTGGTTTTATCATTCCTTACCTGGTCATCACCATTAATTTTACCATCGCCGTTTACATCTTTATACATCATATCGCCGGGGCGAAGGGTGCTTGCGCCTACGCCACTATAATCAACCTTGTTGGCATCAACCTGAGCCTGGGTAGAAAATATACCGGTATATATGTAATAAAGCTGTGAACCGATAGGATGCCCGGTTGATTTTTGCCAGGCTGGCGCTCCAGGAACTTCATCCCATTTATCAATTCTGTTTTTGGCATAGCCACCGTTTACACCTACATTGTATCGTACTTCGCCAATTTTGTCATGGTAGCTAAATTGAAACTCCCAGCCTTTGTTGGTTACTTTTCCGTAGTTCACAGGCGGCAGCAAAGCACCCGGTATAGCGGTTGCAGGAACTGATGCAGTAGGAGCCCATAATATTTGGGTACGTTTGTTTAAAAACGCTTCCAGGGTGAAATCCAATTTACCGTTTAACGTGGTACCCTCTAACGCAACATCGCTGTTATTGGCTTTTTCCCAGGTAAAGTTGGGGTTTGGAGCCACGTTTTCGGCCAATGTTTGAGCTGGTGCGCCGTTAATAATGTATGAACCTACGTTATACAATGGCAGGTAAGAGTATTCGGCCAGTGTATTGGTGCCCGGCTTAACAACATTATCGTTACCCATTTGCCCCCAAGATCCACGTAGTTTTAAATTTTGAAGGAATTTTATGTTGTTTTTAAAGAAATCTTCTTCAGAGATTCTCCAACCGGCTGATATACCAGGAAAGAAGCCGAAACGATGTGATTGAGGGAACATGTATGAACCATCAACACGCCATAAAAACTCTGCCAGGTATTTTTCTTTATAGTTATAGCCAACCCTGCCAAAATAATTTAAACGGGCCTTTTGCCAGGCGGTACCGTAGTTACCTATCTCGGAGTTGCCACCCCAGTTTAACTGGTCGATAGCTACCGAATTGAAGTACTTACGCGAAGCGCCAAATTGGCTATCGTTTGATTTTTCTTTAGTTACACCTGCAAGCAACACAATGTTATGGCTGCCAAAGTTGTGGTTATAGCTTACAATACCTTCCAATAAACTGCTTAGCTGATCATCAGATCCCTGGGCCAGTGTAGCCTGGGCCGGACCGCGGGCAACTTTGGTAAGTACCGGGGTGCCGCTGGCATCTCTTGTAACGTTATCCCAGCTATATACATACCAGGGTGTTTGCCATGCTTTAGTTTGCTGCATGTATTTATCTAACGCAACGTTTCCGATAATTTTTAATCCATCTACTCCCGGAACTGATATCTCTAATTTGCCGTTGGTTTGCACGTAGTACCGGGTGTCTTTATTGTAACCGGTTTGGTTGGTAGTGATCAATACCGGTTGCTGACCGTTTTCAATATCGGGGCCAGGTAAACCATTAGGCCAGTAAGCCGGCCTATTTGGGTAACCGCGCATTAACATCCTGAATATATCACTTGCGCCACCGCCATTTGGAAAGAAACGATTTTCCTGCCTGCCTGATACGCCAATAGATGTATTGATGTATTTGTTAACCTTGGCATCCAGGTTTATCCTAAAATCATATTGCTTGTAGCCTGTAGCCGAATTTTTATAATAACCATCCTGGTTTTGGTAGCCAATAGAGGTTAGGTATTTCACATTTTCGGACCCTCCTGATAATTGAATATTTTGGCGCGACTGTGGCGACCAGTCTTTCAATGTGGCTTTAAACCAATCTGTATTTGGGTGCCCCCATGGATCAGAACCATCGGCAAATTTTTTAAAATCAGATGGTTGAAAAGTAGCCGTTGTAGTGGCACCGTTATCCGGACGGGTAAAGCTGCCTGTGGTTTTAAACGCGGCCGAAGCGGCTGTCCAATATTGCGAAGGTAAACCATAAAGGTCTATCTCATCTACCATGGTGGCATACTCGGTTGAATTAGCCATTTTAGGCAAAAGAGTAGGCTGGGCCCATCCTTTATTGTAAGTATAAGAAAGTTCGGGTTTGCCCAGTTTACCACGCTTGGTGGTAACCAAAATAACACCGTTAGCCGCCCTGGCACCATAGATGGCCGCCGACGCGTCTTTTAACACAGATATACTTTCAATATCCGCAGGGTTTAACCTATCAATATTTGATTGGCCTGCAGGCGCCGGCACCCCGTCGATTACAATTAACGCGTCGTTATTACCCAGGGTATTGGTACCACGGATACGGATAGTTGAGCCATCGTAACCAGGCTCGCCGCTACTGTTAGTGGCAATTACACCCGGCATACGGCCGGCAATTGAGTTAGAAAGGTTAGTTGCTGGTGATTTTACCAGTTCATCTCCTTTAACTGATGTTACAGCACCCGTAACGGTTACTTTCTTTTGTACACCGTAACCTACTACGATAACCTCATTCAAACCTTTGGATGACGGTTGTAATTTAATACTAAGAATGCTTTTGCCACCTACAGGTACTTCGGCGGTATTATAGCCTATGTATGATATTACCAATACGGCGTTCTCGGCAGCGGTGATGGTAAACTTTCCGTTGATATCGGTTACGGTTCCAACGTTTGAACCTTTAACCAGTACCGATACGCCAACCAGAGTTTCACCGGTGGCCTGATCAATTACTTTACCCGAAATTTTTATCGGGGCGTTTTCATTGATTTTTGCGCCATTTGTTTTTGTAAATTTTGTTGTTTCGATTTTTGCTGCGCCGGCGTATGATACACCAACAAATATTAAAGCCATTAATAGTTGACTCAGCGCAATTTTAAAGACCCTTAACAAGTTTACTGTCTTATGTAAATTGTATTCCATATTCGCTTATTTAAGTTAATTAACATTTAATGCACGCTATAAAAGCGGGATAACAGAAGGGGTAAATTAATTCCATAACTTCCCCGGGGTGTTGGGTGCTTACTTTTCTTCCATATTGCTCATTTAAGGTTTATATATTAAGTTAAAAACTGGCTCTGTTTGGCAACGGTTTACAAATGAAACCGCATATCATTCGCGTTATAGCAATAAATAATACTACCATAAAGGAGGTCCTTTTAGCAGACTATGCTAATGGGATACACCTTTTGTATTTTTTATTTCTAAAAATAATTGGCACTAAACCCACGTTTATCAATTGATATTACCGCAGATTGCTATTTCAATAAAATTAAATGTGGTTGTTACATTTATAATTGGCAGCCCTAAGATGGTTATAATACGAAGTGCCTGCGAGAGGTAAATTCGTACAACTAAAGGGGGTAATTGGTAAAACAGAAGGGGATAATCAAGTTTTCGGCGCTTTTTGCACGGGAGCCGATTTTAAATTTCAAATAAAAAAAGGAAGTACCCGCCGAGTCGCGTTTTAAGAACTAAATCGGGTTGTAAAAACGCCATTTTGCGGGCATCTGTGTTAATTTGGCTTAAAATATCGGCACATATTTTCGTGCCTGAAGCCTAAAATTGTCCATTTTTTTTGACACAGCGTATTGCCTGCTATTACAAAACGATTTTCACGGGTATTTTTAAGGAATTAGCTTTTGTTATTTTTTGACTTCACAACGTTACGGGTAATATTGGCGTGAAAAGGGACACGGAATTTTTTTATGTATTCAGATGGGTTAAGGCCAAATAGCTTGCTGAATTGTTCCCTGAAATATTTAGGATCGTTAATGCCAACCTTGTAAGCGGCTTCAGAAACGGTACAATCTGTTTTCAAAAACATTTCGGCAGCCTTTCTGAGGCGTATAAACCGTATAAAGCCGTTGGCAGATTGCCCCGAAATAGCCCTGATTCTTTTATACAGGTTGGAGTGGCTCATGCCAACTTCGGTAGCCAGTGTTTTAATTGAAAAGTCGTTATCGCTTAAATTATCTTCTACAACCCTTATGCAGGTGGCTAAAAACTCCTTATAATCGGGCGGAACTTTAAGATCATTTGATGTTAACGTAATTTCATTATAAAAATACTTTTGAAGATTATTCTTACTCTTCAAAATGCCATTAACGCGTGCTAAAAGCAATTCGCGTTCAAAAGGTTTACTGATGTAATCGTCGGCCCCGCCTTCTATTCCTTTAAGTTTTATCTCGGGCGATGAGCTTGCCGTTAACAGTAAAACAGGGATGTGGGCAAGCGCGGGGTCTTCTTTAACTTTGCTACATAATTCTATACCGCTTAAACCTTGCATCATTACGTCGCTAATAATAATATCGGGTAAAAGCTGCTGCACCTTTTCTAAACCTTCTGCACCGTCGGTAGCTTCAAAAATTTCGAACTTTGGCGAAAATATCTGCTTCAAATATTGCCTCATCTGTGCGTTATCATCTACAATGAGCATTGATTTTGATTCAAAATCAAGAGGATCGTTTTTTTTGCTTTTTATAGTACTTATTTCTGGCGGTAATCCGGGTACCTCCTCATAACTTTCAACAAGTTCTTCTAAAAATATGGATGTTTCTATAACATCCTCAAAAATAAGGTTAGGGGTCAAATGCTCTTTCCCTTTTTGTAAGCAAACTTTAAATATGCTGCCGGCGCCGTTTAAACTGGTATAGCTAACCTTTCCTTTGTGGCTTTCAACGAATTTTTTTACCAGGTATAAGCCAATACCAAAGCCGCCGTTAGATGGCAACTCATTTTGAACCTGGTAAAATTTATCAAATAATTGCTCACCAACATTACCGGTTATTCCGCAGCCGGTATCTTTAACCTCTATATTCACAGAATTGTCCCATTGATAAATAAGGCAATTGACCATCCCTCCTTCGGGTGTAAATTTCAAGGCATTTGATATTAAATTAAATAACACAATCTCCATCTTTTCCCTATCGGCAAACACTTCTATCGCATCGGCTTCGGAAACAAAATCGAAAAGGATGTTTTTGCTTTTGGCCTGGTGGCTAAAACATAAAAAAACCTCTTTACATAAGCTTACAATATTTAGCCGTACAATTTTAAGGCTATCGGTTTCACTCTCGGCTTTTCTGAACAACAATAACTGGTCAACCAAACTCAAAAGTCTGCGGGCGTTACGGAAAACGATACTTAAGTTACCGGTTTCGTTTTCTCTGGCCCCGGGATTAAATAACAACTCTTTAACAGGGTT
Source organism: Mucilaginibacter flavus (assembly GCF_030409315.1). Taxonomy (GTDB): domain Bacteria; phylum Bacteroidota; class Bacteroidia; order Sphingobacteriales; family Sphingobacteriaceae; genus Mucilaginibacter; species Mucilaginibacter flavus. Next base: position 217,154 of record NZ_JAUFPS010000028.1, on the reverse strand, counting down.
AATAATCAGGGTAAGCGGCGTTCTGAATTCGTGTGAGATATTGGTAAAAAAAGATAGTTTCCGCTCGTTGAGTTCCTTTTCCTTTTCGGCCGAGATCTGAGCTATTTTTACTTCGTATTTTAAACGCGACTGACTGGTTCTGTAGCTTATGTAAAAATAAATAAGCGCGCCTATTACCAGGGAATAGATTAGATATGCCCACCATCTTTGATACCACGGCCCCTGGATTCTTATTTTAATTGTGGCATAATTATCAAACCATATCCCATCCTGGTTTGTAGCTTTTACCTGGAAAACATAATCGCCGGCTGGCAGGTATCTGTATGTAACAGATCGTTGGTTTTTTACATAATTCCAGTTTTTTTCTAACCCGGCCAGCCTGTAAGCAAACTCATTCTTTTCGGCATAAGCATAGTTTAATGCCACATATTGTATGGAGAAAACCTGTTGATTGGGGGTTAGGGTAATTTGGGTAGATTCGTTAATGCCAGCGCTTAATATGCTATCCTTTTGACCAACTTCAACCTCTTTGCCAAATAACTGTAGCCCGGTAATTAAAACTTTAGGTTTAAATAAATTTTGCTTAACCCTGGCCGGGTAAAACACATTGTAGCCCTCGGTGCCGCCAAACACCATAAACTTTTTATCGTAGGAGTACATGGATGAACCTGTATTGAACTGCCCTGCCTGCAGGCCGTCAGAACTATCATAATTGATAATGCGGTCTGTTTGCCGGTCAATTCGCGATAACCCCCTGTTGGTGCTTATCCAAATGCTGCCGGTTTCATCCTTTTGTATGGAATTTACCGTATTATCAGCTAATCCATCTTTTTCGGTATACCTTTTAAATTTTTTGTTCCCTATGTCATAGGAAACAAGCCCATCTCCCTCAGTACCTATATAAAGCGTTTCCTTATTATCTAAATACATCGAATATATAAAATGGCTTGGCAAAAATTTTTCGGCTTCCTCGTTGCTGAAATAGTTAACAAATTTATTTTGGCTCCTGATGTAATACTTAAGGCCCGATGCCGCCGTACCTATAAAAAGATTGCCATAAGCATCTTCGGCAAGTGCCCGTATATAATCTGAACTGATGCCGCTGTTTTGCGGGTTGTAGTTAACAAATTTATCGCTGCCGGCCTGCATTAAACTCAAGCCACCACCATTTGTACCAACCCATAAATTATTTTGCGAATCCTGCAAAATACACCTTACATCGTTTAAACCCAGGCTGGCAGGATCATTTGCCTGGTGCGTGTAATTTGTAAATGAATCGGTTTTTCTGTTATACCTGAATAACCCATGCGAGTAAGAACCAAACCACAAGGTGTTGGAATTATCCTTATAGGCGCAAAGTATGTTATTGCATGTTATAGAACCTTTTTTACCGTCGGCACGGTAATATTTTACCACCTCGCCACTAAGTGTTCTTTTATGTATCCCATCGCCATCGGTACCCATCCACAGGTATCCTTCATCATCCATACACATGCCGTAATACCTTAAAAAGCTACTGCCGTAAGTGTCTTTTAACGCGCTCTGGAATTTTTGAAATTTTTCGGGAACACTACTTAACAGGTAAATTCCATCACCATAAGTACCCACCCAGATGTTTTTATCTTTATCCTGGAATAACGTTTCGATAGTACGCGCGGTGATGCTATAATTATCTTCCGACTGCACCGGATCGATAGTGATATCTTTGTAGGATGATTTTTCGGCTTTGTCGAGATTTATCGAGTATACCCCTCCATCTAAAAGGCCGACAAGCAGATTTTTGTGATCATCCTCCAAAAGCGAGAAGAAATAGTTGCTTCGCAGGTTATAAGTTGAACCTAAAAAAACGCGGATGTTATTTTCTTTTCTGTTATAAAGTGCCAGGCCCTTACTGGTGGCTATCCATACGTTATGATTATGATCTTCATAAATAGAGGTGATAAGGCCTTGCGGAATAAGTTTAAGCGGAAACCGGCTGTTGAGGTTTTTTGAAACCACGCCGTTTTGGGTGCTAAAAACGTTAACTCCGCCGTCCCTGGTTCCTACCCACAATAGCCCGTAACTATCTTCAATAACATTAATAACCGATAAATTGCCTAATAAACCGGGTTGTTCTTTTTTTGTGTAATTTTTAAACTGGTGGGTTTTTATGTTATAAGATGCAAACCCCGATGGGCCGCAGGAAAACCACAACTGGTTTTTGTTATTTTCAAAAATGGTATTTACATTATTTAAATACGTTGATGGAAACCCGGGAGGGCTAAATTTAATGAACCGTTCTTTGTTGGTATCAAATTTATAAATCCCTCTTCTTGATGATATCCAGATAGCACCCTCTTTATCTACATGTACGTTTTGAACATAATTGCTTGGCAGGCTGTAAGGGTTATTGGGATCAAATTTAAATACTTTAAAAGTTGTACCATCAAAGCGGTTTAAGCCATCTCCCGTTGCAAACCATATAAAACCTTTACTATCCTGCGTAATTCCGTTAATTATACCAAATGAAAGACCATCCTTTGAGGAGTATTTCATTACTTTTTTGGTAAATAAACTTTGAGAAAAACATGCGGAAAAGGCAAATACTACCGGTAGGGTGAATAGTAATCTTCTCATTAAGTGTTTATAACAGGTTTAAATATTGGTAAAGAGCTTTATAGGAGAAGCGCTTAATTCAAATGTAGTTTTAATTAATGTAAATAGTACATTATAAAACAATAAAATTCAAAAAACTACGTTTTACGCGCTCTCGAAAAGCCAAACACTCTCTGGTTCAGGCTGCTACAGAGTTTATACTGCCGTGTTGCAGATACAGAACTGCACATATATAGCAGCAACTATCGGTGGTGTGCAAAGGTTAAACTCTTTTAACTATTCTATTTTAAGGGTACAGGTATGCCGCTTCATTATTCAATGAACAAAATATTAACTTGTACAGTTACACCGTAAACCACACACAAACACTATAGTGCCATAACAACCATGCCTACAATATCCCCCATCACTTAACAAATGTAAATGAAGCAGTACGCAGTATCAATATGCTAATAGCTTTGCCTTTTAATCAAAAAATTCACACATCATTCATCTATACCGGGTTTTTAGGCGCGTTTTACCAATCAAACCTTTTTTGTTTTGATCATACCATCCTGTTCCCAAACGCAAAATACCTGATGATTAGCAAGGCCAATGGTTTTCAGGTAGCTGCCATTACCAACGGTTACTTCCTGGTGATTGTTAAGATTTTTAAACTTTACTGTACCATTTGCTGATAGCGAAACCACCAGGCCATTATCGATAAGGTTCAGGCTACAGTCCCGCCCATCGGCCAGTATTTCTTCGGCGTATCCGGGCTTTGCGGTGTATACGGTAGCCTGTCTTTTCCAGGTGGTTGTTATGGAATGATCGGCATTAAAAACCAAACCGCCGCCATCCATGGGACAGGCGTTTAATTTCCAGGTACCTTTCCCTAATTTTTGCCCCGTGCCAAATGTTTTACCTTTATCCGCCGAGCTAATCAAGTACATATCCCGCGCCCCCATGAGCCAGTTTCTGTACATAATAGCCACATTATTTCCCTGCACGGCAATACTTGGGCGGCAGCATTCACAAACATGGCCATCCGGTGATTGATATACCATTTTATTTTTGAGCCATCGACCGTTTTTAATACTCAAAGATGAAAAGCATACATTGTTTGTTTTTCCAATACGGGTATCCAACCAAACAGCGTAAAAATCGTCGGCCTCATCTGCAGCAATGTTCATCAACCCCTCGGGGGCAGATGCGCGCAAGTCATTTACAAGGCCCTGCTTTTTCCAAACCTGGCCTTTGGAATGTTGTAGCGTAAAACAATGAATATCCCCGTTTTTATCCATAGCGGTAATCATGCTGTAATTAGTCGAGCTTGCTAATTGCGGCCCCCGGGCCATGCCCAGGTGCATTTGTGGCACAATCCCCACCAAATCCGTGCGGCTAAAGGTTTCGCCACCATTGGTTGAGGTGGCGCAAAAAACACTGTCGCTCCTGCCGAAAACAACCCTTATTACACCCTTCTCGTCAACACTTACCTGGGGTTGCTGTCCTTTAGCCAGAATAGTTGGGTCTTTAGCTTTTGCACAAATACAGGCAGCTATCAAAAAAAGGCAGCAGATTAATCTTTTCATGAATTATCAGGAGTTATTGGTGGCTTATGAACGCCGCAAATTAGTAATAAGTATTTAAACAAAGGCCCAGGCGGGATGCTTCAAATCTTGTAAATTTTAAACGGAATACTGTAACAGGGGTGGCAACGGGTGTGGGTAAATTTGTGTTATTAAACAGATCGCCATGCAATCCAACATACAAACACTTACATTCCCGGTTACCGGCATGAGCTGCGCGGCTTGCGCCATTAGCGTAGAATCTATAATTGCCGCGCAAGATGGCGTAGATAAGGCAGCCGTAAACTACGCGAGTCAAACCGTTAAAATAGCTTTTCAGCCCGATATTATTCAGCCCGCCGATTTTCAGAAAGCGGTGCAAGCAATAGGTTATGGCCTGATATTGGATACCGAAAATGGCAAAACCTTACAGGAAGAAGCCCAACGCGGTAACTACCAGCGGTTAAAAACAAATATCATTTGGGCCGCAACATTAACCATCCCGGTTGTTTTTATAGCGATGCTTTGGATGGCACTCCCCTATGCCAATTACATCATGCTGGCATTAACCGCCCCTGTATTATTTATATTCGGCCGTAGCTTTTTCATTAACGCCTGGAAACAGGCTGCCCATGGCAAAGCCAATATGGATACGCTGGTAGCACTTTCTACCGGCATCGCTTTTATATTCAGCGTATTCAATACGTTAAATCCGGATTTCTGGCATCGCCCCGGTTTGCATCCGCATGTATATTTTGAAGCGGCAGCGGTAGTCATCGTGTTTATTATGCTGGGCAAATTACTGGAGGAACGGGCCAAATCAAACACATCATCGGCCGTTAAAAAGCTAATGGGCCTGCAACCCAACACCGTGCTACTCATCACCGCCGATGGCGAAAAAGAGACGGCTATTGCCAACGTTGAGGTTGGCGACCATATCCTGGTGCGCTCCGGCGAAAAGATTCCAGTTGATGGTGTTGTGTACGATGGCTCATCATACGTTGATGAAAGCATGATCTCGGGCGAACCCGTGCCTGTAGAAAAAAAAGAAGGCAGTTCGGTATTTGCCGGCACCATCAATCAAAAAGGGAGTTTAAAATTTAAAGCCGAAAAAGTAGGCGGCGACACCTTACTGGCCCAAATCATAAAGCAGGTACAGGACGCGCAAGGTTCTAAAGCGCCGGTTCAAAAACTGGTTGATAAAATAGCGGGCATCTTTGTGCCCGTAGTTATGGGCATAGCCTTGTTAACGTTGGGCATATGGCTGGTTTTTGGCGGTCAATACGCGTTTACGCAAGGATTATTAGCCATGGTAACCGTATTAGTTATTGCCTGCCCCTGTGCTTTGGGCCTGGCCACACCTACCGCCATTATGGTTGGTATGGGCAAAGGTGCCGAAAACGGCATACTCATTAAAGACGCCGAAGCCCTTGAACTTGGACATAAGGTAAACGCCATTATATTAGATAAAACGGGCACTATTACCGAGGGAAAACCCGAGGTAACCGATTTTTATTGGTCGCCAGCTGTAACCAACCAACCGGAGTCACAGGCGGTATTCCTGGCGATGGAAAAGCAATCGGAGCATCCGTTGGCGACAGCTATAGTAGGTTATCTGCAAAAGGACCATGGTAAATCCGCTCAAATTTCAGATTTTGAAAGTATAACAAGTATGGGCGTTAAAGCCCGGTTTGCAACAAATAACTACCACATTGGCAGCCACAAATTGGTGTATCAAAATCAACTTGCTATACCTGCTGCATTAAAAAGCCGAGTTGAAATACTGCTGAACCAGGCCAAAACGGTGATCTATTTTGCTAATGAAAAAGAAGTATTGGCTGTAGCAGGTATTACAGACCAGATCAAAGTAAACTCTGCCAAAGCGGTAACGGCATTAAAAGATAACGGCATTGAAGTTTACATGCTTACTGGTGATAACAGCGTAACGGCAGCCACAATAGCCAAACAAGCCGGGGTTGAACATTACCAGGCAGATGTGCTGCCAGCAGCCAAGGCCGATTTTGTTAAACAGTTGCAACAGCAAGGCAAAGTAGTAGCTATGATTGGCGATGGCATCAATGACAGCCAGGCATTGGCCCAGGCCGATGTTTCTATAGCCATGGGTAAAGGATCGGACATAGCGATGGATGTGGCCAAAATGACCATTGTATCATCTGATTTGTTACAGGTGCCCAAAGCGTTGAGGCTTTCTAAACTAACTGTACAAACCATTCGTCAAAACCTGTTTTGGGCATTTATTTACAACCTTATTGGTATACCGCTTGCCGCCGGAATATTATACCCCATAAACGGTTTCCTACTAAACCCCATGATTGCAGGAGCTGCTATGGCGCTAAGCTCGGTATCGGTAGTAAGTAATAGTCTAAGACTAAAACTGGCAAAACTCAATTAATAATTTATTCATCATTTTCAATTATGAAAACTTTAAAGTTCAAAACCAATATTAAATGCGGCGGCTGCATAGCCGCGGTTACCCCTTCATTAAACGCGTTAAAAAATGTAAAACACTGGGAAGTAGATACCAACAATCCCGATAAGATCCTCACGATAGATGCCGAAAGCAGCCTCGGCGAAGCCGATATTATAACAGCATTAAAAGACAAAGGTTACACCGCCGTTAAGCTTTAACAACACTGTTTTAACTTAAGGCGGAAAACCGTTATCAACCATTTATGTTGATGAAATTCCGGACCTTTTTTTGACAGCATGGCAACGACAAGCCGCCGACTTTCAAAAACGCTGTTTAAATTATGTAAGAAAATTACAGAATTGTGTAAAAGGGCAGTTTATATAATGTAGTATATTTGTGTAGTAATGAAAAGAGCAGCAATTATAAGTATGGCAGCATTTTACCTGTTACTCACAACAGGGATGTTTGTTTGTATTGTTCATTGCGGCGCTCAAAGTATTATTTCAAAGCCTATGGCCATGGCACACGCGGGTATGGGCATACACGGGGCTAAAAAGCATTGCAACGGTAATGAAGATTGCGGCTGCTGCAAAAAGCACGGCAATTATGTTGTTAAAGAGAATATTAAACCCAGCTTTGAATTGCAGTTTGCACAGGCAGGTATTCGTGTTGAGCAATCAGTTCCCATTTACAGTCATTCTAACCTGTCCGCTATCAGCAATACTTCCTGGATAGAGGGCAAAGCCCCGCCCTGGAAAACAGGCAAACTCATATCCATTCAAAACCACTCCCTCCAAATTTGATTTAAGCAAGCCACATTTTTTGGCCCGGGCATTTATTGCCTTATTTTTTTCGCTTGAATCAAAAAAAACATGAAGTTACATATCAAAAATATGGTTTGCGACCGTTGCATTATGGTGGTACGCCAGCAGTTACAACACCTGCATTTAAACGTAGACGAAATTGCGCTTGGAACGGCTATCGTAAGCCCCGAGCCCGATGAGAGCCAGTTACTTGCCCTCTCCTCGTCATTAAAGCTGATGGGCTTTGAGCTGATTGACAACGATAAGCAGCAACTTATTGAACGTATCAAAAACATAGTGATACAACAGGTTCACTATAACGATCTGTCAAAAAACAACACCAATTTTTCTGACCTGATTGCCGACCAGCTTTTTAAAGACTATGCTTACTTAAGTCGGCTGTTTTCTGAATACGAGGATATCACCATTGAAAAATTCATCATTCAGCAAAAGGTAGAGAAGGTAAAAGAACTGCTGGAGTACGGACAATCAAACCTTAACCAAATAGCCTACCAAATGGGCTATAGCAGCAGCGCCCATTTATCAAGCCAGTTTAAAAGCATAACCGGTATTACGCCCAGCCAATACAAAACCACTAACAACACCGGGCGCAAACCTTTAGATAAAATTTAAAACAACCATTAATTTATATCATCATGAAAATCATCAAAACGGCTTTATTAGCACTCACCTTCGTTGTAATATTTACACAAACAAAAGCACAGGATGCTACCGCGAGCAGTGCGGTAAACAATGTGATTACCGCTTACTTCGGCGTTAAAAACGCGCTTACAGCCGATAATTATGCGGCCACCAAAAGCGAGTCGAAAGATTTGTTGGCGGCTATTAATGCCGTACCTGCCGACAAGCTAACCACCGACCAGAAAAAACTATGGACCGCCTACAGCGAAAAGCTACAGTTTGACAGCAGGCACATGAGCGAAGCACCCGGCATCGATCATCAGCGTGAGCATTTTACCAGTTTATCAAAAAACATGCTTGAAGTAGTTAAAGGTTTAAAACTGAACACGGCAACCGTTTATCAGCAATATTGCCCCATGAAAAAAGCAAGCTGGTTAAGTGAATCGGCCACGGTTAAAAATCCGTTTTACGGCAAACAAATGCTTACCTGTGGTAAGGTTACAGAAACATTGGCTCCTGCCGCAAAATAAAACGTACAAGCCGGCTGCAACGCCGGCTTTATTTAATCATGAAAATCCGTTTTTTAATTATCATCAACGTGCTTTGGTCGGCTGTGGCATTTGCGCAGCACGGCGGCATGGCCATGAAAATGGGCGATGCTTCCTCCCAAAAAAGGCTGCCCTTTTTTACCAAAATTGGCAAGCGGGATATTTATCACCTGTACATTGCCGATACTACCGTGAATTATACCGGCAAGCAAAGGCCTGCCATGGCTATAAACGGCAGTATCCCCGCGCCAACGCTTACTTTTACCGAAGGCGACACCGCCGAAATTTACGTGCATAACCAAATGATGATGGAAACCTCCATTCACTGGCATGGGCTGATATTGCCCAACCGGTATGACGGGGTTTCGTATTTAACCACTTCGCCGGTTAAAGCCGGTGAAACTCATTTGTATAAATTTCCGCTGGTACAAAATGGCACCTACTGGTACCATTCGCACACCATGACCCAGCAACAAAGCGGCATGTACGGCGCGTTCATCATCCATAAAAAAGAGGAAGTCGCTAAGCCCAACTACACGCTGCTACTGAGCGATTGGATAGATGAAAATCCCGAACAGGTACAGCGTTCGCTTCATAACGCAACCGATTGGTATGGCATCCGCAAAGGCAGCACACAAAATTACCTGGAAGCTGTAAAGGAAGGGCATTTTAAAACCAAAGTAACCAACGAGTGGAAAAGGATGATGGCCATGGATGTAAGCGATGTAGCTTATGATCGTTTCTTTAGCAACGGAAAGGTTGAAAACCAGGCCTCGCAATTTAAAGCTGGCGATAAAGTGCGGCTGCACATTGTTAATGGCGGTTCGTCAACTTATTTCTGGCTAAAATACGCCGGTGGGAAAATTACCGTAGTCGCCAACGATGGCGAGGACGTACAACCCGTGGAGGTTGATCGTTTGATCATAGCGGTAGCCGAGACCTATGATGTAGTGGTCACCATCCCCAAAAATGGAAGCTACGAGTTTTTAGCTACACCGGAAGACCGTACCAAATACACCTCTTTATGGCTTGGTTCGGGCGAGAAACATGCCGCCGCCCGTTTGCCCAAACTCAAATACTTTGAGGGTATGAAAATGATGAACGGCATGATGGCCATGAATGGCGATATGAAGGAAATGGATGGAATGGTAATGAACAACCAGGTAATGGATATGAACACCGTGATGTATCCCGAAATTACCGGCGATGCTAAACCCAACTCGTCAACCGCTACGATGAAAAACATGCCGGGCATGGATATGGGTGGAGGTTCATCTAAAGACAAAGGTATGGCCAGCATGGATATGGGGAGTAATTCATCTACAGATATTGTAACCCTTAATTATGGGATGCTGAAGGCCACAAAACCAACCACCCTACCCAACGGCCCTACTAAGCTGCTCCGGTTCGATTTAACCGGCAATATGAACCGCTATGTATGGACCATCAACAATAAAACGGTATCTGAGGCTGACAAAATATTGATTAAACAGGGCGAAAACGTAAGGATCATCCTGTATAATAATACCATGATGCGCCATCCAATGCACTTACACGGGCATTATTTTAGGGTATTGAACGGGCAGGGCGAATATGCCCCGCTTAAGAATACGCTGGATATTATGCCCATGGAAAGGGACACCATAGAGTTTAGGGCTACCGAAAGCGGCGATTGGTTTTTTCATTGCCACATCCTTTACCACATGATGAGCGGGATGGGTCGCATTTTTAGTTATGAAAATTCACCGCCAAATCCCGAGATAGCAGATCCGGCACAGGCTATTAAAAAGATTTACGCGGATGATCAGCATTTTTATGCCACAGCCAAATTAGGGTTGGAAAGCAATGGCAGCGACGCCACGGCCTCCATCGCCAATACCCGCTGGAAAATATCAACCTTATGGCACCTTGGTTTAAATGATACCAAAGGTTACGAAAGCGAAACCATGGTTGGCCGTTACTTTGGGCAAATGCAATGGCTATATGCCTACGGCGGTTTTGATTACCATTATAAAAGAGAACCCATTGGCGAGAAAAACCTTTTTGGCCAGGTTAGTAATAAAAACAACCGACATACGGTAGTAGCTGGTGTGGCTTATACCCTACCAATGCTATTTGTGGCCGATGCCCGTATAGATGGCAACGGAAAGCTAAGGTTTCAGTTAGGCCGTGACGATATCCCGCTCACCAGCAGACTACGTTTTACGGTAATGGGAAACACGGATAAAGAATACGCGGTTGGTTTCAGGTATATTATGACCAAGTACTTTTCATTATCAACACATTATGATAGTGATATGGGCTTGGGAGGAGGACTAACGCTGACGTATTAGGCTATTAGGATTATAAAAGATAAAAACAACGAAGCGACGAAAGACTTGCGAAGTTTTAAAAACTTCGCAAGTCTGGGAATCTGCAACTTGTCATCAATAGCAAAGAAGCTTTTTACCTTATTTTATCGAATCCAAAATGGCATGATCAATTGCTGTTACCTCATTTACCTCTGGCTTAATAAGTTCCAATACCGCAATCTCATTGTTACCTTTTTTCAACCACTCGGCCGGCACATACAGCGTTTGCTGCGGACCAACATACCAATACCTGCCCAGGTTATGACCGTTTACCCAAACGGTACCTTTACCCCATTTACTCATATCCAGATAGGTATCGGCAACTTTGGCAAGGTTAAAACTTCCCTTTTTAAGCGCAGGTTGACCGGCGCTATTTGAACCTGCTTTTGAAACAACTTTAGCGATATCATCAAAAGGCATCCCGTACATTTTCCAGTTTTTAAGTTCCTTACCTGCAAATACCACACTTTCGGTAATGCCCTTGGTATTTTTAAGCAGGTATGGCCCAAAATTGATACGGCCAAGGTTTTCAACCAATATATCCAATACCACTTTGCCTTTTGGCAGGGTTATCGCCGCGCTATCCAGTTTGTTGCGCCTGTCTAATATCGCAACGCGTTTGCCGTTTACATAAACAAGGCCATAATCGCGCAGGCCATTAATTTTTAGCATGCCAGATGCATTGCCATTAAGCGTTGTACGGTATAACACAAAACCATAGGCCTGGTTAAGATCTTCGAACGTTAGCGGGGTTTCGTTTAATTTGGCAGCAGGCAACATATCAAACAAACTTGTTGATTGCGTAAGCTTAACAGACTCAATACTCATTGATGGCTTAGCCTGCGGCACCGCGGGCAGGGTTTGCCCGGCGGGCAGGTGTTTGGCAATCACCGCCCTAAATTTCATGTACTTATCCGTGGCGTTACCGGCTTCATCCAGCGGAGCGTCGTAATCATAGCTGCTAATCTGCGGTTCGTACGGGTTGGTATCATTATAATTGGCGCCATTCATAAAACCACGGGTGGTACCGCCATGAAACATATACATGTTGATAGATAACCCGGCGCTCAAAACAGAATCCAACGGGGCCAGGTATTTTTCGGCAGGTACGGTGTGGTGTTTGGTTCCCCACCAATCAAACCAGGCCGGGTACCATTCGGCAATAAAGTAGGGGCCTTTACCATTGTGGTTTTCGCCAATCAGTTTTTTTACTTTGGCTACATTATCTACACCATTAATGGCCGGCAGCAGGCCCGGCAGATGACCGTCTTTTATGGCAGGTTCAGGATCGCAGGTGTACAGTTGCCCGTCAAAGCCGGCATCAATAAACATTTTTTGATTAAGCGCCAGGTAATCCTTATCGCTGCCGTATGATCCGTATTCGTTTTCTATCTGTACCATTAAAATATTACCGCCGTGGTTTACCAGCATGGGCGATAACTGTTTCCCCACCTGGGTAAGGTATTTTTTATAGGCTTCCAGGTATTGAGGTTCCTTGCTGCGCACTACCAGGCCTTTTTCTTTTTCCAGCCAGTATGGGTAGCCACCAAATTCCCATTCGGCGCAAACGTATGGGCTTGGGCGCAGTATTACCCAAAGACCTTCTTCCTGGGCGGTTTTTACAAACGCAGCAATATCATTGTTGCCGGTAAAATCATAATGCCCTTTTTGCGGTTCGTGCACGTTCCAAAAAACGTAGGTACCAATGGTGTTAAGGCCCATGGCTTTGGCCATGCGCATGCGCTGCCGCCAGGCTTCACGGGGTACGCGGGCGTAATGCATCTCGCCCGAAATAATTTGTAAAGGCTTGCCGTCAAGTAAAAAGGTGCTATCGCCAAGGGTAAAAGTGTGTTTAGCATTTTGAGCCTGCAAACCCGCCGAAGAAAACAGGATTACAAACAGAAACAATAATTTTATACGCTTCATAAATTAAAAAAAAGTGCTGGGTATATAGTTTACAGGATTAAGGGATTTTATTATTTTACAGTTAAGGTTAGGGTTGATGACTTAAGCGTACCGGCGCTAAACTGCACCTGTACCGTGCCGGGCTTACCGATGGTTTGTATATAGGCTATTAAACGGCCGTGCAAAGCCTTACGCTGATTAGCCTGGTAACTTTCGTGACTATTGTTGCTACCGCTTTCCAACCCCAACAATTTGGCCGGGCCGGTAATGGCTACCGAAACTTCATCGGCAGCATTAAACACCCAGTTGCCATCTTTATCGGTGATGTACACCTCAACCTGGCTTACCCCCTTTGCTTTGCTGTCAAAAACATCATTATCTACAATGGTGCTCACCTGGTAAGCGTCGCCGGTTGTTTTGATGGGGTAGGCGCATACTTCGTTGCCATCGTTATATCCTTTGGCTACCAATTCGCCGGGCTGATAATCAACTTCCCATGTAGGGACATGGTTTTTTGCATCGGCACGAGATTGCCTTCCTAATGACTTTCCATTCAGGAACAGTTCTGTTTCCTGGCAGTTGGTAAAGCAATCAACCTTTACCTTGCTACCTGCCTGCCAGTTCCAAACCGGTTCGGCAGTACGGTGGCTCCAGATGCCTTTATCTTCGGCTTTGGTAATTTCACGGGCACCTATGTATATCATCGGTTTTGAAGCCCAAAGGCTTTGCCTGTAAAAATATTCGGGCTTTTTAAACCCGGCCAGGTCAATTAAGCCGGCACCATTACTGCGCTGCGGCCATTTGCCAGCCTCGCCCAGGTAATCGATGCCTGTCCACAGGTATTGGGCAGAGATGTATTCGTTGCTATCAACCGCAGTCCAGGCCTGCTGTGCCATGCCGTTTTCGCTGCCGTAAATAATACGGTTAGGGTACTTTTTATGATCATCGGGGTAGCGATACTCCTGGTAATTATAGCCTACAACGTCCAATTCTTCGGGATAACCTACTTCGTTGGACATGACCACACCTGCTAAGGCCGCCGTTACCGGACGGGTGGTATCAATAGCCTTTACAGCTTTTACCAATTGACGTGCTATCGGCGTAAGTCCGCTGGCCGGTGGATGATCGGGCAAAAATCCTTTACCATAAATCTGTGGATTACGCCCTGTATTTAACACTTCGTTGGTATACGGGTCATTAGGGTAATCAATTTCGTTACCAATGCTCCACATAATGATAGATGGATGATTACGAGCCCTGAGTACCATATCCTTCACATCGCTATCGGCCCATTCTTTAAAATACTCGTGGTAACCGTTTTTTGATGGCGTGCCTACATTCCAGCCGGCTACCCATTTATTTTTGCCAATTTCCCATTCGTCAAAAGCTTCGTCCATTACCAAAAAACCCATCTTATCGCACAGGTTGTATAAATAATCGGCATGCGGGTTATGGCTTAATCGCAATGAATTTACGCCCGCCTCTTTCAGTATATTTAATCGTCTAACCCAAACTTCTTCCGGCACTGCAACCCCCAAAGCACCTGCATCGTCATGGATACATACACCTTTTAGCTTGGTGCTTTTATCGTTTAAAAAGAAGCCTTTATCCTTGTCAAAACGAATACTACGGATACCCACAGTCTGCGTAACCTGGTCGGTCAGTTTGCCATTACGATTAATAGACACCTGTAATTTATACAGGTTGGCATTTTCGGTATCCCATAATTTAGGTGATTTTAAATCCTGCTCAAATTCAACATCCTGCTTGCCCGGCTTTACACGGATTTGTTTTTGGAGTGATAAAGCTACTTTAGCATCGGCGTCAAACAGGTTAACCTTCGCGGTAACATTGGCTACAGTTTTAGTACTGTTGGTTACTGTTACCTTAACTTTTACAAGCGCCTTTTGTGCCGATGTTTCGGGCGTAGAAAATGCTACATCCCATGGGCCTATATGCACGGGACCTTTCACAATGAGGTAAACATTACGATAGATGCCCGAGCCGGTATACCAGCGCGAATCGGCAAATTCACTGTGATCAACTTTAACCGCAATGGTATTTTTGCCCTTTAAATTCAGGTAAGGACTTAACTCGTACTGAAAAGAAATAAAGCCATTGGGACGTTTGCCTAACAAATGGCCATTGAGCCATACTTCGCTGTTTTTGTATACCCCATCAAAATAAACATATACCTGTTTGCCCAGCCAGCTGCTGTTGCCCGCAAAACTTTTGGTGTACCAGCCAATACCGCCGGGCAGATAACCCGTGGCGCTTGCCCATTCATCGCTAAACGGACCTTCAATGCTCCAGTCATGTGGTAAATCGATGGTTTTCCATTGGGTTTCAGCTTTTACACCGGTGATGCCGTTGGCGATATCGCCTTTGTGAAAACTCCAGTCCGAATTAAATACGGATGGTTCGCCGGCAGTTTGCGCTTTTGATACGCATGGCGCAAAAGCGGGGATCAGGGCGAAAAGAAACAGGTAAATTTTATTTTTCATAGTAGATAGATGTGCAAGGTTATTTGATAATACCGGTAAGCGTAACAACCGAACGTGCCGGAACAACGTTGGTGTTGGCTGTTATTTTACCAGCCTTCAATTCGGCATCCTGTGAGGTGAGGTACGATGATGTAAACTGTACTTTTGATTTACGGGTATTGAATGAGGTGGTTATATCATCGGTACCGGGGTTGATAATAACTACCGTGATGTTTTTCCCGTTTTGATAGGCAGAAACCAACAACGATTGATTTTGCGCCGATGAGGCAACAGCATCAACCCTTACCGCGCCCGGCCTGATGAAGCGGCTGTAATTACCCATTGTCCAAAGCATTTTACTGGAGTAAAAATTACCATCGGTTTTATTTCTGTCGATGTAGATTAAACCGTCTTTATAATCATAGGCCGAGATCGCCGTCCACCATTGCCATGCAGAGGCGTTGGCAACGGTTAGATCGGTGTGGATCACCTTAGCTAAATACAATGCCGCGTTAATCCCCAGGTCGCGATGGTTGCCATCTATTTCCCCGGCATTGTCGCCCAAAATACAATATTCAGATTGCCAGAAATTTAGTCCTTTAACCCCGGCAACGCTATCTGCCAAAGCCTTACGCGCTTTAACCGCCGATGCCATTGGCGAGGTAGTGAAATAGCTATGCGCGGCTATAGTTTTACTTACCGCAGGCAAATCGCCAAGATAATTGGTCGATCCGGCTTTGAAAAAATCACTTACCTGGTTGCCCTTGCCCGGCTTATCGCCGGCTGTAAACAAGTAATTGATGCTTCCGGCCTCGCCTACCAATATCTTTGAATCCAGCTTATTACTTACAAACTCTTTGTTTATTGCCCGTACTATACCCGCTATCTGGGTATTGGTATAAGGGTTACCTTCCTGGCCGCCATCACTCCAATCCCATTGCGGTTCATTGATGGGGCTTATATAATCAAACTTTACACCACTTACTTTTTGAACACCCTTTACAACATCATAAATGTACTTTGCAAAAGCGTCATACCTATCGGGAGCGATGTTAACCTTACCCTCATTGGCAAAAGCCTTACCATTGGTTGTAAACTGCACCGGCGGGCTATTAAAAAAACCTAAAAACTGTTTCACCCCACGCTGTTTGGCAGCCTCTAAAAACCAAACCTGCGCGGCCTGGTTTTGCCAGTTATAGGTGCCATCGCTGTTGGTAAATGATTCGGCCCTGCGCCATTCGTCTTTGATACCACTTGCATCGCCCTGTTGGGTACTGCCCGCACCCAAATTAAAGCGCCACATGGAAAGCCCGATCCCTTTAGGCGATCCATCGGCATTGTTATCGGTACTAAAAAGCCAATCGGCAATTTGCTGGCGTTTGGCATCTGGCCAATTACCCACAAACTGGCACGACCATGCATCCGAAGCAGCAAAATTGCTGATGGTTTGATAAGTTTTAGAAAGGTTAATATCAATAGTAACCTGCTTTGTTTGCGCCACAGCCACGCTATTAAACGCCAAAGCAGCCATAGCCACCACTACATTCCTTTTTATGGTATATCGTTTTATCATCATGTATAATTAGCAAAAGAACAGCGCTTTACAGCGCTGCTCCTTTACAATAGTTTATTTTATTGTTGTACTATTTGCCATTGCTGGTTATTGGCACCACTATATGGCCACTGGATAATGCCCGCGCCATTAGCTGTTGAGGCTCCATTAACATCAAGTGCAAGCCCGCTATTGCGGTTGATGGCTTTGTAAACGCCTGTGCTGGTTGAAGTAAGCGCCCATTGCTGGTTGTTACCGCCATTCCATGGCCATTGAATAATGCCGGCACCGTTTGTGGTAGATGCCCCATTAACATCAAGCGCCTGCCCGCTGTTACGGTTGGTTATTTTGTAATAGCCACCGCCATTATCGGTAATTACCCATTGCTGGTTGTTGCCTCCGTTTTGCGGCCATTGTATAATATTTGCGCCGTTTGCGGTTGAAGCCGCGTTAACATCAAGCGCCTGGCCGCTGTTTTGGTTTAGCAAACGGTAGTAAGCGCCGGTATAAAACACATCTGTACCGCCTGTACCTACACCCCAGCCATATTTAAGCCTGCTTAAACCGCTGGCATTGGTATTTGACACGGTAAGGCTTGTGCCACTGCCACCTAAAGTTTCCATAGCATAGCTATCGCCGGTGCGGATGCCGGGCCAGTATACCGCGCCCATGCCAAATGCCCTAACCTGGTTGGTTAAACCTTGCAGGTAAGCAATTTCCTGATCGCCGCCTATGGCACCGGTGTAGTTTTTACCGCCGTTCATAGGTACGCCAAATTCAGTTAATACAGCACGACTGCTGTAGCTGCCTATATTGCCCCTTAGCCTGCTTTCCCATTGCGCGGCCGTGGTATTGGTACCATTGCTAAAAAATGTATAATCATGAATAGATAACAAACAGCCCGAAAAACGGCTATCTGCACCAACTCCCGTAATATCCTGCGAATACGAGGTACCGCTGATTAAAATTCTCCCCTGAGGCACCGACGGATAATTGCTGAGCCATTGGGCACAAATGGTTGTCCAATCGGTTAATGAATAGCCATGCGGCTCGTTAAATATTTCAAAGTACACATGCGTATTGCTGCCATACTTGGTTACAATAGTTTGCCACATTGACCAAAACTGGGTGGTATTATCAATTTTACCATCCTCAGATGAACTGCCTTCCCAACAGCCCAAAATAACGTTCATCCCTTTGCTCACCGCTTTATCAATAACGCCGGTATAGGAGTTCCACCAGGTTTGTGATACGGTTGCATAATTTACCGGTATCCTCACCGTGTTTGCCCCCGTATTGGTTTGAATGCCGCTCAAAACAGCATCGGCCTTGGCCGATACGGTGGCATAACTATCTGACGAGGTTAAGCCACTTAATACTAAAATACCATCGCTAAAGTTGTCCCCGTCGCAAGCCCAGTTCACGCCTTTCAGCGCGCTTGCCGGCGTCGAATCCAGTTTAACATTGCTACTTCCCGATGACGTTTCGGTTGGGGTTGTGGCGGTTTGTTTGGTTGCTATCATATCTTTCTTACACCCTGCTGCAAAGCAACACACCGCTAATAATAAAACATGCTTCTTCTTCATAATTTATTGGTTGATAATTGGTTTAGAAAAAAAGGGAGAAGAATGGCTTCTTCTCCCGCAGATAAATTTATTGATTAATACCCGGCATTTTGTTGCAACTGCCCACCAGATGCTTGTATTTCCGTTCTCGGTATTGGTAACCAATAGTGTTTGGTAGCAAACGCGCGGCCATCTAAAGCTACTTTTGGCGTATAGCTAAAGGTACCGTCGGCATTTTTGGTGATGATTACACCTGCCGCCGGTTTGTTTTCGGTAACATCGGCAATTTTCCACCTGCGCACGTCATAAAAGCGGTGCTCCTCAAATGCAAGCTCAACACGGCGCTCATATCTCACGGCATCGCGCATTTGTGATTGCGATAAGCCACCGGCTAAAGCAGGCATATTAACACCCGGCCTTGCCCTGATCATATTGATAGCCTGCCTTGCAGACATGGTTGAACCGGCAGGCACAACATCGGCTCCATAAGCTTCATTAGCAGCCTCGGCAAAATTTAACAGGATTTCGGCATAACGGAAATAGATCCATGGGTGGAAGCCCGCGTTACCCCATGGGTTTTGCAGCGGATAAGCATCGTCCATATATTTACGCAGGTAGTAACCGGTTTTGGTAGTATTCCAGTTGCTATCGCCATCTTTACTATCCTTACCACCCGGTATAAAGGTTTCTACATTACGCTCCCTGTAGGCCGATCCGTTGTGTAACACGGTAGCATCAAACCTTGGGTCGCGGTGATCATATGGGTGTGTTGGATCGTATCCCGATGTTGGATCGGTAATGGCTTTACCATTGTCCATCTCATAATCATCAACTAAGTTTTGTAATGGCGTATTACCGGCCCAGCCGCCGTAACCGTTTGGTCCGTTGGCAATTTCCATGTGGGTATGGTTGGCGTTTTTGGTGTACAAACGCTCAAAAATAACCTCGTTGGTTTCGTTGGTTAAAAACATATTGTCGTAACCACCGGTGTAAATACCATATTTATTAAGGCTGATAACCGCTTGTGCCGCGGTAACCGCATCGGCCCAGGTACCAGCACTGTATAATGGGCTTGCCGCGTAAAGTTTAAGCCTTGATTTAAGCGCCAAAGCAGCCCCTTTGGTAGCACGGCCTAACAGCCAGGTGCCATCGTTATTTAAAGGCAGTTTTGAAGCCGCGTCATCAAGCTGGGCAGTAGCGTAATCAATACTTTCTTTAATAGTTGCCCTTTTAAACAATGTTGGGTCCTGTAAGTTATCGGTAAGGTTAACAACCCTATCGCCCATTAATACTACACCACCGTAGTTACGGATCAAATCCTGGTAACGGAAGGCGCGTATAAATTTAAGCTCGCCCTCTAAATGGGTTTTATGGCCCGCGCTAAAAGGCAGTTTAGGCAGCAAACTCAAGGCGTAATTACACTCCCTGATGCTGCGGTAGCTGCGGGCCCATAATACGCCGGCACCGCCAAGGTTTTCGGGGGCAAGCTGCCCGCGTTGTATCAGCCAGGTAGCATCATCATTGTTATAAATAGACTCATCTGTAAGTGAGCTCCACATGCTGTATTCAAAACCACGACCGAAGCCCGGGTTTGATCCATCACCTTCTTTATCCTGTAATTTTGCGCCAATGTAGCGGTTAGTAACATATGCCTCGTAAACAGCCGTATCTGATTCAATGGCCGATGTAGCAATCCTATCTGTCGGCTGTACGTTTAAAAGGTCTTTTTTACATGCCGTGGTGAACAGCATGCCGCCCAAAATAATGTATAGCGGGGTTTTATATTGTAATTTCATGATCTGTTCTTAATTAAAATTTCACGTTAACACCTAAGTTGATAATGCGTTGCTGCGGATAAAACTGACCGCTGCCGCTGGTACCTTCCGGATCATAATCCTTAACCTTGGTAATGGTGAACAAGTTGAAAGCGCTTGCATAAACCCTTAAGCCGCCAAGTTTAAGTTTTGAAAGGAAAGCTGTATTGAAATTATAGCCTAACTGTACATTTTTTAACCTGATGAAAGAGGCATCATTTAACCAGAAGGTATTGTTATACTGGCCACCGCTAATGGCGTTTGATGCACGGTCGGTTACACGTGGATACGTGCCGCTGGTATTGGTAGCGCTAAAACGGTTATCGGCCCAGCTGCTGTAAAAGTTACCGATGCTGCCCGATTCTGGCAATACGTACTGGCTAACTTCGGCCTGACCGGCAAATAATACCGAAAGATCAAAACCTTTATAACCGGCGTTTAATCCCACACCGTAAGTAATTTGCGGAATGTTGCCGTATTTGGTACGGGTTTGGTCGTCGGCAGTAATTTTACCATCGCCGTTGTAATCAAGGTATTTTAAATCGCCAACTTTAGCGCCCGGTACGTGTGGGTAAGCGTCAAGATCGGCCTGGGTGCGGAAAATGCCTATGGCATTGTACAATAGTGAAGTACCTAATGGTCTTCCGGTTTGGCGCTGATAAGCTAAAGTGCCCACGGCCTCGTCAATAAATACGATTTTGCTTTTCGCGTAAGTGAAGTTACCGCTTACTCCCCAGCTAAAGCCAGCTGATGAATGGTTGTAGGCTAAAGTACCCTCAAAACCGGCGCTGTTAACTTTACCAATGTTTTCTGATGGTACAAGCGGGTCTGAACCGTAAGGGTTTACGATACCTGATGAACCAGGAAGTGACGCGTTACGTGTAGCAAGGATGCTTGACCTTTTTTGCTGGAAGTAAATAGCCTCAACACTAAAATCGTGCAGGAAGGTAGCGTTAAAACCGACATCCAGTTTCCGGGCTGTTTCCCAGGTAATATTCGGGTTAGCTAACTTTACCAGGTTAACGTTTGGCTGAATAGTATTTGAACCACTACCCGGCACGCTGGCTACAAAGCCATTGTTTACCAAAACGTAGTTATCAAAATACTGGAAACCGTTTACATTATCGTTACCTAATGAACCGTATGATGCACGCAGCTTCAAATCGTCAACAAAGCTAACGCTGCTTTTAAACCAGTCTTCTTTTGAAATCCTCCATCCTACTGATGCAGACGGGAAATAACCCCATTGTTTGCCAGATGGAAATATAGAGCTGGCATCTGCACGTAATTGGCCTTCAAATAAATATTTTTCATCATAAGCGTAAGCTAAACGGCTGATAACGCTACGACGGTTGTAGTTTGAGCTGTAACCCGAGTTCAGATAGTCAGTAGCAGCGCTGCCGCCTTGTGATAACTCTGGCAACTGCGATGACAGGTAATTGTAACGGGTAGCATCAAAATACTCCAGGTGGTTTTTGCTTTGCTCATAACCTACAAACGCGTTAATATCATGCGCGCCAAATTTACGGGCGTAGTTTAATTTGATGTTTGAGGTGATTAATGCCTGGTTGGTTTGCGACTCAAACAAGGTGGCGGCATTGTTATTACCACCAACTACAACCTTGTTATAAGTTTGGGCCGAAGGATCATAGCTATACAGGATGTATGGCTTGCTGAAGTTTTTATCAAAATTATACGATTTATCAATAGAGAAGAAACCATCCAATGATAAGCCTTCAATACCCGGCAAAGCATAGCTGCCTTTTAATATACCATTAAAAACCTGGGTAGGGTTGTTGTTAACACCACCAATATCGGTTACCGCTACAGCAGGATTTGTATTTTCGATACCTGTTGTTGGTAATCCGTTAGGATAGTAGGCACCAACAATAGGTTTTGCGCGGTAAACAGAACGGAACACATCGCCTGCGCCAATTTGAGGAAACTGCCTGTCTTCTTCACGGCCAGACAATGACAATCCTACTTTTAAACGTTTGGTAACATTCGCATCAATGTTTGAGCGGAAATTGTACTGGTGATATTTGGTAACACCGTTTTTGTACAAACCATCCTGGTAAACAGTACCCAACGATACAAAGTATTTTACATCATCACTACCACCGGCAACTGATAAGCTGTGCTGGTTTTGTAATGCGGTGCCTTTTAAAGCTTGTTTTTCCCAATTGGTATTAGGGTAGTTTAGGGGATCAGACCCATCCTTGAATTTCTGGATCTGATCTGCCGAGTATGACTGATTTGAGCCACCGGTAGGGTTTGAATCAAGACTGATCTCGTTCATGATCTGGGCGTAGGTTGCTGCGTCGGCCATTTTAGGCAAACGGGTTGGCGAGCTAAAGCCCTGGTTAAAGCTGTAATTGATGGTTGGCTTACCTGTTTTACCGCGTTTGGTGGTAATTAAGATAACACCGTTTGCCGCCCTGTTACCATAAATAGCTGCAGACGCGTCTTTTAATACCGACATGCTTTCGATATCATTCGGATCGAGCCTTTCTAAACCACCAATCTGCCCGGGTACACCATCAACAACAATCAGCACGTTGTTACTGCCTGTGGTAGCCAAACCACGTACAGTAATGTTTGAACCGTCGTAACCAGGTTCGCCGCTACGGTTGTTAACAATAACACCCGGGATACGGCCAGCCAACGCGTTTGATACGTTTGGTGCCGGGCTTTTTACCAGCTCAGATCCTTTAACCTGCGATATAGAGCCTGTTAAAGTAGCTTTCTTTTGCGTACCGTAACCTACAACCACAACCTCGTTAAGCGATTTAGAATCACCGCCTAATTGTATGTTGATGGTTGACTTTCCGTTTACGGCAACTTCCTGTGTTGTGTAGCCAATAAAGGTATATACCAGGTACGCGTTTTGATCTTTTACGGTAATGGAGTATTTACCTTTAACATCAGATATGGTGCCCTGGGTAGTGCCTTTTATAGAGATTGATACCCCCGGTAAAGGTTCGCCCTTTTCGTCGGTTACTGTACCTGTTACAGTAATATCGGCGCTATTGGCGCTTTTTACAATGATGCCGTTGCGCATTGTTTTGGCCATCGCGGGGGATGAAAGCGGGATGGTGGCAACAAGCAACATACCAAGCGCCATTTTGGCGCTGCCATGTGGTGAAAATTCTTTCAGTAAATTTTTTCTCATGTTTTTGAAATTTTCGGTTAATAAATTGGTCGTACCGGCGCGCCGCCATTGCCACAGAAATAATCCGTAGATTGGTTACAGTAAACAATAATTGGCGTGCAGATATTTGGTTTATGAAGGCTAATGTCGAAGAAAACTTAGCATCCGAAGGGTGGTTAATCCTCATAAAAAAAGGGGTAAAAAGGTATTTTTATAGCTAAAAGGAGGCAAAAACGACCTTTTTTGATTTTAGAGATAGCAATAATGAAGAAGTGGGGTGTGGAGTTATAAAATAGGATAGTGGTAAAATAGGGAACAGCAATCGCTTTCAACCTTTCCGTCATGCCGAACTTGTTTCGGCACCCCATATGCTAAGTAGACTTCATGTGTGTTACCTGTCCTGTGGGGTGCTGAAACAGGTTCAACATGACTTCCGCTTTATAACTTGTCACAGATATCCCGTCGAAGCACTCGGGCAAAGACCTTACGCGCACGATTCTTCGATAGGCTAAGACTTGATTGTCCTCATTGGTAATTTTTACCTGCTGATCAATTGATAGGCCTGTATGGGTTGTTGATTAATGCCGATGAGCAGTTTGCTACCTACCGGCGTAACGCTCCGTACATCGCCGGTAAGTTTAAAGCCGGATACCTGCTGACTAACCGCCGTAAAGCTCCCGTTCTTTGCTCCCCTTAGCAACAAGCCATAATTCGCGTCGGATTTACCAAAGCGCAGCCTGGCCTGGCTAATGTTACCACATAGTAACAGATCGGTAATGCCATCATGGTCATAATCTAAAGATGTTATGGTGAATACAGGCGAAAACTGGGCTTCAAGCGGCAATTGCGCTTCATGCAGTTTGCCCGATTTATCGCTTAAGAAATAAGTTGTAGCTAAAGTGTTGGCTGTTAAATGGCCTGCTCCCTGCATCTCGGCGGGGGTAAAAACTTCGTTAATAGTGGCGTCGGCATATGATTTATAATCGGTAAAGCGGGGGCGCATCATACTGATCTGTTCCAGTAACTCATCGCGCGTAACATAGGGGTAGCTTTTATGCTGAATGTAAAAGCACAGGATAGGATCAACGGCACCGTTGTTATCAAAATCTTTAAAGTACATTTCGGCAGGTTCTTTATCGCTCATCTTACATTGCGTGTTGGTGCCCTGGTTGCCTAAAATAAAATCGGGGTGTCCGTCATGATTAAAATCGCCCACAGTAATACAGTTCCACCAACCGCTGTATTGTTTAGATAGGTATTTTGCCGTTTGGTTTTCAAAATGCCCGTTATTATTAATAAAGATAGTTACGGGCATCCATTCGCCAACCACAATCAAGTCGGGGCGGCTATCGCCATTCATATCTATCCATGCCACATCGGTAACCATGCCCAGGTTTTTTAACTGGGGCAGATATTGTTGTGTTGCATCTTTAAAATGTCCTTTTCCGTCGTTTACCAATAAATAGCTTTGCGGCGTTTCGGGATATCGCCCCGGCACCACCCTGCCGCCGATGAACAGATCGGGAAAGCCATCGCCATTAATATCGGCTGCTTTTACACAGCTTTTACTGGTGTACAAAGCAGGCACCGCATTATCTGCTTTAGTAAAATTGCCATGCTTATCATTTAAATATAACTCATCGGCAAGGGAAACATCGCCGGGTTGTAAATTATGGTAGCCACCAGATGCGCAAAACAAATCGGGGTAACCATCATTGTTGGCATCAAAAAACAAAGGGATGACCTCAGCCTTCGTACTACTTTTTTGAAACGCGGGTTGATTTTTCTTTACAAAACTCCCGTTAGCTTGCTGTAAAAAAAGAGCTGAGGTCTGCCCGCTGCCACCACCAACAAAAACATCCTCAAGGCCATCTTTATTTACATCGGCCTTCACCACATGCGGCCCCGAAAACGATATCGGGTTAACCAACAGCGGCTGGCGTTTAAAATCGTTCACGTTGGTAACAGGCTGGCTATAATTAAGCGGACTGGCCACTTTACTATAAATAGTTTTCTGTAACGCCTGTGGTTTGGTATTTTCAATAGCCCTTGCCTCTGTTACCGTTAGCACATGATCCGTAGCCGGCTTTTTAATCACTTGCGTTTTTCCCAATGCCCATTGCACTTTTACAGAATCAACCAATTTATTTTTCCCCAAGCCAAAATGCACCACCGTTGTAACGCATGATTGATAACCGCGCGCAGGCATTTGCTGAATGGTTTGCTGTTTATCACCTGCATATAGCGTCACCGTAGCACCAATGCCATCGGTATTTTTACCGGCTCCTTTTAGTTTAACATCGAGGTAATGGTTTCCGCTGGTTTTGTTTTCAAATATCGATGCGGGTTCATTTACGTTATTTACAATCAGATCAAGGTCGCCATCGTTGTCCAGATCGGCATAGGCGCTGCCGTTGCTGTTTGATGGCTCATCAATACCCCATTGGGCCGATACATCCTGGAAAGTAAAGCCTCCTTTATTTTTAAACAGGTAGTTTTTTACTTTAGATGCAGGCATCTGTTTAACCAGGTTCAGCAAATCTTCACGTACCACGGCGCGGTTTTGCAGATTATCGCCCATGTACTTTAAAAAGTCCATATTGGTATAATCACGTAAAAAGCCGTTAGATACAAAAAGATCTTTCCAGCCATCGTTATCATAATCGGCAAAGAGTGGCGCCCAGCTCCAATCGGTATTAGAGATACCGGCAAGCTGCCCAACTTCGCTAAACGTACCGTTGCCATTATTAAGGTGCAGCATATTGCGCATGTACTGGTAGTAAAAGCCGGCTTTAACATTCATGTTAAAAAACTCGTAGTTATCGGTACCCATCAGCAGCTTTTGACGGTGATTATCTTCGGGCAGCATATCTAACGTAAAAATATCTGGCTTGCCATCGTTGTTGATATCGCTTATCTCGTTCCCCATGGAGTAAAAGGAAGTGTGGCCAACCATCTGTTTTAGCTCATCGGTAAAAGTGCCGTTTTTGTTGTTGATGTACAGTTTATCGGGGATACTGTAATCGTTATCCAGGTAAATATCAGGCCAGCCGTCGTTATTTACATCGGCAATGCCTGCGGCAAGTCCGTATGATACGGTTCCATTTTCTATCCCAGCCTGTTGGGTAACGTCAGTAAAACGACCATTATCGTTACGCAATAATCTCGATCCCCGCTCAGGGTCTTTTGTTTTCACCAAATCTTTCAAGGCGTTAACATCAACATTGTTCAACCTTTCGGGACTATGATTTACCAGCAGCAAATCCAAATCGCCATCTTGGTCGTAATCAAAAAAGTAACCCTGTGTGGTGTATGATGAAAAGTTAAGGCCATAAGCCTCCGTCATATCTTTAAACTGCGGGATACCCTGCGCGTCATTACCCTGGTTAATGAGTAACTGGTTTACCCGTTTCTCAGGTCTTAATTTGCCGGAGTAGCATAAATAGAGATCGGGTAAGCCATCACCGTTTACATCGGCTACGGTAGCGCTGGTTTTCCATGGCCCTGGTCGGCCCGCCACACCTGCCTTATCGGTAATATCCTCAAATTGCATTTTGCCTTTATTGAGGTACATTTTATTAGCTATCATGTTACCGGTAAAATAAACATCCTGCAAACCATCGTTATTAAAATCGCCAATGGCTACGCCGCCGCCGTTGTAAAAATACTCGTATACCAGTACGTTGGTGTTCAGCCCTTCGTCGAGCTGGTTAACAAAGCCTATGTGGGTTTGGGTGCTATCTAATTTTTTAAACAAGGGCTCTCCCGTCTGTTTACCGGCAGTATTATTTTGACACGATGCCAGGCACAACAAACAAAACAGAGCAACAACATTGCTTAACAATATGGGTAAGCGGGCACCTTCCGTAAACTGCGGTTTCATAATTTGATTTGCCGGTTGGTTATTACACCTATGGCCTGATTGGTTTTTTTGAGCTAAAATTGGTAAGGCAAGGTAGTACTACTAATTTATAGCATAGAGGGCCAAATCATTAAAAAATAAGGGACGGATTGGTAAAATTCATGAGCGGGCGTTTAAATTTTGATAGGTATCAGGTTTGCTGGCGGAAGACACCAATATACGCCTCTACATTATTAAACTACTTTAGGGCATTACCCTACTATTGGTTAAAAAAGCAAATGGCTGACAGGCGGGCGCCCGAACAGCCATTTTTACCAATTTTAAATCAAATGCGAAGTTTGGACCAAATAAAAATTAATCCTTGATACAAAAGTATTGCTGGCAATGAATTTCAATGCGGTAGTAATCCATCAATTTTAGGGGGTAAATAAGTTTTGGGAGAGAAAAAAAGGGATTGGGGTTTGTAAAATCCATGTAGTTTAAAAAAATTAATAACTCGCAAAAACGTGGACATGGGAACTAAATAAAAACCCGTTGTCATTTCGAACGAACCGGAGTAGGATTGCGCACAGGAGGTGAGGAGAAATCTTATAAAAGCGAAAATTCGATCTTGCAAATCGTATAGGATTTCTCCTCGCACCCCGCTTCTTCCCCTCGCTTGCTCGTTCGAAATGACATTTTCTTTATAAAAAAGATATCGACACATTAGCTCTCAAGAGGGGATTTGAAAAGTAGCACCACGCCTATACCCTTGTTTTCCCCGTAAACTCATTGGTTACCATATCTTCTGCCAGGTTTTTGCGGTATTTTTTCATGTATTGCGATGGGTTAATGCCGAATACTTTTTTAAACTGCTCTCTGAAATATTTGATATCATTAATACCTACCAGGCCCGAGGTTTCAAAAATATTGTGCCTGGTATTGATCAGTATTTCGGCGGCTTTACGCAGCCTGATAAACCGAATAAAACCACTGGCCGACTGCCCCGAAATAAACTTGATTTTTTTATACAACGATGAATGCGAAATACCTAATTCGCCTGCGAGGGTCTGGATGGTAAAATCGGGGTCCATCAGGTGCTTCTCCACAATTTTGATACAATTATCCAGGAACGTTTTATACTCGGCAGGTATTTTTTGATTGGTGGCGTTTAAGGTGATCTCGTTATAAAAATACTTTTGCAGGTTGTTTTTATTACGCAAAATGCCGGCAACCCGGGCTTTCAAAATTTCTTTGTCAAATGGTTTGCTGATGTAATCATCGGCGCCGCCCTCAATGCCTTTCAGCTTAACCTCGGGCGAGGCGCTGGAGGTAAGTAAAATAATGGGCACATGGCTAATGCTGATATCATCCCGGATAGCGGCGCAAAGCTCAATACCGGTCATCTCGTCCATCATTACGTCGCTAATCACAATATCCGGCAGTACATCTTTAATGATAGATAGGCCTTCCCTACCGTTATCGGCCGAGTAAACCTTATAATCGGGTTTAAAAAGAAGTTTCAGGTACTCGCGCAGGTCTTTGTTATCATCAATAATGAGGATGGACTTTAAGTCGGCCGTCGTTTCGAAATCTTCTAAAAGTAAGTTATCCTGTTCTTCCTCAGCAGCTACCGGAATCTCGGTTTCAATCAGTTCTTTCAATATTACCGAGCTGGTTGCGTCATCCTCATAGATTACGTTTTTCTGTAAATGCCCTGTTCCCTTCAACAAGGTAACAATAAACCGGGTACCGCCAACGGGGTTAGCCTCATAACGAATAGTGCCCGAATGGCTTTCAATAAACTTTTTAACCAGGAACAAACCAATACCAAAACCCCCTGTTGACGGGCCTTTGCTGTTTTCCTGCTGATAAAACTGCGAGTATAGCTTATCTTCTGTTTCGGCCTTAATACCAGGGCCCGTATCAAGTACCTCCAGGTTTACCAACTTATCCTGCTGACCGATCACCACCGTTACACTGCCCCCCATTGGCGTAAATTTAATCGCGTTGGATAGCAGGTTGAAAAGTACAATCTCTATCTTTTCCCTATCCACAAATACTTCAATATCCTGGTCGGCGCAAATAAATTCAAAATGAAGTCCCTTGGCTTTGGCCTGGTAAGTAAAACACAGGAAAACCTCTTTACACAACTCCACCAGGTTAAGCCTAAAAATAGTTAGGGTGCCCGCATCCGAATCGGCTTTGCGGAATAACAACAACTGGTCGACCAGGCTTAACAGGCGTTTGGCATTGCGGTAAACAATGTGCAGGCTACTGGTATCAACTTCATGCTCATGATACAGCAATTCTTTAATTGGGTTGATGATTAAGGTTAAAGGCGTACGAAACTCATGCGAAACATTGGTAAAGAACGACAATTTACGTTCGTTAAGTTCTTTATCTTTTTCAGCAGATAACTGGGTTAATTGTATTTCGTATTTCAACCGCGCCTGGTTTGCCCGGTATTGCAAATAATAGTAAATGAGCAGGCCACCGGCGGCAATGTAGCAAAAGTAAGCCCACCAGGTTTTGTACCAGGGCGGCAGTATTTTAATTTGTAAAGTGGCGTAATCATTAAACCAAATGCCATCCTGGTTTGAGCATTTAACCCTAAACGTATAATCGCCGGGGGCAAGATACCTGTACGTGGCCGACCGTTGGTTACCTACATAGTTCCAGGTTTTATCCAGGCCTTCCAGTTGGTAGGCAAACTCGCCTTTTTGGGGGTAGGCATAGTTTAAAGAGGTGTACTGGATAGAAAACACAGCCTGATCTGGCTGTAAAACCAATTGTTTAGCTTCGTTTAAAGCCTGCGATAGTACGGGAACATTGTGACCATGATCGCCCGTTTCAACCTGGTTGCCAAAAATCTGTAAACCGGTTATAATAACCTTGGGTTCAAAGTAGCTTTTATTCACCCTATCAGGATTAAAAACATTGAGTCCCTCGGTGCCGCCAAAATACATGGCGTGATTTTGCTTATCGTAAATAACCGAGCCCACGTTAAACTGCCCGGCCTGCAAACCATCAGACTGATCGAAATTAGATACGATGTTTTTATCCAGATCGATGTTTGACAGCCCCTTATTGGTACTCATCCAAACCGATTGATTATCGGCACTTTGAAGCGCGTAAATGGTATTATTTGCCAGCTTATTTTTTTCGTTAAAATGCTGGTAGGTTTGCTTATCACGATTATAAATAATGAGGCCATCGCCTTCGGTGCCTATCCAAAGCTTGTTAACGGCATCTAAATAAACAGCAAAAACTACCTGCCCGGGCATAAACCGTTTTTGTTGGGCAGCGTCAAAAAAACGTGTAAACTGTTTGTGTTCTACGTTAAAATAATTCAATCCGCCGCCGTAGGTTCCTATAAAAAGATTACCATTTGTATCTTCTGTTATAGCCCTTACATCATCAGAGTTTATAGCGCTGTTTGCCGGGTTATAATTGGTGAAGGTTTTACTAACCGGATCAAAAAGACTTATTCCACCGCCATTTGTGCCTATCCACAGGTTTTTGCGCTTATCCTGGTAAATTACTCTTACATCATTCCCCCCAAGGCTTTTACTATCGCCGGGTTTATGGCTGTAATTTATAAACGAATCTGAATGGCTATCGTACCTGAACAATCCTTTGGCATAGGTGCCAAACCAAAGATTATTGTCGCTATCGCACCAGGCAGATAGTATAGCGTTATTGGTTAAACTGCCGGGACGACCATCGGCGTAGTAATGTTTAAGGATGGTGCCGTCGGGCGCAGTTTTAAAAAGGCCGTCGCCGTCGGTGCCAAACCACAACGCGCCGGTTTTATCCTGGCACATACCGTAAAACCTCATGAGGCTTTTGCCCGATGCATCTTCATGCATCTTTTGAATAATGGTAAATTTTTCGCTGATACTGCTAATCATGTACACCCCTTCACCGTAGGTACCTACCCATATATTCTGGTGGTTATCCAGGTAAATGGTTTGTACAGATCGTTGGGTAATGTTATAACCATCATCGCCCATCACGGGGATCAGGTTAAAATCCCTGGGACCGGGCGTAAAATACTTGAGGTTAAGCTTATATAAACCGCCATCCTGTAGCCCGATAAGCAGGTTATTTTGCCTATCCTCGTTTAGCGAAAGATAGTTATTGCTTTTAATTTGCGCTTGCTGTGTTTGAAACCGGGAGAATTTATCAAGCAACCGGTCGTAATAAAGCAAGCCGTTGCCGGTAGCTATCCAGATGTTATGAAAATGATCTTCAAAAATTTCGTTAACCCTTCCTACGGTTACATCATCAATTTTTGATAAAATGTTTGCCTTACCGGTTATCTGCCCGTTGTTTTGGTGGAAAACATTGATACCGGCATCAAGGGTACCAATCCACAATAGTCCCTTTGAATCTTCAAAAAGGGAAACAATCCTATCGCTTGATAATTGGGGCAGGTTTTTGCGGTTGTAATTGATAAACCCGGAGTTTTTAGTTTTAAAATAAGAAAAACCCAAACCATATGATGCCACCCAAAGGTTACCGTTTTTACTTTGGATGATGTTATCTACATCGTTTTTAACAGCATTATTATTGCCAAGCCGGTAGTGTGAGAATTTTTCGGTGCGAGTATCTAATTTGCTCAGCCCATTTCGGGATGACACCCAGATGTTACCAGAATGATCGCCCAATATTTTTTGAACAAAATTGCCGGATAGGCCCGTTGAGTCGCCGGGCATGGTTTTAAACACTTTAAAGGTCGATCCATCAAAACGGTTTAAACCATCGCTGGTTGCAAACCACATTAAACCATTTTCATCCTGGGTTATGCTATTCACAATGCCAAATGACAACCCATCCTTTAGCGCATACTTCAGCACCTTGTTTTTAACGGGAGCCTGGCCATAACAAAAAGAAACGGCCAATAGCAATAATAACAGCAAGTAAAATCTCTTCATCACATCTAAATCAGCCACATATTACATCAATAACCAATAAGAGTACAAATTAGTTACTAAGCAAGTAAGGGCATTACCTTTTTAAGGTTTGCTATTAATCAACCAACAAAATTGAACAGTAAAAAACTCCGAAACAATTTATAATTATTGTTAAAATAACAGTTATTTAATAGCTTTTGCAAGTAATTATGAAAATTTGCGCCTGAAGAAGAAATGTAGCTTTTTCTAAGCTACCGGAAATAGTATCCTAAAAGACAAGGGATTACGTCACCCTATGAAAAAAACTGGCCAAAGTGCCACAAAATGCCCGATGGATCATGCAAAAAGCACTCTTTGCCCCATTGCTCTACCCTTATTGGACTTAGTTTTACATTTTCATATCGAGTTGTAAGGTTTAAAGCCCCAAGCTCCTGCCAATACCGGTCAACATCATCTACCTCTAAAAAAATCATGGTGTTATCTATCCAATCTTTCACGTAGGCATCCTGTAAATAAAACGCCATTGCCCCTGTTTTAAAAACCGACATATTATGCGTTAAAACAGATTCATTAAAACCCAGGTCGCGGTAAAAGCTGCGGGAGGTTTCAAAGTTTTTAGCGCCAATAAATGGCCGTATTGATTTAGCGTTATGTTCCATAAGTATTGTGTTTAACAATTGCTGGCAAAGCTGGGTAACTTATGCTAATGTATATATTATTCAGAGGAGATTTTTTGAATTTTCAGGTAGAGACGCAATATTTTGCGTCTCCCGCATGCAA
This sequence comes from Mucilaginibacter flavus, assembly GCF_030409315.1. Classification (GTDB taxonomy): domain Bacteria; phylum Bacteroidota; class Bacteroidia; order Sphingobacteriales; family Sphingobacteriaceae; genus Mucilaginibacter; species Mucilaginibacter flavus. The sequence goes on along the minus strand of NZ_JAUFPS010000028.1, from coordinate 184,227 downwards.
ATCGAATTTGCAAGTCTGAGATTATGTAAATCGCGTTAGCAAGCCACCCTGTATAGCGGGAGACGCAAAATATTGCGTCTATACATCCCCCTACATTTTTAAACTCAAAGGATTGGGGTAATTATCGCTTTGGTCTTCGGCCACATTATCAAGGCATTTAAAGTCTTTTTCAATAAGCAGGTACATTTGGCTGTTGTTGTTTTCAAAGCCAACCCGCTCTGTATTTGTCCATTCAATAGCCATAGCCGCGGGCATGTACATGGTTATGGTATTATTGTTAAATTCTGCGGTTAAAACGCTGGTTTTTGAACGCTGCAGCGCGTATTTAAATACCTGCGCGCCAAAATGACTGGTTTCTTCCAGGTAGCCTTCCCTGTCAAAAGTTTCCACATCGGTTTTTGTTAGGCGATAACGCAGCGAATTTCCTTTTATCCTGATTTTCATAGCTTTTCTTTTAATTTTTAACGTTCACCACATCGCCTATAATAATAATGGCGGGATAGGTAAGCTGATGGTCGGCAGCAATGGCAACCAGGTCTTTCACCTTTCCCTTAGCCGATTTTTGATTTGGTAACGACGCGTGTTGTATAATAGCAGCCGGAATATCACCTTTACCCGCTTTTACATAGGCCAGCGCGATCTCGGCCAGTTTTTTCATCCCCATATATATAACAACGGTGGCGTTGCTGTGCATGGCGCAGGTTAAATCGGCCGATAGACTGCCGTCTTTTTTGGTACCGGTAACCATCCAAACACTTTCACTCACCAACCTGTGCGTTAAAGGAATATCTTCCAACCCTGATGCCTGCATACTGGTTACGCCCGGTATATAATGTGTGGTAATACCATGCTGGCGCGCGTAAAGAATTTCTTCAAAGCCACGACCGAATATAAACGGATCGCCGCCCTTTAGCCTTACCACGTTACCTTTAGTAAAGGCGTAGTGCTTTATCAGTTCGTGAATAGTTTCCTGCGGGGTATAATCACCGTAAGGTTGCTTGCCAACATAAACTTTTTCGCAATCCTCGCGGCTTATGGCCAACAACTCCTTGTTGGCCAGGTTATCATATAATATAACATTTGCCTGCTGTAATACCTTATATCCCTTCATTGTTAACAGTTCCGGGTCGCCGGGACCGGCACCAAGCACAAAAAGTTCAGGATTTTGTATATTTTTTTGCATATTTTTAAAATTAACGTCAAAAAATCAAGTTATAAGCCTTTTTATTTTGGTGATTTTATAAAAATTACAAAATCACAAACATTTAATCATTAAAATAATGATATAAATTATATTAATAGCACTAATTTATGAAATAAAACACCAATAAACATGATTTAATTAATAAAAAATTGAAATTAATTTTTATTTGATGCTTTTTTGAGTTATAATTGTAATATAAATGAAATCAGGGTCGCATTTGATTCATTTTAGTTTGAAAATTGCTTTAACATTTAAAAAATTCCGACATGTCAAAACCAACCATCATTGTAGTTGGCAACGGTATGGTGGGTTACAAGTTTTGCGAAAAACTTTTAGCCAGATCAGCACAGTTCCAAATAATTGTTTTTGGCGAAGAGCCCCGCCACGCTTATGACAGGGTACATCTTAGCGAATATTTTAACGGCAAAACAGCCGATGATTTATCGCTCTCCACCCTATCGTGGTATACCGATAACGGCATCACGCTTCACCTGGACGACCCTATCCAGGAAATAAACCGCGCCGAAAAAACCATCCACTCCTTAAAAGGCGTAACCCTTAAATATGATTACCTTGTTTTAGCTACCGGTTCATCGGCCTTTGTGCCCGATATTCCGGGAATTGAAAAAGAAGGCGTATTTGTGTACCGCACCATTGAAGATCTGGAGCTGATAAAAGCCTGCGCCGCCAATGCAAAAAGCGGAGCGGTAATGGGCGGCGGCTTGCTTGGCCTTGAAGCTGCCAAAGCCTTAATTGACCTGGGCATTACCGAAACCCACGTAATTGAGTTTGCACCACGCCTTATGCCGCGGCAAATAGATTCGGCCGGGAGCAGTATGCTGCAAATGAAACTCAGTCAGCTTGGTTTACATATCCACTTAAATAAAAGCACCGCGGCCATTGTTGGCGATAAAAAGATCAGTTCACTAAAGTTTAATGACGATAGCCAGCTGCCGGTTGATATGCTGGTTATATCGGCTGGTATTCGCCCGCGCGATGAGCTGGCCAGGCTGGCCGGCCTGCACGTAGGCACCCGCGGCGGCATTATAGTGAACGAGAAAATGCAAACCAGCGATGAGTACATTTACGCCATTGGCGAATGTGCCCTGTACGAGGGAATGATATATGGTTTGATTGCGCCCGGTTATGAGATGGCCGATGTAGCGGCCGCTCATTTAACCGCGGCCGACAAAGGTTTTTACGGATACGATATGAGTACCAAATTAAAACTCATTGGGGTTGATGTTGCCAGCTTTGGCGATGCCTTTATTACCGAACCAGATTGCCGCACCATTTTATTTGAAGATACCCACAAAGGCATTTACAAACGCATTAACATTACCAACGACGGTAAAAACCTCTTAGGCGGTATTTTAATTGGCGATGCGGAAGCCTACAACATGCTGCTGCAAACTGTTAATAATAAAATTGTATTGCCTCCCGATCCGGAGGATTTGATTTTAGGCTCGCGCGGCGGCGAAACAAACGCCGGCGCTGGCGTAATGAGCTTGCCCGATGACGCCTTGATTTGCTCGTGTGAAGCCGTTACCAAAGGTGCCATTTGCGACGCCGTAAATACCGGCGGCGTAACCAATATTGATGGCATTAAAAAATGCACCAAAGCGGGCACCGGCTGCGGTGGATGCGTGCCGTTAGTAAAAGATTTGGTAGCCGGCACCATGAAAGCCAACGGCCAATATGTTAAAAACGTTATTTGCGAACATTTTGACTATTCACGCCAGGAACTTTTTGACCTGGTAAAAATAGGCGGGCTAAAAAACTACGATCTTGTGCTTGACCACTATGGCAAAGGCGATGGCTGCGAAGTTTGCAAGCCGGTTGTAGCCAGCATACTATCAAGCCTGTGGAACGATGTTATTGTAAAACAGGAAGTTATACAAGACAGCAACGACCGCTTTTTGGCCAATATTCAAAAAGGCGGCACTTACTCTGTAGTACCCCGAATTCCCGGCGGCGAAATTACCCCCGATAAATTAATTGTAATTGGCCAGGTAGCCAAACGCTACGGTTTATATACCAAAATAACCGGCGGCCAGCGCATTGATATGTTCGGCGCGCACTTGAGCGACCTGCCATTAATTTGGGAAGAGCTTATTGATGCCGGGTTTGAAAGCGGCCACGCTTACGGCAAAGCGCTGCGTACGGTAAAAAGCTGCGTGGGCAGCACCTGGTGCAGGTTTGGCTTGCACGATAGCGTAACATTCGCCATCGAGATTGAAGACAGATACAAAGGCATCCGCGCGCCACATAAAATAAAAGGCGGCGTAAGCGGTTGCGTACGCGAATGCGCCGAAGCACAATCAAAAGACTTTGGCATCATAGCCACAGAAAAGGGCTGGAATTTATATGTATGCGGCAACGGCGGCTCCAAACCACAACATGCCCAGCTACTGGCTACAGATATTGATAAAGAAACACTGGTAAAATATCTCGATAGATTCCTGATGTTTTACATTAAAACAGCCGATCAGCTTACCCGTACCGCAACCTGGCTCAACAAACTGGATGGCGGCATGAGCTACCTCAAAAACGTAATAGTAAATGACAGCCTGGGCCTGGGCGAGCAGTTGGAAGAGGAAATGCAAACACTGGTAAATACATATCACTGCGAATGGAAAGAAGCCGTAAATAATCCGGCCATGCGCAAACGCTTTGCCCACTTCATAAACGCCCCCGAAGAAAAAGACCCACATGCTCAATTTGAACCCATGCGCGAGCAGGTAAGAGCCAAAGAGTGGTAGTTTTTTTTAATTCAAAAGTCAAAAATCAAAATTCAAAAATTAATGCGGAACCCTGCTGCAGGGAAGGCGCATACTCAAACCAATTACAACATGGAAACAGTTATAGCAACACGATGGATAATGGCTTGTTATGTTGATGACGTGCCCGAGAATGGTGGCTCATGCATTAAACATGGTGATGAACAAATAGCCATATTTAATTTTACCCGCCGCAACGAGTGGTATGCTACTCAAAATCTTTGTCCGCATAAACAGCAAATGGCTATTTCGCGCGGAATGATTGGCAGCACCGGCGAAAATTGCGAGCCGAAAGTAGCCTGCCCGTTTCACAAAAAAACCTTCTCCTTGCTTAGCGGCGAATGTATTGGCGATGAAGACCTGAGTATTAAAACCTACCCGGTAAAAATAACCGACGGTAAAGTTTTTATCGGCATTGCTTAACTTTGAACCTTTATCACAACCTATGAACAAATTTTACAAAGCACTTTTTCTATCATTAACTTTTACAACCGCCCTTAACACCGCAACAACAGCACAAACCATTGATACCGGCAAACGCGTATTTAAACTGGGCCAGGTAAATATTTTAGGCGTAAAGGATAGTTTACGCTCCAGCAAGCTAAGCAGCAAAACTTTAAACCTTTACAATCGTAACGATGTCTCGCACGCTTTGAGCCTGCTGCCAGGCGTAACCCTTACCGCGGTAGGGCCACGCAATGAATCGGCCATCAATGTGCGCGGTTTCGATATCCGGCAGGTACCGGTTTATCTTGATGGCGTTCCACTTTATGTGCCTTATGACGGTTATGTAGACTTAGCCCGTTACAATACATTCAACCTGTCAGAAATAAGCGTATCAAAGGGCTACTCGTCGGTATTATTTGGCCCTAATGCCGAAGGTGGCGCGATAAACTTAGTGAGCCGCAAACCTGTTAACCCATTCGAATTGAATGCCGTTGCCGGATATTTAAGTGGCGGTTACAGGCTTAACACCAACATTGGTTCAAGCATTGGCAAATGGTACTACCAGGTTTCTGCATCGCAATTAAAAAGGGATTTTTATCCTTTATCCAAAAAGTTTGAACCGGTTAAAAACGAAGGTGGCGGGCACAGGGATAACTCCTATAGTAACGACGTTGACCTGAGCGGCAAAATTGGCTTCACCCCAACCATATCACAAGAGTATGCCGTAGGCTACAGCTATCACCATGGCACCAAAGGCACTCCTGTTTATGCCGGCGACGACACCCAAAACTCGCTTTTCAAAAGCGCGCGCTATTGGAAATGGCCCGAGTGGAATACCCAGGGGCTGTATTTTTTAAGCAACAACAAGCTTAACGCAACCAATGTTATCAAAACCCGCTGGTACTACAGCGCATTTAAAAATGAGATTGACAGCTACGATAACGCAAGCTACACCACCATAACCAAACCCTATGCTTTCAAAAGCATTTATGACGATTACACGCTGGGAAGCACCGTTGCGTTTGAAAATACCGATATTAAAAACAACAGTTTTAGCGTTGCCGCCCATTTTAAACAAGATGTACACCGCGAGCATAACGTGGGCGAACCTACCCGCCGCGATGCCGACAACAACTTTTACATAGGTGCCGAAGATACCTACCACCTTACATCGGCCTTAAAGGTAAATGGTGGCGTAAGTTACAATGACAGGCGCAGCACCGAGGCGCAACAATACACCAACAGCACTATATCAAACCTACCGGCCAACAGCAACGGCGCGTGGAATTTACAGGGATTAATTCAATATGATATTGATAACGCCAACACGCTTAGCTTTTCGGCAGCGCGCAAAACCCGGTTTGCTACCATTAAAGATCGCTACTCGTACAAATTTGGCACTGCAATCCCTAACCCTAACTTGAAGGCCGAGGATGCCATGAATTATGATTTGAGCTATCATTCGCTTATTGCCGGCAAATTATCGTTAACCGCATCAGGCTTTTACAGCAAAATAAATAACAGCATACAGGTTGTAAACAACGTAAGCGTTGATCCGGTGACTAAAGTAAGCCAATCGCAGGTGCAAAATGTTGGCCGGGCCGAGTATTATGGTGCCGAGTTTGCTTTGGGTTACCCTATTAGCACCCAGGTACGGTTAGATGCAAACTACGCCCGCATTGTGCGCAACAACCTGTCATCGCCGCAGATATATTTTACCGATGTACCTAAAGATAAAGTATTTGCATCGGTACAATACGCTCCCATAGCAAAATTATACCTGTTGGCTTCGGAAGAATACGATTCTAAAAGATACAGCACAAGCTACGGCACACCATCCGGTTCGTTTTACCTTACCAATGTAAAAGTACACCTTACCTTACTTAAAGGCTTTGCTATTGAAGGCGGCGTAAACAACCTGTTCGACAGGAATTACACCTTTGTTGAGGGTTATCCCGAAGAAGGCCGTAATTACTTTGCCAACCTCGTTTATAACTATTAATTTTATACCACAGGTGTAAAATGAAATATCCCCACAAAAAGCAAAGCAACTATTCTAAACGATCTCTTCGTGTGATTTCAGGGATATTTGCTTTGCTTTTTGCCATTGTAGCGCTGGCCTTTACAAATCATAAAGACAGCATCCCAACCGGCGACTATCAATTTACCTACCCCGCCAACTTTGGCAACCGCATCAATATCCCGGCAGATAATCCCACTACGCAGCAGGGTGTATATTTAGGCAGGTTATTATTTTACGAAACCAGGCTATCGGCCAATAACAAACTCTCCTGCGGCAGCTGCCATCAGCAGGCAAAAGCTTTTACAGATGGTTTGGCCCTGAGCAAAGGTGTAGATGATTCTTTATCTACCCGCAACTCTATGTCGTTGGCTAACCTGCTTTGGGCGCGTAAGTTTTTTTGGGATGGCCGGGCCACCAGTCTTGAAAACCAGGCCACCTTTCCGCTTACCAACCCGCACGAAATGGGGCAAACCATCCAGGCATCGGTAAATAAGTTAAGCCAAAGCAATATGTACCCGGGCTTATTTAAAGTAGTTTATGGCGATAGCAGTATTACCGGCCTGCGCATTGTAAAAGCGATAGCCCAGTTTGAACGTACGCTGATTTCTGCCAATTCGCGGTATGACCAATACTTAAAAAATAGCTATACGCCCACACCCGACGAACTCAAAGGCATGGAGCTTTTTAACCGCGGGCCAGATCCGGAAAAGAACATCCGCGGAGCAAATTGCGCGCATTGCCACGGCGGCCCAAAAACCTACATGGAGCTTTTTCACAATAACGGACTTGATAGCCTGCCCGCCGATCAGGGAATAGCTGCCATAACTGGGCTGGCCGGCGATAAAGGCCGCTTTAAAGTACCTACGCTACGCAACATCGCCTTGACCGCGCCGTATATGCACGATGGTCGTTTTAAAACTTTAGATGAAGTGATAGATCATTATAGCGAGCATATTAAACAATCGGCTTCGCTAAGTTCTTTTTTACAGCATGAATCAAATGAACCGGGCGGCACCTCTTTAAAACTGCTACCTAAAGAGAAAAAACAATTGCTGGCATTTTTAAACATGCTTACCGATTCTGCATTTATAAATAATCCCCGGTTTTCTGATCCAAAATTGGTATCATCGTTACATCAAAACAAAACACCTACCCAATGAAAAAATTATATTTTATCCTGGCCTTAAGTTTATCATGCTTCATGATCAGCCCATCGGCAAACGCGCAAACCACTGATAAAACAGCCGTAGTAAAAGTAACCGGCGAGGTTGCCAATCCGCTAAGTATTACAGAGGCCGATTTACAGCAGTACAAACAAACCATCGTAATCAGGAAAGACCGCGACGGCAAAGACCATACCTACAGCGGCGTTATTTTATCAGACATTTTGACAAAGGCAGGTGCCACCATGGGTAACGACCTTAAAGGCGAAAACCTAACCAAATACCTGTTAGTTGAAGCAAGCGACGGTTACCAGGTTGTTTTTGCTTTACCCGAGTTAGATAAAGCCTATACCGACAGAGCCATTATACTGGCCGACACCATAGACGGCAAACCCCTTGCCCCCGCAGATGGCCCCTTCAGAGTTATTGTACAGGACGAAAAAAGACCGGCCCGATGCATTAAACAGGTAACCACGCTGAAAATAGTTTTTGCTAAATAAGATTGGCTGTTAGGCAGCGGTATCCTCTGTTAAAGCCAACAGCTTGCTGTTATCAACAATGCAAATCTTTTTGCCGTTGGTAGTGATGGTGGTTTCCTGTATCAGTTCGTTAACTACCCTAAAAACGGTTTCGTAGGTTGCGCCGGCAAATGAAGCCAGGTCCTGCCGGGTAAGCTCAATATCAATATGCCCTTCGGGGTTGATGCCAAACTGATCTTTTAAAGTTAAAAGCGCATAGGCTACCCTACCCTTAACCGGCATGTGCGCCAGGTTACGCATTTTCTTTTCGGCCTCCTGTAGTTCATCTGCAAAAAACAGCATCAATTCATAGGTAAACTGGGGATTTACTTTCATGGTAGCTTCAAAAAACTCCATATCTATATAGCAAATAGTGCCGGCTTCAAGCGCTGTTGCCGAAATTGGATAATGCGTAGCGTGTTTACCTAAAACCCTGTGTCCAAAAATGGCCCCTTTATTGGCAAAACGAATAATCAGCTCTTTATCGGGCCCCCATTTTTTATGAACCTTAACATTGCCTTCGTAAACAAAGTAAATTCCGGTAACAGGGTCGCCTTCACTAAAAATAACCTGTCCTTTTTTAACATTATAGTTTTTTTTGTTGGCTACAACGGCTGGCAGCCACTCCTTAATACAACTTTTACACAAAAAACAAGTGTTATTATCACACTGGGTATTTTTTTTCATTTTTTACGAGGTCAGTTTTGTCATTTAACTTAAAAAATCCGCTAACAATTACATTTTATACGTAATAAATTGATTTTTCGATCTTATTTTTCAATTTACTTCAATACAAAACAGATTTTATTGCAAAATATTCATTTTTTATCACATCAAAAATTATCAAAAATACATTTTGGCAATTTTCAAGAGGTATAAATTTAAATTTTTGTTAAAAATCAAACATTTTTATGATTTTAATCATAAAAATAAACTTTAAAATTCAATTATTTAAAAATTACCATTAAATAAACTATATTTATGGTAATTAAACACTTGGATAACTTAAAAAAGAAACCGCCTATGGTGAGAATCAAGAATATATAAAAAAAGCCCTGCCGGGAGGTCGCATTCCCAGACAGGGTTAAACAGTTTTTAATCGCTTTAACAAATAAAAAACCAACTCAAATGTACAAAAATGTATGTAATCAATACACTATTGGCAAAATTCTATTAATTATATCATGTTTTGTTTCTTACAGCGCCTCGGCACAGCTATCTGTAACAGGTCAGCTGAAAACCAGGGGCGAACTACGTGATGGTTATGGAACTTTAGAACCAATAGGTAACAAAAATGCCGCCTTTGTATCGCAACGAACGAGGCTTACCTTTAATTACAAAAGCAGCAGGCTTATTTTTCAGGCCGCAGTACAGGATGTAAGGCTTTGGGGCCAGGATGCATCAACCATCACCGTTAACGATGGCAACCGTTTGGGCGTGCACGAAGCCTGGGCCGAACTCATCTTATCAAACAAAAAAGATACTTCTTTCAAATCATCCCCGGTAGATTATTTTGCTATCAAAGCAGGCAGGCAGGAAATAAGCTACGACGACGAACGCCTGCTTGGCGCAACCGACTGGATTCAGCAAGGTCGCCGTCATGACGCTATCGTACTTAAACTAATTCAATCTGGCTGGCAGGTTGATCTTGGTTTCGCGTTTAACCAAAGTTCAGACGCCATTAATTATAATGGCACTTATTATACACCCGCAAACGTGCCTGCTACCGTTAAAGATAGTAAAGGCAACCTTGCCAATACTCCAGCAGGCTTTATTCCGCTTATTAACGCGGCCGGCATCAGTTCAAAAACAGGCAGCCCGGCATTTTTAAACCCGCCAAGCACCAACGGCTTAACTCAAAACTATAAATCGCTGCAGTATTTATACTTTGCTAAAAAGATCGACAAAACAAAGATTACCGGCCTGTTCCTAACGGATCAATTTGGCAAATACAAACTCGATTCGGTAAAAAATGTATCGGGCACCGATGAAGGCTACATTTATGGCAGGCATTTTAACCAGCCCGGCGTAAACACCAGGTATACCACCGGCTTATTGGTAAATCCCACCTTTGGCGATAAAGACCAATGGGGCATTAATGGTGGTTTTTACTACCAGGGCGGCCACGACAGGGACGGGCTCGATCTGAGCGCCTACACCTATACCGCGGCCTTATTATATAAAGGTAAAAACTGGGGCTATACAGCTGGCTGGGACTACCTTTCAGGCAATGACGCGTTATCAACCTCAAAAACCAACCACAGGTTTGATCCCCTGTATGGCACACCGCACAAATTTTGGGGGCTGATGGATTATTTTTATGCCGCCAGCGGATCGCCAACCGGCGGACTGAGCAACCCATACCTCAAAATCAAATACCAATCAGATAATAAACGGTTTAGCACCGAGCTAAGCAATCACTATTTTCTGCTGGCCAAAGATCAAAAGGGGACCGACGGGCAAGCTATTGACAAATACCTGGGTACAGAGTTTGATTTAACCAACAACTATAAGCTAAACAAATTTACTATGGTTGAGCTGGGTTTATCATACATGGCGGCAACCCACAGTATGGAATATGCCAAAGGTTTAACCCCGGGAGCCAATAAGCTTCACCCGGTGTGGGCATACCTGCAACTTAACATCAAACCCGAGTTTTTGAATAAATAATACGGGAGCTTAAAGCAGAAGGCTTAAGGCCCAAAGCTAAAAACGCTAAATAAATCAATGTAGAAACAAAAAGCTTTAAGCTTTCGGCCTTAGGCTTTGAGCTTTTAGTATTATGCTAAAAAGATGGAAAAACAACTTACTAAACTCAACATATTTTCAATAAAGGGCGTGCAGATGCGTACGTTCCACATTACCTGGCTTATGTTTTTTGTGTGCTTTTTTGGCTGGTTTGGCCTGGCGCCATTGATGCCAACCATTCGCGCCGAACTGCATTTAACCAAAGCACAGGTAGGGAATACCATTATCGCATCGGTAGCGGCAACCATTATTGCCCGCCTTATTATAGGTAAACTTTGCGATACCTGGGGGCCGCGCAAAACGGCGGTTAGGTTACTGCTGGTAGGTTCATTGCCCGTGTTTTTAGTTGGGCTGGCCCATGATTACACTTCGTTTTTACTTTTTCGCCTGGCTATTGGCGTGATTGGTTCATCGTTTGTAATTACCCAGTTCCATACCTCTATGATGTTTGCGCCTAATATAAAGGGTACTGCAAACGCGGTAACCGGCGGCTGGGGTAACCTGGGCGGCGGTGTAACCAATATGGTGATGCCCTTAATATTTGCTGCCATAGTAGGCGCCGGTTTTACCAAAGCCGAAGCCTGGCGCTACGCCATGATTGTACCGGGAACATTGATGCTGATAATTGCTTTGGTGTACTGGAAATTTACTAAAGACACGCCCAATGGCAACTACGACGAAGTAGGTTACGCCAAAACCAACCCATCCAAAACCGATTGGACCATATTGGCCGACTGGCGCGTTTGGGCCCTAACCATGGCCTATGCCATGTGTTTTGGCATGGAAATTACCTTTGATAACGTGGCCTCGTTACACTTTGTTGATACGTTTCACCTATCCCAAAGTTCTGCCGGTTTTTGGGCAGGCATATTTGGTTTCATGAACCTTTTTGCCCGGGCGTTGGGCGGCATTGTATCTGATAAAGTTGGTGCAAAATTTGGTATGCGTGGTAAAGGCTTGTTACTCGCCGGCGTACTGCTGTTAGAGGGTGCAGGACTTATCCTGTTCGCGCAATCGGGCAACTTAACAGCGGCCATTATCTCTATGTTATCATTCGCGCTGTTCTTAAAAATGTCAAATGGCGCAACTTATGGCATTGTACCATTCATCAACAGTAAAAATGTGGGCATGGTAAGCGGTATTGTAGGTGCCGGTGGTAACCTTGGCGGCATGCTGTTTGGCTTCCTGTTTAAATCAAGCAGTATTACTTATGTACAGGCATTTACCTATATAGGTATAACCGTAATGGTGGTTTCTATGATTGTACTGATAACCCGTTTTCAAAAACAGGCAGAAGCTAAAGAGGCAGAAGACTTGGTGTTGGCATAAGAGCCTCACCCTGCCCTCTCCAAAGGAGAGGGTTCTGATTAGCATGGTGGTTATTCAAATGTACAAATCAAACAAGCAATTCAAAGTCCTCTCCTTTGGAGAGGATTTAGGTGAGGCTCTTAACAATGGCTAACAAACGTTCTCAAAATACATTAAAAAGTACCTGCTGCTATTGCGGGGTGGGTTGCGGCGTGGTACTTAATAAAGAAAAGAACGGCAGTATTACGCTTGAGGGTAATAAAGACTATCCCGTAAATAAAGGAATGCTGTGCAGTAAAGGGCTTAACCTGCACTACACCGCTAATGACAAAACAGACAGGCTGCTGTACCCCCAAATGCGCTACAACAAAAGCATGCCCCTGCAAAGGGTAAGCTGGGACAACGCGTTGGAGCGCACAGCGGCCGTTTTTAAAACTTTTATCAAAAAATACGGACCAGATTCGGTGGCGTTTTACGCATCGGGCCAGTGCCTTACCGAAGAATATTATGTGGTAAATAAGCTGATGAAGGGCTTTATCGGCAGCAATAATATTGACACCAATTCGCGCCTGTGCATGAGCAGCGCGGTTGCCGCCTATAAAATCGCTTTAGGCGAAGATACTGTACCCCTTTGCTACGATGATATTGAACTGGCTGATTGTTTTTATGTTACCGGGGCCAATCCCGCCTGGTGTCACCCCATTTTATGGCGACGGGTGGAAGCCCACAAAGCCGCCAACCCCGATACGAAAATTATTGTGGTTGACCCAAGGGTTACCGATACCTGCAGCAATGCCGATTTGCACCTGCAATTAAACCCTGGTACCGACATTACGCTAAACCATGCAATAGGCAGGGTATTGATAGAGAACGGCGATATAGATATTGATTTTGTAACCAACCATGCCGATGGGTTTGAGCAGTACAGCAAACTGGTATTTGAGCGTACGCTGGCGCAGGCATCGGCCATTTGTGGCGTAAGTGAAATCAACATCCGCCTTGCCGCCAAATACATTGGCGAGGCTAAAGGCTTTATTTCCATGTGGACGATGGGGCTTAACCAGAGTTCTGTTGGGGTAAACAAAAACCTGAGCCTGATAAATCTCAATTTAATAACCGGCAATATTGGCAAACCAGGTGCTGGTCCGCTGTCATTAACCGGGCAGCCCAATGCCATGGGCGGGCGCGAAGTAGGTGGCCTGGCTAACCTGTTACCCGCGCATCGCAACCTGGGCAATCCCGATCACCGGGCCGAGGTACAAAAGTTTTGGGGCGGAACAGAAATAGCCGCCAAACCGGGTCTTACCGCTACAGAAATGTTTGAGGCCTTAAATGATGGCCGGCTTAAAGCCATCTGGATTATGTGTACCAACCCGCTAATCAGCCTGCCCAATGTGCGCCTGGCCGAAGAAGCTTTGAAAAAAGCAAAGTTTGTGGTAGTACAGGAAATAAGCAACAAGCCCGAAACCTTAGCCTACGCCGATGTAATTTTGCCTGCTGCCGCCTGGGCCGAAAAGGAAGGTACCATGACCAATTCTGAAAGGCGCATCAGTTACCTGGCCAAAATATTAGATGCACCGGGCGAAGCCATCCCAGATAGCGAGATCATTTGTCGCTTTGCACAAAAAATGGGTTATAAAGGGTTCGACTTTAAAAACCCTGCCGAAATTTATACCGAACACGCTAAGCTTACCGCCAAAACCAATATCGACATTAGCGGCTTAAGCTATGACATTATCAAGCAGCAAGGCTCAGTACAATGGCCCTATAAAAAGCGTAATGCAACCATAGGCACGCCGCGCTTGTTTACAGATAAACAATTTTATACCCAAACCGGTAACGCCAAAATAAGCGCCGTACCTGATGCGCATACCAGCGAAACAACGGATAATGATTACCCCTTTATCCTCACCACTGGCCGCATCCGCGATCAATGGCATACCATGAGCAAAACCGGTAAGGTAAATAAGCTTAACCAGCACATTAAGCAGTCGTTTATGGAGATCAATCCTATTGATGCCGAAAACCTGCAAATTAAGGAAGGCGATGTTACCATCATTACCTCTCGCAGGGGCGAGGTACATGTTAAAGCAAAAATTACCGAGCAAATTAAGCAGGGTGTTGTTTTTGTACCGATGCATTGGGGCAAAATTCTCAATAATGATATGCACCGCATTAATAATGTTACCAATGATGCGGTTGACCCGATTTCAAAAGAACCCGATTTTAAGTATTGCGCGGTAAGCGTTCAAAAATATAAAAAGCCTTTTCAACGCATTGTAGTTGTTGGTGCCGGGGCCGGCGCGCACGGCTTTGTACGCTCGTACCGGGAGCTGAATAAAGACGATGAGATCACCATTTTCAGTAAGGAAGACCATCCTTTTTACAACCGCGTAATGCTGCCCGATTACATTAGCGGCGAGCAGCGGTGGGAGCAACTGGTAAAAATGACCGACGAAGAAGAGCCCGAATTTAAAATAAGACTGCTACGCGGTGTAAGCATCGAAAAAATAGACCGTGCCAACAAATACGTTTTGGATAGCCGGGGGGTAAAAACCTACTATGATGTATTGTTGCTGGCAACCGGCAGCAGGGCGGCTATCCCTAAAAACGTACCAACCTTACCCGGCATTTTTAGTATGCGCAGCCGCAACGATGCCGATAACTTTAAAAAGCACGTCCCCAAAAACGGCCATGTAGTTATTGTGGGCGGCGGCTTGTTAGGTTTAGAGATGGCTGCTTCCCTGCGGGAAATTGGGATTACCATCACCATTATTCAGCGTACATCGAGGTTTTTAAACCGGCAGTTGGATGAATTGGGCAGCAGGTTACTACATGAAGAAATGGTTGACCAGGGCTGTGATATTTTTTATGATGATGAAGTGCAGCTGTTTTACGGGCGCAGTAAACTTACCGGCATTGGCCTTAAAAGCGGACGCAAAATTAACTGCGACGCCATGATCCTGGCTATTGGCACCACCCCCAACCTGGAGATTGCCAAAGATTGCGGCCTGGATATTAAACGCGGCGTAATAGTAAACGAACGCCTGCTCACCAGCGACCCTAACATATACGCTATTGGCGAAATTGCCGAATTTAACGGCACGCTATATGGCATAACTGCTGCCGCCGAGCAACAGGCCGCCGTAGTTGCCGGTTATATGAACGGAGATATTGCCAGCTATTACAAGGGCAGCCTGTTCATGAACATCATTAAAATTCATGGTTTTGATTTGTGCAGCATCGGTTTATCCGATTGCCCGAATGATAAGGACTATGAAGAAATTGTATTTATAGATAAAGCCAAACGCTATTATAAAAAATGCATTATACACCAGGATAAGCTGGTAGGCACCATTTTAATTGGCGATAAAGGCGAGTTCCAGGAATTTAGAGAACTGATTGCCAACAAAACTGAATTGAGCGATAAGCGCCTTAAACTACTCCGCAGCGGCAAAACCGCCGAACCCGTTTTAGGTAAACTGGTATGCAGCTGCAATAACGTAGGTGCCGATAATATCCGCAATAAAGTAGCAAGTGGCTGTACCCAACTGGCCGATGTTTGCAGCCAAACCGGTGCCGGCACAGGCTGCGGATCATGCAGGCCCGAAGTAAAGCGGTTGTTAGAAGAAGTATTGCAACAACAATTAATAAAAGCATAGCCAATGAAAAAGAAGCAGGTAGTTAAAATAAATCTTCCGGGGGGTGTATCATCAGCAGGCGATTTTTATGAAATGCTCATCATTGCGCAAAACGCGGGTGCTACGCAAATTCGTTTTGGTAACAGGCAGCAGCTATATTTTGAAATTGATGTAACCCAACTGGAAGATCTGGAATTTGACATGCTGGGCGCAGGTATTGATCATGAGATAAACCAGGATGTTTACCCCAACATTACCAGCTCATACATTGCCGATGGTATTTTTAACCAGGAAGGCTGGCTTAAGGAAGGTGTTTATAAAGATATCTTCGATCTTTTTGCCTATCAGCCCGAACTTAAAATAAACCTGGTTGATAGCAACCAAACTTTTGCCCCGTTTTTTACGGGCAACCTTAACTATATCTCTTCGCCGGTAAGTAATTACTGGTACCAGTATATCCGTTTCCCTAAAACCAATATCCTGTATTGCTGGCCGGTTTTGGTTTACTCGGACGATATCCCGGCCATGAGCAAAACCATACAACAGGTAATATTGGCCAATAAACCCCTGTTTTATGACCAACCCGAAGTTAATGCCGATTTGCTTTACCAACTGGTTACCGCCGGCAATCAATTTGTGATACAGGAAATAGATCAGCCCCTGGCGATACCCGATTTTCAGCTACCTTATTACGAGGGCTTTAACAAACAAGGCAATAAATACTGGCTGGGTATTTACCGCCGCAACGAGCTTTTTGATATTGAATTTTTAAAGGATATCTGTAACCTGTGTATGCAAACCAGGGTGGGGCAATTGTATATCAGCCCATGGAAATCATTGCTTATCAAAAATATTGAGGCCAAACACCGCCCGCTTTGGGCTGTGCTGCTTAATAAGTACCGTGTAAACATAAGGCATGCCGCCAATGAGCTTAACTGGCAAATTGAAGACCTCTGCAGCCAATGTCTTGAACTTAAGCAGCAATTGGTGCGCGAGTTTGAGGAGGCCGATTTACGCACCTATCGTTTAAGCTTCGCCATCAAGCGGTCGCCAAAATCGGGCATTTACGGCTCTGTTATGATTCGCGAGCGTAGCCCCGATGAATTTGAAATTATCCATACCCGCGATTTTAACCATAATACCCGCGAATTTGTTGTTTATAAACAAGGCGTTGCCAAGGCCGATTTAAGCCGACACCTGATAACCCTTTGCGATATGTTTTATGAGCAGCAAAGCAATAATCAGCTCCCTTTAAATACAGCTAAAAGCAAAGAAGAAACCAACGCGTCTGTTCAAAAAACCGTGCACCAATGCAAAAGCTGCTTCACCATTTACGATGAGCTTTATGGTGATGAATTCAACGAAATAGCGCCCGGAATATCGTTCAGTAATTTGGCCGTTTATGAATGCCCCACCTGCGGCGCTGCAAAGGAAAATTTTGATGAACTCATATTTTCGGCGGTTTAACCGGCCTGAAACAAGCAATCGAGAATGATAAATATGCGCTTATTTTTTTAGGTTTTAAGCCTGCTACACCCGTTAGTTGTGAGGTCAACCGTCTAATGTTGCAGAAATCATAATTTTATAGCTAAACAACCCATAAAAAATTGATTTCCCCTTTCAAAAACCCAATTAAAATACTATTATTGCAATAACATCGGTAAGATCTCTTCTTACCAATTGTGATAAGGTTTAGGTTTAAGTCCCCGGCGGCGAGCGCTTAGGGGACTTTATTTTTTTCTAACCCTTAAATCACTAAAATTTCAACCGTTGAACAACAACAGTCTTCCTTAATTAATGAGCAAAATCAAACCAAAGCGTACCTTTTACCGGCTCGCCTGTTAAGTGATTTTTTTGACTTTGCGGCCCCATCACATCTGCCGATTGAAATTTGGTACCAATAGGACTTATCGCATTTAAAAACCCGATGCTACCTTCCGGAAATGCGGGTTCGACATTGTTATTCGACAGCGCATCTTTTTCACGGGCCGGGCGCAGCATTTGCAAGTAGGTGTTTTTATCGGTAGTATAAACCGTAAATGGTGCTTCCTTATTTTCAATAGTTACCCAGTTAACTTCGGCATGGTAGCCTTTAAATTCGGGATACCCCCAGGTTTCGCCGGTGATGGAGTTATTGTAAGCCTTATGCCAAACGCCAAATTGCTGGCCTTTAAGCCTGTTTTTCCAAACCCTGTACGGGCCACGACCAAGCCATTTCATACCGGTAATTTTCTCTTCGGGGTAATTGAAATTGATGCCGGTAAAATCAACATCGCCTTGCTGGGTATATTGATAGTCTAATTTAACCGGATGCCCCGGGTTAAAAGTCCATTTTACATGTAATGACCCAGCTCCCTGGTAATCGGCTGCCACCACAAATTCTTTATTAATGGTTGCATAAGTAAACTTGTGAAGCGTTGTGGTAACGCCTGCCAAAACAGGGCCACCAGATAGCGACACGGTGCCCGTAGGCTTAACCACCTTTTGAATGTAGCCGGTAGCTTTGTCAAAGTAGTAGCCAATGCCATCGCAGGCTACAGTAAGCGAATTGCCCTCTTCATTTGTTTTTATAGCTTTAGGAGCTACCGTGTAAACCGGCGCAGATGGCGCTTTTATGGCCCAGCTCCAGGTAAATATCTCCTTTTTATCGGGGCCATATGCTGTAAGGTATAAAGCTCCGTTTTTACGCCATGACGCGGGCAGGTTTAATTTTAATATCCCTTTTTCGCCGGGTTTAAGGTTGGACACTTGCGGTATACCGATTGCCTTTACTACGGAAGCTGTGTTTTTATTTTGTGCCGATGGAAAATCGACCAGTTTCCATTTAAAGGCGCACTGGCTAAAGTTGGTAAAACTATATCTGTTCTCTACCGGGATCTCACCATTAAAATCATTCTTTAAAGGCTGCGGATCAATATAAACCGGCGACCAGATTTCCTTTATCGCATAAAAACTGCCCTCCTTTTCGCGGTGCGGACCAACAATGCCGTCCGGCGCGTGGTTACCGTCAGAATCATAGGCGCCATTTTTATCTGTGCGAATCACAGCCTCATCCAACAGTGCCCATATAAAGCCGCCGCCGCCATGCGGGTGTTTCATCATCTGCGCCCAAAAATCATCGAGCGCAGCACCTGCACCTCCATCATAAAGCCCGTGCATAAACTCGGTCGGGAAAAATACCTCCTGCCCGGTTGCGGCGGCTTTTACCATGTAATTATAATCGGGATAGTGTTTGGTGTCCGTGCCGTTAAACTTTTCCCAGGGATGCAATACCGCGCGTTTTTGAGGATCATACAGAGCGTAGTCGTTATCCAGTCCACGGTTAAAACCGCCCTCGTTGCCATTATCCCAAAACAGGATAGACGGATGGTTTACATCACGTACCACCAGCTCTTTCACCAGCTTACGCCCTACCACGGTATCGTATTTAGCCTGCCATCCGGTTAGCTCATCCAATACATATACGCCCAATGAATCGCAAACATCCAAAAAATCGGCATCGGGTGGGTAATGTGACATGCGCACGGCATTCATATTCATGTCCTTCATCAGCTTTACATCCATTAAATGAATGGCGTGGCTAAGCGTGCGCCCGGTTTCGGGCCAAAAGCTATGACGGTTACAGCCCTTCATTATAATTTTAGCGCCGTTTACATAAAGGCCATCGTTGGTACGCAGTTCCACCGTACGGAAGCCAAATTTTTGCTTAACCAGATGCGCTATACCCTGCTTGTTTTTTATACTGATCAGCACCTGGTACAGGTTTGGAAACTCGGCGCTCCATAACAAAGGCTTTTTAAAATCGGCTTTTATTTGCTGGTGCTCGCGGCTGTTATCAACTTTAATAGCAACAGGCTTGCCCACGTTTTCGCCGTTTAGTTTTTGTACCTGGGCTTCAATAGTTTCATCGCCTTTTAAATTACGGGTATAAATATCGGCAGCAAATGAGCCATCGGCTTTGGCATTAATGGCTAATCTATCTATAGCTGTTTCCGGAACAATTTCGAGATATACCGGCCTATAAATACCGCCGAAAACCCAAAAATCGCTATTGCGTCGCTCAGCATCATTTACAGATGAGTTTCCAGATGTTTTATCAACGGTAACCTCCAGCAGGTTTTGCGCGTTGGGCTTTATCAAATCTGTAATATCGTACTTAAACCTGTAAAAACTGCCCTGGTGCACCGGCCCGGCCGGTTTGCCGTTAATGAGCACTTTGGTATCGGTCATGGAACCTTCAAAAACTATGTATACCCTTTTACCCGGCCAGGCATCAGCAAAAAACTGGTGCTTGTATAAGCCTTGCTCGTTGCCTTTAACTTTATCGTGGCCATAATTATAAACGCCAAAGCCCTGCAATTCCCAGTTTGATGGCACGGCTATTTTTGTCCACACCCCGCTTTTTCTGCCACCGGTGCAGTAAAAATCCCATTGTACGGCATGGTCCTTATCCGTTCCGGACAGGTATTTTATCATAGTTTCCTGCGCAAATGCATGAATACTGATAACCAGTAATAATAGCTGAAGGAATATTTTTTTCATAGCCGGTTTGCTTAATTGGTTAACAGGAAAGGTTTAATAAGCCTGTTAACGCAAGATTACTTACTACAGCACTACAAAAAAAGGATATGCCCAATTAAAGTTACTTCATCGTTGTAGATAAACGGACTACACATGCCGGCGCAGCTTTAAACGTTGCATGCAAGGTAAAACCAGGCATAATCAACTGGTTATCAATATTAACATTTTTTAACAGATGTTTAAACATACGCTATAGTATATTTATATAAATGTACAAACATATGAAAAAGAAGATCTTATCACTCCTCAGTTTATTAATCACCTGCACCACCCTGGCTACAGCGCAGGAAACCCTCACCATAAAAGGAGAAGTTACCGGCGACCTTAAAGGACTTACCCACGTGTACCTTTATGGCAAAGGGCATAATATGGACACCACCGAAATAGTAAACGGCCGTTTTCAATTTATCATTCCCTACGTAAAGGGATTTATCCCTATGCTTTGTGATGAATATTGCTTTAAAAAATACGGTGGCTTTAGGGTTTTCCCGATACTGGTGGATAGGCCCGGCACCATCGAAATTAAAAACATCGATATTACTAAAGATATGATAAGCGGTACCATAACAGGTATTAAATCGGCCGAAGACTTCCAGGAGTACAGCAACCAGGAGATGAAATTATCTGAGGAAGTAAGTGCCGAACTGTTTAAGAAACACGGGAGCATACCCGCATTTCCGGCAGATGGCAAGGTAACGCCGGAATTTGCAGCATTTGCAAAAGAGCAACAGGAGCTCACCAGCAAAAAATCAGGCAGCATTATTGAAGCTTTTATTAAAAGCCACCCCGATTCTTACGCCTCGGTATTTGTACTATCGGGCAGCGGCATCAACGTCCTGCAACCTGCCGACCTTGAAAGGCTATACCACATGCTATCTAAAAACCTGCAGGATTCTGAAGAAGGTATGAGCATCCCCAATTACCTGCTGGGTTTAAAAAATTCAAAAGAGGGTAATGTGGTGAACAATTTTACCTTACCTACTGATAAAAACACTACCCGCGATTTTAAGCAGTTTAGGGGCAAATATGTACTGATAGATTTTTGGGCAAGCTGGTGCGGCCCCTGCAAACAATCGTTCCCGCATATGAAGGATATTTACCAAAAGTTTAAAAGCGATAAATTTGAGATCTACAGCATTTCTATAGATAAGAAAAAGGCCGAATGGCTGCGCGAGCTTAAAACCCAGCAATTACCCTGGTTGCAAGCCATTGACGATAAAGATATCGCCCATAAATACTTTGGCGTAACAGCCGTACCCACTACTTTCCTGATAGACCCCGACGGAAAAATTGTGATGAAAGAAATAGGTTTTACACCTGACGGGCTGATTGAGAAAAAACTGGTTGATTTGTTTGGCGGAAAGTAAAAAGCAAGTCGTATGGAGCTATGCCTGACTGCTATAAATCAAGGCGGCAAATCATTCTAAAAAAAAGAGGGTTGCCGCCTTGATACCTGTTTTGCTCCACGTTACGGCAACTAAATCGCCATTGGATTCCATGTCACATTTTTATATCATTTCCATGCTTTAACAATTAGCTAATACGGGCTGGGTAGTTTGGCTGCATACAATCACTTTGCACAAATGACTATATCTCAACCTTTAAAAACAGTTTTAAAAAGCGCTATAAGCGGACTAACTATGCTCGCCTTATTTAGCCTCAATGCCTCGGCGCAAACTGCCCATACCAATCCCTGGGAAACTACCGAATTAGGCGTACTGCCGACCGTTGCCAACATGACCGATGGCGTATGGCTAAAGGGCGAGCTTCACGTTCACTCGCGCCACAGTAAGGAATCATCA
The DNA here is from genome assembly GCF_030409315.1 of Mucilaginibacter flavus. Classification (GTDB taxonomy): domain Bacteria; phylum Bacteroidota; class Bacteroidia; order Sphingobacteriales; family Sphingobacteriaceae; genus Mucilaginibacter; species Mucilaginibacter flavus. Next base: position 162,012 of record NZ_JAUFPS010000028.1, on the reverse strand, counting down.
AACAACTCCATTGCCAAAATCATTGCTTTCTCCAAAGCCGTTGGAATAGATTACGTATGTATTACCGACCATGATAACCACGTAAACGGCGATGTTGCGCACAACACCTGGGCCGACCCTGAATTTAAATCAAACGATGTACTGCTGCTATACGGTGGCGAATGGACAACCACCCGCGGACATGGCAACGTATTCTCGGCCCGTCCGTATGATCACCAACGTTTATATGACGTGCGCGATCAACGCGACGTAGTAATAGGAGCTGTGAAGAAGCAATTAAACATCCATTTATCGGCCAACCATCCCAGCGGTAAGGATCATTTTGGATACTCTTATGATATAGTGAATTCTATTGAGGTTTGGAACTCGGCCATATGGTCAAAAAATGCCAACGCGATCATGATTTGGGACGATATGCTATCGTCGGGTCGTAAATTAACCGGTCGTGGAGGCAGCGACGCGCATCACGGTACACCAGAAGGCAGCGAGCAGCCAGGTAAAAACACCTACCAGGCCAAAGCCAATTATGTAGGCACGCCAACTACCTGGGTATTTGCCACAGCCAAAACATCGCAGGCGGTTGTTGACGCGCTTACCAACGGCAGGGTATCCATCAGCTCAAACCCATATGCGCCACGCGTGGAGTTTTATGCCGATATTAACGAGGATGGTAAAATGGATATGATGATGGGCGATAACGTAAAGGCAACCGGCAAGCCTGTTAAATTCATGGTACAGCTTAGTGGTAAAACGGTTTCAGATTCTACCTATACCATTAACATTGTAAAAAATGGCGATCCTTTCGGTACTTACCAGGCCAAAGGCAAACAACCGGTAGTTGAATTTACCGATACCCCGGCTTTAATTGGCCGTACGTATTACCGGGTAACGGTTGAAGGCCCGTCTACGCCATACCCGCAGGTGCCATTGTCTGAAAAATTGAGTGGCAATATGGTAGGACTTTCTAATCCTATCTTCTTTAATTTTGATCCTAACTTTTAGGCTCTGCGCGATGAAAGACTTACGAAGTTTTTTAAACTTCGTAAGTCTTCCTTAGTAAACCCAGCAACTCTAACTGAAAGCTTTCGCCCTTATCCTCGTTATACCATTTTTGCAAGGCTATTTTCTTTTGCTCCATTTCAACATGATCTTGCAGGAATTGATTGTAAAGCAACTGGCAAGCTACTGGTCGTGGGCCCCAAACCACAAGGTCAGTTTGGTTTTTATCAGCAATAATCAATTTCGGGATAGATCGGCTTACTCCATTGGTCAAATATTGTTCAATTAAAAACGGTGGCGAATCGCGCAGCTGATAGTCAACCGTTATGAGCGGATTAAGCTGCGATAGCATGTGCATAAAAGGCAGGGTATGCGCGGCATCACCACACCAGGGTTCGGTAATGATGGTCCACTGTTGCGGCTCTGCAATATCAGCCATAACTTTAGCCAAAGCGCTGTTCAATATCCCTGTTTTAAACCAGCGTTGCTGGCGCGACCAGTTGAGTTTTGTATAATTCAAATAATCGGGATTACTGTAAAAACCCTTGGGCTCCGGGTCATTTAAAATATCCTGAAATGCCTGCTCATACGCTGTAAAATCCATAAAGCCTGTGTTTGCTTGATTATTGCCTGGTATGGCAAAAACCTAAATTTACAGCAAGCTTATTACTTATCCTAAAATAAATAAAAGGTTAACAGTAGGCGGACAAATGAACCTCACGCGTTAGCTTTATCAAAACCTACCGTATCTCTAAAAGTTTGAGGCGATACCGCCACGTTACTTTTAAAAAAACGACTAAAATAAAACTCATCATTAAAGCCCAGTTCATAAGCTATCAGCTTAACCGCCTTTGAGGTAAGGTATAATTCACGCCGGGCTTCAATGATAATACGGTCGGCAATCAGGTTGGACAGCGTTTTATTAAAATACGTTTTGCTAACCCGGTTTAGCACTTTGGCCGATGTATGCAGCAATTCGGCATAGCCTGCAGGGCTGTGCAGGGTTTTAAAATTTTCTTCAATAGCGTTTTTTAGCACGTTCCTGATCATGGGGTCTTTACCCACAATTTCGCCATCTCCCTGCTGGTGCTTAAGCTTGATGCGCGAAGCATTGATCAGGAAAATTTTAAGGTAGGATATCAGCAATTCAAACTGAGCCAGTTCGGCTAATTGCAGTTCGATTTTCAGTTCGTGGGCAATCGTTAATAAAGCCTGCATTTCAGCCTCATCCAACGCTATAACCGGCGACTCATAGTTGTTATTAAACAGCACGCCATTACAAGATACATCGTCGCGATGTTTATGGAGACAAAAAAAATCGGGATGGAAGTTAATCATCACTCCTTTAAAAACGCCATCGGCCCTGATCTTAAAAGGCTGATACAATGAAAAACACATCAGGCTGTTTGGGCCAAAGGCGTACTCGGCTACATCGGCCATCAGCGTGCCTGTACCTTCGGCTACCAGCACCATCACAAAATAATTGCAATTGTTAAGCTTGTTAAAATGGCTGTCATCCTCAAAAGGATAAATCCTGAACGCCAGTTCCTTGTTTTGCGGATTAATCAATGCTAAAGGATTTTGAGCGATCATGACAATTGTACCTGGTAAAAGCAGCTAAAGGTAGTGAACTGCTTTTAAACCAGTTACAAGGGGCATTTGTTCGTTGTGGTGTGTGTTATTTTGAATCGTTTTCTATTTCCCTCCTCGGGCTAATGATGCTATTCGCTTTTAAACCAGCGTACGCTCATCCGCGCTAATAGCTTTATCGCTTATGCAGCCAAATCTTTTGCGGATGAGGCCTTGCTCATCAAACTCCAGTTGTTCATTACCATAGCTATGAAACCACTGCCCGTTACTATCCTGCCATTCATCTTCAAAGCGGATGGCGTTGCGGTTTTCTTTGGCTCCCCAAACTTCTTTTTGGGTTTTAAAATGCAGTTGGGTTTCAAACTTGCGGCTTAGATAAGCTTTCACCGCTGCCCGGCCGTTTAAAAATGTAGTTCTATCAAGCCATTCAATATCTTCGGTGTATAGCTGGCTAATTTGTTCCGCATCGCGGGTATTCCATACATTTTGATTAAGCTGCAGTTTTTCGGCTGCCGACTCCGCGCTAAATGGCGGTATCAATTTTTTCTGTTCCATGTTTTTCTTTAAATTAATTCGTCGTGATTGACAATACAAAGGTGCGGATGTATGGCATCCTGAAACATGGACTCACGGTATATAAGCATGGATAATTGCGACCGTGAGCGGATAATTGCATTATAAATTAAGAACCGTAATTTTGCACCCCATGGAAGAGCAGGTAATATTGGTGGATGCCGACGATAATGTGATAGGAACGATGGATAAGCTGGAGGCGCATCAATTAGGCAGGCTGCACCGGGCATTCTCGGTATTTATTTTTGATACCCAGGGCCGCCTGCTATTACAGCAACGCGCTATGGAAAAATATCACTCGGGCGGTAAGTGGACCAATACCTGCTGCAGCCACCCCCGCCTCAATGAAACCAATATTGACGCCGCCAACCGCCGCCTGATGGAAGAAATGGGACTGGCCTGCCAGTTAACCCCTGCATTTAATTTTATTTACCGCTCAGATATTGTACCCGGTTTAACCGAGCATGAAATTGACCATGTATTCTTCGGCATCAGCGATACAGAACCAAAGCTTAATACCGAAGAGGTGATGGATTTTAAATACATCGGCATGACTGAATTGGCCGATGAATTGAAAGCCAGCCCCGATAATTATTCGGCCTGGCTTAACATCTGTTTTGATCAGTTGATGATGCACTACCAACAATTTTTTAACAGCCACAGCTAATTGCCTTAAATGGTGTAAAAAATCTAAACGTCAACCTTCAATAACATAATAATTTGTAAAGGTTTAGCTAATATTAATTGGGGATATTTCGGGGGAATATGAAAAAGTTGATCCTCTTATCCTTGTTCTTTTTAAGTGCCGGCATCATACAGGCCCAGCAGGCCGATTTGATTTTAATCAACGGCAACATCATCACTCTTAAACAGAAAGGGGATCGGGCCCAGGCTATCGCCATTAAAAACGGCAATATCCTGGCGGTTGGCAGCAATACCGCAATCTTAAAATACACCGGCAAAACTACCCGCAAAATAGATCTGAAAGGCAAAACGGTAATACCCGGCTTTAATGACGTACACCAGCATCCCGCCCCAGTTTATCCTTTCAACAAGCCATATGCCGTACTTAAACTGGATACGGTGACATCCATGAAAAACCTGGTAGCCCTGCTTAAACGAAAGGCAGCCATTACCCCAAAAGGCATGCTGATTCGTGGTGTGGGTTATAATGAAACTAAGTTAGGTGGCCAGCCAATAAGAGATAGCTTAGATAAAGCATCTACAGATCATCCTATCCTGATATCGCATGTAAGCGGGCATTTATCGGCGGCCAATTCATACCTTATAACCCATTGCGGCATTAACGAAACCACTAAAGACCCTGCCGGAGGCCTTTTTGAACGTTACAAAAATAGCAATAAGCCCAATGGCATTTGCAAAGAGACTGCTGCGAGCTACCTGCACAAGGCTAAAAATATTGTGTACCCACCACAGCCAACACCTGCCCAGGAAATGGATGGCTATCGTTTATATTTTAACCAGGTGCTTGCAAGCGGCGTAACCAGCATTGGCGATGCATGGACCACACCGCAGAAAGTAAATATCTACCAAAAACTTACTGCCCAAAAATTCCCGACAAGGCTTAACCTCATTATCGGGGTTGATTACCTTGACCAGGTTTTAAGCGGCAAAATCCCCCGGATAAACAACGATTTTTTGCGGATCTCGACTATCAAAGTAATCCAGGGAAATTCATTAAGCGGTAAAACATGCTGGTTGTATGAGCCTTATGACATGATCAATCCGCTTACCGGCAAAAAAGATTACTATGGTATCCCGCCGGCCCGAAGCCAGGCCGGGTTAGATAGCTTATTTTTAAAAATCCATAGCGCTGGCTGGCAAATTGCCTGCCACTCCAACGGCGACCGCGAGATAGACATGGTTATTAACGCCATAGAAAACGCTCAAAAAGTGGCACCGCGACCTGATGCCCGCCATCGTATTGAACATTGCAGCATAACCAATCAAAGTATTCTTGATCGTATTAAAAAGGATAATATAGTGCCGGTATTTCATTGTTACATGTATGAGCTTGGCGAAAAAATGGCAGTTTATGGTCCCGAACGTTTAAAAATGCTGCATCCCACCCAAACGGCCCAGCAAATGGGTATTGTTTATGCTTTACATTCCGATGCCCCAATTTCGCCGTACCCGGCCATGATCAGGCTGGGGAGCGCGGTTACCCGTAAAACAAAAGAAGGCGTTGTTATAGGAGCCAACCAATGTATTGATGTCGAAGATGCCATTAAAGCCTATACCTATGGTGGTGCTTACACTACTTTTGAGGAAAAGAAGAAAGGATCATTACTGCCGGGACAGTTTGCAGATATGGTGGTGCTTGATGCCGACCCTACGACTATTAACCCCGATGATATCATGAACATTAAAATAAATACAACGATTGTAGGCGGTAAAATTGTTTACCAGGCCGCTCACAAAAAATAACCGCATTTTATTTTTATTATAAAAATCAATACCTTCATATTATATAAGCCCCCTTCTTTTTGAATGGGGCTTAATTTTTGTAGCCTTTATTGTATCACCATACATCTGCTATCCGTAACCGTAAAATACCTGCCATGGAAAACGAAAACACCGACGACCTGTTTGATAAGCCGCTAAGCGATGATCCGCAAGAAAACCTGAGGATGGAAAACGAGCTGTTGCACCTGAAATTACAGGCCGAACTGGGTGTTGATCCGCAAATTATTAACCCCGTTGATCCACAGGTAGAAAACGAGTTTCTGAAAAACATTTTTGATTTTGAGCATAATTATGCCTCCTCAAAAAGAGTTAAACTGTTTGAATTACTTGGCGAGCCCGATTTTATACCCGCGGCCGAATTAAGCGACGATCTTTTGGATATTGCTTTGGAGGAACTCAACAGCCTGATGCAAAGCAAAAGCATTGTAATTGATTACAGTGGCGAATACAGCAACCGCGTTAAATACCTTTTTATTACCGAAGAACTGTTTGAGCAGGAAGCTAACGACTTTGCTATTCCGGGCATGATGATGCACTTTCATTACGAGGAGTTTCACCCCAATCATAAAATTGATATTGAAGATAGAGCGCAGGAGTTTTTATCTGAATGGTTTAAGCAAAGTTTTAGCGAACTGAGTTGGGAACTGGGCCGCAGTTTTGTATCGCCCGATAGAAAAACTTATACTAAAGACGAAATTGTAGCCCAGCTTAAAAACATTTTCAGCGCGTTCCCTGCATTTAAAAACGAGGAATACACCATTCACGATATTGGTTTTGAATTACAGGAAGGCGGCGGTTTAGGCCACGCGGAGGGTATGGTTAAATACGATGCCGTTTTAGAGAATAATGAAGTGATTCATTTTGAAGGGCCGTTTAAAATTTACCTCTCGCTTGAGCAGGACTGGTGGAGTATTTTTCATGTTGTTTTCCCGGGGTTTAAGTATCCATAAATAAAACTGGGCAGGTAAAAAGCGGGGGTATGCGCGAATCCCCTCTTGAGAGGGGCGGAGGGGTGTGTTCTCTTCGCAGGTTGAACGCTGGAAAACACACCCCTGCCATCACTTTTCCTGACGCGCCCCCTCTCAAGAGGGGACTTTAAATTAGCGACCATACGTTACCCACTTTTCCTAAAAACCTCGCCTTCATCAAGTAAATCCCTCACTTCATGTAAAATACTATAACATCAGGCCTTCTTTATCTTTTTTAGTGCTGTAATTTATTTTAATCACTCAAAAAGATAACAGCATGAAAAATCCTTTTCACCATCATCATGACGATCATTCAACCCATGAAACCAGTGCCGATGGCATTGACCGTCGCGGCTTTTTAGAATGTATGGCCTGGGCCGGCACCGGCGTACTTTGGATGATGACTGGCGGTGTTTTAAAATCATACGGCATGAGCCAAATGATTGATAAAACTACCGGCGGCATCAAAAAAGGGCTATTGATACCAAAGTCTGATTTTAGCTTTGTGCAGATCAGCGATAGCCATATCGGGTTCAACAAAGCGGCCAACCCCGATGTGCTGGGAACATTAAACGCCGCTATTGCCAAAATCAATAACATGCCCACCGCGCCATCATTTGTACTGCACACCGGCGACTTAACCCACCTGGCACAGGCCGATGAATTTGACATCCTGGAACAAGCCCTAAAAAGTGTAAAAACCGAGAAAATATTTTATGTACCCGGCGAGCATGACGTTACCGATAACGGCAAACTATACCTTGAACGCTATGGCAAAGGCACATTGGGCGATGGCTGGTACAGTTTTGACTCACACGGCACACATTTTATCGGCCTGGTAAATGTAACCAACCATGTTGATGGCGGCTTGGGTTACATTGGCGCGGCGCAATTGAAATGGCTGGAAAATGATTTGAAACCGTTAAGCAACAGTACGCCGATAGTAGTTTTTGCGCACATACCACTTTGGGCTATTTATCCGCAATGGGGCTGGGGAACCGATGATAGCGCCCAGGCTTTGGCTTTGCTAAAGCGCTTTGGTTCGGTATCAGTTTTAAACGGGCATATTCATCAAACCATTCAAAAAGTGGAAGGCAATATTACTTTTCATACCGCCAACTCAACCGCGTTTCCGCAACCGGCACCGGGTGCTGCCCCATCGCCAGGACCGATGAAAGTACCTGCCGAAAAACTACGCGGACTATTAGGCCTCACCAGTGTAAATTATATGGAACATAACCATACGCTGGCTATTACGGATACGCCATTAATGGAAGCTGATAAAACAACCGGCCAGCAATAATGAAAAAGATCATATTATTTATGGCGCTGATGATCTGTGCCATAAAATACAGTCACGCGCAATACAAACCGGTTGACGAAGGTTCCGCACTTAAATTCACCATTAAAAACCTTGGCTTTGGGGTTGATGGTACTTTTAGCGGATTTGAAGGGACCATCAATTTCGATCCTCAAAATGTTGATAAAAGCAATTTTGATGTTACCATCAATGCATCCACAGTAAATACCGATAATAGTTTACGCGATGAGCATTTACGGGGCGAAAACTATTTTGATGTAAAAAATAATCCGCTCATCCGTTTACATTCAACCAGGGTTACATTGGCCTCAAAAACCGGTACCTATTCCTTTACCGGCAATTTAACTATCAAAGGAAAAACCAAAAGCATAACGTTTCCATTTACCACCGCGGCCACAACGGATGGGTTTATTTTTAAAGGATCATTTAAAATAAATCGCAAAGATTTTGGCGTAGGCGGTATCAGTACCATAGCCGACGAGCTGCAAGTAAACCTTAGCGTAATTGTCAAAAAAGCATAGGCCATGAAGATTAATCAAAAACTTATGGTGATTATGGCACTTACTGCTATAGTTTGCATTACGGCGCGAGCCACCATTAACAAGCCGGAGCCGCGGCTTTACACCAATTTAAAAGTGCTGCCAAAAAACATCACATCAAAAGAGTTGCAGGGAATTATGGCCGATGATTTTGAGGATGGCCTGGGTGTAAGCTGCGGCTTTTGCCACGCACCTAATAAAGACGGCCACGGACTTGATTTTGCAAGTGATGCCAAACCCGAAAAAGAAATTTCGCGCGCCATGATGCGCATGACCCTGGGCATCAACAAAAAATACCTGAAGCTAAAGCATCCTAAAATTGGTGATGCCGCATTGGTAGTATCCTGCACAACCTGCCACAAAGGGCAGGCATTCCCGGATGGTGCAGAGCCGAAATAGCTGCAACAGAAAATACTTTATCATACCTTTATGTGTAATTACCCAAACACCCACATAGTTAGTTGAAAACCAATAAATTCATATATCATATTTTATTTTGGGCGCTGGCCTACCTTTTCTGGATCTATGTTTTCAGGAATGGTACGTTGGTTTATCCCATGCCATCACCATACAGTTTTGTTATCTGGTATTTATTTCGGCAAATTATTATTTCAATGCCTTGTATACTATTCCACAGTTGCTCAATAAAAAGCAATACGTAAAGTTTGGTTTGCTTGCATTAAGCGGCGTTATCGTAACAGCAATATTGAGGGTCCCGGTTTCTGTATTGGTAATCACTTATATTTTTAAGATAGCCAATCCGCAGTTTAACTACCTCGATATCTTTTTCAATTCCTTCGTCAATATCCTGTTTTGGGTGGTTTGCATCGTAGCCGCGCATATGGTGATCGAAAAAATACGGTCGCAGGTTTATATTGAGCAGATAGAAAAAGAAAAGGCCACCAATGAGCTGAACTTTTTACGGGCACAGTTTAACCCGCACTTCCTGTTCAACTCCATCAATTCCATTTACGGGCATATTGATAAATCAAATAGAGATGCCCGCGAAATGCTGCTGGTATTTTCGGAAATGCTGCGTTACCAGTTGTACGAATGTAATGTGGAGCAGATTAGCCTGGATAGCGAAATCAATTACATTCGTAATTATATAGCCATACAAAAAGGCCGCATTGATGAGCGCATAGCAGTTTCCTTTTGTGCCGACAATGTAAGCGGGCAAATAAATGTTGCCCCGCTGCTGTTCATCACCTTTGTTGAAAACGCCTTTAAGTTTGTGGGCATTAACGACTGTAAACAAAACTACGTAAGCATCAACCTTAAATATGATAACGTCAACCTGGTTTTTTATGTGGTGAATACTAAAGACGCCTTTATAAATCAAACCGAAAAATCATCGGGCCTGGGCATTGCCAATACCAAACGCCGGTTAGAAATTTTGTATCCAGGCAAACACTTGCTTCATATTATCAATAACGATGATAATTACCAGGTAACCTTAACCCTGTTCAACGTATGATACTAAACTGCCTTATTATAGACGATGAACCTATAGCGCGCAAGCTGTTGCAGGAGTATATTGACGAAATTGATTTCCTGACACTCGCCGGCACGGCCGAAAATCCGCTAAAAGCAACCACCCTGCTCAACGAACTTAACGTCGATCTTATTTTTTTGGATATCAACATGCCCAAGATGAATGGCCTGCAGTTTTTAAGATCGGTAAACAACCTGCCCATGGTAATCATGACAACGGCATACGGCCAATACGCGCTTGATGGTTTTGAAATGGCCGTGGTTGATTACCTGGTAAAACCATTCTCACTTGATCGTTTTTTAAAGGCAGCACAAAAAGCGTTGGAGCTGAAATTATTAAGATCGAAACCGGTTACTGCACCGGCAGAAACATCGCCCGAATATTTTTACGTAAAGTGCGATGGTAAAATTGAGCGTGTATTGTACGAGGACTTAATTTACGTGGAAGCCATGGCCAATTACGTGGTGCTTTACACCATCCCCAAAAAGCTGGTAGTTTACCTCACCATTAAAGGCATACAGGAAAAACTCCCTGCCGATAATTTTTTACAGGTACATAAAAGCTATATTGTTAATACCAAAATGATTAATTCTATTGAAGGCAACATGCTTAACCTGGGCAGCGCGAAAATTACCATGGGTACAAGTTTTTATGACGAAGTGATGGACAAGATTTTAAAAGGTAGGTATTTTAAGCGATAAACCCCGACCGATACGACTATTTTTATGCCTTTTTAAGCTATTTTAAGTTTGTTCCCGTACCGACATTTGTTGCACAAAAGCAATTAAAACAGTATATCATGAACAATAGCATATTAGCACCTTACCAACAAAAGGGCCTTAAATTAAAAAATCACTTAGTAATGGCCCCAATGACACGCAGTCGCGCCATTGGCAATATCCCTAACAATTTAATGGCCCAATATTACGGCCAGCGTACCGGTGCCGGTTTAATAGTTACCGAAGGTACATCGCCATCGCCAAATGGTTTGGGCTATGCCCGCATCCCCGGTATTTTTAGTGCAGCACAGGTAGAAGGCTGGAAAAAAGTAACCGGCGCGGTACACGCCGGCAACAGCAAAATATTTGTACAACTGATGCATACCGGTCGCATTGCCCACCAGGCAAACCTACCCCAGAGCGCCCAGGTAGTAGGCGTATCAACCATAAAAGCCGCCGGCCAAATGCATACCGATAGCATGGGTATGCAGGACTATCCTACCCCTGTAGTCCTCACTACCGATGGCGTTAAAGCAACCATTGCCGAATACGTACAAGCCGCCCAAAACGCCGTTGCGGCAGGTTTTGACGGCGTTGAAATTCATGGGGCTAACGGTTACCTGGTTGAGCAATTTTTAAACCCCAACGTAAATAACCGTACCGATCAATACGGTGGCGACTATAAGGCCCGTGCATCATTCGCGCTGCAGGTGGCACAGCAAATTGCCGATGCTATTGGTAAAGAAAAAGTAGCCATCCGGTTTTCGCCATTCTCAACCCTGGGCGATTTGCCAGAGTACGATACCAACGAAGTGCACAACACCTATGTTTACCTTGCACAGGAGTTAAACAAAATAGGCATCACCTATATCCACATCGGCTTATCGCCTAAAATTCAGCAACAAACATTTGATGCCATACGCGAAGCATTTACCGAAACGATTATTTTGTGTAATGGCAATACACCCGATAACGCGGCAGATACCCTTGCTAAAGGCTTTGCAGATGTGCTGGCATTTGGTCGCCCGTTTTTGGCCAACCCCGATTTTGATATCCGCATCAGCCAAAACGCGCCATTGAACGATGTCGATTTTACCACTTTATACACACCCGATGCACATGGCTATACCGATTATCCTGCATTAACATTAGCGGTTTAATTTCGGCAAAACATTATCTTTCAATTATCTATTTAAAACACGATGGAAAATTCGCATAAAGCAGCAACATTTGTTAGTCCGGAGGATGGGCAGGGTATTGCCATGGCAGGTAACTCGTACCGGGTGGTGATATCGGGCAAACAAACAGATGGCAAATACGCCCTGATAGATATGCTGGTACCGCCGGGCGGCGGACCAGTCCCCCATGCCCACCCCGATGTGCAGGAAAGTTTTTACGTGGTTGACGGCGAAGTTGAAGTAAAATCAGAAGCAGGCAATTATACCGCCGGTAAAGGCTCATTTGTAAATATCCCCTATGGTGGGCTTATACATTGTTTTAAAAACAAAACCGATAAAATGGCCCGCTTGCTTTGCACCGTGACGCCTGCCGGCATGGAAGATTTTTTTACCGAGGCGGGTCAGGCAGCGCCTTTTGGTACTTTTTTACCGCCGCCTGCAATGACTGATGAGTTGAAGCAAAAAATGGCCGCGCTTTCGGAAAAATACCGGCAAACTATTTATCCGCCTAATTATCTGGGATAGAGTTTGTTATCAAATAAAACCCATATCATTGGGAGTTTTTTTAATTAGCGGTCGGTCGCATAGATACGAAACTGAAAAGCGAGGGCGTGTGCGAATCCCCTCTTGAGAGGGGCGGAGGGGTGTGTTATAAAAGCGATATGAACGCTGGCAAACACCCCCCTGCCATCGCTTAATGCCGACCCGCCCCCTCTCAAGAGGGGATTTGAAAAGTAGCCAACCCAACCACCGTTTCCAACATTAACATTAACCACCATATGCCAATAGAATTTGAGTTTGCATTAGATAAAGGATTTCATTTTGCCGAAGCCTTTGCCACTCGTTTTGGCGGCGAGGTAGCCCACAACCGGGCTATATTACCCCAAACGCTTGGCGAAGGTTTTATACAGGAGATTTTTTTGAGCAACGGCCTTTTCCTGTGTGTTCATCATTACTGGCTTAACGAGGAGCTTGTTTTGCGCCGGGCACCCACGTCATCCCCAAATATGCTTACCTTAAAGTTTGATTGCAGGCGCATGCCGGTTGAGCAGGCCGCGCTACCACATCAACCTTTGTTTACCGGCAGTAATGGTTGCGAAGTTGAACTGGGCACGGGCAACTTTTTTACCGAATTGGTGATCCCCGCCAAACAGCATATTAATTTCCTGGTGGTGGGGGCTTCAAGGCAAACTATTCTTGGCATTTTGGATTTGCAGGAAGAAGGCTGCTCTATTGAATCGTTATTAAAAGAAAGTCCATCATTTGTGTTGCACGAGGTGATGACGCAGGAAATGGAACGGGTGTTAAAGCAACTGAGCGCGATTGACCAAACGGCCACATTAGCCACCTTGTTTTATAAAAATAAAACCGAAGAACTAATTTACCTGCTGTTCTCCAAACTCATGCAACGGGCCGAAACGGCGTCCATTACGGTTGATCAGGCCGATGCCGAAAAAATTTACAAGCTAAGGGCCGCCATGTTAGCCGATTTGAGCCTCGCGCCGGAGCTATCAGAATTATCGGGCAGGATAGGCATTAGTCTTACCAAAATGAAGCAGCTTTTCAGGCAGATTTTTGGGGATAGCATCTACAACTATTACCAATCTGCAAGGATGAACGAAGCGGCGCGACTATTGGCCATTCAATCCGTTTCAGAAACAGGCTACCAATTGGGTTTTACCAACCTGAGTCACTTTGGGCGTTTGTTTGAAAAACACTTTCAAATTAAACCCAAAAAATACAAGGATAGCCTCACTTAATCCCCCATAACTTAACCTTAAATTAACATAGGATAACCTGTTATTCAATATCTTGGTGACTTTAAATTACACCGCCATATGAAACGCAGAGACTTTGTTAAAAACGCTACCCTTACCGCTTTAGGCGCATCATTAATTAGTCCGTTAGAAGCTTTGGCTGCCGATAAGGTAACTAATTTTGAAAGCGATGACCTATCGCCAAGTGCTTCGCTGGCAAATGACTATGCGCTTAATTTTTTAGCTATAGGCGATTGGGGCCGCAACGGCGAATACGAACAGAACGAGGTAGGCAAACAAATGGGGCTATGGGCCGCTAATAATCCCAACAACTTTGTAATCTCCGTAGGTGATAATTTTTACCCGCGTGGTGTGGTAAGCGAAATGGACCCGCTTTGGCATTACTCTTTTGAAAATGTTTACACCGCCCACTCGCTGCAATGCGATTGGTACCCGGTTTTAGGCAATCATGATTACGGTTCCGACCCTGACGCTCAGGTTCGTTACAGCAAAGTAAGCCGCCGCTGGAATATGCCCGCCCGATACTATACCAAAGAAGTAGCATTAAGCAAAACCACTAAAGACAAGGTGTTATTTGTAATGATAGATACCGACCCTTTCCTTTTTGAAAGCCATAAAGATTATTGCGCCAAACAAATGGAATGGCTTAACAGCACTTTGAAAAATGCATCAGCAGATGTAAAGTGGAAAATAGTGGTTGGCCATCACCCATACTATACGGTTGGGCCGCGTGTGGCCAATGTTGATACCCTAACCATGCGTTCCGCGTTCAGCAAAACTTTTGAGGAACACAAGGTTGATATTTATCTATCGGGCCATGGCCACTCCCTGCAGCACCTTAAACCCGAAGGTTTCACGCACCAGTTTATCTCGGGTGCAGGATCTGAACTAACAGGGATAACCAAAGGTATAGCCTATAGCAAATTTGAAGCATCGGAACATGGCTTCATGTATTTTTCGGTAAATCCCGATAAGCTGGCTGTTAAAGCCATTAACCTGGATGGCACGGTTTTGTACAGTACGGTGCTGAGCAAATAATAAGAGTTAAAGCATCTCATTTCATAGTAATAAAAGCGGCGGTTTCCATATGGAGGTCGCCGTTTTTGTTGTTAACAAAAAGCGCTATTTTCGCACACACTGAATCAGCAATATAAATTTCAGATTTTTTGTAAGGTAATTGTCGCTTTTGCTACTAAGGAACAAAACATAGGCATTACTTTTTTTTGCTTAGCGATATATTTTAAAAAACATAACGAAAATACATGTTAAAAAAATTACTCTTTATTACAGCCGCTTCGGCACCATTTTTCATTTCGGGTATTACCGCCCAGGCGCAAACAAAACGAACCATTAAAGACACCACCCTTAGTTTAGATAGTGTGGTGGTACGCGATAGCCGTTCAAAACATTTACCAGATGTTACCGGCACCTACATTTTCGCGGGCAAAAAAACCTTTGTCATATCCCCAGATGCAGGCAAGGCCAATTTATCAAACAGTAATATCCGTACTATATTTGGTACTATCCCAGGCGTTAACGTTTGGGAACTGAGCGGCAATGGTTTCCAGGTAAATATTGGTACCAGGGGAACCGATACACACCGCTCCAATGAAACCAACGTGCGTCAGAATGGTTACAATACCAACTCCGATCTGTTTGGCTACCCAGAGGCTCATTATGTACCGCAGTTTGCCGCCGTAGAACAGATCCAGATTGTACGCGGATCGGCGGCTTTGCAATTTGGCAGCCAATATGGCGGCATGGTAAATTATAAGGTTAAAGAAGGCGATACCAGCAAAGTATTCAGCATTCAAAGCGAGCAATCGGCAGGGTCAAACAACTATTTCAATTCGTTCAACGCTGTAGGGGGCAAAAGCGGCAAATGGACTTACTATGCTTACTTTGCCAATCGTACCGGTGATGGCTACCGTAGCAATTCGGCATTTACCGGTCAATGGTTTTATGCCGATGTTAAATACCAGTTTAACGCCAAAGGGAGCCTGGCTTTGCAATTTTCGAGGGTGAATTTCAAAGAGAAAGATGCCGGTGGCCTAAACGATGCCCAGTTCAATGCCGATAGCAGGCAGGCTACCCGCACCCGTAACTATTTTGATCCCGAGATCAACATTCCTGCTCTTTTATTTAACTACAACCTAAGCAACCGCACTAAGCTGGAAGTTACCTCACACGTAATATCCGGTCAGCGCAACAGCGTACAGTTCCTGGCTAACCCCGGCGTGGCCGATACTGTGAATAAAAAGCTGAACACTTTTAACCCACGCCAGGTCGATCGTGATTTTTACCTTGGCTTTACTACCGAAGCTCGCCTGCTTACCCGCTATAAACTGGGCGATTTAACCAGCACCTTCACTTCCGGCTTAAGGTATTTTACCGAAACTACTACCCGCGACCAGAAAGGTACCGGCTCAACAGGGTCCGATTATGATTTGCGCCTTACCGTTCCTTATGGCATCGCCCTTAAATTACGTACCCATAATTACGCCGCTTTTGCCGAAAACTCGTTTCAAATAACACCCAAATTATCCATTACACCAGGGGCCAGGTATGAGATCATCAACACCAACCTTGATGGGGTTATTGATAATGCTAAAGATCATGTATCGTATGGCAACAAGCGCCATTTCCCCCTTTTTGGAACAGGCATTCAATACCAGCTTACCAATAGCAGCCAGTTTTACGGCAATATTTCACAGGCATACAGGCCATTCTCCTACGCCAATATTATCCCGGGCAATGATTTGGCAGTGGTTAACCCCAATTTAAAAGATAGTCGTGGTTACAGTACAGATCTGGGTTACCGTGGTAATATTGGTACTATTTTTAATTACGATCTTGATTTTTACTATGTGTATTATGACGATAGGATAGGCAATTTAACAGAGCTTAACTCGACTAATCAAACCTATATTTATACCACCAACATCGGTAACGCGTCGGCAAAAGGGATTGAGCTCTATACCGAGGTTTCGTTGTTGCGGTCGTTTGATAAAACATCGGTAAGCGATATCCGTTTGTTTAACTCTTTCAGCTATGACCATGCCCGTTATACCAGCGGTTCATTAAGTGCGGGCGCATCCAATATCAGCTTAAAAGGCAACTGGCTTGAAGGCACTCCAGAGTGGATTAACCGCACCGGCTTAAGCTATTTAAACAGCCACGTAATCACCACCCTACAATACAGCTATGTTGGCAAAAACTTTACCGACGCCAACAATACCGTTTTTAACCCAACCGGTTTAAGCGGTATTGTACCGGCTTATCACGTGTTCGATTGGTCGTTTAATTACAGCTTTTTGAAACAGTACCATATTTTTGGGAGCATTAACAATGTTCTTAACGCCAAATATTTTACCAGGCGCATCACCATTTTGCCTGGCCCCGGCATATTACCCGCCGACGGCCGAACATTTAATGTGGGCTTTGGTATCAAAATATAGTTAAACCATTTTATGCAAAACGCCCCTGTTTTTTGAATCAAGGGGCGTTTTTGTTTTATGACGATGTTGCGCTACGGATCTAAAGGCTCAAGCGGGTTGATCTGTAAGGATGCGATATCCGGCATTAGCTTCTATAAGCGATTTTTTTGTGCAATAATATCGCAAGGCTCCGTTTTGCAAAACCCACTACACGTCAAATCTTAATCAATCCACTATTCGCCTCCAAAAAGCTATTAAACTTTTCTTGAAACAACTTAAATTGTTCAATAGCCTGTATTCCTTTTTCGGTGAGTTCCGCGCTTCCCCCTCCTTTACCACCACGGTGCGATATTACTACAGGCGCGCTAAAATGCTGGTTCATGTAGCCTACCATATCCCAGGCCTGCCGGTATGACATTTTCATTTGCATAGCCGCCTGTCTTAAAGAGCCCGAATCTCTTATCCGCTCCAATAGTTCTACCCGGCCGTGGCCCAATAACTTACCGTCTGCAGTTTCAAACCAGATCCTTCCGTTTAGGGTTAGCGTTTTGTCCATTGTTTTAATAATAGCTATTGATGCACAAATATATTACTAACAAAAGTCTAACCCTACCGGTTTAACAGGTTAACAGACCAAAACCTGTATCATTAAAGCTAAAAACAAAAAAAGACCAATACCTCCATAATTTACAGAGCTATTGATCTACGTATTTTAAAATCGCGAAAATAAAACCCAACTACATCCTTGGTCTTTTAGGGTTAAAAGCAACCAGGTAATTCAAATCCTCGGCTGGCGGGTTTCGTTCGTCAACTCTTACAGCTTCTTTCTGAAACGATTGGTTAAGCCTTGTTTTAATGGTATGAAATACCTGCAATAAAATCTCCGGACCAATTTTACTGGCAATGGTTGGGAAGTAATCACGCTGAAGTTTAATCCTGTCGGTATTGGTTACCATGCTTAGTTCCCAGCTATCTTCGGCCTTAAAGCCAAACTCTTTGGCGGTATTCAGCAAATCGTACATATACATACGGGTTTCGGTTTCAATGGCGTCTTTTGAAGCTATCATTTTGATTGTTTTTTACGGTTATTACAGCCTGCAAACAGGCTGGTATTATGTTAAAGCTTAACTATCACCGTGTAAGAAAATGGCAACGCCTAAGGTATGCGGTATTGTTTCGGGATGGAATTTCTTAAAGATACCCTTAATTTGCCGGAAACGCGCATCTATTAAATATTAATTAAAAACCAGCGAGCGCATGAGCTCAATTAACCTCAATTCAAGCATAAAAAATGCGCACCAGTTCTCACCCTGGTACGCATCGACGCAACTATGATTAACTAAAAACAATATTTAAAGGGGTATAAACTTAAAGCTGTGGATCACTATCTCCATGCCCTTGCCATCTGTTGGCGCCTGACCATTGTACAGCCAAAGATTGATGTAAACCGGCATTGGCTCGGTACTGATGGATGATGCCGGGCTTTTAAAGGTTTTGGAATCGAACACATTATTATCATTATCAACAAAGCCATACAAACTTTTAAAGGTTACACTTTTTGCTTTGCGGATAAAGCGTTGGGTGGTATACGTACCGCCGGGCATGGTGAAATTGGCGGTGTAATACGCTTTGTTTGTGCCTTTGTCGACCGGCCATATGGTGTAATTTAAATGCGGGTTATTGCTATCGCCCCATTGGGCAAATTCCATATCCATTTCATCAGAGCCATCCCTCCCCGAGTAGTTGAACAAGCCCAGCACTATGTTTTTATCCAGCGTGGCCAGCGGCCCTTCTACCTGCCATTGATAAGTACCTTCGCCAAACTTTTCACTGGTCGAAACCTCGGCGCACTCCCATTTACCTGTGGTGGCGTTTTTTGCCAGTTTAAGGTGCAGCGAACCTTCGTTATCTACATAAACATTAGCAGCGCTCCATACATTAGGCCCGGGGCCTTGCGGCTCGGCGGGTGCTTTCACATTCCAGGTGTAGCCGCTAAAGGAAATGGTAGCAGCCGGCAGCTTTTTTGAAGCAATCAATCCAGAATCAATACGGGCAGCAGCTAAACAATTATGGCCATAACCGACAGCAATTAGCGCAAAGGTTAACAGGCAACAGATTTTTTTCATCGTTATCATTTTATAAAGTTCAAACAATACAATCCCATACCCCGATGTATTAACCGTTTAAACAGTTAACACACCGGGACAAAGAATCGGATTTAGAAAATTGGATTTGGTTATTTAAGGGTATTATAAATGGCAGCACCTAAAGAAGCCGATCCCGTAGCATCATAATCAGCAGCCCAAAGGTAAGCGCCCTTAAAGCCGTTAGCTTTTAAATAGGCCGCTTTTTGGGTTACCAGCGGTACACCGTTAAAATACACGCCCTGGGCAATAGCCGCTTTCTCTTTGGTGGCGTTGGCCGGGTCGGCGGCTATGATATCCTTGTAGGTCATGTAATCATATGATCCCCAGCTTGCGTTGTTGCCGGCAGCGTTTAACGCGTTGTAACGTAAACCGAAAGCTGGCATACCTACTACTAATTTACTGGCTGGCAGATGAAAGTTTGTCCATATTTGCGTGCCCGATACCATAAAATCATAGCTTGATGACTGCCCAACAGGTGCATCGGGGCCAATATGAATATTATCCTCAAAAGCATGGATATTTACCCATGATGCCGCCGAAAGATCGGGGTATTCCCAATGCTGATAGTTTACCGTAGCGGTAACCGTAACCAAAGCAGTAGCCGGCAAGGCGGCTTTTAACGCAGTCAAAAACGGACCGATAGCATGGATATTTAAAGGCGCGTTATCTGAATTGATATCCTCCATATAAATATCTACACCGTCCATTTTTTTGGCGGCTACATAGGCCTTTACGCTTGCTATTAACGATGCCATTGCAGCCGGCGTACGGATAGCCGTACCAAAATCATCGCTGCCATAAAGCGCCCAGCCATCAATGCCCGATAGGTGGCCGGTAAGTCCCATAATAACCGGCACTCCGGCAATGTGCGCACGGGCAACAATTTCATCGGCATGTTGGGCAACAGTGCCTTTTGAAACATCAAGGCTTCCATCGGCAGATACTTTACCTACCTGGTATTCCAGGTGCGTGATATTGCTCCAAACCACATTGGCGGCGGTGCCATCTTCGGTAAGATTAGCTAATACAACACGGGTATAGGGTTTAAAGGTGTAAGTTGACGGATTAACCAATACCTTGGTTTGTCTTGAGGTAGAGTCGCCGTTGTAGGTAACATCCACTTTAATGGTGTATTCGCCACCGGCGGTTGGTTTAAAAGCGAAAGCCGTATCTGTCGACATTTCTTTGCCGTTCACTTTCCAACTGATTTTTACCTTGCTGGCCGGCGAAAACTGCAAACCATTGAAGGTAGCAGTAGCTCCCTCATTGATAATTTGCGGTGCCGATAGCTTACGCAGGTTATCAAATATCCGTGGGAAATAAGGGTTGGCGTCCTCCTGGGTTTTCACCTCATCCTTTTTACAGCCCGCAAATACCATAAGCATAACCAGCACCAGCGCCGGTAGTGATGTGTATTTAATCTTTTTCATTGTTTAAATATTTTAATGTGTTTCAATTGATCAATTGGTATGTGATTGTATCACCGTATTGATAGTCCCCAATAATGAGTTTGGCCCTTTGGCATCCTGGCGTAATTGCCATATCATAATGCCGCCGGCTTTTTCAAGTGCCAGCTGGGTTTTACTTTTTATAGTGGGGATGCCGTTATAATAAACTATACCGCCGCCGGGCACGGTTACCTGGTCCTGGTTTTCGGCACCTGGATAGGCCGCTACTATGGCCGAGAAGGTAAGATCGGCAGGCGCGTTGGTACCAAAGCCGTAGCCATAAAAAGGTACACCAAGGCTTAGCTTTTCTTTGGCAATACCACGGGTACCACTCCAGTAAGCCAAATCCTCAACCGCCATACTATAAGGCGAATGCTGACCGGGATTCTCGGGCTTCCATGGCCCCGTTTTATCGTACGACATTACGTTGATAAAATCAAGACTGGCTAAAGCTTTATCCGTGTAACTGGTAGCATAAACCGTGGCAATAGCAGCCGTGGTAAGTTTACCTTTAGCTTTTAACGCGGCAGCTAAACCGGTAACAAATGATTCATAATTGCTGTTGATAAGGCTTTGCTCAATATCCACGTCAATGCCATCCAGGTAATTATCCTGCGTAAACTTTACCAGGCTGGCAATAAATTTTGCCTGCATACCCGGTTCCATCAACTTGCTGAAATATGCCGGAGGTAAACCACCTGCAATAGCCGCCAGGATCTGCACTTTATGGCTATGTGCTAATTGGGCTACTTTTTGCAGATTGGCATCCGCGGCAAAATTGCCGTCGGCATCGGGATTGATAAAAGCCACGTTGAGGTGAGTTATTTTACTCATATCAATGGCGTTGGCCTCATCAAGCAGGTTATCTTCATAACGTAAATAACCTACCACCCTGAATTTGGCAGTTGCAGCAGTTTGCGTGCTATCAATCCCTTCGGCCTTTACCGTACTTTTTTTGCAGCCAATAATAGTTACCAGTATAAAAATGGTAATAGTTAGCAGTGCCTTATTTTTAAAAATCTCCATTTGTTATCTTATGGCTTATTATTGTTTATCCCACCACACGTGTGCTGTCCAGGTATCTTTACCGCCAAGAGCAGTAATGGCAGCCGCTATGTTGGTGGCGTTTTGTTCGCGTTCAGTTAAAGGGTATTCAAATCTGCGTGGTATGGTAGTCACGTCCGATTCTGCAGTTACACCCGGTACCAATACCGGGAAGCCGCTGCGGCGCCAGGTTGAATAAGCCTCGGGGCCGTTCATCAGTTGGGCAATCCATATCTGGGTATCAATTTGCTGTAACTCCTTACCCGGCGCAAGCAGGTTATCCTGTTTAAAGTTTTGTATTTCTGTTGCCGATAAAGTAGGCCCGGTTGGGTACAGTGCCAGTTGCTGGCAGGCCGCCTCCAAACCATTTTCATAATGCTGTTTGGCAGTACCACCCAGGGCTAAACCCCATCGGGTATTGGCTTCGGCCAATAAAAACTCTACCTCGGCATAAGTCATGTGGAAGTACGGGGCGTCGCTGCGCACCATAAAATCGGCCAGCTGCACTTTTTGCCCACCGTTGGGTACAGATAGGGTACCACGACCTGGATAATCAATATTGATGGCACCTAAAAAGTCGTCGTAATTGTATTTACCCGGACCAACCCCTATTATTCCAACCTGTGCTTTTACCTGCGCGGTAACATCAAGCCTATCGGTCAATTTATCAGGATTAACCCAATAATCACGTGCGATGTAGTTTAAACGCGGATCATTAGTGCCTTTCATCTGGTTAATCAACGTGGTACAAATACGCGGGCGACCGTCATCCTGGTATTGATTAATCCCTACCGATACACCGTTGCCCCTAATTTCTGCATAACCATTGGTGATGTTCATATAATCCAGCTTGCAGATGTCATCATTGCTGGCAATTAAACCGGCGTTGAAAGCGTCTGTAGCTTCGGCCTTGGCTGTGGCTTCGTCAATTTTAATTAAACGCATAGCCAGGCGCAAGCGTAGGGAGTTGGCAAACTTTTTCCATTTGGTTAAATCGCCATGATAAAAAAGTTCTGTGCTTACGGCATCTTTCGAGGCATCAAGCTGGGCAACAGCCGCCTTTAGTTCCTTAAAAAAATCGGCATAAATGTCCTTTTGGGTATCAAACTTAGGGCGTACGGTACCGGCAATGTATGCTTTGCCGGCCTCTGTGTAAGGGATATCGCCATACATATCGGTAAGGCGGGCAAATACATAAACCTTCATAATGCGGCAAATGGCATTCAGGTTGGGCTTGGCGCTGGTACGGGCAACAGCATCAACAATATTTAAAACATCATTGGGATAGCCAAGCTCCCAAAGCTCGCTCATGTATTGCCTGTCTTCAATATAGGCGCTGCCATAACGGTTATAATACGCGCCGCCTATTTGCTGTGCCATAGGCATGGTGAGGATAATGCTGGTACGCTCGTTAATGGTTACATCGCCACCAAAACGCAGCTCTACCAGGTTAAGTTGATTAATGGGATCAAGGTTAGCCGATTTGGTTGGATCGGTGTTTACATCTCCAAACTTTTTGCACGAAAACAGTAGTAACGGCATCAGGAGTGTAACCAACTTATATTTATTAAAAGTTCTTTTCATCTTGTTCGTTCTAAAATTATACATCCTATTAAAATCTGAAGTTTAAGTTAAAGCCCCAGCTTTTTCTTGATGGCAATGAGCCGTACTCCAGTCCCTGTCCATTACCATTGTTATAGTTGGAGTCGGGGTCAACATTCGGAACGTTTTTGTGAATAATAAAAGGGTTACGGCTTACCACAGCAATGGTTAAATCTTTAATGCCCAGTTTTGAGGTTGAGCCTGCCGGGAAACGGTAGCTTAAAGTGATCTCGCGCATTTTAATATAGCTGGCATCATAAATAAACGGCGTAGCTACACCATTACCATCGCTATAAAACTGCGACCAGTAGTTCGATGGATCAACCGCCGTAGTATTTTTTGTGTAGATTGGGTTTCCGCTGGCATCAGTACCAGTTTGTACCACGCCTTGCGGTGTATAACCCTGCACTTTACCGGCGGCACGCCAGGCCTCAATGGTAGCACCTGCGCTTTGGCGTTGCTCTTCAGATTTTATCCACTCGGCCCGGCCAGGTAAGGTTGATACATGGCTGCCACGAATAATGGCAAACATGTTGGTCATCGAAAACAGATCGGCACCGTGTTTAATATCAATTACCGCGCTTAAGCCCCAGTTTTTGTAGTGGAAGTTGTTGGTTAAACCACCGGTCCAGCTCCAGGTACCTTTGCCCAGTACGCTGCGCTCGGGCGCCTGTTTTGGGGCCAGTGTTTGCGGATCAAGCACGATGTTGCCCTGCGGATCGCGCAGGTAATCGAAGCCTAAAATAGCCCCGTATGGCGCGCCTGGTTTAGCCACTACAGATACACCTAACCAGCGTGCATCTGATAATGACAGGTACGGGATACCATCTGCCAGTGAAATTACGGTATTGGTATTTTTGGCGAAGTTTACGTTAACATCCCAGCCAAAACTTTTGGTTTGTACCGGCGATCCGTTCAAGCCTATCTCCACACCTTTGTTGCCAATTACACCGGCGTTAACCAGCTGTTGTGCAAAGCCCGATGAAAGCGGCGCGGGCACCAGGTTAATCTGATCGCGCGATTTGGAAGTGTAGTAAGATACATCAACACCTAATCTTTCGCCAAAGAATTTCAATTGTGTACCAATCTCATATGATTTGGTACGGGTTGGCTTTAAGTTTTTATTGGGCAAAATAGTGCTGGCTATGCCGCCTACCGATGTACCGTTAAAAGTTTGCGGGTACAGGTTGTAGTTTAAGTTTAACAGGTAAGGGTCTGTATCGTTACCAACTTCGGCGGCTGATAGCCTCAGTTTACCAAACGATAATACCGATGGATCGATCTTAAAAAAATCGCTGAAGATAAAGCTGGCCGCTAACGACGGATAAACATAGCTGTTATTACTTGCAGGCAATGTTGATGAAGCATCCTTACGTACACTCGCATCCAGGTACAGGTATGATTTGTAGCCGATGCTTAGCAAAGCGTACGCGCCGTTATTGCGTTTGCGGTAATGGTTTTCAACTACCGCTTTATCAGAAAAACTATTAGGACTAATTACATCCGGCACATTCAAATTAATGAAGGTAGATGTAGTACCCGGGTTATCAATCCTTGAAAAACTGGCACCAACTCTTAAAGCTAAGTTTAATGAAGGCGTTACCTGTTTTTGAGCAGTTAACAAAGCGTCACCCTCGGTAGTACCTAATTTTTGATCAAACTGATCAAGCTCGCCGGCCAAAGCGCCCGGCGTAGTACGCGGACTGAATTTGCTATAGTTTAAGTAAGTAAAATCGGTGGAGATACGGCCCTGTAAGTTAAGCCAGCTGGTAATTACATAGTTGCCCTGTAAGTTACCGATAAACCTATTTTTACGGGTTTCGTTTTTCATTTCGTTAATTACCCAATAAGGATCTAAACGGTATTGGCCGCCGCCCCAATCAACATAATTACCTTCAGAATCTTTGTAGCCGTTTTTAAAGTAAGACTGATCAACGTTATTGGCCAGGCCGACAAAGGCGTTACCAATATTACCCGGATCATCGGCCAGCGCGGGGCGGTTTATCACATCCTCGTTAAGGTACATCACCTTAGCCGATATGGTTACCTTACTGCCAAATTTTGACGCACCCGTAAAGTTAAACGTGCTGCGGCGCAGGTTGCTGCCCGGTACAATATCGCGGCTGCGCAAATCGCCTACCGATAAACGGAACGATGAGATATCATTTGAACTTGCAAATGCCACGTTATTAGTGGTAGTTGCGCCGGTGCGGAAAAAGTTATCGATGTTGTTTTTTGCCAGCGCGTATGGGCGGTATTTGCCATCAAAGCCAATTACCTGCAAATTAGGATCGAGCCGGGGGCCAAAGTTGTTGAACAATGTATTTTTTGCCTGCGATGGATCAACCACCAATTGCTCGGCAGTACCCTGCCCGTAAATGTACTGGTAATCATTATAATGGGTAAGTTGATTTTCTATGGAAGTAGTGCTGTTAACCTCAATACCCAACTCTTTTTTAGCATTGCCTTTTTTGGTGGTAATTAATATAACACCATTACCTGCACGGCTGCCATAAAGCGCCGATGCTGAGGGGCCTTTTAAAACCGAGATCTTATCGATGTCATCAGGATTAATGGCCGATATCGCGTCACCAAAATCAAAACCGCCAGAGTATTTACCACCGCCAACCTGGCCGTAATTGGAGTTATCAATAGGCACACCATCAACCACATACAGCGGCTGGTTATTGCCGGTAATGCTGGTATTACCCCTAATGATTACCCTTGATGAACCGGCCGGACCGCCAGCGGTACTGTTGATAATCAATCCCGGTACTTTACCGGCCAATGAGTTAATCACGTTGGTTTCGCGGGCCTTTTTAAGGTCGTTGCCATCAACCTCGGCAGTGGCATAACCTAATGAGCGCTCTTCTCTTTTAATACCTAAGGCTGTCACCACTACCGTGTTTAGTTCGGTTGCTTTGGTTTTAAGGGTAATTTTTACTGTTTTGGCTTTATCAGTAGCAATAATGGAGGTAGTTTCATAACCTATCATGCTAAAGGTAATTACATCGCCGTTGTTGGCTAATATTAAAAAGCTGCCGGTTTCGGTAGTCGCGGCACTACGGTTTTTGGTGGTGTTAACAATAGTAACGCCCGGCAATGGCAGATTTTGGTCATCGGTAACCTTACCGGTAAGGTTAAAATCATCAACTACGGCCGATGTTACTTTTACCGCCGGCTTTTGCGATTGGATCATCACTGTTTCGCCAACAATTTTGTACTGGGCGTGTAGTTCTTTGGTAACAAGGTCAATTACCTGTTGCAGGCTTTGTTTGCTAACAGTTAGGTTGATCTTTTTTTGAAGGTCAAGATCCTTTGGGTTGTATGAAAAATGCACATTGGCTGCTTTTTCAATCTGTGTAAAAACTGCCGGAAGCGGGGTATTTTTCCAGCTAAATGAATACGCGTTTGGGGTTGATGATTGCGCGTACCCGGATAACGACATGATCAGTAACACCACCGGGATCACCCGCAGCAGCATCCATGATCGTAATCGTGAATTGAGTAATGGTTTTTGCATATAGTTTTGATTTAGAATAGTTTAAAATTGGGGTTCTTTAATAGTTTAAAATTGTAATTGCACTTTGTTGCCGCTTTGTTTATAAGTGAAATGATTGGTAAAGCCAATGGCATCCAGCACCTCGGTAAGGTCTTTTCCAATAAACTCGCCGGTAAATGATACCGCGTCGCCGGTTTTATCCTGCGGGATAATCACCACGCCGTAAACTGTTTTTAGTTTGGCGGCTATTTCTTTCAGGTCGGCGCTTTTGAAAATCAGCTTGCGGTCTATCCAGTTTTGCAGGTCTTTGGCATAAAAGGTAGTTTGGGTAAAGGCCTTATCGCCATTATATAAAGCCGCTTTTTGGCCTGGGATAAGCGTTACATCTTCAACCTTCAAATCGGGCTGAGTGCATTCCACTTTAACCTTGCCGGTTGATAACATTACACTGGCTACTTGCGCGTTGGTATAGCTTTCTACCTTAAATGAGGTACCCAATGCCGTGGTGGCGGTTTTGCCGGTGATTACCACAAATGGTTTATGCTTGTCTTTAGTAACCGAAAAAAAAGCTTCCCCGCTTAACAACAGGTGGCGATTATGGGTATTATAGTCGTTTGCTATTTTCAGGGTGCTTGAGCCGTTCAGCAAAGCCAAACTACCATCCGGTAATTTGATTAGCTTACGACGGCCAAAATCTGTTTTACCTACCAGCGTATAATTGGCATCGGTGGCGGCGCTGTACAAGGCGGCCCCGCTTGGGTTGGTATTGCTTATTTTGTAAACTGCGAAAGCTCCCGCCATAATCAGCAGCGAAGCCGCGATAGCTACCCATTTGGTGAAATAATTACGGATACTGTTAATCTTACGCTCTGGTTCAAATTCGCCGGCGGTGGCAATCATATGTTTAAGGCGCTCCAGGGCTATGGCCTTTTCGGCCGGACTAACTTTAATAGCCAGCAGCAGGCAAAGCTCGCGGGCTTCACTCATTTTAGGAGCCAAAGCCGGGTTTTCGGCAAGGATATTTTCCCATTTTGCAACGGCGGCATTATCATCATTATAACAGTAAGCAATAAAGCTATCGTCGGTTAAAAAATCTTCTATTTGGTATGAAGAATAGTCCATGTTAAGTATATATTGAAACTTTTACACACAAGTGCAATAGATTATTCTTTTTTACCAATGTTTTTCCAAATAAATTTCACTTTTTAATTTTTAACTGTATTATTGTATTATTCAATAAGTTACATTGGGTTTTTAAAATAATTCAAAAAGTAACAGCATTTGCAAATGCACTATTAATTGCCAACCTTTAAATGGAAGTTTCAAAGACAGTATTCATGGGTCCTAAAAACAAGGACATCAATAAAAACTGGCAATTGCTTGCGGAAGGCGACAAGCAGGGACTTTATGAATGCTTTAATCTTTTTTATGACGACCTGTACCGCTTCGGCCTGTCGCTATATAAAAACCCCGAGCTGGTTAAAGAAGGCATCAACAATTTATTCCTGGAACTTTGGAAAATAAAGCACAAACTGGCCGATGTGCAAAACGTGCAGCAGTACACCCTTACCATTTACAAGCGCATACTTTATAAAACTTACCTGCAACTATCTGAGGCTACCCAAACCGGCGGCTTAATTGATGATATCAGTGCCGGCGATACGCCTATCGAGCCATCATATGAGTCGATATTAATTGCCAGTCAGCATGACGAGCATATGAAAAAGCGGCTGCAAAAGGCGCTTAATCAACTATCGCCCCGCCAAAAAGAAATTATCCGCCTGCGCTATTTTGATACCGTAGCTTTCAAAGATATTGCCGACCAAACCGGCCTGAGCGAACGCACCGTTTACAATACCCTGCACAATGCCATTAAGGTGTTGAGGGATGTAATTTGCGTAACCGTATTTTTTAGGCTTTTGGGCGATGGGAAATAGTTTTCAGCTTCTCTCCATCCTACCCCTCAAACTTATTCTGTTTCAAAAGGTTTATGTTATACCATGGCCAAAAAACCATTACTTGAATTTACAGACAAAGGCATTTACTGCGCGCAGGGCAAATTTTATATTGATCCCTGGAAACCTGTGGATGATGCCGTGATTACCCATGCCCATGCCGACCATGCTTATGTGGGGCATAAGCATTACCTGGCGCATTATCTATCTAAAGAAGTATTGCTTTACCGCCTTGGCGAAATTCAACTGCAAACGGTGGAATATGGCGAAACCATCATGAAAAATGGTGTTGCCATATCCTTGTACCCGGCCGGACACGTAATCGGCTCGGCGCAAATCAGGGTAGAGTATAAAGGTGAGGTTTGGGTAGTATCCGGCGATTATAAGGTGGAGGATGATGGCATTTCCACGCCTTTTGAACCAGTGCAATGCCATCACTTTATATCAGAATGTACCTTTGGCATGCCTGTTTATACCTGGAAACCGCAGGCGCAAATTTTTGATGATATCAACAAATGGTGGCGAACCAACCTGCACAATGGCCTGGCTACGGTTTTGGTTGGATATTCCTTAGGCAAAGCCCAGCGCATCCTACAAAACCTCGATCTATCAAACGGAAAGGTGTATACCCATGGCGTAATTGAAAATACCAACGAAGCCCTGCGCCGTAACGGGGTGGTGCTAAATCCAACGGAAAGGATCACCCAGGATTCAGTAAAAGAAGAGGTGCGGAAAGGGATTATCATAGCGCCGCCATCATCTGTAGGTACACCATGGATGCGCAAATTCGGGCCGTATAGCTTTGGCTATTGCTCGGGCTGGATGGCTATCCGCGGAGCCAAACGCCGCCGCGCTGCCGACAGGGGTTTTATCCTCTCGGACCATGCCGATTGGGACGGCCTAATCAGCGCCATTGACGCCACCCGATGCGAAAGCGTTTACCTTACCCATGGGTACACGGCCACCTTTACAAGATATTTAAATGAGATTGGCTTTGACGCGCATGAGGTACATACTTTGTATGGAAGCGAGGAAGAAGAAGCCTCACCCCAGCCCTCTCCAGAGGAGAGGGAGCCTGAAAATCAAGGCGAAGACATTAACGAACATGCTCATAAAATCCTCTCCTTTGGAGAGGATTTAGGTGAGGCTGGAGGGACCATTTCATGAAAGCCTTCGCCCAACTTTTCCTTTCTTTAGATGAAACCAACAAAACCAACGAGAAGGTTAAGGTTTTAAAAGAGTATTTTAACGCCGTACCCGATACCGATAAAATGCACATGCTGGCCCTGTTTACCGGGCGCAAACCTAAGCGGCAAATCAACTCCACCTTGGTGCGTACCTGGGCCATTGAAGCATCTAATATCCCCGCATGGCTGTTTGAAGAAAGCTATCATGTGGTTGGCGATTTGGCCGAAACTATGGCGCTGCTCATGCCGCAAAGCGATGTGAGCAGCAGTAAAACTTTGACTGAATGGATAGCCGAGATCAACAACCTGAACGATAAAACCGAAGAGCAGAAAAAGGAATGGCTATTAGCCTCATGGGCGATGCTGGATAACCAGGAACGTTTTGTGTTTAACAAACTGCTCACCGGCAGTTTCCGAGTTGGGGTATCGCAAAATTTGGTGATTAAGGCTTTGGCCGATATTTCGGGTTTGGAGGCTGCAGTACTTACCCACCGCATTATGGGCAGCTGGCTGCCCGAAACCTTCCAGTTTACACAACTGATGGAGGAACAGGACGCTGCCGAAAATATTTCAAGACCATATCCCTTTTTCCTGGCTTACCCCATCCAGGAAACATCCGAGAAACAAAAAACACCCGATGAAGTAGGCGCCACACTCGGCAATCCGGCCGACTGGCAGGCCGAGTGGAAATGGGATGGTATCCGCGCTCAAATGATCAAACGCGACGGCGAGATTTTTATCTGGAGCCGTGGCGAAGACCTGGCTACCGAAAAATTTCCGGAATTGCATCCGTTTTTAAATGCCCTGCCGGATGGTACCGTGATAGATGGCGAAATTCTGAGTTTTCAAAATGGATTGCCCATGCCTTTTAATGTATTGCAAACCCGCATCGGCAGAAAAAACCTGAGTAAAAAGATATTGGAGGAGAGTCCGGTCGCAGTTATCGCTTATGACTGCCTGGAATACAAAGGCCAGGACATTCGCGCCAAAACACAAAGCGAAAGGCGGCTGATATTAGAAGAGCTACAGGCCGCTACTGCTTATCCCGAAGTGTTCCGGATTTCGGCATTGATTAAATTTGATACCTGGGACGAGTTAGGGCAAATCAGGGAGCAATCGCGTGATATGATAGCCGAAGGGATTATGCTTAAACGCAAAAGCGCCGCTTACCAGGTTGGCCGGAAGCGGGGCGATTGGTGGAAATGGAAAATTGATCCGCTTTCGGTAGACGCGGTAATGATCTACGCCCAAAAAGGCCACGGTCGCCGTGCCGATTTGTATACCGATTACACTTTTGCCGTTTGGGATGGTGATAAACTGGTACCCTTTGCCAAAGCTTACTCGGGTTTAACCGATGCCGAGATCAACAAGGTAGACTATTTTATTAAACGCAATACCATCGAAAAATTTGGCCCGGTACGCACCGTAAAGCCCGAACTGGTTTTTGAAATAGGGTTTGAAGGGATCAATAAATCTACCCGCCATAAATCGGGCATAGCGTTGCGCTTCCCCCGTATCCTACGGTGGCGGCAGGATAAACCCAAAGAGGAAGCCGATACACTGGAAAGTTTGAAGGCTTTGTTGGGCGAATAAGGGTAAAACATCTAAATTGGGTTAACATAACTTAACACATTTCAAACAAAATAACATGTAAATATTTGAAAATCAATATTTTAAATTTTCGCGTGATTAACATTGGACTGATTGTTTTAGTAATTTAAATGCATCTAATATTTATGCCTATTGTTGGCTAAATAAGTTCAGGAGAGAATTGATTTTTAACCATGGCAAAATTCCGTTTGATGTTATTTATACGCGTTTGCATTGATCAAGAGAATGAGTGCAGTAATGCTGCAAACCTAAAAAATTGTAACTTCGCCATCTTTAACAATAAACTGACCATCAAATGTTAACCATTAATAACTTCGCGGAATTTGAAGCACAGGTAGGTAACGATCTTGGCGCTTCGTCATGGTACAAAATAACCCAGGAGCAGATCAATAAATTTGCCGATGCAACCTTAGATTACCAATGGATTCATACCGACCCGGAAAGAGCTAAAACCGAAAGCCAGTTTGGTGCTACCATCGCCCACGGCTATCTTACCCTATCGTTGGTACCCTATCTATGGAAAGAAATTGTAAAGGTTGAAAACCTGAAAATGGAGATCAATTACGGCATCGAAAACCTGCGTTTTGGCCAGGCGGTATTGGTTGATAGCGAAGTGCGCCTTAAGGTAAAATTAGCCGGACTGGTAAATCTACGTGGCAACATCAAAGCCACCATGGCAACCACCCTTGAAATAAAAGATCAAAAGAAACCGGCGTTTACAGGTGAGATTGTGTTTATATATAATTTTACGGCGTAACTCCTAACGTAGAGACGCAATATTTTGCGTCTCCCACCAGACGAGCGAATTTGCAACAGCGATTTGCAAAAGTGATTTGCATGCGGGAGACGCAAAATATTGCGTCTCTACAAAGAACCAAACCTTATTTTTCATGGAGGAGAAATTCAATAATAAATTCCGGATACCGGCAACCCGCTTATCAAACTGGGATTATGGTTCTAACGGTTTATATTATATTACCATCTGCACAAAACAAAGACTCCATTATTTTGGCGATATCGTTGCATCAATCGACGAAAATCAAGTTTCATTAAATAAAACCACTATTGGTGAAATAGCTTATAATAACTGGATTGAAATCCCCAACCATCACCCATTCATAGACTTAGACGAGTTTGTATTAATGCCCAATCACCTACACGGAATTATTTTCATCAACAGGTCCGATAAGATTGATTGGCAGCCCAATAAATTTGGTGCGCAAAGCAAGAATTTAGCTTCGGCCATGCGTGGTTACAAAGCATCAGTAAAAACTTATGCAACAACTAATGAAATAGAGTTTTCATGGCAGCCTCGATATTTTGATCGGGTGATCCGCAATGAAAAAGAATATCAAAATGTAAAGGAATATATCTTTAAAAACCCAGAAAATTGGTTGGCTAACGGCGATAACGAAGACAATTATTTTCCAATGTAATTAGTTCCCCCAACGTAGAGACGCAAAATTTTGCGTCTCCCGCTATACAGAGCGATTTTACAGAGACGATTTAAATTTGACGGCGAAATTTGCACGGGGTGATTTGCACGGGGTGATTTGCACGGGGGAGACGCAAAATATTGCGTCTCTACATGAAAAAAAATATCCTTAAAACGTAAAAGGCCTCATCACTGAGGCCTTTTACGTTTTATCATGTTCCGTATTCCGGGGTGGTTACTTCGCTTTCTTCAAACTCGTAATCTGTTAATGGCGGGCATGAACATATTAGCGTTCTATCGCCATAGGTATCATTAACCCGGCCTACTGATGGCCAGAATTTGAATGCTGCTACGTATGGAAGCGGGAAGGCCGCTTTTTGGCGTGTATACGGGTGCTCCCACTCGTTGCCGGTAATTACGGCTACCGTGTGCGGCGCGTTTTTCAACGGATTGTCGGTTTTATCTAATACACCGCTTGCCACATCGGCAATTTCATTACGAATGGCGATCATCGCGTCGCAGAAACGGTCGAGCTCGTGCTTAGGCTCAGATTCTGTTGGCTCAACCATTACCGTGCCCGCAACCGGGAAAGATACTGTTGGCGCGTGGAAACCATAGTCCATTAAACGTTTAGCAATATCAGTAACCTCGATGCCGAAAGCTTTAAACGAGCGACAATCCAAAATCATCTCATGCGCGCAACGGCCGTTGGCACCGGTGTATAATACCGGGAAGTGATCCTGCAAGCGGGTTTTAATATAGTTGGCATTCAGGATGGCGTAACGGGTCGCGTTGGTTAAACCTTCGCCGCCCATCATGGCTATGTAAGCATGTGAAATGATTAATATAGATGCTGACCCCCATGGAGCTGCCGATACCGCGTGGATAGATTTGCCCCTGTCAATATCAACCACAGCATGACCCGGCAAATAAGGCACCAGGTGTTTAGCCACACCGATAGGACCCATACCCGGACCACCACCACCGTGAGGGATACAGAAGGTTTTGTGCAGGTTAAGGTGACAAACATCGGCACCAATATTGGCCGGACTTGTTAAACCTACCTGCGCGTTCATGTTGGCACCATCCATATAAACCTGGCCACCGTTTTCATGAATGATTTCGCAAATTTCGATGATCGATTCTTCGAACACACCGTGGGTAGATGGATAGGTAACCATCAGGCACGAAAGCTCATTTTTATATTGCTCTGCCTTGGCTTTCATATCGGCAACGTCGATGTTACCGTTATCATCGCATTTAACAACCACTATTTTCATACCGGCCATGGCTGCAGATGCAGGGTTTGTACCGTGTGCTGACGATGGAATTAAGGCAATGTTACGATGGGTATCGCCCCTATCGTGGTGATAAGCGCGGATAACCATTAAGCCGGCGTACTCGCCTTGCGCGCCCGCGTTTGGCTGTAAGCTCATGGCTGCAAAACCGGTAATTTCGCTTAACCAGTTGTTGATTTCATCAAACAATTGCATGTAGCCGCCTACCTGGTCGGTTGGTGCAAAAGGGTGAATTTTGCTGAAATGATTCCAGGTAACCGGGATCATTTCGGTAGTAGCGTTCAGTTTCATGGTACATGAACCTAAAGCGATCATAGAGTGGCATAGCGAAAGATCTTTTGCCTCTAATGATTTAATATAACGCAGCATTTCATGTTCTGAATGGTGCGAGTTGAATAACGCGTGCGTTAAGTAGGCAGAAGTACGTTGTAATTCAGCAGGAATAACAGTTTCCAAACCGTTTTTCAATCCGTCGAAATCAACATCGGTCAGGCTTTTACCCAATACTTTGGCAAAAAACCTTACAATGGTTTTGATATCCTCGGCCGAGGTAGTTTCATCAACAGAAATGGTTACAACCGAGCCATTGTAGCTAAAGTTCATTTCGTTGTTCAGGGCCTCAGAATGGATTGGGCCGGCTAAATGGGCAACATCAAACTTCAGCGTATCAAAGTAGCTTTCGTTCAGTTGTTTGTAGCCTAATTCGCCAAGGGCTTTGTCTAAAAGGATAGCTAAACCGTGAATCCTTTCGGCAATCAGTTTAACTCCCTGCGGACCATGATACACGGCATACATACCGGCCATAATAGCTAACAATGCCTGCGCGGTACAAATATTTGAAGTTGCTTTATCCCTGCGGATGTGCTGCTCGCGGGTTTGCAAAGCCATACGCAAAGCATAGTTGCCGGCGCTATCAATAGTTACACCAATGATACGACCAGGGATAGAGCGTTTGTACTCTTCCTTAGTGGCAAAAAACGCGGCATGCGGACCGCCAAAGCCCATTGGTACACCAAAGCGCTGGGTTGAACCAACAACAATATCGGCACCCCACTCACCCGGAGGCGTTAACAGCACCAGGCTCATGATATCGGCAACAACGGTTAGTTTAATACCTTTTTCGTGGCCTTTAGCGGCAAAATCTGTGTAGTTATAAACAGCGCCATTACCTGCAGGGTATTGAACTATAGCACCAAACATATTTTCGGTTAGCTCAACAGTGCGGTGATCGCCTATTTGCAGTTCGATGCCGTAAGGCTCAGAACGGGTTTTTAAAATATCAATAGTTTGCGGGAAAAGTTCTTCAGATACAAAGAACACATTGGCAGCATTGTTTTTGCGCAGGCTGTACTGCATAAACATAGCTTCGGCAGCGGCAGTGCCCTCATCTAATAACGATGCGTTGGCAATTTCCATACCGGTAAGGTCAATTACCATGGTTTGGAAGTTTAATAAGGCCTGTAAACGTCCCTGGGCAATTTCTGCCTGGTAAGGCGTGTACTGGGTATACCATCCCGGATTTTCGAGAATGTTACGCTGAATAACGCCCGGCACAATCACATCATAATAACCCTTGCCAATGAACGATTTAAAAACCTTGTTTTTTAAAGATGTTTGCTTTAAAGTAGTGAGGTAATCAAATTCGCTTTTAGCGGGCGGTAAATTGAGTGGATTTTTTAGCCTGATCCTGTCTGGTACAGTTTGCGCTATCAGTTCATCAAGTGAATTAACACCGATGGTTTTTAACATTTTTGCCGTATCGGCCTCATTTGGAGCAATATGCCTCGATTGGAATTGTTCCTGGTAATCTGCGTTAAGCTTCATGAAGTAGTCGTCCCCTTAAATTTAGCGCAAAGGTACACTTTTACAAATTGAGTAACAATTGCGTAATACCATATTGACAAAGCGTTTACAGGAAAAAAATGTATTTTAGATGCTAACTTATTATGTACCGTTCACTACTGCTTGCCTTATCCATATTATTTATCATAACTTCCACTAAGGCAGCTGTGTTTGTAGTAACCAGTAATGCCGATAGCGGGCCGGGTACTTTACGGGAGGCGTTGACTTTGGCTGCGGCTAATGGGAGTGCCGAAAAGGATTATATCAATTTTAATTTGCCGGATTTGAGTGAGGCGGGGAGGACGATAAGAGTGATTCTGCAATTGCCAGACCTTACATCTAATTTAGTAATAGATGCGTCTACTCAACCGGGCAGTAAGTTTGGCGTTACCGATTCTAAAATTAAAATAAGTACTGCTTTTAAATATCCAGATAATTTAACCTCTTTTCACTGCCAAGGGGCCGATTTCATTGAAATATATGGCATCTGGTTTGATTGTGATATATCTGCTTGGGGAGGCCCGGCTATTGACATAAAAAACTTCAACACCCTTGTTATTGGAATGCC
This sequence comes from Mucilaginibacter flavus, assembly GCF_030409315.1. Lineage (GTDB taxonomy): Bacteria > Bacteroidota > Bacteroidia > Sphingobacteriales > Sphingobacteriaceae > Mucilaginibacter > Mucilaginibacter flavus. The sequence goes on along the minus strand of NZ_JAUFPS010000028.1, from coordinate 125,289 downwards.
GGGAAAGGGCAATTTTTTTGAACGCGGTAACATCAATATTAACATCGGTAAGAAATGTAGTTTTCAAAGCAATATTTGCTGGACAGATATTACAGGCGAAATAGCACGAAGCGGCGCTATGAGTATTTTTGATTGTGATAACGTTGTAATTGGTGGAAGCGCAAACGCCAAAAATGTTATAGCAGGTATAACTCAGTTGTTTTTTTCTAATCCTAATGGCAACAGTCTCGACCTGAGCTACAATATAATGGGCACAAATTACACAGGTACAAAAGCGCCATATGGCTTCAACTTGATAGATCAAACCAGAGTATCTATCACCGGTCCCTACGGCACTAATGGGATGCCTCTAAATGTTCCGTTAAATGCAGTTATAAAAGACAACATTATTGCCGACGTATATGGTTATGATTTATTAGAAATTGGTGCGTTGGGTGGCAAAATCATCATTCAGGGTAACGCTTTTAATACAGATTATGATGGCAAATTAAACTTCAATGAATTTAGTCAGAGTATTGCGGAGTATGCTATTGGTTTGGGTGTAGATGCCGAAGTAATTATTGGCGGCGATGATCCCTCACAAAAGAATTTGATAGCCTATGTAGAAGATGGCATAGGTTATGATCCGCACGGTAAATATAAGATTACAAGAAACAGCATATTTTGCGTAGGCGAAAATAGTTTCGTGGGATATATAGATGGCGACTTACTGCCCCAAGTAAAAATAACCAGTGTATCGCCCACTTTGGTTAGCGGAACGGCCACTCCAAATGCAGTTATAGAACTTTTTAAAGCTGATTGCGCGTGTGCTACGCCACCCAATCCTAAAACCTATTTTGCAACAATCAATGCCGACGCAAATGGAAAATGGTCATATAATGGCGTTGTAGATAGCTATGTTATGGCCTCTGCCACATTTAACAATTTGACAGGATATTTTACTGGTTTAAATATTGATGATTCAAAAGCGACCATTACAAGCGCCACGTGTAACAACAAGGGTTCAATAACGGGTATTGTAACGCCTTATTCAACAGGCTTTCGTTGGTACGATAACAATAATAAATTAATAAGCACAAACCTCGACCTTAAAGATGTGGACGCAGGCACCTATACCCTAAAAATTGCATTCGGAACAGCTTGTGAACAAACAAAAACATTTACTATAGAAGATAAATCTGTTAAAATTAACGCTGATAATCTTCAAATTACAAGGCCATCATGTGGCACCAAAGGTTCAATAACAGGAATAACTGTTGCTCCTTACGATGCTCATTACAAATGGACTGATAAAAATGGTGTAATATTATGCAATTGCGTTGATTTGTATGATGTCTCGGCAGGCACTTATACCTTCACAGTAGAAAATGCTGATGGTTCCTGTAAGCAAACTTCAGGTCCCTATCTCCTAAAAAACACGGATGGCATCAATATCGATGATTCAAAATCCAAAATCATCAATACTAATTGCGGTCAATCAATAGGCTCCATAACTAATCTAACAGTAACCGGTAGCGGAGTACTCCATTACAGCTGGCGCGACGACCAAAACCAGGAAGTTGCCCAAACAAAAGATCTTACCGGCAAAGCAGGTGGTAAATACACCCTGCATGTAACCGATGATACACAATGCGGAGAGGTAATTTCATCAACATTTGAAATTAAAACCGAAGGCGCAATTGTATTAGACGAGAGCGCCAAAACTATACAGCCCGCTACCTGCCAGTATGATAATGGCGGCATAAAAGGGATAACCGCGCCAGGCGCAACTATTTACAAATGGTACAATGTTAATAATCAACCGGTATCAGATAATCTCGATCTGGATGGCGTTGCCCCTGGCTCCTATTACCTTGTGGCCAGTAACGCCAACGGCTGTAGCGCCAAATCAACAACATTCACTATTGAACGTACTCCACGAAGCATTATTGGCAACACCAAAGTAATAAAAAATGCTACCTGCGATGAAAACAACGGCAGCATTACCATTATATTTCAACAACAGCCTGCACCGGTTGCAAAGTCATTCCGATGGGTTAATCATACCACGGGTGCAAGTGTAACCACTACAGATCCTGAATTAAAAGGCCTTGATGCAGCCTCTTATGACATTTACGTTACCGAGCAAAGCGGATGCGAATACTTGTTGGCCAGCTACACGGTTAACAGAGACGTGGGTTTAACCGTAACGGCAGATAACGTGCAGGTTAATGACGATCATTGTGAAACCAGCACCGGGAGCATTAAAGGCATTTACGCCGCCGGGGCTACCCCGCTCTCTTTTGTATGGACAGACGATCATGACAATATTGTAGGTAACGCTCCCAATCTTGAAAATGTAATAGCCGGCACTTACCATATTAAAATAACAGATGGCTCCGGATGTACCCAGGGTTTGGTGTATAGTGTTAATGATAAAACTGAAGCGGTAAATCCGCCCTCGGTTACAAATCTCGACCTGTGCACAGCTGGTAACGCGCTACTGGTGGTAAATAACGCAAATAGCAACTACAGCTACCGGCTATACGATGATGCCAACAGCCCAGCTCCTTTAAGTGAGCAGCAAAACGGCAGGTTCGCGGTGAACGTACCGACCGATAGAAGCTATTATATAAGCCAATTCAAAGGCAATTGCGAAAGCGCCCGGGTTGAAATAAAAATTAAAGTAGGAATCAGCTCAATAAACATAGCCAACACCTTTAGCCCCAATGGCGATGGGCATAACGATTACTGGAAAATTAACGGGATAGAAAGCTATCCGCAGGCCGTGGTGCAGGTATTTAATCGCAATGGGCAAAAACTATTTGAATCAAAAGGTTACGGCACGCCTTTCAACGGCACTTATAATGGTAAAACCTTACCAGTAGGCACATATTTTTATATCATTAATCTTAACAAAAATTGTAACTTGCTGTCGGGCAGTTTAACCATCATCAGGTAATACCAATTAGCTGCGCCAAATATTCAGTTTACTATTCTTCAAAGCAATTGATGAGCCATGTGGTGCAGGCAATTTATGCTGATGTTGTTTGTTGCGTTGTCTTGTTTACAAGCCTCGGCAACTGTATTTGTGGTGAGCAGCAATGCCGATAGCGGCCCGGGTACCTTGCGCGATGCCTTAGCCCAGGCAGCAGCCAATGGGAGTGCCACACAGGATATTATCAATTTTAATCTCCCTGGTTCGGGCGCGCAGGCTTTAACTATAAAGCTGTTTACCCAATTGCCCGAGGTTACCTCAAACCTTGTTATTGACGGCAGCAGCCAACCCGGACCAAAACTGGGCAACAGCGATGCTAAAGTTTACATTATCCCCGATGTAAGCTATACCTTCCCGGGTACAAAAGCGGCCGCGCTGCTCATGACCGAAACATCAAACGTTGATATTTACGGGCTTTGCATTAAAGGGTATGATAGTAAGCTCACCAACTTTAATGGCAACCTGCTTTTTACGGCAATATCTGCCTATGATTGTGTTAACGTTACCATTGGTGCACCGGGCAAAGGCAACGTTTTTGCCGATAATATTTATGGCATTTACGGCGGTACAGCATCGTTAACCGATTCGAAAAACAACACCAATTTTATCATCGAATCTAACTTTATCGGGTACGATGAATCGGGCACCAATGTGGTTGAATTGGGTTACGCCATTGATCTTACTGCCGACGACTCGTTTATAGGGGGACCAGCCTCGCTCGATAGAAACTACTTTGCTAAAAACGTAACCATAAACGGCCAGGGCAATAGCTTTGTAAACAACTCCCTATCGCTTGATATTCACCGGCAGGATATCAGGGAAGCCGGGGCATCTGTATTAATAAAGTTTGAGGGTTCGGGGGTTCAGGTTACCGATAATGATTTTTGCGCCACCCAGTTTCAGTTTATATCGGTGAGCAACCTCACTTTCTCGCGTAACAAACAAAGCGATCTTCCGGGCAATTCCCTGTTATATTTTTTTAAATGCAATTTTGGTTTTATAGGCGATGACGACGAAAGGGATATGAACTTTTTCAATAATGACGGTGGTGCCATGTACGCGGTTGAATCATCAAACATCGTCATCAAAAAAAACAGCATTTCCTGCAATCAAAAACCTTACCTTATATCGGCGGGAACAGCAGTACCAGATATTAATGTGTTGGTAAACTCCAAAACAGAATTTTCTGGTACAGGTACGCCGGGGGCCGACATTTATATTTATAATGATAACACCGATTGCTCCGTTTGTAACCCGGTACAATATTATGCTGCTACAACGGCAGATGCCAGCGGCAAATGGAAAATAACCGGCGACTTTAATACCAAAAAATTAGTAGCCAACGCCATTTTCAACAACAACACATCAGAATATACCCAACCCCAGGTATCGGCCGACGATGCCGACCATGATATTATCCAACCTTCCTGCGATAAAAACAACGGATCAATCACCCTCAAAAACCTAAAAAATGTGATTACCGTAAACTGGTTTACCAGCGATGATCAACCAGTGGGGAGTGGCGTAAAACTTGATAATGTTGGGCCGGGTATTTACTACGCCAAATGCTACAGCGGTTCCTGCAACGCCAAATCTATAAACTTTACCCTTACCAATTACACGCCATCAATTGATGCTTCGGGGCTAACCAAAACAAACGCGCATTGCCATGTTAATAACGGCAGTATCACGGGTATTAAACTGCCTGCGGTAACCAACGCCGCATTTACACCCGTATGGAAAAATGCTGACGGCACCGTGGTGGGAAATAATATAGATCTTAAAGATATCGGTCCGGGTACTTACACTTTGGCATTGGGCGTAAATCAATGTGTTATACCTTACGGACCAATAACAATTGTTGATGAGGCCAGAATAATAGCCCCGCCTACAGTAAATAGTTTTGAACTTTGTACGCCAGGGGCAGCTGTAATCCCGGTTGCTAATCCTGTGGCAGGTACCACCTATCGTTTATTTGAAACAGAAAGCGGTGTCACTCCTTTAGATGAGCAAACAAGTGGGGTTTTTCATGTTACCATAAGCAATAATACCAGCTATTATGTAAGCGCTTATAACGATGGTTGCGAAAGCGAACGAACAAAGGTTAACATTACGGTAGGCTTATCAGCGGTAAGCATAGCCAATGCCATAACGCCAAACGGTGATGGCCAAAATGATTACTGGCAAATTAAAGGCATCGAAAATTACCCATCGGCCACGGTAAAAATATTTAACCGCAATGGCCAAAATGTATTTGATTCCAGGGGTTATGCTCGTCCGTTTGATGGTACTTTAAATAAACAAAAACTTCCCTCGGGCACTTATTATTATATCATTAGCTTAACTACCGGCTGCAATATGCTATCGGGCAGTTTAACCCTGATTAGGTAAGCTGCTTTAAATACATTTGAATGGTATTTTCCAGGCCATAGTACAAGGCATCGCTTATTAAAGCGTGCCCTATGCTTACTTCATCTACTCCTGGAACATTTTGCGCAAAGTATTTCAGGTTGTGTAAATCCAAATCGTGCCCGGCGTTAATACCAAGGCCTAAACTTTGGGCAGCTAAAGCTGCCTCGATATAAGGAGCTACCGCCAGCTCTTTATCTTGATGATAGTGGGTAGCATAACCTTCGGTATAAAGCTCAATTCTATCGGTACCTGTTTTGGCGGCGCCTTCAACCATGGCAGCAACCGGATCAACAAAGATGGAAACGCGGATACCTGCCTCTTTAAAAACCGCTATCATATCTTTTAAATAATGATAATTGGTAATGGTATCCCAGCCATGATTTGATGTGATCTGCCCCAAAACATCGGGTACCAGGGTAACCTGCTCTGGTTTGTTAGCCAGCACCAGGTCAATAAATTTTTGCTCCTGGCAATTACCTTCAATATTAAACTCGGTAGTAACAATTTGCTTCAGATCAAAAACATCCTGGTAACGAATATGGCGCTCATCCGGGCGAGGGTGCACAGTTATTCCCTGCGCGCCAAAGCGTTCGCAATCCTTAGCAACCTGTACCAGGTTTGGGTTATCGCCCCCGCGCGAGTTACGCAGGGTAGCTATTTTATTGATGTTGACAGATAAACGGGTCATGGCTGATGATTATTTTACTTTGGCAAATATCATTATTTACTTAGCTAACATTAAAAACAATTTATGGATTAAGATATTTGCTATTAATTATGAAAAAAAGCTACCGGGTTTTATTAATCAGTTCCCTCTTATCGATATTATCGCTGCCGATATTTGCCCAGGCCAACTATCGTAAAATGGAGAACTATAAAATATTTTACGGCTGGGCCCACCATTTTCCGCAGGATTGGATGGTGCTGCGCCAGTTTGAAAACGAGGGCAAAACATATTTGATGTTGGTAAACCCGCAAACACTGGTAACCAAAATTGATGAGCAAAGCTTTTACGAAGTAAAGCCGATGAGCATGACCGAGGCGCGCAGTTATTTCAGAAATACGCCTTATCAAAAAGCGCTCACCAAAGCCGAAAAGCAATCGGTAGCCATACAGGATGCCGGGATAGAAAGCGGCGTACCCAAGGAAACCGGCATCAGTTTAACAGCGGATCTTTGTCCATCGCACCGGCCGCTTGATAAACGTATCTTTACCGATATTTTTAACGAGTTTAAAAAAGTAGAACAGCCTGTGCCTGTAGCCCTATCTGTAACCGGCATATGGATGCGGCAGCACCCACAGGATTTGGAATGGCTTAAACAGATGCAGGCCAAACACGAGATCTACATCACCTGGATAAACCACTCCTTTAACCATCGCGTAAGCTCAAAAGCGCCATTGAAAGAGAACTTTTTACTGGAACCAGGCACCGATATCAGCTACGAAGTGTTAGAAACCGAAAAGGCGATGCTCAAAAACGGCTTGCTGCCCTCGGTATTTTTCAGGTTCCCGGGGCTGGTATCAGATCAGCAATTGGTTTACAGGATCACCGACTTTGGGCTGATCCCCGTTGGTACAGATGCCTGGCTGGCTAAGGGACAACAGCCACAAGCAGGCAGCATTGTACTCATCCATGGCAATGGCAATGAACCTACCGGCGTAAATGATTTTATTAAACTGCTGCAATCCAAAACTCAATCCATTGCCAAAAAACAATGGTTGCTATATGACCTGCGCGAAAGTGTAGATGAAGAATTTCAAGGGCAATAAGCCAGCTGAACAGCTAAAGTGTTGCGCTTTTGTTGCGTTTTGCAAATTATGGCAATTCGCAATCATTTGACTACTAACACAATATACTTTTTTACTATTTCACTTGTTGCGCAACGCAACAAAAAATCTTGATTCTTGATTCTTGTCTCTTGATTCTATTTTACCTTTGCCACTATGGAAACCATCACCTGGCACGATTTTGAAAAAGTAGAACTACGGGTAGGCACTATTTTGGAAGCTGTAGACTTTCCAGAGGCCCGTAAACCCGCTTTTAAGGTTAGGGTTGATTTTGGGGAGTTCGGTATTAAATGGTCGAGTGCGCAAATCACCAGGCATTATACAAAAGAACAATTAACGGGCAGGCAGATTGTTGGTGTGATCAACTTTCCTAAAAAGCAGATAGGCAAATTCATGTCGGAATTTTTAGTGACCGGCTTTGCCGATGAAAATGGCGATATAGTTTTAGCAGCTGTTGATAAACCCATGCCAAACGGCAGTAAACTGATATAAATGAGGTATATAAACTTTGAGAGCGAGCCGGAGATATCGCCCGATGATTTCTTTATGAATGAGGCCCTTAAAGAGGCCCGCTACGCCCTGGAAGAAGACGAGATCCCCATAGGGGCCATTGTAACCCATGGTGGTAAAATTATTGGCAGGGGTCATAATTTAACCGAGCGGTTGAACGATGTATCGGCCCATGCCGAAATGCAGGCCCTTACCGCCGCGGCAAACTCTATGGGAGGAAAATACCTGCAAGGCTGCACGTTGTACGTAACCATGGAACCCTGCGTAATGTGCGCTGGCGCGTCCTACTGGTTCCAGGTAAGCAGGATAGTTTTTGGTGCTTATGATACCAAACTGGGCTTTGGCAGGCTCAACCAAAAAATAACTCATCCCAAAACCGTTATAACCGGCGGCATTAAAGAAAACGAATGCTCGGAACTGGTGAAGAATTTTTTCAGGAGCAAACGAAAGTAGATTTTTGGTTCATGGTTGATAGATCATGGTTCATGGCAACTGCGAAGGATTAATGACATAGTACATCCGGCTATGATCTGTGAACCATCAACTATGAACTCCCTAATCAACTTATACACAAACTTGACATTAAATTAGAACAAAAAGCAAATTCTACTCTTATATTTGTTCATCACAATCATTAAACTTTAAAATTGTAATTATGGCATTTACACTACCGGCGTTATCCTACGCTACCGATGCATTGGAACCGCACATTGATAAATTAACCATGGAAATTCACCATGGCAAACATCACCAGGCTTATGTTACTAATTTAAATAAAGCCCTTGAAGGTAAACCAGAAGCTGATAGCAGCATTGAGGATATCATCAAAAATATTTCAAAATTCGCGCCTGCTGTTCGCAACAACGGCGGTGGTCACTACAACCACTCTTTGTTTTGGACTTTATTATCACCAAACGGTGGTGGCGAGCCTACCGGCGCTTTAGCAGCAGCTATTACCAGCACTTTTGGTTCTGTTGCCGATTTAAAAACCAAAATCAACGAAGCTGGTGCAACCCGCTTTGGCTCTGGCTGGGCTTGGTTAGTTGTTACTGCTGATAAAAAATTAGTGGTATCATCAACTCCTAACCAGGATAACCCATTGATGGACATTGCCGAAGTAAAAGGCACCCCAATTTTAGGTATCGATGTTTGGGAGCACGCTTACTACTTAAAATATCAAAACCGTCGTCCTGATTACCTTGCCGGTATCTGGAGCGTGATTAACTGGGCACACGTAGCCGAACTTTATACAAAAGCTATCGCTTAATTCCATTAAGCTTATAAATTTGAAGCGGCAGGATGCAATACATTCTGCCGCTTTTTTTAATGCATATGACCGCCGGGATACTCAAACTAAAGCTGGAAAACATTAAATGGGAAACGCCGGATACGGCTACCTTTTACCTGAGTAACACCGCGATAGACGAACGGATTACCTATAAAGCCGGGCAGTTTATCACGCTGATATTTAACCACCGGAACGAGGAGATCCGCAGGTCATATTCGTTAAGTTCATCACCGGATGAACCTTTGTTGGGCATCACCATCAAGCGCATCAGCAATGGCGAAATTTCCCGCTTTATGCTTACCAAAATGCAGCCCGGGGATGTAATTACCGCCCTGGCACCCACGGGTCGCTTTACCATAGCTAACTATCAGCATAACAAGAACATATTGCTTTTTGCCGGCGGTAGCGGCATCACTCCCATATTTTCGCAGATCAAGTATATCCTGAACCGACCAAGCGGTAGCAGGCTAACACTAATTTACAGCAACCAGGACGCGGCATCTATACTGTTCAAAGCTGAGCTTAACCAGCTTGCAGTTTTGCATCCCGATAGATTTACCATTCACTACCTGCTTAGCAGCGAGGCCAACCGCCTTAACCCCGACCGCGTAGAGGCCATTACGAGGCAGACAGCCAGCAACAACTTAAACACAGCCGAATTTTATCTCTGCGGACCATTCCCATACATGCGCATGATCCGTTTCGCGCTGGTGTATATGGGGATTGAACCAGGACAGATTCGCAGGGAAAACTTTGTATTAGAGACAGTTGCGGCAATCAACAGCACCACTAACTTTGCGCCCCGCAATATCAGGATACTCCACGCCGGCGAGGTGCATGATGTTACCGTGGGCGAAAACCAAAGCATACTGCAAGCAGCGCTACAAAACAATATCCCCCTGCCCTATAGCTGCCGCAATGGGGTATGCTCAACCTGCGTGGCTAAATGTACCGGCGGAAAAGTGGAGATGGTAAAAAACGATGTACTCACGGAGGCCGATATCGCCGAAGGCTGGGTGCTAACCTGCACCGGCCACCCGGTTGATGATGGGGTGCAGATTAGTTTTTGAGCATCTCCTGTGGTGCACCTTTAACGTACCTGTTAACCCACGTTAACACCTTCCCGGGCACCCTTTGAGTGTCCGTTTAGCTATCTTTGGGCATCCTTTCATTTTTACAGCGAAAAAATCAACCGGTTTTTGTCATCAATTTGGTTTGGCCGACATCCATAACTCCAGTTTGCCGCCTTTTAAAATATCCTTAAAACTGATGAACCGGTCATTCAAAATCCGGCCATTCAATTTGGCCCACCGGATGTAGATATTTTTTGCCGAGTTGTTGTGCGCCTCGATCAAAAACTGCCTGCCCTTAAAATATCCGGGGTTAAGGTTGATGCGGGCCGACCGGAAAAGCGGACTGGTTAAATCAACCCTTAAATCTGGCGAGGTGCCGCCATTCATTTCAAACAAGCCAAGCGAACTCATCACAAACCAGGCCCCCATCTGCCCCTCGTCTTCGTCGCCGTTCCAGCCTACGTAGGGCGAGGCATCATAAAACACATCCAGGATGCGGCGGGTGTAGTATTGGGTAAGCGATGGTTTGCCGGCATAGTTAAACAGGTAGGCGGCCTGCATGTTTACCTCATTGCCCTGGTTAATGTAGTACTCTGCCGATTGTCCCATCGTTCTATCCAGCGCGTGGGCGGCAAACTTTTGGGTTTCGGATTTTTGGAAGCCGGTGGTTAGGCGTTTCAAAAACGTTTCGCGGTTTACAAAGTTTACCAGGCCGGGAATATCGTGCGGAACGTAAAACGAATACTGCCAGGAATTTCCCTCAACAAAATGACTTACCGAAAACAGGTCGAAGTCACTAATCAGATCGCCATTCTCCTTTTTCGGCACCACGTAGCGGCTTATTGGGTCGAAAACGTTTTTCCAGTTGGATGATCGTTTTACAAAAAAATCATAGTCATTATCCTGGTGCAGCAGGCGGGCCATCTGGGCTACACACCAGTCGTCATAAGCATAGTCCAGGGTTTTGGAGGTGGCACCTTTTTCAACGGGTACGTAGCCCAGGCGGGCGTACTCGCTAATCTGCGGGTTACCGGGGTAACCGCCGCAGGCTGTGCCGGGCTCAACCTCTACATTCTTTTTCATGGCGGCGTAGGCAATATCGGTATCTTTGGTAACAATGCCTTTTAAATAAGCGCTGGTCATTAGCGCCATTTCATGCGAACCTTCCATAATGCCCGAGTACTCAATCCCCGCCGGACCCTTAGATAGCCAGCCGGTTTTCTCGTACATCTCCAGCTGGGTATCCACCAGTTGCTGCACCACATCGGGCGCGGTGAGGGTCCACAACAGGTTGAGGTTCCAGAAGCTGTTCCAGTAGGCATCGCCGCCAATCATCACTTTTCTATCGGCAGGCAATTGTTGTACCTGCTCGCAGGCATCGGTGTATTTGCCATTGGCATCGCTCATGATCATTTTGGCGGTAAAGCAGCGGTAAAAGTTGGTGTAAAACTTCTTCTTATCGGTTTCGCTGCCACCATCAACGGTAATAGTTTTTAAAGTATTGTTCCACAATTTGCGGTTGGCGGCTACCAGGGCATCAAAGTTCCAGCCGTAGGGCTTCAGTTCGGTTTGCAGGTTAAGCCGGGCCTGGGCAATGCTCACAAAGGAGATACCCGTACGGATAAGCACCTGCTGGGGCTTATTGGTAGGATAAGTTACATACGCGCCAATTTCATGCGCGCCTTTTACCTCGGTATGGCTATGCGTTTCGGACTGGTTAAGGTAGCCGTTAAAATCATGAAAAGGCTTGTTAAACTGCATCACAAAATACATGCAGTAATCATTAAAATTGGCCGAAGTTGATTTGGCATAGCCCTCAATTTCGGTATCGCTTACTTTGGTAATTTGGGCGTCTTTCAAATCCACCCCGTACTCCGATGGCAGGTTAAGCTGTATCATAATACGGTTACTGCTATCGGCCGGGAAACTGTAGCGTTGCACGCCCGTACGCTCGGTAGCCGTAAGCTCCACCTTAACCCGTGGGTCTAACAAATAAACCGAATAATACCCCGGCGAAGCATGCTCCTCGCGGTGATCAAACCTGGAATGGAATCCTGCTCCTGCCCCTTTAAAAGGCTCGTCGGGCGCGCCGGGTGCCAGGGTAAGGTCGCCGTTGGCGGGCATCATGAGCAGGCCGGCCATCGTCCACCCGTGTAAAAAGCTAAAACCGTGAATGCTGCCTGTGCTGTATTCGTACCCGCCCTGCCAAACACTCCGCTGGTTATCCGGACTAAGCTTCACCATCCCGTTGGGTCGTGTAGCCCCCGGGAACAGCATCCACCGCGAGTTGGAAGTACCAATAAAGGGATCAACATAATCAACCGGCTGCTTTTGCTGCCCGTAAGCCAGGCAATCGGCACCCACCAGCAAACAGCCGGCAAAAATCATTTTAAAAAATTTCTTCATTATGCGATATTGGTATCGGTAACCGGCAATATAATTTAAGTATTTCCATTGTTTTACAATCAGCATATTTAATTGTACATACATAAATACATATTTTATTTTAAAAACAAAACATTTAAAAAAAAATCCCTGCTCCATCATCCAAAAAATCCCATAGTCCGCCAGTCCAAAAAGTCCAACATGGGCGTTGCCTGCGGCCGTGCTTTTTGCTCATACGCGCACAGGGCATTAGCCACAGGCCGGTATCCGCGCCAATCACTAACGCTTATCCTGGTTATAGCCCTTGCTTTGTCCTTTGTCCATGCTCCTTTTGTCCAAAAGTCCCAAAGTCTGCCAGTCCCAAAAATCCCACCCCCCTCTCCCTCCTTACTGACAAAGTTGTGTCACCGCTTCTTATTTTTTTGTGTGGTAACTTTGTTTAGTCAGGCGGCAAGATATTTATTATCAAAAAGTTGCAACTGTATATTATAATATTATTTTTGTTACACAATTAAACCCAAACGCTTATCACCCCGATGAAAAGAACCCTCCTTTTTGCTTTTTCAGGTGCATGCTGCGCACTATTTTGTTTTTTTACCAACCAGGATCTTTCCGGCAAGTGGACCGGCTCGCTTAAAAAAGCCGACAGCACCGCTTTCCCCTTAACTTACCAGTTTATACTCACGGCCTCCACGCTCCAGCTGACCACGCCCCTGACCGACACGTACAAGGTCAGCAGCGGCGGGAGCGGCCCGGCGTACGTCTGTTATGACGAGGAGCGAGCGACGTACGGGCATTGATGTGCCTTGCGTTCCGGCAGGAGCATCAGGATAGACCATGAACGCTCTTGGGTGCGTATCACAGCCCCGCACCGTACCCCCATCGGCATGGGCAACCCACCCTGTACAGACCATGTCGATGGGCTGAGCGGCACCAGCCGAACCAATTTTCAGACGGTTCTTTAGCGCCTTTTTATCCTGTAAATAGGTCCTTGCCCTAAACCTTAGATATTTTTTACGATTTATTAGGCGATGCGCTTTGAGGATATTATTTTAGCGGTACTTAAACAATCACATGCAATGGAAATAACATCCCCTCAAGGTATTCATCTAAAGGCGTTAGCCTCTCACGATTAAGGCTTTGCCTACTTTCTGATCTTATTAATTAAATCCAACGATGCGGGTTGCCAATCAGCAACCGGTAACAAATGCTTAACGCGCCATATGAACAAAAGACTAGCCCTATCAATCTTCTCGACCGCATCCTTGTTTCTGGGCACCGCCTATGCCCAGAAAAACAACGTCAGCGTTAACCCGCTAACCGGCACGGCCAACGTGGTCATACCGCTATATGAGTACAAGCGTGGCCAGGTTGATATTCCCATCAGTATCAGCTACAGCGCAACGGGCGTCAAAACCAAGGACGTGGAGAACAGTGCGGGCATGGGCTGGCACTTGAACGTGGGCGGCGAAATATCCAGGCAGGTTCGGGGGCTCCCGGATGACTGCCTAAAGGACAACAGCAGCCTCGACCGAAAGGGATGGATGAACAACGCCAATGCGGCGAAGATCAACGCCCTTTTCGCCACGGCAAACGATAACAACCCGGCAACCTGTACGGACGGAGACAGCCAGGTTAGCTACATCAACAGCAATTTGGCAGACCTGTCCGACACCGAACCGGACATTTTTTACGTGAACGCGCCGGGATTGTCCTGCCAGCTGGTTTACGACCAGGTCAACGCCAGGTTCCAGGTTCTGGGTAGGCAGGACCTGAAAATCACCTACGTGACAAACATCCCCACTTCCCTAACCGTTCCCGGCGGAATCAGCTACTTTATGATCACAAACGACAAGGGGATCAAGTACACTTTCGGCGCGCCGGAAACAGTGATTCAGACGACCACCGGTGGCACGCCGGTATATTACAAGAACAGATACAACCAATACCAAAACGGGGTGACCTACTATAACAACTGGCACCTGACCAGCGTCCTTGACGACGGGGGCTCAGGCGTCACGTTCAGTTATTCCACCGCCCACGAGCGGGACAGTACCGACCCGGTATCATTGTATATGCCGGGCGCCACCACGCCCACCGTCCAGTACAAGGTCCAGCAAAGGTTCACACCGCAGATACTGAATACGGTGCAGGCAAACTACAGTTCGGATAACTCGGCCGACGTGCTTACGTTTTCCTGGTTCTGGACAGACTCGGAAACCTACCTTGACCCCGGCACCAACAAGCTGGTCACTTATGGTTCGGGGCAAACCCTGCTGACCGGCATTACCGGTGCGGGCATGAACTATACCTTCAACTATGATTTCCCCGGAGACCCCGTCTACGGCACCGGGTACAAGCGGCGTTTCTTGCGGAGCCTGGCCGACAACCGTGGCTGTGCGCCGATCAGCTATGGCTTCCAGTACGCGGGAGAGCAGCATACCTCGGGCAGCACCGTGTACACCACCACCCTGCCCGACTCGTCGACAACCAAGGTTGACTACTGGGGGTATTATTCGACCGCCAATACCAGCACCACTTCCATTATGCCCAAGGTGTGGATCACCACGCCTACCACGACGCAGCCGCAGTATGCCATTTACCAAAGCAGCGGTACGGGCGGCAACTATTCCTACTATTCAACCAACGGCAACATCCGGTCGGCCGATGCGGCCAACGTGATGTCGGGCAGCCTTACCAAGGTTATTTACCCGGAGGGCGGCAGCACCACGATGACGTACGAATCAAACGACTATGTCGACGGCGCCTCGGGAGCGGTGCTGCTCGGCAACGGCATCCGGGTCAAGCAGATCATCGACAGCGCAGGAGCCGTCAACCCGATGGTAACCAATTACAGCTACCAGATTCCGGTATCGACGCTGAGCAGCGGCAAGCCCTTGTCCCTGCCCGCCTACGCGTTCAGTGTGCCCTATACAGGCAGCGCAACCGGCAACACGCTTTATAATCTAACTACCGTTGTGTCTGATAACGACCTTTCTGACGAAGATCATACCATCATGTACAGTTTTGTAAGGGAAGGCCGCACGGGAGCAGGCAATACGCTTTACCAGTACTACGTGCCGGCTACCTACTGGAATACCTCGGGAACGCCGGCCTGCGCGGGCTGCACGGCCGATTGGTTTCCAACGATTAACAATGTACAGCGTACGACCTGCACTACCGCCACCGGCCCGGCCGCCGCCAATACCTGGGGGTACCCGTTTGCGCCGAACCCCAATTACGATTTTGAGCGAGGGCTTGTCCAGCAGGTAATCCGGTACAATGAGGGAAACACGCAGGCAAGCGTAACCAGCTATACCTACAACCGCTCCTACTCGCCGTCCACGATCAGCGGCGCCAGGATAGACGACCTGCCCTTCCCTAATGGCGCGGCCGGCCTCAAATCGCTGTCCAAGTATTCCCTGAACTACAAGACCGACGAGCTGCTGGTGCAGGAGACCACCCAGGTATTTGACCTGCCAGGCACACAGTCCAAGACCACGACTGTTAATTACGCCTTCAACAGTCCCAACCACAAGCTGCTGACCCAAAAGCAGGTGACCAACAGCGACAACAGCAGCCTGACCACCAATATCAAGTACGTGAAGGATTATACAGGCCTGGCGTCAAGCGCCAACAGAAACGTCAATGCGCTGTACAACCTTCAGCTCCTGAACGAAAACCTGCCCGTCGAAACCTACCAGCAGGTAACGCGCGGCACCACCACAAAAACCACCGGCGCAAGCCTGGTATTGTACACCGATTTTCCGGCAGGTTCGGCCGGTAATTACAAGTATCGCCCATCGGCCCAATACGGCTTTGTAAATGCCGACGGGGCTGCTTCCTTCACGCCCTCAAGCGCAGGTGGTACTACATTTACCAAAGATGCCAGTTACCCGGCATTGCCCGCCGTGAATTTCACGGAATATGACTATTACGGCACCCTGCAAACAACTGATGACGGGCGACATCACGTTAGCGCAACCGCTTTTGATAACTACAACTCAGCACCGGCAATCAGCGTTTCCAATGCCGCCGCGTCTGAGATTGCGTTTAATGATTTTGATAGCGACATGCAGACCCAGTGGACGTTTGCAAAAACGGGCACTTCATCATTTACTGTACCTGCAGGAAGCCACAGCGGCCTGGCTACCGCCCTGGGCACGGGGCAGGCATTTAACCTTACGCTTAAGAAAAACGCGGTTTCGTCCAATTATATCCTATCGGCCTGGATCAATACCACTGCCCAAGGGAGCATCGCGTTTAGCTTTTCGGCAGCGTCCGGCAGCAGTACCGTCAGCCCCCAGGTTATTCCGAACACCGCGGGCACCTGGAAGTACCAGGAATGGAAGGTAGCCCTTGGCACCATAACCGGTACTTTCACTGTCAGCATCTCCGCAAGCGTAAACGCGGGCATCGATGACGTTATTTTTTACCCCGAAAATGCCGAGGTGACTACGGCCGGGTACGACCCGGTTACCCACCTTAAAACATCGGCTACCAATACCAACGGCATATCCGCCTATTTTATGTACGACGCGCTTCGCCGCCCGACGTTCACCCTGGATGAGAACCACAGCATCGTAAGCAAGCAAACCTACGTGATGCAGTCGCAGGCGCAAAACTTTAACCCGGTTATCTCGGCACCCGGCAACATACACGCTAACACCGCGTCAACCTTCGCTATCAGCGGGTACGATTACTGCACCTCTACGGGCATGCTAATCACCTGGGATTTCGGGGATGGCACCAGTCCCGTTACCACGGCGCTTTCAAGCCCGCCCGCGCACACCTATACCACTACCGGAACCAAGACGGTGAACGCGACCATAACGTCGCCCATTTACGGAACAAAGGTTTTGGCCCCGGTGTCCGTTACTGTCGGCGTGCCGCTGGTCACCCTTAGCTTTGTCAATTACACCACCTACAATAGCACCATGGTAAGTTTAACGTTTTCGAATACCACCACGGGCGAGGTGTTTAATGTAGCTGGTAGCGGCCTCGCGAACAACAACTATACCATTACGCAGGGAGTGTACGTGATTTCGGCAAGCATAGGCCCGCTCTGGCAAATTTATAACCCCAGCACCGGGGTTGGCTGGAGCAGCATGTTGTTAACAAACAATACCGGCATTTTTCAATGCAGCAACACAGATGGCAACGGCACGGCTAAGTGCCTAAACGTCAATTTAAATACAAGTACAGTGCTTGAAGTAGATATTAATCAGGTAAACTGCGCCCAGGCCACCCAATAAAACAGCAAGACGATGAAAAACCTTAAAAAACCTATCATAGCGCTGTTTATGTCATTAGCAGGGGCTGTCAACTACGGGGCCTATGCCCAAATCAGCGGTTTTGTGCAGCAGGACGTGATCAAAAAGTCCAACGTAACTACCGATGAGCAGATCGGCGCGCTGCCTTTAACCCAAAAGGAGACCAAACGGGTCTATCTTGACCAGTTAGGGCGCCCTATCCAGACGGTAGATGTCCAGGCAAGCCATTCCCAGGTGGATATCATCCAGCCGGCGGCATATGACAACCTGGGCCGCGCAACCAAAAACTACCTGCCATATGCCGGCGGGAGCGGCGACGCCATTGGCAGCTACCGGGTCAACGCGGTTAACGACCAGGCTGCCTATTACAACAACGGCACCGGCGACAAGGTTGCCGACGACACCTCGCCCTTCAGCCAGCAGGTATTTGAAAACAGCCCGCTTCAACGTTTATTGAATTCGGGTTTGGTTGGCAGCGGCTTTCAGCCCGGCGTTGGCGGCAGCCATTACAAAACGCTCAGCTACCGCAGTAACAGCTCCACGGCCGATGGCAACATTATCATGTGGGGGCCCGATGGCAGCAACCAGGGCAACTACGGCGCAAATCTGCTATCGGTAGTTAGCGGCGTTGACGAGGACGGCCTGACAAACCTGACTTATACCGACAACGCGGGGCGCACCGTATTGAAACGGCAGGTATTCAGCAGTTCGGTTAACTACGATACCTACTATATTTACAACAACGCCGGGATGGTTAGTTACGTGGTGCCTCCCAAAGCCACGGCGCTACTTATTCCCAACAGCAGCTATACCTTAAGCACCCCGGCGGTGGCCAGCCTGCTGCACCAGTATTTTTACGATAACCTGGGCCGGGTGGTTAAAAAAGTAATTCCATCGCGGGGTACGCTTACTATTGTCTACGACCCGCTCAACCGTCCCGTCCTGACGCAGGACAACAACATGGCCGCCAACCACCAGTGGAACTACATCAAGTACGATGCAAAGGGAAGGGCAATAAGCCAGGGGATTTACACCAATACCGGGTATGACAACACGACCATTCAGGCCTATGTGTCTGGACTGGCCCTCTACAGTACCTATTGGTACGAGAGCCGGGCCAATGCCCCAGCAACCGGTTATTATACCAACAACTCCTTCCCGGTTAGCGGCACTTCCGCCAACGTCCCGCTGGCCTTCAGCTATTTCGAGGACTACGACCTGAAACGGGACGGCAGCGCGCCGTTTGCCTACGCTACCCAAAGTATTACCGGCGAAAGCGCGCAAACCGCCCTGCCCATGAAAGGCGTGCCTACCATGACGCGTACCGCCTCTGTTGGCTCCGGCCTAAGCGTATGGCTGCTAAGGGTGATGTTTTATGACGATAAGGGCCACCTGATCCAGACACGCAGCAATAACCAGCTGAACTACAGCCAGGATGTACTTACCGACAACCAGACCGTCATCCTTGACCCCTTTACGGGCGTGATTAACAAAACCAGTGTAGCCAAGGTTACCGGCGCGGGCGCAGCCAATACGCAAACCGTGCTCACCAGCCTGACGTACGACCACCGGAACCGCGTGAACACCGTAGACCAGGTTTACAACGGCGGGGCCGTACAGCATATAGCAAGCTACAGCTACAACGAGCTTGGGCAGGTGGTCGACAAGAAGCTCGGGGGCAACGCCGCTCTGACCAGCTGGCTGCAGTCGGTTGACTACCGCTTCAACATACGGGGGCAGCTCACCAGTATCAATAACAGCAAGCTGAGCAATGACGGCGTGCTGAATGACGACGGCAACGATCTTTTTGGCATGCAGCTGTATTATGACGGCAATGACGGCAACCTCAGCAGCACGGGCTATTACAACGGGCGGCCCAACTCGGTGAAATGGATGAGCAAGGATGCGGGGGGCAACAGCAGCAGCGAGAGGGGCTATGTGTATGCCTACGACCAGGCCGGCCGCTACGTTTCGGCCGCTTACAAGGAAAGGGCTGCCGGAGCCACCTCTGCCTTCACCGCGACGCATGGCTGGGACGAAGCTGTCAATGGGTATGACGAGAACGGCAATATCAGCCTCCTGCAGCGTAACGCCACCACGCAGGGTTCGGGAACCTACACGCAGGTGGACAACCTCGTTTTCACTTATGACCCCAGCAATGCCAACCAGCTGAAAACGGTAACCGACGGCACGGGGGCAAATTATACGGCAGGGTTTCGTAACTATACGGGATCGACCTTAAGCTATACCTATGACGGCAATGGCAACCTGACAGGCGACCCCTATAAAGGACTTACTTTCGGACCTTACAATGTTCTCAACCGGATTGATAAAATCACGTTCACCTGGGCAGCCACGGGCAGGTATATCGACTATACGTACGACGGAGCCGGGCAGCTGATCCGCAAGCGACAGTACGACAACAGCGCGCTTACAACCACTACCGATTACATAGATGGTTTCGTATATTTGAACGGCACCATCAGCTACCTGCCCATGCCGGAGGGCAGGGTGCGCAACATCGGCAGTTCTTTGAAACCCGAATACGTCATCAGCGACCAGCAGGGCAACGCCCGCGTCAGCTTCGAGGACAACGGCAGCGGGGTGGCGGTTGTGCGGCAGGAGAACAGCTACTACGCCAGCGGGCTGATCATGCCGGGCAGCCCGGTAGCTATGCCCACTATGGACAACAAACAGCTTTACAATGGAGGTAGTGAGTGGCAGAGGGACTATGCCACCCTGCCGGATTACTACCAAACCTTCTACAGGAACTATGACCCGGCGATTGCCAGGTGGGTTGGTGCAGACCCGATGGCGGAGGCTACCGGTGAGTTAACACCTTACCAATACAGTAACAACAATCCCGTTGTGTTTAATGACCCGATGGGGGACCTCACCGGCGGAGGAGCAAGCGATTACGCAATACCAAGGCAGCACTCGTCAAACCCTGTTGACGATTTTAATGAGTGGATGCAGGTGACAAGCGAAGCCATGTCGGTGGCTGCTCAGCTTCAGCAACAGGGTGCGGGAGGCCCGACGCTGTATACTGACATATACAACCAAATTGCATCAGCTCATGGTTTTTTTGGAGGCTCCGGCCAAAACTCCAAAGCCTATAGCGGATTGTACAGTGTTAGTTATCAAACTACCGTCCTGATTGGCGATCCTGATGCATCGAATGGCATCGGATATAGGACGTCGAGCCATACCGTCACAATCGATGCTCATCAAAGAGGAGACATGTATCCAGGCCTTGGGGGCAATTCTTACGCCAATCAGAATTCGTCGCCACCCAGTTTTAACCCGCTTGACGGTTTAAGCCAGATATCAAATATGGGTACCGTCCTTTTTGGTAGCAGCGGAATTGGAATTCAAGCAATTAGGCAATTTGAAAATGGTCAGGGGCCGAAACTATTGGCTAGAGTGCTCGGATTTGGAACTCAGCGTACTGCCGATGCATTGAGAGAAACGGTGGGATACATTAATACTATCGGTAAGTATACTGGGTATGCCGGGCAGGCGTTAAATACATATATTTATTTCAGTAAATTAACCGATTCTAAGGCCAAGCTGACAACAGGCGACCATGTGGGATTTTGGACAGGAACGGCTGTATGGGGTGCGTCATTAATATTTTCTGCTAATCCTATCGTTCTTGGAGGTGCTCTAGTATATGGAGCAGTAGAGCTCGGTTCGTGGGCCTACAACGGGAAATCAATTGAACAGAATATTTTTGATAAAAATTAAATTATGTTAGTGGATTTTATGTTGTTTATTACGCACAAATTTTTGGTTATAACCAAAAATCTAGATTCAAAAAATTTTACGAGAAGGAGTATCAATACAGTTTCATGGATGATTTGTAATATATTTTTGGCATTGTTTTTTTCATTTTATATGCTTATGATAAGTAAGCAACTTGTTAACCACAGCAAGTTTGTAGTTTTTTTAGCCATTTCGCTTTCTTTTATATCGGTTAATGTCTTCTTAAGCAGAAGATATCGTCACGAAAAATATAGCTCAGTGATACTTGAAATGGAGAGAAAGTATATATACAGCAACTTTAAAATTTGTGTATTATTCTGTATATTCTTGCTTGTCCCGCTATTTTCGTTAGGTGGGGGGGTTCTCTTTTTAAGGAATTTTCTTTATAAATAAGCGAACTGAAGGGGATGTGCAGCGATATGAAAATAGGGTGCAAAGCAGTAAGCCGAGCGAGCGCAATTGTGATAGCGACAACCCGGCGGGAATACCTTCGCTGTCGTTCGTAGCGTCCCGTTGTTTGAATGTCACTGAACGAACGGCTAATAAAAAACACCCTATACAGGGTGTTGGGGTTGACGGTTTGGCAACTGTAGCCACACATCTTCGATGAGTTTTTTGTATCTGGATAGGCAACGGGCTTGCCCCGCTCCCAGCGCATTGCCGCGTCCTCTGAAACGGAAAGGTGCCTCGCGCATTCCAGTTGTTTGTAGTCTTCCGCTGTTCGAATGTCTCCGACTTCGAACGGCTATGCTTGTAGTTTGTAACTACAGTTGAATTAGATAAAAGTAATGTTGTAAAATAAACAGAGCCTGGCCGTGATGCCGGGCCTTGTTATTTATAAGCCAATTTTGTTTTGGCATGCTGGATAAGGCCGTCAATAGAATACATGATGTGACTTTTATCCCCATCAGGGAGTTTTTGGATAGAAACGACTTTGTCCAAGATGGATTGATCAAGTTCTGCATATGTCTGCCTCAGCAGGCGCACGCGTGCCGCGCGTGCCCAACATGCTAAGTATACGCTAACCCACCCGGATGTTTAACCACATCAGGGTGTTTTTGTTTAACGGGGTTTCGCAATAGGGATAGTAGCGGATACCGGCCAATAGCCTAAGGCCTTGCGGGCGTATGAGCGCATAGCCCGGACCGCAGGTATTGCCATTTTCAAATTCAAAAGCTAAAATTCAAAAGTCAAAATGCTGGGCAATATGGCTACCCATTAAAGTTTCATCCCACCCCTGTAACATAACCCCTCCTATTGCATCTTATTCCCAATTATAAATCATCGCGCCGAACCTAATGCTTAAAAAATATGCAGTTTTAATAGGGATAATAGTTTCCTGTGTTTTTATGGCGATAGCTATCTGGCTTTATCCCGGCGGTACAAGGTTTGATGAAACTACCGTTGGTTTTAGCTGGGGCAAAAACTTTATCAGTAACCTGTTTGCCGAAAGGGCTTTAAGTGGTGCCGAAAACCCGGCTACGGTTTGGGCTTACCTCGGCATGATTTTGTTCCCGGTTAGTTATGCTATGTTTTTTGTAAACATGGCCAACAAAATACCCGATAAAAACGCGGCCTTCATTATAAAGTATGGCGGTTTGGCCAATGTTCCTTTTACTTTTTTAACGGTAACCCACCTGCACGATTTAATGCTGATTATTTCGTCGTCACTGTTTTGGACTTGTATCATCTGCATTACGGTTATTATTTTCAAAACAAAGCTTCAGCTGTTTAAATTGCTGTGCGTTATTTGTGTATTGCTTTTTTACTATGGGGTTTACCTGTGGGGCACCAGTAATTGGGACTTGTTGCCTATTATTCAAAAGGTAAATTTTGTTACCTCGACCTTGTTGATTTTGGGGTTGGAGTATTTTACCAAGGCGGAGGATTTTGCTGGTATTAATGTTAAGAAGAGATAAGGGTTAATCAATCGGGGTTGCCTTACTGCCGTAAACACATCCCCGCATTCCCGCACGTCCCTGCCGCACCCCTTCTCAAGAAGGGAGCTTTTTAAAACACATGATGTTTATCTGCCCTGCGGGGTGCTGAAATAAATCAGCATGACTTCTGTTAAAAAAGGGGGACTGTCACCCTGAGCCTGTCGAAGGGTCGCGCGTAGAGGCCTTTGCCCGCGTGCTTCGACAGGCTCAGCATGACCCGTTTTTGGCAATGTGATTCGCTCTTTCAGAATTCGCGAATCTCATTATTCAGCATGACTTTTGTTTTTCCGGTTTCTTCCCTAACCTCGCACCCCCGAACCTTGACCCTGGCAACCCATCCCCACAAAAAAGCCTCCCCGAAAAAGTTCAGAGAGGCTTTTGCAGTAATTGTAACCCTTGCTTATTGCTTCGGCTTTCCGTCTGCATCAAGCTCCACAATGGGATAGCCTAATTTTTGCAGACCGGGCAGTATGCGGACTTTATCTCCCACTACCAGGATCACCATTTTATCGGTATCGAGGTATTTGGTGGCCAGCGCGTTAATTTCTGCCGGGGTAATGGTTGATAGGATTTTGTTTTGCTCGTCAACATAGGTTGGCTTCAAATCGTAATCGAGGATGCGCGATAGAAAGGCCGCTTTTTGGGCGTTGGTTTCATAACGGCGGGCATCGCTTTGGCCTATCGAGGTTTGGGTAAATTTCAACTCCTCGGGCGTAATACCGTTTTGGCGATAGTTGCGGATCTCTTTCATAAACTCAACTACCGAGCTGTCTGTAGCGGTAGCCAGCACACCTGCCGACGCGGTGAAATCACCACCAAATTTGCCCGATGAAAAGCCCGAGCGGGCACCGTAGGTCCACCCGCGTTTTTCGCGCAGGTTAAGGTTAATGTGGCTGTTAAAAGCACCACCTAAAATGTAGTTGGCTATGCCCAATTTGTAATACTCACCGGTGGCATCATAGTTAAGGCCATCCAGGTAACCAATCCTTATTTCGGATTGTGCAGCGCCGGGGATATCAACCAGGTAAAGCGTGGTTTTATCAAAGCTTTTGCCACCTGCCGGGGTAGGGATAGTTACTTTTTTGGCAGCCCATGAGTTTAAAAACGCTAACTGACCGCGTGCTGTACCTTCGTTAACATCGCCAACAACAACAATGCGGGTTTCTGTTGGGGTAAAGTAGTTATCGTAATAGTCCTGCACGTCCTGCAGGGTAATGGCTGCAACGGTTTCTTCATTACCGCCGGTGGCGTAGGTGCGTACATTATCGGTACCGTAAAGAATTTTATTGTATACCGATGAAGCTACCCCTGCCGGTTGTGTTTTGGCTTGTTTTAAACCCTCAATGGTTTGTTTTTTAAGCCTGTCTAAAGCATCCTGGGTAAACTTAGGGCTCAGCAGTTTTTCCTGCAACAACTGCATGGTTTTCGGCAGATTTTTGGTTAGCGACGATACGTTTACCGTAATATCTTCATTGCCGGCGTACACGCTGATATCGCTGCCCAGCTTATCCAGTTCTGACGAGAACTGCTCGGCAGTGTAGTTTTTGGTTTCCTCGTTCATCATACGGGCTACCATACCGGCCAGGCCTGCTTTTGCCGGGTTATTAACCGCGTATAAGCCGCCACCTTTAATGGTAATTGACATGGATACCGATGGGATCTCGTTATTTTGCGTACCGATGATTTTGATGCCATTTGGCGTAGTGGCATTCCATATGGCCGGCACTTTAATAGCCGGGTTTGCACCTACACCAGGTTTAACCGAACGATCAAAGTTATCTGTCGCTTTGTGATAGGTTAAGCCGTTGTAACCATAATCGGGTGCTTTGTACCCAGTGGTATTAATGGTATAATTATCTGGTGCTACAGGTTGTATAGTGCCACCTTTGGGCAATACACTTAATATTACGGCAGGTTTGCCTTTAATGTATTTGTTATACACGCGTATTACATCCTCTTTGGTTACCGCGCGGATATCGGCCAGCTCGCGGCCAATCTGGTTTGGTTCGCCGGTTAAGTATTGGGCCTGGGCCAGTTCAGATGCCTTGCCGCTCACGCTGGATAGGCTGTTGATATAGTTAGCTTCGGAGCTTGCCTTAAAGCGGGTAAGGGCCTCATCGCTTACGCCGGTTTTTTCAAATTCGGCAAAAGCTTCATCCACTGTTTTTTTAGCATCCGCCAGCGTAAGGCCCGGGAAAGGCAATACACGGATGCCAATTTCGCCGGCCAGTTCGGTATTTGACGAACTCATGGAAGCTTGTGCCGCCTTGCGGGTTTTCACCAGGTTTTTATACAGGATGGAATTACGCCCCTGCCCGATAATTTCTGACAGGGCATCCAATGCCGACATATCTTTATCATAAACCTTTACGCCAGGATAAGTAATAGCCAGCAAAGGCAATTTAGCGTAGTTATCCGTGTACGATACATACCTATCGGCAGTTAATACCGGCGCGGGCAAACTCATGTTTTTAACCACCGGGCCACGCGGAATACCACCAAAATATTTGGTTACCCAGGCCAGTGTTTGTTTAGGATCTAAATCGCCGCCAATAGTGATGGTAGCATTGTTAGGCCCATACCAGCGCAAAAAGAAGTTCTTTAAATCATTAACGCCAACCTTGTTCAACTCCTCAATATAGCCGATGGTTAACCACGAGTATGGGTGCCCGTAAGGGTACAAAGTTTTAGAAGTGTATTCGCTCGACAGACCATAAGGACGGTTATCATAGTTTTGACCGCGTTCGTTTTTTACGGTAGCGCGTTGTACTTCAAATTTTTGCTGCGTAACGGCATCAAGCAAAAAGCCCATGCGGTCGCTTTCCAGCCAAAGCATTTTTTCCAGTTGGTTGGCGGGTACCGTTTCAAAGTAATTGGTACGATCCCGGTTGGTTGATCCGTTAAGGGTACCACCGGCTTCGGTAATAATTTTAAAGTGATCGCCATTGGCCACGTGATCGCTACCCTGGAACATCATGTGCTCAAAAAAGTGCGCGAAGCCCGATTTGCCAATCTCTTCCCTTGCCGAACCTACGTGGTAGGTAATATCCACATGCACCAGCGGGTCCGAATGATCTTCGGCCAGTATCACGGTTAAGCCGTTTGGCAATACATATTTTTCAAA
The DNA here is from genome assembly GCF_030409315.1 of Mucilaginibacter flavus. Lineage (GTDB taxonomy): Bacteria > Bacteroidota > Bacteroidia > Sphingobacteriales > Sphingobacteriaceae > Mucilaginibacter > Mucilaginibacter flavus. The sequence goes on along the minus strand of NZ_JAUFPS010000028.1, from coordinate 98,754 downwards.
GGGAATCACCAGCTCGGTGCCCTTGCGGGTTACTTTTTCAACAAGTTTGGGCTGCCCGCCGGTAGTTTGGGCCATTGCCGAAAGCGATATCAACGCCACCGCGGGCAGCATTAACGCGCTTTTTAAAGGTTTAATCATGGTCAGTCGGTATTACTTAAAAGTTTAATATTATAATATTAATTACGAACCTAATATTATGGATTTTTAAGGAAAGCGAGGGAGAGAGGGTGGGATTGTAACTGATTTGTGACAGATATATAGGCATAATATGCTTGTGCGTTTACCCATATATCGTTTAACAAAAAGGCACGGTTTAAAACCATGCCCTTTTGATTAATATGAAGCAGAACTTTTCAGCTTTCGCCTTTAACCTAAAATACCGCCGGTACGCTCCTGGTAAACATCCTGCTTTCGTTACGTTCGGCGAGAGTTTGTTTAAGGTAGGTTGCATAATGATCTGTTGTCATAAGGTCAACCTGGTAATGGTAATATTTGTAATTGATAGCGTGGGGCGTTAACCTGCTTACAAACAATTGCATAAAATCGGCAGGTTTATAATTTGCCAGGTCGGCGTTGTTGATATGCTTATCGTTAAGCCATACACCGAATTTTTTAGGGTCCTTAAAAGCGTTCAATTCCGCTTGCGTCACTTTAGACATCGGCAGCGGCGGTGATGGCAGCATAAAACCAATACGCTGTTGTTGTTGCTGTGCGATGCTCATATGTTTAAAAATATCTATCATCCGGGCTCTATCTGTTGGTGTAACCTTGATCTGGCTGGGTTTATGCGCATTTAAATCCTTAAGGTATTTGTTTACCAGGGCCGTGTACTCATCAACAGCTGTTTGCGCAACTCCTTCTTTGCTGTGCGGATATTTAGGATAATCGGGTACTATCAGCTGAGGCCATTTTACAGGTTGTAAAGTGTCGCCACCTTTGTAAATAACTATGTTACTAAGTTTACCAACTCTGGGTTTAGGCTGCTTATCGCTGCTTACCATGTTGCAAAACAGCACAAAGGCCGCACCCATCATAGTAAAAATTGCCAGGCTGCTTAATACAGCAGTTAAGGCCGATGTTTTTTTAGTCATCATGATTAAACGTTTTTTGGTTAGTGAATAGTTAAACTGACTGGTTATGCCCAGGCCCGCGTTATCGCCCAGGCTGTTGAGGAGTAAATATTGGTAAGCCCTGATATCTGCGTTATTGTTAAGTACCGCTTCGTCGGCCAAAAATTCGTGATTAAGTTGAATGGCCCTGCGGTAGAATATTATAAAAGGATTAAACCAGCAAAATACCTGTATCAGCTCCATGAAAAGAACATCGGCCGAATGAGATTGCCGCGCATGAGCCAGTTCATGTTTCAATATAATTACAGCAATTTCTCCGCCGCGGTAATCGGCATCATTCAAAAAAATATAGTTAAAAAAAGTATGGGGCATTACTTTGTCAGGTACCAGCACCAGGCTTTGCCTGCCATAATTCACATTAATATTTTTGACTATGGCCTGCCAAATATTGTACAGGTTTTTAAGAAACCTAACCAGTAATAATCCTGTAATAAGGGTATAAGTTATAAATAATATAAAACCCCAATTAATGGTTGGTGCGTTAGTTATGGGTATATCCGGGCGCATATCGGTCTTTGGCATAACAACATCCTGTATTACCATAACCTGTTGCTGCATGGTTACAGCGGCCGGCATAAATAACGAAGGGCGCTGCTCAATAGTAATAAAAGGCACCGCTAAGGCAAACATTACAGCCGCCAGCAAATAGCCCCTGTTAAAGTGGTACATGGCCTTATTTTTTAACAGCAAATGATATATAAACAGCAGCAATCCCGAGCAGGCTACAAATTTTAAAAGGTAAGAGATCATTTTTTGCTCCTTTCTATCTGGTCGTCAATAATTTTTTTAAGGCTTTCCAGTTCGGTGGTGGTGAGGTTGGTTTCTTTGGTAAAAAAAGAAGCGAACTGCAAGGCCGAACTGCCAAAGAAATCATTGATCAATGATTTTACATGCTTTGAAAAATAATCTTCCTTTTTTACCAGCGCGTAATATTGTCTTGAATTGCCCATGAGGTTATACGCTACAAAGCCCTTGTTTTGCATCCGCTTAAGTAAGGTGGCAATGGTGGTGGTGGCCGGCTTGGGTTCGGGATAATCGTCGATAATATCCTTCATGAAAATTTCTTTTTTGGCCCAAATAAGTTCCATTAATTGTTCTTCGGTCTTGGTTAGTTTCATATTGCTCTATGAATTTAGAATTTACTCTACAAATGTAGAATAATAAATTAAAAAAACAAACTTTGGGGAGGAGAATCAAGAGATAAGAGTCAAGAATTAAGACAGCTGCGCTTGGAGTAAGGATGGAAGGACGAAAGAATAAGGACCGAAGGCCGAGGAAAAAGGGAAAGACTTAAGAAGCTAATAGAATACCAGGTTCAAAATCCTTGCTCCTTTGTCCTTACATCCTTACTCCATAAATTAAAACATCCTGCTTCTTTTTTTTCTGATAACGGGTAAACCATCCTCATTGATATCCACATGATGGGTGGCGTTCGGTACGGATGAAAGTCCGTCGCCGCCTATTTCCTGATTATCGGCCAGGTTACGTACAAAATGATCGGCATCGCTTTCAAGGGATTTTTCGTCCTCCTGACTATTTAGCGCGGTAATTTTGTCGTGGGCATCAACGTGTACCTGTAAACTAAGCGGGATAGGAATATAATACTGCTTATCATCGGCAAGGGTCACCGGGTGCAGCTTATTAGCGTTTACGGCTAAGCTGCCGTCTGCTTCCTGGGTATAATTCAGCATTTCATAGCCTTTTTGCTTGAGCTGCTCTTTAATGTCGTTTTGCATGGCGGCTGCTTTTAAAAAGGCAGCCGGATTACCGGCTGCCCTCATGGTATAGTAAAGATATATAAATTGGATGAAACCTTAAAAGTTGTAAAAAAGCAAAGCTCGCACCTCTATAAAGAGCAACGCAGCAATAACCCATTGGTTTTAGACAGGCGCTCGCTTAAACGCTGGCTATGACTCACCCGGTCTACGCTTCGCTGGACCACCCTCTCTCCGGCTAAAGCCGCAAAGAGGGTGGAAGAAAAAATAAGACCAAATCTTCCCGCCCCTCTATGCGGCGAAGCCGGAGAGAGGGGAAGACGGGCGTAGCCTCGTCGGGGTGAGTTGTCTGCGCCGGGTTCAAGCCATGATATTTTTGTTTTTAAACATACCTTTACATATGCTTTAAGCCACAATCAATACGCATCCTTTTTAGTACCATTACATCGCCTTCGGCCACCAATTCATGTGTGTGGTGATAGTGTACCGGGGGGGCGCTGCCGGTTATACTTTTTACCGTGTAAACAGGGTCGGGCTGCTTAGGGTTTTTAAGTTTGCCTCGCCGTATCAGGTCTTCCAAAAACGCCTTTGCCTGTAACTCTTCAGAAACAGGTTGCAACGGACCAACATCAAGGGCGGCACCTGTAATATTAAACCGCTTAGGCTCCACTGCCGAGTGTACCATGATCGACTCGCTGCCCAAACCATATTCCGATACGGATATCGCCATCTTAGGCAAATCGTGGCTTTCAGTCATAGGTTCAACCATGGCTGCAATACTTGTGGTAACTTGCTGGGTAATGCTTTGACTGCTTGCTGCCGAAATGATACCGTGTTTAACAAATGAACCCTTGAGCGCATCTGAATATGGACCTGGAAAAAGTGAGCTTGCAGCGGCAATCATTTTAACCGCAACCTGGCTATAAAAGGTAGATACTACCGATGCCGCGCGGATGCCGGCAATCAGTATTTTACCCATATCAATACTTACCTGCAATAAATTAGGTTCATCCTGTGCGGGTAGTGTGTGGAACATACGGGCAAGGCCTTCAAAAAAAGCAGAGGTGAACACGCGTGAAAATGAGTGCGGCTCTGATGATAAACTGGTTGCGGGGGCGTTTGAAGGCAACGTGTTAGGGTCGCGGTAAAAAAACGCGTTTACGGCATTGCGCAAGCAATCCGGTTCAACCAGGGTAGGGTGCCCCTGCCTTATGGCCCATCCCAATTGCTCGGCCAGGCGAGACAGGCTCGAATTAGCGTATAGCGAATAACTGGTTTCGGCCAGTACATCATGACGCAAGCTGGGCACCTGCAAGGCGCACAAAATAGCGCTCATATCGCCAAACGACTCATGAAAGGCGCCTATTTCAATACTGGCGGCATCCCAAAGCTGTGGTTTAATGGCATCCAAAGTGGCGTGCCCCTGTTCGTGACAAACAATATCGGGGCTTTCGCCAGAGTAAACCGTACGCGAACCTACCTGCCCCTGAAAAAAGCGCAGGCCTACACGATCATAATAAGCGTTAAAGTCTTCGCCGTGGTAAAGATCTACCGGCAGTACCTTCCCTACCTGCCATTGAACGCCCGGCAACAAGGCTCCCCAATAAGTAGAGGCGCGTTCAAGCGCAGCCGCGGCAGCCCAGTAACGAAATTCGGCCGTACCCGGCGAGTAAACCTTTGCGGCAGGTGCCTTTGAAGGATTTGATATTTTAGTGGGCAAAGTACCCGCGCTTAGTTTTGGCTCATTAATCTGGATCATTGGGCCGCCATCGGGCTGCGCTCCCGAACCAGGATCTTGCTGCCAGGCAGAAATGCTGACCGGCAACTTAGGTTTTGTTGTTTTCATATCAATTGATTTAAGGTATTTGTTAAAAACAGAATTTTAATCGCCTTTATAAACAAAGGGGATAATGAAGGTCCAGGTGATTACCAGCAAAGAGCCAACCCAGGCCTGGTAAAATGCCAAGGAAGCAAATACGCCACCCAAGGTATACAGCCAGATAATGAAGGAAACGGCCGAGATGAATACAGCTGACCATTGCGGCGGCGTACTACTTGCGCCGCCGGTATCACCGCGGGTACCATAGGCACGCAAAACTACCAGCATAACCAGGCAGGCTGCAGACCATGCCCATAATGCCGTGTTGTTGTTTTTGGGGATAACGCCCTGCCCCGTAACATAAATACTAATGATTTCGCCCGGTATTAATTTAACCAGTCGTTCGTAATAAGGCGACTCTTCGGTGCTACCGGCCACGCCCATTTTTTGTTTGTTAATACGTAATGATGCAATACTCATGATGGTTTGATATTATTAGGTTTATTTGCTAATTAGGCACCTAATCATAGTAGACAATAACAGCCAGGGCGCTGCATTTATCATACCCACAGATATTTGATTTAGGTTGGTATAAATATAAACACTTATTAACTAATACAACAATAGTGTTTAAAAAAACTTTTTTGATGAGGGGGGGGCCAATTTTAGTTCACAATAAAATGAAAGCCATCTTAAAGCATGACGCCCGCTTTGCATAAGGGCCACAAGGCTGGAGCTGTAGCCAGGGGTCGCTTTTAGAATTTCATAACTCGCTTAGGCTCAAGCCATCTTGCTTATTCCTTTTTCCGCCCCATAAATGGGACGGCAATGAATTTCCAAATAGCTTTCAAGTCTGATTTTTGAAAATTCAATGCCGTTTTGGCTTTAGCCAACGGTTTGCGGGAACATTAGGAGAGGTGACTTTAGCCCCAAATTTCAATGTTGTCTTCTAAAAGTGATCGCTATGGAACGGTAACGTTGTGTGTACAAGAAAACAGCATAGCTGTTACTCAAAATCAACACCGTAAACCCAATTATTTAATATACCATTGGAGCTTTCAAGATTTACACAATCCATTATCGATTCAATGTAATTGCATACCATTTCCTGATCTTCAGTGTCCATATAGCCAATTTCGGCATCAAACCGGGCGGTACCGGCGGCTATATCGCTGCAAAATTTAGCTTCGGTTGGTCCATTATTAACAGTGTCTAAAAAATCGGCTGCTACCTGGTTTATTAAGGCGTTAAACTGCGGCTTTAACTCAGGATCGGCCAAGCCATTAAACAGGCCATCGGGATCGCCCACAAACTTATCTTGTTGTATAAAATCATTTAGCAGCGCTATGGCATTAGGATTAACTTTCATAAGTGTTTAGAATATCGGCCGGAAAGTTAGCAATATGCTTTTAAATCTGCTATAATAGCTAAAGTGGGTGGGTGTTAAAATAAATCCGGCATGACTAACTTTTTAACAAAGTATTTCCAACAAAAAAGGCACGGTCGTAAAACCATGCCTTTTTGAATTTTTACTTTTGAATTTTGACTTAGTACCTGTAGTACTCCGGTTTAAACGGACCTGCAACAGCTACACCGATATAATCGGCCTGATCCTGATCTAAAACTTCCAGTTCAACGCCAATTTTGGCAAGATGTAAGCGGGCAACTTTTTCATCAAGGTGTTTTGGCAGGGTGTAAACTTCGTTTTTGTAAGCCGAACCGTTTGTCCAAAGCTCTAACTGGGCCAAAGTTTGATTGGTGAATGAGTTACTCATTACAAAGCTTGGGTGCCCTGTAGCACAGCCTAAGTTTACCAAACGACCTTCAGCTAAAACGATAACGTCGCTGCCATCGATAGTATATTTATCAACCTGTGGTTTAATTTCAATTTTGGTATTGCCATAAGCGCCGTTTAACCAGGCCATGTCAATCTCGTTATCAAAGTGACCAATGTTACAAACAATAGCTTTATCTTTCAAAGCACGGAAATGCTCTTCGCGCACAATGTTTTTGTTACCTGTAGCGGTAACCACAATATCAGCTTCTTTAATAGCAGTACCTAATTTTTTAACCTCAAAGCCTTCCATAGCTGCCTGTAAAGCGCAGATAGGGTCAATTTCGGTAACAATAACACGTACGCCAGAGTTGCGTAACGAATCGGCAGAACCTTTACCTACGTCGCCATAGCCACAAACAACAGCTACTTTACCGGCCATCATTACGTCAGTTGCACGACGGATAGCGTCAACCAACGATTCGCGGCAACCATATTTGTTATCAAATTTTGATTTGGTAACCGAGTCATTAACGTTAATAGCCGGCATTGGTAATGTACCTGCTTTCATACGCTCATATAAACGGTGCACACCGGTAGTAGTTTCTTCTGATAAACCTTTAATACCGGCAATCAGCTCAGGGTATTTATCCAATACCATATTGGTTAAATCGCCACCATCGTCAAGGATCATGTTCAATGGCTTGCGATCTTCGCCAAAGAATAAAGTTTGTTCAATACACCAGTCAAATTCTTCGGCGTTCATACCTTTCCAGGCGTAAACAGAAGTACCGGCAGCAGCAATAGCGGCAGCGGCATGATCCTGGGTTGAAAATATGTTACATGACGACCAGGTAACTTCGGCACCCAGTTCAATCAATGTTTCAATTAATACCGCGGTTTGGATGGTCATGTGTAAGCAACCTGCAATACGCGCGCCTGCTAAAGGCTTGCTTGCACCAAACTCGGCACGCAATGCCATAAGGCCCGGCATTTCTGCTTCGGCCAATTCAATCTCTTTACGACCCCATTCGGCTAATGAAAAGTCTTTTACCTTGTATTTGGTATATACCGTCTCTACTGATGACATTTTTCTTTTATTTTTTGTGCAAATTTAACTTATAAGTTTGTCAAAACGAAATACGTATTTAGCAGCGGATTGGACGTGTAGAAGAGAGATTTTTTATTGTTGAAGCATCGGCGCGCACCAGCTCCCTTCTTGAGAAGGAGTGCGGCGGGGAAAGCGCGCGAATGCGGGGATGTGTTATGGTGCTTTAGTTTAACCCACTGCCAGTCGCTTTGTTCCTTTGTTTATGGAGTTTAAAAATTAAGATATAGAATGTACCCTCGGAGATTATGGAATATTGGACAAATTGATATACTCCAAAACAACATCCCCGACGAAAGCATTTTTTGAATTTTAACTTTTGAATTTTGAATTTAAAATGGCAATACCTGCGGTCCGGGCTATGCACTCATACTGCGCAAGGCATTAGCCACAGGCCGGTATCCGTTTCTATCCCTATTGCGATGATTCGTTTCACAAAAGAGTTGCGGGGTATTTGAGCGCGGGTAACTTTGTTAGAAGCCTACCTTGCATGCGGGTCACAAGGCTGGAGCTCTTCGGTAGCCGCGCTTTTCTATAGGTAGCCGCTATGCGGCATAACTTGCGTGGGGCACCTCACTACAAACAGGTAGCCGCTATGCGGCATATAATTTGAACAGGTATCTTTCTAAAAACAGATATTGGGATACGGCAATTAAAGAGCTTATTTAAGCCGGCAAAACTTGTTCACTTGTCTATTCCTACACGCAAATCTGCCGCATAGCGGCTACCTATTTGTAGCTCTCCAATATTCCCGAGTTTTTTGCCGCGTAGCGGCTACCTGTTATACAGGTCAATAGTCTTGCAAAGGTTTTAATCCTTACTATTTATTAAACAATTAATTTTTTGCTGGTCTTAACAAATGTATCCCTATTAAATAAGGCATTATAAAAGAAATAGCAGGTATAGCAACCAGGTAACCTAATGTACCGAAAGGCTCAGGCCAGGTGGGCGGTATGAGTACCAGTAAAATACCCATCAAACCACAGCCTGTATACCAACGAAAAGCGGACACACTAAACAAACCCATTACCTTGAGTGAAGCCGCGAAAAGCATAGTCCCCAGGTAAATTAACGCGACCTCGGCCACGCTGATCACATAAAATAAACTTTTTTCAGGCACATACAAATCGGGACGCTTTGCGCCCGGATTGGTTACAAACGCCCGGAACGCGTCCGTAAGGTAAAAGCCCCAGAATGCCATATTGATGATAAACAGCGGGATTGCTATACTAACGGCCGTAAATGCCAGCACCGAATATAGGTTCTCGCCTTTGGCCTGCAATCGTGTTTTTAAGAGCGCGGCACCTAACAGTAATAAAATGCCGCCTGCTATGAGTATGCTGAAGCGTGTTTGTTGTTCGGCAGCTGTATCAACCCAGCCCTGTAACGTTAAAGGCGGCCGCCCCATGCCCGCGAACATGGAAAACATTAACCATGGTGTAAACAGCAACAAAGCGGTAATAGCCTGTTGCTTACCCCGTTCGCCGTTGCTCCAAAGCCGGCGTACGCCCAGGTTATACGCGGCGGTTAGCATTAAACAGGCATTTAGTACCCAGGCAGGTACAAATACACTACTACTCACCTGCCCTATCCCAAAACCAATAGCAAAGGTTGCTAATGGAACAAGCCATAGGTAAAACAGGCTTAGTTTCTGTTTAAATTGATCTGGTTTCTTATCCATTTTACTTTATTCCTTTTTCCAGTTTGGCATTTTGCCCCGCCAGTATTTTCCAAACACCATCGCGTTTTACCAGTATAATCATCCGCCTGAACTCAAACGTTTGCCCGGGGAAACGTTCGTCATTATCTAACCCCGTACGCACATGTGAAATAGCCACATCGGGCTTTGTGTAGGTGATATCTTCAACGGCACGGGTGTAATAATGAGTTGCCTTAAAATAAGTATCATGTACCTGTTTATAGTGAAACTGAATATCGTCCCGCCCTTTATAGTAAGCCCCAAACCAATTTACCCAGGTGGCATCAACGGTGTAATTATCGGCCAGGCCTTTAGGATCGTGACGGTTCCAGGCATCTTCATAATTTTTAATGAGCTGCCGTATGGCGGTGTTTTCTTTTACGGTGTCTATTTGCTGGCTGTAGGCTTTAAAACCACACAACCAGCACAGACAAACTACTATGAACTTGAAACTACTAACTTTCATAACTGTTGATTAATAGGGGGAGTATTTTGAACTTAAAAAGCTTTTAAAATATCAATTGGTGGTCCAACGCGTTCAAAGCCGTGTTGTTTTCTAAACTCGTCCTGCTCGGCTTCCGATTTACCTTTCATTTGGCCTTCGCTTATGGCTATAAAACATTCTTCCATTTTACCGGCCGGCTGAAAGGTTGTGAGCATGCGGCCGACACCCTCTCCCACTTTTGAAAACGCATGTGGCACCCCACGCGGACCAAACACGCTGTCGCCCGGTTTAACGCGGTGCATCGTATCGCCCACTTTAATTACAAACTCGCCTTCCAATATGTACCACCATTCGTCTTGCTCATAATGCAAATGAAGGTTTGGCCCACCCTTTTTTACGCGCGAAGATTCGTATACATATAAATCGCCATCGGTATCTTTGGTAGATACCTTGGTATAAAAAGTATCGCCATCGAAAAGGTTAATGGGCTTTTGAAAGCGGTCGGCACCGGCATCTGTTTTATAGCCGGCCTTTTCTCTAAGCATTGTATAGCTTTTTGCAATACTGCTAACGGGGCTTGCTAAAACAGCACCCGTTACAGATAAAATGCGGAGGAAGGTATTACGTTTCATGGCAGGTTTTAGTAAAAGTTTGCAGTATAAGGTTAATGGTCTTATTATATAGCAGGCTGTTCTTTTACTTGATTACGGTAAAAGCAAGCATTAAATCATTGTTGTTATTTAATAGTGATAAGGTTTAGGTTAAAAACTTTTATACGCGTCTTTTTATGTGCCTATTTTAGGAACAAATCATCTGTAGCCCAGGTTGGGTTTTTGGCGTATGCCTTCCAGAAGATCTGGTCTAAATCATTATCAAAATTGGCCGAAAAACTGCGGGTATTGGTTAAGATCACAAAGTTAAAGCCATTATCAAGGCGTGCCTGTTCTGTAGCGGTGCCGGGCAAACTTCCCTGGTGAAAATAGTTTTTACCTGCTATTGCCCAGCCGCAACCATAAGCGGCGTTGGCTGTTGAACCGGTGTACATGGTATTTAATGTTGCCGATGTAAGGATATCCGTACGTACCGAAAATTTATCGATGTAAACCAGGAACCGGGCCAAATCTGCAGCGGTGGCAACCCAGCCGCCATGCGAGTCCATCCGGGTGATTTGGTAGGCGTAAGGGTCTTCGCCGCTTTGACCGTAGTAAGTAACCTCTTTTGATTGTTTTTGAGCAAGCGTATTGCCACCAATGGTCATATCTGTAATGCCAATAGGCGTTAATACCAGTGTTTTTACGGCTTCTTCATAGGTTTGGCCGGTGATTTTTTCAATCACACGTCCTAATATGCAGTAACCAAAGTTAGAATAATCGTAGTTGGTACCGGGTACATGATCAAGCGGGCGGTTATCCAATGTCCAGGTAATAAGCTGCGCCGCTGTCAGTGTCGGGTTGCTAAACATAGGGTCGTTTACCGAATTACCCCAACCGCCAGACGTATGGTGCAGCAATTCATCAATAGTAATATCGGTAATATACGGACCGTAAGTTTTAGTGCCATAGGTTTTACCCAATAAAGCGCCATCGCCAAATACCTTGTCATCCAGTTTTATTTTACCCTGATCAAGCAAGCGCATAATAGCAACGGATGTAAATTGCTTTGAAAGACTGGCCAATCGGTAACGATCGCTGATAACGGCCTTGGTATTTTTTGATTTATCAGTTATACCATAAGCTTTCAGGTAAACTAACTTTTCGCCTTTGGTAATGGCTACTGATACTGCCGGTACGTTATAAGCAGCCATAAAAGAGTTCACCTCATCATCTAAAGCGGCAACAGCTACTTTACTGGCTACAAGCGTATCAGCAACAATGACAGTTCCGGTGCCTGTTCCAGTCCCTGTACCAGTTCCAGTCCCCGTACCTGTTCCGGTGCCAGTACCCGTTCCAGTGCCGGTCCCGGTGTCTGTTTTAACAGGCGGGGGCGAGCTTTTACTGCAACCCGCAAAAAGCAACAAGCCGGCAACAGCTATTAATTGGATGAATTTTAATGTTTTCACTGCATGGCAGTAAATCCCTGATTTATAGATTTTTTTCATAAGTGAGTAGGTGGTGTTGTAATTATTAATTGAACACGATAACTATAGGAAAATGTAACAGGGACTCAAAGAGACATAAACAGGCGCAAAAATTCTTTCGCGCATGTTGCAAATACTTTCGATTTTGTTGCATGATTAACTAAAGCTTGCACTTTGGTGTGTATTAACCGATAACTGAAACCTACTTACAATTGTAAGTGAACGTATTTACCGCCGAACTATTAATGGACATGCTAATCGGCAAATTTTTATCGTTGTATTGATAAGTAAGGGTAGCATCAATATTGGGAGGTGGCTGGCCTCTAACAAGTATCAGCTTACCGGTAATTTTAACCGGGTTATTTTTGCTGAGTATGGCACAGCGGCCTGCCCAATACTTCAACTTATCCAGGTTGTAGGCCGAGTAACCGCTAAAATCCTGGCCAATAAATTTCCAGTATCTGGAAATGGTCGTGTAGGGCGATAGTTTATCGTCATAAGAGATGGTCAACAAATCGTCAGAGATTTGTTTATAATCTATACGGGTATCCCCAGTTGGATAATTGATGGTCTTTTTTGAAAAATCATGTATGATTTTTACCTGCGTTACGTTGTCATTACCATCATAAGTAAAATTGAGCTCGTCCCTGAAATTTGCAAAGCCCTCTGCATCCGGATCGCCATTACCCTTAACTAAAATAGTAGTGAGGTGTTTTTTTGCATCATCGTACACATATTGAAACAGTGAATCTTTTAGCAAGCTACTTGCCGGATTTGTAGCAACAAACTTTTGGGTCATAAACTGAGGATTGCCATCATAAATATTTCCACTGCCGCCGCTGTAAACATTGGTAAGGTTTATGATACCGTAAAGGTGGGTGCCATTACCGGTAACCGATGCTGAAGGGTAAGAATCAACCGACTGGGTTTGGCTAATGGTTTCTGTAAACACCCCGTAATAAAAATTGGGGGCCGTCATTTTTATGAGTAAACCTTTATCATCATAAGTAAACTGGCGGGTTCCCAGGGCCTGGTCTATATCGGTTGCTATAGCGCAACCAGTGGGGTTTACTACAACCGGCGGCGGGTTATTAGTGGGCTTGCCGCAACTATACAGGGTGATTAATAAGCTAAATACAAACAGGTAGCCAAACGGGACCCTGGCGCTGGTTTTAGCGCGCTCATTACTGCCGCGCCGCGCCTTGATATATGCAAAGCGTTGTTGGTTTGTTTTCATTATTGGTAGATTTTATTATTGTGTTTGGTAAAATGTTAAGGTAAGGCTGGTGATTAATCAGCTGTCAGTTTTATGGGGATAGCAATGTCCTTTCCCACATCAAGGATGTGTAAAGCAAGGCTCTTTGCATTATTGGGCACATCAAAAGTTACGGTGCCAACCTGCTCGGCATGGCGTTCAACCAGCTGGCTCAAATCGCCGGACGGTGCCGTAAGTGATCCATCGACAGCAAGCCTGAAACCCTCGTTCCAAAAGGTAGCCGGCGAGTAATTGCTGTTGTTTTTGTATTTAATTTTTATAGCCAGCGAGTTTGTTTCGGGCGTTGTGGCCTCAAGCGTTGAACTGACAATGGTGTATTCATGATCTTCAATTTTCACCTTCGTCATTGAAAACTCGGCCTTTAACTGTTGGGCCGGCTTAGCCTGCTCAGTATTTTTTATCGTTGACGTATCAATATTCTTTTTACCGTCGGGCTTTACTTCCGTAGCGGATTTTATTTCTGTAGCGGGTTTGCCTGCCGCAGCGGTTTTGCTAAAAAAACCGGCCCCGTTTAATGCTACAATTAAACCGGTAACTGCGGTTACTATACCTGCAATGCCGGTTATAATTCCGGGCACGGTTGTCCAAAAGCTTTTTTCATCGGGCATGGTAGTAGTTATTAAGGGTTACCGGTTGAGGTTATTGAATTGCTTTGTTCCCGGGCCTTTTTATAGGCCAGTTTTTTCCTCCTGTCGTTAAACAAGGTTACTACAGCATATATAAATACAGCCAGCATTAACAGGATTTCTTTGGTATCTTTTTTAACAATGCCATCCACCACACAAATGGGGCCCAGCACTGACAGGCAAATAAGGGTCGGTTTTCTCGGCAATAAAATGGCCATGATAAATAATTAAAAGGTTATCGATTTATGCTTATTGTACAACCAGGTCTGCTTCGGCATTTATCTCATTGCCGGCTGTTACCTTATCCCATATGTGTACTTTAAGGTGATAGGTTTGGCCGGATATTATCGGGTTTGCAACAGTGATATCGCCGCGTAGTTCGCTGGCATTTGCAGGGGGATAGCCTGGTGCGCCTTCAAATAAATCGGGAGCGTTAAGTACCGCCTTTCCCGTTTTATCGGTTACCACCAGCATCATCCCCGGGTAAACCTTGCCATCCTTTTGGCCATAATTTGATATGCCCAGCGCCACTATGGCCATTTTTGTATTAAGCGGTACCTTATTGCTGCTCATACGATTGTTGGCAGCGTCAATCAGCAAAACGTTTTGCAGGTTAAAGCCTTTGTATTTGTATGATAAACCGGTAGCAAAATCTGTTTTAAAACCCGAGCTAAAATTGCAACCCGCAAATAAAATGCAGGTTAGTATAAGCGTAATGATGTATTGTTTTTTCATTTTTTGTTATTTATACGTTGTATATAGTGCCTGTTTATTGATAAGCGATATCGATGATGATGTTATAGTAAGGATCAACAGAATCAAGCTGCTGTATCTTATCAATATTACCCTGCGCGTTTTTGTGATAGGTTACATTATAGGTACGGCCAAACGTTTTTATTACCGATGGCAGAAGCTTGCCTGCGTATATTGAAGGGAAAATATATCCGCTGCCGCCATTGTTGTTTGGCACATAATCACTCGGGAAATCGGCGGTGCCGAAGTAATCGAAACCAAAGTTTTTCCCTCTGAGTGTATTTACATTTTCGGCCAAAAAACCCGAATAGGTAGCTGTAGTTACAGCGCCTTTATTGTCTGTTATTGTACCCGATAAAAGGTTATCATTATCATCCCAGGTATAAGCGTAGGTGTAAGTATTGATAAGCTGGCCGCTAACGGTGCGGCTTTGCACAATCTTTGCTAACCGCCCTTTGCTATCATAATTAAATGTTGAATTGTATCGTTCGGCACTGTAATAACTCAAAACGGTGATAGCGTGTCCGTCTGTTAAATTCACATCGGTAATCAAATTATCCTTGGGGCCATCGGGGCGTACTATTTCAAATCCGCCCGCGTTGTACGTGATCACCCCATCGGTTGTGCCTACCGTGGCAAGTCTCTTTTTATCATCATAGGTGTTATTAAAAACCACCCTCAGATTAGAATAGGTTACCACCATTTGAGTTACCAATGGAGTGGCTGTTGTTTGCTGGTTTGGGGTGTTACCTGTTTTTGAACAGGATATCACGGTGATTGCAACAAGCAGTATGGTTAAAGTTGTTTTTATGTTTTTCATTGAAAAATTACCGAATTAAGAGTTAATAAAGCGGGATAAAACAAACGCTTTGTTATTGATAGGCTACATCTAAATAATAGTAGTCGTTAGCGTCTCCCACGTTGGTTTGCTCTATCCTGTCAATGTATCCCTGGGCATTTTTGTGGTACACTACGTTATAGTTTACGGTGCCATAAATTGTAAACCTGGATGGTAAAGTTTTGCCGGGGTAGCATAACGGTAATATAGCTCCGCTTGATCCATCGCCGCTGGGATAAAACTGCCCTGTGTAACTTGATGTACCGAAATAATCGAAACCGAAATTTTTGGCCGACAGCGTATTTACATTTTCGGTACTAAAGCCCGAATACACTATTTTGTATCCCTTATCCGGAGTAGTATTCTGATCATAAACATTTGATCCTGTAAGATTATCATTATCGTCCCAGGTAAAGGTGTAAACCAATATGCGCGTTGGATAGGGCGGGGAAGCGTTAAGAGCAATAGTTTGCAATATTTTTATTAAACGCCCCTTGCTGTCATAGCTAAATGCAGCACTAACCGGTAAATTTTGGTTTACATCTTTAAAGAACACATTATAGTTAGCCGTTTTGATGTGTCCATCCTCCAGGTTAAAATCCATCACCTTCCTTTTATTGGCCTCGGATGTGTTTATAATTTGAAAACCGCCCAGGTTATAGGTAATGGGATTACTAAAAGCGATGTTGCTACTTGCGTTATTGTAGCTTGTGCTGATCAGCCTTTTTTGATCGTCATAACCATAATTAAAAATTTCCCTGAAGTTGCGGGTAGTTGTGGCAAGGGCTTTAATTAGCGGTGTGGATACGGGTTTATCAACACTATCGCCACTTTTGCTACAGCCTGTAATGGCTACCGCGGCAAAAATTGCCACCAAAGCGGACTTAAAAATTTTCATAAGCAGATAAGTTAGATGTGTTTATTTGTAACACGGTTCAACCCATATTAAACAGGGTGCAACGCGTTTCAAATCGTTCACAAATAAACATAGCCAGCCAGAAAATTACTTTCGCGCACGTTGCAAATACTTTCGATTTTGTTGCATTTTTTATCCGCAAGCAATAATCTTAATCTAAAAAAATAATTGGGAGTTAAAAATCAGACTTCCACCACCTTGCTTGGGGCAAAGCCAAAATGACGAGAGAAACTGGCCGAAAAGCTGGCGGGGCTGCCAAAGCCAACCATATAGGCTACCTCAGATACGGTTGCCACCCGGCGCTGCAGCAAACCATATGCGTATTGGAGGCGCACAATGCGAATGAGTTCGCCGGGGGCCTGACCAATGAGGCCTTTAAGCTTGCGGTGCAGTTGGGTACGGCTAAGCCCCATATCAATAGCAAGCTGATCTGCACTGTAGCCTTCCTCGTTCAGGTGGCCTTCAACCGCCTGGCGTACCCTGGCTATAAAGTCCTGCTCAATAGAAGGGAGGGTAATGGTATCGTTAAGCCACAAATCGCGACTGCTGTAATGCTGCCGCAGCTGCTCGCGCACGCTAATGAGGTTTTCAATAATGGCAAGCAGCTCCCGCTGATCAAAGGGCTTGGCCAGGTAAGCGTCGGCCCCTGTTTCAATTCCCTGTATCCGGTTTTCAAGCCCGGCCTTCGCGGTAAGTATTATAACGGGGATATGGCTGGTCCGCTGGTCCTTTTTAAGCGTTTCGCTTACCTCATAACCGCTTACCCTGGGCATCATCAAATCGGTAATAACCAGGTTGGGGATGTGCTGCAAACCCAGGCTGATGCCTTCTTCGCCGTCGGCCGCTGTAATGAGCCTGTACCGGCCCGCCAATGATTGCCTGATAAACTCGCGCAGCTCCTGGTGGTCTTCAATCAGCAAAATAAGCGGACTGTTTTCGTCGGCTACCAACACCTCTTCGGGATTCACCATCGCTGTAAAAATGCCGGTATCTGCTGTTTCCAATAAATCCGTTGTAACCGGCGTTGTGGCGGTGTATGGCATATCAACGCGTATTTCTGTAAACAGCCCTTCCATGCTTTCAGCCATAATTTGCCCGCCCATCAGTTCAACCAGCTCTTTGGTAAGCGCCAGCCCGATACCGGTACCACCGACCGACCGCGTATCTGATGGATCGACCTGGTAAAAACGGGTAAAAATATAGGGCAGCTTGGCGGCAGCGATTCCTCTGCCGTTATCCCGTACCCTCAGCGTAAAAGAGTTGGCAAGTTCGCCGCCATTTTCGTTCAACCCAATCACTACCTTTCCTCCATCGGTAAATTTTATGGCGTTTGAAAGGATGTTGAGAACCACCTTATCCATTTTATCACGGTCTGCCAATACCCAAAGCACGTTTCTGTTGGCATAAAAGTGCAAAAAGACACCCTTTTGTAAAGCCAACGATTCGCAGGATAACGTGTGTAGCCTCACAAGCGCTACCAGATCAACCGGGGTAAGGTTTACGTCCATCAGGCCGCTTTCTACCTTACTTAAATCCAATAGCTGGTTAATTAGTTGCAACAACCTGTCGGCATTGGTAATGATAAGCTTCAGGTTTTTTGTTGTGTTGCCGTTAGGGGTATATAACAACTCCTTAGCCGGGTTCATAATTAGTGTAAGCGGCGTTTTAAACTCGTGGGTGATGTTGGTAAAAAAGCGCGATTTTACGGCATCTAATTCCAGCAGCTTATCGGCCTGCTCTTTCAGTTCGGCGGTGCGCAGCTGTACAATTTGCTCCAACCGGCGGGCCTCGCCGGCTATCAATTCGGTTTTCTCGGTTTCCTGGGCAAGGGCGCGGGCCGATAGGTTTTCTATTTCCCTTAGTTTTGCGGTAAGTTTTTGATTGGTGCGCGCAAAATCAAGCGCCAGGTAAAGCGAAAGGCAAAGCGGCAGTACCAATGAGCCGGCCCCCATCACAAACAGACGCATGGAGTTAAGGCCGTAAGGCCAAATACCAAAGGCATCGTCCCAGGCAAAATAATACACCAGTATAATCATGGTTACGCCGGTGCCAATAAGCCACGCGTCTTTTTGCCCCCGCTTAATAACCTGCACTGCCGACCACAGCCCATCCATCATACAAATAAAATAGGCTATCGAAAAATAGTCATCCCACTTAGTGGTTTTAAAAAACCAAAACTTTAATACATACTCTGTAAGGTAAAACAACGTGATTACGCTTAAGGTAACTATACGCCAGCGGGGTATGCGGCGGTAATTAAACACGTACAATAGTAGTACGGCGGCCCACATGATAAGCACTTTACAGGCAAACGTGGTAAAATCGGCAAAGTACTGTACCGCAGGGTAAGGGGTAAAATAAAACTGGTAAACTGCTATACCGTTAATCCCTATAAGCAATACCAGTAAGGCGTAATACGCGTTGAGCTTTTGGCGGGGATAAAACAAAAAGAACAAAAAGTGCAAAAGGCCTAAAATGAGTTGCGCGGCGGCAAACATGGGCAAATAGTCAAGCAGTTTTTTACCGGCGCTAACTTTTTCGGCACGCGTGTCATAATCTCCTATCCAGAGTTGAAAGCCCCAAAAATCCTGGTAAACACCAAAAAAATTTGAGTAACGGATGGTGAGCAGGTGAGGCCGGGTATCTTCAAGCCACAAGGGTATCATATCGCGTGGGGCGCGGATAGCCCGCATTTGTTGTGCCGAGTGGCCCACTTTACCGTAGCCACCAATGGGTTTGCCATCTAAAAATAATTCAGAAGCCCCGTCATGATTAATAGCGATAAAAAGCTTCCTGTTCAATAACCCTGTATCCGCCTTTATCCATAAACCAAACCAACCCATGCCGCTCCATTTACGCGGGGCATTTAGTTGGCCAAAAATGGTATGCCGCAAAGTATCCCACCTGGCTGTAGTGGTTACAGCTGCCCGGCCGCCCGGCAATTCGCCGGGGTGAAAATACCAAACCGAGTCGTCAAGAAAAAGCTGGTTGTTTTTGCCAAAATCGGCCTGGCGTAATGTGTTTACCCGCTGAGCGTATGCAGGATTAACCATGCATAATAATACCAGGCACGCTAAAAACGCACAGCATCGGAGATAGCTATATGAAAAAATACGCCTCTGATACATGTAAAATAAACCAACGCTCCCTTATATCTCAAAAATAATATTTTATACTCTGGGTATCAATGGTTAATTAATAATATAATACAGAAGGGAGTAGTGCTTTTAAAAGCGCCCCAGGAGATAAGGAATATAGCGTAAAATGTGTGAGGGTGTGAATCTCTTACTTGTTTGTTTACAAAGAGGTAGCAGTTTCGCGGCAAGTGGAAGGATATGTAAGGTCGAGCAAAACGTCCTCTACACCTTTACAACACCCATGGTAAGCTGGCCGTTGTATACGCCACCTGTTTCAACCAGTAGGGTTTGGGTTTTTATTTGGCCGGTAATTTTGCCGGTGGCCCGTATTTCAATTGATTCCGTTTGGATATCGCCATGAACAGTACCATAAACAACAATCTCTTTGGTGATAATATTGCCTTTTACCTCCCCTTTTTCGCCAAGGATAAGCCCTTCTGTTACGGTTACATCGCCATTAACCAATCCGTCAATGCGGGCAACTGCCGGGGCCGTAAGGCTGCCATCTAAAACACTGCCTTCACTTATCAGGGTTGATATAGCCTGAAGGTCAAGCGCCACTTTATCCTTTTTACCGAAAATAGCCATAGGTTTTTTTAGTAGTAAGTAGTTAGTATCAAGTAGTAAGTATTTACTTACTGCTTGATACTTGATTTATTTGTATTAAGTGATAAGTATATTGTAGCACCTAAAATGGGTCTTGCTACTTGATACTTACTACTTGATACTCCTATTTATTTAGTGTTAAAAAATTAACCGGGTTTACAGGTTTGCCGTTGCGACGTACTTCGTAGTGCAGGTGCGCGCCGGTTGAGTGACCGGTTGAGCCTACCAAGCCTATCTCATCGCCAAGGTTTACCTGTTGCCCTACCTTTACTTTGATTTTTGAAAGGTGCCCGTACACGGTTTGAATATCGTTGATGTGCTGTATGCGGATGCAATTGCCATAGCCGTTTGTCCAGCCGGCAAATACTACTTTACCACTGGCGGTACATTTTACCTCGTCGCCTTTTTTGCCTTTAAAATCAATACCGGGATGAAACTCGGCACTGCTGCTATCAAATGGGTCGCTGCGGTAACCAAAAAAGGAGGTAAATGAGCTGATGCGCGGGTAACCCATAGGTGTAAACGCTATGGTACCCATCAGGTGGTTAAGGTAATCGTTATACAGGGAGTATACTTCTTTATCGCTTAGCTTTTTGCCTTCGGCATTGCTATCGCCACCCAAACCTTTGGTGCTAAAGCCTTTTAAGCCGCGGCGGCGCAGGTAATCATTAATGGTTTTTAGCTTGCCTTCAATGGCTTGTATGTATGATTGCGCGCTGCCTTCTTTACCTTGTACCTGCGGGGTGGTGGCCGTTACCGGCGCGGCGCCTTTTAGTTTGGCAATTTGAACCAGCAGCTTTTGTTTTTCAATTTCCTGGGTGGTGTTTTGTGATCTTAAATAAAAAATACATCCAACCAAAACCACCACTACGGCTGCAATGCCGGCGGCGTAATGTTTAAGCCTGTTAAGATGTTTGGTTTTTATTTGTAAAGACTTTGTAGGCAATTGGTTCTTATTAATGATAACAACCGTACTGATATCAGATGTCTTTTTTTTCATTCAACTTATTAATTAGGGGCGTGCAATATAACGATAACATCGAATATATCAATAGCTAACATGAACAATAAGCTTATTATGTGGCAATTATATCTACAAGCCGCATCGTCAGCAAAATGTTATTATTGAGTTTTTTAAACGGGATTTGCATATCATTTGTTATTTTTGTTAGTTGATAAAAATCTAATTAAAGAAAATATACTATGTATCCAGAATATTTGGTTGCCCCAATGCGGGAAGATTTAACAAGAGTGGGCTTTACAGAATTGAAAGATGCTGATGCTGTAAAAAACGCCATTGAAAGCGAAGGAACTGTATTTGTTATGGTAAATTCTGTATGCGGCTGCGCTGCTGCCAACGCGCGCCCTGCTGCCAGGATTGCTGCCGCTAACGAAAAACACCCTGACAGATTAGTTACCGTTTTTGCAGGTATGGAAAAAGACGCGGTTGATGTTGCACGTAACTACATGCTGCCTTACCCTCCGTCATCACCATCAATGGCTTTGTTTAAAGATGGCAAACTGGTACACATCATCGAGCGTCACCAAATTGAAGGCCGCCCCGCGCAAATGATTGCCGATAACCTGATTGGCGCTTTTGAGCAATACTGCTAATTGAGCTGAAAGCCGAAGGCTAAAAGCAAAAAGCTGAAAGGATGGTGAATCCTTTCAGCTTTTTTTGTTGGGGTATATTTCTCTACCGGTTTCTAATCTTTAAAATCATCAAGAATCCTATCTAACATTGCGGGGTCAATCCTAAAATCTGTCAATTTGATCAATTCAAAATATGGCCTCAAAGAACTGATTTTATGTTGTTGGCGACAAGTAATTAAAACACCAATAGTTCCTGTAAACCGGATATTGAGCTGACCTGCAAGCCGACGTCCTTTAAAATCATCTACAATGAGCAAAACATCAGGAATTTCCTGAGCCAACGCAATTGCACTTGCCTCTCCTAAATCTACCTGTTTATTGTAAGCCGCTACCAAAGCTATATCCTTTACAGGTATAACCTGTATCCAATCGGGCAATATCTTCTTAAACTCAGCTGCAATTTCTGGAGTGGTTATGATATGCTCATAAACGTTATGAAGTATATCAAATGCTCCAATATTATCGAGCAGGATTAGACAGCTGGTATCCGTGATAACTATGTATTCAGCCATTGATCCGGGCTACATCGGCCATCACATCTTCATAGGTATACTGAATGTAATTTACACCGAAACTATTGAGCACAGCGGGGAAATCTGCTTTATCGATGTCACACATTTCGGCAGCCTGCCCTAACGACAATTTCCCGGCTTCATAAAGCTTTGCTGCAATTAAACGCACTGTTTCATCATGCGCTTCTTCAAGCGCATCCGGAACGTGTAATGTTATCGTAGTCATTTTATAAAGATAATTATAAAATCAAAAAGAACAAAGTTGAGCTAAAAGCAAAGGCTGAAAGAGTGATAAATTCTTTCAGCCTTTTTTGTTTCATATAACCATTACCAATATGCAAAAACCTTTTGCCTTTATCCTTTCGCCTTTAACCTCTTATTCCGATCTCAGGCTTTTCACCGGGTTCATGAGCGCGGCTTTAATGCTTTGGTAGCTTACGGTAAGCAGGGTAATACTGATAGCCCCCACCGCGGTTGCTCCAAATATCCACCAGGAAAGTTCGGCGCGGTACTTGTAATCCTGCAGCCAGCCGTGCATAAAGTAGTATGCGGTTGGGATAGCGATGAGCAATGCTATGGAAACCAGCACCACAAAATCAACCGACATTAATCGCCACAAACCAAATACCGATGCCCCCAATACTTTGCGTACGCCAATCTCTTTGGTGCGTTGTTCGGCCATAAAGGAGGCCATGCCAAATAAGCCCATACAGCTAATGAAGATGGCCAACAGGGTAAAGAAACCGGCAAGCTTGCCTATGCGTTCTTCGTTGGCAAATTTTTGAGCATATTGATCGTCGGTAAATTTGTATTCAAAGGGGCTGCCAGGGGCATACTGCTTCCAGGCAGCTTCAATTTTGGCTAACGTTTCGTGCGCGCTCATTTTAGGGTTAATGCGAATGTCAACCATGCCACCCGTGCCTTTATTTAGGTAAAACACGCTCGGCTGTATAGGTTCATACGGCGATGACATTACCATATCTTTTACCACGCCAATAACCTGGAATTTTTTATACCATTCTACCATTTCGCCCACCGGGTGTTTCAGGCGCATAAATTTAACCGCGGCCTCGTTCAAAATCATACCCGATGAATCGGCCATGTTATCTTTTGAAAAATCGCGGCCATCCACCACCTTCCATTGCGCGGTTTTACCAAACTCGGGGCTTACGCCTATGGTGCCAAAATCATCCTGCAAAGCGGGGTCTTTATCGCGCCATTTAAAACCACTGTTATCAGAATAAACGTCGGTAAGCGGACTGTCCGATTCGGCCATATCCACAATAGCGCCAGATTGTTGAAGGTCGTTCCGCACTGCTTCAAAATGTTTGTGAATTTCATCGGTACGCATATCAATTTGGATCAGCCCTGTACGCTCATAGCCAACCGGTCGGTTTTTGGTAAATTGAACCTGACGAAAAACGATGATGGTACCAATAATCAACGTAACCGAAACCGTAAATTGCAGCACCACTAATATTTTGCGGGGCAGGGCCGCCAGCTTGCCTGCTTTAAAAGTTCCCTTTAACACTTTTACCGGCTGAAACGACGACAGGTAAAAGGCCGGATAACTACCGGCAATAATGCCGGTAAATATGCTGAAGCCAATCCCAATAATCCAAAACCAGGGGTTAAACCACAGTACCGAAATTGTTTTATCGGCCACCTGGTTAAACCAGGGCAATATCAGCTGTACCAGTACCAACGATAACAGGAAGGCAAATACCGTAACTATCATCGATTCCATAAAAAACTGACCAATCAATTGGCTTCTTAAAGAACCTACCGTTTTACGGATACCTACTTCCTTAGCCCGTTTTTCACTGCGGGCGGTGCTTAAATTCATAAAATTGATACAGGCCAACAGTAATACAAAAACACCGATGAGACCAAACATCCATACAAATTTAATATCGCCGCCAGTGTTGATGCCGTTTTTAAATTCGGAGTACAAATGCCATTTTTCCATAGGATGTAAAAAAATAGCGGCTTTAAAAGTTAGGCCTATTTTATCTTTATTAAGCGCCAGGCCCACCATTTTCAGGTTTTTTATTTTGGCCTCTACTTTATTGATATCGGCATTGGGCTGCAACTGGGCAAACAGCTGCCAGGAGTTATTACCCCAGGTAGTGCGGGCCTGTTTAAGGTAAGGCTGCGTGGTCATAAACAAATCCCAGGGGGCAATAAAGCCCAGTTCTTTAAAACTGGTGTTATGCGGCAGATCTTCATACACGCCGGTAACTTTTACGTTCCATTGATTGTCTATTTTTATAGGCTTAAACATAGGATCGGCATTGCCGAAAAGTGCCTTTGCAAGAGATGCCGAAAGCATAATAGACGACTGATCTTTCAAGGCCGACCGCGTGCCCTTCAGCATCTTTAACGTAAGCAAATCCGGAGCTTCGGCTTGCATATATGAGCCGGCATAGGATAGCTTTTTATCGCCAAAGGCCAGGATATGGTTAAAGTTCCAGGTAGATAGTACCACATATTTAAAATCGCCTTTGTACTCGTCCCTTAACTGGTAGCCCAGCGGAAGCGGAATGGAGTTTTGCGAACCCACCTCGCCATTAAAGGTTTGATGCTGCATCACCCTCACAATGCGATCATAACTCTGGTGATATTTATCATACGATAACTCGTTCCAGATCCAAAGCCCGATAAGCACAGCCACCGCCATACCAACCGAAAGCCCCGTTACATTAATAAACGTATGCGCCTTATTTTTAACAAGGTTACGCCATGCGATTTTTAAATAATTCTTAAACATAGTAGTTCATTGGTTCACTTGTTCATTAGTTCATTGGTCTTGTCAGATGGTCAATGAAAATTCAATAATGACCTAATGACGCAAAGCAAATGACCTAATGACTATTCCCTATCTTGATTCTTGACTCTTAATTCTTGACTCTATTCTTATTCACTCCTTAAGCTTTTCACCGGGTTGGCCAGGGCCGCTTTGATGGCCTGGAAACTTACTGTTGCCAGGGTAATGGCTATAGCGCCAATACCGGCAAAGGCAAATATCCACCAGGTAATACCTTCTTTATATTGATACTGTTGCAGCCAGCCATTCATAAAGTAATAGGCCACAGGCACCGCTATTAACAGGCTGATGGTGACCAACAGTACAAATTCGGCCGATAACAGGCGCCACAGGTTTACTATCGATGCCCCAAGCACTTTGCGTACCCCTATTTCTTTTACACGCTGCTCGGCTACAAATGATGCTAAACCAAACAGGCCCAGGCACGATATAAAGATGGCCAAACCGGCAAATACCGAGGCAAGGTTACCAACCCGTTCTTCGGTAGCAAACTTGCGGGCGTATTCATCATCATTAAACTTAAAATCAAACGGACTGCCGGGATTATACCTTTTAAACACGCCTTCAATTTTAGCCAACGCATCGTGCACGGGCATATTGGGCTTAATGCGGATGGTGATGTTATTTACCCAATAAGGGTTCATCAAAAATATGGTAGCCACGGTTTTATTATATGGCGATTCCATGATCATATCTTTCACCACGCCGGCTATAACATAACTTTTACCTCCCCAACGCATCAGTTTACCTACCGGATTTTTAATTCCGCTTAGTTTTACTGCCGATTGATTAAGGATGATGGCGCTGGTATCTGTGGCATATTTTCTTGAAAAGTCGCGACCTTCCACAACCTTCCAGCCTACGGTGTTACCAAAATCATAGGTTACGCCTATGGTGCCAAAAGTAGGGTCGGGGCCCGGCGTTTTGCCTTCCCAATCAAAGCCGCCATTGTTTGACCATATCTGCGTAGTTGGGCTATTTGCCTCGGCCATATCACTTACCGCGCCGGTTTGGAGCAGATCGTTACGCAGGGTTTCATAATGCCCGTAAATATCCGGCGTATTCATCTCAATGGTGATTAAGCCCGCACGTGAGTAACCTACAGGCCGGTTTTTTGCGTAATTGATTTGCCTTAAAACAATGATGGTACCTATTATTAAAACAATGGATACGGTAAACTGCACCACCACCAATATTTTACGTGGCAACGATGCCAGCTTGCCCACTTTAAAAGTTCCCTTAAGCACTTTTACCGGGTTAAAGGCCGATAAATAAAACGCCGGGTAACTGCCTGATAATAAACCTGTAAAAATGGAAAAGCTTAAAGTTCCTACCCAAAAGAAGGCGTTGGTGTAAGGTATGTGCACATCCTTATCTGCAATTTGGTTAAAGTAGGGTAAAGCCAATATCACCAGTATAAAAGTTAAACCCAGGGCTAAAAAAACCACCAATAACGATTCGCTTAAAAACTGCTTAATGAGTTGCCCGCGTACCGAACCGATTGCTTTACGGATGCCTACTTCTTTGGCCCGTTTTTCGCTTTTGGCGGTGCTCAAGTTCATGAAATTAATACAGGCCAGTAATAAAACAAACATGCCTATCAGGCCAAAAAGCCAAACAAATTTTATAGCACCACCAACAGATTTGCCGTTTACAAACTCGCTGTACAAGTGCCATTTGCTCATGGGATGTACAGCCATTACCTCATCGTTCATTTTAAAATGAGGCTTGGTGATGTTTCTTATTTTGGCCGATACCTTATCAAAATTGGCATGCTCATTCATCAGCACATACAGGTTACAGCCGTGATTACCCCAGGCGGTGGTTTGGATATTCCACCAGTTGGCTTTATTGGCCCAGGGCAACATAAATTGTGTGTTGTAAAACGACGTGTTTTTAGGCAGATCCTCGTAAACACCCGCCACTTTCATATCTGTTTTATTATCAATGCACACTACCTTGTTTATAGGGTCGGCATCGCCAAATAAAGCCGTAGCTACCGATTGTGAGAGTAGGAAGTTTGAAGGATCATTAAAACCGGCATAATTACCTTTTATCATTTTTAACGATAAAATTTGCGGCAAACCTGCCTCGGCCCAGGTGCCGTTTTGCGAGATCTTTTTATCGCCAACGGCCATAATATGTGTGCCCGCCCAGGTTAAGGCCGTCAGTTTAAAATCATTGCCATACTTACTGCGCAGCTCTTCGCTTAAAGGTACAACCGTTGTAGGGAATGTTACCACTTCCCCATTGGACGTTTGCGTGGTCATAAGTTCGCCCACGCGATCATAATTTTGATGATACTTATTGAACGATAATTCGTCCCATATCCACAAACCTATCAACATAGCCACGGCCATACCTATTGATAACCCCGCCACATTTATAAATGTGTGCCCTTTGCTTTTAACAATGTTACGCCAGGCAATTTTTAAATAATTTCTTATCATAGTGTTGGTTCATTGGTTCACTTGTTCATTAGTTCATTGGTCTTATCAGCTAGTCATTGAAAATTCAATAATGACTTAATGACGCAAAGCAAATGACCTAATGACTAATTTCCTATCTTGACTCTTAACTCTTGATTCTATTTTTATTCAGATCTCAAACTTTTTATTGGGTTTATCAGCACCGCTTTGATGGCCTGGAAGCTTACTGTTATCATCGCTATTACAATGATGATTGCGCCGGCCAGGGCGAATACCCACCATTGCATGGGCGTTTGGTAAGCAAAATCACGCAGCCAGGCGGTCATGGCGTACCAGGATACCGGTAAGGCTATAAACAACGAGATAACCACCAGCACGAGAAACTCTGACGACAACAGGGCGAAAAGCGAAGTAACGCTTGCCCCTAATACCTTGCGGATGCCAATCTCTTTAACACGCTGTTCGGCAGTAAACATGGCCAGACCCAACAAACCAAGGCACGATATAAATATGGCCAGGAAAGCAAAGGCGTTTGATAGCTTGTTTACTATCTGCTCGTTTTGATAAAGCTTTTGGTACTCATCGTCAGAAAAAGTGTAAGTAAACGGAAATGCCGGATTAATTTGCTTGGCAAGCTTCTCCATACTGGCCAACGCCTCGCGGGTTTTGCCGGGCTGCGTTTTCACCAGGATATTACCGTAACCTTCCTGCTCGCCATACCTGATGATAAGCGGCTTGATTTGCTCATGCATGGATGCAAAATGAAAATCTTTTAACACGCCGATGATCTCCCCTTTTTTACCCCAAAAGGTTAAGGGCTTGCCTATTGGGTTGGTATATTTTAATCTTTTGGCAGCGGCTTCATTCACCAGGTATCCAACCGAATCGGTACCGTAGGCACTTGAAAAATCGCGTCCCTGGGCCAGCTTAAGCTTCATCGTTTTTACAAAATCGTAGCCTACCGATACCTGGGTGAATTGAATTTGAACACTATGGTCTTTCCCCACCCAGTCCACATCGCTGGTACCGTTATCCAGCCCGGTTGGAGTATTGGTAATGCGACTTACCGATTGTACACCCGGCATTTGCAAGGCCTCGGTTTTAAAGGTTTCGTACTTTTTGATCAGGTCGCCCCCCATGGGAATATAAATCAGATTTTCGCGATCAAAACCCAGGTTTTTTGATTGCACATAATCCATTTGTTTGGATATAACGATGGTAGCCGTAATCATCACCACCGAAAGGAAAAACTGGAACACCACCAAACCCTTGCGGAACATGGTAGTACCTGTGTTTAATTTAAGCGTTCCTTTTAAAACCGTAACGGGGTTAAACGATGATAAAAATAATGCAGGGTAACTGCCCGATATAAAGCCGGTAGCCAAAGTGATACCTGTTAACTTTAACCAAAAGCCAACCTGGTTAAAAGGCAGCTCTATTTCTTTTTGGGTGATGTGATTAAACACCGGCAGTATAAGCACCAATAGCAGTAAAGAAACCGCCACCGCCAACAGTGTGATCAGCATCGATTCGCCGATGAATTGTTTAATGAGTACCGACCGCACGGCCCCTACTACTTTGCGCACCCCAATCTCGCGAGCACGTTTAACAGACCGCGCTGTGGTTAGGTTCATAAAGTTGATACAGGCTATCAGCAATATAAAAACAGCCACTATGGTAAACAGGTGCACGTATTCAATACGCCCGCCTTTAAACTCGCCGTTTTCAAAGTTGTTGTGCAGGTAGCCGTCTTTAAACAACTGCATGCCCAGCTCTTCGGTAAAAACGCCTTTGCGCTGGTATTTATTCAGGTTATCTAAAAAATGGGTAAGCTTTTTTTGCACGAGGGCCGGGTTGGCATCTGCACGTAACATGATCACTGTTGATGGGCCATTATTGCCCCAGCTTTTTGCCCAGTCGTTATCGGCCAAAAAGGCATCCCAGTTCATGATGTAATCATATTGTTGCGATGATATTTGGGGCAAATCCTGGTAAACGCCGGTAACTTTAAAATCCTTACGGTTTTCGTACCGTATGGTTTTGCCAATAGCCGCATGCGCGCTGCCAAAAAAAGCTTTAGCCATTTTGTTGGATATGGCCATACTTACCGGTGTATTTAAAGCCGTTTGCACGTTGCCTTCAAGCAAAGGAATGGTAAACATTTTAAACACATCGGCACCTCCGCCAACACCTGCCATTTTTAAAATTTTATCCCCTACCTGGAAGGTATTATTGCCGCCGTAAGAGATACCCGTAGCAGCCTCAACTTCGGGAACCTGCTTTTTTATTTCATCGGGCAATAGGCCGGGGGTGTTATACTGACCAACAATTTTATTATCATAATACTGTCGCTCATAAACCGAATACAAACGGTTTCCGTTTGCATGATAAGCGTCTATCTCCACTTCGTTTTGCACCCAAAGCAAAATGAGCAAACTGCAAGCCAGCCCTACAGACAGTCCCGCTATATTTATAAACGTATGCGCCTTATTACGGATAAGGTTTCGCCAGGCTATTTTTAAATAATTCTTAATCATTGTATTTAAACACTAAACCCTAATTTCTAAATCCTAAAAAATAAAATTTCAAATCCTAATTTCTAAGTCCTAAAAAACAAAACTCAAATACTAAGTATCTCATCATTTTTATTAATGACCAATGACTTAATTAAAAAAGTCTTGATTCTTGATTCTTAATTCTTGATTCTCTCCTACTCTGCTTTTAAACTTTTCACCGGGTTCATCAGGGCTGCTTTTATGGCTTGGAAACTTACGGTGAACAGGGCCACTGCTCCCGCTAATATACCTGCCAGGGCAAACATCCACCAGCTTATGGTTACGCGGTATTCAAAATCCTGTAGCCACTTGCTCATTCCCCACCAGGCTAAAGGTGTTGCTATTGCAAAAGCGATGATCACCAGCTTTAAAAAATCTGTAGACAGCAATTGTACTATGCCGGTTACGCTTGCACCTAATACTTTGCGGATGCCTATTTCCTTGCTGCGTTGTTCGGCACTAAACGCGGCGAGGCCAAACAAGCCAAGGCATGAAATTACAATGGCAACCGCCGTAAACGAATTGATGATCTGCGATAGTGTTATCTCGGTTTCATATTGCTTTTGTACTTCGGTATCCAGGAAAGTGTATTCAAAAGGTACTTCGGGGAAATCCTTATGCCAAACCGCCGACATTTTATCAAGCAATGCTTTATAGTTGCTGCTGCCAACAGAAACTACCATGCTATTGAAATAATTAGGATCATTCTGGTACACCATCATAAACGGACGCACCTCGCTGTGCAACGAATTGTAATTAAAGTTTTTCATTACACCGGCTACTTCAACAAAGGTGGCGGGTTTGCCATCGAACTGGCTGTACAGCCTGGTTCCGGGTGCTTTTTGCACATCCAATCCAAGGCGTTTGGCCAGGGTTTCATTAATCAACACGCGGTTGGTATCATTCAGCCTAAAATCGCGACCAGCTATCAGGCTTACACCATTGGCTTTTACAAAATGCTCATCGGTATTGATGTTTTGGGCGTCAACAGCCTCAGCCATGTTACCGCCCGCCAGGAACACGCCATGATCATGCGGTACAAACTGCCCTAAATAGTTATCGGCGTTGTTTACCGCTTTTACTTCCGATAATTCTTTGAGATCATTGGTAAACGCAGGCATCTTTTTCTGCGAGGCTTCGGTGTAAAAATTGAAGATCAGTTTTTGGTTTTTATCGAAACCGAGGTCCTTATTTTTGATGTAGTTTAGCTGACTATAGATAATAATGATACCAGAAACTAAAACTATAGATAAAACAAATTGAAAAACCACCAATGATTTGCGGATGCCCGTTGCCGATACCTGACTGGTAAAATTACCTTTGATAACCTTTATAGCTTCAAACGCCGATAGGTAAAATGCCGGGTAACTACCGGCAACCAAACCGGTAACCGTAATTAAGCTTAGCAGCATTATCCATATTTTATAATTACTAAAAAACGCCAGCTGAATATCGGCTTTGGTAACTTGGTTAAGGTAAGGCAATAACACTATCAACAATGGCAAAGCAACAGCCACGCCAATAAAAGCTAACAGGAACGATTCGCCTAAAAATTGTTTGATCAAATCACCTTTGCCAGCACCTATCACTTTACGCACACCTACTTCTTTGGCGCGTTTTGAAGCACGGGCTGTTGATAGGTTCATGAAATTGATACAGGCAATCACCTGGATCATCACGGCTATTAATATCAGCAGGAATAAAAATTTAGGATCGAGGGTTTTGCTTAATTCATTTTCAAAACCCGGCGTGGTATGAATTTGCGACACAGGTTGCAAATGCAACACCTTTTTCATGCCAATGGCTTTTAATTGGTCGGCAGCATGTTTATTCAAAAAATCGGGAAGTTTTTTTTCAAGGGCAGTAGCGCTTGCATCCGGTCTTAATTTTAAATAGGCATATAAGAAGTTATTACCTGCCCAGGCATCGTTTTTACGCACCGACTCGCCAAAGCCGCCGCTATTCATGGATACATACAGATTACCATGAATGTGCGATTTACCCAGACTTTCATCAACCACACCGCTCACCTTATAATCGTGTTTGCCAAAACCGTTTTCGATAGATATCATTTTGCCAACGGCATCCTCGCTGCCAAAAAGTTTATCGGCAACGGGTTTAAATAAAACTATTGAATAAGGTTCTGTTAATGCTTTGGTGGCATTACCACTTACAAAGTGATAGGTGAATACATCGAAAAAAGTAGAATCCACAAACAAAGCATCCTTCTCGTAAAACGATTTTTCCTTGTAGCGCAGCAGATGTTGCTTGGCACCAAATTTTTCGGTAGTTACCACGCGGGTAAATTGCTGCACTTCGGCAAACTCATTTTTAATAGCCGGTGTTATCGGCGGCGAGCTTGCCCCACTATGGTGCTTATCGCCGGTAAGTTCCAAATCGGTAGTAAGCCTGTAAATACTGGCGGCATCCTTGTGCTGCTTATCATAATTGTACTGATCCTGCACATACAACAAAATATACAAACAACACAAAGTACCCGTAGCCAGGCCAATAATGTTGATGAAACTAAAGGTTTTGTTTTTTAACAAAAACCTCCACGCGGTTTTTAAATAACTCTTTAACATTGTTCACTGATTCATTAGTTCATTGGTTCACCACTCTAATCATTGAGTCATTTGGTCATTGAGTCATTGAATAGTTTAAAATGACTTAATGACGCAAAGCAAATGACCGAATGACTTTCTCATATCTTGATTCTTGACTCTTAATTCTTGACTCTCTTCCTTATTCAGCTTTCAAGCTCTTCACCGGGTTCATTAACGCGGCTTTGATGCTTTGGTAGCTTACGGTTAGTATGGCTATCACAATTGACATTATACCTGCCAGGGCAAACATCCACCAGCTGATGGTGATGCGGTTGGTAGGGTTAAAATCTTCCAGCCACTTATTCATAGCCCACCAGGCTATTGGCGAGGCCACTACGATGGCAATAAATACCAGCTTGATAAAATCAAATGAAAGCAGGGTAGTAATATTGCTTACGGTTGCGCCCAGCACCTTACGGATGCCTATTTCTTTGCTGCGCTGCTCGGCCATAAAGGCGGCCAGGGCGAACAGGCCAAGGCAGGCTATAATAATGGCCAACACCGCGAAGGTGGTAAAGATGCTACCCATGCGCTGCACATCGGCATACATGTTGGCAAATTGCTCATCCATAAAAGTGTAGCGGATGGGCTGGTTTGGCGAAAAGTTTTTCCATACCGCGTTAATTTGAGCAAGTGTGCCCTTTAAATCGCCGGTTTTTATTTTCACCGATACGATAGAGGGACTATTGCCCAGGTGCATTACCAGGGGACCAAGTGTACCTTTTAAGCTTTCAAAATTAAAATCCTTTACTACGCCAATAATAGGTACAGGAGCGCCATAATTGCTGATGCGTTTACCTACAGGGTCTTTAAGGCCCAATTTATCGGCCATGGTTTGGTTAATGATCACCGCCTGCGAGTCGGTTTTAAGCTTAGGGTTAAAGTCACGGCCGGCAACTATGGTCATGCCCAGGGTTTTTATATAATCGGCATCCACATCCCAAAACTGACCGCCGGTACCTGCTTCTAATTTTTGCCTGCCCTCGTTATGAAATTCGTTGCCATTACGCTTGGTGCCCGATACCGGCAGGAAATCGCTTACAGTAGCGCTTTTTACTGCAGATAGCTTCAATAGTTCGTTTTTAAAGTTTAGCACTTCGTTTTCCAGGGTGTTTGTTCCCTGGATCATCAGTACCTGGTCTTTTTCAAACCCTACCTTTTTGTTGAGGATATAATGCATCTGGTTATAAATAACCACGGTGCTAATGATCAATATAATTGATGTGGTAAATTGGAAAACCACCAGCCCATTGCGGAGAAAAGAACTTTTACTCCCGGTAGCCAGTTTGCCTTTTAATACTTCGATAGGTTTAAAGCTGGATAGATAAAATGCCGGGTAGATACCTGCTACAAATCCAATAATCCCAGCCGAAGCCAGTATGATTGGCAATAACCACCATTGCGTCCAGGGCATTGTCAATGATTTTGATGCCAATTGGTTAAAGTACGGAAGTAATAACGCAGCCAGCAGCAAACCCAACACAAACGAACAAACGCTGTATAATAACGACTCGGTTAAAAACTGTTGAATAAGCCCCCTGCGTTGCGACCCCACAACCTTACGCAAGCCAACTTCCTTAGCCCTGTTGGCCGATTTTGCGGTAGATAAATTAATAAAATTGATACAGGCTATCAGCAATATAAAACCAGCCACAGCGCCAAACAACCAAACAAACCTAATATCCCCGTGCGACATGCCATCATGAATATCATAGGAGTGCAGGTTAATATCTTTAATGTTTTGCAAAAACATGGTTAAAGCACCAGCTATCCGGTCGGCGTTTTTATCGCCGCCTTTTTTCATATCGGGGATGTAATAGCCCTTGATGATACCATCGGTGATCTTTTTATCAAGGCTTTTAACATCTGCACCTGGTTTAAGCAACAGGTATACGCTGTAATTACTGGCTCCCCAGGTTTCCTGCTCGCCATTCCAAAACTGAACACCGGTTAGGGTAAGCAAAAAGTTGTAATGCAAATGCGTAGTAGCCGGAAAATCCTGCATTACCGCGCCAATTTTGTATGGCCTGCTTTTGTTGTTATTAAGGTACATTACCTTACCCACCGGGTTTTGCCCCGGGAAATATTTATCGGCCTTACTTTTAGAAATCACCATGCTTTGCGGCTCGCTGAGCGCGTGCGCCAGGTCGCCATAAACTATCGGCACTTTCAATATCTCTAATAAGGATTGATCGGCATAAGCAAAACCATCCTCATGGGTATTCTCCACGCCATCGGCCCTTTTCAGCTCATTACTACCGGCACCCCAAAACAGCGAGTTGGGCATCAGGCGACCAGCCTTTTCTACTTCGGGATAATTGTTTTTAACGGTTTTGGCCATTACAGCGGGCCAGTCTACCCCTTTGTCATGTATCCCGTCCAGGTTATAGGCCCCTGCAATGCGATAAATGCGGTCGGCATCGGGGTAGTTTTTATCAAAACTAAGCTCATCACGAATGTATAACGCTATTAACAAACAGGCCGCGATACTAAAAGCAAAGCCACCAATTTTAATAGCAGTGTACATTTTTTGTTTGCGTAGCTGCCTTATGGCAACTTTTAAATAATTTTTAATCATACCGATGTTAATTAAAGCAGATTTTTTAATTACGGGTTTCTTTATGTTTATATACCCGGGGGCGGGAGGCTGTAGTTTAGGTATATTTTGCGCCACGGCCTCAACTTCCGGTTTTATGTTTTTTAGTATCCGGTCAAAAAGCAAATAGCTGTTTGCATCGGCGTTGGGTTGCTCTTCCTGCCACCAGTTAAAAATAAGCATTAGCGAGGTTTTAAGTTCGGGATTTTCTATCAATAAAAAATCCAGCTCGTGCAGTTCCTCTTCCGAAGCTTCTCCCGCCAGTTTTTTTGTTGCCAGTTCCCAAACGTGATCCTCTACGTTCATAAGTTGTTCAATAGGTTGGTTTTGATGTAAAAACGTATATACTACTAACCTTATAGAATAAAACATGTGCCATTTATTTAAAACACAGACAATCAATTAATTATATTAAAATAATTAATTCAGGTGTTCGATTACGTACAGGTGATGCACGCTTTTGTATCAACGTTATGGTTGTTGATTTCCTGAGTCTTTCAGTTCCCTCCCAACGGGATGGGTGAGGCTGGCAATGAGCGCAAAGGCAGGGAGGGGTTTCTACAAGCGATTCATCGCCATGGTAAGGAATAGCTAATTAAACCCCTACCTCCCTCCTTCCCCAGGGAGGGAATCGCACACGCCCTACGCTTTTTTATTTCGACAACTAAGTAACTGTGCCACTAACGGTTAAATAAGGACAGAATTAATTCATACAAAAGCTTTTTGTTACCAATCCGCCATACCTATATCTTCAATAAAAACCTTATATTAGCTTGTATATCAACCCAATATCCTTATGCATAAAAAACTACTCATCATTTCACTGCTTTTCACGCAAGCAGCCTTCGCCCAAAAAACTTATATCCAATGCGGCAAACTCATCGATGGCACATCTGCCACAGCCCAAACCCAAATGACTATTGTTATTGAAGACAAAAATATTATTGATATACAAAAGGGTTATACCTCCGGTACCGGTGCGGATAAGCTTATCAACATGCAAAACAAAACGGTAATGCCGGGCCTTATTGATTGCCATGTACACCTTGAATTGCAATTCAGCAAAGAGTCTACCGCGGAGATATTTACCTTAACAGATGCCGATATTGCCTACCAGGCGTCGGTATTTGCCAAACGCACGTTAATGGCGGGCTTTACCACCGTCCGTGATTTGGGTGGCAGCGGTGTAAACATCAGCCTGCGCAAAGCTATAAGGCGTGGTTTGGTTGATGGGCCAAGGGTGATAACCGCCGGCAGGGCAATATCGGCCAGCGGCGGGCATATGGACCCATCTGACGGGTTCAGGGACGACGCCTTTAACCACCGCATGGGTCCGGATGATGGTGTAGCCGATGGTCGCGACGAGCTGATAAAAGCGGTGCGGCTCCAGTTTAAACGCGGATCGGACGTAATCAAAATAGCATCAACCGGCGGGGTATTGGATTTAAGCGAGGATGGATCTGGCGCGCAATTCAGCATTGATGAAATAAAGGCCGTTGTAGAAACTGCCAAAGATTACGGCCTTAAAGTGGCCTGCCACGCCCATGGTGCCGAAGGTATACGCAGAGCGATATTAGGCGGTGTAACCTCTATAGAACACGGCACTTTTATGGACGACGAAGACATGAAACTGGCCAAGCAGTACGGCACCTGGTATGTGCCAACCATCATCGCCGGTAAATCAGTAGCCGACTCGGCCCGCATTCCGGGCTTCTTTCCTCCAGTAATTGCCCGTAAGGCGTTGGAGATTGGTCCGCAGATACAACAAACGTTTACCAAAGCTTATAAAGCAGGTGTTAAAATAGCTTTTGGTACCGATGCCGGCGTTTACGCGCACGGCAAAAATTATATTGAGTTTCAGTATATGGTTGAGGCCGGCATGCCGCCCATGGAAGCCATTAAAGCGGCAACCAGCAGCGCCGCCGAATTATTGGGCCTTAGCTCAAAAATTGGCAGCATCAACAAAGGGAAGTTTGCCGATATCATAGCGGTTGACGGCGACCCGCTGGCTGATATAAAAACCATGAAAAACGTAAGCTTTATCATGAAGGAGGGAAAAATATACCTGGCGAACTAAGGAGCTGCTTAAAGCGATTTCATAAAAACATTATGCACAAAAAACCGTCATTGCGAGTTGTAAAATCCGGCGGACTTTGAAGGTGGGGATGACGTAAGAACAACCTTATCCACCCTGTCATTGATGAGGCACGAAGAATCTTCTTCGCTATAAAAGTCTGCAATTAGCACGGCGAAGAAGATCCTTCGTTCCTCAAAATGACAAACTTTTTTTACAAAACGTCATGGGTAGGTATATATTTTTACAACTTCTAACAACTCACAAAAAAGCCCTGCATGTTAAACATACAGGGCTTTAGTAATATGATTATCTGGTCAGTTATGACATTTTCAGTTTCTTCTGAATGTCGGCAACGTAGCCTTTAAATTTCTTATCGGTATCAATTAAATCCTCAACGGTTTGGCAGGCGTAAATCACGGTAGAATGGTCACGACCGCCAAAGAAATGACCAATTGATTTTAATGAGCTTTTGGTATGCGCCTTGGCCAGGTACATGGATATTTGACGGGCCTGCACTATTTCGCGTTTGCGGGTTTGTGATTTCACCATCTCAATAGGTACCTCAAAATACTCGCAAACCAGGCTTTGAATGTACTCCATCGAAATTTCTTTAGAAGAGTTCTTCACAAAGTTTTTCAACATTTGTTTAGCAAGGTTCAAATCAATCTCCTTACGGTTAAGGGTTGATTGAGCTAACAGGGACACCATGGCACCTTCCAGTTCACGTACGTTGTTATCAATATTGTGGGCTACGTATTCAACCACATCATTTGATAACTCGATACCATCCTGGTAAATTTTATTTTTAAGGATAGCCATACGGGTTTCCAGATCGGGCACGGTCAAATCTGCCGATAGGCCCCATTTAAACCTCGATAACAAACGTTCTTCTAAACCGGCCAGATCCTTAGGGGCTTTATCTGATGTGATGATCAATTGCCTGCCGCTTTGATGCAGGTGGTTAAATATATGGAAGAAGAAATCCTGTGTTTTTTCTTTGCCGGCAAAGTTGTGTACATCATCCATGATCAGTACATCAATGGCCTGGTAAAAGTTCACAAAATCGTTAATGTTATTGTGTTTTAACGCGTCAACAAATTGTTGGGTAAACTTCTCGCACGATACATATAGTACCAGCTTATCTGGTAACGAGCGTTTAATTTCGTTACCTATAGCCTGCGCCAGGTGAGTTTTACCTAACCCAACGCCGCCGTATATCATTAAGGGGTTAAAAGAGGTGCCTCCGGGTTTTGCAGCCACGGCATAACCTGCAGAGCGGGCCAGGCGGTTACAATCACCCTCAACAAAGTTTTCGAAGGTGTAGTTCCTGTTTAATTGCGGGTCTACATTCAGTTTTTTAAGGCCGGGGATCACAAACGGATTTTTGATATCCTTATTAATAGAGATCGGGATCGGCATAGACTGGTTTTTCGACTCGGCTCCGTTTCCGTTCGATGGCATATTAGTAGTGTATGGTTTGCTTGATGATGATTGCTCAACAACAATATTGTATTCCAAACGCCCTTCGTCGCCCAATTGTTTTTTAATTGTTTTGCGCAACAAGCCTACATAGTGCTCTTCAAGCCACTCGTAAAAGAATAAACTTGGCACTTGTATGGTTAATACGCTTCCTTCCATCCTTAAAGCTTTTATCGGCTCAAACCAGGTTTTAAAACTCTGGGCCGGTATGTTGTCCTTTATGATCTGAAGGCAGCTATTCCAAACGTTAGTACAAGTTTTTTCCATATTAGATATAAGTAATTATTTGATTTCCAACCCCTCAGCTACCACCCAGATGAGCCTGCTACGGAACATCGAATATTGCCAAAAAAAGCTTATAAAAAAATTAAATTTCAACTTTTTTAACATTTCACAAGTTGTTAACAAAAGTTGTTTTTAAGTATAAATTTTGTATGTAATGCAATTTTTGACAATAAAAAACGCAATTGTATTATTTAAAAATTAAAATTTTTTCCATGAATTAAATTGCTCAAAATCATGGAAATAGTGCGTTTTTTTAATGCTAATTATACGGTAAAATGAGGTCAATTGTTGAGCCATTTTAACCATTTATGTTGCACTAAAAAACTAAAGCACTGGTGGTGTGCCTAATAAAAATAAAAGCTGGTCTTTGTTAATTATGGCACGGTGTCCGCACTGCTTCAAATGCCATATCTGCGATACTAATACTCCCCAAAAACATCGCGCAGTGTATCAGCGATTTCCCCCAGGGTAGCATAACTTTCAACCGAAGATACTATTAAAGGCATTAAGTTTTCTGTGCCCAAAGCTGCTATTCTTAATAGTTGTAAGTTTTCTTTAACAGCCTCATTATCCCTTTTGTTTTTGAGATTTTTTATTTTTTCTACCTGCATCTGGCGGATAGCATCATCAACCCTGAAAACGTTTGAGGGAGCCTCCTCGGGCTGGGTAAACTTATTAACACCTACCAATACTTTTTCTCCACATTCAATGTCGTTTTGGTACTGATAAGCCGATGCTGCTATCTCCTGCTGAATGTAATCCTGCTCAATGGCTTTCACCGCGCCGCCCAGGGCATCTATCTTATCTATATATAGCTGCGCGGCGGCTTCAATATCGTTGGTTAGGGCTTCCACAAAGTAGGAGCCGGCCAGCGGATCGACCGTATCGGTAACCCCGCTTTCAAAAGCGATGATTTGCTGGGTACGCAGAGCTATTTTAGCGGCAGCTTCGGTTGGTAAGGACAGGGCTTCGTCGTAACCATTGGTATGTAATGACTGCGTACCGCCCAATACCGCTGCCAATGCCTGATTGCTCACCCTGATGATATTATTAAACGGCTGTTGCGCCGTTAATGTCGATCCCCCGGTTTGGGTATGGAATCTTAGCTTTTGCGCACCTTCGTCTGTAGCGCCTAATTCTTTGGTGATATGTGCCCACATGCGCCTGGCGGCCCTAAACTTGGCTATCTCTTCAAAAAAATTATTGTGGCAGTTAAAAAAGAAAGAAAGGCGTTTGGCAAATACATTAATATCCAAACCCTTTTCAAGGGCGGCCTTTAAATAGGCTTTGCCATTGGCCAGGGTAAACGCCAATTCCTGTACGGCCGTTGATCCCGCCTCGCGGATGTGGTAGCCCGATATGGATATGGTATTCCATTTAGGGACTTCCTTGCTACAGTACTCAAACACATCGGTGATTAGCCGCATGGATGGCGTGGGCGGGTATATATAAGTACCCCGGGCGGCGTACTCCTTTAATATATCGTTTTGGATGGTGCCGGAAATTTGTGTTAAATCGGCCCCTTGTTTTTTTGCTAACGCGATATACATGGCCAGCAGGGTTGCCGCGGTGGCGTTAATGGTCATGCTGGTAGTGATATCCTTTAGCTGGATGCCAGCAAACAGAATTTCCATATCCTGCAACGAATCAATGGCTACACCTACTTTGCCTACTTCACCTTCTGATAGTTCATGGTCACTATCGTAACCTATCTGGGTGGGCAGGTCGAACGCTACCGATAGGCCGGTTGTACCCTGGCTTAATAAATAGTGGTACCGCTTGTTTGATTCTTCGGCTGTTGAGAAGCCGGCGTATTGGCGCATGGTCCAGGGTTTGCCGCGGTACATATCCTTTTGAATACCGCGGGTAAAAGGAAACTCACCCGGCAACTCATCCATATGCGATGGACCGGTATAAACCTCCTTTATTTCGATACCCGATGTGGTGCTGCGCTTTTTGGCCATGGCGGTTAAAATAGCTCTTCCATATCCTGTCTGATCAGGCTTAACGCCATTTCATAAGGATCATCGTCTAATTTGCTCAGATGCACCAGGATGGTTTTGCTCAGTTCCAGTGCGCTGGTATCTGCCGGCAGGGCCTTAACGGCGTTATTAATAACGTTCAGGGTATCTTCCTTTACCCTTTTGGTTACAGCCCATACTTTAGCGCTTAAATAAATTTGCTGGGTAATGTTGTGCTGAAACTCGCTGCGCACTTCGTCCATGATAATGGCTTGCAGTTCGGCAGCGGAATTGGCCGATCCGTTTAGGCGAACCAGCATGCTTGATGGGTTGATGCGTTCAATGAATAACACAACGCGCTCATACGCTTGCAAGCGTAAAGGAAGGGTTTGATTGCTGATGGTGCGCTTAAGTTCCAGGATCTGGATGCTTTCTGATTTATCCAGGTAGGGCTTAAACAGGTAAAAAG
Organism: Mucilaginibacter flavus; assembly: GCF_030409315.1. GTDB lineage: Bacteria > Bacteroidota > Bacteroidia > Sphingobacteriales > Sphingobacteriaceae > Mucilaginibacter > Mucilaginibacter flavus. The sequence goes on along the minus strand of NZ_JAUFPS010000028.1, from coordinate 57,386 downwards.
CGACATACACTACGCCAACACCCGACACCGTGTACTTTAAAATATCAAACAAAAATGGCAGTTGAAACATGGTCATGAAAATGTTAAACGCAGGTCATAAAACGCCTGTGGATGTAAAAATCCACATTTTACCTTATATTTGTGTAGATAAATAAAAAATAAGATGAGTACTGCTGTTGAAATTTTACCGGTATCATTTACTCCGGGAGCTGTAAAGGAACTTTTTAAATTAAAAGATCAGCAAGAAATAGGCGAAGAGTTTGGCTTGCGTGTGGGTGTTGAAGGTGGTGGCTGTTCGGGCATGAACTATGTTTTAGGTTTCGATCAGAAAAAAGATGGCGACCAGGAGTTTATCATCGATGGCATTAAAGTTTTTATGCATAAAGCACACGGCATGTACCTCATGGGCATGCAAATAGATTTCCAGGATGGCCTCAACGCCCGCGGATTTACATTTAATAACCCCAACGCTGCCAGTACCTGCGGCTGCGGAACTTCGTTCTCTGTATAAATAGAGTCAAGAATTAAGAGCCAGGAATCAAGACGAAAAGGTTAATGTAAATTGAAGCTTCTTCTTGACTCTTAATTCTTGGTTCTTCTTCATAAAAAGGCTGATATTTATATCGGCCTTTTCTTTTAAATCGATTTCCTTTATGGGTAGCTTGTAAATAATAGCCACCTGATGGAAATAAAAGATCCGCCCCATAAAAAAGGTGGATCTTTTTATTTCAAATTTTCATCTATTGTTTTTGTCATCCAGTAAGGCGCGCTTGGGGCATCGCCTACCCAATGCATTGCAACTTTGCCTTCTTTATCTAATATTAAATTGGTTGGATATAATCCAATACCGTAAGTTTTAGCATAAAAGCCCCCGTCATCAATTATTTGGTAGTTAAATGGCGTTTCGGCTAAAAACTTTTTGATATAGCTTTTAGTGTCAAGCGCTACGGCGATGAACACTACATTGGGATTGTTTTTATATTTGGCGGATACTTCATTAAGTGCGGGAATTTCATCCATACAGGCCGGGCAGCCAATAAACCAAAAGTTAAGCACAACAATTTTACCACGCAACTCTTTCAATGAAAGCTTATTACCGTTAATATCATGAGTGGAAAACGATCTTATTTGCTGGCCGGTTTTAAAATACTCAGACTCAATTGGCTTTGGCCAATTCTTCATCTTATCATACGGATCGCCAGCTGGCGGCTGGGGAGGAATAGCTGAACCGGGATCGTTATTGACAGGTTTGTTGGCCGGTATGTTACCCGCGGGGCGGTGAAGGCGGTGGTTTATGGCATCGCCACCTTTTTTTAACAAAACGTACTTATTATTAAGCTGGCCAAAATCTTCTGGTACCACCAGGTATTCACGGGTTCGGGTTAAGGCAGTCCATTCTGCAAAGCTCAAAACCTTCCCGGTCGAGTCTTTTACCATCGAAGTTTCATCAATAGTGTAGCTTCGCCGCATCACTCTTTTAGTAGTATCCTGGGCTTTCGCGCTTAAAGCGATAGCCAGCAGCAATAAAAGCGCATAAATATTCCTCATAGTATTATAATAGTAGATGCAATAAATATAGTTTATTTAAGAGATTTTTGGACTATGAGATTTAGGGACTGTCAGAAAAAAGACTATTGAACAAAGGATAAAAGGTGGGGTTTCCGGACGATATAATTCAGTCTTGGTTCTTGACTCTTGATTCTTGACTCTATTTTTTATCCAAGCTGTAACAAACCTATAGCCCTATTAGTCAAACACGTGCTTTTATCATACAATTACGCCCATGCCTGTAAAAACCTCGTACAGAGAAAATATTTCTATAGCGCTGCAGTCCATAGCCGGTAACAGGTTGCGTACATTTTTAACTGCGCTAATCATCGCTATAGGTATTATGGCTTTGGTAAGTATTTTAACAGCTATTGAAGGCATAAGGCAGTTTACCAACGATGCCTTTGCCGATTTGGGAGCCAACTCCTTTACTATCCAAAACCGGGGCGAGGGATTAAATTTTGGTAATGGCGGCCACCGTAAAGTATATCCGTCTATTACTTATGACCAGGCGGACAGGTTTAAAAAAACTTTTAAGCTGCCCGTAATTATCGCCATTAATTTAGATGTTACCGGTACCGCGGTAGCCAAATTTGGTAGCGAAAAAACTAATCAGAACATTTCTATCTCTGGCTCAAATGAAAACTACCTGCTTACAAGCGGCAAAAAGCTTTCGTTCGGTCGTAACTTTTCAACGTCAGAACTGGAGCACGGATCAAACGTGGTGCTAATAGGAGATGAGATCAAACAAAAGCTATTTAAAAATTCCGATCCCGTAAATCAAAACGTTTTTATTGGTGGTAATAAATATAAAATTGTTGGGGTGATAGCCTCTAAAGGTTCAAGCTCATTTGGGGGCGATAAGTTTTGTATTATCCCGATCCTGAAAGCGAAACAGATTGATACCAACAAAAATATATCCTATACCATTACTGTAAAGGTAAAAGGCCCGGGGGCCCTGGATGCCACTCTTGGTGAAGCTACTTCGCTGTTCAGAAATGTACGCGGATTAAACATCGCTAATGAGGATAACTTTGAAATGTCGCGAAGCGATTCAATTCAAAAGGAATTGGGCGGGCAATTGGCCGGTATCACCGCGGGTGGTTTTGCAATCAGCATAATAACGCTCATTGGCGCGGCAATAGGACTTATGAACATTATGCTGGTATCGGTAACCGAACGTACGCGCGAAATTGGAGTGCGTAAGGCTATTGGTGCTACCCCGGCGGTGATTCGTAAACAGTTTTTAATTGAAGCTATTGTAATTTGCCTCATGGGTGGCGCGGCAGGTATTGTATTAGGCATGGCGGCTGGCAACGTTATAGCGGTGCAAATAAGCGGCACATTCGCGGTACCATGGGGATGGCTCATCTTCGCGGTGGTACTGTGTACCTTTATCGGTCTGATCTCTGGATACTACCCGGCAAAAAAGGCTGCCAAACTCGATCCGGTTGAGGCCCTGCGTTACGAATAAACAAGACCCTACACAAACACTTATCATAAAAACAAAAGCCGACCGTTAAAAGGGCGGTTTTTTAGTTTAATACAATCAGGCTTCTATTGTCCAAATTTTATCCAAACCAAATACCCCACCCAAAGCACTACATTGGAGTACACACCCGCCAGTACATCATCCATCATTACACCGGTACCGCCAGGCAAGGCTTCCATTTTGCGGATGCCCAATGGTTTTACAATATCAAAAAAACGGAACAGCACCAGGCCGCCTATTAAAAAATACAGGTTTTGCGGCAGGAAAAGAACCGCGATGAGCATACCCGCTACCTCATCAATTACCACGCGCGAACTGTCTTCGCCCCAATCTGGTTCAACCTTATTACTTACATAAACTCCCCATAGGGTTATAACAACGGTAATGGCAAACAAATACCATGGATTTTGTAATGAGGTATATTTCCACAAGGCCCATATGCCGCCGCAGGTAACTATAGCGGCATAAGTACCACCACCCTTTAAAAAGCCTATACCAAAAATGGAAGCTATTATTTTGTTGAAGTTCATTGGTTTGATTAATATGCCTGGATCAAAACCTCAGCCGGTATTTTCAATATTTCGGTTAACTTCCGAATCATAGATAGGCTTAGCTTTCTTTTTCCCGATAGTATTTCAGATTTGCGGGAACGATTCCCTAAAATGTTGCTCAACTCGGTTTCCGACAAATTCATTTGTTCCATTCTAAACTTTATAGCTTCCAGAGGATTGGGATGCCCAACCGGATAATGGACCAATTCATATTCTTTTATTAGGATACTAAGAATTTCGAGCTCATCTGACTCTGGTGATGCTTCTGTTATATTGCCTTGCATAAGGTCGTACACACGTCCAAGCGCATCTGTGTATTCCTTTTCTGTTTTAATTGGTTTTAACATAACTCATAGTTTTAGCATCTATTTTGTCGTATTGATTATGTGTTCCAAACCAAACAACAAAGATTATTTTCAATCGATATTCAATATCCACAATAAGCCGATAGCTGTTACCATGAATATTAAATACAACCCTTTTTTCATTTAACACTGAAGCATTTCTGTATTGGGCCTTTAACTCGTTAGGGTTACTCCAATTGGCCAATAAGGCTTCCTCGTGCCAACTTAATAATGCTTGTTCAGCCTGGTAAAACTCAACGATATATTCCTTTAGGGTTTTTACCGCAATAACTCTCATTAATACAAAGATAACGAATGTTACCAATATGGTTACATCAAAATGAATAATACAGACCTTCCATCTTTCACCTCCAAACCTATTGCTTGTCCAGCACATCCTCTGCAGCTTCGGCAACTTCGGGTTCAATGGTGTGGCGTTTAGGGAAGTTGAATAACAGCGATGTTAATACCGGGATAATGAAAATTGCTACTGTAAATACCGACGTTGCTATATCAGCGCTTTCGCCTGTTAGGGCTTTTGATAGCGATGCCTCAGGGTAAAAGTGTACGTATAAGGATAGTGATAGCTTAACACCAAGCACACCAATAACAATAAAGGCTACAGTTTCAAGGAAGGTGAATTTTTCCATCAGCTTAACAAAGGCCTGCGCTACAAAACGCATGGCCAGGATGCCAATAAATACACCTATGTAAATTAGCACCACGTGATCTGTAAAGGCCACAGCGGCAAATACGTTATCTATTGAAAAGGCAAGGTCCATCAGTTCTACCAGGGCCACAGTAGCCCAAAATACGCCGAATACGCCAACGGTTGATTTATATAACCAGTTTTTGCTTTTATCAACCTCTTCTTCGCCACCTTCGGCATTTGCGGCTTGTATTTTACCTTTAAAATAGTCAAAGCAAAGGTAAAGCAGGTATAAACCGCCGATAGGTTTTAACCACCATATTTTAACCAGCCACGAGGCCAGGAACAAACAAATACCGCGCAATACATACGCGCCGATAATACCGTAGCGCAAAGCTTTTTTACGCTGATCTTTTGGCAAATCGAGCACCATGGTGGCCAATACAGCCGCGTTATCAACCGAGAGTAAACTCTCTATAACTATCAGGTTTAAAATGATCAGTAATCCGGCTTTAATATCGGCGCCTAAAATTGTGTGTAAAAAATCCATAGGTTGGCAGGTAATGTATTTTTATTGGGGTTAAATAAACTAAATTAAATCGGTATTGAGCATGCTTTTTAAAATATTAGCCTGTACATCAATATTGGTGATGTTATCGAGAAAGCTAATGTCAGATATCTTTTTGTAATTATCGGCCAACAGGCTGGTAATTTCGGCGGGCATATTGGCTTTCATAGCCGCGGCGTTACCTTCCATCCGGTCGTTTTTATCCTTCAGTTCGTAAACCAGTTTTTCTTTTTTAGATAGGTTGGTGCTCATATCTATACCGGCAATTTTCGCAACATCCAAAAACACAAAAAGACTATCAGATGGCGCATAAATAAAATGGCGGTCATCATCTAAAAACTTATATACTTCTATTACCTGCGTGCCCGATTTTAATCCGCAATAAAACTCGGTCTTAAAATCGTACTTGCACAGTACGCCCATCAGCTTGCGCTGAATTTTTGCATAATTGTTTTTATAAATATCTGTCAAGCCGTAGGCGGTAAGCTCTTCCATCAAATCGGTACTGATGGTATAAAAAAAGTCGGCAGCGAAACGGGAACTAAAGGCGTTGATATTTTTAGATAAGGGGTTTTCTGTCGATTCATCCGACAATACCTGGAAAAGCTTCCGTAAAGAAAGATTCACTTTGAGCGCCTGCCGTTGTTTTTCGATATTGAAGTTGGCTACGGTATACGTTGGATCGTTCAGCCTTTCCATCATTTCCTTATTGATCTGGATTTCATCAAACAGCAAACTCACATTGGTTTCGTTGTTCTTTTTGATTTTACGAAGCAGGTCGATAAGGCTTTGGGTAAATTGCAGGTGAAACAGATCGAGCTTGTTGATATCCAGTTCTGGATTGGTTTCAAACAATTTATGGATCACCTGGCTGCGCAGGTAAATTTTGTAAATAATTTCATCGCCAAAAAATACAGAAAGCAGTTGCAGCTTACTGAGCATTCTGTTGGATTGATTTAAAATATTTAACCGGTTTTCGTCCATGTATTTCTACACAAATTTAAGAAAATATGGGTGATAAAGGAACCTGCACCAAACTGCAAACAACAATGACTATTGTATCTTTATAACAATGTTAAGCATCTTACTAAATAATGACAGGCATAATTTATAAAACCGACGTAACACCACAACCCGAACAAATAATAGCATTATATGATACCGCGGGTTTGCCTCGCCCAACAAATGATGCCGTGCGCATTAAGGCTATGTATGAACACTCAAATATTGTGGTAACTGCCTGGCAAGGCGAAACGCTTGTTGGCGTGGCCCGTTCCATAACGGATAAAGCCTGGTGCTGCTACCTGGCCGATTTGGCCGTAAGCCCGGAAATTAAAAAATCGGGTATTGGCAAAAAGCTAATCGATATTACCCGGGAATTAATTGGCGACGAGTGTACCCTCATTTTATTATCGGTACCAACTGCTATGGATTATTATCCCAAAGTGGGTTTTACCAGGCTTGACAATTGCTTTTGGATCAATCGTAAAAGATAAGGTAACAATAAAAGCGAATGGGCTATAATGATTACATTATAGCCCATTCACTTTTATTAAGAGGGCTGTTTTACAGCCATTTCAAATACTAAAACTCTTTATATAAGCCAAATATGGCCTGGCCTTCTGTAATAGCCTGGTTGGTTACCGTACGGCCTAATACCAGGGTACGATCGGTGTAAGTAATTTTTGGTCCGGCAGAGTTTACGTAATTGCCTTTCAGGAACAAGCCCCAGCCCGCGCCTGTATTTAGGCGAATGCCCACACTGCCACCGTATGCAAAAGCAAACTTATTTGAGCTTTGTTGAATAAACTCGGCAGTTTGCGCATCAACACCCGAAATTAAAACGGCTATTTGAGGTGTCGCGAAGCTTTTGATAGCACCTGCCGATGCCCTGAAATCGAACGTAAACGCGTGCCATACTACAGAATATTGTGGGCCTAATAAAATGTTAAGGCTGCGGTAGCGTTTGTTGGCCGTAACTGTCGATCCATCTGCTTTATAAGAATCTGTGTAGCCTTGTGATATTTTAACATCATCATCATAAGTAAGGTTACCCTGGTCCTGGTAAGTAACGGTATAACCTAAGGCAGCACGTTTAAAAAAGTAGTGCGCTCCATCAATAGAGTAAACCAATCCTTTTTTGGCAAAGCCAGATTTTGGATTAGCATAATCTGTTACTTTAAAAGCACCAAACGGCCTTGACTGGCCTGCACCTAAACTTATATAGCTTTTGGATTTTTCTGCAGCAATATCCTCATCCTGTACATCCTGCGCCCTGGCGTTAAAAACAATCAGCATAAAAAAAGCTGAAGCCAATAGTGTAAAAATTTGTTTCATGTTGTAATAGTCCTGTTAAATAAAATAAGGTTTGCCCGCTACCTTGTTTATTTGGTTTAGCAAACGTGTAAAAAAAAGCATTATTATCATTGACCGGCCCGATATTGCGAAATAGGCCGTTTAATATATAATATATGCATACCCAACAGCACAACTGACCAGGCACCGGTTTTGCCGGTTTTACTTACAGGGCGCTAATATAGCTTGCCCCGCTCAATTATATGGCAGCAAACGGCAAATATTAACAACTTTTAACCTTTATTGCCTTAAATAGCTTGCAGGCATCCGGCTCAAATCCATATCTTTAGTTTCCTGTAATTTAAAGTGAGATGAAAAAAACACCGTGTTTATTTGCATTAGCTGTTTTATTTTGCAGCTACACCTACGCGCAACAAATGACTATTAAAACACTGCCATACCCGCAAACTAAAAAAGTTGATACCGTTGATACTTATTTTGGCACCTCGGTGCCCGATCCTTACCGCTGGCTCGAAAACGACCAGGCGCCCGACACCAAAGCCTGGGTAAAGGAAGAAAATAAGGTTACTCAGGATTATTTAAAACAAATTCCCTTTCGCGAAGACATGCGTAAACGCCTTGAAGTATTGTGGAACTATGAAAAATACAGCGCTCCATTTAAAGAAGGCAGATACACTTATTTTTATAAAAACGACGGCCTGCAAAGCCAATCGGTTTTGTATCGGCAAGTTGGCGACAACGGTACGCCCGAAATATTTTTAGACCCCAATAAATTCTCTGCCGATGGTACAACTTCTTTGCAGGGCATTGATTTTACCAAAAATGGCGAACTGGCCGCCTACCAGATCTCGGAAGGCGGATCAGACTGGCGGAAGGTCATCGTCATAAAAACCGACGATAAAAGTGTTGTGGGCGATACCCTGATAGATGTAAAATTTAGCGGCCTGGCCTGGAAAGGTACTGATGGTTTTTATTACAGCAGCTATGATAAGCCCAAAGCAGGTAGCCAGCTATCCGGGTTAACGCAATACCATAAGTTGTACTATCACAAACTGGGCACACCCCAAAGTACAGATCAATTGATTTTTGGGGGCGATAAAACCCCACGTCGTTATATTGGCGCATACCTTACCGAAGATGAGCGCTTCCTGGTAATATCGGCCGCAACGTCAACCACCGGTAACGAATTGTATATACAGGATTTGAGTAAACCCGGCAGCCAGATTATCAATGTGGTTAATAATTTTGATAATCAGCATTCGGTATTGGATAATGTGGGCAACAAGTTGTACATCATTACCAATATTTATTCGCCCAATTTTAAAATTGTTACAGTTGATGCGGCGAACCCAACCATTACGCACTGGAAAGACCTGATTCACGAAACCAAAAACGTATTGACCGCCAGCACAGGTGGTGGTAAAATTTTTGCCGAATACCTTAAAGATGCCACCTCGTTTGTACAACAATACGATATGGATGGCAAATTGGAGCGTACCATTAACCTGCCATCGGTAGGTACAGCATCAGGTTTCGGTGCCAAAAAGGAGGAAAAGGAAACTTATTACACTTTTACCAGCTATGTATACCCCGCAACTATTTTTAAACTGAATATAGCCACCGGGCAATCAACCCTATATAAAAAATCGGGGGTTAAGTTTGATCCCGAACTTTATGAATCAAAACAGGTGTTTTATAATTCAAAAGATAAAACCCGCATCCCAATGATCATCACCTACAAAAAGGGGACGGTGCTTAATGGCGAAAACCCACTGATGCTTTACGCCTACGGCGGCTTTGGGGTAAGCTTAACCCCGGCTTTTAGCACATCAAACATTATCCTGTTAGAGCATGGCGGCATTTACGCGGTACCCAACCTACGCGGTGGCGGCGAATACGGCGAAACCTGGCATAAAAAGGGCATCAAGCTAAAAAAGCAAAACGTGTTTGACGATTTTATTGCCGCTGCCGAATATCTCATTAAAAATAAATACACCTCAAAAGAAAAACTGGCGGTATCCGGCGGCTCAAACGGCGGATTGCTCATTGGCGCTATGCTTACCCAGCGCCCCGATTTGTTTAAAGTTGCTTTCCCGGCTGTTGGCGTTATGGATATGCTGCGCTACAACAAATTTACAGCCGGCGCTGGCTGGAGTTATGATTATGGCACAGCCGAAGATTCAAAAGCCATGTTTGAATACCTGTATAAATATTCGCCATACCACGCTTTAAAGCCGCAGGCTTACCCGGCAACCATGGTTACCACTGCCGATCATGACGACCGTGTGGTGCCCGCCCACTCATTTAAATTTGGCGCTCGCCTGCAGGAGTATCAAAAAGGTACTGCTCCGGTACTTATTCGTATAGAAACCAACGCGGGCCATGGCGCAGGTCAATCAACAGCCCAGGTAATTAGCGGGCAGGTTGATAAATGGGCTTTTATGTTTTGGAACATGGGGCTGAAGTGGTAATTTTCGACTCAAATTACAGATTTTTGAATGTCCCTTTTTATGCAGAGATGTATGCCTCTCTGCATAAAAAAGCTATTAATGGGGCATAACTCATTTTGCTCCCCCACCAAAAAATCTTGATACTTGATACTAACTACTTGATACTAAAAAATGCTTTTCGAAGACGAAACTTTTACCAAAACTCCTGCTCTGCAAATAACCGGCCGCAACCATGCTTATGAAAACTGCAAATTTGTATCCTGCGATTTAAGCAGGGCAAACCTAAATGGCGTGGTATTTACCGATTGCGTTTTTGATGGCTGCAACCTGGCTCTTGCCGACGCCAGCGACGCGGGTTTTCAAAACATCGTATTTAAACACTGCAAACTAAGTGGACTAAACTTTAGCAAGGCCCGCGATTTTTTATTTGAAGTTCATTTTGAGCATTGCATACTGGATAACGCTATCTTCTATAAAAAGAAAAACAAAAAGGCCCGGTTCAATGATTGCTCTATGACCGAAACCGACCTTACCGAGGCCGATTTAACCGAGGCCAAATTCATCAACTGTAATCTTAACCGGGCATTCTTCAGTCGTACCATATTAAAAGGTGCCGACCTGCGCAGCAGCTACAATTTTACTATCGATCCGGATGATAACATGATAAAAAAAGCCATGTTCAGCCTGCATGGTTTACCCGGCCTACTGGCTAAATACGATATTAAAATTGAAGCATAATATTTTGATGCTTATTTAGTTATAGTAATCCCGGATCAGAATAAACCTTATGCGAAAAATTGTACTGTTTGCCTTAATTTTATTTATACACACCCAAAGCCATGCTCAAACTATTGATAGGGTTGAGGCCTGTAAAAAGTTCAACACTTTTAACAGCGCGGTTTTGAACGGTGGGATAAAAAATGCTGAGGCTCAAAAACAGTTTCGCGATTTTATAAAGCAAATTGACCTTTGGGTTACTGTTAGGAATGAGCTTGTAGAAGCCAAAACCTCATGGATATTTCCGTTGCGCGGTTATAATTACCATGCTATTGGTGGCAATGGAGATGGCTATTCTGATAAAGGCTATCGTTACCTTGATGGCAATAAACATGGTGCCCACCCGGCTCATGATATTTTTATAAATGATAAAAACCAGGATTGTATAGACGACCATACGCATAAGCCTGTTGACGTGCTGGTTGTAGATGATGGTTTTGTAATTGCCTGCACCGATGAATGGGAGCCAACAAGCAACCTTAGGGGAGGCAAATTTATATGGGTTTATCACCCTACAAAAAACTATTTTACTTACTACGCCCACAACCAGGCCATTTTTGTAAAACCGGGCGACGATGTACGACAGGGGCAAAAAATCGCTGAAGTTGGCCGTACCGGCTACAATGCTTACAAAAAACGCTCGCCTACGCATTTGCATTTTTCGGCGTTTAAACTGGTAGATGATTTGCCGGTGCCGTTTAATCCTTACCTGCAATTAAAAAAAGCAAAAACGTTATGAAAGGAATTTTACTGCTGTTGGCGTCGCTGTTATTGACCGGTCCGGTTAAAACGGATAATGTGGTAAGCCGGTTTAAAGCACCCGCGGGCTATAAGCAATGCACGGTAACTCCAGGCAGTTTTGCTGCCTGGCTGCAGGCGGTACCCTTAAAGCCTTATGGTTCGCAGTGTTTAACTTACCAGGGTAAGGTGGCCCGCACGGAAGGGTATACAGCGGGTATTTTAGATGTAAGCGTAGGCAATTACGATTTACAGCAATGTGCCGATGCCGTAATGCGCCTGCGGGGTGAATACCTGTATTCCCAAAAGAAATACCAGGATATCTCCTTCAACTTCACCAGCGGTTTTAAGTGCGATTTTGTTCATTATGCCAATGGATATCGCTACAGTAGCGAGCATTGGGTTTTGAAAGCTAAAAAGGACTACAGTTACCCTAATTTTATGCGATACATGATGCTGGTATTCAGCTATGCCGGTACGCTATCGTTAGAAAAAGAACTGAAGCCTGTTCAAAATCCCGCTACTTTAAAAACCGGCGATGTGTTTATTAAAGGCGGCTCACCGGGGCATTGTTTTATAGTGATGAACGTGGTGGAGAACGCCCAACATCAAAAGAAATTCCTGATAGCCCAGAGCTATATGCCTGCTCAAAGCATACAGCTATTACAATACCAGGAAGTTCCCTGGTTTAGCCTGAATGAGCCTGCCTACATTTTGTATGGCGCTTTGGTTAGCCCTACTTACCTGAAACGGTTTGAATAAAGCGCCATTAGCCAGCTTTCTATTTTTTGTATAGATACGGATACACATTTGAACCATTTATTAAATCGCCAAAGAAAAGCCAAATGCCAGATTGTCAATTAGTTAAAAATACAAATCTGAAAAAGGCACAGCTATTGCCTTTACAGGTTAGTAATTAATTGATTGTCAATAATGAGCGATTTCTTCAATAACGGACTACACATATTTGTATTAGTTGCTATAACGGCATTTGTGATTTTTGGTGTACTTGCTTTAAGTGGCAGGTTTGACCATTGGGATTCGCGCTTAATTCGCAAAGCTCAACAGATCTTTAGTCGCGTAAGGCGCTTTTTTCAGCGCAAACAAAAACGGGAAAAAATACTTGAGCATCATCATCATGATGATACCCGGCATGCGCATCATGCCAATCACGTTACACATAGTATTAATGATGGCGATGTGCGGTAAGCCGGTTTATCTTTTCTCCACCCGATCATAAAAACCACCAAAGCTGTTATTTTTTACCGCCTCTTCGTTAAAAAAGTCGCCGGGAAAACCAAGTTCAATAGCGCTGGCATCGCTTAAGCGTTTCATGTGGTCGGCAGTTAAAACGCTGTCAACGGTTTTCAGGTTATCCATCAACTGGTCAACTTTGGTAGCTCCCACAATGGGGATACAGGAAAAATGTTGTTGGCGGGTCCAGTTAAGGGCCACGTGGCTTTCGCTTACACCCAGTTCGGCAGCTATGTCCATTACTACTTTGGTGATGCCTTCGGCACGGGCATTAAGCCTGTTGCTTTCGGGCTTTATGCGGCCCTTATCGCCTTTTAAATATTTGCCCGTGAGCGCGCCGCCTGCAAGGGGTGCCCAGGGCGTAACTGTCATGCCAAAATGTTTGGCCATCGGGATCAGTTCACGTTCGGCAGTACGGGCAAGCAGGCTGTATTCTACCTGTAGCGCAATAAATTGGCTCCAGCCCATCAGTTCGGCTAACGTGTTTCCTTTGGCTACCACCCAGGCCGGCGTATCACTTATGGCAGCGTAGGTTATTTTACCTTGTTTAATCAGGTCGTCCATCGCGCGCAGCACTTCATCAATAGGAGTAATATTATCCCAAATGTGCAGGTAAAGCACATCAATAAAATCTGTTTTGAGGCGCTTTAAACTTTCCTCCACACTGCGCATCATGTTTTTGCGGTTATTACCCGATGCGTTGGGGTTGGTTACATTGTCCTTTAATGTGTATTTGGTAGCCAGCACAAAATAATCCCTGTCATGATGCGATAGGTAATCGCCGATAATCCGCTCGCTGGTGCCAAGTTTGTACATGTTGGCAGTATCTAAAAAATTGCCACCGGCATTGGCGTAGGCATCCATAATATCAAAACTGGTTTGCTTATCGGCACCCCAGCCTGCTTCGGTACCAAAACCCATTGTGCCCAGGCACAGTTCAGAAACTTTAAGGCCCGACCGGCCAAGTAATTTGTAATTCATATAGCCCCCTCTAAATCTCCCCCGATAGGGGAGACTTTTAATTTTAATGTAGTATTACTTCTATTAAAAAACGCTTTATTTCCCCCTGCTTCTTAAAGCCCTCTCCTTTGGGGAGGGTTTGGGTGGGGCAAACAATAACAAAATTGCTTTGTAATATTAAACAATACAAATGTATTACCATGAAAATTATAACACTGCATAAGCCCATTCATATTCACGAATTGTTTAACATTTTGCAGCATAAGCTTAACGAGCTTTTTCATGAACGCAGGCAAAGCCATATTAATTTCATCATTAGCGGTAAGGATGATGTGTTAGAAATTAGTCAGCCGGATTTGTACGATGGTCCGTTGTTTAACCTGGAGGTTGATGGGCACAAGCTAAAGATAACCCGCAATGAGCACTATGTTGATGATGTAAACTCGCTCACCATCGAATCTATCCTTAACGATTTGTTTGCCGATGTTGCCGGCCGTTTTGGTACCGACCTCGTGCAGGAGGGTTAGGTATTGGTTAATATAATTTTTAGCTTTAACAGAAATATACCTGTTATGCGTAAAAATTATTACCTGCTAATCCTGCTTTTAATTTTATCATTTACCACCTACGCGCAAAACCCGGTTAGCTTGCAGCCCCAGCCGGTAATTATTAACAGCGATACGCTTTTTAAATTTTACGCCGGCCAGGGTCTTTTTGAAGCCAAAGAACGGGCCGCGGTGGTAACCCAACGCATCGAGGGGCTTATAAATCATATAGATTTCAATAAGGATTCGTTGAAGCTTAGTAATGATAGCAACCTATCGGTTATCACCTATAAATCGCAGGTTATTATGGCGGTTAATAACCAGGATGCCAAATTCTCTGAAGTTAATCGCCAGCAGCTTGCAGCCAGCTATTTAAATATCCTTAAAACCAAGCTGGGTAATTACTTTGCCAACAACAGTACGCAGCAGGTAACCATCAATATATTGGAGGCTGCTGCTGTGGTTATCCTGCTCATTATTTTAATATGGGCGCTTAACAAAATGGCCCGGTGGGCGAAATTAAGGTTACTTAAAGCCTGGGAAATTCGCGTGGATAAACTGGCAGCCAAAGGGGCGCCCGTTGCGTACGCTCACCGTTTGCTGCCTTTAATTACCGGGCTATTGCGTATAGGACGGTTTGTGCTCATCATACTACTTGTATACCTGGCACTACCGGTGCTGTTCTTTATTTTTCCATCATCGCAACCCATAGCTAATTTACTGTTGGGATATATTGTAACGCCGTTTAAGAGCATTTTGCTTGCTATAGTGAATTACATACCCAACCTGCTTACCATAGCGGTTATTTATGTGGTTACCCGTTATATTGTAAAACTGGTAAAGTTTATTGCTAATGAAATTGCGCAGGGTGCTATTACCATCAACGGATTTTATGCCGAGTGGGCAATGCCCACTTATAACATTATCAGGGTGCTGCTTTTCGCGTTTATGTTTGTGGTAATTTTCCCTTACTTGCCAGGGTCCGATTCTAAAGTTTTCCAGGGTGTAACGGTGTTTTTGGGTGTGCTGTTTTCTTTAGGATCATCGTCGGCCATATCCAACATGGTATCGGGTATTGTACTTACCTATATGCGCCCCTATAAAATTGGCGACCGTATAAAGGTTGGCGAAGTAAGCGGCGATGTGGTAGAAAAAAACCTGCTGGTTACCCGCCTGCGCACCATTAAAAATGAAGATATTACCATTCCCAATGCCACCATACTAAGCGGGCATACCGTTAATTATACCACCGTTGCCAAAACCATGGGCCTCATATTAAATACCACCGTAACCATTGGTTATGATGTGCCCTGGCAAACCGTGCATAACCTGCTCACCAGTGCTGCCCTGGCAACAGAAGGCGTTATGGCCGATAAGCAACCCTTTGTGCTGCAAACTGCCCTTAATGATTTTAACGTGAGCTACCAGTTAAATGCTTATACCGCGTTATCCAACCAAATGGCCGTGGTATATTCGCGGTTGCATCAAAACATACAGGATAAATTCAACGAGGCCGGGGTGGAGATCATGTCGCCGCACTACACTTCACTGCGCGATGGTAACCACATTCAAATTCCAGATGGCTATGTGCCAGAGGGGTATAGCAAGCCTGGGTTTAAGGTTGAGGGGGATTTGGGGTTTAAACACGAGAAATAACTAAGCGGTGAAAGCCTTGGTAAGTTTTAAAACCTCGCAAGTCTGGATTTGCAGGCGAATGCGATGGATTCCTGAAACGAGTTCAGGATAGCTTCGCTTTTGCAAACCGCAATCTCCCTCAAAATCTGTAGCTAATCAACGGCGAGTTATTGTGCCGCATAGACGAGCCGATGAACGTAATGATGGCAACTATAAGTCCAACCATAAAAATATTGTAGGCGGCCCTTAAAAGGCGGTACTTGCGGCCAAGTACTACCCCCTGTGAGTACACATCCTTAATCAGGCTATCATATAAAAACTCATCGTCTGTAAGAATAGCTTTCATGCCGGCAGCGTATTCTTCCAGTTTCATGCTGTAAAAATTACCAAAAAAGAGCAGGTTTACACTCTTTCGCTGTATATCCTGCGGCGTAAAACGCCCCTTGGGAATACTGGGGCGGGTAGCCAATATGGCCAGGATCATGGTAAGCAGGCTTACAGAAAGCAGGATGTACGACGGCAGCACCAAAAAGGGATCTTCCTTTAAATTCCTTAAGACCAAACTGATAATGGCCGAAATGATGATGGAATTTACAGTGATCAATATCTGCGCCTTATTATCGGCCATATCACTTAACCGGTGATCATTGGCGGCAGTTGCCCTCAGCAAGGCTTCCATGGCTGTATTAGGGCCGGCAGATTCTTTTATTTCATTAGTAGATGTGGGTTGCTCTTGCTGATTGGGCATGGTATAATTTATTGTAAGGCTAAATTTAGCAACAATGTGTAAAGGAACAAAACCTCTTAAGGCATAGCCTCCCAAAATTGGCCAATGAATCTTCGCCATAGCAGCCTTCCTCTCTAAAATGAAAAAACCTGCCACAGGGGCAGGTTACATTTAGTTATAGAACAGTTAATAGTTAAAGTTCAAATTTGGTGTTACTGTATGCTGATGATTTTATATAGCACCCAGTTATCTGTTTCGTAAACACGTTTGTAGTTTACACCGCTGTTTACCACACGGATGAGTGGAATATACCGGTTATTAAGCTGTGTATACCCTGTAAAAGGATTCTTGGCTGTGGCGATCAGTACATAGTCGTCATATTTATAGGGCGTTTCTATCCCGCTCAAAAACAGTTCCTGGTATGGCAGGGTTAACTCCTTAATATCATTGGTAAAAGCAGCAATGGGGTAAGCTACAGCATCATCCATCAGCACATGGGAGTTTTTAGGCAGGCTGTTGATATAATCGGCCATTTCCATACTTTCATGCTGATCTGTATTGGGGGTCCGGTTAAGCAGGGTAGTCATATAACTCCTTTCTTCCGGAATAAGCGAATTGCGCAAAAAATCAAACCCGGTATAAAACTGCGCCAGCACCACAAGCGTTACTATAACTTTAAACACCCGTTGGTTTTTAACGGTTTGCGCTTTAAATATTAAACACAGCAATGCCAGGACGAGGAACGCCAGGTAATACTCATAAGTAAGATAAAGCTTATCATACTCAATGTGCAAAAACTCAATAAAAGCAAATGGTGTTAAAATGGTTAAAGCCTGGTAGGTACTTTCGCGAAACAGGTATATGGCTACCAAAATAAGCGGACAAAAATAAACTACTCTTGCCGATATCAGTACCGAAAGCTCGGGCAATTGATAATTGGTAGCCGCGGTGGTCATATCGTAATTGAGCTTATCAACCAACACTGTCCAGGTGGCATACGGGCTTTCTATGAAATAGTTAAGATCATTGGCGTGGGTTAGGTTGAGCAACTTATAGCAAACGATAGAGGCTATAGGCAATATAAACAGGATAACATAAATGGCAAACGTTTTACTGATTAGTTTACGCCGCAATGAAGGGCTGTTAAAACTTAAAAATAACCTGAAAATAGATTCCTTTTCGCCCAGGTTTAAGCTTTGTAGCGTAATTGCCAGTACCAGGGGTACAAAGAACAGGGTAAGCCAGATGAATTTATAATCGCAAAAAATAAGCGTAACCAACGACATACTGGCCAGCGAAACGTGAAACGTTGTATTGGAGCGGTAAAACTTAAGCAGGTTAAAAAAGAACAGGAAGAAAAATATAAGTACCAGGTAAATGGCCTTACCCGATGTTGCTGTATAAACAATGCCCGGGTGAAAAAAGAACATCAGGATAACCAGGTGCAGGTAAAAATCGTCGTTTTTAATACGGCTGCTCATGGCCGTAGCTATGATATAAAACAAGGCGGCCGTACCCAGGGCAGATGCAATTACAGGCGCCAGGTAGGTACTGATAGAGCTAAAAATAATGGAGCAGTAAAAAGGCAAAAGGGGCGCTGTAAGGCCCATTACCTTAATGCGGTTACCAACACCTTCAAAAATGATCTTGGTTTTTTCAATGTAAAAGATAGATTCCCTGTTATAATACCCCAAATGGTTTAAATACACGCCCATTACAATATAGTAAACGGCAAGCATCGCGGTTATTATAAACAGGTATTGACTTTTTGAAATCCTCATTTTTATTTAACAACGTTTGTAGGGTTATTAACTTTACTTAAACCATGATTGGTTTTCTCCCAGTAAAACGGATTGGTAATAAGCTGATACAATCCCATATAAGCGGCCGCCGAGTGCATTAACCAATAAACCGGGTTGGCAATGGCAAACAATATCAGCTCAAAATAGCGACGTTTAAACACAGCCATCATGTTTACGTAAATCATCAGGATGTTACCCACCATAAGGTTAAATATCGCCATAAATAAAACCCAATCCGGAAATAACGACCGGATAGTTGAAAAATCAAATACAACGTAACAAATAAATATGGTGAGCAGTAAAGGGTACACCAAAAATGTTGCTGATGTGGCACCGATAAAAAAGTTAAAGCCTAAAAAGCCTTTCCAGCCTACTTTACGCCACAAGGTTACGGGATTGCGCATATGTACCAGCCAGGTTTGCATATATCCTTTAATCCATCTTGAACGTTGCCGTATCCAGTTAAAAGGTTCATTGTTGGCCTCTTCATAGGTGGTTGAATTTACAATGGCCACTTTATACCCCTTGGCATAGGCGCGTACGCCAAGATCGGCATCTTCGGTTACGTTAAACGGGTCCCAGGCACCAAGTTCAACCAGGGCATCCATTTTAAAGTGGTTACTGGTACCACCCAGGGGGATAGGGATATCCAGGGTATCCAGCCCCGGCAGCATATAATCAAACCAGTATGAATACTCCAGGGTAAACATACGTGTTAAAAAGTTTTCATTACGGTTAAAGTAATTTAACGCACTTTGAATACAAATGTAGTGCTCTGGCAGTTTGCTAAACAGCGTTACTACTTTTTTAAGCTGATCTGTATCCGGAATATCCTCGGCATCGTAAATGGTTAAAAATGTTCCTCTTGAAAAGTGTAAACCATAGTTACAAGCCTTCGGTTTGGTTTTAGGCATATGGAACGGCACCACAATTACCTCAAAAACAGCGGGGAAGTCAAGGTTTTGTACCGCTTGTAACGTTTTGTCATCATCTTCCTCAATGAGTAGTTTAATATCCAGCAATTCGCGCGGATAATCTAAACTCTGCAAGTTCCAGATAAGTTTTTTAATAAGCTTATCTTCTTTGTATACAGGTAAAAGGATGGTGTACGGCGGCAATTCGTCGTTAACAACGGCGCGTACTTCCTCCTTACTTACCGCCTGGTGCAGCTCAAACCGAGAACCCACCAGTGCCAAAAACAGTTTAAATATAATAGCCACCAGGAAAAATAAACTGATGATTACGTTAAGGATAATGGATGTATTTTTAAAGCTTAATACCATCCCGATAGCTATAATAGCCAGCAAACTAAAAATAACGATAAGCTGCGGAGGGGTAAAAGTTATTGACGCCGAACTCTTGGGATCGCGGCGTAAAAGCTCATAAACCGATGCTTTAACATACTTTTCACCAAGCAACTTGTGACTTAGCCAGGTGATATCTAAATCATAAGCAATGATGATATCCGGTTCCATATCATAGGTAAACCTGATAAAGTCTATAAAAAGCTGGTCGGTAGGGTCGGCCATTAAGGTTACCACCCTGTTGTTCTCTACCCTGAGGGGCAGAGCCAGGTGATCGTTGGCAAACTTAAGTTCAACCTGCTTTAAAATCTCGGGGTCAAATTCCTCTGCCCTTATTTGTGCAAAATGGTAACCTGCGTTGCTTAATGAGCGTTCATAATTTTTACGGGAGATATAGCCAAAGTTAAGCGCGATCTTAACATACGCCATTCCCGATTTTTCTGAAAAACTTTTAATCTTTACCTGATCGCCTGGTGTGATAAATCCGTCATTAACCAAAAGTTCAGGAATTGAAATACTCATTATATATAATGTAAGTTACTTTATTGGTAGTAAGTATCAAGTAGTAGGTAGTAAGTATCAAACAGGTAGCCTGATTTTAAAAATCTTACTACTTGATACTTACTACTAAATTTTAATCGTTAAACAGATCCTGTGATTTTTGAACCCTTGAACGAACGTACAGGAATGATAACAGTATCAATATCAATATACCTAACAGTATGTAAAGATTGTAGCTATCCCAAAAACGGGTTAAACCACTTTTGGTATCAATGTACTCCAGGTTTTCGCTCGATTTATTGATGTTAAACAGGTATTTGTTTGAGTTAACATCAGAGATACAAACGTTGCTTGATAGGGTGGAAAGCTGTTCGGTAATTGATTTCGACGCGGCTAAAAACGCTTCACCCACATGTTTACCGGTCGCGGTAATTACCAGTGTGGCATTATTGCTGCGGCCATAAAAAATTTGCGCCAGGCCGGCCGACACCGTATCTGACAATGAGTATACCGGCGTGTTGTTATCCGTTCTGTACAGCCTGAAATCTCTTTCAAAGTTGATAGGCGCATCCTGGAACTGTTTAAGCAACTGATCATCTTTTGATAACAGGGCAATGATATTGAATTTTTTAAGATCGGTAGTTGGGATAGCGTCAGAGTAAACAAACTCGGGGAAGTTGTTGGCGTTGATGTTGTTGTTTAACTCATAAATAATCTCGCCCATAGCACCGGCTGCATATTTAGCGTAATCTTTGGTTACCACTATGCGGGTAGTACCGGTGTTAAATGCTTCAGGGTATTGGTAAAAGCTCAGATCGCTGGTCACAAAAGGGTTTTTTGATTCCAGGTATGATTTATCTACATCAACTTCGGCAAAAAAGTTGGTAAAGCTGTCTTTACAGTGACCACTGGTTGGGTAAAACCTAAATTCGGCCTCCAGGGTATTGTATTTATGGTGCTGGTAACGGTTAATGGTGATGGCTGTATTTAATTTACCGGTCCCATCCAGCTTTTCGCTGCTGATCAACAAGCCATTCAGGTAAATGTTAAAGAAACCACGGTCCCCTGGGTTTAAAGCGCTGTAGTTAGCCACAAAACGAATTTCAACTTCTTTTGGGGTAAAACTAAAATCGCTGTTTTTGAAACTATAGGAGCTTTTCAATGAGCCAATGCCCGATAAGAAGTCGCTTACACCACCTATTTGTTTCAGTGATAATTTTGAGCGGTTTTCATCAATGGTTTTTGAAAAAGTATTTTGTGCTTTTTCAATCAGCAGGTAATCGCCATAGCTTGAGTTAAGTATGTTCATGTTACCTAAAGCGGTAATGGCTTTTTCATAACCGGCATCATCGCCACCGGTTATAAATAAAATCTCTTGCGGAATGGTTTCCTGCGTAGCTGTTTTTACCGCGCTTAATACACCGTTGGTTTCTACCATACGCGTATTGGTATCAACTACGGTAACGATTGATTTGTTTAGATAAAATAAACCCTGACCTGCTTGCGGAGTAATTTTTACCAGGTCGCGGCTGGCGGCAGGTAATTCATTTATGGTACCAACTTTAATGTAGTTGCGTATGCTATCTGGTAAATGAGCTTCGTCATAAACCATGATATCGCGCGTTTGGGTTTTTTTAAGGCGCGAATAAGCCCAGGCTACCGCCTTAAGATCTTTTAACGTTGGATTTGACGGATAAACTATCGCTTTTTTTGAATCAAAGCAGTTGCTGATATTTACGTTATCAAAAAAGTTTTTATTACTACGAATGAGCGACAGGTATGAATAATTTTTAACCTTCAGCCACATTGCCGGGTTATCCAGATCGCGGCACACATCATCGGTAATAGTAAGCAGGGTTTTGATCTGTATTTTCAGGAATTTATCGTTTGAAAGATCGGCCCTGGTTAAATTAAGCGCTATACGCTGTATAGAATCCTTAGTCATCCTGCCGCTGTAAGCAGGTTTATTATTTATAACCACATTGATATAAGAGCGCTCTTTCAATAAAGCCTGCGATGGCTCAAAGTATAAAACCACCTTGCTGCCATTCATTTCGGTAAGCGGAGTGATTTTAAAATAAAATGAATTAGCACCGCTCATTCCATATATCATATCATCATCATGTCCCAGCGCTTTAAAGGTTACAATGTTTTGTGCTTTAGATGCTGTACTCAGTAGAAATACAAAAGCTAATAAGGAAAGAAATTTATTCATCTGGTTGTAAATAATTAATTTATAACGTAAAATTCTACTCTGAAATAATTACCGTTTTCATCGCTGCGATAGGTTAGCTCGCCGCCCATTTCCTGGGTCATTAATTTGGCTATGGATAAGCCAAGGCCTAACCTGCTTTCGCCAACGCCCGATGTATCGTTTAAGGTTTTAAGCTTGTTAAACATCATATCTAACTCGCTTTGCCCTATAGCAATACCCTCGTCAATAATTTCAAAAACAAAGTGCTGGCGCTGAAGGCTGGTTACCACTTTTAATGTATTATTGGTTTGGGAAAATTTTATAGCGTTTGATAAAAGATTTTGAAATACCTGACCGGTAAACACCTTATCGAGCCTTACGTTAAGCGGTAGTTTTAAAACGTTATCAACAAGGTGAATGTTTTTCATCAGCGCTGTTTCATACAAGCCTTTAAACACATGCATCACCTCAATGTTTACATCAAAAATTTCGATGTTGAATTTCATTTCCGGCGATTCGATCTCTTTAACATCCATCAGCTTATTAAGCATGTACTGCATTTTTTCGGCCGATTCGGCAATGTAGCCCACAAACTCCTTCTGATCATTACTTAAGCGATACTCTTCCTCCTTGATCATGTTGTTGCTCATCACAACAGAACCTATCAGGTTCTTCAAATCGTGCCCGGCAATGTTAATAAAGCTATTCTTTTGCCCATCAAGCTTTCGCAATTGCTCATATTGCATATCAATAAGGTTATTCTTCTCGTTGATAGCGGTATTCTGTTGCTTTAGCTGATCGTTTGATTTTTCGATGAGGATTTGCGAGCGTACATCGCGCTGCATTACCTTATAGCGTGTGTTAGGTATAAGACATGATATGGCAGCTATGATAAAAAACAGCTGACCGCCATTGTTAATCACAATATCCAGGTTGTACTCATGCTGCGCGTTAAAAAATATAGCAAGCAGCAAAATGGCTAATAAAAACTGTATAATGGAGTTAATAGGTTCCCAAAATACCAGCAGGTTAAAAAATAAAATAATGGTGGCGAAAATGGAATAGTAAACATTTAGGCTTTGTACGTTTACAATATTACAAAGTAAAGCCGATGTAACGGATAACAACAGCATGGCTACATGCAGCAATATTCGGTAGTCATATTTTTTGTATTGAATAAAACTGTGTAACCCATAAATAATTAAGCAGGTGATGATACGTACAATGATGAGCTGAATCCAGATGTCTTGTGCATAGATGTAATCAACAATAGCAAAAAGAGGGTACAGGAAAACAATGGTAAAAACAATATTATTAGTCTGGAACCACGCTTTTTTTGAGGTCTCTTTTATTAATTCTTCTTTGGTAATTTGAACAAACATTATTCGTTATCTTAGAATTATAAATTAAAATTAAGGCCTGTGTTAATTATCAAGGTTATTAGCTGTGCTGCAAAAAGCAAAACTATCCGTTTTACGCAGCTTTTAAACTTTTTGTTAACATTATTATTCTTAACAATAAATTTCCCTGTTGCAAAAAGCAGTCCAAAACAAGCCCAGCCACGTGTATTAGCGTTTAAACGCGCAAAAAGTTTGGATAACGGGGTTAGTTTTTCATGGCTTGAGCAAACGTGGAACAAGGCACCGCTTGGCCAGGGCGCTATAAAAGACGCCGATTTTAAGCTGCTAAAAAAGCTGGGATATAAAAGTCTCAGGCTGCCAATAGCCTTCGCGTATTTTGAAAACGGGCAAATACCAACGGCGCAATTATTCATCTACATTGATAAAGTGGTTAAGCAAAGCCGTAAATACGGATTTAAATTAGTTTTGGATTTACACAATGGTAATTTAAATGATACTAATTATACCGCCCAAACAGCTAAAATTATCAATATATGGCTTAACATAACAAAAAGATACGCCAGTGTTAGCGCCGACGATCTGTTATTTGAGTTATACAACGAGCCTCCCCACATGAACCCCGATGTGTGGAAAGATGCCGCTTACAACATAGTAACAGCCTTACGTAAAGTTGATAAAACCCGCACCTATATTATAGGCGCATCAAACTATAACAGCATTTATGAACTAAGCCGCTTTGTAAGGCTTGCAGATGAAAACATCATTTATACCTTTCACTTTTATGAACCTTTCTTTTTTACGCACCAGGGAGCGGCCTGGATTGGCAACCAGGTTGCAACAACCGGGGTAACATTTCCTTATAGTGCGGAAAATTTTCCAGCCCTCAATCCCAATGCAAAGGGAACACCGGGCGAATCGCACTATAATTTATACCCAAAAGATGGCAATGAACGCTCTGTGAACGATAAATTGCAGATAGTTAAAAACTGGGGCAATAAATACGCGGTTCCCATTATTTGCGGCGAGTATGGGGTGTACAATAAGTACGCCGATTTGGATAGCCGCTGCCGGTATATCAAAGCGGTGAGGGCGGCGTTAAAGCGATTAAACATTCCTGGAATGATGTGGGATTACAACAGTTCGTTCTCCATATTCGCGGGCCCTCCTTCTATACTTAATTTACCAACGTGTATGCAAGACGCAATAGGTTATAATCCCATAAAATGATGTAACTTTATTGTGCTTTAAATGTTACCTTTGCTCAATAATACGGTTATATGGAATTTTTTGTAGAAAAACGACGAGAAGTAATGGGGCACATTGAAAAATTCATGCTCGAAAAGATGTATGATTTTTTGAAGCCGGTTGACAGCATTTGGCAACCATCAGACTTTTTGCCCGATTCGTCAAGAGATTCTTTTTTCCAGGAGATTAAAGAACTGCAGGAAAGTGCCGGAGGTTTAAGCTATGACCTGATTGCCGTACTAATTGGCGATACCATTACCGAAGAAGCGTTGCCTACCTATGAATCATGGTTAACCATGGTTGATGGTGTAAGCAAAAACGAAGATGGTGGCTGGATGAAATGGACCCGCCACTGGACCGCCGAAGAAAACCGCCACGGCGATTTGCTAAACAAATACCTTTACCTATCCGGTCGTGTTAATATGCGCATGATGGAGGTATCTACCCAGTACCTGATTGCCGATGGCTTTGATATTGGTACCGGTACCGATCCGTATCGCAACTTTATCTACACATCTTTCCAGGAATTAGCAACCAATGTATCGCACAGGCGTGTGGCATCGCAGGCTAAAAAAGACGGCGATACCCTGTTATCAAAAATGTGCGGCGTAATTGCCGGCGACGAAGCCCGTCACGCCAAAGCGTACAAATATTTCATTGAAAAGATATTTGAAGTTGACCCGAATGAGGCCATGATAGCCTTTGAGGATATGATGCGCAAAAAAATTGTAATGCCGGCCCACTTTCTGCGCGAAGTAGGTTTAAAAATAGGCCAAACCTTTGGCCACTTTACCGATGCCGCCCAGCGTTTAGGCATCTACACGGCTATTGACTATGTAGATATCCTGAAAGAACTGATTGAAGACTGGCACATTGAAAGCGTTACTGATTTAAACGAAACCGGCGAAAAAGCCCGTGATTACATCATGAACTTACCAACCCGCCTGCTACGCGTTGCCGACCGTATGAAAAACCCAATGCTGGAGTATAAATTCAGCTGGATAAACGGCTAAGCCCGATATAAAATTACAAGATGTTAAAAAAAACATCGATACTATAATCCCCTCTTTTTTGTTAACAAACAGAGGGGATTTTTTATTATGGCGCGCATCTTCTGATCTTTTTTTGTCACATTGTGGCACAGCGATACAATGCTGGCTGGCAATTATGGGCTATGGAAATAATCTGGCTGCCAACTCCTTTTACTACCAAATCTTACAACATTACTGCGTTATCAATTTTTTTGTGTATAAGGTGTACAATATCGTCCATTTGGTTTACACTTTCGCTTAGTTTTGGAAAAATCTCCTGACGTTCTTCTTCAGTTTGAGCTAAATCTAACAAATTCATGAGGCCCAGCATAGTAGCCACCGGTCGCCTAATTTCGTGCGAGCTTAGCCACGCTACTTCGCGTAAAAACTCATTTTGGCGTTTTATTTCTTCCTCCTTTTCGCGGCGCGATGTAATGTTTTGATAAACAGCCACATATCCAATATATTGATTTTGTTCGTCGTAAGCCGGAGTTAGCTCGGCGCTAATGTAAACTTTTACTTTTTGTTTGGTGCAAATCACCAAATCGGTAGCAAACGCTTCACGTTGGCCTTGCCTGCTTATCATATCATTAATTTGCCGGCCGCCATCATCTGTGCCGCATAAAAACTCAGCAGGCAATTTACGGGATACCTCATCTGGCGTATAGCCGGTTAAATCGGTAAATGCCCGGTTTACCCATCGCACCTGGTTATTAGCATCAGTAACAACAATCATATTATTCACACGGGTAATAATATCAGCCAGGCGCTTGTTTTCCTGATTGCTGCGTTTGAGATCGTCAATATCTTTTATAGCGCCTATCAACCTTACAGGTTGCTTTTGCGCATCAAATACAAAATAGCCCTGGTCAACAACATACTTGTATTCGCCATTGCCGGTGTTTACCCGGTATTCACATTCCCAGTTGGTTTTACCCTCGCTGCGTATTTTTTGCTGGCTGGCAACTACTTCTGCCACATCATCGGGGTGGATAAGCGAACGCCACCATTGTAATGTATGCCCTACCCGTTGTACATCAATTAGCTGACTAATGCTGGTGTTATAAATAATATGGTCATTTACCATATCCCAATCATAAATAACATCCTTGGTAGCCCGGGCAACCAGTTCATATCGCTCAACAGCTTCTTTCAGCTGAATGTCTTTAGCCTTACTTTCGCTGATGTCAGCAAAATAAACAGCCACGCCATCATCGGTGGGGTAGGCAGCCAATCTAATCCATTTTTTTAATATAGGCGAGTACTCTTCGGCTTTAACAATAATACGCTCGCGTAGGGCCTTTTGGTAAAAAGGGTATAAGGCATTTTGTTGAATAGGGAAAAGATCAAAGATGCTTTTCCCGGTAATTTGACGGCCTTGCCAACCCGAGATTTGTTCAAATAAAGGGTTAAAGCTGGTAATGTTCATTTCGTTATCTAACGAGAAAAAGGCATCGCTTATATTATTAAGCGTACTTTCAAGGCTAAACTGATATTTGTTTCGTTCAGCCTCCATCATTTTAAGTTCGGTTATATCCTGCATAGACCCTATAACAGTAACCTCGCTTGTAGAATGTTTATCTATCCTGGCCAATTGCCTGATGTAGCGGGTGTCACCGTCTATACCTATAATACGATGCGTAACGTCGAGCTGTTTGCCGGTGGTTACCAATTCATGCAACCCCTTAATCATTCGTTCTCTGTCTTGCGGGTAAATGTGCTCCAGGTAAATATCAAAGGCAGGGCGCGAATCATCCGGGGCTATTCCCGTAATCCGATAAACCTCTTCAGACCAGGTTAGCTTATTGACAGCCGGCAAAAACTCCCAGCCTCCAATTTTTGAAATTAATTGCGTCTCTTTTAACTTACCGCGTTCTTTTTCAAGATCAAGGTTCACCTGTTCCAGTTTTTTCTCAAACAATACCTGGTCGGTCATATCCCGGGCCATGATGAGTACATGAGGCTGGTTGTTAAAGATGATTTTGTGCGATGTTATAATCACATAAATAAGTGTACCATCTTTTTTTAAATGGCGCCAGGCACCGCTGCGGTTTAAATCATTTGAAAGATGTTTTGACGATGCGATAACCTTTTGCGCGTCTTCGGCGGGCCGGATATCTAAAATAGTTTTCGACAAAAATTCATCTTTGCTAAACCCGTATGAGGCTATGGCAGCATCATTTACAGATGCAATTTTTAAAGTTTCCGCATCATAAATCCACATCGGATTGGGGTTCGACTCGTACATATTGCGATACTGTAATTCGCTATTTTTTAGCAGGCGGTCGTCAGATTTGATGAAATAATATAAAAATATGCCGGTTACAAGTACAAATAAGTACCCCTTACATGAGCTGATGAGCAGCACTTGCTGGTGGCTAAAATAACTATCGAAATAATAAAGCAGGCGGTCGCTAAAGGTTATCCAAAGCAGGCTTACAATTACATATAAAATAACAATGCGGAGTGCTCCATATCTCATAATTGCAGGTTACTTATAGTTGTACGGGCTATTGCGGATTTAGTTGCGTATTATTGATAATTTTATAGTTGTAAATAAAATAATAAAACAATGGTTAATGTTTTTTAATGCAGAATTTTAGATAAGTAATAAAATTGCAGTTTATTGCCTTACAACCACACCGTCTTTTATTACCAGTTGCACTTTTTTCAAAGCTGTTATATCATTCACAGGGTTACCTGTTACGGCAACCAAATCTGCAAGATAACCTGGTTTGATATTTCCAAGGGTCTTTAATCCAAACACGGCCGCGTTTACAGATGTAGCGGAACGAAGTACATCTATCGGCTTCATGCCGTATTCGGCCATCAGGATCATTTCCCGGGCGTTATCGCCATGGGCAAATACACCAACATCGCCGCCCATGCAAATGGTTACACCGGCTTTAATAGCTTCGGTAAAAATGTAGTGCTTTTGCTTAACTCCGGCAGGCTCCGGGTCGATGCCTTTTTTCCAGCCTTTATAGCCTGCTATCGATTCGGTGGCGTTAATGGTAGGGCAAAGGGCTATGCCTTTTTCTTTCATCAGCTTAAATAATTCTGGCGTGCCACCATCGCCATGCTCAATAGTAGTAACACCCGCTGCAATTGCCCGGCGCATTCCTTCAGTGGTAGATGAATGTACAGCCACCGTGCGGCCGCTGCTTTTGGCTACCAGTACCGCTGTTTTCAATTCATCCTCGGTAAAAGTGGGTTCCGGGGTGTCATTTACCCCCCAGCGATAATCCACATATATTTTCACTACGTCGGCACCATGCCCAATTTGCGAGCGTACAGCCTTGGTAATGCCATCTATGCCATCGGCCTCTTCGCCACCTTTAATAATGTCGGCTTCGGCCACGTTGCTTTTAGGGCCATAACTGCCGGTTGCCACAATGGCCCGTGTTGCCACCAGCATTCTTGGGCCGGGAATTACGCCTTTGTTGATGGCTTGTTTCAAACCAACATCATCGTAAGCCGCTCCCTCGGTACCCAAATCGCGCACGGTAGTAAAACCAGCCATAAGCGTTTCGCGGGCATGGTTAACGGCCCGGGCAGTGCGTTCGGCCCTGCTTTCGGTTTGCACCTGATCGTTCCACGTAGTTTCGTTGTAAGGGTGTAAAAACAGGTGCGAGTGGCCTTCTATCAGTCCCGGCATTAATGTATTGCCTGCAAGGTTGATCTCTTTTACATTATCAAGTGGTTTTATAGATGAAGGCTCACCCGCGGCTTCTATGCGGTTACCCTTAACCAATACCCACCAACCGGCGTGCATTTGTTCGCCATCAAAAACACGGTCGGGTTTAAGCAGCGTATAACTTTCGGTAGTTGTAATTTGTGCAAAAGCACGCAGGCAAAACAACAGGAGTGTTATTGCGGATGTTAATTTCTTCATTGTAAATAAAGATAGCTTACTTTATAGGATTGACCATTTTTAGCCCGGCAATTTTATTAAAATCGCTTACGTTCCTTGTATATAAAATAAGATCGCGGGTTAACGCGGTTGCCGCAATAATACTATCCCCAAGCTTTAAATTATATGAAGCCCTAACTTCTACCGCCTTATTGAAGATTTCCTGGGAAGGAAGTATAACAGGCACGAAATTGAAAATATCATTAAAGTATTTTCGCTCATCTGCCTTTAAAGCATAGTATCCTAAAACCTCCACTCTCGAAATTTCAGAGATATTAGATAATTCATCAGTAATTATATCCCGCAGATATTGATACTCATTTGAATAAGAGTAAATAATGATATTACTATCAATCAAAAATGCCATTATTAAACCGTTGGAAGATCACGGTCCTCGCGCTGCTCTTTTTGCCAGGATGAGGCATCTCCAAATGAAGCAGCCCCCCCCGCTTTGAAGTTTAAAATGCGTTCCTTAAGGGTTTGCTTAGTAGCGATATCCGGATCTGCATTTTTTTGCTCAACAATAACATCAAGCTTTTTAGCTAACGCTATGATCTTAGCGATGCTTTGCTCATTGTTTGATTTAAGAACTAATTCCATATTTGTTCAGCTTTTGATCCCAATCAAAAATACAATATTTCAAACTTGATAGCAAATAGCTACTTTGCTGCTATATTTCCTTACTTTAATAATTATTTCACATCGCATGCAACCATTAGCAATCATTTGCCATCTTGCTTATAAATGATGTTTTTGGAACCTAAATATACACTTGAACAACTGGTTGATCGCTGCAGGGAGGGCGAACGCAAGGCACAAGAGTTGCTATACAAACAACTTGCCGGCAAAATGCTGGGGGTGTGCATGCGCTACGCTACCGATAGGATGGAGGCCGAAGACATGTTGCAAAATGGGTTCATCAAGTTATTCAGTAAAATTGCCGACTACCGGGGCGATGGCTCATTTGAAGGCTGGGTGCGCCGCATTATGGTGCATAGTTCAATTGAGTATTACCGCAAACATCATAAAATGATGCAGGTTGTTGATATGGACGAAGCCGGTGCCGAGCCATCTGTAAATCCAATAGCAGCCGCCAATATGGATGCCAAGGTTTTGATGGGGCTTATTCAACAACTATCGCCAGGGTACCGTATGGTGTTTAACTTATACGCTTTAGAAGGATACGCGCACAAGGAAATTGCCGAAATAATGGGCATAAGCGAGGGAGCATCAAAATCGCAGCTATCAAGAGCAAGAACAATATTAAAAGAACAAATTGCTAAAATGGAGGGCAAAAGTTATGGATATGCAGGATAAGGACCTGGACAAGCTATTTCAGTCGGCATTGGATGACTACGAAATAGAGCCATCTGCAGGAGTTTGGAACGGCATCACCGAAACCTTAGATGCCCGCAAACGCAAAAGGGTATGGTTGCCATACCTAAGCGTTGCAGCGGCTGCCGTGTTGGTAGTAACTGCCGGGCTTTTGTTTATGCCGAAGGAAGCCGTTGTAATTAAACATAAAGATAATAGCGTAGCTAAATCGGTTGTGCCCATTAAGGCAAACCCTATTGTGAACCCTATCCTGGCTACGCCGGTAATTGCTCAGCCAAACAAAAACACGCCGGCGGTAGTTACAGCACAGGTTAACGTTTTAGCAACTACAAGGATTCATAAAGCACACGAGCCCGTACAAAGTGTTCAGAATAACAACAGTGCAGCTTTAAAGCAAAACGAGCAGCCCGTTTTAGCTTCTGCTAATGTGAATGAAGATATGGCAAAACCGGTTGTGCCTGATACGGCTACTAAAATAATAGCTAAACCGGTTATTGATCAAAAGCCCGTTTTTGCAAGTATAAAACCAACGGTACTGCCAGAACAAACAGCTGCAATAAAAGCAGTAACACCTGTAAAGAAGCATAAAATACGCAGCCTGGGCGATGTGTTCAATGTGGTAATTGCCGCTGTTGATAAACGTAAAGACAAGATCATTGAATTTAGCAACACCGATGAAGACGATGCCACCATTACTGGTGTAAACCTGGGCATTGTTAAAATAAAGAAAGAAAAATAATATAGAACAGAATTATACCAATAGTTATATGAAACGCTTAATTTTCACAGCGATGCTGTGCATTGCGGCAAGCTACGGCTTTGCCCAAACCACCGACTCCACTAAGACAACCACAGATACCGCTGTTACCAAAAAAGGAGTAAAAATAAAATTTGGCCTTGGCAACGATGCTCCATATGTATCTACTTATGATACTACAACAACTATCACCCATTCCAAAGCGCCGGGCTTTTCATTCGGTGTTACTTTTTCGAGGATTGATCTGGGTTTCGCGACCTTGCTTGATCATGGTAGCTTCACCCTGTCGCCAAAAAACCAGTTCCTGAGCTATCGCCAGGCAAAAACAGCAAACTTTGGCTTTGATGTGGTACAATTTGGATACCGCTTTAACAGTGCCTTCAAAATTTATGTTGCCGGTGGTTTCGACTGGACAAATATTCGCCTGCGCCAGGATATCACCATACAACGGAACACGCCAGTGTTAACCTACACCCAGGATAGTATTCACTACAGCAAAAACCGCTTTTCATCAAGCTATCTGCGTATCCCGCTGGCGTTTTATTACAGGAGCCATGAAGATAGCCGTGGTAACTACTTTCGCCTGGTGGCTGGTCCGGAGTTTGGCATATTGCTTAACGGCCGTGTAAAACAAATAAGCGAAGAACACGGCAAGCAGAAGTTTGATGATGACTACCACTTCGCCAAACTACGCAAAGGCGTGTTTATCCGCATGGGTTACGGCATCATGGGCATCTATGCCAAATACTACTTTAACGATATGTTTGAAAACAGCCCCGATCAGCAAGGATTGAAGAACTTTAGCTTCGGATTGACGTTAGGGTTCTAAGTTGATTAAGTTGGAATAAGTTTGAAATGGTTGAATACAACCTAAATCAACTTATTCCAACTTAATCAACCATTCTCCTAATCAACCAATCTTACTATCTTTGCCCACAATGTCAAATACTCCTTTTTTACAGGCAATAGCGGTAAGTAAAATATATCCTGGTAAACAGATGGCCGGTGTTAAAACCACCACGCTTAGTATTGAGCCGGGCAAAATTACAGCCATTATTGGTGAAAGCGGCAGCGGCAAAAGTACTTTGCTCCGCCTGCTTTACGGATTACTCACGCCAGATGAAGGTGAAGTACAGTTTAAAGGCATACGCATCTGGGGCCCCGAAGAAAAACTGATTCCCGGGCACGATGCTATGAAAATGGTAACCCAGCATACCGATGATCTTAACTTGTTTGCTAAAGTTTGGGATAATGTAGCAGCCATGCTACCAGCCACCGATCTAAAAGCAAAGAAGGAAAAAACCGAGCAGGTGCTTACCCAGCTTAACATGATCCACATGGCCGATAAGCGTGTGGCCGATTTAAGTGGCGGCGAAAAGCAGCGGGTTGCCATAGCAAGGGCCATTATTACCCATCCGCAGGTATTGTTGTTAGATGAGCCGTTTAACCAGGTTGATACTTCTTTCAGAGAAGGTTTACAGCAGGACATCAGGCAGATAGTAAAAGAAACGGGCATCACAGTGATCATGGTATCGCATGACCCTGCCGAAGTGCTTTCGATGGCAGATGAACTGGTGGTAATTAAACATGGCGAAGTTGTAGAAAACGGACACCCTAAAGCACTTTATCAGCATCCTCAGCATTTATACACTGCCCAACTATTAAGTAACTGTAATGTGCTTACCGCTGCAGACGCGCAGGTTTGCGGCATTGAAACAGCCAAAGATAACATAGTAATCTATCCCGACTGGGTGCGGATCAAGCTAATTTCATCAACTAAAAGCTGGACGATAAAACAAATCCTTTTCCGCGGCTTTTACGAAGACCTGATTTTGGAAAAAGATGATGTAACCCTCCGCGTATCAAACGGCGAACCGGATACCTATAAAGAGGGCGATATGGTTTCTGTGCGGTTTTGGAAGTGGTTGGAGTATTAAGAGATATTTTCAGATTCATCATCTTCAATATCATCAAAGCGTTCTTGAATTTGAGCCCATTTTTTTTTGTCGGCGGCAAATCTTATTTCTGTTTTCTCAAAAAAGCTTCCATCGGGCCAAATTAGCTTTCCCTGTATTGCTCTTAATTTCAATTCATAAACATTATCAACATGTTCAAACGCCCATAATCTCCAGGTAGTGATTTTAAAACTCCAATAAAGCCAGGCACCTATAAATACGAACAAGAAAAGAATCAGAATTAGCCACTGAGGAATGGCGGGGAATTTTGTTAAGCAATATGCAGATCCATACCCAATTACTTGTATTGCAATCACAGGATAATTAACCATACGTTGCCCTCTTTTCAATGCTTCGTCAACAGTTATAGTCTCATTCATGGTTTAGTGGTTGGTTTTGAAGTTACCCAATTCAAAAATAAGCAGATGTTATTTAAAGCCTAATGAATTATACGCTTTCTGAAAGTTAGAAACAAGGATAGTAGCGAAAATAGCAAATACCAAAATGTATATATGCCAATAATTTGAGAGGATATTCCATCAATATTAAAAGAGGGAAGGATGAAAAAGCCCCGATCCCATACCGCGAACATGCATTGCGTGTAGTAAACATTCCTTATGGCCCGCAAAAGTCTTGAGATCAATACCTCAATTATAAATCCACAATAACAAGTGCTTTTTCTGCTTACGGATGAGGGCGTCGGCAATTTTCATCGTGTTATTTGATATGGCCGGGCATCCCCAGCCTTCCGGTGTGCCGTTTGGATAGATTTCCTTTTCGGCTACCTGCTCCCAGGAATGAAAAACAATTTGCCGCGCAAGGGCATTATTATTGGTACTTTCCAACCCGGTGAGGTAATATTTTACCTGAATACCCCAGGCACTATAAGCCCTGCCATCTACCTGGTATTTTCCTAATGCCGTGCAATGGCTATTATCCAGGTTACTAAATGAAGGCTTATCTTTTGACCATACACCGCTCCATGGGTTACGCCCGCATCCATGACTTACCAACCCGCAAACCAGTGTATCTTTTTTAATAAAATCCCAAACCACAAAACGCTTAACACCCGATGGCAGGCTCATATCAATCAGGATGCAATACCGGGTATTATAGCCTTTTTGCCTACAAAACATTTGTGCCTGTTTCGCTTTTTGCCGGGTACGGGTAATGTCAATATGAGGGGTTGCAGCAATGATGTTGTTAACCGATAAAAACAGGGCAAGTAATATGGTATAGGTTTGAGTTTTCAAATTTGTAAATCTATTCAACCAATTTCTGCTTAATTTTACTTATAGCCAAATTGGCCTTAAGCTTTTGCCATGAATAAATTAATTCTGTTTATTGTAGTGTTCTGTTTTGGCTGCAACGCCAATAAAAAAAGTATGCCAATTGTCAAAATTAATCTTAGTGCCGATAAGCACTCTATTAATATTTCCGGTCTTGATAATGCCATTGTGCAGGATATTAATCGCGATTCATCAGGCGGCAATTGGCAAAGCCTGGTGCCGGTATATAAAATGCCTGCCGATACCGATCTTAAAAACTACCAGCCGGTACAATCCGGCAAGTATATATTGAAGGATAGCATAGTTGTATTTACTCCCGATACACCATTTACTGCGCAGCAAACCTATTTTGTACGTTATTATAAGTATGGCACCAATTCCCAGGCGTCTGATTATATACTCGGGCATCATAAATTGGGTAGTTTGCCCTATACCGATTTGATTTTTAAGCAATAAACTGTCGCGGGTACTTGAATTTTTAATAATATTTATTATATTTGCACTAATTAAGAAGGAGAGGGGGCTAATGGCCCCCTCTTTTATTTTATCAATTAAAAATTATCAATCCAAAACAGGCGGGTAATGAACATTGAAAAACGGGTAACAGAACTGGTAGAAGAGAAGATAGCCGATAAGCCTAATTTGTTTTTAGTGAATGTTAAAATGCACTCAAACGGAAAGCTTATCGTTTTATTAGATGGTGATCAAGGCGTAGGGATTGATGATTGTGTGGCGGTAAGCAGGCATGTAGGCTTCCATTTAGAAGAAGAAAACGTAATTGAAACGGCGTACAACCTGGAAGTATCATCGCCGGGGATTGATTACCCACTATCTTCCCCAAGGCAATACGCTAAAAACGTAGGGCGTACGTTAGGAATCAAAATGGCCGACGGTACAAAAAGAGAAGGCGTTTTAGCCTCACTTACCGAAGATGCCATTGTAATAGAAGAAAAAGTAAAAGAAAAAGGGAAAAAGGCCGAAACTGTTGAGAGCGTTATCCCGTTAGATAAAATAACAGAAACAAAAGTTTTAATATCATTCAAGTAAGGAAATGAGCAATATTAATTTAATTGATTCTTTTCAGGAATTTAAAGATTTCAAGAACATTGACCGCCCAACCATGATGAGCGTACTGGAAGACGTTTTCAGAAGCATGATCAGGAAAAAATACGGTACAGATGAGAATTGCGACGTAATTGTAAACACCGATAATGGTGACTTAGAAATTTGGCGCACCCGTAAGGTTATGGAAGATGGTTTTAGTGAAGATGATGACCTGGAAGTTGAACTTGCAGAGGCAAAATTATTTGATGCCGACCTGGAAGTAGGTGATGAGCAAATTGAGCAGATCACGTTAGAGAGCTTTGGCCGTCGTGCTATATTAGCAGCACGTCAAACTCTGGTTTCAAAAATTCTGGAACTGGAGAAAGACGAGATCTTCAAAAAATATAAAGACCGCGTTGGCGAAATTGTTACCGGCGAGGTTTACCAGGTTTGGAAAAAAGAAACTTTGGTATTGGATGATGAAGGCAATGAGCTTTTATTACCAAAAACAGAGCAAATTCCGGCCGACTACTTTAAAAAAGGCGATAGCGTAAAAGCGGTTGTACATAAAGTAGATATGCTGAACAGCAACCCTAAAATTATTATTTCACGTACTGCTCCTGAGTTTTTACAACGCTTGTTTGAATTAGAAGTACCGGAAATTTTTGACGGTTTAATCACCATCAAGAAAATTGTACGTGAACCAGGTGAAAGGGCTAAAGTTGCCGTTGAATCATATGACGACCGTATTGACCCGGTTGGTGCCTGCGTAGGTATGAAAGGTTCACGTATCCACGGTATCGTTCGCGAATTGAAAAATGAAAATATCGACGTAATTAACTTTACCAACAATCTTCAGTTATACATCCAACGCGCGTTATCACCGGCTAAAATCACTTCTATTAAATTAGACGATGAGAAAAAAACAGCCGCTGTGTACTTAAAACCCGACCAGGTTTCATTGGCGATTGGCCGTGGCGGACACAATATTAAACTGGCAGGTAAATTAACCGGCTATGAAATTGATGTTTACCGCGAAGCAGATGAGCACGATGAGGATGTGGATATTGAAGAATTTACAGATGAAATTGATAGCTGGATTATTGACGAATTTAAACGTATTGGTTTAGATACAGCTAAATCGGTATTGGCTTTAACAGTGGGCGAATTGGTAAAACGGACCGATTTAGAAGAAGAAACAATAAAAGAAGTGCTATCAATATTGAATGCTGAGTTTGAATAAGCATAATAACCAAAATTAAAATCGTATTTTTGCGATAATTAGCAGAGAAAACATAATAAATGTCAGAAGACAAATCAATAAAATTAATTAAGGCAGTAAAAGAACTCAACATTGGTATGGGTACCATTGTCGATTTTTTGGCTACAAAAGGCTATAAGGTTGATAAGCAACCGATGGCCAAGCTGGATGGCGACATGTACAATGCATTGTTGAAGGAATTTGCTTTCGACAAAAGTATTAAAGAGGAAGCCAAGCAGATCAGTATCGGAAAGATAAGGAAGGAAGAAACTGCGCCAATTCCTGAAAAACCGGTGGAGAACCGTCGTTCAAGAGATTTCGAAAACGAGGAGATTCTGATCAAAAATGCCGGTCAATATACTGCGCCGCAGGCAGAGAAGCCGAAAGCGGTTGAGCCAGCGGCTCCCGTTAAAACCGAAGAACGCAGTGATGCGTTGCCAGGTGTTAAAGTAATTGGCAAAATTGACCTTAACAACCTTAATGCAAAACCTCAGCCAGTTGCCGAAAAACCGGAACCTGTTGAGCCTAAAGCAGAGGAAGTTAAAAAACCGGAACCTGTTGCAGCTCCTGAGCCAAAACCAGAGCCGGTTGTAGTTGCCGAAGCGCCAAAAGCGCCGGTGGTAACAGAAGCGCCAAAAGCACCAGAGGTAGTTGAAGCGCCAAAAGCTCCTGTTGCAACCGAGGCTCCAAAAGCGCCTGAGGTTGAAGCACCAAAACCTCCTGTTGTACAGGCTCCGGTTGTGGCAGCACCAACGCCTGTAGTTGAGGCAGCAGCACCCGCGGCAGAAAATGACGACGAAGTAATACGGGCCAAGGCAGAGCGCCTTACCGGCCCTAATATTATTGGTAAAATACAGTTACCGGTAAATCCGCCAAAACGGAACCCTATCGCGTCTTCATCAAATACCAACAGCGCCGATAACAAGCGCAAACGTAAGCGTAAAGATAACCAGGGCAATCCGCAGCAAGGTGGCGGTAACCATCCGCATAACCAGCAAGGTGGCGGCGGCAATCACCCGCCTCATACACCATCTGGTGGTGGTACCATCAACCCTAACCGTCCCGATTTCAGGAACCGCGGTAACGGCGCGCCAGGTAATGGCGGTCCGGCACAAGGCGGTGGTGGTGGTAACCGTCCGGATTTTAGAGGTAACCGTAACAACGTACCTCAAAATAACGGCCCTAAGGAAGAACCATCAGAAAAAGATATCCAGGACCAGATCAAAGCAACGC
Source organism: Mucilaginibacter flavus (assembly GCF_030409315.1). GTDB lineage: Bacteria > Bacteroidota > Bacteroidia > Sphingobacteriales > Sphingobacteriaceae > Mucilaginibacter > Mucilaginibacter flavus. The sequence continues at coordinate 18,607 of NZ_JAUFPS010000028.1, read as the reverse complement.
TTGCACGCTTAAGCGGCGCGGGTAAATCAGGTAAATTTGCACAACGGGCTAAATTCCGTCGTCAAAAACGTGATGATGTTGCCGCTACCGCCGAAGAATTGGCAATGGAGCAGGAACTGCAGTCGAAAGTACTGAAGGTAACCGAGTTTGTGACCGCGAACGAACTGGCAAGCATGATGGATGTATCTGTAACCCAGATTATATCTACCTGTATGAGCTTAGGTATGTTCGTGTCCATTAACCAAAGACTTGACGCGGAAACATTAACCATTGTGGCCGACGAGTTTGGCTACCAGGTTGAGTTTGTGAAACCACAGGACGAAGAAGCCAACCTTGACCAACCCGATGATCCGGCAGATTTAATACCACGTGCACCTATTGTAACCATTATGGGTCACGTAGATCATGGTAAAACATCATTACTGGATTTCATCCGCAAAACCAACGTAATAGGTGGTGAAGCAGGTGGTATTACCCAGCACATTGGTGCCTATGAGGTAACCCTGCCAGGCAATAAAGGAAAAATCACATTCCTGGATACACCGGGTCACGAAGCGTTTACCGCTATGCGTGCCAGGGGGGCGCAGGTAACAGATATTGTTATTATAGTAATTGCCGCTGATGATAGCGTGATGCCACAAACCCGCGAGGCTATAAACCACGCGCAGGCTGCAGGTGCGCCAATCATCTTCGCTTTCAATAAAATTGACAGGCCAGGTGCTAACGCGGATAAAGTGCGTGAGCAACTATCGGCCATGAATATTTTGGTTGAAGAGTGGGGTGGTAAATACCAAACACAAGAAATCTCTGCTAAAACAGGCTTAAACATTGAGCTTTTATTAGAGAAAGTATTGCTTGAAGCCGAACTGTTAGAACTTAAAGCCAACCCTAACAAACGTGCCGTAGGTACAGTTATTGAGGCTGCTTTAGATAAAGGCCGCGGTATTGTTACCACCATATTGGTACAGGCCGGCCGTTTAAAAGTGGGTGATCCTATTTTGGCAGGTTGCTACAGCGGGCGTGTAAAAGCGTTAACCAATGAGCGTGGCCAAAGGGTTGAATCGGCAGGACCATCAACACCAGTACAGGTGTTAGGTATGCAGGGGGCACCTACGGCAGGTGATAAGTTCAACGCGCTTGAAAGCGAACCAGAAGCACGTGAAATTGCCAACAAACGTTTACAATTACAACGCGAGCAAGGTTTACGTACACAAAAACACATTACACTTGATGAAATTGGCCGTCGTTTGGCTGTTGGTAACTTCAAGGAACTTAACATTATTGTTAAGGGCGACGTGGATGGATCAATCGAAGCGTTATCAGATTCGTTACTGAAACTATCTACCGAGCAGATACAGGTTAACATTATATCTAAAGCGGTAGGTCAAATCTCCGAGTCGGACGTATTGTTGGCTTCTGCATCAGATGCAATCATCATCGGCTTCCAGGTTCGTCCGTCAGGAGGTGCCCGTAAACTGGCCGAGGCAGAGCAAATTGATATCAGGTTATACTCTATCATTTACGATGCCATCAATGAAATTAAGGCAGCGATGGAAGGCATGCTTGCGCCAACTTTTGAAGAGAAGATTGTTGCAAACGTTGAAATCCGCGAAACCTTTAAAATCAGCAAGGTTGGTACCATTGCAGGCTGTATGGTGTTAGATGGTAAAATTAACCGTAACAGCAAAATCCGCATAGTACGCGATGGTGTGGTAATTTACACCGGCGAACTTGCTTCACTGAAACGTTTTAAAGATGATGTGAAAGAAGTATTAACCGGTTACGAGTGCGGTTTAAACATCCAAAACTTTAACAACATTGAAGTAGGCGATATTGTTGAAGCCTACGAAAACGTAGAAGTTAAACGTAAGTTGTCATAAACAACTTAGCTATAAAATACAAAGGGCCGGTCGTTAGCAGATCGGCCCTTTTTTGTTTCCTTAATAATTCCCCATTCAGTTTTTCGCGACGCAGGGCCGTCGTATTTGTAATAAGTTCCGCGCGCAAATGCCACGTAAAGTAGTGTCATTAAGTTTGGGGACTACGTCCCCCGTAGGGGGTAAAGCTTTGTAGAAAAAACAAAAGCGACGCTCCGTGCCGTAGGTACGGGCCCCTCTGCAGCGTACCTACGGCACAAAAAAAACACCTTTCATGTGTTAAGCTTTTACTCCGATGGAGCATTTTACGGGGTCCTTTAAGTTAATGACATTGCCCGCAGCAACTACCAACATCGCAGTGTATCTTATTTCAAACGCCATTTCCGAAGCTACGGCAAGAGGTACTGCTATTTCCTTATTATTTAACCTGCGCTGTTACAAACAGTTCCATACCTACGTAATGTTATTATTGTTTAAAAAACAGTTGTAACATAATCACTACATAAACCCTATAAGCTTACATTTTAAAGCAAAGTGTTTGATTATTAGTTTAAAGTGATGTACATTCCCTCTTTATAAAACCTAAATGATAAGTAAACCACTCCTGTGCTTTTTTATCGTCTTTTCATGTTTAACTGGTCGGGCATTATGTCAAACAGTTGCGGACGATAGCACTATACAAAAAAATGCCGTTGGGCACGTTGTTGGCCAATATTACAACGCCATTGGGCAAATGTCTCGTTTGTATAACGGTCCGGAGTATGAGTTTTATGATCCATTAATAAAAAGCAACGCCTTCTTTTTAGACGTAAACGCCTTTAAACCGGGAACTGTTAATTACGATGGCGAGTTTTTTAGCAACGTCCCCATGATGTATGATCTGAATAAAGACCTTGTGGTGGTTTTGCTCTATAACGGATTTTCTAAATACAGCCTTGTAAGCCCAAGAGCAGAAAGCTTTGATTTGCTTAATCATCACTTTATTTATGTAGCTGCCGACTCCACCAATAAGGCCACCGATATAGACGCCGGTTTCTACGAAGAAATTTACAGCGGCAAACTCCAGGTTTTAGTAAAATGGTCAAAAAGCATTCAAACAACCCAAACCCTAAACAGCATCGAAACTTTTTTTACGGAGGCAAAAAAACACTACTACCTAAAAAAGGGGAACAATTATTACAGCACCGGCAGCCAGGGGGCTTTTTTGGATGCCTTAAAGGATAAGAAAAAGGAATTGCAGCAATACCTTAAAACAAATAAAATAAGGTTTAAAGACGCGCCCGAAAGGGCGATGTATATGATGGCGGCGCAATATGACCTGCTTTCAAAATAATTGAAATTTAAAAGCAGACAAGGTTTGTTTGCCGTTTACCGCCCCCTCCCTAAAAAATGTGTATAGCGTAGTGTAAAATAAAATATGCTGATGAAAAAATTTTACTTTTTAAGTTTTTGCTTTTTGATACTGCTAAAGATAGGTAATGCCCAGCAAGCACCTGCACGTTCAATAAGCGTAAACTTTCAACAGGTTACCATTGAGCAGTTTGTAACCGATATTGAGGCAAAAACCGGCTACCATTTTTACTACGAGCCAAGCCAGCTTGATAGTTTAAAAATTACAGTACAGGCCGAAAACAAGCCGGTAACAACAATACTCGATCTTGCGTTTAAAAACACCGCGTTTCATTATGCTATTACCGCAGATGGGCAAGTATTCCTTTCAAAGGGGCGCGAAATCCAGCCCGCGCTTGCCGCGGGTTTCTTTGGTAACAAGCCTGGAGCCGATAATCAGAAAAACACTGTTACCGCCGTAGCCGACTTTACCGATGCAAAAGATAAAATTATACCAGAGGCCACTACCGAAAACAAGCTTTACGAAATAGGTACCAAAACAAATACCATAGGAGCGGGCAACGCTACGTTATCGGGCTATATCCGCGATGGTAAATCGGGCGAGGCTATATTGGGTGCCAGTATTTATGTAACCAATACAAAAAGCGGCGTTGCATCAGATCAGTTTGGTTATTTTACCATTACACTGCCCAAGGGCCGGCAAATTTTAAGCATCAGGGGCATAGGCATGCGTGATACCCGCAGGCAAATTGTTTTATACGGCGACGGTAAGCTTATCATTGAAATGAAGGAGCAGGTTACCAGCTTAAAAGAAGTAAAAATTTCGGCCGAAAAGGTGGCCAACGTACGCAATGTGCAATTAGGAGTAAACCGGCTGGATATCAAAAGTATTAAACAAGTGCCAACCGTATTTGGCGAAGCCGATGTATTGCGTGTGGTTTTAACGCTGCCTGGTGTACAATCGGTAGGTGAAGCCACAACCGGCTTTAACGTACGGGGCGGCTCGGCCGATCAGAACCTTATTTTAATGAATGATGCTACCATTTACAACCCTTCGCACTTCTTTGGCTTTTTCTCGGCCTTTAACCCCGATATTGTAAAGGATATTGAGCTTTATAAAAGCAGCATCCCCGAAAAATTTGGAGGCCGGTTGTCATCTGTATTAGATGTAACCAATCGCGAGGGTAACAAAAAGATCTTCACCGGCTCGGCGGGTATCGGTTTAATTACCAGCCGGCTTAATGTGGAAGGCCCAATCATTAAAAACAAAACCTCGTTTTCATTTGGGGGGCGTGCCACATATTCTGATTGGCTATTAAAATTATTGCCCGAGGCCTACAAACACAGCCAGGCATCTTTTTACGATTTTAACCTCGATATAAGCCACCAGATAGACGAAAAGAATAACATCTATATCACAACCTACATCAGCAAAGATAAGTTTAAATTAAACAGCGATACGGCTTACAGCTACAGCAACAAAAACGCCAACATTAAATGGAAACATAATTTTAATGATAAGTTGTTTAGTGTAATTGGTGGCGGTATTGACAGGTACCAGTATGAAATTGCCAGTTATGAAAACCCTATAAATGCCTACAAGCTTAATTTTGATATCAACCAAACCAATTTCAAGGCCGATTTTACTTACTACCAAAATCGTAAAAGTACTGTCACGTTTGGTTTAAGCTCGATATTTTACAAACTGCACCCTGGCAATTACCAGCCAAACAATCCGCAATCATTGGTAGCGCCGGATGTGATCCCAACACAGCAGGCCCTGGAAAGCGCCCTATATCTGGGCGATAAGTATGATTTTAGCGATGTTTTTTCGTTAAGCGCCGGAGTACGGTATTCCATTTACAACTACTTAGGGCCGCAATTGGTTTATAACTATGCCCCAAATCTGCCTAAAACAAGCTCGAACCTTGTGGATAGTACAAACTATTCAAGCGGCAAGTTTATCAAAACCTATTCAGGACCCGAAATCAGGTTATCGGGTAGGTATCAGTTAGATGAAAATACTTCATTAAAGGGTGGATACAATACATTAAGGCAATACATTCACCTGTTATCAAACACTACGGCCATTGCCCCTACCGATGTATGGCAGCTAAGCGATCCTAATATTAAGCCTCAATATGGCGATCAGGTATCACTTGGCTTATACCATAACCTAAAATCAAACACCATCGAAACCTCGGTAGAAGTTTATTACAAACGTTTAAGGGATTACCTTGATTACAGGAGCGGTGCTAACCTGGTGCTCAATCACCATATTGAAAATGATGTATTAGGTACCGAGGGTAAAGCATACGGCATTGAGTTTTTACTTAAAAAAACAACCGGTAAGGCTAACGGCTGGATAAGCTATACTTACTCGCGCACCTTTTTAAGACAAACCAATCCCAACGAGGGCGAACTGATTAACGGCGGCCAATATTACCCGGCCAATTTTGATAAGCCGCATGATTTTAATTTTATTGGTAATTACAGGTTTTCGCACCGGTTTAGCGTATCGTTAAATGTTACTTATAGCACCGGCAGGCCAATTACCCTACCGGTAGCCAAATATGAGTACGGCGGCTCGGAAAGGGTTTACTATTCAGACAGGAATCAATACCGCATACCAGATTATTTCCGGTCGGATTTTTCGATGAATATTGAGGGCAACCATAAAGTGCATCAAAAAACACATAACTCGTTCACTATAGGCGTTTATAACTTAACCGGCAGGCAAAATGCCTATTCAACCTACTTTACCGAGCAGGGTGGAATAATTAATGGTTATAAGCTATCCATATTTGCCAAACCAATTCCGTTCATCAATTACAACATCAGGTTTTAATACCATGAACAAAAGAACCACCTATACTATCTGTTTGTCGCTTTTGGCATTTGCCGCATGCAGAAAGGCCTATACGCCGCCTGCAATAGCATTTGCCGGCAGCTACCTGGTGGTTGAAGGGGTTATTAACGCCGGCGGCGATAGCACGATTCTTAAACTAAGCAGAACAGTTAAGCTAAACGACACCACTAAACTAAAGCCCGAAACCGGTGCTATTGTAACCCTTGAAGGCGAAGATGGCAGCACTTTCCCACAGTTAACTGAGAGCCCTACAGTACCGGGGAATTATATCAACCCATCGCTGAAACTCAACGCGGGTAAAAAATATCGTCTCAGGATAAAAAGCGGCTCAAGCGAATATCTATCTGATTTTACCGAATCAAAAATAACTCCCCCCATTGATAGTGTTACCTATGTATTGAGCCACACTTATGACGCTGGCCTGCGGGTAAATGTGAACACACACGATGCTACCGGAAAAAGCATTTATTATAAATGGGACTATATAGAAACTTACCAGTACCGCACCCCATTTGATTCGCGATGGAAATCAAACGGCGATACCGTTTTACCCCGTAACATCAATACCGACGATATTAACCATTGTTGGCGGTCAACCTATTCAAACCATGTGATTATAGGCTCGTCAGAAAAGTTGAGCCAGGATGTAATTTCTCAATTACCACTTACTGTTGTTCCTCCATCTTCAGAAAAAATCAGCGAAGAATATAGTATCCTGGTTAAGCAGTATGCGCTTACCAAAGAGGCTTACCAGTTTTGGGAAAACCTGCAAAAAAACACCGAGAAATTGGGTAGTGTATTTGATGCGCAGCCGTCGCAGTTACCTACAAACATACATTGTATAAGTAACCCTGCCGAACCGGTTATTGGATATTTAAGCGTTTGCACAATAACCAGCCAGCGCATATTCGTGCCATTTTTTTTCCTGCCAAATTCGGGAGAGGGGGACACTTACCAGGGCTGTTTACTAATAAGCGCCAAGTTTCATTACCTGGTAAACCCGCTTAATGGCGATAATGATGAAGATTTTTATTATAACTACAATAAGCCAGGCCCACATAATATACTTATCCCGGTTGAGAGCATTATAAGTGAAATAGCAGGACATAAAGTAATTGTGGGGCATACCGGGTCAACCCCCTATTGCGTTGATTGTACCGTGCGAGGCAGTAATAAAAAACCATCTTTTTGGAAATGATAAACATGAGAGCAATTAAATATATATTATTGGGCTTACTGGCAAGCGGAATTATGGTTACTGCTTGCAGAAAACCCTATAACCCAACTATTGTAAGCACAGATAACAGCTATCTTGTTGTTGAAGGCACTATAAATAGTGGAGATATAACCAACATCAGACTTAGTAAAACAGTAAAAATAGCTACAGATACCAAGGTACAGCCCCTTTTGGGAGCTACTGTTAGCGTTGAAGAGCAGGGCGGTGCCGCCTTTGCACTAACTTACAATTATACTTCCAATAAATATGATTCGGGAAGTGCGCTCAATCTTGATCAAACTAAAAAATACAGGTTACATATTGTTGTTGATGGCAAAGAGTACGCTTCTGATTATGTGGCTGTAAAAAACAATCCCCCAATTGATAAAATCAATTTTAAACCCAATGGTGACAAACTTGAGATTAGTGTTGATACACACGACCCCACAAACAATACCCGCTACTATCGATGGGATTTTGACGAAACCTGGCGTTTTCATGCCAATTATCAGTCGGACTATTTAGTAGACGATGCCAAAAATATCCGCTTACGCACAAATGACCAGATGACTTATTATTGCTTTGCAAGCGATACGTCAAGTAATGTATTGATAGCGTCATCGGCCAAACTGTCTCAGGATGTTATTTCTCAATCGTTAATTAACACCATTCCATCCTCCTCAGAAAAACTGGAGCTACGTTATTCCATCCTGATAAGACAATATGCCATAAGTAAAGACGAGTATGAGTTTTGGCAAAACATTCAAAAAAATACAGAGCAACTGGGCAGTATTTTTGACGCGCAACCCTCGCAGCTCAATGGTAACGTACATTGTATTACCAACCCTGCCGAACCTGTAATTGGCTATGTAAGCGCAACAAATATACAGCAGAAACGAATTTTTATAAATAACAGTCAGTTACCGCAAACCTGGTTTCAAACGTCGCCATATTCATGTTCGCTGGATTCGGCCTTGTATTTTAATCCTAAAACTATGCGCAACGAAGTAGAAGCGTATATTCTTGACGGAGGAGGGGTGCCGGTTGAATCGATAACACAAGGAGGATATATTGTTATCGGATACACTTATTCGGGCAGGGAATGTACAGACTGTACCATAAGAGGCAAAGTGCAACAACCATCCTATTGGGTTCCATAATATTTGAGAGAGCAGTAGGCAGTAATCATAAAAAGAAGATAAAACAAACCAGGTTTGGTTATGAAAAAAAATATAGGCCCCGTTAAAACACTCGCTTTATCAGCGTTGGCTATTTTGTTTGGGCAAACTGTTTGCCAGGCTCAGGCTATTGAACAGGTTAAAAAAAGCTTTAACCAGTATCAGCAGCAAACCGTGCGGGAAAAAGTTTTTGTACATACAGACAAAAGCACATACCTTCCCGGCGAAATTATCTGGTTTAAGATATATGCCGTTGACGCGAGCTTTCACCGGCTTTTTAATTTGAGCAAGGTAGTTTATGTCGACGTGTTAGACAATGCCCACAACGCGCTATTGCAGGCCAAAATAGCCATGACAGATGGCACAGGCAGCGGATCATTATACATTCCGGTATCAACCAGCAATGGCAGCTACCAATTCAGGGCCTACACCAATTGGATGAAAAACTTTGGCCCCGATTATTATTTTAACAAAAACATCACCATAGTAAACCCGCTGAAGTCGCCCGAGGTGACAGCAAAAGAGCGAGCGCCGGCTTATGACGCCAGTTTTTTTCCCGAAGGAGGCAATTTGGTGACGGGTGTAAGCAGTAAAGTGGCATTTAAAGTTACTGCTTCAAATGGCGAAGGGCTATCTGCGTTCCGTGGCGCGGTTATCAATCAGCATAACGATACCGTAGCCCGTTTTGAGCCTTTAAAATTTGGTATAGGAAGTTTTGTGTTTACGCCCGCTGCCAATAACACTTATAAAGCTATTATTAAAACAGGCACCGGCGCACCAATTGTTAAGGAACTACCAACTGTTAGTAGCGACGGCTACGCTATGCAGGTAAAGGATAACGGCCAAAACCTACAGGTAACGGTAAGCTATTCAAACAATGGCGAGGTATTCCTTTTTGCCCATACCAGGCAAATGGTAAAAGTTGCCCAAAGCGGTTCTCTTAGCGCGGGCACGGCTGTTTTTAACATTGATAAAAATAAACTGGGCGATGGCGTATCGCACATAACTATTTTTAATAGCTTGAGGCAGCCCGTTTGCGAAAGACTTTATTTTAAACGCCCTAAACAGCTGTTACAGATCGACGCCTCGGCCGATCAGCCTCAATACGGCATCCGCAAAAAGGTTAGCGTTAATTTAAACACCAAAGATGCTACGGGTGCAGCCCTGCCCGCCAACATGTCTGTAGCGGTTTACCGGGTAGACTCATTGCAGCATATGGATAGTGACGACATTTTCAGTTATCTATGGTTGCGGTCAGATCTGAGGGGTAATATTGAATCGGCCGGTTATTATTTCAAAAACACCAATGCCGAGGCCGACCAGGCTGTGGATAACCTGATGCTTTCGCAGGGCTGGCGCAAGTTTCAATGGGATAATATATTAAGCAATGCGCCCGCCCGGTTCAATTACCTGCCCGAATTTACAGACCATCTTATCAATGCCAAAATCACAAACACCCTCACCGGCAAGCCTGCAAAAGATGTTATAGCCTATTTAAGCGTACCGGGAAAAAGGGTACAGCTATACGCCTCAAAAAGCGACTCGGCCGGCCACATGATATTTAATACCAAGCAACTGTTTGGGCCCGGCGAGGTAGTAGCCCAAACTAACACAGAAAAAGACTCTATTTACCGTATAGATGTTTTAAGCCCATTCTCTGAGCAATATGCTGCTGATGCCGGTCTTAAATTTAGCTTATCAAACAGTGTTCAAAAAGCATTGGAAGAACACAGCCTGGCCATGCAGGTGCAAAACGTGTACGCAGGCACCAAAATAAAAAGGTTTTATGACCCGGGAGTGGATAGCACCGGCTTTTATGGGGTACCTTTTAAAACCTACCTGTTAGATAATTATACCCGTTTTACCACCATGGAAGAAGTATTACGTGAATATGTAAGCCAGGACAATATTGTGCGTTCAAAGGGCCGATTTCATATCAAGGTACTCAATGAAAAAGGCTTTTTAGATGGCGACCCAATTGTGCTGTTAGATGACGTACCCGTATTTAATATCGATAAAGTAATGGCCATAGATCCATTAAAGGTGCGAAAACTGGAAGTAGTGCCATACCGCTATTTTTACGGACCAACGGTAAATGAAGGCGTATTTAGCTTCACAACCTACAAAGGCGATCTTGGCGGTGTTGAAATGGACCCGCATTCGGTCGTATTAGATTACGAAGGCCTACAGCTGAAACGAGTATTTTATTCGCCCATTTACGACACCGAAAAAGTTGAGAAAAGCCGCGTGCCCGATTTCAGGAACCTGCTGTTTTGGTCGCCGGATGTAAATACCAACCCTGCTGGTAAGAGCGTAGTGTCGTTTTACACCTCCGATCAAAAGGGAAAATACGTAGGCTCCATACAAGGAATAGCAGATAACGGCGATTCAGCAAGCCAATATTTCAGTTTCGAGGTGAAATAAAAAAATATTAAAAAAAAATTAAGCCATGGCTCCTCATAAAACAGGAGTCATTTTATTTTGATACAGAGTAAGTTATATCCTTGAACAGGCATCACAACTCATACCGATTTTGCTAACAAGCATCACAAAACTCATTTTTTTTCAAAAAACATTTGTGTAATACAGAATGCTGCGTATATTTGCACACCCAAACGGAGTGGTAGTTCAGCTGGTTAGAATACATGCCTGTCACGCATGGGGTCGCGGGTTCGAGTCCCGTCCATTCCGCTAAAAGGGTATCAAAACCCTCTTAAACCGCTTAAATCATTGATTTAAGCGGTTTTTTTATGTCAAATCCGCACGTTTCAGGTCAAGATTTATGGTTCACTCGGTTACCTATTCGGTTACCTATTTGAACCACCTAAATTAGGTAACCGAATATAGATTTAACTAATTGATTTTGAATGAATTAAATCGATGCAAAACAGCATCAAAACAGTTCAAAATTTATTAAATCTTTTATCCAAAAAATGGTTATTTATGAAGAATTCTAACAGCTTTTCAATCCTGATCTGGGCAAACAAAGCAAAATCAGATGTTAATGGGCAAATTCCCTTGTACGCAAGAGTTACAGTAATGGGAAAAAGAGCGGAGATCTCGCTTAAAAAGAAAGTAAATCCACAAAAGTGGGATGCTAAGACGGGCTTTATGAAAGGGAGCGGGAATGAAGTCCGCACTATCAACAATCACATTCACCAGGTATCGGAGGAAATATTTAAAATATACAGTGAGCTACAAAAGAACAGCGACTTTATATCCGCGGAAGAAATTAAAAATAAGTTTACTGGCGTACCCGACGAACGGCGAGCACTCCTTCAAGTATTCGACGAACACAATCATGATATAGAAAGCTTGATAGGAAAAGACTACGTAAGGGCCACGCTGACTAAATACAAGACGATAAGAAGCAAGGTTGCAGAATTTATTAGCCACAAGCACAATAAAACAGATATGTACCTTGACACGCTTGAATATAGCTTTATTACGGGATTCGAAAAATACTTAAAGATAGAAGCAGGAATAGACCATAACACCGCGATGTCTTACATAAAAAGGCTGAAAAGGATAATTAGCATATCTGTCAATAATCACTGGATTAGCTATAATCCTTTTGCTGCCTTTAAATGCACCACGCGCAAAGTTGTCCGTGAAGAACTGACAGAAGAAGAAGTTAAGCGACTTACTGAAAAAGTTTTTGCAGTTAAACGTCTTGAAGAAGTAAGGGACTGTTTTCTTTTTAGCTGCTATACTGGCTACGCTTTTGTCGATGCTTGCAAATTATCTATGGCTAATATAGCTGTAGGTAAAGACAATGAGATGTGGGTTAAAACGAGCCGGACCAAAACTGAAATTGTTGCCAACGTGCCATTGCTCCCCCAGGCAATTGAAATCATAAACAGATACAAAACTCATGAAGATTGCATTTACACTGGCAGGATATTACCTATGAAAAGCAATCAGAAAATGAATGCCTACTTAAAAGAAATAGCTGATCTGTGCGGCATATCCAAAAACCTGACTACTCACATGGCCAGACACACTTTTGCCACTACAATCACATTAGGTAACGGCGTTCCAATCGAATCAGTAAGCAAAATGCTCGGCCACACTAAAATTACAACAACTCAAATTTATGCACGGGTCAGAGAACAAAAGGTAAGCATGGATATGAAAGCACTGCGTCAAAAATTGAGTGGTATTCCCACCGTGGCATCTTAAGCCACCATATTGTTGGGTTTATCTAAGGAGCCAATTTGGCACCTTAGAAAGATTGATAAGCTGATACTTATTCCAAAAACCAAAAGGGAGTGAAAGATTTCTTTCACTCCCTTTCACTGTTTTCACCTTGTTCAAATAAGTTCTTTTGCTGCCATAACGAATTAAACAAAAATGTATTCAAGCAAAATTTATTAATCATGGCAGGAATAGAGATCGTAACCAAACAAGATCTGATCGAATTAGAAGAAAGGCTGATCAGCGAGATCAGGAAAACGAATGGAACTGGCGAAGAACCAAGAAAGTTATTGAAGAGTTACCAGGTAAAGAACCTCCTGAAGATTTCGCCGGGAACTTTGCAAAACCTGAGAGTAAATGGCACCCTGCCATTTACAAGAGTAGGCGGTATCATCTATTACAGATACGATGATATCATGAAGATCTTCGAACAGGCAAAAGAGAAAACGAAAGGCAATCACTAAGCCATGTCCATAACCCAAATTCAATCCACTCAATTTTTCAGTACAGACCAACCCATTGTACCGCTTAAACAGCTGGTAGCAGTAAGCCTTTGAACGGTCAAGGACAGCGCACCTATAAATAACAGATCAAATTGCGCTGTTTATATATCCTTGACCGTTTAAAGGCGGTGCTAATTTTGTGACGGCGGTACTGATGTGTTAGCATTAACTTATCAGTACCTATGGCCAGGCCGAAACTTTCCGAAGACAACCGGCGCTCGATCAACTTTACCGTTCGGCTGACACCCGCTGAATTAAGAAAGCTGGAAGAGTTAGCAAGGCTATGCGGAAAAGCGCCCGGATCACTGATGCGGGAACGGTTCTTCAAGGGCAAATTCCCCGAACCAAAAATGCCAAAGATTGACAGTAGCACTTATTATGAACTTAAAAAGATCGGTGTTAACCTGAACCAACTGGCAAGAAAAGCAAACGCCAATATCATGCCTACCAGAATATTGAGTTTGATCGCAGTGCTGCAACGGCAGCAGGAATCCATCATTAAACTTTTACTCGATGATAGCCAGTCAGAAAATTGGTAAAAGCTTTATGGGCGCTTTAAACTATAACCTGAAGAAAATGTACCACCCCGATCCTAAGCAAAGAGCCGAATTACTGGATACGAATTTTAGCAGCCTGGATAAGGACCGTATCAAGCAGGAGATCGCATTAGTACGCGAGCAGCGGCCAAACCTCAACCGCTATGTCTACCATACCAGCCTAAATTTCTCTAAAGAAGATAATTTATCCAACGAACCAATATTAGATATTGCACATCGCTATTTAGAAGCAAACGGTTTTGGCAATAACCAGTATTTCATATTCAGGCATCACGATGCCGATCATCCGCATATTCATTTACTGGTTAACCGGATAACATTTGATGGACAGGTCGTATCAGACAGTAACAATTATAAGAGAAGTGAAAGCATATTACGGGACATCGAAAAGCAATTTAATCTCACCGCAGTCGAATCAAGCCACAGAACACCACAAAGAGCGGCTAAGAAAGACGAAATAGAGATGGTGATACGAACGGGCAAGCCATCACAAAAGATGGTTATGCAGGAGATCATGAAGAAGATCCTGAACCAACGGGGGCTAACCCTGTCAGCATTTATCCAAAAAGCAGAACAGGCAGGGATCAATCTTCTTTTCAACCAGGCATCGACAGGCCGGATCACCGGTATCACCTATTTCCATAAAGGCTTTAAAATAAAAGGGCAGGCACTCGGCAACAGTTTTAAATGGGCAGAAATAATAAAAAAGATCAATTATGAACAAACTAGAGACAGCAAAGCAATTAGCGAAACAAACAGCAAGACAAGACGAGTCTACGGGGAACACACAACAGCGGGAAACAACGGAGACAGAGGTATTGACCTTTATACATGCAGTTCAAACGACACTGAATCTTTCGGAAGCGAACAAACACCTGCTGATCAAACTGGATCAGAAGATCAGCCAGGTAGAGAAAGACCACTGGAAGCAGATCAGAATGCTGTTCTATTTGATTCTCGTTCCATTGATCATAGCGGTGGCAGCTTTGATGGTGTTAATATCCAGATAAGCCATGATGAAGATGATGCGATGTATCGCAGGAAGAGCAGGCGTTCGGGAAGATAGTTATATTTACAACAGACTAATCTACCGCAATGATCAACGAAGATTATAAAACCCACATTTTAAGCCTGGCACAGAAGTGGCGAATGAATTTGCTTACAGAGGCTGAATTACAGGAATTGCAGGCCTGGTACAGGTCATTGGAAGATAAAGACCTGGGACTGCCCGTGGAAATGTCAGTAGATAAAGTAGAGCAGCGGCTACACGAATTATTAAAAAACAAAAACACAATGGGTAAGGCTGCTGATCCTGATTGTCCGCCTTGCCCTCTATAAAATTACTTACCTTTCAATAAGTCGTTTTTTTCTTTTTCGCTAGCTAATAAACGTTCCAGTAACTCCACTTTCTCATTGTATAGTTCTACAATTTTATCTATAGGATTGAATGTGCAGTGGTGACGGAAATCTCCAGTACTGTTGTCATGGAAATTATTAAAGTAATTGAATACGGCATCCTCCGTAAAATTTTTTATCGCATCGGTGGTAACACCAAGTGCTTCTGCTATTTTAATTAAAGACGAATCCTCAATATCCTCGCTTTGTTCAATCTTAGAAACAGCTTGTTGACTTATACCTAATTCTGCCGCTAAGGCTTCTTGCTTGATACCACGTAGTTCACGAATACGCCCGATTTTTCTTCCGATATGTAATGTAGGTTCTGCCATAAGTCAAA
Source organism: Mucilaginibacter flavus (assembly GCF_030409315.1). Lineage (GTDB taxonomy): Bacteria > Bacteroidota > Bacteroidia > Sphingobacteriales > Sphingobacteriaceae > Mucilaginibacter > Mucilaginibacter flavus. The sequence continues at coordinate 3,125 of NZ_JAUFPS010000028.1, read as the reverse complement.
TGTATTCTAAAACGTAAATGTACAAAACAACCGCTTTATTGTAAAATACAAACGGTTGTGGTTCGGTACGGCAATTTTAACCTGTTAGTTTGTATAACAGTTAGCGGATTGACAACAAGAATAATTGTATGTACACACCTGAATATACACCTTGGGAGAATTACCCTAAAAGCCTTTATCATAAAGAGATGATGAATCCGCTAATTGTGGTTACTGAATTTTTTGCAATTGACTGGGTGACCGGTCACAAAAAAAAGCTTAAAAAGTGGCGTTATTATGTGACCCATGATAAGATCTTTTGTGATAAAAATCACGGACCGGGGACGTTATTATTCATTTATAAGCTAAACATCAGGCTTCTGGAAGCGATTTCCTTATTGTATTACAGCTACGCTAATTCGACAATCAACAAAACAGTAGTAAGCGATCTGGAGATAGAACGTGAAAAGGAAAAACTAGACTGGTACCCAAAGAACCTTAAACAAAAAGAATTGCGTAACCCTTATAAAGCAGTAAAATGCTTATTCAGGAAAATGGGCTTACAACAATACCGGGACTATTTAGAAGAGTGGCTGTACGCAGCACTATGTGTAAAGGGCGGGGATGAAGAACTTGATTGCAGGGAGATCAGAAAAGTAAATAAGAAAATGCTGAAATTATATTCAGCGGCATGGCTTATATATAACAGGGAAGTTAAAAAGAGGTAATGGGTTTTGCAACACCCTTAGCGGCAATTGGAAGGCGGATAGACACATTAAAGGTAGTAGTATTATGTTGTTACCGCCCCTGGGCCGCCAATAAATTGCTCCTGAGAATTCGCACCCCTGTGGAATATAACGGGCGGTTTATTAAACTATAAAACCTGGTTTGATAATACCGCTCGTAAATCCATAAGCGTATGAATATTTGTTTTAAACTATGGTGGCCTACTACGCCCAAGCGGAAATATGGTTGGCTTGCCTGTTGTTTTGAAATATCAAGCACAAGCAAAGCCACCTTGTTTCGTAACCTGACAAAAAGAAAATAACGGAAGGTTTGCACGCCTGCGGATTGCTAACGGGCGGTTTACTCTAGTATCTAAAAGTGATATGGTAATACCGCCCGTAAATTCGCTTAACTGTGAAATGTCGAAATTATAGTGGCTTACCACACTTCAGAGCGCGGATAAATTGGGGCGGCTTTATGATGTTTTTGACACACATTATAAGCCGCCCTTTTCCGCAACATGGCGTTAAGCCCCCAAAAATCTATCGGTACTATTTAAAAAATGCTGAACAAAGTGAAGTGTTTTTCGGGTTCGGGTGTCCCGACAAGCACAGTTTTCGCATGGCGAAAACATGGCTTGCTCAAACCTAATCCTATATAAAAGTTGTCTTAAATCATAATTGACTAATTGAGGTATATAGTTGTTTCAGATGTTCGTTAGACATATCTAAAATCGGTTCATACATGAAAGAATTAATATGAATATTTTCAGGTGTCATTAGATTGACTTGCTTCAACAATCTTATTTCCTCATTTCGATTTGGAAATAATTGAACAAATTTTTCAAATAATGCAAAAGTTTGATTTTTTGCAATTCCTTTCCAAAAAGCATCATCATTTATCTCTCTAATCATATATTCTTCTGCTTTTAACCGGATAGCGATTGCAAGAACGATTTTGTTTTCAAGATCAATATCTTGTGCAGCTTGACCTAAAATTGTCTGAGCAGTTGAATAAATTAGGTCGAGGACAAGGGTTTGAGGATCGGTTAATACCAAATTAGCTTTGTCTTTCAAAACTGCTTTATAGACAGTCTCTAAATCCTTAATCGTAATTGAACTGGTATCCTCTTTAATGTGCAGCAAAGAAGTTAATTTTAAGAAGTTAGCATCATCCCCGGAAAACTCTGCTATGCTGCGAACAAATGGTATAGCTGCAATTAACATTGGCTTTTGAGTCTGTTTATGAAACTCATTCTTCCAAAAGGTGAACGGATTATTTTGATACTTCTCTGTTTTTAATTCAATTCCAGTCGAGGTCTTTACCGTACTTAATTTATGATCGCGACTCATATCTAATCGCGCACTGACTGTTCTATAGAAGTCAAAATTATGAGTTAATATGATTTGCTTGAAAATCCCAGATTCATTAGAAATGTCCTTCAAGTATTCAATGATGGCATATTTATTTTTATAGTCAAAGGAATCGGCTATATCATCAACGACAAAAAGTGTTTCAATATTCGCTTGCTTTCTTGCTTCAACCTCAAATATGATGTTTAATATATATAAGGCTCTAAGTTCTCCACCACTTAAGACTTTAAATAATTCGTCTTCTTCAACGGATGCTGTTTCTCCAAAATCTTCAAATACAAATTTTATGTTAGGGCCATCACTTTTAAGAATTACATCCTCTTGATTATCTATAGATAATTTGAATGGTACAAAAAATCTCCTATTGAACTCTTCAATTACTGTGCGCCATTGGGTTGCTTCCTGTTTTGCTTGTTCAACGATAGATTCAATTTCCTTTGATCCCTGCTCGTATTCAGCTGCTAAGGATTTGTAAATTTCTACATTTAACTTCAAGTACGAGATCCATAGTTTTTGCTTGAGTGCATTTAGATTTGCTAATTCAGGAAGTATTACTTGATTGCCTTCGATAAAATCGCGGAACTCCCTTAAGTCTTGATTACTTGTGATTTTTTTGTCAATATCTTCGAACGCTTTAACTAATCCTGGGTCATTTAATATACTTTCCTTTTCGTGCTGAATTACATTTTCTAATTCGGCTTCGGTGGTAATAACGGTATTATTACCAACGCTATTAAGGGAAACGGAATGGTTAGCTTTAAAAAAACCATTGTCTTTCAAATTTTTTGCAATTGTCGATGCATTATTATGATTAAAAATTCCTTTTTTAAAGTAAGTAGATGTGTCTATTAGTTCGTTATATTTATCTATATATTCGGCAAGTTTCGATTTAAAATCCTTCGTATCTAAAAAGGCAAGCACTTTTTCATTAAAAATTCTTTGGTATGCAATGTTTGAAAATTCAGTGTATATTATGGAGATGTTGACCACCCTGTTCCGGGCCAAATTGACCACTGGGTTAGCTGACTTTTGAGTTGCAGCAAATGC